>JABXHN010000003.1 GCA_013373635.1 Flavobacteriaceae bacterium
GTAGCTCAGCTGGATAGAGCATCTGCCTTCTAAGCAGACGGTCATAGGTTCGAATCCTATCGCGATCACTGAAAACCTCAACAGAACTGTTGGGGTTTTTTGTTTTAGATCAATTTGTGAGATCCATCACAACCAGGCATTCGTTTCGATCGTCCACATACACAGTCATCCATTCCGTATCCGTTTAATATTCGATCTTCATATTTTTTGATTCTTCTCAATCGTGTTTCAGATTGTTTTGCCTGACTAAAAAAAAGCAAATATCCTCGTTGTCTACCAGGAGTAAGGGCTTCAAAAGCTGTTTTTAACTCTTTAGAATCACTAAATGTTTGTCTGAGTTCTTCAGGTAGATCAATCGATGTTTTCTTTGGAATGACTTTTAATCCCTTCTTTTCAATTTCAATAGCCTCTTTGATATAGTCTAAAATGATTGATTCTGAAGCTTGTAATTCTTCAATAGAGGTGAACTTAAACATTCGTACACGATTAGAATTTTCTCCGGGAGTACTCAGTTTGTTTAATGTGTCAATAATTAAAGCTCCTTTAAAAAAACTAAGAGAGAAATGATTTTTAAAAGCAGCTATGATAAATACATTTTTACCCTTATAGGTATAACAGGGGTTATTCCATTTGTAATCTTCATTTAATTGATCGATTTGAACAATTGATCTCAGATAAGAGAGTTCCTCTTTCCATTTTGTCAATCGATCAAAATAGTCATCTACTTTAGAGTTCATAATGAATAATGCAATTATTTCTAATTAAAGATAAATATAGGAATGATGACAAACAACTTTATAATTTAAATCAAAGATGTGATCAATAAAAAAAGGAGCCTAAAATAGACTCCTTTTTTGTCGGGGTGGCAGGATTCGAACCTGCGACCTCCGCGTCCCAAACGCGGCGCGATAACCGGGCTACGCTACACCCCGAGGTTATCTTATGTTTGCGGAGAGACAGGGACTCGAACCCTGGCGACAGTTTCCCGTCGACAGATTAGCAATCTGCTCCATTACCACTCTGGCACCTCTCCAGTCTCAACGACTAGCGTCTTTCAACGCGGATGCAAATGTACCTTATAGGTTTATTTCTTCCAACTTTTTTTTGGCTTTTTTAAACAATACTTTCTTATTTTTAAGTTATGGATCTCTTTTCAAATAACAATCAAGACTTTAACTCTATTTTACCCTACGATGGTGTAGTAGATTATTACGGAACTATTATGAGTGAATTCGCAGCTGCAAGCTATTATGAGGCCCTGTTAAACGACATTGAATGGAAAGCAGATCAAGCACTTATATTTGGTAAGTTAATCACCACAAAACGAGCTGTAGCCTGGTATGCAGATGAGCCATTTTCATATACCTATTCAAAAATCACCAAAACAGCTCTATTGTGGAATGAAATCTTATTGGAATTAAAACATATCGTTGAATCAAAATGTGGAGAAACATTTAATTCTTGTCTTCTCAATTTGTATCACAATGAATCAGAGGGGATGGCATGGCACAGTGATGGTGAAAAAGACTTAAAAAAACACGGCGCGATAGCTTCTCTAAGCTTAGGAGCAGAGCGTAAATTTAGCTTCAAACACAAAAAAGAGGGTACTAAAATTGATATCGTACTACCTCATGGGAGCTTGCTTGTTATGAAAGGAAGCACCCAAGAAAACTGGCTTCATCGTTTACCACCAACGAAAATAAAAAAGGGACCTCGAATTAATTTGACGTTTAGAACAATTGAAAAATAAGTCGTTTACAATTTTTTTATAGTGTTTTTGTTTCAAGTATTCAATTAGAATTTACTAGGATCAACTCGATTCCATTTGACAAGTCAGTTTTTAATTTTTTCTTAACTCCATCATTTTCAATGATCTAGATGCTAATTTAGTTTATTAGAAATTTCTTTATTTGAGCTTATTAGGATTTTTAACCCCTTTTTGAAATTAAATTTCATAAATGTTAAAAAAAACTTAAAAATGTAACAAATTGATCTATGTCAAGTCTTTTAAGTAAAGCCAACATTTATGAAAACCTTATACCTATATTTGATTTTTTTAATCATTTCTTTTATAGGATTTGCACAACAAACATCCACTATTGATTTTGATGGTGTTGTAAATCCATCTGAGTGGGAAGGAGCTCAAACCTATACTATCAATTATGAATTCGAACCAGGAGACAATATTGCTTCAAAGAATCCTACGGATGTTTATGTGAAGTACGATAAGGATTATATCTTAGTTGGATTTGTTGCATATACAGATATGAGTACGCTTCGATCCTCTTTGAGAAATAGAGATGAAGCATGGATGGATGATACGGTCTATTTCGGTATCGACACCTATGGAGATGGTCGGTTTTTGGTGTTTCTAGGTTCGAATGCCGAAGGAAGTCAGGTCGATATGAAATTGACCAATAATGGGGGTGACGATCCTTCGTATGATGTTAACTTTTATACCAAAGCATCAAAACATAAAAAAGCGTATCACGTGGAAATGATGATTCCCTTTAGCGGGATCCAATTTGATGAGGCTGATGTGATGAATTGGTCGATTACTGTTCATCGTTCTACCTATGTTGATGGAAATCGTTCACAAAATTTAAATTTTCCTTTGGATCGAAACAATTCGTGTTTTATCTGTCAATCTCCAGCAAAATTGGTATTGAAAAATATAAAGGCAAAGAATCGAGTGAACTTACTTCCCAATGTTTTTAGTGGAATATCAGCAGCTCACAATGGAGATCAACTCGCTTATGGAAAGCTTCAACCCAATTTTGGACTCAGTGGTTTAATTGATGTTAACAATAAAACGTCTTTTGAATTTGCGATTAACCCAGACTTTTCTCAAGTAGAGGCTGATGTTTCTCAAATTACGGTCAACAATACATTTGCAATTCAATATCCAGAAAGAAGGCCCTATTTTAATGAGGGGAACGACTTTATTAATTTTTTGACTGATGGTGTTTATACACGATCGATCAACAAACCTTTAATTTCAACAAAGCTCATCAATCAAGGCAAAAAACAACGTTATTATTGGCTAGTAGCTTATGACGAAAAGAGCCCTTATCTTGTTGGAGGAGAGAATCGATCGTATTTTGGAGAAGGAGAGGGGTCATTGGCAAATATCTTTAGATATCAACGCACTTATGAGGGTGGAAGTAATATTGGGTTTGTATCTACGAATCGTTTTTACGATGGTGGAGGTTCCGGTAATTTATTTGGAATTGATGGATTGTATCGTTTGAAAGATAAATATACGATTGGTTTTGAGGTTGCTTCTACCAAAGTAGTTGAGCCTGAAACTGATTGGATTGACTCCTCAGATTTGATTGAAGGACGAACAGTTGCTCTAGATGGAGAGACAAACACGGGATATACTGCTTTAGTCTATGCTAATAGAAGTACTAAGAATTGGAATACCGACATTTATTATGTTCATAAATCACCCTGGTTTGCTACCCCTTTAGGATTTGCAACTTCGAACAATTACAAAACTTTAAATATCAGTCATCGATATCAACATTTTTTTAAAGAAGAAAGTAAGATGAATACTTTTAACGTGAGTGCTCGATACCAGCTGAGATATAATTTTGACGGTCTTAAAAAGCTTTCTGATTTCAATGTTCAATCATTCATACGTTTTGATAACAATATTGGTACTGAATTGTCGTTCAGTAAAGCATTTTGGGAGGAGTTCTATGGCTTCGAAACAGATCAGCAACACGACTTATCTTGGTTTTTAATGTACAATCCTAATGAGAAGTTTAATATTCGAGGTTTTGTTTCAACCGGTAAATCGCTTTACTATGACAGCTCAGATCCTCAAGTAGGTCGAAATACTTTTATAGGAACATTTAACGATTTTCAGTTAAGTTCTAAATTTTCAATTGCTCCCAGTTTTCGTTTTACGAAATTGAAACGTCTCGAAAGCAACGAGTATTTTTATAAGGGATACATTATGAGAACGAATCTCAATTATCAATTTAACAGCAACATATCGTTTCGATTTGTTTTTGAAAAAAATAATTTTAGCGATAGTATCTTTACGCAATCCCTTTTAAAATACAATCCTAATCCTTTTACCATATTTTATATTGGAGGGACTACAGGTCATTCCTATATCGATCAAAGTTCTATATACAGAATTGATAGTGCTCAAATCTATTTTAAATTCCAATATATGATTGATATATAAACTGCTTTTATTTGGTTGGTTGGTACTGCCTAGTGATTAGATTTTTCTAATTGTTAGGCAGTTTTTTTTATCTTCTCTCAATCCAATCGATCAATAATTCAAACCATTTGCTTACTTCAGGTATATTTTTAGTTCCATACCCATGTCCTCCTGATTCATGCATATGAAGTTCAGCTGTGTAATTCTTTTGAATCCACTCTTTGTATAGGTCGACTGTTTTAGGAGCTAATAATAGCTCATCGTCAGAGGCACAACTAAAAAACGCAGCAATATTTTCATTTGGTAGGTCGTATTTTGAAATGATATCTACCCAGGGATAAACTAATCCTATATAATTTGGACGAGACTCTTTTGGTCCTTGGAAGAGTGCCTCCAATGTAAGAGCGCCTCCTGCTGAGAAACCTATCATCCCTATTTGATTGGAATCAATAGAATAGGATTCACAATTGATTCTGAGGTGATTTATAGCCTGAATTGCATCTTCTAGAGCATAAGGAAGCGTATCAACAGCGCATTTATGAATAGCTTCCCAATCTTCTTTAGCGACTAAGTCATTGACGTAATCTTCTGCATTTCCATCCACTGGATACAATCGATATTTTAAAACAAAAGTGTTGATTCCCATTGAAGCTAATCGTTGTGCAACCGTGGTTCCCTCATGCTCAATTGCATGAAAAAATAAAGCTCCACCAGGAGCAATGATCATCGCTTTTCTAGTGTTGTTAGAAGGATCAGCTAAAAATACTTCTAACTCAGGTTCAGATACATTATCGAGGTGCAATACATCCGATACCTTAGAGATATAGGTTTGAGATGGGAAATTAAATTTTTGTTTTGTTGTTGTAGGAAGTTTTATAAATGATTGTCTATTCATCAGTATTCCTTTTGTTAACAATAAAGCCACCAGGGGAATAATCTTTTGGTAAGTATTCTTGAGGTACAGCTTTTAGATTTCCATCTCTAGCCGCTGTATAGTGCGGTGACATTATTTCTATTTCTCTGGCGTTACAACAATCTTGAATATGTGCGTGTAGTTCAGAGTAGATCAAGGCTTGTCTACTTGCGTGATTAGTGTAAGCATTGATTTCATAAGAGACGTAAAAATCATTTAAGCTGGTCTGTAACACAAATGGTTTGGGATCTTCTAAAACAAACTCTGTTTTTTGAGCCGCTTCGATAAGGGCCTCGTGTACTAGATTCCATGGAACGTCATATCCAATGGTAACAGTCGAGTGTACTATAAGTCCATCCCTTTCTGCTTCTGAAGTAAAATTAACGGTATGACTGCTCATCACCGTTGAATTGGGAACAGAAACTATTTCATTCTTGATGGTTTTGATACGAGTCACGAGAATGTTTTTTTCAACAACATCACCAACTGTGTTTCCAATTTTTATACGATCTCCAATCTTGTAGAGTCTCATATAGGTTAGGATGATTCCTGAAATAAGGTTCGATAGTGATCCAGCTGATCCAAAGGTGAACAAGAATCCTAAAAAGACAGATACTCCTTTAAATATAGGAGAATCACTTCCCGGTAAGTAAGGAAAGATCACAACAATCATAAAGGCGACAACTAGTACTCTTATGATTTGATAGGTAGGAGAAGCCCAGTCTGGATAGAATCCAGGAAGTTTTAAACGCTCTAACTCAATCTCAGATTTGAGGTATTTGATTCCTCTAAGGACATATCTGAATACAAAAATAATTACAGCAATCGTAATTAGATTAGGTAAGTAATCGATGACTGAAAACAAAATTCGCTTTAGGGGGCTAAGAACATATCCAAATAAAGTAGATCCTAAATCTTTAGTCCAGGGAAAGACTCCAAACAGCAGGGGTATACTGATATACACTATAAACAGTAGTGCGATCCACTTGATTATAGAATTGAGATTAATCAGCGCGTTGACTTGACTTTTGGCATCAAAGAGGGTGTAGTTTCTAATTTTGATTCCCTTGATTCTCTTGTTCTTTTGCTCGTATATTTTAATAGAAATCAACCTAAATAGCTTAAGGGCGTATTTGATGGTGAAAAAGGTGATGATAACAATTATTAATGCTATTCCAATGTTTTTTAACAGTGAGTAGAGACTGGTTTCATCTTTGTAGATTCTATAGGCTTCTGAAATGGTATTCATATAGCTGGTTGCAAGTGTTTTTCGGTCCACTTGCTGAACAGCAGCGTCTTGATCAGAGATGGCTAATAATACTTTGGAACCGTATATAACTTGAGTGTTGTCGTGATCATTTCTTATCGAAAATAGATTGCTGTTGTATTCTAACTCTTTGAGTTGTTGAATTCTTTCGTTGACAGCAGTAGCTCTTTCTAGTGCTGAAAATCCACCAATATCATTGTGAACTTTAAAGAGGGTATCGTTAAAAAAACCAATTACGGCATGACCTTCTATAGGAGTTTTCAATTTTGTTTGAAGACTGTCTTTTTGAGATAGAACCGAAGGAGTATCTTGAGCTTTGAGCTGAAAACTTACTAAAAGTAACAACAAATAAAGGTGTTTCATCGTTTTTGTATTGATATTTAAATATAATCAAAAAACCATAAAATTTTAATTTTTCCCATTTTAGGTTGCGCTTTAAAATTTATATATTGCATAGACAAACAAAACTAACTAACGAATGCAAATAAAAGAATCCTCTAAAGTCTACGATGTTATTATCGTAGGATCAGGTGCTGGTGGCGGAATGGCTACTAAAGTACTTTCAGAGGCGGGATTAAAGGTAGCTGTGGTTGAAGCAGGTCCTTTTTATGATCCTGCTAATCCTGAGCAAAGCACTCAACTAAAATGGCCTTATGAATCTCCTAGACGAGGTGCCAACACCAGAAGAGCTTTTGGTGATTTTGATGCGCTTTATGGAGGTTGGGATATTAAAGGAGAACCCTATACAGTGGCCGAAGGAACAGAATTTAACTGGTTTAGAGCACGTATGTTGGGGGGAAGAACCAACCACTGGGGAAGAATATCACTTCGTTTTTCCCAGAGGGATTTCAAACACAAAGACATTGATGGATTAGGTGAAAACTGGCCGATTGGTTATGAGGATGTAAAGCCTTATTACGACAAGGTTGATAAGCTTATTGGGCTTTTTGGAAGCAAGGAAAATCTAGAGAATGAACCTGATGGTTTTTTCTTACCACCTCCCAAACCTCGTTTACATGAACTCTTTTATATCAAAGGGGCTCGTAAATCAAATATACCTGTGATTCCTTCGCGCATGTCGATGGTTACTAAAAAGATCAATGATGACAGAGGAGTTTGTTTCTACTGCGGTCAATGCAATCGCTCTTGTCAAGTGTACGCTGATTTTTCTTCTGGTTCTTGTCTGATTTTTCCAGCTCAAAAGAATGGAGGACAGATTGATATGTATGTCAATGCTATGGTACGTGAAGTATTGACGGATGAAGAAGGTAGAGCAACAGGAGTGTCTTATATCAACAAAGAAGATCGCAAGGAGTATTCACTAAAAGGAAAGGTAGTTGTACTCGCAGCATCTGCGTGTTCTTCTGCTAGAATCTTGTTGAATTCAAAATCCAAGCAGCATCCAAATGGATTGGGAAATAGCTCAGATGTAGTTGGTAGATATCTACACGATTCTACAGGTGCTTCTAGAGCGGCATTTATACCAGAACTAATGAATAGAGATGTGTCCTATAACGAGGATGGTGTAGGAGGGATGCACGTTTATACTCCTTGGTGGGGAGACCATTCCAAATTAGATTTCGCTCGAGGATATCACATTGAAGTATGGGGAGGTATGGGAATGCCTGGTTATGGATTTGGATTTAACCCTAACGATCTCAACCGATTCTTTGGAGAAAAGATAGGAGGATATGGGGAGCATTTAAGAGATGATGTGAAAAAGTACTACGGATCAGTTTTAGGTATGTCGGGTAGAGGTGAAGCCATCGCTCGAAAAGATAACTATTGTGAAATTGACCCTTCGGTGGTGGATGAATGGGGAATACCAGTATTGCGTTTTAACTACAAATGGTCTGATCAAGAAATCAAACAGACCAAGCATATGCAAGATACTTTTGAGGAAATCATTCACAATATGGGAGGTATCGCTCTAGGTGATAAGCCAGGTGCAGCAAATAATTACGGTCTAACAAAACCAGGTGAAATTATACACGAAGTGGGAACTACTCGTATGGGGAATGATCCTAAAACATCAGTAGTGAATAAATTTCAACAGTTGCACGAGGCTGATAACGTATTTATTGTAGATGCCGGACCATTTGTGTCTCAGGCGGATAAAAATCCAACCTGGACCATTTTAGCCCTCTCTTGGAGGACTTCAGATTATATTGTTCAACAGCTTAAAGCTCAAAATATTTAATTATGGATAGAAGAGAGAGTTTAAAGTCCATCGTACTTGGATCACTGGCCGGAAGCTTTGCACTTTCGTGTAAGGGTGAACTAGAAGAACAAGAACTTGCTGTTATTGCTGATGGAGCTACTGTTTACGGTAGAACTGCTGAAGAGAAAGCAATCGACGAACAACTGTACGCTGAGCAATTTTTTAACGAGCACGAAATGGATACCCTTAGAGTGCTCTGTGCTTTGATATTGCCTGCAAATAGTGAATTTGGATCTGCAACTGATGCTGGAAGCCCAGATTTTATAGAGTTTATGGCAAAGGATTACCCAGCATTTCAACAGCGATTAAGAGGAGGTTTAATGTGGTTAGATCACGAGTCAAACATTCGTTTTGAAAAAGAGTTTAAATTCTTAGAAGAGTTAAATCAAAAGCAGTTACTCGATGGTATTGCCTATTACGATTACGATACCCCTTCATCAAAACGTCCTTTTGAAGTCAATTTCTTCTCCCTAGTCAGAAATTTAACCCTCACAGGTTATTTTACATCTGAGATGGGAATTAAAGATCTAGGATATAAAGGAAATACCCCAAATGTTTGGGATGGTGTTCCTCAGGAAGTCCTCGACAAACACGGAGTTTCATATGAAAAAGAGTGGTTGGCAAAATGCATTGACCAATCAAAAAGAGCTGATTTGGCCCAGTGGGATGATGAAGGTAATTTGTTGACCTAAGCCTTCTGACAGACTAAAACAACAGCCTGGTTGTTAAAATCAGTTGTAAAGAATAAATATTGAGCACCGCCATCTTTTATGCGGTGCTTTTTTTTGAGCTGTTCTACGCTGATTTTAAAATTTCTACAACTGATATTGGCCTTTGTATTTTCAAATGGCTTTAGGTTTTTCTTATTGTAGAAAAGTACTTCATTGATTTTAAAGATTCTCCCAGGGAATTCAATCAACTCATCAGATGTGTATAGATGCGTATTCGAATGCAGTTTACCAAGCTTAAAATGCTTAGCGATTGTTTTAAACATCCCGATCTTTAAAAGAGCTACATTGGGCTCGTAGAGGTAGCTGCCAATTGGAGTAGGGGTTATATTGGTTTTTTCTTCTGAATCGATTAAACTATTAAAATCCAAATGAGGACTCTCTAGATTAACCGCTTTAACTGTAGGAGTTTGATCAAAATTCTTTTTTAAGATCCACAACAGTTCCTTGAGTTCGTTTTTTACAGCTAGAGCAATAATCTCCTTAACACCACTTAAATCTTTGATTCCTTGGCTTATATCAAGTAAGGGGGCTGTTTTAAGCATTATTAGAGGTGCTTTATCAAACAACATTTCTAAATGCATAGGAACATCAGGCTTGCAATCACTTAGAAAAAACACTCTGTTTTTTTGATGGTCCCTACGATCAGGATCAATATAGATCATATCGTACAGCTGATTTGAGTTGAGAACCGTAGCAATTCCATCTTCGTTGTAGCAGTTAATGTTATTTGCATTTAGTACACTGAAATTGTGTTGAACGATTTCAGCGAGCTCTGGGTTGATTTCAAAGTGATCGACTGATATGGCTTTTTTAGCAAAGTAAAAAGTATCCACTCCAAGCCCTCCACTGAGATCGGCAATTCGATTTGCTGTAGTTAAATTGGATTTATAGGCTGCCGTTAATTCGGAAGAGGTTTGTTCAATATGGAGTTTTTTAGGGTATAAAATACCCTGGGTATGATACCAAGTTGGAAGCTTGTATTTAGCCTTTTTAGCAGACTCAATTTGCTCGACAAGTTCTTTGTTTGAAATTCCTTCAAAATAGGGCTTAGAAAGTAAAACTGACATGATGTCAGTGCCTATATTATTTTCTATAAACTCTTGAATACCAGTATTTAATATGAGTTTATTCAAAGTAATACTATAAATTTTTCGTAAGACTTTTTACAAAGCTATAATCCTTGAAAAACACCTTTAAAATCACCTTTAAGGAGGTGTAAAAAGGTATTGCTAAGACCATCCCTATAGGTCCTGATACGAGTCCTCCTACAACTATTATTAGGAAGATTTCAAGTGGGTGTGATTTGACGCTATTGGAGAAGATAAACGGTTGAGTAAATAAATTATCTACTAATTGTCCAACTGCAAATCCGATGAGTACATAAATGGTTTTTGGTAAAATAAAATCTGCAAAATCAGCTCCTAAAAAACTACTCATTGTTAAACTACTCATTAAAAGGGCTCCTAAAACTGGGCCTATGTATGGGATGAGATTTAATAATGCACATAAAAAAGCGATGATCATAGCATTTGGAACCTCAAAGATGGTCAAACTGATGGTATAGATTAAGAAGAGGATTAAAATCTGCAGTAAAAGCCCTAAAAAATAACGAGATAATAAGTTTTTAATAGTGCTAAATGCCTCTTTGCTCTTTTGGTGCTTTTCTTTTGGCATAAAAAGCAATATGGTGTTTTCCAACATTTTACTGTCCTTTAAAAAGAAAAAAGAAATAAATAAAGTTGCAAATAAACCAGCGCTAAAACTACCTAAGAAACCTAAAAGACCATTGATGACCTCTGGAATAAACTCTAAATTGAGCCCTTTAATACCTGAGAGGCTCTCAGTTCCCAGATCTATACTAGTAGGATCTATGTTGAGGTGTAGTAATAATTCGTTGTAAGATGCTTCAGTACTCGTTTTGAGTTCTGATATGTTTAATAGGCTGAGGTTTTCACCTTGTTGAACTAAAAGTGGTATAAAAAGAAAGAACAATCCTGTAAACACCCCTAAGATCATCAACATACTCACAAGAGCGGCTATTGATTGATTGAATTTGAGTTTGTTCTTAAGAAAAAGGACTACAGGTCTTCCAATAAGCGATAAAACACTTGCTAATAGTATGTATAGCAAAACAATTTTGATGCTGATCAGTAGTTTTAAAAGCAGGTAAATACCCACTAAAATAAGGACAGCTCTAATGATGCCATCTGCTATAGTCTTAGAATTCATATCAACTGTTTTTGGAGTTAAACAACACTGTTGCGTAAACTGCAGCAGTCTCCGTTCTCAATCGTTTGTGACCTAAAGATACAGCTTTAAAACCAGCATTGAGAGCTAGATCGATTTCTTCTTTAGAGAAATCTCCCTCAGGTCCTATAAGGATGATGCAATCTTCATTAGCAACTAAGCTATCGTCTAAGAAGACTCTAGGTTGATCATCTTCACAATGAGCTATATACAAAGATCCAGAGTGATTTTTGCTTAAAAACTCTTTTAGTGTTTTCAAAGGTAGAAGGTTTGGTTTATAGACTTCAAGAGACTGCTTTAATGCAGATTGAATCACTCGTTCAAATCGATCTTCTTTGATGACTCTACGCTCAGATTGATCACATATGACTGGTTGTATCGTACTGATACCTATTTCTGTAGCTTTTTCTAAAAACCATTCGTAGCGATCGTTATTTTTTGTCGGCGCAACCACCATAGTCAATTGAGCCTTTGGAGGCTGTTTTAGATGACTTTCAGTAAGCTCAATGTCTACTGAATTAGAGCTTATCATACGAATAGCTCCCTTTGCTAATAACCCATTTCCATTGGTGAAATGAACAATATCACCTATATTTTTGCGAAGCACTTTCACCAAGTGATTGCGTTCTTCACGATCGAGCGTACAACTCGTTTGTCCTTCTTTTAATTCGCTGTTGTAAAATAATTGCATCTTAAATATGGTATCGAGCCTTTGCTGTAATCTTTTGCTCTGAAAAATCACTTTCAAGATATTTCAAATATCCCACTATTCCAATCATTGCAGCATTATCAGTACAATATTCGAATTTTGGCAGGTGAACCTTCCATCCTAAATCGTTCTCAGCCTGCTTTAAAGCGTCTCTAATCCCTTTATTTGCAGAAACACCACCACCAATACCAATTTCTTTAATTCCAGTTTCTTTAGAGGCTTTTTGAAGTTTGTCCATTAAAATAGAAACAATGCTGTATTGAATTGAAGCACAAATATCTTCTTTGTTTTCTTCGATAAAGTTCTCATTTTGTGTCATCTGATCTCTTAAAAAGTATAAAATACTTGTTTTTAGACCACTAAAACTAAAGTTCAATCCCTTGACCTTTGGTTTGGGAAATGGAAAAGCCTTTGGGTTTCCACTTTGAGCGTATTTGTCAATAAGGGGTCCTCCAGGATAGGGAAATCCCAATAATTTAGCGGATTTATCAAAGGCTTCACCAACAGCATCATCGATGGTTTCTCCTAAGACTTCCATATCAAAATAACTGTTGACTTTGATGATTTGAGTATGACCTCCAGAAATTGTCAATGCTAAAAATGGGAACTCAGGCATTGGTTTATCCATTTCATCTTTGATAAAATGAGCTAAAACATGTCCTTGAAGGTGATTTACTTCGATTAAAGGGATGTTTAAACCAAGTGCTAAAGACTTGGCGAATGAGGTTCCAACCAATAATGAACCCATAAGTCCAGGTCCACGTGTAAAAGCTATGGCAGATACGTCTTTTTTGTCGATATTTGCTTTAGCTAAGGCCTGGTGTACAACCGGTAAAATGTGTTGTTGATGAGCTCTAGAAGCGAGTTCAGGAACGACACCTCCGTATTCTTGGTGAATTTTTTGTGAAGCTACAACATTGCTCAACAGTAAATCGTCCTTGAAAACTGCTGCCGCAGTATCGTCACAAGAGGATTCAATAGCTAATATGTAAATGGGTTGTTTCACGATTCAAATTTAAAGTACAAAGGTAAAACATAAAGAACTATCAAAAAACTAAGATCTATAGGATTTAAATTAGCGAGAAATATCGCTATTGTATTGGTGGTCTTAACTGCTATAGGATCTATTGGCTCTGTTCAAACTACACTTGCTGGATGGCTTGTTAACTCTATCAATGAGAACTACGACGTCTCCATTAAAATCGATCGTGTCAAAACTTCATTTTTAAACTTCAACATCAGTTTAACCGATGTATTAATTGAGGATCCAGTTCAAGATACGATTATTTACGCTTCTGAAATTAAATCGAAGCTCTACAATCTAAAAGTAATTGCGGGTGGTCCTATAAATCTGAGTAAAGTTCAATTTGAAGATTTTAAATTAGAAATCAATACCCCAAAAGATAGCAGTTATAATTATCTAGATCAATTTGTTCAGAAATTGTCAAAAAAAGAAGGGGAGTCCAGCTTTTATATGAGTTCGGATGGAATTGAACTCTCTAATGGCCAGCTTAAAATACACAATCCCAATGTTCAAAATCCATTAGTTTTTTTTGACAGTATTCATATCAAAACAGATCGATTTATTATAGATCAAAAAGAATTGAAAACTTCTATTGAACAATTGAGTTTTAAGTTGAACGACATCCAATTAAAAAAGGCTTCTTCTGATTTCTATTACAGCCCACAACAGATGCGTTTTGATCAATTGAAACTTCAAACAGAAGGATCATCCCTTAAAGGAGTTTTATCAATGGATTATGACCCAGGAGCTTTTAAGGATTTTTACAACAGTGTGACGCTACACTTACAATCCGAAGAAGTGTTGATAGATTTAGATGAAATCAATCCATTTAAAAAGGTTTTTGGCGACGGCTTAACAGCTGAATTAGCATTAAATCTCGATGGAACCCTCAATGATTTAAATGCAGATGTACAGTATTTAAACATTTCTAATACCGGAATTAGAGGGGTTTTTAATTTTCAGAATCTATTTGATTCAAATCAGCGTTTTAAACTAGTGACCACTATTAAGAATTTAGAATCAAACTCCAGAGATTTAAAGCGTATTTTGCCCTATCATTTAAATGGCGTTTTACCTAATTCATTCAATCGAATGGGTCGAATTCAAATAATTGGTACCACTGAGTTCTCCAAGAATCAGTTGGTGTCTAACAACAACATCAGAACCGATTTGGGGGCCATTTATTCCGATATTAAAATTGATCGAATTACGGACTTAGAAAATGCGGAGTATTTAGGTTTTATATCGCTGATAGATTTTGATTTAGGAAGCTATTTGTTTGCAGATCATTCCTTTTCAAATACGACCATGGATGCGAATATTTCAGGCAAAGGATTTTTGAGGTCAACGGTAAACACAAAGGCTGAAGGACTGATTTACAATACTACTTACAACGGCTATAACTATTCGAATATTGAATTAGCAGGTCTTTTTAAAAACGAGTTGTTTGACGGTAGTATTAATATAGACGATCCCAATTGTAAATTGGAGTTTAACGGTCTTGCAGATTTGTCAAACGCCCCTAATGAGTTTAATTACACAGCTCATCTCAAAGAAGTCGATCTTCACAAATTAAATTATGTAAAAGACAGTATTGCACTATTTAAAGGTGAAATTAACACTGCTTTAAAAGGGATGAGTATCGATGATGTGGTGGGAACCATCAATTTTAAAAACACTCAATACATCAATCCTGAAACTACCTTTAATTTTGAAGATTTTTCGATTCGAGCTGAGCAGTTAAGCGATCAACAAAGGCGTATCAGTATCGATTCCAAAGATATTGTCACTGGATTTATCGAAGGAAATTTCAAGCTCTTAGAGGCTTCTAAGCTGTTGAAAAACTCGATGGGCTCTCTGTATGCGAACTATATTCCACATAGCATCGCCAAAGGACAGGAGTTTCAGTTTAATTTTAGAGTTTACAACAAGCTAGTTGAAGTGTTTTTACCTCAACTGCAATTTGCTCCCAACACTCTAATGAAAGGAGAAGTAGTCGCTGATCTAGACGATTTTAAAATTGATTTTAAATCACCTTCTGTTCACTACAACAATACCGTATTAGATAGCGTCGTATTAAAAATTGACACAAAAAACCCACTGTTTAAATCCTATGCCTCAGTGGCAGCTGTTCAAAACAATTACTACAACTTTAAAGATTTTGAAATCATCAATAACAACATTAAAGACACCTTGTTTTTTAGAACTGAATTTAGTGGAGATGATGCTAAAAAGGATTTATACGCTCTAAATTTTTACCACACCTTTAACGAAAACAACGAATCAGTTGTCGGGTTAAAACGCTCAACCATTAAGCTAAAAGGCTACGATTGGATTGTAAACACAAATAACAACGAGCGCAATAAGGTCGTATACAACCCTAAGAGAGACAGTCTGCAAATCGATCGTATCGCATTCAATTCAAAATTGGGTGAACGAATAGAGGTTGAGGGATATTTAAGAGATTCAACTCAGACCAACATACAACTTAGATTGGATCAGGTTGCGCTTAAAAAAATCACACCTAGTATTGATAGTTTGGCTCTTGACGGAAAGGTCACTGGGCTTGTAAGTTATCAGCAATTGGAAAAGAAATTTTACCCATCTTCAAAGGTGTCAATCGAGGATTTCTCAGTCAACGACTTTATTTTAGGAAAAATGGATGTTGATGTTTTAGGTACCAGTGATTTTGAAAACTTTATCATCAATGGTAAAATTGTATCAGATCAAGAGGAGCAACTCAGGCTTTTAGGAGATATCAAAAGGGATGATCAGGGAAATTTAATTTCTAATCTTTTGGCGAGT
The DNA here is from genome assembly GCA_013373635.1 of Flavobacteriaceae bacterium. Lineage (GTDB taxonomy): Bacteria > Bacteroidota > Bacteroidia > Flavobacteriales > Flavobacteriaceae > MAG-120531. The sequence goes on from JABXHN010000003.1 coordinate 16,098, forward strand.
TTTAACGGATTTAGACTAGAGCCATTTAGTCCTCTTGGGAAAAATGTTTTACATCGTATTAGAGGGGGACTCTTTGGAAATGCTAAAATTATAGGGGATTTGACCAATCCATCAATGGAAGGAGAACTCACGCTGAGTCAGGGAGGTATTATGTTTCCATATCTCAATATGGATTATGACTTTGGAGCGACTCAATCAATTGTGTTACACGATCAAACCTTTGAATTTGAAAACATCAATCTAAGAGACACTTCGGATTTAACAAATGCTTTTATGAGTGGAAGTATTTCACATCAGTCTTTTAGAAATTGGATTCTGGATTTAAATATCAGTACGCAAGAGGACAATGCATTTAAAATTCTAGATACTCCATACGAACCTAAGCGATTGTACTACGGCCAAGGGTATTTTACTGGTACAGCTTCTATTAAAGGACCTACCAAAAGCTTAGATATTGCCATCGAGGGTAAAACTGCAGCAGGTACTACGATCAAAATACCTATTGAAGACGCTCAAAGTGTCGGGGATTATGAATTTATAAATTTTGTGGAACGATCAGCAATCGGGACAGTTGAGAAAGGAGAACTAGTTGAAAATTATTCAGGTTTGGATTTGGCTTTTAATTTAGAGGTAACTCCTGAGGCTGAAGTTGAAATCGTAATTGATCCCGATACTGGAAGTTCCTTAAAAGGTACTGGAAACGGAAATATCTACATGGATATCAACACCTTGGGTAAATTCAATATGTTTGGTGAATTTGTAGTGTCAACGGGAACCTATGCCTATAAATTTGGAGGATTTATCGATAAAAAGTTTAAAGTAAACTCTGGAGGAAGAATTAGTTGGGAAGGAGATCCACTTCTCGCTCAGCTCGATTTAGAGGCGGCTTACAGTCTTTATGCAAATCCAGCGCCACTTCTTGAAGATCCTGGTTATACACAACGTATTCCGACTGATGTGATAGTTCGCTTAAACGGGGCTTTAGAAAATCCCAATATCGATTTTGATATTGAATTTCCTGGAACCAATTCGGTTGTTAAGTCAGAACTTCTCTACGCACTTCAGGATCCGACGGTACAAGATCGCAACGCTTTCTTTTTGTTAGCTCAAGGAAGTTTCGTCAACGACGCTACAGGGTTAAATCAACAGGCTGTTACTGGAAACTTATTACAATCAGCTTCAGGGTTTTTAAATTCAATTCTCGATGGGAATAATGACAAGGTTAATTTTGGTGTCTCCTATGAACAAGGCTTTTTGGATCGTCAGTCCAACCTTCAAACAGATAATGAAATAGGTTTTTCACTTTCAACTCAACTCAGTGATCGAGTGTTGTTTAACGGTCGATTAGGGGTGCCAATAGGTGGTGGAGTTACCGAGAATGTAGTAGGAGGTGATGCAGAGCTTCAATTGTTGCTCAATGAAGACGGTAGTTTAAGTGCTAAGGTTTTTAATAGAGAAAATGAATATCACCAACTACTGTTAGATTATCAAGGATATACTCAGGGAGTTGGACTCACTTATAGGGTCGACTTTAACTCCATGTCAGAACTAGTGAGAAAATTTTGGGGACAACAAAACAAGACTAGTAAAATTGACAAATAAGTGATTTTAATTTATTTAATTTAATATTTAGCATTATTTAGCTTATATTTTTGACAATCTACACTTAAATTGTTTTAGGTGTAAAATATTGCATAACATAGTTAGGTTATTGCACTAAAGTTTGATAATTTTACGGCCTTACAATATGGAAACAAGCATTAAAAATATTGGAGTATTTACTTCAGGGGGAGATGCTCCAGGAATGAACGCAGCTATACGATCTGTCGTTAGAACCTGTGCTTATCACAATATAAAATGTACTGGTATTTACAGAGGGTATGAGGGTATGATTAAAGGAGACTTTATAGAACTCGGTCCAAGATCTGTAAATAATATCATCAATAAAGGAGGTACATTTTTGCAATCAGCACGTTGTTTAGAATTTAAAACACCAGAAGGTAGAAAAATAGCCTATGAAAATATTACTAAAGTTGGTATCGACGCTTTAGTAGTTATTGGAGGTGATGGTTCATTTACTGGTGCTGAAATCTTTCACAAAGAATACGGCATCCCTTGTATGGGGATTCCAGGAACAATCGATAACGATATTTATGGAACTTCTAATACCATAGGATACGACACTGCTTTAAACACGGTTGTTGAGGCAATTGATAAAATTAGAGATACAGCAAGTTCACACAATCGACTGTTCTTTGTTGAAGTAATGGGAAGAGATGTCGGATATATCGCTTTAAACGCAGGTATTGGAGCAGGAGCTGAAGAAATTTTAATTCCTGAAGAAAATATTGGTAAAGATCATCTTTTGAAATCTTTAGAGCGTTCAAGTTCTTCGGGTAAACATTCGAGTATTATCATTGTTGCTGAAGGAGATAAAACAGGTAAAAATATTTTCGAACTTAAGGATTACGTAGAAAAACGCCATCCAAATTACGATATTAGAGTATCGGTATTAGGTCATATGCAACGCGGAGGCGCTCCATCTTGTTTTGATAGAGTGTTAGCTTCTCGATCTGGAGTAAAAGCCGTAGAGAGTCTCTTAGAAGGTAAGACAGGATTGATGGTAGGGATCAATGATAATAAGTTAACCTTGACTCCATTGGAACAAGCGATAAAGGGTAGTACCGAAATCGATAAGGAGCTCCTTAGAGTCAACAATATAATGTCAATATAATTTAAATTAATATAAAATGTCTGAATTGAAAATTGGAATTAACGGATTTGGTAGAATTGGAAGAATGGTGTTTAGAGCCGCTGCTAAAAGATCTGATGTAAAAATCGTTGCTATTAACGATTTATTAGATGTAGAGCATTTAGCTTACTTATTGAAGTATGACTCTGTTCACGGAAACTTCGATGGATCTGTTGAAATTGAGAATGGAAACTTGGTAGTAAACGGAGATGTTGTTCGTATTACTGCTGAAAGAGATCCTAAAGTATTACAATGGGATGCTGTTGGTGCTGATATCGTTGCTGAATGTACTGGTATTTTTACTACTTTAGATATGGCTCAAGCTCATATCGACGGAGGTGCTAAGAAAGTTGTTATTTCAGCTCCATCTGCAGATGCTCCAATGTTCGTAATGGGAGTGAACCACTCAGAAGCAAAAGCATCTGACACGATTGTTTCTAACGCTTCTTGTACTACTAACTGTTTAGCTCCACTTGCTAAAGTATTAAATGACAACTTCGGAATCGAAGAAGCTTTAATGACTACAGTTCACGCTACTACTGCAACTCAAATGACTGTTGACGGTCCTTCTAGAAAAGACTGGAGAGGTGGTCGTTCTGCTCTTTTAAATATCATCCCAGCTTCTACTGGTGCAGCTAAAGCTGTTACCAAAGTGATTCCTTCATTAGTAGGAAAACTTACTGGTATGGCATTCCGCGTTCCTACAGCTGATGTTTCTGTTGTTGATTTAACTGTTAAATTAGGAAAAGAAACTTCTATGGCTGAAATCAAAGCTGCATTCAAATCAGCTTCTGAAAACGAATTAGCTGGAATTTTAGGATACACTGAAGAAGCAGTCGTATCTCAAGACTTTATTGGAGATGCTAGAACTAGTATCTTTGATGCTGAAGCAGGTATTGAGTTGAACTCTACCTTCTTTAAATTAGTGTCTTGGTACGATAACGAAGCAGGATATTCTAACAAATTGATCGATTTAGCTAAACACGTTTCTAGCTTATCATAATTATAAAAAATCCCCTAGTTGAATTTCTAGGGGATTTTTATCTACTACTCTAAACTAACTTAACTATGATATTAATTGCTGACAGTGGGGCAACCAAGTCGGATTGGATTGCTTTGGACGAAAAAGGAAACCAACTGTTCTTTACTCAAACCTTAGGTTTATCTCCAGAAGTTTTAACAAGGGATGTTATTGAAGATCGTTTGGCAAACAATTTTGAGCTTTCTAAAAACGCTGAAAAGGTGACCCATGTTTACTTTTATGGTGCAGGTTGTGGAACCGATCGCATGAAAATTTTTCTCACAGAAATTTTCAATGACTTTTTTCCAAATGCTAAGGCTGATATCAAAGAAGATACCTATGCTGCAGTATTTGCGACTACAAAATTAGGAGAACCTGGAATCGTTTGTATTTTAGGAACCGGATCTAACTGTAGCTATTACGATGGTCATCAATTATTTCAAAAGGTAATATCACTTGGATACATCCTTATGGATGACGGTAGTGGTAACTTCTTCGGAAGAAAACTTGTAAGAGACTATTACTTCCACAAAATCCCACAAGATTTGGCTTTAAAATTCAGCAAACAGTTTGATTTAGAGGCAGATGTTATCAAAGAACACCTTTATAAGCAACCAAATCCAAATACCTATTTGGCTAAGTTCGCACGATTTATAGTTGAAAATAAAGAGCATCCTTATTGTGCTGGAGTAATCAAAAAGGGATTGCAGCAGTTTGTAAACAACTACATCATGCAATTTGAATTAGCGACTAAAGTACCTGTCAACTTCGTAGGTTCTATCGCTTATTACTTACAAGACGAATTAAAAGATATTCTCAACAGAAATGATTTAATTCTAGGAAACATCAAACAAAGACCTATTGACGGTTTAGTTGAATTCCACAAAGAGAATCTTTAAGAACTAAGAAAGCCACTTTTAAAGTGGCTTTTTTTTTATCTTTTAATGGAATCCATTAGTTCTATCTAATCGCAATCATCGATATTTCAATATCGACATCCTTGGGCAATCGAGCTACTTGAACAGTTTCTCTTGCTGGGGCAGTAGCTTCATCGAAGTAATTAGCGTAAACTTCATTAATCAAAGTAAATTGATCCATATTACTGATAAATATGCTACTCTTGACCACATTGCCAAAATCCATCTGGGCTGCTTTTAAAACAGCTTCTAAATTTTTCATCACTTGCTCGGTTTGATGAACGATATCTCCTTGTATGAGCATTCCGCTTTTCGGGTCAATTGGTATTTGCCCTGAAATATACAAGGTGTTGTCAACTAATACAGCTTGATTGTATGGCCCTATAGGGGCTGGAGCTTCTTTTGTAAAAATAATTTGTTTAGCCATTGTTATTTTTTTAATTTTTTAAAAACGTCTACTTCGTTTATCCCACTTAAGATCACTTAACAAGGCACTCTTGATTCCAATAAAGAAATACCATCGTTCGTATACTCCAAATGGAGTCCAATCAAAATTAAGCCTAAAATCTTTAAGTTCGCGATCAATTCTAAATTGGGTCAGGGTAAACCCTTTGTTTTTAAAATCGTATCCAGAAGAAACCCCAAGACTCCATTTCGGTGTGAGATCGATGTCTCCAGAGAACATCAAGGAGTTGTTTCCGATAGAAGGATCTCTGTATTGGTTCCTATAACTCATCGCATATGAGAAATTCATTCTCCAACCAATGACATTTTGATAAACGGATTGAACTTTTCTACCCTCGGATTGATTTTGCCTCGACATACTCAAATCATCACCTGGTCGACCAAAGAGGTTGTCCGATCTTCCGCCTGCCGTTGTATTCATGAAATAATCGGCCTCTAGTTGTTGTTCTTGCTCTTTTTGGTCTTGATCATCCTCATCGGACTTTCTTTTAAAAGAATTATTATCTAAACTAAAGTTGAGATTCGCACTTGCTTGTGTAAGCCTCGCCAGTCCTCCATTTTGAGCCACAAGTGTATTGATACGTTGTCTCGTATTAGGGTCTATTTCATAAGGATCTAAAGTTCCATTAAAGTTAATAGAGATCAAATCCTTAAATATCTTGGTGCTTCCTGAAAATCGAATTGGATTGATTTTTAGAGAATCTGCATCTAGGTTATAGGAAGTTGAAAAACTCAAATTAGGAATGAGTTTTATCTTCTTGAGTTCAGAAACCAATGTATCTTTGTTGTTAATTCTTTTCTTAACCTTTTTATTGACCTTGGCTTCAAAGGAATTTTGAACAGAAATTCCCATTGATTTTCTAGAGAATTGTCCAGGAGGCGAATAATAAGACCCACTAAATCTAGAATAGTCGACTAAATTTCCATCTCCATCTAAGATTTGATCGTAATACTGATCAAAAGATGGAGTATAGCCAATACTTACCGATGGTCTAAGGGTGTGTCTCAGGGCTTGAAATTTACTTCCTTCTTTAAAATTAAAGGTTCCGTAAACGGTGGTCCCCATATTGATGTTGAAATTGTAGTTTGAAAAGCGATCAAATCCTTTTATCGTATCTCTGACTAGTTCTCCTTCCACAAGAGATCTTCCATAGGTTTGAGTAACCCAGTTGTCTGTATAGGATCCTCCCACTGAAACACTGATATATTTTGCTAGTTTAAAGTTGGTATTAAAAGGCAAAGAGTGTTGCATTCCAAGCTGAGCAGCTTTAAACATTTCAGGCTTAAAGAAAAGTGAGTCGGTTGTTCTAATTCTATTTTCAGATCGAGCGGAATATTGAAAGTTTAAATTTTGTAGGATACCTTTTTTAATTCCATCTCTTTTAGCAAAAGGATATATACGTTCCACGCTCGCTTGCATGGTAGGGAGTGTTAGATTGATTTCCTGAGTATTGGTGTTTTGATTGTGAGATGCAGTTAAACTAAGATCTACTCTAGGATATTCAGGAAAAGTCTTCGAATAGTTAATCGAAGAGGAGAGGTTGTTGTTTTGAGTATTGGGTAAATTACTTCTGTTGAGTGAATTTCTAAAGTAGGAACTAGATCCTAGATTGACCGATGCCGAAAATCTAGAGGCTGGATTTGCCTTTGAATCCTGAGAGTGTGAAAATTGAATATTGTAAATAGAACTCTTGCTGTAATCGTCGAATCCTTTTTGACTGGTCACCAGGTTTTCGTATCTGAAATTAAAATTACCACTGTACTTATAACGCTTGTTATATACCGATTGTGATCTAAAACCCCAGCTACCATTGGCGTATATATCTCCTGTTAAATACAGGTCTGAATATTGATTGATAGGTAGGTAATATCCGGCGTTTTGTAAGAAATAACCTCTGTTGGGGTCCGATCCAAAGCTGGGCATGATGAGACCTGCAGATCTGCCTTGAGTCATCGGAAAATAAGCAAATGGCAAGGCAATAGGAGTTGGAATATCCATCAAATACAAATTGGAGAAACCTGCAATCATTTTCTTTTGAGGAACAAATTTGGCCTTTTTAATACGTATGTAATAATCGGGATCTTCTGGAGTTTGAGATGAAGTCAAACGAATGTCTTTTAAAAAGAATACAGAATCATTCTCTTTTTTGGTGTAATTAGCCAGTAGATTCATGTTTTCTCCTCCTAGACCACCTTGATCTGATCTAGAATTCCAAATCAGCGCCTTTTGAGTGTTAAAATTGAATCGAATTGAATCCGGTAGTATGATATTTTCTCCTTGTTTAAACTCGGGTAATTGTTCTAGTTCTCCTTCAGCATTTCTAATTCTACCGGCGTAGACCTCACCAGCCATATAGTCCATAACTATAATTCCAGCCTTGAGTTCCGTGTCTTGATAATAGAGTTCAGCCTTGTTGTAAAGAACAATTTTATGTTCTTTTTTTAAGAGTTTTATGGTATCAATCGCATTGTAACGAATCTGATCGAGAAGGATGGGTTGTTTTTTGGGAATACTATCTAGAGCAATAGAATCCAATGCTATTGGAGAGGAGGGAAGGCTGTCTTGCTCTGTTTGAGCCATCAAATTTATTTGACTCAAAAAAAGAAGTAGCAATAGTAGTAAATAAGGTTTATTTGAAAGCAATGCTTAATATCCTATTTTTGTATATAATCCATACAGCGATTCGAGCTCAAACTTACGGATTTTTTTAGTTTGAATCTTTGTATTTATAATATATTTAACCCCTATATTAGCAGTTGTATGTACCTAAAAACAACAATGATGACAACTGGAGTTTTCAATAGAATTCAAATTATTTTATTAACGCTCTTTATTTGTGCTGCTTCCTGTGTATACGCAAATGAGCCAGTCAAACCATTTGTTGTAGTTCTCGATGCAGGGCATGGAGGAAAAGACCCTGGTAATGTTCAAAATGGTTATTTCGAGAAAAACATTGCCTTAGCAATTGTCTTAAAAATAGGTGAACATCTTGAAAAACAACAGGGAGTAAAAGTTATTTATACTAGAAAATCGGATGAATTTGTCGATTTATTTGTCAGAGGTAAAATTGCTAACAAAGCAAAAGCTGATTTGTTTGTATCAGTACACTGTGATTCTTTTGACGGTAATACTTATGGGGCACATACCTTTGTTTTAGGACTTCATCGCAACCAAACCAATTTTAATGTCGCCAAGAAAGAAAACTCGGTAATTTATTTGGAAGATGATTATCAGAACAATTATCAAGGATTTGATATTAACTCGCCTGAATCGACGATTGGCCTCACCATTATGCAAGAGGAATTCTTGGATCAAAGTATTCATCTAGCTCAATTAATTCAAAACAACATAAAAACGAAGCTCAAAAGAAGAGATCGAGGGGTTAAACAAGCAGGATTTATCGTATTGCATCAAACGTTTATGCCCTCTGTACTTGTTGAGACAGGTTTTTTATCCAATAAGAATGAGGGTGCCTATCTCAATTCTAAAAAAGGACAAAGTGAATTTGGTAAAACGCTTGCAGATGCTATATTGAGTTATAAAACACAACTTGACGGAGTGGCGAATTCAGTTCAAACTTCTAATTTTAAAGAAGCACCAACACCTTCTGCTACAATTCATAGCTCATCGAACAACACTTCTTCTGATATATACTTTAGAATTCAAATAGCAGCCTCCCCTAAGACAATTGATTTGAAATCCTATAATTTTAAAGGATTGAGACTGTTGCACAAACTTCAAGATGGATCTGTCTATCGCTATTTCTTTGGCAAAACATCGAACTACAACACTGCAAAAGAATTATTGCAAAAAGCCAAAAAAACCGGTTATTCTTCAGCCTTTATTTCAGCCTTTAAAGGAGACGAGCTCTATCCGCTTTCAAAAGCTTTGGAAACTCTTTCTCAACAATAGGACATTGTATTAATTATTCCTAAATTTGTTAAAGACTCAAAAACTAGATAATTGAAATTAAGTAGAGAAATAAAGACAGCAATTGTTGGTATAGGTGGAATTCTTTTGTTTATCCTTGGATTTACTTATTTGAAATCCAGTCCCATCTTTGACAATAACATTCAGATTTTTGCGGTTTATGACAATGTTGGAGGATTGCAAACTGGTAATGCTGTTTCGATCAACGGGTATAAAGTAGGGCAGGTAAAAAGTATTAATTTCTTAGATCGTTCTGGTAAATTACTAGTAACCATGTCTATTGACGATACTTTTAAATTTTCTAATAAATCAATTGCGGAATTATTTGACACAGGTATTATTGGAGGAAAAGGAATTCAAATCGTTCCAGATTTAGACCCAAATAGTCCCGTAGTTATGGTTGGTGACACCTTGGTGTCTTCTGTAAAGCCAGGGGTTACTGAATTAGTTCAACAGCAATTAAATCCTCTACAGCTCAAGGTTGAGAATATTATTTCCAATGCAGATTCGTTACTTGTAGGGGTCAATAAACTTTTAGACGAATCTACCCGTAGGAATCTACAAGAGGGTATTAATGGAATTAATGATCTTATTCAAAGTTTGGCTCAGACCAATAGAACGATAAACGAAATTTTGTTGAGTAACAAAACTTCTATTGACAGTAGTTTGACAGCGATGAATCAAACGATGAATAATTTGTCTCATATTACTGATACCATCGCTAAAATGGGGCTTGATCAATCCTTACATCAGTTATCTTCTTCACTTCGAAGTATCAATTCTATTTTAGCTGATGTTGAGTCTGGTGAAGGAAATCTTGGGAAACTAGCCCAAGAAGAAGCACTTTATGAAAACCTTGAAAAATCCACAAGAGAACTCAGTCTCTTACTACAAGATTTAAGACTTAATCCAAAGCGTTATATAAATGTTTCTGTTTTTGGTAAAAAACAGAAGGATTACGAGCTTCCAGAAAATGATCCAGCAAATCAAAAACAGTAGAGATGCACTACCTACCCAATATTCTATTTGTAATATCCTTAGCTCTTGGAATAGGGTTTTTTGTTCGCAATATCAAACGTCTTAGGTCATCGATCTTTCAGGCAAAACCATTAGAAGTTAACGATCATAAGAGCGAACGTTTAAAGCAGATGTTCCGAATCGCAATTGGACAGTCGAAAATGGTTAAAAAGCCTATTGCTGGTTTATTGCATATTGTAGTCTATGTTGGTTTTATTATCATTAATATTGAGGTATTAGAAATCATATTAGATGGAATCCTTGGAACACATAGGATTTTTGCACCTTTGGGAACTCTATATAATGTTTTAATTGCAAGTTTTGAAATCTTAGCTGTTGGAGTCATCCTCTCGGTACTAATTTTTTGGATTCGCAGAAATATCATCCGTATCAATCGCTTTATCAAATCTGAAATGACAGGATGGCCAAAATTAGATGCCAATCTAATACTCTATATCGAATTGGTATTGATGTCTTTATTTTTGATCATGAACGCTGCAGATTTAAGTCTTCAACAAATGGGAGCTGATCACTATTTGCAGGCGGGAATTTTCCCAATAGCATCCTTGTTACTTCCTTTATTTGATTCATTCTCAGTCGATCAATTAATACTTATTGAGCGAACTGCTTGGTGGTTGCATATTTTGGGTATACTAGCATTTTTAAACTACCTTTACTATTCTAAACACTTACACATCTTATTAGCTTTCCCGAATACCTATTATGGGAAGCTTACTCCAAAAGGGCAACTTACCAATGATTCTCAGGTTGCTTCAGAAGTAGCTCAAATGATGGATCCTAATTTTGATCCCTATGCTGCACCTGCTGCTGACGCTCCAATTCCGGAACCATTTGGTGCTTCTGATGTAGATGAATTAAATTGGGTACAGCTTATGAATGCCTATAGTTGTACGGAGTGTGGTAGATGTACGGCTTCATGTCCTGCAAACCTCACGGGTAAAAAATTATCACCACGTCATATCATGATGAAAGTTCGTGATCGTGCACATGAAAAGAGTACTTTAAAAAGACTGGGGGCTACGGATACAAAGAAACTTTTAGGAGACTATATCACTCCAGAAGAATTATGGGCTTGTACAAGTTGTAACGCTTGTGTGGAAGCCTGTCCGATCAGCATTGATCCACTTTCGATCATTATCGATATGAGACGCTATTTAGTCATGGAACAATCAGCAGCTCCAACAGAGCTCAATTCCATGATGACCAATGTAGAAACCAATGGAGCCCCTTGGCCATTTAATCAATTAGATAGAGCAAACTGGACTAATGAGTAATGAAGTATTAAACATACCGACAATGGCAGAGCTCTCCGCTCAAGGAAAGGAAATTGAAGTTCTTTTCTGGGTGGGTTGTGCCGGAAGTTTTGACGATAGAGCAAAGAAAATCACCAAAGCTTTTGCTAAAATACTGATTGAATCAAAGGTGGAATTTGCAATTTTGGGACAGGAGGAGACCTGCACAGGAGATCCTGCCAAACGCGCTGGAAATGAATTTCTATTTCAGATGCAAGCTGCTACGAACATTCAAGTGTTGAATTCTTACGGTGTTAAAAGAATTGTAACTACCTGCCCTCATTGTTTTAATACTTTGAAAAACGAGTATCCTGAACTAGGAGGGAACTATCAAGTAGTACACCATACCCAATTCTTAAATGAATTGCTGGAATCTGGAAGATTGCAGATTGAGGGAGGCGCATTTAATGGACAAAAAATCACTTATCACGACGCTTGTTATTTGGGAAGAGCCAATGGTGTATACGAGGCTCCCAGAAGACTGATCGAGGCATTAGATGCCGAACTAGTTGAAATGAAACGCTGTAAGCAGAATGGATTGTGTTGTGGAGCCGGTGGAGCTCAAATGTTTAAAGAATCGGAGTCTGGAGACAAAGAAATCAATATAGAACGCTCTCAAGAAGCAATCAATACTAAAGCTTCTACAATCGCATCTGCTTGTCCATTTTGCAATACGATGCTCACCGACGGAGTTAAATCCGAGGAGAAGGAGGGAGAATTTAAGGTGATGGATATCGCTGAACTAATTGCAAACGCTAAAGACTTATAAGCATGTATGTCAATTTTAACGACCTAGCTGATGATGCTAGAATATGGATTTATCAATCCAATAGATCACTAACGGATCAAGAGCAAGAAGAAATTAATACGGATCTCAAAACTTTCTTAGAACAGTGGACTGCTCATGGAAAGGATTTAAAAGCAGGTTTTGAACTCAAGTACAAGCGCTTTATCATCATCGGTCTCGATGCTCAAACACAAGCGTCTGGATGTTCTATTGACGCTTCTGTTCACTTTATTCAAGAATTGGAAAAGAAGTATGAAATAGATCTTTTAGACCGAATGAATGTGAGCTTTAAACAGGGTGATTTTATCGCCTATAAGACCTTGAAAGACTTTAAAGTCATGGCTAAAAATAAATCAGTGTCTAAAAACACTGTAGTGTTTAATAATCTTGTCGCTACTAAGGCTGAGTACCTTGACCATTGGGAAGTACCAGCTTCAGAGAGCTGGCATTCCAATTTTGTAAAATAAATGAAGCAGTTCCCTCTACTTTTTTTAATTTTAACCATTCTGTCTTCCTGCCAGGAAGATCCTGAAGTAGTTTATCGCAAACAACGTGCGCACTGGGTTGATTCAACCTATACTCAATTAAATCTCGATCAAAAGATAGGACAGCTATTCATGTTGGGGTTGACCTCAAACGATCACGATAGTATCGTTCAAAAGGTTATCGATGATGTAAAGAAATACGAGGTTGGTGGCCTGGCCTTTTTGGTTGGAACTCCAGAGCGACAAGTGGCGATTACTAATGAAATTCAATCAAATGCTAACATACCACTCTTAATTGCTCTCGATGCAGAGTGGGGAGCAGCCATGCGATTTAAAGATGAGGAAGGTTTTCCATGGCCTATGGCTATGGGAGCACTTACAGACAATTCCTTGGTTGAAAAAGCCGGTTATATGATTGGAGAGGAACTCAGAAGAACTGGTGTTCATATGAATTTTGCCCCAGTTGCAGATATCAATATCAATCCAAATAACCCTATCATTGGAAATCGATCTTTTGGATCTCATCTGCAAAATGTCACCGAAAAAGCTTCTGCATATGCTAGGGGATTAAAGGCAGCTACAGTACTCTCATGTGCTAAGCATTTTCCAGGTCATGGAGACACAGACATGGACTCTCATAAAACCTTACCTCAATTGACATTCAACAGGCAACGATTGGATTCCATTGAGCTCTATCCTTATAAATCAGGCTTGTTATCTCAGGTAGATGCAGTGATGGTAGCTCATTTAGACATTCCATCATTAACTGAAGAGGCAGGAGTTCCTGCATCACTTTCTTCAAAAGTGGTCAATGGAATACTAAAGACAGATTTAGGCTATGAGGGCCTCATCATCACCGATGCTTTAAATATGAAAGGGGTTACCCTCATCGCTGATGAAGGAGATGCTGAATTAGAGGCATTTAAAGCCGGAAATGATATATTATTAGTTCCAGTAGATGTTGAGAAAGGCGTTCAAAAAATAAAAGAGGCCTATAAAGATTCTATAATTACTGAAGATCGTTTAGCTCATTCGGTAAAGAAAATACTTTCTAGTAAATTCGATATGGGATTGAATAAGCCTTTCGAAAAGCTTCAAATTGATTCTATTAGGAGGTATTATAATTCCAAACCCAACACCTTGCTTCGCTATTTAATCTTGGAAAATGCAATTACCTATGTATCTAATACAAAGAAATACGAACCTATAAAAGCAGGGGCAAAAACAGCGCTAGTTCACCTAGGTGATACACCTGGATATCGCTTTAGACACGAAGTCATGTCAAATGGAGCGATCTTCTTTGAAAACAATCAGCTAACTGAAGAAAACCTCAAAGATTTTGATGTAATTGTTGTTGGATATCATAAAAATGATGCTTCACCTTACAAATCTTATAAATTTACAGCAGAAGAACTCGAGATATTGAAACAACTCACCAGTATGGGCAAAGAGGTATATCTCAATGTGTTTACCTCTCCTTATGCATTAAAAGACATCGATTTTATCGATGATTTTAAAGCGATTCTCGTAGGGTATATGAACGATGATTTCGTTCAATTAAAGATGTTAGAAGTGCTTTCAGGAACATTAGAACCTAAAGGAAGTTTACCTATTTCATTGCCTAATTTAGAATTATCCAAAAACAATTTATAAATGAATCCTATGAAAATTGGTATTGTTTGTTATCCCACCTTTGGTGGAAGTGGTGTAGTGGCCACAGAGCTCGGTAAGGCACTTGCCGATAGAGGTCATGAAATCCATTTTATCAGTTACAAGCAACCAGTTCGATTAGAGCTTTTGAGTTCAAAGATTCATTTTCACGAGGTTCACGTTCCCGACTATCCACTATTTCATTATCAACCTTATGAGCTAGCACTCTCGAGTAAACTTGTCGATATGGTGCAACTACATCAAATTGAAGTCTTACACGTACACTATGCGATTCCTCATGCCTATGCGGGTTATATGGCCAAGCAAATGCTAGCAGAAAAGGGAATCAACATTCCGATGATTACCACCTTACACGGTACTGATATTACCCTGGTGGGAAGACATCCCAACTACAAACCAGCAGTGACTTTTAGTATCAATCACTCGGATATTGTAACCGCAGTGAGTGCTGATCTTAAAAGAAGTACTTTGGAGCAATTTGAGATTCACAAAGAGATTGAAGTCGTTCCAAACTTTATCGATATTACCAATTACGAGAAAACCAGTAAGGAATGTAAGCGTTCGATGATCGCTCAGGATCACGAACGAGTGATTTCACACATTTCTAATTTTAGAAAGGTGAAACACGTTCCCCATGTGGTTAAGGTGTTTCATCAAATACAGAAGGAAATTCCTTCAAAACTCGTTTTAGTTGGAGAGGGACCAGAACGCGAATCAGTGGAACGATTGGTTGATGATTTAGGAATTACAGATAAAGTACTCTTTTTAGGAAATTCATCTCAAGTAGATCGCGTATTGTGTTTTTCTGATTTATTTCTACTTCCTTCAAAATCAGAGAGTTTTGGTTTAGCGGCCTTAGAAGCGATGGCTAATAAAGTAGCGGTAGTTTCAAGTAATACTGGAGGAATTCCGGAGGTGAATATACACGGTGAAACAGGATATTTAGCTGATGTTGGGGATATCGATGCTATGGCAAAATACTCCATAGAAATTTTAAAAGACATTGAAACATTAAGAGGATTTAAAAACAGAGCCTATGAAAAGGCTGCTGATTTTGATATTCTTAAAATACTCCCACAATACGAAGAGCTCTACAAGAGAGCTTTGAGTTTGTAGTAAATAACTGCTATTTGTTTAGAGCTTGCCTATTTGATAGTATTCAAATCCGGCCTTTTGCATTTCGATCTCATTGTATTGGTTTCTACCGTCAAATACGATGGACTGCTTCATCAAATCTTTCATAAGATCTAAATCAGGAGCTCTAAAGGTTTTCCATTCGGTGAGTAAAATCATGGCATCAGCTTCCTTTAAAGCATCGTATTTGTTTTGAGTATATTCGACTTCATAGGAATTCAAATAATGAGTTTGAGCCTCATGGATAGCCTTAGGATCGTATGCTTTTACACGGGCACCTTTGTCGATTAAGGCTTTGATGACTTCAATAGAAGGAGCTTCACGCATATCATCAGTCCCAGGCTTAAAAGCTAGTCCCCATACAGCAAAGCAATAGCCACTTAAATCTTCTCCAAATCGCTTGACAATTTTAGATGCTAAAACGGTTTTCTGATAGTTGTTAACGGATTCAACAGCTTTGATCAACTTTGGCTCATATCCTACATCTAGGGCCGTTTTAGCTAATGCTTTAACGTCCTTTGGGAAACAGGAACCTCCATAACCCACACCAGGATATATAAAGCTGTAGCCGATTCTAGAATCAGATCCAATTCCGATACGCACCTGGTTCACGTCAGCTCCCACACGCTCACAGATGTTGGCTATTTCGTTCATAAATGAAATTTTAGTCGCTAACATCGCATTAGCAACGTATTTGGTCATTTCAGCAGAACGAACATCCATAGTGATGATACGATCGAAATTTAGCCTAAAAAAGGGTCTGTAGAGCTGTTTCATGAGCTCTAAGGCTGTTGGGTCATCCGATCCAATAATGACGCGATCTGGCTTCATAAAATCAGCAATAGCATCTCCTTCTTTTAAGAATTCAGGATTGGATACTACAGAGAATGAAATGGATTCATTTCGCTTGTCTAATTCAGATTGAACGATTGCTTTAACGCGATCAGCTGTTCCTACAGGTACGGTTGATTTATCGACTACAACTAGAGAGGAAGTCATCAATTGACCGATGTTTTTAGCGACTTCTAACACATAGGTCAAATCCGCAGCTTGATCTTCAGCTGTAGGAGTGCCAACGGCAATAAAGACGAAGTCTGAATCTTCGATTGAATCTTTTAATGATGTAGAAAAGTGAAGGTTTTGGTTTTCGACATTGCGAATCACCATATCGCTCAAACCAGGTTCATAAATCGGAATGATTCCTTTTTTGAGCTGATTAATTTTATCTTCATTGATATCTACACAAACTACCTCATAGCCCATCTCAGCGAAACAGGTTCCGCTGACAAGGCCTACATATCCAGTACCAACAATAGTAATTTTCATTGAATCCTCTTAATGACTTAGAAAGCTAATTTAAGAAGCTCTATGATAATCACCTAATAGTTGTTGGTTAATATGGAGTTAAAAAGATTTTGTGAATCGTTGTTGCTGTATTGGCATACTCTGCTTTTGCAGCCATTTTAGTCCATTTAGGAGACTTGATAAACTTTTGCCAGTTCTCATCGTGTTCCTTCATGTCTTTAAATTGGATCATATAGGTAAGACAAGGTCGATTAGCACCAGATATTTGATCTCCAAAGAATACTGGATGTAATCCAACTTCATAGAAAAGATCAAGTTCTTCAACATTGAACATCTTTATCTTTCTTCTATTGGCATCTTCACTATAACTCTCATAGGTTCTGAGCTCAAATAAACCAGAATCTGATTTTATTGCATCCATTTTAGCAAGTCCATCAAAGGCTAATAAGAGCATTGATTCAATTCTATCGTAGAGTTTTTCATCAATTTTCATAGCATTGTAAGAGCTTGCATCTTTGAGGTACTGCTCGTCTTTGTGCAATTCTTGAGTAGTTATATAAGTGTTAGCATCTGGATAAGCGATCAAAAACCAAAGCTTTGTTGGATCTGAATTTCCGAGTTCTTTAAAAAGAGCAGTATGTCTAATTCCTTTTCTTTTGAGAGTAGGAGTGAGCACCTCCTGAAGGTATGCTGCTAACTTTGCAGTATTACCACCAGTTTTCATGGTATAGGTTCTCAACTCATAAAGTTCTTTTGCATCAGATTTTGATTGTGCAAAACATCCTTGAGTTGTGATAAATAGGATAGTAGCTAGGAGTAAAATTTTTAAATAGTGGGGTTTCATAATTTCAAATTGATTTAATCAATCAAATATAAAACAAATAAATAAATTGTGTATATTTGACGCATTAATTTTTAAAGTTATATAATGTTTGTAAAAAGACTTTTCGTCCTATTTGTTTTGATAGCCTCATCAGCTTATTCACAGTATGGATCAGTTGAATTAAACACTGGAGGATTTTCATTAGTACCTGCATTTACGGATGATCAGCCTAATTTCATTCTCAATTTAGGAACTTCAACTGACAGAAGAGTGACGGGAAGTTTGATTGCCAATATTCGTGTAGAGGGGATGAAACCAAGAGGTGGAATTTTTATTACACGTTACAAATTAATCGACAAGAAACTCAAATTGCACTTAGGAGCACATTTACCAGCATTTCAGGTAGATGAAGATTATCATATGGATACATTTTTTGCTAGAGAAGTATTGGCAACCTATCAATTAAATGAATCGGTTGGTTTTACTGGAATGTTTATTCGTGGTACAGGAATGAATAACGACTTTAAGATGAAGCTCTTAAACTTTATGACCATTATTAGAAAAAACAGTTTTGTATTCACTACTCAACTATATGGTATGGACTTTGAAAACACCTATGGTATTGCTCAGGCAATCAGTTACACCCTTTCTAAAAAGTTGTCTATCAATGGTTTTTTAAATAAGACCCTTTCAAACGGATCAACGATTAGTACTCTAGGGTTGAGGTATCATATGTAGTTGGTTATTTACCGATACAGAAATTCGCAAAAATATTTCCAAGAAGTTCATCAGAACTTATTTCACCAGTGATTTCACCAAAGTGATAAAGGGCTTGTCTTATATCAATAGCAAGTAGGTCAGAAGGCAGCTCTTCTGATAACCCTTCTTTTACCTTATCGATTTCCTCTAGCGCTTTAATCAGTGAATCGTAATGCCTACTGTTGGTTATGATCGTGTCATTATTGCTGATGGCACCGGAGTGAACACCTTGGATAAACGATTCTTTAAGTTTTTCTACACCTTCACCTGTTTTTGCAGCTATAAATTGTATTTGAGGAATGAGTTCCTTTAAATGTGTTTGTTCTTCTCTAGAGAGTTGATCTACCTTATTTCCAAGTACAATGAGGTGTTTTTTTGGATGTTCCTTTTCAATTTTTAGAATTTCAATTTCATCCTGTTTCGCTAATTGATCGTCTTTTACACAGGCCAAGGAATCGATTAAATAGAGAATTAGCTTGGCTTGACCTATTTTTTCAAAGGTCTTTTGAATTCCGATCTTTTCAATTTGATCCTCAGTGGCTCTAATACCAGCAGTATCGATAAATCGAAAACCAATACCTCCGATGGATAGTTCGTCTTCAATGGTATCTCTAGTAGTACCAGCAATATTGGAAACAATGGCGCGTTCTTCGTTTAAGAGTGCATTGAGTAGGGTAGACTTACCAACATTTGGTGCCCCTACAATTGCTACAGGAACGCCATTTTTGAGCACGTTACCAAGAGCAAATGAATCGATGAGTTTTTTGAGTACTTCGGTTATGGTGTTGAGCAGCTTTTTAAATTCCACACGATCTGCAAAAGAGACATCTTCTTCAGCAAAATCTAATTCAAGTTCTATTAGCGATGCAAAATTCAAGAGTTGCTCTCTTAGTTTTTTAATCTCTGAACTAAAACCACCTCTCATCTGTTGAAGTGCCAACTGATGCGAAGCTTCGTTCTCACTAGCGATTAAATCTCCTACAGCTTCTGCCTGACTGAGGTCCATCTTAGCGTTTAAAAAGGCTCTCATAGTAAATTCACCACCTTGTGCAGCTCGAACTCCTTTCTTGAGAAAGAGTTGCATAATGCGTTGCTGAATATAGGTGGAACCATGACAAGAAATCTCAGCTACATTTTCTCCTGTATAAGAGTTAGGACCTTTAAAGATGCTGACCAATGCTTGATCGATTAAATGATCCCCATCTTTAATATGCCCTAAGTGTACTGTATGGCTTTTTTGATCTTTGAGTACTTTAGTGCTCACAGATTCAAAAGAATCACTGACCATATCGATGGCATTAGGTCCAGAGAGTCTAATAACAGCAATAGCTCCAGTACCTGGAGCAGTAGCTAATGCGATAATGGTATCATTGTTGTGCACGATGCAAAATTAGTTTAAAAAAATGGAATTGTGATCTTGAAAAATCAATTGAAGTAGACTCTATTTTTTTTGTACTTTTAATATAAACAAATTATAAGATGTTAAAAGAAGACAGAAACCTATTAGCAATAACACATTATACACAACTAATTAATTACGTTAGTGGTTTTGGAGGATTTATTGTACCTCTAGTGTTATGGCTTACACAGAAAGATAAGATCATCGATATGGATGAGCACGGGAAAGCAATAGTTAATTTTCAGCTCAGTATGTTTATATATGCCATTGCTTCTGCTTTGTTGATTATTTTGGGTATTGGTATTCTAGGCCTAATAGCTATTGCAATTTTAGAAATTGCTTTTCCAATTATCAATGGACTTAAAGCTGCAAAGGGTGAACCTATCGATTATCCCTTTTCCATTAAGTTTATAAAATAAAAAAAGGCCCTTTTGGGCCTTTCTTCATTGTTTGGTTAGTTAGTTGTTGAGCATTACAGGCATCACTAGCATGGTAATTTCTTCACCTGGATCTAATCCATCAACTGGTTTTAATATTCCCGCTCTATTAGGCAAGCTCATTTCAAGACTTACTTCATCAGAAGTTAAACTGTTGAGCATTTCAACTAAGAAACGAGAGTTAAATCCAATTTGAATATCATCGCCCTGATAAGTACAGTTTAAACGCTCTTCTGCTTTATTGCTGTAATCAACATCTTCAGCAGAAATATTGAGTTCAGCACCAGCAATCTTTAATCGAAGTTGGTGTGTTGTTTTATTTGAGAAAATCGATACACGTTTTACAGAGTTTAAGAGTTGAACTCTGTTTATGGATAATATATTAGGATTTTCTTTTGGAATAACGGCCTCGTAATTTGGATATTTACCATCGATCAATCTACATATGAGTTCTGTATTGTCAAAGCTAAATTTAGCATTGGAGTCATTGTACTCAATCAATACTTCACTCTCAGATCCTAAAAGAATTCCTTTGAGTAAGTTTAAGGGTTTTTTAGGCATGATGAATTCAGCGAGCTCTGTAGCATTGACATCATCTCTTTGGTATTTCACCAATTTATGTGCATCTGTTGCAACAAAGGTTATGTTTTCAGAACTGATCTGAAAGAACACCCCACTCATCACAGGTCTTAAATCGTCATTTCCAGCAGCAAAAATAGTTTTTGAAATAGCGTTTGCTAAAATATCACCCTCAATCTTTGTGCTACTTGGATTAGGTAGTGATATTGAATTTGGAAATTCACTACCATCAGCATATGCAACAGCGTATTTACCATTATTAGCACTGATCTCAACAGTATTGTTGTCTTCTACAACAAAGGTGAGGGGTTGTTCTGCAAAGGTCTTTAAAGTATCTAATAAAAGTCTTGCTGGTACAGCGATACTACCTTTATCTTCTGATTCTACTTCTAAGGAAGAAGTCATTGTAGTTTCTAAATCGGATGCAGATACTATCAGTTTATTTTGATCTAGTTCGAATAAAAAATTATCTAAGATAGGAAGGGTATTTGAATTGTTAATCACACCTCCTAAGAGTTGTAATTGCTTAAGTAAATAGGAACTTGATACTATAAATTTCATCTATTAATTATTAATGGTGTAGAGACAAAGATATTTTAATTGTTCTAGTTTGCGAAACTATTTTATCAACACTACTTAGGATTGAAAAAAGTGATTAAATGTAGTGATATTAATTAAAAACATAAGTTTAAGTAGTTGAAATACATATAATTATAAATAATATTGATTTGTGTATTAAAAGTTGTTTAATGTTCTAAAACGATTGTTAGGAATCAGTATTGTTTATAAGTTGAAGTAATCCTACTTAGTTAAAGACAACGGTAATTCGATCTCTATAATCCAATCCTAGCAGTGAAGAAGCACCTCCTGATTGACGATCACTTTTGTATATAGCCAATTCTAAATAATCGGAATCGTTAAACAAACTCAAGAGTTTTCCGTCCTGAATATTTGAATCACTGTAGTTTTGGTTGATCTTATTGATTTTGGCATGACGAGCATTAATGGTAAAAGACCTTCCATTTCTGTAGGACTCAAATAAGTGTTTTTTTACGTTGGTTACAATATTTCCATAACTGTCGATATAAATCACATGACCCTCAATTGTTTTACCATCGTCTGAGATCCTCGCTTTATAATCGACTAGTTCTTTGAGCTCTTTAAACGGTTTACCAATGACTTCAAGAGTACCACCTCTTGCAATATGACATGCAGCTTTGACAAAGATGTTTAAACTTGGAAAACTATTGTGTATTGCGTTGGGTAGTTGTAATTCGTAAACCTTTTCAGCTTTGATCTCATCACAGATCAAACTCATAACTCCATTATTGGCTGTGATAAAATAATGTCCATCAATTTTGATAACTAAATGTTTGTTAGTTGGAGTGAGTTCAGAATCGACTCCTACAATATGAATACTTCCCTTAGGGAAGTGTTTGTAGGCATTTTTTAAAATATATGCACACTCTTGAATATTAAACTGAGTTATTTGATGTGAGATATCAACAATATGAATGTTTTCTATTTCAGAGTAAATAGCTCCTTTTAGCGCACCAACAAAGTGATCTTTAAGTCCAAAATCGGTAGTTAGTGTTATGATCGGCATCAATAGTGTTAATAGATTTATAAGGGGTTGATTAGATTTTTAATTAAGTTTGTTATAGACAAAATTAACTAAAATATTAGCATTTTCACTTTTGTGAAATAAC
Organism: Flavobacteriaceae bacterium; assembly: GCA_013373635.1. Lineage (GTDB taxonomy): Bacteria > Bacteroidota > Bacteroidia > Flavobacteriales > Flavobacteriaceae > MAG-120531. The sequence goes on from JABXHN010000003.1 coordinate 38,602, forward strand.
AATTTAAAACTCTTTTATTTGAACGAACTAAGTATAGAACTTACCGATATCAATCCCAGAGATTTTTTTGGAGAGAAAAATGCTCTGGTAACACATCTTAGGAATCATTTTCCAAAGCTAAAAATTGTCGCTAGAGGAACTAATATCAAAGCTTATGGCGATGATGATCAATTGCTGGCTTTTGAAAAAATCATCGAGCAATTCACTTCTCATTTAGCAAAGTACAATCACATTGACGATCAAGCAATTGATTATATCTTAAGTGGTTCTGAAGATGAATTTAAGGAGGAGTCCTATGAGAATATGGGGGAGACAATCGTTCATGGAGTAAGTGGGAGAACCATTAAGGCCAAAACTCCGAATCAACGTAAAATTGTTGAGGCTTCCAAACACAGTGATTTGATATTTGCGATTGGACCTGCTGGTACAGGTAAAACTTATACTTCTGTCGCATTGGCAGTAAAGGCTTTAAAAGAAAAACAAGTAAAGAGAATTATTCTCACAAGACCAGCAGTAGAGGCGGGAGAAAACCTCGGTTTTTTACCAGGTGATTTAAAGGAAAAACTCGATCCCTATATGCAACCCCTTTACGATGCTCTTAGAGATATGATTCCCCATGAGAAATTGGAGGGCTATATTGAAAACGGGACGGTTCAAATTGCACCGCTGGCCTTTATGAGAGGTAGAACTCTAGACAATGCATTTGTAATCCTTGACGAGGCTCAAAATACAACTCATGCTCAAATGAAGATGTTTTTAACTCGAATGGGTAAAAATGCCAAGTTTATTCTCACTGGAGATCCTGGTCAAATTGATTTACCCAGAAGAGTTATTTCTGGATTAAAGGAAGTCTTATTAATTTTGGGGAATGTAAAAGGAATATCAATTGTTCATTTAGATGACAGAGACGTGATTCGTCACAAATTAGTGAAGAAAATCATCGATGCCTATTCTCAAATAGAACATCAAAACAATTTTTAATGAGTCATACAATTACAGACACGAATTTTGAATTCCCTGGACAGAAGTCCGTATACAAGGGAAAAGTTAGAGAGGTGTACACACTTCAAAATGATATATTAGTGATGATTGCAACAGATCGTCTCTCTGCATTTGATGTTGTGATGCCTAAGGGAATCCCTTACAAAGGACAAATCCTAAATCAGATCGCTACTAAAATGATGGCTCAGACCGAGGATTTAGTACCCAATTGGTTGATTTCAACACCAGACCCCAATGTTGCCATAGGACACGCCTGTGAACCTTTTAAGGTTGAAATGGTGATTAGAGGATATATGTCAGGTCATGCTGCACGTGAATACAAGGCTGGTAGAAGATTGTTGTGTGGAGTTCCTATGCCTGAAGGAATGAAAGAAAACGATGCATTTCCAGAACCTATTATCACTCCAGCGACTAAGGCTGAAATGGGTGATCACGATGAGGATATTTCAAGAGAAGATATTCTCGCAAGAGGAATTGTGTCTAAAGAGGATTATGAGATTCTTGAAAAATACACCAGAGCCTTATTTAAAAGAGGAACTGAATTAGCTGCAGAACGCGGTTTAATTTTAGTGGATACCAAATATGAATTTGGAAAGACAAAATCAGGAGAGATTGTGTTGATCGATGAAATTCACACTCCAGATTCTTCAAGGTATTTCTATGCCGATGGTTATCAGGAGCGACAAGATAGAGGAGAAGCTCAAAAACAACTCTCTAAGGAATTTGTTCGTCAATGGTTGATCTCAAATGGATTCCAGGGCATAGAAGGACAAGTACTTCCGATTATGAGCGATGAGTATATTGAAACGGTCTCTGAGCGCTATATTGAACTCTATGAGAATATTACAGGAGAAGCCTTTGTTCGAGCTGATTTGACAAACATCAATGAGAGGATTGAATCAAATGTCCTGAATTATCTAAATACACTCTAAAATATGATCCCCTTTTTGGGGATTTTTTTTGCTATATTGTTGTTCAAATCATCAAACAATGAAACAAGAACAACACATTTTATACTGGAAACAGAACCTTAAGTATCTCTTGATACTACTTTCAATTTGGTTTGTAGTTTCCTTTGGTTTTGGAATTTTGCTCAAAGAAGAGCTAGATCAATTTCAAATTATGGGCTTTAAACTCGGATTCTGGTTTGCCCAACAAGGGTCTATTTATGCCTTTGTGATTCTCATCTTTGTCTATATGAGACTGATGAATCGCTTGGATCACAAGTTTGGTTACGAGGATCCAGAAGAAAACAACTAAAGCCAACAATCAACAACAATCAAACAACTACTTATGAGTGTACAAGTATGGACCTATATTATGGTAGGTTTAACCTTTTCAATATATATTGGAATAGCTATCTGGTCAAAAGCAAAATCTACTAAAGAATTTTATGTCGCAGGAGGGGGAGTATCTCCATGGGCTAATGGAATGGCAACTGCAGCCGATTGGATGTCAGCGGCTTCCTTTATTTCGATGGCAGGACTCATCTCTTTCATGGGATACGACGGATCTGTTTATTTAATGGGTTGGACCGGAGGTTATGTCTTACTCGCATTACTCTTGGCACCTTATCTTAGAAAATTTGGAAAATTCACAGTTCCTGACTTTATCGGAGATCGCTATTATTCAAAGACGGCAAGGATTGTTGCAGTCGTGTGTACCTTACTCGTATCCTTTACCTATGTTTCTGGACAGATGCGCGGTGTAGGAGTCGTTTTCTCTAGGTTTTTACAGGTAGATATTACTACAGGGGTGATCATTGGAATGATTATCGTTTTGTTTTATGCCGTCATGGGTGGAATGAAGGGGATTACCTATACACAAGTAGCTCAATACTGTGTGCTTATTTTTGCATTTATGGTTCCAGCCATTTTTATTTCTTTTCAAATGACTGGAAATGTAATTCCTCAGCTAGGTATGGGAGGTACGTTGGACAATGGAACTTATCTTTTAGACGCTTTAGATGGTCTTTCAACGGAACTTGGATTTCACGAATATACCACCGGGAGTAAATCGATGATCGATGTCTTTGCTATCAGTCTAGCTTTGATGGTTGGAACAGCTGGTTTACCACACGTAATTGTACGATTCTTTACTGTAAAACGTGTCAAAGACGCTAGAAAATCAGCAGGGATAGCACTTTTATTAATTGCAATTCTTTATACTACAGCACCTGCAGTAGCAGTCTTTTCAAGAATCAATTTAATAAACACAGTAAGTGAACAACCTTATAAAGAAATGCCCTCTTGGTTTAGTAATTGGGAAGATACAGGTCTTTTAAAATTTGAAGATAAAAACCAGGATGGTGTAATTCAGTACGTGGCTGATGCTCAAATAAACGAACTCACTGTGGATCGAGATATTATGGTTCTTGCTAACCCTGAAATCGCGAATCTTCCTGCTTGGGTAATTGCTCTTGTAGCAGCAGGTGGTCTTGCTGCAGCACTTTCTACTGCAGCTGGATTGTTATTGGTAATATCTTCTGCCGTATCCCATGATTTGATCAAAAAAGTTGTAAAGCCTCATCTTACTGAGAAAGAAGAACTGTGGTATGCGCGATTAGCATCTGTATTTGCTGTGCTTGTAGCTGCATACTTTGGAATTAACCCACCTGGATTTGTGGCCGCAGTGGTGGCCTTGGCCTTTGGTCTTGCGGCCTCCTCTTTTTTTCCGGCAATTGTCTTGGGAGTGTTTTACAAAAAAATGAGTAAAGAAGGGGCTATTAGTGGAATGGTCGTTGGTATTCTACTGATGTGTTTTTACATACTTAAATTCAAATTTGGCTTTTTTGACGGTGGTTTAGAAGCTGTTGCAGGTTTAACAACTGAATGGTGGTTTGATATTTCTCCTGAAGGATTTGGTAGTGTCGCAATGCTTGTTAACTTTATAGTTGCTATTGGAGTTCATTGGATTGTAAAAAAACCTGCTCCTGAAGAGATTCAACAGCTCGTTGAAACCATTCGAATTCCCTCTGGCGTAAACAAACCCTCTAACCACTAATTATTTTATTAAACCATGAGTAATTATCACATAAAATCTCTTGAAGAGTATTTTAATGTTTATCGAAGATCCATTAGAAATCCAGAAACATTTTGGGCTGAAGTCGCAGAGGAGCACTTTCTGTGGAGAAAAAAATGGGACAAAGTTCTCGAATGGGACTTCAAAGAACCTAAAATTGAATGGTTCAAAGGAGCCAAACTCAACATTACAGAGAATTGTATCGATCGTCATTTAGTAACAAAGGCTGATCAACCAGCCATTCTCTTTGAGCCTAATAATCCTGATGAAGATTCTATCGCTATTAGTTATAGACAATTACACGAACGTGTGTGTAAAATGGCTAATGTTCTAAAATCAAAGGGAATTCAAAAAGGGGATCGCGTTGTCATATACATGCCAATGATTCCTGAACTTGCAGTATCCTTACTAGCCTGTGCTCGTATTGGAGCAGTTCATTCTGTTGTATTTGCAGGATTCTCTTCTTCAGCCTTAGCGGCGCGTATTAACGACTGTGAAGCAAAAGCTGTAATGACTTCTGATGGGTCCTTTAGAGGAGCTAAGACGATTGCTATTAAGGCGATTGTAGATGAAGCACTCAAGAATTGCACAACTGTAGAAACCGTTTTGGTTGTCAATAGAACTGGTGAAGATGTTCAAATGCAAGTAGGAAGAGACCACTGGCTCGAACCGCTTTTAGATGAGGCTGATTCGCATTGTGATGCTGAAATCATGGACGCTGAAGATCCACTTTTTATATTGTATACTTCTGGTTCTACAGGTAAACCCAAAGGAATGTTACACACCACGGCAGGTTATATGGTTTACACGGCCTATACCTTCAAAAACGTATTTCAATACCAAGACGAAGATGTCTATTGGTGTACAGCTGATATTGGGTGGATTACTGGACATTCATATATCGTCTACGGACCTCTTGCAAACGGAGCAACCACAGTCATGTTTGAAGGAGTTCCTTCTTATCCTGATTTTAGTCGATTCTGGGAGATTATCGAAAAACACAAAGTCAATCAATTCTATACAGCTCCAACTGCAATTAGAGCCCTTGCTAAAGAAAATTTAGACTATGTGACTGGAAGCGATTTATCTTCACTTAAAGTCCTTGGAACAGTGGGAGAACCGATCAACGAGGAAGCGTGGCATTGGTATAACGATCACATTGGAGATAAGAAATCACCTATTGTAGATACCTGGTGGCAAACTGAAACAGGAGGAATCATGATCTCTCCAATTCCATTTATTACACCGACTAAACCGACCTATGCTACTTTGCCACTTCCAGGAATTCAACCTGTACTTATGGATGAAAACGGAAATGAAATATTTGGAAATCAAGTAGATGGAAGACTTTGTATTCAATTTCCTTGGCCTTCGATCGCTCGAAGTATTTGGGGTAATCACCAGCGTTATGCCGAAACGTATTTTTCTGCATTTCCAGGAATGTACTTTACTGGAGACGGAGCCTTAAGAGATGAAGTAGGTTATTATAGAATTACCGGTAGGGTGGATGATGTGATTATTGTATCGGGTCACAATCTTGGTACAGCTCCAATTGAGGATGCGATCAACGAACACAATGCTGTTGCAGAATCTGCTATTGTAGGTTATCCTCATGATATCAAAGGAAATGCTTTATACGGTTATGTGATTCTCAAAGAGACAGGTGAGAACAGAGATCGTGATAATTTAAAGAAAGAAATCAATCAGGTTATTACCGAACACATCGGTCCGATCGCTAAATTGGATAAAATTCAGTTTACCGCTGGACTTCCAAAAACCAGATCAGGAAAGATTATGAGAAGAATTCTTCGAAAAATTGCTTCAAATGAAACTGAAAATCTCGGAGATATTTCAACACTACTCAATCCTGAGATAGTTGATGAAATTATCAAAGGAAAGATTTAAAAAGGCGAACACATTAAAAAAGCTAGAACAATAAATTCTAGCTTTTTTTAATCTATAAATTTTAAATTTCTCAATTGATTTACAGTTTTTTGTAGGGTATGCGTTCAATGGTTTGGGTTTTCGCATATCCATCTAGACCATTGATAGTAAGTGTATTAGCTCTACTTAAATCGATAAATAAATCATGATCTACGGCCTCAACAGGGGCTTCGATGCTTATGATTTGTCCAGTGACTAATATGGTGCCATTTTCTTTAATATCGTAATGTGAGGAGTACTTACAACCGATTTTAACAGATGCTTCCTTAACAAACGGAGCGATGAAGTCATTTTGATATTCGGGAGTTAATCCCACTATTTCAAATTCAGATTGTTCTTTGGGATAGCTCAAACTCGTATCATGTCCTTTTTTGTAAATGGATTCATTCACGTGATTCACTGTGAAATATCCAGTTTCTAATATATTAGCAAAACTGTGTCTAGGTACTGTAGTAGGCCGCAATATGAACCCTAAAAAAGCAGGATCACTTCCCAAGTGAACAATAGAACTAAAAACAGCTAAGTTTTCAACACCGTCAGAGGAAATACTTCCAATTAAGTTGGCTGATTTATACCCTGTACAAGAGTTGATTAAATGAAGTCGTTTCTTTTTTTCGAGTACTTCAATATCAGCGAGACTCCATTTTTTCTTTTGCATGTCCTATTTTTTTTAATTGATTTTCTAAATCATCAATACTTTCTATAAATCTACAGTTTGATGATTTGATGTTGTTTTTAAGATCGTGTATGGCACTTCCTGTAATCCACAATTTTTTATCACGCATGTTGTCGATTTGTAGAATTAACTCTTGTAAGAATTTAGTAATTTCTTCAATTCTAAAGTTGGTTGAGAGGTGGGATACAAAATAAATCGGTTCTTCACTGTTGATAAATTTATCGAGAGCATCTAATGGGATGGTAGCTCCTAACATGATGCAATTGATTTGATTTACAATTAATAAGTAATGAAAAAACAACAAGCCTACGTCGTGTATTTCATTTTCAGGAAGAAAGAGGATAAAGGTTTCTTTTGATTTAAAATTGATCGATTCCTTGTTGATTTCTGAGTACAATTTCTGTTTGATGATCTCCACAAGAAAATGTTCATGACTGATATCTAAATTATTGGTTTGCCATAGCACTCCTACGTAATAGAGTAGTGGTACAATGTAATCCATATAGATGGTCTTAAAATCATTCGTTTCAGAAATCTGATTGTAATGAGCTTCAAACGATTCTTTATCAAAGACTAAAACATCTAATAGCATTCGTTTTACATGAGTCGAAACGCTAAAATCATTTTCGTAATTGTCAGCAATTAATTCCTCAATTTCACGATTCGACATCGCAGCTATTTTTGATATTTTGTAACCTTTATCAATTAATAACTTGATATTGAGTAAAAATTTTAAATCATCTAAGGTGTATAAACGTATGTTGGTATCTGTTCGTTGCGGTTCTAAGATATGGTATCTTTTTTCCCATACACGAATCGTTCCCTTCTCAATTTCTGACAAGTTCGAAAGTTCCTGAATGGATAATAGCTGTTTTGTGAATTCTTTTTTCATTCTAAAAATCTATTACAAATCCTATTGTTGGTACTAATTGGTTGGACTGCGATTGAGCATTTATTAATTGTGGATTTTGATCATCGTCATAAATCAATGCGTATTGCGGTGCTTGCGGTATTTCATTTTTTAAAGCATTTTGTAGCTCTATGTAAAAATCTACTGAATTTCGTTTGTGATTCCATTTCTTGTCAATTCGGATATCCATCTGACTAAAACTATTTAAGCGATTGTTAGCAAGACTTTGGTAGTCGTATTGAATTAACGGATAACTCGCAATGGTTCTAGGGAAATCTACCTGAGCAAAGGGTGTTTTACCTGCATATCTATAACGCATACTGAGGTTCCAGTTCTTTTTGAATCCATATCCTCCTGTAAATGAAACAAGATGTCGACTATCCCAGGCGGATGGAAGGTAAACGGATGATCCGTTGTCAAAAAGAGAATGGAAGTAGGTGTAAGATAAAATTCCATACCCATTATCAATAAATTTCTGCTGTAACATCAGTTCAACACCATATGATTTCCCTTTGCCATTATAGGTGACAGCTTCATTTCCAAGAATTTCAAAATCACCGCCTTTGTTAGCTAGAGAGACGTTGTCATTAACGGATACAGGGTAATTGTTGTATTGCTTGTAAAAGCCCTCTAGAGAGAATAATAGCGCTGTATCAATAAAACTTTCGTAGCCTAGTACAAAGTGGTTGCTTTGAGTATACTCAAAGTTTGAAGCATTTATAAACTGCCCACCTTCCTGATATCCTAATACTGTTAAAGGAGGAAGCTTGAAATACCTTCCTAGGCTGCTGTTAATTTTAGATTTTTCACCTATAGCATAACTCATCGATATACGCGGTGAAAATGCTGTTTTGTGATTTTGTTGATAGTTGGTGTAGTCGAGTCTAAAACCAGTGGACAACTCCAGTTTACTATCGAAGTAGCTTTTAGATACTTGAGAAAAAAGTCCGTTTTGAAAAAAGTTTAAAGAATTAAAAGAAATCAAATCCGTACTCGTTTCTAATTCGTGATGGTTGACAATATTTTTTAAGTTTCCACCCAGACTCAGTTTGTAGTCGTTCAGATATAATGTAGCATTGTATCGCAATTGCAAATAACGCTCGTCAAAGAGATTGCTGTAAAGAAGCCCTTTTTGATTAACATTGTCACTGTATCTTGAAAAATTATTGATTTTGTTATTGAAACTAGCAGATAGTAAACTGTTACCTTTCAGCTTTGTAAACTGACGTTTCCAATTGACACCTATATTATTAGTGTTTTGTTCTATAAAAGGAACTTGTTGAGCAGTGGCTATTTGATCAATCATATCACTTTGTGGAGCCACAACACTAAATTCATCAATGGATCCTAGACCAATGATGGTTAGTTCATTTTGACGATCAATTGATTTAGATAATTTAAATTGATAATCCCAATAATCAGGACGTATGGGTAAACCGATGATTTCAAATAAAAACTGCAAATAACTTCTGCGAATCGAGGCAATGGCTGTTATGGGGCGTTCTTTTGATTTGTCAGTCAGGGGTCCCATAAATGTCAGTGCAGTTTCACTAGCACCAACACGGATATTGTAGTGTTTTTTATCAGTGGGTGCTTGACGTTGTTTGAAGTTTAAAACTCCCGACAAGGCATTGTCTGTTGAGGCTAGAAAGGATGAGGTATTGAGTGTTACTTCATCTATAAAAGAAACGTTGAGCATCCCTGCAGGTCCACCAGAGCTTCCTTGAGTACTGAAATGATTGATAGCAGTCAGTTCGATACCATCCATAAAATAAACGACCTCATTTGGTGCACCTCCACGAATGATGAGGTCATTTCTGAAACCACCAATAGAAGGGGCTACTCCCGGGAGCGACTGAGCTACACGAACCACATCGTTATTACCTCCAGGATAATTGGCGATTTCTACTGCCGAGAGTGTTTGTGTAGACAGAGGTGTTTCTTTTTTGCGATAAGAAAAATAATCCATGACCACCACATTGTCAAGTTGATTCTCTTGTGGTAAGAGTTCAATATTGAGTTCTTGGGTCCCTGCGGATTGGACTTGAACGTTATAACGCGTAAAGGTCGAGTAACCTATATATCGGACTTCCAAACTGTAGTTGTTGGGAGGAATGGCTTCCAAAACGAAAAAACCGTCCTGGTTGGTAGTTGTTCCGAATTCGGTGTTGATTAAAACAACAGAAGCTCCTTCTAAGGCTTCGCCAAATACATCTTTAACATAACCACTGAGTCTTCCGTTATTTTGACTGTAAGCCATAGAAAAAAGACTAGTAATTAAGACAGTTGCTAATGAAGCGTATTTCAATTTCATTACGATGTTTTAACGGTAGACATTCCACCATCTATATGAATGATTTGTCCGGTAATCCAAGATGCATCATCGGAGAGTAAGTGTACTGCTGTTGTTGCAATTTTCTTGGGATCTCCAATCTCCTGAAGTGGATTTCTACTTTTTGCGGCTTCTAATTTGCGTTCATTGTTGAGGAACTTGTCAGCAAGTGAGGTGTGGGTTAGAGAAGGAGCTATGGCATTTACTCTGATTCCTGGAGCAAGTTCAGCTGCAACAGATTTTGTAAAACCTTCAACAGCTCCTTTTGCAGCAGCGATCGAGGCATGAAATGGCATTCCTACACTGACGGCAACAGTACTAAAGAACAATACACTAGCCTGATTTGATTTTTTAAGTCTAGGTAAAATCGCTTGAAATAAATCAGTCAAGGCAAAGAAGTTGATCTGCATATCAGACTGAAAACTTTCTTGTTTGAGATTGGAAATAGGTTTTAAATTAATGGAACCAGGACAGTAGACAAATTGATCAACGACCTCTGGTAACAGCTCTAAATTCAATTGATCAGCAGTTACATCAAAAGGAATGTGAGTAATGTTTAAACCTGCTAATTCTTCTGCAGTTCTAGATAAAACATATACCTTGTTATTATTGTATAAAAGTTTGGTAATTTCCAATCCAATTCCTTTACTTCCTCCTACTATTACGATGTTTTTCATTGTTCATTTTTATTAAAAAGTTCTTCGAGTACCTCTGTTCTGTAATCGAATATATCTTTGAGTTTGTTTTTAACGTAAAGTGTGTGTACTAACTTTCCCAGAATTCCGAAAGGTAGTTTGTAATCCAACACATCTTCCATCAATACACCATCGGGTGTTTTGGTAAAAAAATGCTTGTGATGCCAAAATTTATAAGGACCAAATCGCTGTTCATCTATAAAATAATGATGGTCTTTAACCTGAGTCAGTTCAGTGACCCATTCCATCGGAATATTAAATAATGGTGAGACAGTATAACTAATAACTTGACCTGCAAAGGCTTTTTTATCTGCACCAGATTTGATTTTAAATCCCATATAATCTGGGGTAATCTTTTGAAGATTTCTTGGATTTGAAAAGAATTCCCAAGCGTGATCTAAGTCACATTTTAAAAATTGTTTTCGATATAATTGGTACATTGTTTAACAAATTAATTAAAAAGTTGAACAAAATTACAAAAAATACTTTAACTAAAGAATTTATCAATGATTATTTTGGAATGCTGTCGAACTGAAGAAGCTTTTTTAAAATTCCAAAGCTGATCACTTGCATATTTGCGAGCGGACCTTACATCAATAATTGGATAGGGGTAATCCCTTCCCAATTCAAAGTTGTAATACAAACATTCCAATGGAGTCATTTGACTAGGTTCGTGTATCAGGCTTACTGGTAAATTTTTTAACTCAGGAACCCAGGCTTTGATAAACTCACCATCTGCATCATGCTTTTTGCTGTTTTCAATAGGGTTGTAGATTCGTATCGTATTTACTCCTGTTACTCCAGCTTGCATTTGCAATTGTGAAAAGTGAATACCCGGTTCAAAATCTAAAAAATTTTGAGCCAAAAAGGGAGAAGCATTTTGCCATGGTTGCCATAGCAGATGGGTGTAAAATGAAGTTACCATTGCTCTCATTCTAAAGTTGAGATAGCCGGTCTCTTTTAAACAACGAATACAAGCATCTACTATTGGAATACCAGTTTGTCCTTCAATCCATGCAGTGTGAAATTTTGAGTTTAGTGGTTTTTCTAAGGAATGATATCCCTTGTTGATGTTGGCGTGTTCAATCGAACAATCCATTTCAAACTTTTGAATAAAGTGCGATTGCCAATGGATCCTTGAAATAAAGGCATTGAGGTTATAATTTTTTTGTTTTGCAGTCGAAAGGGCCAATTGATATACTTCACGAATGGATAGATTACCCCAGGCAAGGTAGGGTGATAAACGACTACACGATTTTCTTGAGGCTAGAGGCTTAGAGATGTTTTTTTGATAGGATTGGAATCGTTTTGAAAAAAAACTATTGGCATAACGTAGGGCTGTAGTGGTACCACCTTTTTGAAAGTTATGCTGCTTTGGAGTTTCTAGGTTGACTAATTCAAATTGTTTTTCGAGATGTTGAATATTTTCATGACTTAATAACTGATGGTTATTAGGGTTAAAATCATAGGGTTTTTGAAGCACGTAATTTTTAAAGTGTTGATCCCATAATTTTTTGCGTTTTAATCCTCTAATAATAGGTCCATTTGGTAGTTCGATCCATTGGATGTTTTTTTTTTGACACCATTTCTTGAAGCGAATATCTCTTTTAAAGCTAATTTCAATACCAGTCTCTTGTGAAGAGAATACCTTTTTTACGGAGATTTCACTGCGATCAAATCGTTCAAAAACCTCTGGGATGGTCCCCCTTACACTTAAGACTTTTGTATGGAAGGGGATGAGATTCTTGTTTATATCTGATATCGATTCTTTAATGAAGTTTCGATGACGTTCACTGTAATGTGAAGAAAACAACAGATCCGATTCAAAAACGTACAATAATAGTAATGGTTCCGAAGAATTTAAAGCCATGGCCAAAGCTTCATTGTCTTGAAGTCTCAAGTCTCTTTTGAACCAAAAAATATTGATATCCATTACAAATCTTCAATTGAACTTAACAAGGATTCTGCTTTATTCATGAGTGCTATTTTTTCTTCACTATGAAGTTTATCTAACTGTCTATACATCATTTTCATTCGAAAATTCGATTCAAATTTAGATTCATTTTTGATCAAGAAATTCCAATAAAGACTATTCATAGGGCAAGCATTATCGGAAATTCGTTCTTTTTGATTGTAATGACAATTAGAACAATAATTACTCATTTTATGAATGTAATTTCCGGAAGAAATATAAGGTTTGGTGGCGATGAGTCCTCCATCTGCAAATTGACTCATTCCTCGGGTATTGGGAAGTTGCACCCATTCAATGGCGTCAATATAGACTCCCAAATACCATTGGTCTATTTGATCTGGATCCAATTCGGCTAAAAGTGAAAAATTACCGATGACCATAAGTCGTTGAATGTGGTGTGCATAGGCTAGGTCCAAAGACTGATTTAGCGACTTTTTTAAACAGTTCATCTTAGTCTCACCATCCCAAAAGAATTTGGGTAGTTTTCTGTGATGCTTCAGGTGATTCATCGTTTTATACTTTGGCATTTGAGACCAATACATTCCTCGCATGTATTCTCTCCATCCTAATATTTGTCTAACAAACCCCTCAATTTGAGAAAGTGCGATATCCTCCTGATGGTTGAAGTAATAAGCAACTGATGCATCGATTACTTCTTTAGGACTAATCATTTTCAAATTCAATGAAAAGGATAGCTTTGAATGAAATAAATAGGGTTCATTATCGTGCATCGCGTCTTGAAAGGTTCCAAAATATTTTAATTGATGCTCCAAAAAAAACTGCAACAATTCTAAGCTTTGAGATCGATTGATCGGATATTCAAAATAGGGAGCTGAAATTGTCCCCATATAGTTTATTTTTAATTCTTGAATAGAAGCATATACATGCTCGAATTCATTTTGAAACTGCAGCTGTTTGGGATAAGGATCTTTATCATTCCACTTATTTCGATTCATGTGATCTAGATTCCACTTACCTCCAAGAGGTTGGTCCTTAACAAGTAGAACCTGGTGTTTTTTACGCATATAACGGTAAAAAAGTTCCATGGTCTGTTGTTTTTTACCCTTGAAAAATTTAGATAATTCGTTGCGGTTTGTGTAAAAATGTTCGGTTGAACAAATTGAAGATGTGATTGAAAGTTGATCACATAATTGCTTTAATTCGATGTCCAGTCGGTATTCATCAGGAACCTGATATTCAAACTTTTCGACAGATAGAGAAGCGATTAGCTGTTGAATATTATCATGAAAATTATGTTTGTTATCGGGATGATCCAATTGATAGTAAATCACTTGATGTCCTTTTGCCTCTAATTCCTCCTTAAAAGATCGCATGGATAGAAAAAAACCTACTAATTTTTGAATGTGATGGGTTACATAGGCAGCTTCATCTCGAGTTTCAAACATACAATACCAGGTATCTTCATTTTTTTCTTTAAACCAACTATGGTTTGTATTTAGTTGATCTCCAAGTATTAAGCGTAATTTTTTCATTCAATTTTTATTAAATATAAATTAAATCCTTTTAGTTGTTTAACTTTTTTGTAGATTTGTTGAACAAAAATAATAAAAAATGATCACAGTTTTCCGAAAAGAACACTTTAATGCTGCCCATCGCCTTCACAATTCCAACTTAAGCGATGAAGAAAACGAAACAATTTATGGTAAGTGTAATAATGAATATTACCACGGTCATAATTACGAACTAGAGGTAGGGGTAAGAGGAGAAAATGATCCTGTGACGGGTTATGTTATTGATATGAAAATTCTCTCCAATTTAATTAAAACCCATGTTTTGGAGCCATTTGATCACAAGAACTTGAATGAACAAGTAGATGAATTTAAAACTTTAATTCCAACTGCTGAAAACATAGCAGTCGTTATTTACAATAAATTAAGACCTCACATTGATTCTTCAAAAGAATTATTAATTACACTTTACGAAACACCTAGAAACTATGTCACTTATGCAGGATAAAGAACTACTAATCGATCAGATAACAGCTGATGAAATTGGCGATAATCACTTATTTACATCCTTGAATACCCCTATGGTTGAATCGGCTTTTGATATCTCAGATGAAGAGAAAAAGGATCGAATTCAATTTCATTTTTCAGAAATAATGAAAACATTAGGATTGGATTTAACAGATGATTCTTTGCAAGGTACCCCATCTAGGGTTGCAAAAATGTATATCGATGAAATATTCTCTGGTTTAGACCCAAAGAATAAACCTAAAATGGCTCTTTTTGAAAATAAATACCAATACAATCAAATGTTGGTTGAAAAGAACATCACATTTTACTCCAATTGTGAACATCACTTTGTGCCAATTATAGGAAAAGCTCATGTTGCATACATCTCCTCAGGTAAAGTTGTAGGACTTTCCAAATTGAATCGATTGGTTCAATACTATGCGAAACGACCTCAAGTACAAGAACGGTTAACACATCAAATTGGACGTGATTTAATGGAATCTCTTCAAACAGAGGATGTGGCAGTCATTATCGAAGCAAAGCATTTATGTGTTTCTTCAAGAGGCGTACAAGATGATCAATCAGAGACCATTACTGTTTTTTACAATGGAAAATTCAACGAGCCAGAAATGATTCAGCAATTACACCAATTGATTAAAGACTAATGTTCAAAGAACACCTTCCTACGAAACAATGTGTTGTTTGTAATCGACCGTTTCAATGGAGAAAAAAATGGAGTGCCAATTGGGAAGAAGTAAAATTTTGTAGTGAGCGATGCAGAAGAAACAAGAAAAAGTAGGCCTGATTTGGTTTACAACAAATCTAAGAACGAAGGATTTATCCAGTCTAACAAAAGCTCAGTCGATCTGCAACGATTTGATTGCTGTATATTTTATTGACCCCATTCATTTTAAAGAAACTCCATATGGTTTTAAAAGACAGAGTGTTTTTAGAGTTCAGTTTTTATTAGAGACACTAAAAGATTTGAAACTCCAACTAAAAGAACTTGGAATTTCATTCCTCATTCTAAAGGGAAGTCCCCGAGATTATATTCCCAATTTGATGAAGCAGTATCAAATCTCTGATGTGTTTGCTCAAAAGGAATTCACCTCAGAAGAAACTTCAACCTATAGTGATTGTATCGCTGCAAGTCCTTCAGAGGTCCAATGGCACTTTCAATACGATCAGTTTTTGATCGCACCACAGCAGTCTCCATTTAACTCCATCCATGAGGTTCCATTTCAATTTACAGCATTTCGTAAAAAAATTGAATCCAAACCTAATCAGATCACTTTAGAACCGAAACCTTACAAAATAAATTCAAAATTTCAAGTACATACGGAGCTACCAAGTTTAAAGGAATTAGGCTACGATGCAATAGAAACAGATCATCGAAGTGCATTTCAATACAAAGGTGGTAGCGCACAAGCTCTATTGAGGTTGGAGGAGTATTTTTGGAAAACCAATAAGGTTTCATTTTATAAAAAAACGAGAAATCAACTGATAGGTTCTTCCTATAGCACCAAGTTTTCTCCCTATTTAGCTCTTGGAGCCATCTCAGCAAAAACGATTGTCAATGAATTACATAACTATGAAAGTACGATCGTTAAAAATGAAAGTACCTATTGGGTGTTTTTTGAATTACTATGGAGAGATTTCTTTAAGTATACAGCCTTAAAATACACTGATAATTTCTTTAAAATCGGGGGACTTAAAAATAGTTCTTACACCTATTATCACGATTTTGATAAAGTAACAAGTTGGATTCAAGGAGCTACAAATGATGATTTCGTCAATGCTAATATGTTAGAGTTAAAACATACGGGTTGGATGAGTAATCGAGGAAGACAAAATGTTGCTTCCTATTTTGTTCATCAACTACAACAAGACTGGAGAATAGGAGCAGCTTATTTTGAGTCGCTGTTGTTAGATTATGATGTTCACTCCAATTATGGTAATTGGATGTATTTAGCAGGTGTAGGAAACGATCCTAGAAGTAGAATGTTTAATACACAACTCCAAGCAGAACGTTATGATCCTTCAAAATCATTTCAAAAATTATGGCTACAAACCTCGTTGTCACTATGGAACTAACTGTTGAGCAAATTGATCGAATCATTGAAATGGCTTGGGAAGACCGTACGCCATTTGACGCCATACTGGTGCAATTTGGTCTCAGTGAACAAGAGGTAATCAAATTAATGCGAAGAGAATTAAAACCGAGTAGTTTTAAACGCTGGCGTAAGAGAGTACAAAATAGAGCAACAAAACACAGTGCAAAAAGAGTTTTTGAACTCGGTCGTTTTAAATGTAGTCGACAAAAACAGATAACATCCAATAAAATAAGTAAACGAATTTAATACTATGGAAAATAAGACAAATGAACTTCATCGTCAAGATCTCATCAATTCTTTTATGAATTATGCTTTAGAAGTTCCTGCGAAAGAACAATCTGTGTATCATTTTTGTAAAACTATTTCGATTGATGAAATAGAATTCTACAATTATTTTAGTGATTTAGAGCATCTTAAAGGCAGTGTATGGAGTGCTTTTTATTTGGAATCCATTCAACTTTTAGAAAAGGATGAGCACTTTGCTGATTCACCTATTCAAGAGAAGGCCCTTGGATTATTATACACTATGTTTGAATTAATGAAATCAAACAGAAGCTATGTTCTTTGGTCTTTGGGTGAAAAAGATTTAAAGAAACTTAGAGAATTTAAAGAACTCAGAGAGCATTTAAGAAATTTTATTAAAAGAGCTATGGAGACTGAAAATGAAGATAAAATGCAAATGCTTCGATCCAATTCGATTGCAGAGTTATTTTGGATTCAATTTCTTTCTATTCTCAAGTACTGGACTCAAGATCGATCTGCTGCTTTTGAAAAGACAGATGTACTCATCGAGAAATCATCTGCAGTTTTTAATGATCTAACACAAGCAAATCCATTAAATAACCTAGTTGATCTCGGAAAATTCATAGGTAAAGAATTCGTGCTTTAATATGAAAACAATTGATTATATACCAACTTCTAAGATTGCTAGAGCTTCTAAATTACTGACAACTGGAATTAAAGTAGGAGGTAATTATACCAAATACTACTCCAAGAAATTGTTTGTAGATACGGATAAGTCAGAGCTAGATCAGGATAATGCTACTACCATTTACGATGGATTGAAGGATATGAAGGGAAGCGCATTAAAAGTGATTCAAATGCTCAGCATGGAAAAAAATCTCTTACCAAAATCTTATTATGAGACCTTTTCCTTAGCTCAATTTTCGGTACCCTCACTTTCGTACCCTTTGGTTAGAAAAGCCTTTTTAACGCATTTAAAGAAACTCCCACAAGATCTCTTTGACAGTTTTGAAAAGGAGGCTAGAGCAGCCGCTACGATTGGTCAAGTTCACTATGCAACTAAAGATAATAAAGGCTATGCTGTTAAGATTCAATATCCAGGAGTTGCAGAAAGTATCAGTTCTGATTTAAAATTAGTCAAACCATTTGCTTTAAAGATGTTTAATATCAAGGCCAATGAAACGGAACCCTATTTTAAAGAAGTTGAGTCTAAGTTACTCGAAGAGACCAATTATACTCTTGAATTAAAACAATCATTAGAAATAGTCAACAGTTGTAAAGAGTTACCCAATTTAAAGTTTCCCAATTACTATCCAGAATTATCATCTGATAAAATATTAACGATGGATTGGGTAGATGGAATACACCTAAGTGAATTTTCTAAAGAATCGAATTCCAATAAGGATCGACAACAAATAGGTCAAGCCTTATGGGATTTTTATATGTTTCAAATTCACAATTTAAAAAAGGTTCATGCGGATCCACATCCTGGAAATTTCTTAGTAACGGATTCCAATCAATTAGTTCCAATCGATTTTGGATGTATGAAAGAAATACCTGAGGATTTTTACAAACCCTATTTCTCATTAGCTACTAAGGAAGTACTCAATGATTCAATTGAATTTGAAAAACATTTATACAAACTTGAAATACTAAAATCGACGGATTCAAAAGAAACGGTCGATTTTGTGAAGCGATTGTTTCATCAATTACTCTCGATTTTTACCAAACCTTTTTTAGAAGCTTCATTTGATTTTTCAAATCCTGCATTTTGGAATGAAATAGCCTCGATTACTGAAGTGTTATCTCAAGATAAAACCATTCGAAAAATGGATGGTAATCGTGGTTCTAAGCATTTCTTATACGTCAATAGAACCTTCTTTGGTTTGTATAATTTGCTTTATGATTTAGGTGTTGTCATTGATACCAATGCTTGGAAGCAACATATGTCAAATAATTAGTATGTTTAATAAAATCTATTGAATTTGAAAACAATCACATTATTTTGGTTTAGAAGGGATTTGCGACTAAGTGACAACACCGCTTTGAACGAAGCAATTAAGCATTGCAAGGAAACAAATTCTTTCTTGATGCCCTTATTTGTCTTTGATTCAAAAATCTTATCGGAATTAGATGCAGAAGATCATCGTCTTAGTTTTATAAACTCAGCTATTGAAGAAATTAATAATAAACTTCAAGAGAGTGGATCCAATTTAACCACCTTTTTAGGAAGCCCTAAAACTGTTTTTAAAAAACTATTCGAGATCTATTCAATCGATGCTGTATTTTGCAATGAAGATTACGAGCCCTATGCGAGAGAGAGAGACCAATCGATAAAAGAGCTTTGCGAGAATCATAATGCAGTTTTTTTCGCCTTTAAGGATCAGGTGATTTTTCACAAAGATGAGATTGTAAAGTCGGATGGCACTCCTTATGTAGTCTATACACCTTATAAAAATCAATGGTTGTCTGCTTTTGAACAGCTCGACTTAAAAGTTAATAATTCAGTTGATTTCAGTGTATTTATAAAAGAACCTCCTAAAGCAATTCTAAGTCTTGAGGAATTGGGATTCAAAAAGTCCCATCTAAACTATCCAAGTTTAAAAGTTGAACTATCGGTAATTGATAACTACCAAAAAACAAGAGATATTCCATCAAATGAGAAGGGAACTTCTCATTTAGGAGTTCATTTGCGGTTTGGAACGATATCAATAAGAGAACTCATACTTCATGTTCAAAAGACAAAAAACCATCAAACATTTTTAAGTGAGTTGATTTGGAGGGAATTCTTTATGCAAATACTATGGCATTTTCCACATACTGTAAATCAGTCATTTAAACCACAATACGATCGAATACAGTGGAGAAATAATGAAGATGAATTTGAACGTTGGAAGAATGGAACTACGGGTTATCCGATAGTAGATGCTGGTATGAGAGAACTCAATCAAACGGGTTATATGCACAATCGCGTTCGTATGATCTGTGCTAGTTTCCTATGTAAACATTTGTTGATCGATTGGAGATGGGGAGAGGCTTATTTTGCTCAAAAGCTTTTGGATTATGAACTGGCGAGTAATGTTGGAAACTGGCAGTGGGCGAGTGGATCAGGAGTGGATGCAGCTCCTTACTTCAGAATTTTTAACCCCCATACCCAATTAAAAAAGTTTGATTCCTCTCTAAAATACGTGCAAAAATGGGTGTCAGAATATCAGAGTTTTGACTACTCAAGTGAAATCGTTGAACATAAAATAGCTCGGGAACGTTGTTTAGAAACTTATAAGAAAGCATTAAATCGATAAAAAAAAGCTAGAACATATGTTCTAGCTTCTAATCTTGTAGCGAGAGAGGGACTTGAACCCTCGGCCTCCGGGTTATGAATCCGACGCTCTAACCAGCTGAGCTACCTCGCCCTTTTTTGATGGGTGCAAATATAAACTTTAAATTAAATCAATTCAAAATTCCTAAGACAAAAATTATTCTTATTTAAATATTTTTTAATCTTTTATAAATATTTATATTGGCTAAAATTATTTTAATTCTATGAGCGATAAAGTTAAATTTCAAATGGAGTTTGTTATTCACGTATCTCCTAAGATGTTATATCAATATATATCAAGTCCTGACGGACTTTCAGAATGGTTTGCTGACAATGTTAATTCAAGAGGAGAGAAGTTCACTTTTATATGGGATGGAACTGAAGAAATAGCTCATCTTAAAAAACACTCTACAGATTCCTTTGTTCGATTCGAATGGGAAGAGGCAGATGATAAAACTTTTTTTGAAATGAGAATCATCGTCGATGAAATCACACAGGATGTATCCTTATTTATTACTGATTTTGCAGACGAAGACGATTTAGATGAATCTAAAATGTTATGGGAAAATCAAATAGATTCCTTAAAACACGTAGTGGGATCTGTTTAAGAAACCATTTTTTACTACTATCTTTGGCCTTGTATTTACAAGGCTTTTTTTATGATTGATTTTAACGGAACTTATTATACTAAAGAGGAACTCATTCTTCCGTGGACCAATAGTATTCTTCAAAATGGTTATAGTGTCAGCTCTTATATCCTGATGAGAAATTCTAGACCTCTTTTTGTCGAAGAACACTATCTTAAGATTATGGCTCAAATGAGAATCTTGAAAATGGGAATCCCGATGACTTATACTCCTGAATTGTTCCAGGGAGTCTTGTTGAAGTTTTGTAAAAAGCTCGATTTTAATGAGGGGGTATTAAAACTCAGTTTCTTTGAATTGGGGAGTTCTAATGAAATCGCCTATTCAATTGAATCCTTCAAAGTTCCTGAATCCAAAACTGTACAAATGGATCTTTACAACGACTACTATATTCAAGAGGGGTCTCATCGATTTGTCAATACCCATTTTGATCGTCTATACGAGTTGTCATCGCGCTTTGCAAAGGAGCAAGAGGTCGATGGATGTTTTGTTTTAAACAACTCTAAAAAATTGGCAGACAGCTCTATGGGGACTTTGTTTTGTATAAAGGATCAAACAGTTTTTACACCTAGTTTAGCCTCTGGCACAAGAGATTTGGTCTCAAGAATCAAGATGATGCAGTGGATTAAATCGGATCAGAAATACCAGCTAATAGAAGAAGATACCACGCCATTTGCATTACAAAAACAAGATGCGGTATTTTTATACAGTTTTGAAAAAGGAGTTATTCCTGTTAAACAGTACCGTAAAAAAACATATCAAGTGGAATTGTGTTCCTATTTTGAAGAATTAGCCTTTAAAAATACCCTTAATTAAGATGGGGATCTTCAGGTGCGTTAGACCAGATAGCATAATCGCCCCCTAATTGAATCATTTTCTTTTTCCAAAGTTGGTTGATTTCAGGATTGATGATTCGATCTGAATGTTCATTGAGTGATACGATCCACGATCGTTCATCAATTTCATTGTAGAGTTGATCTTTGGTCCATCCAGAATAGCCCAAAAAGAAACGGATGTCTTTTGCTTTAATAGTTTGAGAATTAATTCCCTCAACTAAATCGTTGTAATCTCCACCCCAGTATAAATCATCATCAATTTGGATACTATTGCTGATTATTTCAGGAACCTTATGTACAAAATACAAACTGTCTTGTTCAACTGGTCCTCCTTTATAGATTGGAAGTGGCATATCAATCTCTTCCACCAAATCGTTTAGAAATAATTTTAAGGGCTTGTTAAGTATAAAACCAACTGATCCGTTTTCATTTAAATCTGCTAATAAAACAACAGACTTGCTAAATGAACTATCACCCATAAGTGAGGGTTCTGCAATTAAAAGGTTTCCTTTATTTAGGTTTTGAAATGGCATTTTGTTGATTTTGATACAGTTAATATAATAAAAAAATTATATAAGTGTATAAAAAAAGCACCTTAAAAAGGTGCTTTTATAAGTTGTAGTAAGATTGGATTAGTTTACTGCACCGCTTAATTCAGCTCCAGCTTTAAACTTAACCACGTTTTTAGCAGCAATTTTGATAGTAGCTCCAGTTTGTGGGTTTCTTCCTTCTCTAGCGTTTCTTTTAGAAACAGACCAAGATCCGAATCCAACTAAAGATACTCTTCCACCTTTTTTAAGAGCGCCTTCAACGTTTCCTAAAAATGATTCTAATGCTTTCTTTGCAGCTGCTTTTGTGATTCCAGCGTCTGCCGCCATTGCGTCAATTAATTCAGTTTTGTTCATGATGATTAAATTAAAAAATTATTATTTAACTAATTGTTTAAACAAATTTATACGGATTATGCACAAACACAAGGATTAGAGCGGAAAATGCACATTTTTGTTAATAAGTTGAAGCAAATGTTAATAAGAAGACTTGATATTTGTGAATTTTCACAAATATCAGTGTTTATAGGCCTTTAGAGCATATGTGCCTCTGAAGTCCAATTTAAGCCATTGAGAAGATCTCTTACCGCCATTCTTTTTTTTGCTGGAAGTTGAATTGAAATCAGTTCTATAAAACCATCAGCAGTGGCTACCTTGAGTTCTTTTTTGGTTCTAATTAAAGTACCAACCTCAAAAGTGTGCTCTTCTACATGAACACATGATTCGTATAGTTTTACTGTGATTAATTGGTCTTGATCTTTTACAAATGTCCAAGCAGACGGATAGGGACTGAGTCCTCTAATTTTGTTGTGAATACTCAATGTAGGTTGATTCCAATCAATTTGACAGTTATTTTTAAATAGTTTAGGGGCTTCTTTGGGATTAGTTGCTTGTTGTGCTTTAGTGGAAGCAGAGCCTAATCCAATTTGATCCAAAGTTTCTGCTACTAATTCTGCTCCTAGTATCATGAGCTTGTCATGTAGGCTACCGGCATTGTCATTTTCATCGATTGGGATTTCTCGTTGATCGATAATGGCTCCTGTATCAATTTTTTCATCGATAAAGAAGGTTGTTACTCCAGTAGTCTTTTCGTTATTGATGATCGCCCAATTAATCGGAGCTGCACCTCTGTAGTCAGGTAAAAGAGAAGCGTGTAAATTAAAACATCCTTTTTTGGGCATTGTCCATACTTCTTTTGGAAGCATTCTAAAAGCAACAACCACAAATACATCAGCATTATAGGAGTTGAGTTCATTTAAAAAAGAGGCCTCTTTTAAATTAGTGGGTTGAAGTAGCGGAAGATTAGCTTTCATAGCAACTTCCTTAACAGCAGAATACCTGAGTTTTTTTCCTCTACCAGCTGGTTTGTCTGCAACCGTTACTACTGCAGCAATATCGTAATGGTTCTCAATGAGGTGTTCAAGGATATGAGCAGCAAAATCAGGAGTGCCCATAAATACTACTTTTAACTTAGTTCCCTGTTCTGTGGTAGTTGTTGATTGCATCAATACGGATATTTTGTGTCGCTAATAAATCTTTTAAGGCTTCAAAGATAGTATTCTCTGGGTAATCTATAGCAACAACTAGTTCTTTTGAACTGTGTGGTTTTACACTCAAAAGATCGAGTATTCTAGCTTTTAGTTCCTTAGTAGTGATTGAATTATTCGTTGATTTACAGAGATCACATTTTCCACATGCTTCAGCCTTTTCTCCAAAATAATTGAGCAAATACACCATTCTGCATCCCTGTTTTAATTGAGTGTATTCAATACAGGCTTGAAGCTGATTGTTTTTGTGCGCTATTGATTGTTGGTGTAGCTTACCAAATTGATTAATGGTGTAATGATCTTCTCTGGGTTTGGTATAATAAAAACTCAAATCAGATGACAGTTCTAACAAACTTAAAAGGTTTAATTGTTTGTAGTAATTTAAAGCCTTTACAAGCACTTCTTTTGAAGTGTTAGAGGTAGATGCTATCAAATCTAAATTGACGGCTGTAGGAAGCTCAAAGACCCCTCCATAGGTTCTTAGGATGCTTGTTAATATGCTTGCATGAGTTTTATTGCTGCTAATCAGGTTCTCGAAGGCTGACTTAGCTGCAGTAAATTGAATTTTGGTTAAAATTGTATTGGAGTGTTCCAATTCGATAATTTCGTATTTATCAAAAATTTTTAAAGCTGTATAAGTCTTGTTAGTATTTAATTGATAACGATGACAAAAAGTGTTTAGATCGATATAAAATTTCTGTTTAGGAAGCTCTCCATAGGCGATAGAAAAAAAATTATTCAAATGTTTGTACACTTCTTTAAGCTCTTCAATAGTCGGATAGCTATTGAGATACTGATCTTTGAGTTTTTGTTCGTCGGAAGGATGGTAAAGCAAGTAGATTGAGGCTTCTTGTGAATTTCGACCAGCACGTCCTGTTTCTTGAACGTATTGCTCCATGCTTTCAGTCAGCTGAAAATGAACAATGAATTGGACATCTGCCTTGTCGACTCCCATACCAAATGCGGATGTAGCTACAACAATTTTAGTGATGTCTTTTTTCCAGGATTGAAGAACCTTTGATTTTTCATCCTTGCTCATTCCTCCGTGATATGCTGCAGCTGCTATTCCTTGTTGATTGAGTAATTCAGAGAGTTGTTTGCACAATCCTCTGTTGTTTGCATAAACAATACCACTGCCGTTGTGTTTTTTACAAATTTGGAAGAGGTAATTCGATTTATCAGCTGTTTGAATGAGTTGATAGGAAAGATTACTTCTGTTAAATGACTGTCTATAAATTTGTGGATTTTCTAGAAGCAGTAGCTCACTTATTTCATTTTCAACTTTTTTGGTGGCCGTTGCTGTTAGAGCAATCACAGGAACCTTAAATTCTTCTTTGAGTTTAGAGCAGTTGAGATAGGAAGGTCTAAAATCATGTCCCCACTGAGAAATACAATGTGCTTCATCAATGGCAATTAGATTGATGTTCATTTTTAAAAGTCGTTCCCAAACCAGTGGTTGAGCGAGTCGTTCAGGAGACAAGTACAAGAATTTAAAATTTCCGTATACACAATTATCCAGTAAACGCTCGAGTTCTTGATAGGGAATTCCTCCACTGAGTCCTAGAGCTTTTATGCCTTTTGAATTGAGGGATTCAACTTGATCTTCTATGAGTGATACTAAGGGAGAAACAACAATGCAGATGCCTTCCATCATTAGTGATGGGATTTGATAACAAACCGATTTACCTCCCCCTGTAGGAAGTAATGCAATCAAATCTTTCCCATCCAATACCGTATCGATAATGTTAGCTTGCTGGAATCGAAACTCTTTAAATCCCCAATAGTTGTATAATACTTCTTCTTTTGTCACCTATAGGGTCTTTAAATGAGTTAAAATAAACTCAATTCGCTCCTCAATAGTTCCTTTGGGTACATATACATGATTGTAATCGTAGGTTTCATATGCCTTATGAAGGTATTCAAATAAAATTTTTGCTTCTGAATAATCTTCGTAGCGTTCGTTGTCTGTAATGTGTATATCCTTCCAAGGAGGTAGTATATAGACTGCATCGTATTGATGTGTTTTACATGCATCTACAAAAGGAAGAGGGTATTCGACTCCATTGCGATCCAAATAGGCAACCACATCAGGAATGCCTCTATCAAGAAAGACATAATCGCTATCTATTTGATCAGCTGCTCTAAATTGTTCAACTCTTGCCTCTAGAAGCATTTGTGAAAACAACAGTGGATCGGTCCTAAAGAGGTGTTCTATGCCGTTTTGTCGTGCCTGTAGCGTTATCTCTCTAGAAACCTCATGTATACAGGAATGCCCTATCTTCTCTAAGGCTGCAATAAGACTTGTTTTTCCCGAAGAAGGGCCTCCGCTAATCACAATTTTTTTTGGCATGTTTTTGGTATCATTTTAAAGGTGCAAGTTAATGAAATTGATTTTGACTTTAACATATGAAGAACATCACTATATTTGCAAAGTAAAAGATTATGAAAGAAAACAAAACAGAAGAATTTTATTCAAAATTAATCGGCCAACTCAAGGAAACAACTTCATGGCCGGCAGAATATTTGTTTAAATTTATAGTTCCTTCTTCAGAGGAAAAAATAAAAGCGATTAATAGTATCTTTAACGAGCCACATGCTCAAATCAACCACAGACAGTCTTCCAAAGGAACTTACACCAGTGTAAGTATTAAAATGAGACTAGAATCTGCAGAGGATGTTGTTGTAAAATACAAAGAGGTTAGTGTCGTTGAGGGAGTAATTTCTCTTTAACTAGTAATTGAGTGTAATTATTTGTATTTTTACCACTTTCTTCATGAATTAAACCCCAATAATTTGGACCAATTAGAACACCTAGAGTACAATACAGAACGTTCTGCATTACACATTCCTGAATACGGAAGACATTTTCAAAAAATGGTTGACCACGCAGTGAGTATTGCTGATCGTGAAGAGCGCAACAAAACTGCTCAAGCCATTATATCGGTAATGGGAAACCTTCAACCGCATTTGAGAGATGTTCCTGAATTTCAACACAAATTGTGGGATCAGCTCTTTATTATGTCGAATTTTCAATTGGATGTTGATTCACCATTTCCTATTACTCCTCAGGAAACTTTGTCTCAAAAGCCAGATCCTTTAGATTATCCACAAAACGCTCCTAAGTATCGTTTTTACGGAAACAATATCAAAAGAATGATCGATGTTGCTATATCTT
The DNA here is from genome assembly GCA_013373635.1 of Flavobacteriaceae bacterium. Taxonomy (GTDB): domain Bacteria; phylum Bacteroidota; class Bacteroidia; order Flavobacteriales; family Flavobacteriaceae; genus MAG-120531. The sequence goes on from JABXHN010000003.1 coordinate 65,556, forward strand.
GGGAAAAAGGAGATAAGAGAGATGGATTGGAACTAGTGATTGCTAATCATATGAAAAAGTGTTACCTCAATTGGAATAAGGATACAGTAGACGATTCTGTGATTTACAACCATTTGTTGGAACTTTCCAATGGTCAAATCAATTTAGCTGAAAATAAAGATGAGCTCACTTCTAGTGAACAAATTTTAAAATACAACAATCAGCAACGCCCTCAAAACAAGAAACATCAACGCAATAATAACCAAAACCGAAAAAAGAGGTTTTAAACTCATTTAGATATGGGAATATTTAAGATTGAGGGAGGTCATCAGCTCTCAGGTGAAATCACTCCTCAAGGAGCTAAGAATGAAGCCCTACAAATCCTTTGTGCTGTTTTACTCACAGATGAAGAAGTGGTAGTTGAAAATATTCCAGATATCGTTGATGTCAATAAATTAATTGACTTGCTTAGAGATTTAGGGGTTAAAGTCAAACAACTTTCAAATGGAATTTATTCCTTTAAAGCTGATGAGATAAATATGGATTATCTCACCTCTGAACAATTTAAAAAAGATGGTGGAGGATTAAGAGGTTCTATTATGCTTGTAGGTCCTCTATTAGCCCGTTTTGGCAAGGGATATATTCCTAAGCCAGGAGGTGATAAAATTGGTAGAAGAAGATTAGATACTCATTTTGAAGGCTTTATTAAGCTTGGAGCTAGCTTTAGATACATAAGAGAAGAACACTTTTATGGGGTAGAGGCAGATCGCCTAAAAGGATGCTATATCTTACTCGATGAAGCTTCTGTGACTGGAACTGCAAATATAGTAATGGCTGCAGTACTAGCAGAAGGAACCACTACTATTTACAATGCTGCTTGTGAACCCTATCTTCAACAACTCTGTGAGCTGTTAAATAAAATGGGGGCTAAAATCAGTGGAATAGGATCAAATCTCTTGACAATAGAAGGTGTTGATCGATTAGGTGGAGCTTCCCATCGAATGCTTCCAGATATGATTGAAATTGGATCTTGGATAGGATTAGCTGCGATGACCAGATCAGAAATCACTATCAAAGATGTTTCTTGGAAACACCTTGGTCAAATTCCAGAAGCTTTTAGAAGATTGGGAATTACCATTGAAAAAAAGGGTGATGATATCTTTATTCCCGCTCACAAAGATGGATATAAGATCCAGTCTTTTATAGATGGTTCTATCTTAACTCTTGCCGATGCACCTTGGCCAGGACTAACTCCTGACCTCTTATCTGTGCTTTTAGTAACTTCAATTCAAGCAGAAGGAGAAGTTCTTATCCATCAAAAGATGTTTGAAAGCAGATTGTTCTTTGTCGATAAGTTAATCGATATGGGAGCAAAAATTATATTATGTGATCCTCATAGAGCAACGGTGATTGGGCACAATTTTAAACACCAAATCAAGGCCACTGTAATGACATCTCCAGATATAAGAGCTGGAGTATCTCTTTTGATTGCAGCCCTTTCTGCCAAAGGAACATCGATAATTCACAATGTAGAGCAAATCGACAGAGGGTACGAAAACATTGTTCCAAGACTTCAGTCTTTAGGTGCGAAAATCGAACGGATCAAAGAAGTTTAAGAGACATCACTACATAAGAGATTCCTCCCTTTTCAAAAGTTGAATCGGTTGATTCAAAACCAAAACGCTTGTAAAATCCAATTTTATCAGCTCGTGCATTAAGCCATATGCTTTTTAGCTGAAGCTTTTTGGAGTGTTCTATACAATGTGTCATTAAATTAGTTGCATAAGATCTGTTTTGATAATCGATCAATGTAGCTAGCTTTCGTATTTGGGCTTGATCCTTTTCAATAAAAAGAGAAACCACTGAACAGATCACTCCCTCGACTTCTATACCAAAATGCAAAGCAGACTCATCTCCTTCGATTTTAATATAATCCATGGGCTTATTTGGCCACATTACAGAGTGGCGTATTGGATAGGTCTGGAGGTGATTAATCCTTTGGAGCTTCAAAAGAATAGATAATACTGTTTACGATCAAAAACTGAGCAATTCCATAGTGAGTCAATAAGACAAAAGGAGCAAATTTAAAGGGAGTTACAAAAGCATTATAGGCTAAAAGCAAATCTGAAATCACAAAACTAAATGCACCGATTACTCCTATATTCCAATTCCAACGATCAATAGAATCTTTTCTCAAATAGGCAAAATTAACCATAGATATGATCACTAAACAATACAGATACATTGGAATTTTAAGCTGATTATCTATATGCTTGTCAAATATCATAAAGATGATAACCCCTTGAAGCATCAAACTGAATAAAAAACTGTTGCTAACTTTTAATTTCTTATTTCTTTGAAAAGAAAAAGCTCTAATAAAAAATAAATGAGCGATTAAAAAACTTGAAAGCCCACCTAAAAATACTAGTGGCCTACCAACCTCAAAAACCATGAATTCATCTCCAATCAGAGAAAATACTAAAGCGAGTGCTGTAGCATTAAAAACACCTTTGTTGGTAATTCTGCTCTTATGTGTATACAACCAATAAAGAAGTATAAGCATAAGAAAAGGTTTGGTGAAAGGTTCCACTGATGGAAAATAGACAACTGCTGTTATATGTAGATATAACATTATAAAATAGATGATTGCGAGTTGTTTAAAATTTAACTTCATAGATCCGATAGGAATGTTTTATTCATATTTTAATGGTGGTGGGCCATCAATCATTGGCTCGTAAATTTCGTTTCCTTTTCGCTCTTTAAATTCTTTTTTCATGTCGGATACCAGTTTAGGATTATTAAACAAATCCACCATGGTCATTCCCATCGCTTTTGAGGCATAGAGCATCCCTTTATGTCCAATACTCATTGATCCACATGCGATAACTGCCCAGGAATGCCAAGGAGTATCCTTAGGAGCAACTGTAACTGAAAGATTGATGTTAGGAACGACCCAACTCACGTCACCTACATCTGTTGAACCTCCCATAGGGTGTTCTTGAGTTTCGAGTAGGGGGTTAATATTAGAATCAAATCCTACCTGAGGTTTTCCTGTAGCTTCTTGGATTTTTTTACCATAAGTTATTTCTTCATCGGTATAAGTGATAGGTCCTAATAATTCTAAATTTTTCTGCATCGCTTCTTCACCTGTTCTATTGACCAAAACTTCATAGATTCCTGAAATTAATGAGATCTTATAATCAACATCAGCCATAATTGCAGCACCTTCAGCCATCTCTTTAATTCGCTCGTAAACGACATTCATGCCCTTGCGCTTGGTGTCACGAACGCGTACCCAAAGTCTTGAGTAATCAGGCACAACATTTACAACCTGACCTCCGTCTTGAATATGATAGTGTATGCGTACTGTTGGACGAATGTGTTCGCGGTAATAGTTGATACCAGTGGTATATAATTCTAAGGCGTCAGATGCGGATCTACCATTCCATGGATCAGCAGAGGCGTGTGCAGCTTGACCAAAAAATTCAACTTTAAAATCAACTAAAGCTAGAGAGCTTTGTGCATCAGCTTCGATATTTGATCCAGGGTGCCAACTCACATTGACATCGACATCGTCCCACAAACCTTCTTTGACCATCCATACTTTTGCAAAAAACTTTTCTTCAGCAGGAGTTCCAAGAAACTTAACGGTTCCCTGTAATTTACCTGCTTCGATCTGTTCCTTGATCGCTATAGCTGCTCCAAGTGAAGCTGTTCCAAACATATTGTGTCCACATCCATGTCCAGGAGCCCCTTCTACAAGAGGTTCTTTTGAAGGCTGTGATTTTTGTGAAATACCAGGAAGTGCGTCAAATTCTCCCAAAATACTTATCACTGGTTTTCCGGAGCCATAGGTCGCTGTAAAAGCTGTGGGAATACCCGCGACTCCACGTTCAACCTTCATTCCGTTTTCTTCAGCATAAGAAGCTAATAATTCAGCTGATTTAGTTTCGTTAAAGGCTGTTTCAGCAAGAGCCCATATGGAATCACTAATTTCTATTAATTTGTCTTGATGACGTTCAATGGAAGCGACTATTTCTTTCTTTTGTTTGCTCATCTTTTGAGCATAAAAATGAGTACTAAAACTAAATAGAATCAGTAGAAGAAGGGATTTTTTCATAAAATTGAGAGTTAAAGAAATTAAATATAGTAAATGTTTTTTTATTTACTAATTAAAATTCTATCTCTTTACAATAGCCCGCTGTGATTTTACGGATAATTAGGCACTTGTTTTAATCGTAACTTTTTGAATTACAAAGCTGATTAGAACTACTAAAATACATCCTAATAGGTTAAGCCATAAATAGGACATCCAATCTAAATAATAAACTAAAAGAACTACGATCTGAGTAATTATAGCTGCTTTAAAGACAGCTTTTCCTTGAATTAATTTTATAAAAAAGGCAATTAAAAAGATCCCTAAAATATTTCCGTAAAAGATTGACCCTATGATATTAACCAATTGAATTAGATTGTCAAAAAGGTTTGCAATTGAAGCAATTCCAATTGCTATTAATCCCCAAGCTAGAGTAAAAAGTTTGGAAACTTTAAGATAGTGTTCTGCGTTTTCTTTTTTCTTGTGATGCCTTTGATAGAGATCAATTGCAGTAATTGTTCCAAGAGCATTGAGTTCAGAGGCTGAAGATGACATCGCAGCCGACATAATCACAGCTAGAAGTAAACCGATCAGGCCAATGGGTAGATTGTTGAGTATGTAATGTATAAATACGTAATCCTTGTCGTTAGATTCTAGTTCTGGAGCTGCTTTTTCAAGGAGTTCCTTTGCAGCTTTTCTGTAGTATTTTTCATCTGAGTCGATGGACTTAAGGACTTTCTTAGTGCTGTTTATTTGTGATTCATCCTCAGAATTTAAAGCCTCGATATAATTTAATTGTGCTTTCTTTTTATCCTTTTCAAGATTTTGATATTTGCCCTCTAATGCCTTAAAGTTTTCTCTGTAATTAGATTCGATCAAACGCTCTTTGGTCAAGGGATTAAAGTGAATAGGGCTTGGATTGATTTGATAAAAAACAAAGACCATAACACCTGTTAGCAATATGAAAAACTGCATAGGCACTTTTAAGAGTCCGTTAAAGATAAGTCCAAGACGACTTTCTCTGATGGATTTACCTGTTAAATAGCGTTGAACCTGGCTTTGATCTGTTCCAAAATAAGACAATGCTAAGAAGAATCCTCCGGTGAGTCCGCTCCAAATGGTATATCTACTACTGGTATCAAAACTAAAATCTAAGATATTGAGTTTGTCATGTACTGCTGCTAATGAGAGTGCATTGTTAAAATTTAGCTCAGATGGAAAACTCTTTAAGATGTAGAAAAAAGCGAGTGTCATTCCAGAAAACATGATAAACATCTGTTGTTTCTGAGTCACATTTACTGCTTTGGTTCCACCACTTACGGTATAGATCATCACCGATATTCCAATGATTATGACCAGTATTCGAAGTGGCCAACCCAAAATAGCCGATAGGATAATAGCCGGTGCAAAGATGGTAATTCCAGCAGCAAGACCTCTTTGCACTAAAAAGAGTAGGGCAGTAAGCGTTCTTGTTTGAACTCCAAAGCGATTTTCTAAGAATTCATAGGCTGTTCTAACCTTAAGTTTGTAATAAAGAGGAATAAACACCACACATATGACAATCATGGCCAAGGGAAGTCCAAAATAGAACTGAACAAATCCCATTCCATCGTGGAAGGCCTGTCCAGGAGTGGATAAGAATGTAATTGCAGATGCTTGTGTGGCCATGACCGACAAACCGATCGTCCACCAAGGAGTGTTGTTACCAGCGAGTACATAATCTTCTACACTTTGAGCCCCTCTTGTTTTCCAATAACCGTATCCAATAATGAACAATAGTGTACCTATAAGGATCATCCAATCAATAGTGCTCATATTAGTAGTTAGTCATTAAAAGGTAAAACAAAAGTATATAGATCGCATTTGCAGCTAGTACCAGACCATACCAAGATTTCCACTTCATATTAATTGTTGTTTTGTGATAATAGGTTTGCAAATAGTTTATAAGCACCCGCAACTCCTGCAGGTAGTTCTCTAAAGAAGCTGATACCTGTATAGATATAGGTTCCCTTTCCATAAGGAGCAATCAATAAGCTACCTTGTTTTGGAGTTTCACCTAAATCGTTCATATCCAATGGTGCGGCGAATTTAGAATCCCATTGATTTGGAAAATACAAGCCTCTTTCTTGAACCCAATTGTCAAAATCTCCCTCAGTAATTTTATTGGGATAGTTTAAAACAGGATGTTTAGGAAGTAAAAATCTAACTTCTGCATTTTCTTCAGCAACACGATCTCTTGACAATTGAAGCGAATAGGGTGATACGTCTGATAAATCCAAACCAGATCTTCCACTGGTGTTGTATTGGGTAATCATGATTCCTCCCTTATAAACATAATCCAGTAATATGGCTTGTTTAGTTTTCAATTCAGGATAGACATTGTAGGCTCTTATACCTAAAACTACAGCATCATAGGCTTCTAAAAGATCTGAAGTAATCGATTCTATAGAAATTAAGTCGACTTGATATCCAATTTGTTCTAAACTCTCAGGAATCTGATCTCCAGCTCCCATGATATAAGCGATACGTTCTCCTCTTTTTTCAATGGAGAGTTTAACTGCTTTAAATGAGGCGGGTAGTAAGACATCTTGTTTGGGTATATGATCGTAATCAATAACTATGTGTTGTTTGTCGAAGATCTGATTGTCAATTTTTGCTTTAGCCATGATGGTATAGCTTCCCTGGGTTTTGGATGGAGTCAGTTTAAAAGATAACAGTTGCGATTCGCCTTGGCTTTCAAAGTCAAATATGTGTTTTTTAGGTTCAATACTCCATGAGTCGGGAATCTCTAAATAGACTTCACCATCGATAGAATTGCTGAGCGCTTTGACTTCTACCTGAATGGTCTTGGGGTGTAAATCGGTAAAGAGACTCACTTGGTCTTTGAATTCTAAGCTAATTTTAGGAAGAACACTAAAATTTGTTAGCAGTTCCCCTTTGTCAGGTTTAGAAGTGCGATGGACGGCAGTTCTTTCAATTGGAATTGCAACTCCATTTATCGTTAAAAGGATTTTAAACTTTATGGGATTAGGAGTATTTGGAAGACCGATAAAGTCGGTATTATTAGTGGAGTACATTCCAATACCATCGGTGGATTTATCGAGCCAATAGGGAGTATTGTATGGTGTTCCTTGGTCTAGATGCACATTTAATTTAGTGCTTGTCTTTTGATTGTTTTCAAGTGAGAATTCTTTGATTGAATTCGTTGTTTGATAATTGGATTCAACCCTTTGAATGCTTACTCGATTGTTTGATCGATTGATGGCTTCAAGAATGAATTCAACATCACTACCAGGGTTTGTATAAGCTTTGGTTGCATTTGTTTCAATAAAAATTCCATTTACTGCCAAAATAAAATCAATCAATTCCTTTGTTTTCTCTCGTTTCCAAAAACTGTCTTCTAAATTATTGAGTAGGGTATAGGCTTGAAGTAAAACAGGAGTATGAGATGAAGGATGGGCGTAATTAAAATTTTCTTCCAGTGGCTTGAGAAGTTGTTCTATCGCCTGACCACCTTTAATTCGATTCCAAGAGGTGTCAATTCCTTCAAATAGATCTCCTGTTGAGAGTTTACTTCCCTTGATGAGTTCTAAGTATTCGTTTTCTGAACCTCTTTGTAAACGTCTTCCAAAACCTTGACAAAGGTGTTGACTGCTAGCTATGGAGGCAATCTCATTGTTAGAGATTCCCAGTGAAGGGTAATAAACTCCTACATCGTATTTCAAAAGGTTATTTTTGTTAGCCTCTTCAAATTTTTCAACTGATCCGTAAAACCACCAAGAGGTATTGTAAAACAAACGTTTGGGTTTCCAAGATTCAGTTGCAGTTCTGAGCGGAAATAATTTTGTATTATCGATTAAATCAAAGGCTTCCACAGAAAGAATGGCAGATGTGGTGTGATGACCATGAGTACTGCCAGGAGTTCGGTGATCAAATCGATTGATAATGACGTCTGGTTTAAACAATCGAATCCGATCGATTATATCAGTTAATAGTTCTTGTTTGTCCCATATTCTTAAGGTTTCGTCTGGATGCTTTGAATAACCAAAATCAATTGCTCTCGTAAAATACTGCTCTCCACCGTCAATGGAACGCGCTTTTTTGAGTTCCTCTGTCCTTAAAACTCCCAAGAGCTCACGTATCTCTGTACCTATAAGGTTTTGGCCTCCATCACCCCTTGTCATTGCTAAATAGGCTGTTTTAGCGTGTAATTGATGGGTTAAATAAGATATTAATCGTGTGTTTTCATCATCAGGGTGCGCTGCTACAAACATCACTCTTCCTAAGAAATTGAGCTTTTGTAAGTCTAAATGTAGTTCAGAAGAAGATTTAGTGCTGTGTTGTTGTGCAAACAGATGAAGGTTACAAAAAAGAAGTAAACTAAAAAAGATTGAGCGTGTGTTCATGGAATTCCTTTTGAACCAAAATACAATATTTTAGTTCTTAGGAATTACAAAATTTTGTTAATGTTTGGTAGACTAGTGCTGTTGGTAAACCCACAACATTGTTAAAAGAACCCTCTATTTTTTCGACAGCAATTAAGCCTATCCACTCTTGGATTCCATAAGCTCCAGCCTTGTCATATGGTTGGTATTCATTAATGTAATACTCAATGTCCTCTCTTGAAATATCATTGAATTTAACCTTAGTAATCGCATTGACTACCACTTGTTTTTGAGAAGAAGTAAAGCACACAGAGGTATAGACCTCGTGCCAATTACCAGAGAGTAGCTCTAAGATTTCTACAGCGTGATTATAATCTGATGGTTTGCCAAGAGCTTTGTTTTCAAACCATACAATGGTATCCGAAGTAATGAGGACCTCATCATCAGAAAGTCCCTTTTTTAATGGTTCAGCCTTTAAAATAGATAAGTAATCGGTGATTTCTTCTTTGACTAAATGATTTGGATATTCTTCTGCAACTTCTTGGGTCCTGATTTCAACATCAATTCCCATATCCTTAAAAAAGTTTTTCCTTCTAGGAGAAGAAGATCCCAATACTACCTTACAATTCAAATCCATGAACTAGTCGTTTTTAGCATCATAAGCAGGAGGCCAATCACCTCTCACTTTAAGTACTTGTTCAATCACATCTCTAACGCACTCATCACCTCCAATTCGATGAGATATATAATGGGATAGTTCCTTTACTTCAGGAACAGCATCTTGAGGGCAGGTCGCTAATCCTACTGCTTTTAAAGGTGGAATATCTGGAATATCATCTCCCATATAGAGGATGTTTTCTGGTTTAGTGCCTGTTTTATGAATAAAATCTTCAAAGGCCTCCATCTTGTATGAAGCTCCTAAGTATATATGTTCAACCCCAAGTGCAGCAAATCGCTTTTGTACTCCAGGATCTGTTCCTCCGGAGATCAAACAAATGGTATATCCTAGGTTTAGTGCTTGCTTTACAGCATAACCGTCTTTAACACTGACAGTTCGTAATAATTGTCCTTGTTCACTAATTTGAACGGTTCCATCGGTAAATACACCGTCCACATCAAATATAAAGGTGTCAATTTTATGTAAGTATTCTTTATAACTCATTATATAGGTCTTTTATAGCATTGCTTAACTGCTCGTATCTTTTTTTGTGATTTGGATCTTTGATCATTTTTAAATGTTCTTCAATGGTTTCTAGATCCTTTCTTCTAGCGGGGCCTGATTGAATCATTTTGGGATCAAAAGCTACTGCATTTTTAGCAGTTTGAAGAATTAATTCATTCAATAAATCACCAGGAAGTTCAAAATCAGTTAATAGTTCTTTGCTCAAACCAAATAAATAATTGCTAAAATTATTAGCAAAGACTGCAGCTAAATGAGCTTCTTTGCGCTTGTTAGAATCGAGCTCTCGGACATCAGTTGATAGGATGCTAGCCAAATTCTTTAAAGCATTAAATGTCTTTTTGTTTTTAGCTTCAAGTAAAACTGGTACGCTATCAAAATTGACAAAACTTTTGTCATTATAGGTTTGCAGAGGGTAAAAGACACCAGCATTTTCTGATGTTAAATTGTTTAAAGGAAACGACCCTGCGCAATGAGCAATCACCGATTGATGAACTCCTATAGCAGCTTCGCATTCTTTGATTGCTGAATCTGATACCGCCAACAGTATTACTTCAGATAATTTGGCTTTTTTAAAGTCAGTTGTGGTAGTTGAATTTGTGAAAAATTGAAGTGCTTCTTTGGATCTACCAATAATTTGAAGATGGACCTGATCACTTTCGATAAAAGCGTGATATAAATTTCGAGCAAGAGCTCCAGTTCCTATAATAGTTACTTCAATCATACGAGCGAAAATACAAAAAGGGAAGTCAATTTCCTTAAATGCATCTTAAATTTTAAGCTAAAATTTATTTAGTAGATAAGAAGTACTTACTTTTGCTCTGCTATTTATTTTACTATGGATTTAATCAAAAATTATTTGTTTTCAACCCGTTTGATGGCGGTATTGTTTATTGCTTTTGCTGTTGCAATGGCACTTGGAACTTTTATTGAGAGTTGGTACAGTACTGAAACTGCAAGAATTTGGATCTATAATACGAGTTGGTTTGAAGCAATCATGCTCTTTTTTATGATTAATTTCATTGGAAATATTGCAAAGTATCGATTGCTTAGAAAGGAAAAATTAGCAGTTCTTGTTCTTCACCTTGCTTGGATCTTTATAATTCTTGGTGCTTTTGTAACTCGTTATATCAGTTTTGAAGGAATGATGCCCATTAGAGAAGGGGTTTCTGAAAAGGTTTTTTATTCAGATAAAACCTATTTAACATTGATGGTTGATGGTGAAATGGACGGTCAGATACTCAGAAGAAATTTTCAAGACGACATCCTTGTAACCCCACAGGCAATCAAATCATCACTTCCGTGGAAGAAAAACTTTGATCAAACAGACTTTAAAATGGAGTTTGTAGATTTTAGAGCAGGGATGACATCTGGTATTGTCGCAGATGAAAATGGAGAGGCATTTTTAAAAATCGTTACTTCTTCTACTGGATCAAGAGACGAACACTATATCAAAGAAGGAACTGTTGAAAACATTCACAACGTATTATTTGCTTTTAATTCTCCCACCGATGGAGCCATTAATATTAGTTTAAAAGACGGTAGTTACTCTATTAATTCTCCTTTTGAGGGAAGTTTTTTGAGAATGGCTGATCAATATACTGATCGTGTTGTAGCGGATCAGACTACTGAATTGCAGTTGCGTTCACTTTATAATTTCTCTGAATTTCAATTTGTGATTCCTGAGCCGATTATCTACGGTAAAAAGGGGATCGTCAAAGCTGAAATGGGAGCTGCTGAAGCTAAAGATGCGGTTCGTTTTAAAATCACCGTAGGGGACCAATCAGAGGAAATCACTGTTCTAGGACAAAAGGGAATGAGTTCCTATTCAGAACCCTTAGAACTAGGGGGGCTAAAATTCACCGTAGGCTATGGGTCTAAAGTTTACGAATTGCCATTTGCAATTCACCTCAAAGATTTTATCGCAGAAAAGTATCCTGGTACCGAGAAAGGATACTCTTCATTTATGAGTAAGATTACAGTAGAAGATGAGCAGTCATTTGATTTCGATATCTATATGAACCACGTATTGGATCACAAAGGCTATCGCTTTTTTCAATCGAGCTTTGATCCAGATGAAAAAGGAACAGTGCTCTCTGTAAATCACGATTGGTGGGGAACCAATATCACTTATTTAGGATATATTCTACTTTATATAGGAATGATTGCAATTTTCTTCTTTGGTGAAACTCGCTTTAAAAAGCTTTCTAGATCCATTGATGAAATTAAAAACAAAAAAGCGGCTTTAACAGTTTTGATGGTCTTGATGAGTATGGGTATTCAAGCACAAACTGTAGAAGACGATCATAAGCACCAAACAGAAAACACATCTGATCCCTTAAAATGGGTAAAAGAGTATATGGTCGATAAGGAGCATGCGAATCAATTTGGTTATCTGGTCATCCAAGATGATAATGGTCGTATGAAGCCCATCAACACCTATGCTTCTGAATTACTCAGAAAATTGAGTCGCAAGGATCATTTCGAAGGTTATGATGCCAATCAGGTCTTCTTATCCATGCAACTCAACCCTGAAATGTGGTATAATGTTGAGTTTATCACATTAGATAAACAAGGAAAGAACGATAGTCTTCGCAAGATTATAGGGATTCCAAAGGGTAAGAAATTAGTAAAAGCGGTCGATTTTTTTGATGCACAGGGGAGGTATAAATTAGCCCCTTACCTTCAAGAGGCCTATGCGACCAATACACCGAATCAATTTCAAAAAGACTTTAGAGAAATCGATCTTAAATTAGGACTCTTAAACAGAGCATTGTCTGGAGAAATTGTCAAAGTATTTCCTTTAGTGAACGATGAGAACAACAAATGGATTTCTGATGTTGAATATCAAAGAGATGGCTATGAAGTTAGAGATTCACTCTATGCTAATTTTGTTAAGAATGGATTACGCTATTACAAATCAACACTTTACAATGCTTTAAATAATTCTGATTACCAAGAGTCAAACAAAGTATTAGAAGCTCTTAAAATCAACCAAAAACAAAATGGAGCAGAAGTGATGCCCTCGGATCAAAAAATTGATGTTGAAATCAGATATAACAAAGCAGATCCTTTTAATAGATTGTATCACTACAACATTATGTTTGGTGTATTGATGTTCTTAGTGTTGATATTTCAAATTTTTAAAGACCGAAAAATATACAATTACGCCATTAAAGGTTTTGCAATACTCATTGGAATTTCCTTTTTAATTCACACTATTGGTCTTGGAGTTCGTTGGTATATTTCAGGACACGCTCCATGGAGTGATGCCTATGAGAGTGTTTTATACGTTTCCTGGGCGACTCTTGGAATGGGATTGTATTTGGGTAGAAAGAGTCCTTTAAGTCTCGCTTCTGCAACCTTTGTGGCTTCTATGCTACTCTGGATTGCTCATCAAAGTTGGGTTGACCCTTCAATTGCAAATTTGCAACCAGTACTAGATAGTTATTGGCTGATGATACATGTAGCGATCATCGTTGGAAGTTATGGTCCACTCAGTGTTGGAATGATTATTGGATTTGTTACTATGATTTTGATGTTGTTAATCAATAAGAACAACCAAAAGAAAATGGAACTAAATATAAAGGAGTTGACTGTTTTAAACGAATTGTCGCTTACCGTTGGACTGGTGATGCTCACCATTGGAAATTTCCTTGGTGGAATGTGGGCTAATGAATCCTGGGGTCGTTATTGGGGTTGGGATCCAAAAGAAACATGGGCACTGATTTCAATTATGATCTATGCCTTTGTAATTCACGCTCGTTTGATTCCAGGCCTTAGAGGGAAGTGGACCTTTAGTTTTATGAGTGTCATAGCTTATGCAAGTATCATGATGACTTATTTTGGTGTTAACTTCTATCTCTCTGGACTACATTCTTATGCGAGTGGAGATCAAGTAATTACCCCTAACTTTATTTGGTATACCTTAGGAGTAGTTTTATTATTGGGAGTAACGAGTTATTTGAGATACCGTTCTGTTCAGAATAAATCGTAGAATTTCGATTGAAACGAAGTTTGTATCTTTAATTAAAAATAAAACCATGGCACAAGAACCCTTGGGGATTAATTCCACCTGTGTACATACCGGCGAAGCGGAAGATAAGCAACACAAAGGTGCTGTATCTCCAATATTTGTTAGCTCTTCATTCGCATATGAAAATGTCGATGTAAAACGCTACCCCAGATATTTTAACACACCTAATCAAGAAGGTCTTTCAAAAAAGATTGCTGCATTAGAACACAAAGAAGCAGGAATGATATTTGGAAGTGGTATGGCTGCTATAAGCACTGCTGTTTTAGCCTTTCTAAAGCACGGAGATCACGTTATATTTCAAAATGCACTCTACGGTGGTACAGTTAACTTTATACACAAAGAATTTACTCGATTTGGGATTGAGTACAGTTTTACAAACGGTTTAAACAAAGAAGATTTTGAAAGAGAACTACGACCTAATACAAAGATGGTCTATGTTGAAACTCCATCCAATCCACTTTTAAAAATCACCGATCTTAAAATGGTAGGGGAGTTTGCCAAAAAGAATCAATTGATATCGCTTATCGATAACACTTTTGCAAGCCCCATTATTCAAGTTCCAGATGATTTTGGAATCGATGTTGTGATTCACTCTGCAACAAAATATATGGGAGGTCATTCTGATATTGCCGCAGGAGCTGTGGCAGCATCAAAAGAAAACATCGATAAAATATGGTCTATCGCTATCAATTTTGGAGGTAGTCTCAGTGATTATACCGTATGGCTCTTAGAGCGCTCTATGAAAACGATGGCACTTCGTGTAAACGCTCAATGCGATAATGCGATGACAATGGCTTTATACCTCGAAAATCACCCTTTAGTTGAAAAGGTGTATTATCCAGGTCTTGAAAGTCATACTGAACACGAACTTGCCAAAGAACAAATGACTAAGTTTGGTGCTATTGTCTCTTTTGAGCTTAAAGAACAGCTCAATTCTTCAGAATTCTTTTCAGCTTTAAAACTCATAAAGCCTTCGCTCAGTTTAGCTGGAGTGGAAAGCACAATGCTTGCACCGAGTAAGACCTCACATTCACTTTTAAGTGAACAGGAGCGCAAAGAAGCTGGAATAGAAGACAAGCTTATTCGTTTCTCACTTGGAATCGAAGAAGTATCTGATTTAATTGAGGATATCGAACAAGCATTAAAGCAAATACAATAAGATGAAAGTAGATATATTAGCCTTTGGGGCACATCCAGACGATGTAGAATTAGGAGCAGGAGCAACGATTGCTAAAGCAGTTAAAGAAGGTAAAACAGTTGCTGTTGTCGATTTAACTCAAGGAGAATTAGGAACTAGAGGTTCTGTTGAAATTCGTCAAAAAGAAAGCGCTGCTGCTAATAAAATACTAGGAATATCTTTTAGGGAGAATTTGGATTTAGCGGATGGATTTTTTAAAAATGATAGAGAGAGTCAATTAAAAGTAATTAAAGCCATTCGAAAATACCAACCTAAAATTGTACTCTGTAATGCGATAGATGATCGTCATATAGATCATGGAAAAGGTTCTAAATTAGTAAGTGATTCTTGCTTTTTGAGTGGATTAAAAAGAATTGAAACAGAAGATGAAAATGGTCCCCAACAACAATGGAGGCCTCAAGTAGTATATCATTATATACAGTGGAAAAATATAGATCCAGATTTTGTTGTGGATGTCAGTGACACCATCGAGCAAAAGATGGAATCGATTAAAGCCTATGCTTCTCAAATCTATAATCCCAACACTAAAGAACCCAATACACCAATCAGCAGTAAGAACTTTTTAGACTCGGTACATTACAGAGCTAAAGACTTAGGAAGGCTCATTGGAGTAGAGGCAGCAGAAGGTTTTACAACAGAGCGTTATGTCGCTGTAAAATCTTTAGACGATTTAATTTAAATTTCCTCAATTTTTTTTTGGGTTTAAAACTAAAAACATATTACATTTGCAATCGCTTAAATGGTGGTTGTAGCTCAGCTGGTTAGAGCGCTGGATTGTGGTTCCAGAGGTCGCCGGTTCGAACCCGGTCTTCCACCCAAAAATAAAGCCTCCTATTTAGGGGGCTTTTTTTGTGAATTTATCTCATCAATCAATTTTTGTATTCTACTAAAAAACCAAACTTTTATCATGTTCAGATTCGAATTTATGATGTAATTTTAATTGATTTTACGGAGTATTAATCTTAAAACTCAAATCAATGGTAGGCGTAGAAGTAATGAATATAATTGCAATCCTATCAGTAATTGCCTGGCCAATACTGTTTTGGTACCTAGAAAAAAAACACCATTAATTAGAATCTAAATTCTCCTTAATGATGTTCTTAAGATCAACTAAAATCCTTAGTTGACAACTGATCTATTTACACTAGATTAACTAGTAATCTGTCTATTCTATACTTTCAGATATTCTATCTACGGTGATAGCCTTGTTTCTATTTGCTATTTCCCATGCTGTATGGAATACTAAACGAGCTCTGTTTTCTAAAAGATCGAAATTGATCTTATCAACCGTATCCGATTCCCTGTGATAATCATCGTGAGTTCCATTAAAATAAAAAATAATCGGAATATTATTCTTAGCAAAGTTGTAGTGATCAGAACGATAGTAGAAACGATTAGGATCGTTTTCATCGTTATAGGTGTAATCGAGTTCAATATCCATGAATTCATCGTTTACAAGCTCTGAAATCTGGTGTAATTCTAAACTCAATTTATCGGAACCAATTAAATAAACGTAATCTCTGTTTCCTTCTCTTTTAGGGTCAATTCTACCAACCATGTCAATATTAAGGTTAGCGATGGTTTTATCAAGACTAAATACAGGATCTACATCTGTATAATATCTAGAACCTAACAAGCCTTTTTCTTCACCAGTTACATGTAAAAACACTACAGATCGTCTTGGTCCATTTCCACTGTCAGCAGCCTTTTTAAAAGCTTCAGCGATTTCTAGAAGAGCTACCGTGCCGGATCCATCATCATCAGCTCCGTTAAAGACTTCCCCTTTGTCATTAACACCTACGTGATCTAAATGTGACGAAATAACAATATACTCCTCTGGTAATTCTGATCCTTTTAGATAAGCCACCACATTTTCTGTTCCTACTTTTCTATCTTTTGATTGAAGATCTATCGAAACAGACTTCTTAATTGATTGAATGCTTAGTCTTTGATCTTCTGAAAGTAATTCATTAGCCAAGTCATCATTCCCAAATATTGTTGGAATTGTACTGCTTTCCAGAGCATCGATAGACATTCTTCCACTGTCGTTATTTTTCATATAATCAAACCTTCCTTTCATACGATCGAAATAAGCTTGATCTATATAGATTACGGCCTTTGCTCCGTGTTTAAATGCTGCCTTTTGCTTGAGTTCTAATCCTTCAGACATTCTACCCCAATCCGTAGTTTGCTCCTCAGGTTCTCCTGCTCTAATTACTACAATTTTCCCTTCAACATCGAGTCCCTCATAATCAGAATGCGAAAGCGTATCGATACCATATCCAACATAAACGAAATGATTATCAGTTACTGTTACTCCTGAAAACCCCATAAAGTTATTTCCATTATTAAAAGTAGTTGTTCCAATTGTCAAACTTCCTGTTGGGATTTTCTTGATGGTTAAATCAAATTTTTGAAAATAATCTCCACTCTGTTGAGCAGCAGGGATACCTAATCTCTGATATTGAGATCTGAGGTATTGAACCGCTTTCTTTTGACCCTCTTCACCTGTTTCTCTACCTTCAAATTCATCTGATGCATAGATGGTTAGATGATTACTTAGATCGTACTGAGAAATCGTACTAGCAAACAACTGAGCTTGCTTTTTGTTCGTCTCTAACTGCAATTCTTGAGCGCTAACAGTTAAAAGTATAAAATTGCTTAATAGTAATAATTTTAATTTCATTTGAATATTTGTTTAATGAGAGGTTTAAATGTACTAAATAAGTAACAATTGTTACCTACTGAAATTTACAAAGAGTCTAAATTTGCATTAACTTTAAATTAAATTATGGAACTCATTACAATTTTCGGATATATAGGAGCAGTGCTTATTGGTGTTATTTTAGGACTCATCGGGGGGGGTGGATCTATATTAACGGTTCCTGTATTGGTATATCTCTTTGGTTTAAGTCCAGTAATGGGAACTGCATATTCACTCTTCGTAGTTGGATTTACATCACTAATTGGAGCCATCAAAAATATGCGACAGGGAATGGTGGATTTCAAAACGGGAATCGTATTTGCAATACCTGCTTTTATAGCTGTTTACAGCACGCGTAAGTTTATTGTTCCAGCAATTCCTGATCACATTATAACCATCGGAGATTTTGAATTGACAAAATCGATAGCCATCATGGTCTTTTTTGCCATCATTATGTTTTTAGCTGCCTTTGCAATGATTCGAAATAAATGTATTGGAGAAAATTGCGAAGATGGTCAAGAAATACCTGTATATAACTATCCATTAATTATTGTAGAAGGTTTAGTAGTAGGTGTCTTAACGGGTGTTGTTGGAGCAGGAGGAGGATTCTTAATTATCCCTGCACTTGTGCTACTAGCAAAACTACCGATGAAAAAAGCTGTAGCGACTTCACTGATGATCATTGCCATAAAATCACTTATTGGTTTTATTGGTGATGTAGAGAATTTAACCATTGATTGGTCTTTTCTCGGTGTAATTACCGCATTGTCAGTAGTTGGAATTTTTATTGGAGTTGCACTTAGTAAAGTAATTCCAGGTGAGAAGCTTAAAAAAGCATTTGGTTGGTTCGTGCTTTTAATGGCTCTTTATATTATCTACAAAGAACTTTTCGCTTAAGAAATCAAGTCTTTTGTCAACTTATTGAGGGCTTTGACTTTTCCATCAAAATCCGTTTTTAAACTATCTCTATACTGTTGTAAATAATCCAATAGTTGATTGATATCCTCAGGTAAAACTGTTTCTAACCACTGTCTAAGTCGTTTGGCTAGAGTAGGTGATTTGCCATTGGTGGAAATTCCAATCTTGAGATTTCCCTTAGTGACAATACTTCCCATATAGAAATCACAAAGCGGTGGATTGTCTGCGACATTACAAAGGGTGTTTTGAGCTCTACAATCACTATAAACCTGCTGATTAACTATTGGACTATCGGTCGTAGCGATGACAATATGTTTGTCTTGTAGGTATTGTCTGTGATACTGTTCTTCAATTAATTGAATGTCTTTACCCTTTACAAAGTCTAAGGTTACTTCTCTAAAAAATGGAGCGACCATCGTTATATGGGCATCAGGACTCGATTTCCATAAGAATTCAAGTTTTTCCAATGCAACGTTACCACCTCCAACAATGAGAATCTGTAACTGTTGTGTCTTTAAAAAAATAGGGTAGAGGGTATTCACGACACTAATTGTTTGTTGATATAGCTAGAATAATGCACCGTTTTTGCATAAGATGCTGCTGGACCAATAACGATCAGAGCAGGATTGCTAATTCTGTTTTCTTCAACGGCTTGTTCAATATGTTCAATATCTGCTAAAACGACCTTTTCATTAGGCATGGTTCCATTTTGAATAATAGCGATTGGATAAGAATCACTCTTGTGTTTTTTAAATTCATTGATAATATAGGGTAGATTTTTAATCCCCATTAAAATGAGTACGGTTGCCGTTGATTGAGCTGCTAAGGCTATGTCAGAGGAAGCATTGCCTTTTGCAGTATGTCCAGTAATCACCCAAAAACTTTCACTTTCACCCCTCTTGGTAAGTGGTATCTGGTGCTTTGCAGCGATTCCCGAATAGGATGAAATCCCAGGAATGAGTTCTGTCTCAATTCCAAAGAGTTGTGCAGCTTCTAATTCTTCACTAGCTCTTGCAAATACAGAGACATCACCACCTTTTAATCGAACGACCTTCTTTCCTTGCTGAGCGAGTTGAACAATGAGATGATTGATTTCAAATTGCTTTTTGGAATGTCTTCCTAAACGCTTACCTACATAGATCTTTTCAGCAGTCTGATTGTAGTCCAAAAAACCTTCATTGACTAAGGCATCGTAAAGGATCACATCAGCTTCCTTGAGGATTCGAACTCCCTTAACGGTAATGAGTTCAATATCCCCAGGTCCTGCGCCGATTAAACTTATTTTACCCTTAGTTGACATTGGTGTGTTCTTTGATCCAACTCAATACGAGCTTTGCTTGATCCGAATAGGCTTTTGCAAATAACTCGGTTGGTTTGTTAGTATTGATTAGACGGATGAGATCCTGAAACTTAAATTGAAACACATTCTTAAATTCAGGATAGACTTCATCGAATGATTCAATAATCGATTCGTGGGTATTAATCTTTGAATTAGACTTCGTTAGCAAAGCCTTAGCTGCTCTTATCTGTGTCGCATAAGAGTGATAGATACTATCTGACCATGACTTGTTTTCAAGTGTTTCTAAAGCCAATTCAAAACTTTCTTGTGCATCAAAAATCAGTGTTTGAACCAAATCAATAGTCACCCCAGCACATTCTCCAATTCCAATTTCCTTTTTGTAATACTGGTCATTACCCCAATCGATAAAATCACTGTCCACTAAATCTTCAGTAGATGAGAATTTTTTTAGGTTTTGATAGAAGTAATCCGTTCCCTTCTGATCGTAGTAATCAGTAAACAGGGTATTGTTATCGGTATTTTGAGTAAAGTCATTTAAAATCCACCTGAGTACTTCTGGTACACGCTTTGAAGGCGTTTTAAGAACCTTATCGGCAAAACGACCCTTTCCATTGCTAAGAACCCCACCTCCTAAAAGAATTTGAGTAGCAGGAGCGATTCGTTCACCAGCTTTTAGGGTCATCCCCTGAAATCCTATATTGGCGATGGTGTGTTGCCCACAGCCATTCATACAACCACTAATCTTAATTGTAAGAGCTCTTTGTTGAATTAATTGACTGTAATCGTTTTCAATAAGAGATTGTAATTCATTTGCCAATCCCATACTTGAACCAATTCCTAAATTACAGGTAGAAGTTCCAGGACATGCTGTGATATCGTTTATTTTATGAAAACCTATTCTAGTAAAGCCCAGTTCATTTAATGCCTGATACAGGGCTGGTAAATTCTCCTTTTGAATCGATTTTAGCAAGATACTTTGACCAATACTCAATCGAAGATCAGAACCACAGAAGGCATCGATGATATCTGCTAATTTCCTAGCGGTATCTGAAGAAAAATCTCCTGTAACCACTGGGATTCCCACTGCGTATAAGCCCTTTTGTTTTTGTTCAAATACATTGGTTTCAAACCACTCTTGATACTTTTTACTAGATATATCTACTGATGAATTATAAAGATTAGTCGAGCGAATATCTTCTTCTTTATATTCAATAGGATAGGTGGTGTATGGGAGCGCATTAGTTTCTTCTTCTACCCATTGTAAAAATTGTTCTACGCCCTCTGATTCGATAAGGAACTTTAAACGCGCTTTATTTCTCTTATTGCGTTCTCCTCTGCGATCGAATACTCTAATAACTGCTTCGCTAAATGGAATAAGTTGATCAGCATCTAAAGCCTCATGCACTACATGAGCAGCTTTTGGTTGTGAACCAATTCCACCACCAATTAATACTTTAAAAGCGTGTTTACCGTCTTTTAATACAGGAATAAAGCCCAAATCGTGAATAAAACTCAAAGCGTCATCTTTTTCTGATGAAGAAAAACTTACTTTGATCTTTCTACCCATGTCTTGACAGATAGGATTTCTCAAAAAGTACTCAAAAAAGGCATGAGCATATGGAGTGATATCAAATTGCTCTTCGATGTCTATACCTGCCTTATCAGATGCAGTCACATTTCTTACGGTGTTACCACAAGCTTCTCTTAGTGTGATTTCATCTTTTTCTAATTCAGCCCATAACTCAGGAGTTCGATCCAAGGATACGTGATGAATTTGAATATCCTGACGAGTGGTAATGTGTAAATTACCATTTGAAAACTCATCAGATACTCCAGCGATTCTTCTTAGTTGCTTGGAAGAAACCTTACCATAAGGCAATTTTATTCGAATCATCTGGACTCCAAATTGACGTTGTCCATAGACTCCTCTAGCAAGTCTTAAACTTCTAAACTTTTGTTCGTCTATCTGAAGGTTTTTAAATTCAAATATCTTTTTCTCTAATTCTATGATATCCCTTTCGACAATAGGGTTTTCTAATTCTGTTCTAAAACTCTGCATCTTATTTGATAAAGCCTACTCCGGCTGTGTTATTTGTTTGAGAATCAATTAAAATAAAAGCCCCTAAAGCTTTGTGATCGCTATAGGCTTTCGATACAATAGGACTCGCTGTTTGAATGCTCACTTCTCCGATATCGTTTAATTTCAATTGATTGTTTTGATTAATAGTCAATGTTTCTAAATCGATGGTGTTATGTACTGCCTTTATTTTGGCCTTAACCTTTTGAACTCCTTGTTGCAACCAATAAATACCTGAAGCATTTAAAGGAGCATCTTGAAGCCAACTAACCGTTGCTGTCAATTGTTTAGAGCTGTTTATTTCAAAATCCTGAGCTACAATACTACTTCCTCTGGATACGTCCACTTCATCTTCAAGAAGAATGGTTCCGTTCTCATTTTCGTGAAGCTTGTCGACAGATTCACCGTATTTTTCCAATCGTTTTACTTTTGAAAAGCGATTAGAAGGATGAACTTTAATGAGATCGCCCACTGAAAAGCTACCCGACTTCACCTTACCGGCAAACCCTCTATAATCGTGATACTCTTCAGTTTTAGGGCGAATCACATATTGTACTTGAAATGATTGTTCCTCGTTTTGATGTTCTTCTTCGATGGGAATTGATTCTAATAAACTCAAAAATGAAGGACCGGTATACCAGGAAGTATTTGAAGATGTATCGATCACATTATCTCCTTTTAAAGCAGATAAAGGGATAAAGTAAGAATGTAATCCTTGATTGGCCTGTGATTTAATTAATAGATTTAAATCACTAACAATCGAATTAAATTCAGCTTCTTTATAATCGACTAAATCCATTTTATTGATGGCGAAGATTACCTGATTGATTCCCAAAAGTTGAGTGATATAAAAGTGACGTTTGGTCTGTTCAATCACCCCTTTTCTAGCGTCGAGTAATACAATTGCAGCGGATGCTGTAGATGCACCAGTAATCATATTTCTTGTGTATTCAACATGTCCAGGTGAGTCTGCTACGATAAATCTCCTTATATCAGTTGAAAAAAAGATGTTGGAAACATCGATGGTAATACCTTGTTCGCGCTCCGTTAATAGACCATCTGTTGCCAATGAAAAGTCTAAGTAATCGTATCCTTTACTCTTACTCTTATTTTCAATATGAGCGATTTGATCGTCCTTTAATGATTTTGTTTCGTATAATAGTCTGCCAATCAGTGTGCTTTTTCCGTCATCTACACTTCCAGCGGTTACAACTTTAATAATATCCATGTCTTTCTAATTCTAAAAATATCCTACTTTTTTTCGCTCTTCCATTGCAGCTTCCGATCGTTGATCGTCAATTCTAGCACCTCGCTCCGATATAGTTGATCCACTGATCTCACCAATAATGGTATCGAGCTCAGTAGCATAGGAGGGGACTGCTGCCGTACAAGTCATGTCACCAACAGTTCTGAAGCGTACCATTTCTTCGAATACTTCTTCATCTTCAGATAGGGTGATGTATTCTGAATTTGGAATCAACAAGCCATTGCGAACAAATACCTCTCTCTTATGAGCGTAGTAGATAGATGGAATGACTAAGTTTTCTTGCTTGATATAATTCCACACATCGAGTTCTGTCCAGTTACTTATTGGAAACACGCGAACGTTTTCTCCATTGTGGATATGTCCGTTGAGCATATCGAAGAGTTCAGGGCGTTGCAGTTTTTCGTTCCACTGACCAAAATCATCACGAACTGAAAAAATACGTTCTTTAGCTCTTGCTTTTTCTTCATCACGACGAGCACCTCCAATACAAGCATCGAATTTTAATTCTTCGATTGCACCTAAAAGTGTGGTCGTCTGTAAGGTATTTCTACTGGCATTTTTTCCTGTTTCTTCGATGACATTACCGGCATCGATATCATCTTGAACATAACGAACGATTAATTCGACACCTAACTCTTTTACAAGGGCATCGCGTTGTGTTAGAGTTTCTGGAAAATTGTGTCCTGTATCGATATGCACAAGTGGAAAAGGAATTTTTGCAGGTGCAAAAGCCTTTTTTGCCAATTGAACTAATACGATGGAATCTTTACCACCTGAAAAAAGTAAAGCAGGTTTGTTAAACTGTCCTGCAACCTCTCTTAGGATATAAATCGCTTCTTCTTCTAGTTGTTTTAAAACACTCATTGGATGTATTTTATTCTATGAATCTATTTTATTTAATTTTTGTTGGTAGCGTGTAATCCACATTCTTTTTTACTGGATTCCCACCACCATCTTCCAGCTCTTAAATCTTCTCCTGGTTCAATAGCTCTAGTACAGGGCTGACACCCAATGGATACAAATCCTTTTTTGTGAAGACTGTTTTGAGGTACCTTGTGCTCATCTAAATAAGCTTCAACGGCTTCCAAGCTCCAATTGATTAAAGGATTAAACTTTAAAATTTCAAAGTTTGAATCCCATTCCAATAGGGGGGTTGCTGATCTGTTTTCACTTTGACCAGCTCTAAGACCTGTGACCCACATTCGTTTTCCCCTTAGGGCTCTTTTGAGTGGTTCTATTTTACGCACACGACAACACTCCTTGCGATCTTCAAATGAATTGTAAAAACTATTAGGTCCTTTTTCAGTAATGAATTGTTCTAATTGAAGCGTATCGGGAGTATAACTCTTTATCGATTTTTTATACTTGTTAAGTGTTTTGTGAAACACCTCATAGGTTTCAGGAAATAATCTTCCGGTATCAAGAGTGAAGATTTCTACATTTAAATCATTTGAAAATATAGTATCCGTAAGTACTTGATCTTCTTGTCCGAATGAAGTAGAAAATGCAATTTCCCCATCAACCTCTTTGATGATATATTCAAAAGCTTTTAGCAATGACAAACCATCGAGATTCTTGTTAATTAGTTCTATTTTATCGTAAATACTCATAATTTTTTTCCCCAAGTAATTTTATTCCACAGACGTTCGTGTACAGTATAGAGGACCATTTTAGTAATGAGTTCGATAAATCCTATAGATAAAGCAAACTCTAATGTACCAGTAATTAACCAAGAGATAGCAATAGTATCTAAGGTTCCAATAACTCTCCAACTGACCGATTTTATTATAGATCTACTCAGTTGTTCATTTGAACTAGAAAGTGTTTTTGATCTTCTTTTAGTACTTATAAATTGATCAAGTATCATAATTGTATATTGTTTTACTGTGCAAATATATATAATTATTCTACAAATCCTATATAGTTACTAGGAATAATAGATAATTAAATAATTTGGTTTAAATTTGATTAAAACCTAAAGGATGATATCGAATAAATGTAAATATGCGATTAGAGCATTACAATACCTAGCTAAAAATAGAGAAGAAGATCGTTCAATAATGTCTTCTGAAATTGCTGAGAAAGAAGGTATTCCGAAGAAATTCTTAGAAGCTATTCTTCACGAATTAAAAAACAATCGATTTTTAACAAGCAAGAGAGGAAGTAATGGAGGTTATAAATTAATCAAGGATCCCAGTAACATTACCTTGACTGAAGTTATTAGAATCATCGATGGTCCCATTGCATTGCTTCCATGTGTATCACTGAACTATTACGCTTCTTGTGATGGTTGTGATGAAGGAAACTGCAAAATAAAAGGGGTTTTCGAACAGGTAAGAGACTGTACACTTGAAGTCCTCAACAATACTACTATTGCTTCAATGAATAAATAGGATCACTTTAAAAATTGAGATATAGCATACAAAGTACACCGATTAGATGTCAACAGACACGATATGCAGTTCAAATTAGTGTACTTTTTAAATGATGGGAGCTACTGCTAATGTAGATTGCGTATTAGTGGTTGAGAAAACAAATTAGTCCTTCAAATGCTAGAATGGATATTAAGTGATTATAATAGAGACCATAAATAAAACAAGAACTGGATTTAGTATTGCTATATTGATTTTAATTGCTCTTGTATTTATTTTTAGGGTAGGAAGCTTTTTAGATGATCAATCGTATATTTTTTACCAGAGTTATGCGGCTGATATTTTAGTGCCTATTGCAGCATATTTTATGCTTTGCATGAATGATCATCAGTTTTACTTTATTATAAATGGTACGTAAAAGCAATAATTATTTTTATTGTGATGACTACTAGTGAAGTTCTACAATATTTTGATATTTACTTTTTCGGTGTCATATTTGACCCTATATATATAGTCATGTATACATTTGGGGTTTTACTCGCTTATTTTATTAATCGAATCGTATTAACAAAGATATTTTTTAAGTGGAATGATAAGTAAACTAAAAAAGCCCCTAACTTTAGTTAAGGGCTTTTCTTTTGCGGAGAAAGAGGGATTCGAACCCCCGGAGGTGTGACCCTCAACAGTTTTCAAGACTGCCGCATTCGACCACTCTGCCATTTCTCCTTTGCGGTGGCAAATATAGCATCCTTTTTTAATTCAAGGCAACTATTTTTTAATTTATTTTTTTTAATTTTTTATTTGAAATAATTCAAAATACTTTTCTGTAATTTAGCAAACTCTTTATAAAGCAGTTATGGAACATTGGTATCATTACCTCTTATTGATTGTCGTAGGATTCACAGTAGGGTTTATCAATACTATTGCGGGGGGTGCTTCTTTAATATCACTACCTGTTTTAATATTCTTAGGCCTTCCACCAGCAGTAGCTAATGGAACCAATAGAATTGCTATCGTTTTTCAAACGGCTACAGCAGCCCTTGGTTTTAAAAGTAAAGGAGTTTCCAATATGCGATTCGCCTTGTACCTAGGTATTGCTGCAACAATTGGTGCTATTATTGGAGCTAATATCGCAGTTGATATCAAAGGAGAGACCTATAATAGGATTTTATCCATTATAATGATTGCTGTGGTACTTCTCATCACGTTTAAGCCTAAGATGAAGGCTGCTGATCTGGTAGAGCGTTTAGAAGGGAAGCATTTGTGGATTTCGATTATTGGATTTTTCTTTATCGGAATCTATGGAGGATTTATTAATGCTGGGATTGGTTTTATCATCATTTTCTTTTTACATTACTTCAATCGATTGAGCCTTGTAAAAACGAATGCAACTAAAGTTGTAACGGTCTTGATATATACGATAGCAGCCCTAGCAGTTTTTGCTTATAACGGAAAAGTGGATTGGGTAGTAGGATTGATATTGGCAATTGGAAATGCTTCAGGGGCTTGGATCGCTTCTCGATATTCTGTGAAAAAAGGAGATGGATTTATAAAAATATTTTTAGTTGTAATGGTACTCATTATGGCTGTTAAACTTTGGTTTTTTTAAATAATATGGACATACTTAAACAGTTAGATTGGCGTTATGCCTGTAAGAAATTTGATTCTGAAAAAACTTTAACCTCAGAACAGATTGATCGATTAAAAAATGGATTTAACTTGACAGCAACCTCTTATGGACTTCAACCCTTGAAGTTGGTTGTCATTCAAAATAAAGCTCTACAAGAAAAACTGGTGGCTCATTCCTATAACCAACAACAAATTGGTCAGGCGAGTGCTCTATTAGTCATTTGTGCTGAAAAAACAATTGATGAATCATTCATTCGTGATTACTTTGAGCGAATTAAAGCGATTCGAAATACTCCAGACGAGGTATTAGAATCTTTTAGAGCATCATTGATCACTAATTTTTCAAATAAATCTCAAGAGGAAATTCTCACTTGGGCGAGTAAGCAAGCCTATATTGCATTAGGAAATTTACTAGCTGTATGTGCTGTCGAAGAAATTGATTCCTGTCCTATGGAGGGATTTGTGTCTTCTGCATATGACAAGGAGTTACAACTAGAAGAGAAAGGTTTAAAATCTGTATTAGTGCTTCCTGTTGGTTTTAGAGCAAAAGACGATATGTTTGCTTCTATGAATAAAGTTCGAAAAACAGTAGCTGAAAGTTGTATTGATATTTCCTAGAAATGTAAATTAGTAGTTGGTGGTGTTGGTAATTTCTAAACCGTAACCAATGATACCAACGCGCTTAACTCGCTCAGCATTTGTTAATAGATTTATTTTATTGATGTTGAGATCGTGTAGGATTTGAGCACCAACTCCAAAATCTTTTGCGTCCATCTCGATCGGAGGAGCGTCAATTATTCCTTCTGCCTGTAACCTCTTTAGGGCTTTTAAGCGAACGATCATATTCTCTGGATTAGGATCTTGATTGATAAAAACAATCGCTCCTTTTTCAGCTTTATTGATAGCATCAAAAATCTCATCTAACTTTCGATCGGTACCAGAGGTGAGAGCTCCCAGGATATCGTTGTTGAACTGAGTGGAATTAATTCGAGTAAGTACTTCTTCATTTTTCTTCCAAGTTCCTTTGGTAAGCGCCAGGTGATAATGCTCGTTGGTTGTTTGTTTATATGCTCTAATGCGGTATTCTCCAAAACGCGTCTTGATTTGAAAATCCTCTTTCTTTTCGATAAGACTGTCGTGTTCCATACGATAGGCAACGAGATCTTCTATCGAAACAATTTTTAAATCGAATCGTTTGGCTACCTCTAAAAGCTGTGGTAATCGAGCCATTGTACCGTCCTCATTCATGACCTCTACGATTACTCCAGCAGGTTTATATCCAGCTAAGCGCGCAAAGTCTATAGCTGCCTCAGTATGCCCAGTTCTGCGCAGTACACCACCTTCTTTAGCAATCAGTGGAAATATATGCCCAGGTCTTGATAATTCGTGAGGTTTGATTGTATCGTCAACTAGGGATTTAACGGTCTTTGCTCTATCAGATGCAGAGATACCAGTAGTAACTCCATACCCATGTAAATCCACAGAAACAGTAAAGGCTGTTTCCATTGGATCTGTATTGTTTGTAACCATACGAGATAATCCCAATTGCTTACATCTACTTTCAGTTAAAGGAGCACAAATCAATCCCCTACCATGAGTCGCCATAAAATTGATCATTTCTGGCGTCGCTAATTCAGCAATAGCAAGGAAATCTCCTTCATTTTCTCTGTTTTCATCATCGACTACAATGATTACTTTTCCCTGTTTTAAATCTTCAACAGCTTCTTCTATAGTGTTTAGTAGGGTGCTCATAGTTTATTTTTAGATCGGACAAATTTACTAATTAATTGTGGTAATTGCTTCACTGAAAAATTCAACTGAAGGATTCCTTTGTCTTTAGTCGCTCTAAGAGTTAAGAAAATCCCTAAAGGTAGCATTACAAAGGTTGGAATCCACGCTCCTAGATAGGAACTGATATTTCCTTCTTTTGCATAATTATATGAAAATACACCTAAAAAATAATAGGTTAAGAACAATACAATAGCTATGATCATCGGTAATCCCAATCCTCCTTTTCTAATGATTGCCCCAAGTGGTGCTCCAACAAAAAAGAGAATGATACAGGAAAGCGCCAATGAGAACTTCTTGTGAATTTCCAAGACGTGAACATTGTACATTTTTTCTCTAATGAGTAATTCCCTTTGTTTACCTTCAACAGTATTAAATGCACTAAAGACTTTGTTTTTTGCAATAGAAAAGATTTGTGCCATCTCAAAAACCGTAAAATCACTGACTACATCGTCAATATTTTCAACTGGAATATAGGCTTTTATGGAGTCGCTTTTAGATTCTTTTTCTGTTCCAATAAATTTATTAGGTATGTTTTTAACAGGGGTATTATCTACAAAATCTCTTGAAGAAGTCTCAATGAGATCGATATTCATTCGAGTTAGTACATTTTTGGAAAGAGCTTGAAATACCATTCGATTACTCATTTGAATTGAATCCATATCTGTGAGTAATTGACTGATTTTTTTAATTCGTTCTGAATTTATTTTGACATCTTCATTGAGGTCAACATCCTGAATTTCATTGAGATCAATATTGATGATATAGGTTTCAAAATCAGAGAAAGCAAATGGTCTCTTGCGCTTATCACTGTTGGAAGTAACCTGAATATCTTCATAATAATTACCATTGTAGAGAACAAGCTGTATAATATTGGAATTTTTAGTTGAAATAAATTCTCCTGACTCTGCTTTAATTACGGTTGAATTGACCTCCTTAGCAGTTTTTTTGTGAATGGTTACATTTTTGAGATAACGATCGTTTTCACCGTATTTTTCATCGACAAGGATGGTCATGCCTGTTCCTGCAAATTCACTGAACACCCCTTCGGTTAATGCGACTGAGGGTTTGAGCTTTGCGATATTCCTTCTCAGACTATAGGATTTTTGCTTGGATACAGGAATGACATTATTTGCGAAGAAGAACGTAACAACTCCCAAGATGGAAACCAGTACAATCAATGAGCGCATGGCTCTCTGAAGTGAGATTCCAGAGGCTTTCATCGCTGCAAACTCGTAGTGTTCTGCAAATTCACCAAAGGTGAGAATAGAGGCTAACAATACGGTTAAAGGAAGTACTTTTTCCGTTAAATCGGGAAGCATATAGAATACGAACTTGGCAATGATACCTATATCTAATCCCTTACCAGCTAAGTCATCGATAAAGAGCCAGATCATCTGAAAGATGAATATAAGCATCAAGATCGCAAAAGAACTAATGAACTTGCGAATAAAACTTCCAAATATATAACGATCTAATAGCTTCAATCTTCGATGATATAATACCCGAGTTGTTGGTAGTGATCTCTGTCAAACACAAAGCTGTTAGGATCTAGTTCTGTATTGGTGATAAATGATTTTACACTAATGGTAGTTACAGTTCCATTATTTCCTTTTTGAATCAGCTTGTAAATTTGAAGTTGCTCTTTTAAAATCCCTAGTAGTAATTGTTCCATATCAGAATCACTGTCGATAGGAGTCAATTTGATGTATTGAACAATTCCTTCAGGGGTATTTTGTTCGATATCCATTTCATAGGTATATCCATCTCTGTAGAAATCAAATAAATTAGAAGGAGAGATGCTATCTTGATCGTCTGTTTTATCGACGATAGTCACCTCTTCATTTTCATCGACAATAGTGATAACTTTTGTTCCGTCAAACAACTGCTTAATTCCCATATAATCAAAAAAATAGAGGCTGTCTTTAAGGGTGATACTGCCTTTGGTGTCTTGACGAATATCTGCAACTTCATTGTAGAGGCCGTAGTCAAAATCCAATTTAATATTCTCGAAAGATCTTATCTTGTTGTAAACGGACTCTAATAGGGCCTCAGGATCTTGTTGTGCACTGAGGTTTTGAAACATGAGTAATCCAAACAATAAAAGTGTAATCTTTTTCATTAGGTGTTATTTTCATTATTTAACAACTGGTCTAAGGCCATCAGGTCTGGAACCATTACTTGGCGTGCTTTAGAGCCTTCAAAAGGACCTACAATACCCGCTGCTTCTAACTGATCAATAATCCTGCCAGCTCTGTTGTATCCAAGTTTTAATTTTCTTTGAATTAGGGAAGCAGATCCTTGTTGAGCAACGACAATTACCTCTGCAGCCTCTCTAAATAAAGCATCTCTTTCAGAAGCATCGATATCAAGTACAGAGGTTGCTTCTTCACCTACGTATTCTGGAAGTAAATGTGCATCAGGATAGGCTTTTTGAGAGCCTATATACTCAGTGATTTTTTGAACCTCAGGGGTGTCGACAAAGGCGCATTGTAAACGGGTTACATCGTTTCCTTGAGTGTATAACATATCACCTCTACCGATGAGTTGATCAGCTCCCTGTGCGTCTAAAATTGTTCTAGAATCTATTTTTGAAGTAACTCTGAAGGCTATACGAGCAGGGAAGTTTGCTTTGATTAGACCTGTGATTACATTGACAGATGGTCTTTGTGTTGCAATAATTAAATGAATACCGATGGCACGAGCTAATTGAGCAAGACGAGCAATTGGGGATTCTATTTCTTTACCAGCAGTCATAATCAAATCTGCAAATTCATCGATGACTAAGACGATGTATGGAAGGAATTTATGACCGTCATTTGGATTGAGTTTTCGTGCCTTAAACTTTGCATTGTACTCTTTGATATTTCGAACCATCGCTATTTTTAAGAGCTCATAGCGGTTATCCATTTCGATACACAAAGAATTTAAGGTATTGACAACCTTAGTGGTGTCAGTGATAATGGCTTCATCAGTATCAGGAAGCTTTGCTAAAAAATGACGTTCTATTTTGTTGAACAGTGTTAATTCCACTTTTTTAGGATCGACAAGTACAAACTTTACTTCGGCAGGATGCTTTTTGTACAACAAGGAAGTAAGTACTGCGTTGAGACCTACAGATTTCCCTTGACCTGTAGCACCTGCCATGAGTAAGTGAGGCATCTTAGCGAGATCGACTACAAAGGATTCGTTTGAAATCGTTTTACCAAAAGCTACTGGCAATTCCATCTCAGCCTTTTGAAATTTGGTAGAAGCGATAACGGATCTCATAGAAACGGTAGTCGCATTCTTATTGGGAACTTCAATACCAATGGTGCCTTTACCAGGAATCGGAGCGATGATACGAATACCAAGTGCCGCTAGTGAAAGTGCAATATCATCTTCTAAGTTTTTAATCTTTGAAATGCGAACTCCAGCATCAGGAACAATTTCATAGAGGGTCACTGTAGGACCAATAGTCGCTTTGATATTGGAAATTCCTATATTGTAGTTCTTTAGTGTTTCAACGATTTTAACTTTGTTCTCTTCTAATTCTTCTTCGTTAATGGTAATTCCACCACCACCTCCGTGTTCTTCTAAAAGATTGATGGGTGGAAATTTATATTTAGAAAGCTCTAAAGTAGGATCAAAGGAGCCAAAATCTTCAACAATCTTATTGGCGAGTTGATCGACTTCGTCTTCTTCATGTGTTTGAGTGACTTCAACTTTTAAATCATCTTCAGCTGAACTTTCCTCTATTTTTGTTTCATCAACTGTTGGTTCTAAGTTAATTGATGAGGTTTCAGGCTCTGGTTCACTTATAGATTCAATAGTTGGTTCCTGATTTTCTATTTCTGATCGATGCGTGTAGGGATCAATGGATTGATCTTCTAGTTGATCATCACTAGTGATTGGTTCTGTTTCTTTTTTAGAAGTTAATTTTTTTAGAAGGGTGTAGGGCTGAAAATTAAATACTCTTACTGCAAAAACAATAAGCCCTAACACGAGAAGAACTAATACTCCTGATGCGCCTATAAAATCACTTATGAAGAGATTCATTTCATATCCTACAACTCCAGAGAGGATTGGATAGGATTCAAAAAAGAATCCCGTAGTCATAGAAATCCACAACAGTGAATACATAGACCAAAAGAACATGCGAGCTAGTTTTTTAGTTCCTAAACTAAAAAAGAGAAAAAAACCCCATGCTCCTATAAAAAAACTGATGATGAAAGATGCGACACCAAAACCTTTGTAGACAAAGAAGTGCGCCAACGAGGCACCAACCTTATTAAATACATTTGAAGCCTTTACAGATCGAGATGAGAATTGGTCTACAATACTTTGGTCAGTTTGCCAATTTGAAAAATAAGACAGAAAAGAAATTGAAAGAACAATGGCAAATAAAAATAGAGCAGCACCAAGTATAACCGTGTTTTTCTTAGAAAGTTGAAATGATGTTCTCATGCGCTGCCTTGTAGATGTCTTAGATTTCAATTTTGCCATAAAGCTGAGTTAGGATGCTAAAATACAAAAAGCGAGGCAAAACCTCGCTTTTATTTTTGAATCTACTTAAAGAATTTTATTGATCGATAGACCCCAATACGCGTTTCATAAAATCATTTAGGGCTTGTTTTTTATCAGCACCTGATTTAATTGATTTGGAGACTTCTAAAGCTCCATACATATTGGAAATCAATTCACCTAACACATCTAATTCTTCGTCTTTAATAGCAGGAGAATCAGTTAAGTATTCCAAGGTTTCTAATGTTTCATTTAAGAAATCCTCGTCATTCTCTTCTACAAACTGGACCAGATGTTTAATTAGCGGTAATCTCATTGATAAATTCTTTTAGATTTTCGTACTTATTGGTTTGTATTTGATTTACCAATTGACCATTTCTAAAGGCAGCAAAAGTAGGTAAGTTATCTACATTTGCTAAGGCTCTAGAATTTGGAAACTTTTCAGCATCAACTATTACAAATGTTGCATTTTGATGCTCTGAAGCTTCACGCTTGAATTTTGGCTTCATAATTCTACAATTACCACACCAACCAGCAGAATACTGAACAAAAACCGTTTCGTTTTCTGTGACTACTTCTGAAAGATTATCTTGACTTAATTCGATCATAATTAATTAGAATAGATGTATTGACAATTAGTGAGTAGATAAGTATTCCTTAACTCCTTTAGCATTCGCTTGCATCGCATCTTTACCTTCTTCCCAGTTAGCAGGGCAAACCTCACCGTGAGTTTGAACATGAGTATAAGCATCGATCAATCTAATAAAATCACTTACTTCTCTTCCTAAAGGCATATCGTTGATGTTTTCGTGAAATACTTTTCCATCTTCATCGATTAAGTAAGTAGCTCTATAGGTAACATTGTCACCAGAGAGTTCAATAACGTTAGTTTCTTCGTTATAACGCTCTTCTGTGGCATCTAAAATTCCAAGGGTAGAAGATAGGTTTCTATTGGCATCAGAGATTAATGGGTAAGATACTCCTTCGATTCCACCGTTGTCTTTTGCTGTGTTTAACCATGCAAAGTGAACTTCAGCAGTATCACAAGATGCACCGATTACTAAAGTGTTTCTCTTTTCGAATTCTCCTAAAGCTTCTTGAAAAGCGTGTAATTCAGTTGGACAAACAAAAGTAAAATCCTTTGGGTACCAGAATAACAATACTTTTTTCTTTTCAGTTCTAGCTTTTTCTAATACGTTTAATTCAAAAGTATCTCCTAATTCGTCGATAGCTTTTACAGTTAAATTTGGGAATTGTTTACCTACGTATGACATTGTATTAAATTTTTAATGTTAGTGACGCAAATATACAAACAGAACATTGCTTATTATAAGATATTTATCATATTATTCAATTCGATAATAAGAAAAACTTATGATTGGAGTTTCTTTATTTTATATCCAATAGCTGCAACAACAAGAGTAGTGATAGGGCTGAGCCAATTAAAGATACTATACATAAAATAGGAGGCTACTGGAACGCCTAAAACACCTGAGTGATAAGCTCCACAGGTATTCCAAGGAATTAATACCGATGTTACAGTACCTGAATCCTCCAGAGTTCTACTCAAATTTTCAGGAGCGAGTCCTTTTTCTCGATAGGCCTTTGAAAACATTTTACCTGGTACTACAATGGCGAGGTATTGATCAGAGGCTGTAAGGTTTAAAGCAACACAACTACCAACAGTACTTGCAAAAAGACCAAAGGTTGTTTTGGCAACTTTTAGCATAGAAGTACTCAATTTGTTGAGTGCACCAATACCATCCATGAATCCACCAAATACCATAGCACATAGAATTAACCAAATCGTTCCTAACATCCCATACATTCCACTTGATGAAAACAATTCGTTGAGAATTGGATTGGCAGTTTCAACATTGGTATTGACAGTAATTGCATTTAAAATACCCTTATAGGCATTGACGAAATTAAAATCCAATGCACCAACGACAATTGAAGGTTGAAATATAAGAGCAAACAAAGCTCCTAAAAGCGTTCCAATTAACAAAGCGATAAGTGGTGGTGTCTTTTTAACAATCATAAAAATCACTCCTAATGGAACCAAAAATAACCATCCATTGATATTAAAAGTCGCTTGAATTTCATTTTGTAAACTACCGATATCGGTTTGTCCACTGATGTCGATTGTTAATCCCAATATCACAAAAACAATAAGCGTTACGATATAAGTAGGTACGGTAGTGATTGTCATATAACGTATGTGAGAAAACAATTCTCCACCTGCCATAGCAGGAGCGAGGTTCGTTGTATCGGATAAAGGGGACATTTTATCTCCAAAATAAGCACCAGATAAAACAGCTCCAGCGGTCATTCCCATTGGAATACCAAGTGCGTTACCAATACCGATAAGCGCGATACCAACTGTTGCAGATGTCGTCCAAGAACTTCCTGTTGCTATCGATATAATCGATGAAATCAGTACTGTAGCTGCTAAAAATATGGTAGGATTTAAAATTTCTAATCCGTAGTAAATCATCGCTGGTATAATTCCACTGACAAGCCAAGTTCCAGATAAAGCTCCAACCATTAACAATATTAAGATGGCACCTGTAGTTGACATCACATTGTGCTGAACGTGATCCATCATTTCATTAAAAGAGATCTTGTTTTTAAATCCTATAACAGCAGCTACAGCTCCACCAATAAGAAGCATAAACTGATTGGATCCACTTAGAGCATCGTCTCCGAATATAAAAACATTGTATGCTAAAAGTCCAATGAGGACAAAAACAGGAATTAAGGCATCTATTAAACTGATGTCGGTCTTGGAAGTAGAATTACTCATAAATAGTTTTTGATATTGACAGGTAATATTACAAAACTTTATCCAAACATTCCTTCATCCTTTTAAAAGTAGCTGCAATATCTCCATCAAGCCCTACGGAGAATCGAATAAGTCCAGGGGATAATCCCATTTTTGCTTGTTCTTCAATATCTATTTCAGAAGAGGTGGATGTTCCAGAGGCACTAAATAGGGTCTTGTAAAATCCAAGACTGACGGCCAAATAACCCAATTGATGTTCTTGTAAAAGTTCCATATAGGTGTTGGCTTTATCGAGAGTTCCCAAATCTAATGTAAATATACCTCCATAGCCAATCTCTTTGACGATCATCGAATTCATCAATTGGTGCCCTGGATGCGATTCAAGACCTGGATATACCGTTCTAACACCTATGGATTCAAAAGATTGAGCTAAATAAAGCGCATTCTCTGAATGCTTGCTCATTCGAAGATGAAGGGTTCTCATATTTTTTAAGATGGAAGCAGCTCTAAGGCTATCTAGAGTACTACCGAGTAACATAGCTGCTCCAGAATTGACGTCCTTTAGAGACAGACAAAAGTCCTTGGATGCACAAACTGCACCTGCAACACAATCAGAGGTTCCATTGATAAATTTAGTTAGCGAATGAATGACAATATCAGCTCCTAGTGAAGCTGCCTGAATAAACATGGGACTAAATGTATTATCAACAACAAGAGGGATATGGTGTTTTTTCGCCAGTTTAGAAAGTGAACGAATATCGGCAACTTCCAAAAGGGGATTGCTCAAAGCTTCGCAATAGATCAGTTTAGTGCTGGGAGTTATTGAAGCTTCTAAAAGTTCCAAATTGGTAATATCTACAAAGTCAGTATTAATATTGAATTTAGAGGTAAAATTCTTCATAAAAGCATAGGTGCCACCGTAAATCGTTCTACCGCTCAAAATGTGATCTCCAGACTGGCACAACTGCAATAGAACAGAACTAATTGCTCCCATGCCACTTGCGTATACATTTGCAAATTCAGTTCCTTCAAGTTCAGCCATGGCCTCTCCTAAGTAAAGATTCGAAGGGGATGAGTGTCTGGTGTATAAATAACAACCTTCCGTATTCCCTTCGAAGGTGTCAAACATTGTTTTTGCAGCTAAGAAGGTGTAGGTTGAAGAATCAGAAATGGAGGGGTTTACACCACCAAATTCACCGAAATTTTGAATGCAATTGAGATCTTTTAAGGCTTTCATATGTTGTATTTTGCAATACAATTTATAATATCAATTACATATTAATTGTAATTATTGTTATATTTAATGATATTGCCAAATAATATTAAAAAATATAGTTATTATGCAATTAATAATTGTTTTTAGCTTTAACATTTAATGATTTTACCATATGGATTCGATTGACAAAAAAATTCTAAAACTATTACAGCAAAATGCAGAGATCACTAACAAACGGATTGGCATAGAAGTAGGTCTATCAACTTCAGCTGTTCAACTCAGGAGACAAGGATTGGAAAAAGAAGGGGTTATTAAACGCTACGCTGCTGTATTAGACAAAAAATCACTCGATAGAAGCTTTGTGGTTTTTTGCCAGGTTACTTTGGCTCGTCATAAAAAGGAATACATCGAATCTTTTGAACGAATTATCACCTCATTTAAAGAAGTTGTGGGATGCTATCACACCTCTGGAGATCATGATTACATCCTTAAAATACTCGTCAAAAACATGGAGGCCTATCACTTCTTTTTAGTAAATAAATTAACGGCTATTGAACATATAGGTGATACTCACAGTGCTTTTGTTATAAATGAGCTCAAGGATGCCCTCGAAATTCCTATCGATTAAAGATTAAAAAAATCCTTTGAGTATCTATAAATAGTGCTATTTTTGTGACAAAATTTATACTTTATGAAATCATTTGACGTTGCTGTAATTGGATCAGGCCCTGGTGGTTATGTTGCAGCTATTCGATCTGCACAATTAGGATTTAAAACAGCATTAATTGAAAAGTATTCGACTCTTGGTGGAACCTGCCTCAATGTAGGTTGTATTCCATCAAAAGCACTTTTAGATTCATCTCATCACTACCACGATGCAGTAGCTCATTTTGAAGAGCACGGTATTGAAATTCCTGGAGAGATCAAAGTGAATATCGAAAAAATGATTGCCAGAAAAGATCAAGTGGTTGAAATGACCACCAAGGGAATTCAATTTTTGATGGACAAAAATAATATTGAAGTTTTTCAAGGGGTAGGTTCTTATAAATCAGCTACTGAAATTGAAATTTCATCAGATAATGGTTCAGAGGTCATTTCTGCTGCTAAATCGATTATTGCAACAGGATCAAAGCCAAGTAGCCTTCCTTTTATTTCAATAGATAAAGAACGTATCATAACTTCAACAGAAGCCTTGTCTTTAAAAGAAATTCCAAAGCACTTAATTGTTATTGGAGGAGGAGTGATCGGTTTAGAACTCGGACAGGTTTACAAACGACTCGGAGCTGAAGTGACCGTTGTAGAGTATATGGACAGTATTGTTCCAGGAATGGATAAGGCAGTTTCAAAAGAACTGCAGAAGGTATTGAAAAAACAAAAGGTTTCATTTGCACTATCTCATCAAGTAAAAGAGGTGAGCAGAAATGGTAATGAAGTTCTAGTTAAAGCCACTGATAAGAAAGGAAATGAAGTTGAATTTAAAGGAGATTACTGTCTGGTATCTGTTGGTAGAAAACCTTATACAGAAGGTTTAAACACAGAGGCTGCTGGAGTTCAATTAGATGAAAGAGGAAGAGTAGTAGTGAATGATCACTTGCAAACTACGGCTTCGAATATTTATGCAATTGGGGATGTGGTTAGAGGAGCAATGCTAGCTCATAAAGCTGAAGAAGAAGGTGTAATGGTTGCTGAGATTATGGCAGGTCAAAAACCACATATCGATTACAACCTGATTCCAGGTGTTGTTTATACTTGGCCTGAGGTTGCTGCAGTTGGTAAAACTGAAGAGCAATTAAAAGAAGCTGGTATAGCGTATAAAGCGGGAAGCTTTTCAATGAGAGCTCTTGGTAGAGCTAGAGCGAGTATGGATATCGATGGATTTGTAAAGATTTTAGCTGATAAAACGACTGATGAAGTATTAGGAGTACATATCGTAGGTGCAAGAGCTGCTGATTTGATTGCAGAAGCTGTAACTGCTATGGAATTTAGAGCTTCAGCTGAAGATATTGCAAGAATGTCTCATGCGCATCCAACTTATTCTGAAGCTATTAAAGAAGCTGCTTTAGCTGCAACAGAAGACCGTGCATTACACGCCTAATAAGTTTTGAAATATTAGATTAAAGGCTACACTGAGTTGTAGCCTTTTTTTATTGTTTATTTTTGTGATGTGTTAAATCGATTTAAAGAACATATTCAAGATCAATTTCCAGAGCTATTGCTCGATCCATTTCTGATTGCCTGTAGTGGAGGTATTGATTCTATGGTTCTAGTTGAATTTTGTATAAAATCGGATTTGAAGTTTGGTATTGCCCACTGCAATTTCAATTTAAGAGGCGATGAAAGTGATCGAGATCAAGAATTTGTGCGTTCCTATGCTCAGAAACATCAAATTGAGTTTCACACGATTTCTTTTGATACCAAATCATACCAAGAGTCACATGGACTATCTATTCAGCTAGCCGCTCGAGAATTGCGTTACAATTGGTTTAAAGAACTCATCGATACAAGTGAGAACCAATGGGTGCTCACAGCACATCAGGCAGATGACTCTGTTGAATCCTTTTTAATCAATCTATCTAGAGGAACTGGTATTGACGGTCTTATTGGAATTCCTTCAAAACGAGATGTATTTAGAAGACCGCTTCAGATCTTTACTCGAAAAGAAATTGAAACTTACGCAACAGCAAATCATATTAAATGGAGGGAGGATAGCTCGAATGAAGAGACGAAGTACATCAGAAATCAGGTTCGCCATAAGCTCATGCCTGAATTTAATCAATTACATCCCACTGCTACTGCTAATTTAATTGAGACACAAAAGAATTTAGCGAGTGATAAAGCCTTAATAGAATCATTCTTAGAGCCTATTAAAAGCAAATTATTTGTAGTGGACAATGAGGTTGTTTCTATCATTATCAAAGATCTAATGGCCTTAAAACCATTAGAAGCGATTATTTATAAACTCTTTTCACCATTTGGTTTTAAAGATGCTATTCAAGTCATAGAGCTTACTAAGTCTCTAAGTGGTAAAAAATTACTTTCTAAAACCCATATACTGTTAAAAGACAGAGATTGTTTGCTCTTAAAAGCAACTGAAAAAGAGCAAGCTAAAGTTTATGTTATCGAAAAAGACGATAAAGAGATCAATGAGCCTATTTCTATGATCTTTAGTCAAACAAACACATTAGGTGAAGCTACATTGAATGAAATATTTGTCGATAAGGACAAATTACAATACCCACTTTACATTAGAAAACCACAAATAGGTGATCGTTTGAGCCCTTATGGGTTATCAGGCTCAAAAAAAATATCAAAGCTTTTTAAAGACGAAAAATTCAGTCAATTTGAAAAGGAATCACAATGGTTGCTTTGTGACTCTTCAGGAACAATCGTATGGGTTATTGGTCAACGTGCAGATCGACGCTTTAAAGTTTCCGATAAGACTAAATCCATTTTAAAGATCTCGTTAAAAAATAAATTAGATTTCTAAAGTTTATTTTGAAAAAGAGTATATTTATTAAATTTCTATACTCATGAATTTTCTAAAAAAATCCCTCAAACTATTAGGAATTTTAATAGTTTTAGCTGCTATTGCTCTATTTTTTTTCATACAGCATCTCAAACCTGATTACAATGGAGAAAAGAATTTAGATGGTTTAAGTGATCAGGTTACGGTATATTACGATTCTTATGGAATTCCACATATTTACGCAGAAACAGAAGCGGATGCCTATAAAACACTCGGTTATGTGCATGCTCAGGACCGATTTTGGCAAATGGAATTATTGAGAAGAATCGCATCAGGTCGATTATCTGAAATATTTGGAGAAGTTAGTTTGCCAAATGACCGATTCTTTTTAAATGTTGGAATTCACAAACAAACTGAGCGAATTGTATCAAATCTCGACAAGAATCAACCCTATTACAAATTAACTGAAGCCTATTTACAAGGAGTTAATTCCTTTATCGAACAAGGTCCAACACCAATCGAGTACTATATTCTTGGATTGGAGAAAACCCCATTTACTATTGAAGATGTATTCAACACCATTGGATATATGTCCTTTAGTTTTGTCATGGCACAAAAAACAGATCCTATTGTCAGTTCTATCAAAACAAAATACGGTGCTGAATATATAGAGGATTTATTTTTAGATTATCCTGAATCTGCAACTCATATTAAAAATTATTCCAAATCCTCAGAGGATTATGCTGCGATCAGCAATCATGTCAATCAATTGTTTAATCAAGTGGGGATCCCTGTGTTTAATGGATCTAATTCCTGGGTCCTATCAGGACAAAAAACAAAGAGTAATCAAGTTTTGTTTGCAAATGACCCCCATATAGCATATTCACAACCAGCAGTTTGGTTTGAAGCACACATTTCGACTCCTAGCTATGAGCGATATGGCTATCACATCGGTGGAGTTCCTTTTCCATTGCTGTCTCATGGAAAAGATTATGCCACAGGTTTAACGATGTTTGAAAACGATGATGCTGATTTCTACAAGGAAGAACTCAATCCCGAAAACAAATTGCAATACAAAACAAATACAGGTTGGGAGGATTTAAAGTCAAGAGAGGAAACGGTTTATGTGAAAGGTTCTGATCCTATTACATTTACCGTATACGAAACACATCACGGTCCTATTATTAATAATGTAGTTCCGAGCATAGAAACTCAAAGCCCTGTGTCCCTATATTGGATCTACACTGCTTTAGACAGGAATATGATCGAAACTACTTATCACATGAATTACTCAAAAGACATAAATGATTTTGAATCTCATTTACCAGCATTACACGCACCTGGACTCAATGTAATGTATGGTGATGCTCAAGGAAATATTGGATGGTGGGCTAGTGCTCAACTCTATGAACGCTTAGATTCAAATCATCCAAAAATGATTAAAGAAGGTGTTTTTGACAAAGATTCACATTTAAAAATGCTTCCCTTTTCTCAAAATCCAAAAGCGGTTAATCCTGATTGGGGATATGTATATTCTGCGAATAATGCTACAAAAACCATTGATGGAACTAAAATACCAGGATACTATGCTCCTGAAAATAGAGCAAAGAGAATAGTGGAGTTACTCGATCAAAAGAACGACTGGACCCTAGAAGATTTTAAGCAGATGATTGTAGATGACACATCTGCAGTTCTACCTGATCAAATTCAAGCATTAATACCTAGTGTCAATCGATCAGAATTAAGTGAGTCAATGATTCAATCTCTAGAAGACCTCAGTACTTGGAAAGGAGATTACAACAAAGATAGTTACAACCCATCCTTATTTCACCGTTGGGAATACGAATTCTTAAAAGCCACCTTTGAAGATGAAATAGGCTCAGAGACTACAATGAATTTTATCAATTCTCATTTGTCAAAGAAATTAGTGGCACCACTTATGAAAAAGGATGCTTCTGTTTGGTATAACAACATCCATACAGAAACTATCGAAGACAAAAGTACCATTGTAACTAAATCCTTCAAAGCAGCCTATGAATCACTTGTAAGTGATTACGGCTCCAATCCTAATGATTGGGCCTGGGGCAAATTACATCAGTTAGAAAGCCCTCATGCATTAGGCAGTGTCAAAGCTTTACGCTCTTTTTTTAATGTAGGTCCTTTTCCAATTTCTGGAGCAAGAGAGGTTATTAATGCAGTTAACTTTAGGTATACTGGAGAAGATTACTTCCCTGTAAATGGAGGTCCTTCAACTCGTAGAATAATCGATTTTTCAGATATTGAACACAGTGTAAGTGTGTTGCCTACAGGTCAGTCTGGAAATCCTTTTTCAAAACATTATGACGATCAAGCTAAGTTGTACGTAAATGGTGAATTTAGACAGATGCTCCTCAATAAAGAGGAAATTATTGAAAACGCTACTGGAATTTTGATATTCAATGAATGATTTAAAATCTGATGACAACCATAATAAAACTAAAATTTACATAAAATGAATAAAAAACTCAGAGGTCGATACTTGCAGGAATAGCAGGGGTTGTGGTGATGTCGATTTTTATTATGATTTCACCTTTTTTAGGTTAGGTTAAACTTTTACCAGCAGAAATTTCATCTCAATCCATGAGGCTACCCAGTGTAGTAGCTTGGTCGTTACATTTTGTATTTGGTATTTTTTTCGC
The DNA here is from genome assembly GCA_013373635.1 of Flavobacteriaceae bacterium. Classification (GTDB taxonomy): domain Bacteria; phylum Bacteroidota; class Bacteroidia; order Flavobacteriales; family Flavobacteriaceae; genus MAG-120531. Next base: position 109,133 of record JABXHN010000003.1, read on the forward strand.
TTTTTTTTACACTCAAATATGCTTCTTAAAATATAAAATTGACAACATTTGGCTTAAAGGAATAGCCTTTGGATTTACAGCTTTTGTGATCTCACAAATCTTAAACGGATTTCTGAATATTTTCTATCAAACTCCACTTATTGAGGTTTCGAAATTAATGATTACAATAAGTAATATTTTAGGACATTTTCTATTTGGAATCGTAGTTGTGAGAATTGTTGGAGATTCATACAACCACTGTAAAGCCTAAAATCAAGAAAAGAATTTTATTATAGGCGGCTTAGGATAAAACTTAAGCCGCTTTTTATTTTTGATAATTACTCGTTAATAAATCATCTCCATTATCATTTCGTTGATATATACTTTAAAAATAGAAGATTCGATAGCATTTTTATTGAATTCTTTAAAAGTCAAAAAAAACCTTAAATATTTGAATATTTATCAAGGTTATTCAAAAATATTTAATGAATTTTGTTCTTTGAATATAAGAATTAATTACTCCTTAAATTACTGTAAATCAGCGATATAATAATTATCGCTTTTTTTTGAAAGTAATTGATTGTTTTGAGGCAGGCACTTAAGACAACTAATAAGTAGTACTTTTGAGATATATTAAGGATATTAAATTTAAGACAGATAAGTTTTAAAAGATCAATCATGGCTAAACAGATCAATAATATAAGTGGAGCAGAGGCAATCATACACTGTCTTTTAGAAGAAGGTGTAGATATGTTATTTGGTTACCCAGGAGGTGCAATAATGCCGTTCTACGATGAATTGTACAAATTTCAAAAGGAATTACACCATGTTTTAACAAGACATGAGCAAGGAGCTGCACATGCTGCTCAAGGATATGCAAGAGTCAATGGTAGAGTAGGAGTTTGTGTTGCTACTTCAGGTCCAGGGGCTACCAATTTAGTTACTGGTATTGCTGATGCTCAAATAGATTCTACTCCTTTAGTTTGTATCACTGGACAGGTAACTAGAGAGTTATTGGGTTCTGATGCTTTTCAGGAGACTGATATTGTTGGAATTTCAACTCCGGTAACCAAATGGAATTACCAAATTACCAGAGCCGAAGAAATTCCTGAGATCATGGCTAAGGCATTTTATATAGCGAGATCTGGACGTCCTGGCCCTGTTCTAATCGACATCACTAAGAACGCTCAATTTGATAAGTTTGACTTTTCATATGAGCCTTGTAAAGTGGTTCGTTCCTATACTCCAAAACCAGTAGCAAGTGAAGAATCACTTCAAGCTGCTGCAAAATTGATCAACGAATCCAAAAAACCGATGATCGTTTTTGGACAAGGTGTTGTGATCAGTGAAGCAGAGGAAGTATTTCAGCAAATGGTTGAAAAAACTAATATTCCTGCTGCATGGACTATTTTAGGGAAGTCTGCTTTACATACAAATCATCCTCTCAATGTGGGAATGGTAGGAATGCACGGAAATTACGCTCCAAACTTACTCACCAACGAATGTGATTTACTTATTGCAGTTGGAATGCGATTTGACGATCGTGTAACAGGAGATTTAAAAACCTATGCCAAACAAGCTAAAGTTATTCACTTTGATATAGACAAGGCTGAAATTAATAAAAATGTATATGCAGATGTTGCTGTACTAGGTGATGCTAAGGAATCCATAGAAGCGCTTTTACCTCTGCTTAATGAGGCCAATCACGAAGATTGGATGAATGTTTTTAAATCTAAAAAAGCAATTGAACAATCTCAAATTATTGATCATGTCATTCAACCAACCGAAGGGCCATTAACCATGGCTGAAGTGATTCATAAAATTAATATAGCAACTAACAATGAAGCTGTGATGGTTACTGATGTAGGACAACATCAAATGATGACTTGTCGCTATGCTGAATCGACTACAAAAAGATCGAATATTACCTCCGGAGGATTAGGAACCATGGGATTTGGATTGCCAGCTTCAATCGGAGCTAAATTAGGCGCTGAAGAAAGAGAAGTGATTTCAATAATGGGAGACGGAGGATTTCAGATGAACCTTCAAGAATTAGGAACCATCTTCCAAACAAAAGTAGGAGTGAAGATCGTTATTTTAAACAACGAACATTTGGGGATGGTACGTCAATGGCAAGAATTGTTCTTTGACAGACGTTACGCTTCAACTGTAATGGACAATCCTGATTTTGTTAAGATTGCACATGGATTCGATATTCCTTCCAAATGTGTAAAGGAACGATCTGAGCTAGAGTCATCTATTCAAGAAATGTTAGACACCAAAGGCCCATACCTTCTCGAAGTAAAAGTAACCAAGGAAGAAAATGTATTCCCAATGATTCCTTCAGGATGTTCAGTTTCAGATATTAGACTTTCATAAATTAAGACAATGGAAAAAAAATGGTATACAATCTCGGTCTATTCTGAAAACCACGTAGGTTTACTCAATAGAATTTCAGGTATCTTTTTAAAAAGGCATATCAATATTGAATCTCTCAATGTGTCTGCTTCTGAAATTCCATCGGTATCAAAATTTACTATTGTAGTTTTTACAACTCAAAAATGGGTTGAAAATATTGTAGGACAGATTGAAAAGCAGATCGAAGTGATCAAAGCTTTTGCTCATACAGATGATGAGATCATCTATCAAGAAACCGCTCTATTTAAAGTAGCATCACATTTGTTATTTGATGAGCGTCAAATTCAAAATATTATCAAAGAGAGCAATTCTCAAATCGTTACAGTATCTAGAGACTATTTTGTGATTGCTAAGGCAGGAAGAAGACACGAAGTAGATGAATTACACGATTTATTAGCTCCTTTTGGTATATTGCAGTTTGTTAGATCTGGTCGTATTGCTGTTTCTAAGGAAGCAATGCCCATTACAGAACTATTAAAAAAATATGAAGATTTAAATTAAAATTTATAAAAATGGCGAATTATTTTAACACCCTTTCTTTAAGAGAACAACTCGATCAGTTAGGAAAATGTAGATTTATGGAGACTTCAGAGTTTTCAGATGGAGTTGAGGCTTTAAAAGGAAAGAAAATTGTTATTGTAGGATGTGGAGCTCAAGGGCTTAACCAAGGGTTAAACATGAGAGATTCAGGATTGGATATCTCTTATGCATTAAGACAAGCAGCTATCGATGAAAAGAGAGCTTCTTACGTAAATGCAACTGAAAATGGATTTACAGCAGGAACATATGAGGATTTGATTCCTACTGCTGATTTAGTAATCAACTTGACTCCAGACAAACAACACACAAGTGTTGTATCTGCGGTAATGCCATTGATGAAAAAAGGAGCAACTCTTTCTTATTCTCACGGTTTTAATATCGTTGAAGAAGGAATGCAGATCAGAGAGGATCTTACTGTTATCATGGTAGCTCCAAAATCTCCAGGTTCTGAGGTTAGAGAAGAGTACAAAAGAGGATTTGGGGTGCCAACTCTTATTGCTGTTCACCCTGAGAATGATCCAGAAGGAAAAGGTTTAGCTCAGGCTAAAGCTTATGCTGTTGCAACTGGAGGTGATCGTGCTGGTGTTCTTGAATCTTCATTTGTAGCTGAAGTAAAATCAGATTTAATGGGTGAACAAACCATTCTGTGTGGATTGTTACAAACGGGATCTATTCTTTGCTTTGACAAAATGGTTGAAAAGGGAATCGATGCTGGATATGCTTCTAAATTAATTCAATACGGATGGGAAACCATCACTGAAGGATTGAAATACGGAGGAATCACTAATATGATGGATCGTCTTTCAAATCCAGCTAAAATAAAAGCTTTTGAACTTTCAGAAGAATTAAAAGACATTATGCGTCCACTTTTTAACAAGCATATGGACGATATTATCGATGGTACTTTCTCATCTACTATGATGGCTGACTGGGATAATAATGACGCTAATCTTCTTTCATGGAGAGCTGCTACAGGAGAAACTGCTTTTGAAAAGACTCCTGCTGGTGATGTAGAGATTTCTGAACAAGAATTCTACGACAATGGAGTTCTTATGGTTGCGATGGTTAGAGCTGGTGTAGAATTAGCTTTTGAAGCGATGACTGCTTCTGGAATTATCGATGAATCTGCTTATTACGAGTCACTTCACGAAACTCCTCTTATCGCTAACACCATTGCTAGAAAGAAATTATTTGAAATGAACAGAGTAATCTCTGACACTGCTGAATACGGATGTTACTTATTCGATCACGCTTGTAAGCCGTTACTTGCTGATTTTATGACTAAAGTTGAAACTGATGTTATCGGTACAGCTTATGGAGCTGGTAAGGACAATGCAGTTTCAAATCAAAAGTTAGTTGAAATCAATGATATTATCAGAAATCACCCAGTAGAAATTGTAGGTGAATTCTTGAGAGAATCAATGACAGCAATGAAGCCTATTGTTTAAAAAATACAACAATTTATCTTCAAAAGCCCTGAATTTCTACATTCAGGGCTTTTCTGTATACTAATTGGATAAAATTCTATAAATACATCGATTCCTCTTATCGATATTTAAGAGTATATTTGATGTAATAAATTAATGAAACCAAATGATTAATAATAAAATACCAAAAGATTTTGTACCACAACCAATAGAGCACAAAAGCTTTTTGATTGGTGGGCAGATCAAAAAGTGGGATGGTCCACAACAAGAGGTTATTTCTACCATATCGACTACAGATGATTACAAACCTACCTATTTAGGTTCTTATCCAGAGCTTACAAAAGAAGAGGCCTTAGACGCTTTGGATGCTGCATGTAAAGCATATGATATGGGAAAAGGTGTATGGCCAACTATGAGAACCAAAGATCGTATTGCTTGCATGGAAGAATTTGCTTCTCAAATGCAAACCAAACGCAATGAAATCGTTAAACTCCTCATGTGGGAAATCGGTAAATCACTTCCTGATTCAGAAAAAGAATTTGATCGTACCGTTCAATATGTTTACGATACTATTGAAGATTACAAAAACATCGATAGAGACGCTGCAAAGTTCGAACAATATGAGGGTGTTAATGCTCATATTCGTCGTGGACCTCTTGGTGTAGTACTTTGTTTAGGACCTTATAATTACCCATTAAACGAGGCATTTGCACTTTTAATACCTGCAATCCTCATGGGAAATACTGTCATTTACAAGCCTGCTAAACTAGGAGTATTGTTGATTACGCCTCTTTTAGAAGCTTTTGCTAGTTCTTTTCCAGCAGGGGTTGTCAATATTGTATTTGGTAGGGGTAGAGTACTAGCGAGTCCTATCATGGAAACTGGAAAAGTTGATGTACTAGCACTTATTGGTAATTCAAAGTCTGCTAATGCCTTACAGGAGAGTCATCCAAAAAAGAATCGTCTCAGATTAGTCCTTGGATTAGAAGCTAAAAACCCTGCGGTTATTATGCCAGATGCTGACTTAGATCTCACTGTTAAGGAGTGTGTGAGCGGAAGTCTTTCGTTTAATGGACAACGTTGTACGGCTCTTAAGGTCATTTATGTTCACCAAGACATTAGAGATGCTTTTTTAGAAAAATACACTAAGGCAGTAGATCAATTAAAATTTGGTAATCCATGGGAAGAAGGATCATTCTTAACACCACTTCCAGAAGCTGATAAACCAGATTACATCCAAGAACTCATCGATGATGCGACTGCTAAAGGAGCTAAAATATTAAATCAAAAAGGAGGGGAGCGCTTTGATAATTATATATGGCCTGCAGTATTGTATCCTGTTACTAAAGACATGAGAGTCTATCAAGAAGAACAATTTGGACCTGTGGTTCCTATTTTGTCTTTTACTGATATAGAAACACCTCTCAACGATATGGCAGAATCCAATTACGGACAACAAGTGAGTTTATTCGGATCCGATGTAAATACGCTTGCACCGCTGATCGATACTTTTGTCAATTTAGTGTGTAGAGTAAACCTCAACTCTGCTTGTCAGAGAGGACCAGACATCTATCCGTTTACTGGTAGAAAAGACTCAGCAGTTGCGACCCTAAGTGTGCACGATGCACTTAGATCGTTCTCTATCAGAACCTTTGTAGCTTCTAAAGATTCTGAGGCTAACAATAAAATTCTAAATGATTTAATCGAATCTAGAGCTTCTAACTTTATCAATACGGATTATATACTCTAATTGAAGTTAGAAAATGTTCAAATAAAAAAAGCAGCCCCTAAGGCTGCTTTTTCATTGTTTAGTTGGTTTGGTACCTGTTTAGATATTAGCTGCTAGCCAATCTCCAACTTCAGATGTTTTATAGGCTTTAGCTCCTTCAGATAAGTCTTCAGTTACTACACCTTCTGCTAATGATTTATTAACCACAGTTCTAATTGCTTCAGCTTCATCTGCAAGACCAAATTGATCAAACATCATTGCTGCAGACAATACAGTTGCTAGTGGGTTCGCGATATCTTTTCCAGCTGCTTGTGGATAGGATCCGTGAATTGGTTCGAATAAAGAAGTTTTAGTTCCTAGAGATGCTGATGGCATCAATCCCATCGATCCAGAAATTACAGAAGCTTCATCGGTTAAGATATCTCCAAATAAGTTTTCTGTGATGAGAACATCATAGTCATTTGGCCATTGAACGAGCCTCATAGCTACTGCATCTACAAATTCGTAAGATACTTCTACTTCTGGATAGTCTTTTTCCATTGCTTGAACAGTCTCTCTCCACAATCTAGAAGATTCTAATACGTTGGCCTTATCAACACAACAAAGTCTCTTAGAACGCTTCATTGCGAGTTCAAAACCTTTCTTTGCAAGACGTTGTACTTCTTCTCTTGTATAAGTACAAGTATCAAAAGCAGTATTTCCATCGTCTTTCCTACCTCTTTCACCAAAGTAGATACCTCCAGTTAATTCTCTTAGGAATACTAAATCAGTTCCTTCGATACGCTCTCTTTTTAAAGGTGATTTATCGATTAATGAAGGAAAAGTAAAAGTTGGTCTTACATTGGCAAAAAGACCTAATTTTTGTCTCATTTTTAAGAGTCCTTGCTCTGGTCTTACTTTTGCTGATGGATCGTTGTCAAATCTAGGGTGACCAATAGCTCCAAATAATACAGCATCTGCATTGGCACATATTTCATGAGTTTCATCTGGATAAGGTTCTCCAACTGCATCAATAGCTGCAGCTCCTGTTAAAGCTGGCTGCCAGTTGATTTCATGTCCAAATTTCTGAGCTACTGCATCCGATACTTTTACGGCCTGGTCAATAACCTCTGGTCCAATACCATCTCCTGCAAGTAAGGCAATATTTAATTTCATAATCGAATTTTATTTATATGATATGTTTAACATTTTTTCTGTGGCTTTAATAGCCGATACGGTTTGATCCGTGTCAATACCTCTGGTCTTAAATTCTTTCGTATTGTCTGACCAAGTAATGATTGTTTCACACAAGGCATCTGAATGCGAACCAGGTGGGATACGCACTGCGTAATCAATTAGTAAGGGTAATTCTGATTTTTCTTCTTTGTACACCTTTCTTATGGCATTCATAAAGGCATCAAACTGCCCATCACCATTGGCTGTTTCTTCATAACATTTGTCCTTGATACAAATGGAAACAGTAGCTGTTGGCTTTAATCCTTTAGCATGTGTAAGTGCATAGGATTCAATATGAACGTTTTCAAGATCACTTCCTCTGTCGAGTACATCAGAAATGATATAGGGCAAATCTTCTTTTGTAACGCGTTCTTTCTTATCTCCGAGTTCAATAATGCGTTGAGTTACCTTCTTGAGTTCCTCATCATTAAGTGTTAGACCTAGCTGTTGTAAATTCTTGACAATATTGGCCTTTCCTGAAGTTTTACCTAGAGCATATTGGCGTTTTCTACCAAAGCGTTCTGGCAATAAATCATTAAAGTAAAGGTTATTCTTAGAATCTCCATCTGCATGTATACCAGCTGTTTGCGTAAATACATTATCACCTACAATTGGTTTGTTTGCTGGAATCACAATACCAGAAAAAGCAGAAACTAATTTACTGATTTGATAGAGTGATTTCTCTTTAACTCCTATTTCAATTTCAGGTAAGAAATCATTCACCGCAGCGACAACACTCGCAAGTGGAGCGTTACCAGCACGTTCACCCATACCATTTACAGTAAGGTGGACACCGCTAATTCCCGCCTTAATCGCTTCCATAACGTTGGCAACACTGAGATCGTAATCATTGTGTCCGTGGAAATCAAAACGAAGATTTGGATACTTAGAAACAATCGAAGCTATAAACTCATAAGTTTCAGTATGAGTCAACACTCCAAGAGTATCAGGAAGTAACACACGTTCAATCTTTTGAGTTGCTAAAAAGCTGAGGAATTCAAATACATATTCTCTGCTATTACGCATTCCATTGGACCAATCTTCAAGGTAAACGTTTGTTTTGATCCCCTTTTCTTGAGCCAACTGAATCACATCAGCAATTTCATTAAAGTGTTGTTGTGGAGTCTTCTTGAGTTGATGTGTTAAGTGATTTAGAGATCCCTTAGTCAATAAATTCTGAACTTTTGCTCCAGATTTTACCATCCAATCGATAGAAACACCACCATCGACAAAAGTCAAAACTTCAACCTTATCTTGGTGATTGGTTTCATTTGCCCAATCTAAAATGTCCTTTACTGCCTGAAATTCACCTTCTGATACACGCGCTGAAGCTACTTCAATACGATCGACTTGGATCTCATCGAGTAATAGTTTCGCAAGAGTTAATTTTTCTTTTGCAGAAAAAGAAACACCAGAGGTCTGTTCACCATCCCTTAGGGTGGTGTCCATAATTTCAACCTTGCGCTTTTTTAATGCCATGGGTGGAATTTAATTATAAAGGAGTGTTTTCAGCGAATTCAGAAATAGTTTCACCCATATTCATCAAATAGTCGATATCGTCAAATCCGTTGAGCATATTTCCTTTTTTGTAATCGTTGATTTCAAAAGATTCAGAAGTACCTGTAGTATTTAAGCTAATCTTTTGATTTGGTAGATCAACAGTAAGTGTTGCATTAGGATCTGCTTCAATTGCTTTAAAGATTTCATCTAAGAATTCTGGACTTACCTGAACTGGTAATACTCCAATATTCAAACAGTTGTTTTTAAAGATATCTGCGAAGAAACTAGATACCACACAACGGAATCCGTAATCGTATACGGCCCAAGCTGCGTGCTCTCTAGAAGATCCAGATCCAAAGTTTTTACCTCCAACGAGGATTTTACCAGAGTAGGTAGGGTTGTTTAAAACAAATTCTTTCTTTGGACTATCGTCAGAATTGTATCTCCAATCTCTAAATAAGTTATCACCAAAACCTTTGCGTTCTGTCGCCTTTAAAAAACGAGCAGGGATGATTTGATCAGTATCCACATTTTCAATAGGTAATGGAACTGCTGTCGATTCTAATACTGTAAATTTATCGTATGCCATTGTAATCGCTTTTTAAATTAATTCTCTAGGATCTGTTACTACACCAGTTACTGCAGCTGCTGCCGCTACTAATGGACTCGCTAACATCGTTCTAGATCCAGGACCTTGACGTCCTTCAAAGTTTCTGTTCGAAGTACTCACTGCGTATTTTCCAGCTGGTATCTTATCATCATTCATCGCTAAACAAGCTGAACAACCTGGTTCTCTTAATTCGAACCCTGCTTCATTAAAGATGTCTAAAAGACCTTCCTCTTTAATTGCAGCTTCTACTTGGTGAGAACCTGGAACCAACCATGCTGTGATATGATCTGCTTTTTTTCTTCCTTTAACTACAGATGCAAAAGCTCTAAAGTCTTCGATACGACCATTGGTACAACTACCGATAAATACGTAATCCACTTTTTTACCGAGCATTGCTTCACCTTCGTGGTATTCCATATAGTCAAGAGACTTTTTGTAACTAGCCTCAGCTGCGTCTAAATCAGCAGCAGTTGGGATGGAGTTTGAAATACCCATTCCCAAACCTGGGTTCGTACCAAAAGTAATCATCGGTTCAATATCTGATCCTTGGAACGTGATCTCACGATCAAATTCAGCACCTTCATCTGTATAAAGTGTATCCCAATATGCTTGTGCTTTTTCTAAATCAGCTCCTTTAGGAGTAAATTCTCTACCGCTGATATATTCAAATGTCTTTTGATCTGGAGCAATCATACCACCACGAGCACCCATCTCAATCGATAAGTTACACACAGTCATACGACCTTCCATAGTCATATCTTCAAATACCTGACCAGCGTACTCGATAAAGTATCCAGTAGCACCAGAAGTAGTCAATTTTGAAATTATATACAATCCAACGTCTTTAGGAGTGACTCCTTTGTTAAGAGTTCCTTCGACCTTGATTCTCATTTTCTTAGGCTTAGGTTGCATGATACACTGAGTAGAAAGTACCATTTCAACTTCCGAGGTACCAATTCCAAAAGCAATAGCTCCAAAAGCTCCGTGAGTTGAAGTATGTGAATCACCACAAACAATTGTAGCACCAGGTTGTGTGATACCGTATTCTGGTCCAACAACGTGAACTACTCCGTTCTTCTCGTGTCCTAATCCCCAATAAGATACACCGTGCTCTTTTGCATTTGCCTCTAATGCAGCTAATTGATTGGCAGAAAGAGGATCTTCTACTGGTAAATGTTGATTAATAGTAGGGGTGTTGTGGTCTGCAGTAGCGAATGTACGCTCTGGATACTTCACTTTAATTCCTCTGTTGTTCAATCCTAAAAAGGCAACAGGAGAAGTCACTTCATGAACCATATGACGGTCGATAAACAACACATCAGGTCCATTTTCAATCGATTTCACAACATGTGAATCCCAAACTTTATCAAATAATGTTTTTTTCATAAGTCTTTATGCTATAATTCTTTGCGTATAAGAAGCTGTAAAATTAAGAATTTTTAAACAGTTTTTGTCTAATTAACTTCTATAATATTACGATGTTCAACTGATATAATTCCAAATATTTTTATGCTTAACTATCTGATTATAAGCATTTTTAATAGGTTGGTTATTACTATCGCTTAGTAGTGGATCGTTTTTTAACAAAATTGATGCAATTTGTCTAGCATGCATCAATAAGTCTTTATCCATGACCACATCAGCAATTTTCAACTGTAAAACACCAGACTGTTGAGTTCCCATTATATCACCTGGTCCTCTTAGTTTGAGGTCTTCTTCTGCTATTTCAAAACCATCAGTGGTTCGAACCATGGTTTCTAGTCTGGTTTTAGCATCCGAAGATAACTTATCACCACTGATGAGAATACAATAACTCTGCTCAGCTCCACGACCAACTCTTCCTCGAAGTTGGTGTAGTTGTGACAAACCAAAACGCTCTGCGCTCTCGATGATCATTACCGAGGCATTGGGAACATTAACACCGACTTCAATGACGGTTGTTGCTACCATAATCTGAGTTTGACCTTTGACAAAGCGATCCATTTCATAGGCCTTGTCTTCAGATTTCATCTTACCGTGAACAATCGATATTTGATAATCGGGTAACGGAAAATACCTTGAAATACTCTCATATCCATCCATCAGATCTTTATAGTCCATGGCAGCTGATTCTTGAATCAATGGATATACGATGTAGATCTGTCTTCCCTTTTTAATCTCTTCCTTGAGAAAAGCAAAGATTTTTAATCGGTTGCGATCCGAACGCCAAACAGTTTTAATTTCCTTTCTACCTGGTGGCATTTCATCGATCACCGAACTGTCTAAGTCTCCGTAAACACTCATCGCAAGGGTTCTTGGAATAGGGGTTGCGGTCATAACCAGTACATGAGGTGGCAATTGATTTTTTCTCCAGAGTTTGGAGCGTTGCTTGACACCAAAACGGTGTTGTTCATCGATAACTGCCAATCCTAGGTTTTTAAAAACAACGGTATCTTCAATGAGCGCATGAGTTCCGATTAGAATGTGAACTGATCCGTCTTTTAATCCTTCAGCTAAAGAGGTTCGTTCCGCTTTTGAAGTAGATCCGCTCAAGAAGCGAACCTCTATAGCAATTGCATTCAAAAGCTCTTTGATAGCGTTGTAGTGTTGTTCTGCTAAAATCTCTGTAGGAGCCATTAAACAAGCCTGAAATCCATTGTCGATAGCAATAAGCATCGAAAGAACAGCGACAATTGTTTTACCTGAACCTACATCACCTTGTAAGAGTCTGTTCATTTGGGCATTCGACCCCATATCGCTTCTAATTTCTTTAACCACTCTCTTTTGAGCATTGGTCAGAGGAAAAGGAAGATGATCTTTATAAAAGCTATTAAAACTCTCTCCGACAATCTTAAAGGGATAGCCCTTAATCTTTTGTTTTCGCTTCATCTTATTAGCGAGAAGCTGTAATTGAATAAAGAAAAACTCTTCAAACTTTAAACGGTACTGAGCTGCTGCTAAATACTTGGAGTTTTTAGGGAAGTGTATTTGCTTCACTGCTCGCTCAAGAGACATCAGTTTCTGCTGATCGATAATTTCAGAAGATAGTGTCTCTGCAATTTCATTTCCGTGACTAGTGAGAAGTTCCAACACCATCTTTGAAATGACCTTGTTGGAGATTCCTGCATTGCTCAATTTTTCAGTACTTGGGTAAATGGGCTGCATACTGATTTGAAAACCCTTTTCATGCTCAACTAAAAGTTCCAAATCAGGATGTGGCATGGAATAGACACTGTTAAACCAATTGACACGCCCAAAGGCAACGTATTCTTGGTTGGGTTTTAACTGCTGAGCAATCCATTTAATCCCTCGAAACCAAACGAGTTCCATGCTTCCTGTTTCGTCGACAAAGGTAGCCACCAATCGTTCTCCTTTTTTTTGAGGTACTTTTTTTAAATCAGTGATTTTTCCGATGATTTGAACTTCAGCACTGGATTGTTCTAGTTCTGCTATTTTGTGAAAACGCGTACGATCGATATAGCGATTGGGAAATAGATGCAATAAATCTTGATAAGTGTGAATGTTTAATTCAGATGCCAAGGTTTTAGACCGGTTGGGTCCAACTCCTTTGAGATACGTTAATGGCGTCTGAAAAACATTCATATATTGAGTTTATGACCACAAAATACGAATATCTACTCTTACAAATCAAGAGAATTCCCTCTATTGTTGTTTCTTATCATATTTACAACTAAATTTGATATAAGACCAAATAAAATGAGAGCTTTAGTTATTTCAGGTGGAGGAAGTAAAGGAGCTTTTGCAGGAGGAGTTGCTCAATTTCTTATGCAAGAGCAGGGTAGGTCATACGATATTTTAGTTGGAACATCTACCGGAAGCTTACTCATTCCGCAATTAGCATTAGGAGGCATTGACAAACTTCACCACGCCTATACCAATGTCAAACAAACTGATATTTTTAGTGTCAATCCATTTATTGTCAGAAAAAAAGACGACCGTGAATACGTATCGATCAATTATTTGACAACTCTTTTACAGTTCATTAAACGAAGAAGGACTTTTGGTGAGAGTAAATCGCTAAGAAAAACCATTAAAAGGTATTTTTCTGAGGAAGACCACAAGAGAATTATTGAATCTGGCAAGGAGGTAATTGTATCAGTGTCCAACCTCTCTAGAAATAGAGTAGAGTACAAGTCAATTAAAGATTATACCTATGAGGAATTTGTCGATTGGATCTGGATTTCATCGAACTATATTCCTTTTATGTCACTGGTAGAAAAGAACGGATTTGAATACGGAGATGGTGGACTCGGTAGTATTGTACCCATTAGAGAAGCCATTCGAAGAGGAGCAAAGGAAGTAGATGTGGTCATCCTTGAATCGGAGCAAATGAAACACAATCGCGTTCTTGGAAAAAACCCCTTTTCTCTGATGATGAATATCTTTGGGTTTTTAGTAGATCAAGTAAAACAACACGATATTTCAGAGGGAATTTTATCGGCAAAACACAATGATGTGAGTTTGCACTTGTATTATACGCCCACCCAACTGACAGAAAATTCATTGGTTTTTAATCAAGAACTGATGTCAGAATGGTGGACGCAAGGATATGAATATGCAAAGAATCGTTTTGATACACATTCATCTCCAATTTTAAAGAAAGTAGATTAAATCATCTATTTTCTTTAAACTATATATTTAAGTCTTTTTGTACTATTTTTTAAATAATCTTTTCTATTTATTTAAGTAATCAAGACTCATTTCAGAAAGTGTTTTAACTCCTAATAAGAGTCCACTGTCATCAATTTTAAAATCAGGTGTGTGATGTGGATAAGACTCTGTCGTACCAGGAGTCATTCCTCCTAAGAAAAAGTAAAAACCAGGTATTTCATCCTGAAAAAATGAAAAATCTTCAGCTCCTGTAACCGCTTTTTGTAGCACTACTTGGTCTGCTCCTGCAACGCGTTTCATTGTCGGTAACATTTGTTCTACAAGTGCGGGGTCATTATAGGTGATTGAGGTTCCATCAGCAATAGTACAGGTCGCTTCCCCTCCATAAGCTTTTGCTATGGTTTGAACCATTTCAATCATTCGATCGTTGAGTTTCTTTTGCATTCCGTAATCCAAGGTTCTGATAGTACCTATCAGTTGGGCTGATTCTGGGATGATATTGAAACGAACACCAGAGGTGATTTTACCAACAGTGATGACTGCAGCTTCTTTGGTGAGCTCGGTTTCTCTACTGATAATAGTTTGTAATCCATCGATGATTTTAGCTGAGATTAAAATAGGATCAACTCCTCCCCAAGGTTGTGAACCGTGTGATTGTTTACCCTTGACATCAATGACAAAACGTTGAGAAGAAGCCATAGTTCCTTCGGGCTTATAGCGAATCATTCCCACTGGAGTTTGTGAATTGATGTGAAGACCAAAAATGGCATCAACTTCAGGATTCTTAAGAACTCCTTCTTTGATCATCAGTGCTGCTCCACCTTCTTCTCCTTGAGGAGCACCTTCTTCAGCTGGTTGAAATATGAATTTTACGGTACCGTGAATTTTGTCTTTGTTTTTTGAAAGAACTTCGGCAACACCCATTAAAATGGCAGTATGCGTATCGTGACCACAGGCGTGCATAACACCTACCTCATTCCCCATGAAAGTCGATTTTACACTAGATTTAAAAGGTAAATCATTTCGTTCAGTAACAGGAAGTGCGTCGATATCGGCTCTAAGACCAATTACTTTTCCAGGATGATCTCCTTTCAAAAGACCAACAACTCCTGTATGAGCTACATTTTCGGTTACTTCAATTCCTAATTTTCTAAGGTGAGTAGCAATTTTAGCGGCAGTTTTAAATTCTCTATTTCCGAGTTCAGGGTTTTGATGTATATCTCTTCTCCAATCAATCACTTTTTGTTCTAATGACTGATAGTCTTTTTCAGCAATTTGATTTTGAGCTTGCACAGATAAAAAGCTCATTGAGATCCAAGCAAGTAGTAGTTTTTTCATTGGGTTTAATTTTAAGAAGTTTAAATATATAAAAATCAGATGAATAATGAAGTGCTAAAAGAATGTTTATAACTCCTTAGCACAATGTTTTTTAGGACTGAATTTAAATAGTTATTTTCACCCTCTGAAACAGGCACCATGCAAGATTATATCAAACAACTTAACGAAGCACAACAAAAGGCAGTCCTACACAAGGATGGACCTTTAATGGTAATTGCTGGAGCGGGTTCAGGAAAGACTAGAGTTCTGACGTTTAGAATTGCTTATTTGATGTCTAAGGGAGTAGATTCGTTTAATATACTTGCACTGACTTTTACCAATAAGGCTGCACGTGAAATGAAGAACAGAATTTCCTCTATAGTAGGGGGTTCTGAAGCTAAAAACTTATGGATGGGAACCTTTCATTCGGTCTTTGCTAAATTACTTCGTGTCGATGGTCATCATTTAGGGTATCCTTCTAATTTTACGATTTACGATACTCAAGATTCTCAACGCCTTATCGCATCGATTATCAAAGAAATGGGGCTCGATAAGGATGTTTACAAATACAAGCAAATACAGCAGCGTATATCTTCCTACAAAAATTCATTGATTACGGTAAAAGCTTATTATAACAATCCTGAGCTAGTAGAAGCAGACGCCATGGCCAAACGACCACGAATGGGTGATATCTATCAAAATTATGTCGATCGTTGCTTTAAGGCTGGAGCTATGGATTTTGATGATTTATTACTTCGAACCAATGAACTGTTGACTCGTTTTCCAGAGGTCTTGTCCAAATATCAAAATCGCTTTAAATACATCTTAGTGGATGAGTACCAAGACACCAATCACTCTCAGTATTTAATTGTCAAGGCGCTTGCAGATCGATTTCAAAATATCTGTGTGGTTGGAGATGACGCGCAGAGTATTTATTCTTTTAGAGGAGCTAACATCAGTAATATTCTCAACTTTCAACGCGATTACGACAATGTAGCACAGTATCGATTGGAACAAAACTACCGATCGAGTCACACCATTGTAGAGGCTGCTAACTGTGTCATTGCCAACAATAAAAATCAGATCGAAAAAAAGGTTTGGACCGATAATGCACTCGGATCACCCATCAGTGTTAACTGTAGTGTTACTGATGCAGAAGAAGGCCGCTTTGTTGCAGAACAAATCTTCGAAGGTCGAATGCAACAACAGCGATCCAACAGTGAATTTGCAGTGCTTTACAGAACAAATTCACAATCGAGAGCGATTGAAGACGCCCTTAGAAAAAGAGATATTCCCTACAAGATTTTTGGTGGTCTATCCTTTTATCAGCGCAAAGAGATCAAAGATGTTCTCGCTTATTTAAGAGTGATTGAAAACCCCAGTGATGAAGAGGCTTTAAAGCGTATTATCAATTTTCCAGCAAGAGGAATCGGTCAGACGACTATCGATCGTTTATCCCTTGCTGCGAATCACTTTAAAAAGTCGATTTTTGAAGTGATGGAGCATGCTGATAAAATTGAAGATCTCAATATCAATGCAGGAACCAAAAGAAAACTCAATGATTTTGTAACCATGATTAAGAGTTTTCAATTGACTAATAGTACTGCTGATGCTTTTGTACTCACAGACCAGGTAGTTAAAAAGACAGGTTTGTTCTTAGAATTTAAAAAAGATGGTACACCTGAAGGGATCGCCAAACTCGAAAATATCGAAGAACTTTTAAACGGTATTCAGGACTTTGTCAATGGACAAATAGAAGTGGATGGTCAAGATGGTAAGCTATCGGAGTTTCTTGAAGATGTTGCCTTAGCTACAGATATGGACAAAGACACCTCTGACGATGACCGAGTTGCCCTGATGACGATTCACTTAGCTAAAGGATTGGAGTTCCCTGTCGTCTTTGTCGTTGGTATGGAAGAAGACCTTTTTCCATCTGCAATGAGTATGAACACTCGAAGTGAATTAGAGGAGGAGCGAAGACTGTTTTATGTAGCTCTTACAAGAGCGGAACAACAGGCCTACCTCACCTATGCTCAAACCAGATACCGATGGGGTAATCTAATCGATTGTGAACCGAGTCGCTTTATTGAAGAGATTGACGAATCCTATCTCAATTATTTAACACCTAAAAGCAATTACAGGTATAAACCACAGATCGATGCTGATATATTTGGAGAGTTCGATAAATCAAAGCTACGACAAACCAAGCCCACTCCAGGTACACCACCGACTCATCACAAGCCTAATCAAGAACAACTCAAGCGTCTTCGCAAATTAAAACCTGGTCTTGCAAACCCTAAAGAAAAGAAAGACAGTGCTTTGAATTTAGAACTACAGGAAGGAACAAAAGTAAAACATATGCGTTTTGGTAACGGAATTGTTCTTAACTTGGAAGGAATGGGTACTGATAAAAAGGCTGAAATACAATTTGAAACAGGAGGTACTAAAAAGTTATTACTTCGTTTTGCTCAATTAACGATTATTGAATAATGGCGGAATTTGTAAAAATATATCCTGAAAATCCCAATGAGAAAGCTATTGCAAAAATAGTTGATGTTCTCAAAAATGGTGGTGTGATTATCTATCCTACCGATACCGTTTATGCAATGGGTTGCGATATTACCAATAACAAAGCACTCGAAAAACTTGCTCGCCTTAAGGGTATTAAACTTCAAAAGAATCGATGGTCCTTTGTATGTGAAGATTTTAGCCATCTTTCCGACTATGTCAAGCAAATAGATGGAAGTACCTTTAAATTAATCAAAAGAGCCTTACCAGGTCCCTATACGTTTATTCTTCCAGGGAGTAACAATCTTCCTAAAAACTTTAAAAATAGAAAAACAGTAGGTATACGTATCAGTAGTAATTCAATCGTTCAAGCAATACTCAAAAAGCTTGGAAACCCTATAGTAACAACTTCTATCTATGATCAGGATGAAATCATTGAGTATACCACAGATCCCGAAATCATCTACGACAATTATAAAAATCAAGTCGATCTAATTATCGATGGAGGTTTTGGTGGAAATATTCCCTCTACAATTGTGGATCTCACGACTTATGAACCAGAGGTGATCAGAGAGGGCAAGGGTGACATCAATAGCATTTTATAATAAAAAAAAGCAGCATGATGAATGCTGCTTTTCTAAAGTTATTTAAAGTGTAGCTTAGTTAATCGCTACATCTTTTAATCCTTCTTCAATCATATCGTAGAATTGATCAACTCTCGGAAGAACTACGATTCTCGTTCTTCTGTTTCTAGCTAAATCATCTTTCGATACTGGAATGTATTGTGAACGTCCTGCTGCAGTCATACGAGCTGGATTCACACCGTAATCGTTTTGTAAGATACGAACCACTGAAGTTGCTCTTTTGACACTGAGATCCCAGTTGTCAACTAAATCTCCTTTTGCAAAGCTGCGTTTGTCTGTATGACCTTCTACCATAAATTCGAAATCTGGTTTGTCATTAACAACCTTAGCAACTTTTTCTAAGACAGCTCTAGCTTTTTGTGAAACTACATAGCTTCCAGTGTTAAAAAGTAATTTGTCAGAAATAGAAACAAATACAACTCCTTTTTCAACGTCGATTTCGATGTCTTCATCATCGATATTACCGAGAACACCTTTAAGGGATTGAACTAAAGCGAGGTTTACAGAATCTCTTCTAGTGATTGCTTGGTTTAATTTTCTAATGGTTAAATCTTTTTCTTTAAGACTTTCTAACGAACGCTCAAGGTTATCAGCACCTTTAGAAGTAAGCGTAGTTAAAGATCCTAAATTATTGATGAGTTCTTGATTATTGGCTTTTAAATAAGCGTTTTGATCTTCTAATAATTTTAAACGAGCTGTGTCTTCCATACAACTGTTCAGTTTAACAGTAGCTGCGTCTAACAATGATTGAACATCTCTGTTTTGAGCTTCTAATTCAGCATACTTCTTTTGAGGTACACATGAAGTAACCAGAAGACTAAGTGATAATAATCCGAATAGTGCCTTTTTCATAGTGATTTTTAATAATTAATAGGGTTTTTAAAGCTTATGCAAGTTAGTCAAAGTTTGGTTAAATCAGAAAATTTTTCTTTACCCAAAACAAAATAGGAGTAAACGATTGAAAAGTGCCTGTAATAATGAGGTTTAGACTTGGATTTGATTCTTTTTTTATAGATGGATTTAGCGTGATAATAAAAGCTAAAATGAGCCTTAATAATAGCTAGGGTATGTTTTGCTTTGCCTTGTAACAGAAAGACGATTCCAGCAACTCCATCAAGTATCAATCTCGACAATACGATTACTAGGGCATGAAGTAGGGGAAGGTTTTTTAGAATATTAAAGAGTGAATTTCTAAAGTTTAAAAAGGTTTTCTTGGGATTCATATTACTCAGAGTAGAACCACCTAAGTGATATACTTGAGAGGATCCAATATAGTAAACTTGATAGCCTTGATTGTTGGCTCTCCAACAAAGATCGATTTCTTCTTGATGAGCAAAATAACTCGAATCAAATCCTCCTAAGGATTTAAATACAGAGGAGCGAACAAACATACAGGCTCCAGTTGCCCAAAACACCTGTCTGCTATCGTCGTATTGTCCCTTGTCCTCTTCCAAATGCTGAAATACTCTTCCTCTACAATATGGATAGGCAAAGAAATCCAAATATCCTCCTGCAGCACCTGCGTATTCAAAACGTGTCTTGTCTTTGTAATCTAGGATTTTAGGTTGTGCAATAGCGATTTCCTCTTGTCGTTCGAATAACAATTCAATTGGCTCTAACCATCCTTCAGTTACTTCGATATCAGAATTCAACAAACAAAATAAGTCCTCTTCTAAGTTTTCAAGAGCCTTATTGTAACCTACAAACCCGTAATTTTTGTCGAGTTGAATCCATTTGACATTAGGAAATAATTCAACAACTGTTTCCTTAGAATGATCAGTGGAACCATTATCAGCAACGTATATTTGAGCTGACTTACTGTGTTTTACCACAGAGGGTAAGAACCGCTCTAAAAGGGTTGCACCATTCCAATTGAGTATGACAATAGCTGTTTTCAATGAGCTGCAAATTAAGCTTTAAAATCAGGAATTTCAGGTGTAAAACTGTATTTTTCTTCCTCGTAATTGATTTGGCAATAATAGTGTTTTAAACCGTTACTCACCATTAGATAATTGGATTTTAACGAAAGATTATAACGAGCAATTTGATCGAAAACCTCTTGAGTGATTTCAACTGTAGGAGCTTTGCATTCTACTAAAAGTTCAATACCTCCATTTTTATCAAATACAACGATATCATAACGCCTGGTCATTTGATTGACTTCTAGTTTTTTTTCGACGTTAATATGACTTTTAGGGTAGTTCTTGTAATGTATTAGATAGTGAACGATATGCTGACGTACCCATTCTTCAGCTTGTAAGATCACAAACTTTTTACGGATGATATCAAAGATATAGGTTTTATTTTCGCTATTTTTGAAACGAAAGTCAACACTGGGTAAATTCAGTTGATTCATACTACAAATTTCAACATTTTAAATGGAAGAAGTAAATAAAATTGCTTTAGATATAAAAAACAAAAACTTCAAGCCCATCTATTTTTTAATGGGTGATGAGCCTTATTATATCGATAAGCTATGTGACTTTATTCCAAATAGTGTGCTTCAAGAACACGAACAAGCATTTAATAAGGTTGTTTTTTACGGAAAGGATTCCAAGTTGGATCAAATTGTAAATCAGGCAAAGCAATTTCCGATGGGAGCAGATTATCAAGTAGTGATGGTCAAAGAAGCACAACACCTCTCAAGAGAAATTGATCAATTGAGCAGCTATGCAGAACAGCCACAACCCTCTACTATTTTAGTAATCGCCTATAAAAATAAGAAGTTAGATAAACGCAAGGCCTTGTACAAATCCCTTGTAAAATCTTCAGTAATTCTCGACACAAAGAAACTCTATGACAATCAAGTCCCCAATTGGATTCGAACCAATGCTCAAAAGAAAGGCTTTATGTGTTCTCCGATTGCTTCTCATTTGTTAGCAGAATATCTAGGGACCGATCTTTCTAAGATTGACAAAGAATTGGAAAAACTTTCCTTAGTACTCGAAAAAGGTTCTGAAATAACCCCAGAAGTTATTGAGAAAAACATTGGTATTTCTAAAGATTACAATGTTTTTGAGCTAAAGAAATCGCTTGCTGAACGCAATATTGAAAAGATTTTCAGAATTGTTCAATACTTCTATCAAAATCCTAAAGAGCACCCCTTTGTGGTCACCATTGGTATCTTACATACCTTCTTTTCGCAACTGATGCAATATCACAGTTTAAGTGATCACTCTCCAAAAAACGTTGCGAGTTCATTGGGAATTAATCCATTCTTTGTCAGTGAATTTACTACTGCAGCCCATCACTATCCGATTAAAGAAGTAAGTAAAATACTCAAAGCACTTCGTGAAATGGATCTCAAAGGAAAAGGTGTTGGTTCTTACCAAATGAGCAATGAAGACCTTTTAAAAGAATTGATCTATAAAATCCTCTAGGACTTATCAATACTGATTTTACCAGGTCCAAGGATACTAATCAATAAAAAGCTCACCAAATAAATCACAGAAAGCTCTTGTTTTCCAAATCCATCGTTTAAGTGAACAATGAATGCTGCTACAAACATGGTAGCTATTGCCGGTATGGTAGCCAATCGAGTTTTGTAGCCTACGATGATAAAAATAGGAGCGATAACTTCTGCAATCACAGCAAGAATTAAAGTTGGTAATTCTCCAATTCCAATAGGATTTGCGAAACTAAAATCTCCATTGAGTAATTTAATTGCCTTAGAGCTTCCGTGAGTCAACATAGAAGCTGAAATTACAACTCTAAAGAGAAGCAATCCAAAGGATCTAAAACTTGATGTGTTCATAGCTGTTGTATTGATTTGAATTCAATATATAAATTCTTTTTGAAAATCTAATAAATACTCGGAAAACTCAAAGGATCAGCTTCGTGCATCATATGATAGAGCTTTTCGTAGATCTCATCAGCATTTGGTTTTGAGAAATAATCTCCATCGGATGCATATGCAGGTCTGTGCGCCTGAGAAGTGATCGTCATTGGTTTGGAGTCTAAATAATTATAAGCTCCTTGTTTTTCAAGAATTTCTTGTAAGAGATAAGCAGAACATCCACCTGGAACATCCTCGTCAATCACCACTAATCTATTGGTTTTTTTAACAGACTCCACAATTTGATGATCCAAATCAAATGGTACTAAGCTCTGCGCATCGATGAGTTCTATGTCGATACCGACAGCCAAGAGTTTTTGAGCAACTTCTCCAACAATTCGAAGAGTGGAACCATAAGACACTACTGTGATGTCGTTACCTTCCTTAAGGGTTTCAACTACACCGATAGGAACGGTATATTCTCCGAGGTTCGATGGCATTTTTTCTTTGAGTCGATATCCGTTAAGGCTCTCAATAACAATTGCAGGATCATCGCTTTTTAAAAGGCTGTTGTAAAAACCTGCAGCTACCGTCATATTTCTAGGAGAGAGGATACACATCCCTCTTAAAAAGTGTACCATTCCACCTGTTGGAGATCCTGAATGCCAAATTCCCTCCAAACGATGTCCTCTAGTTCTGATAATCAAAGGAACCTTTTGTTTTCCAAAGGTTCTGTAATGCAGACTAGACACATCATCACTCAGAGTTTGAATCGCGTAGAGTATGTAATCTAAGTATTGTATTTCAGCAATTGGACGTAAACCTCTTAAAGCCATCCCAACACCTTGTCCAACTAAAGTAGTTTCTCTAATACCAGTATCAGAGACACGAATCTCTCCATATTTTTCTTGCAGTCCTTCAAGACCTTGGTTTACATCACCAATTTTACCACAATCTTCACCGAAGATGAGCAATTCAGGATGTTGATCTAAGAGTTTGTCAAAATTATCTCTGATAATTAATCGTCCATCGACCATTTGAGAATCTGCATCGTATTTAGGAGGAATAGTTTCTACAGCAGTCGCTCTGTACTTTGTTTCATTGTACAAATGAGAACTATAAGCAGGTTGGGTGTTTGCTATAAAATCTTTAATCCAAAGAGCAAGTGCATTCTTGGCATCAGATTCTTCTCCAATCATAAAACGAATCGCTTCTCTTGCCTTGGATATTAAATCCTTTTTAATGGGTTCTTCTAAGGCGATTAAATCATTTTTGATCTTTTCGATAAAAACTTTATTTGTAGAAGATTTAGCAGCCTCTGTAAGCTTTAAAACCAATTCTTCTTTTAAATCCTTGTGTTGAGCTAAAAATTCATTCCAAGCTTGTCGCTTCGAATTTCGAACAGTTCGCTTGATTTCTTTTTCATAGCCTTCGAGTTCTTCCTCTGTCGCAATAGAGTGCTGGAGAATCCAAGATCGAAATTGTTTATTACAATCCATCTCATCTTCCCATTCCAAACGCTTTTTGGATTTATAACGCTCGTGAGATCCTGAAGTAGAATGTCCTTGTGGTTGGGTTAACTCAACCACGTGAACCAATACAGGTACGTGTTTTTCTCTTGCTATATCAGCTGCATTTTCATAAGCGTGAATCAGGGCCGTATAATCCCATCCCTTCACTTTTATGATCTCAAATCCATCTTTCTCTTCTGTTCTTTGAAATCCAGCTAATACTTCAGAAATCGATGATTTAGTGGTTTGGTATTTTGCTGGAACTGAAATTCCATATTCATCATCCCAAACAGAGATGACCATAGGAACTTGTAAAACTCCAGCTGCATTGATGGTTTCAAAAAAACAACCCTCTGATGTACTCGCATTACCAATAGTTCCCCATGCAATTTCATTTCCTGCATTTGAAAAGAGGTGCGAATTTGGAGTTTGGTGATTTCTATAAACCTTTGAAGCCTGTGCTAATCCAAGTAAACGAGGTATTTGAGCAGCAGTAGGAGATAAATCAGCACTTGAATTCATCTGCTGTGAGAGATTTTTCCACTCTCCATTTTGATCTACTGAGTGGGTTACAAAGTGTCCTCCCATTTGTCTACCAGCACTCATGGGTTCTTTACTGATATCAGTAGTTGCGTATAATCCGTGAAATAAATCTAAAGGTGTATAGAGTCCCAAAGCCATCATCAGGGTTTGATCTCTGTAATAACCCGATCTAAAATCACCGGGTTTAAAGGCTCGTGCCATTGCTAACTGAGGTAATTCCTTACCATCTCCAAAAATTCCAAATTTAGCCTTCCCAGTAAGGACTTCCCTTCTCCCAAGTAAACTACATTCTCTGCTTAAAAAAGCAGTTTTGTAATCAGAGATGATCTGCTCTTTGAATTCGTTGTAGGAAAGTTCTTTTTGCTTTTCTGGGTTTAGTTTCATGTATGTTTGGAATTTTTACAAAATTACCTTTATTTCAGAGGATTTGCAAAAAATAGGGCTCTAAAACCACTGTCTTTTCAAAAGTCCTGAAAGAGTCTTCGTGTTTAATGCGATTACAAACCTTATTTTAGAACTGTATTCATTTTGAGTAAGCTCCCATCCATTGTTGGAATACAGTGGAAAATAAAGCTCTAAATAATCGGTAACCAAATTCATTCGTACTCCAAAATCATAGACTAATCTAGCTTGAGATCCTTTGTTTTTTACAAAACCTACATCGTTGTACAATTCGATCCATCTCCAGACATTAAGACTGGTATTAGCAACTCCCAACCACTGATTGGCATAGGGATTTGACAATTTTGATTTAAAACCTCCTTCAGCAATAATAAGCTGTTGGGAGTAAATACCCTCTTCTTCAGAACGCCCTAAATAAGGGTATTCAAAGAGGTAATCTGTTGGTCGATCCAATGCATAACTAAAGAAGTTTCCATCGGTATTGTTGTGCAAAAAGGTTCCCAGATACAATCTAAAATTGAGTTGCTGTTTATTGTCGTATAGCTTTCTAGTTTCTACTTCAAAATTCAGTTTAGAAAAATCAGTTGAAAATTCAGAATTGACCTTCCACTTAAAGTAATTCAGAGCATCTCTATCGAGACTTCCATAGCCTATATTGAATACACCGTAATTAGGTGTCATTAGTTTTAACGATGATTTATCGTATTCTCTGTTGACGTTAACATAGCGCATATAAAGCACATTTGTTTTGTTTTTTCTCAAATAAGAAGGTCTCCAGCCCATGCTGAAAATTGGAACTAAGGTGGAATAACGAGCATCTCGATCAAAGTGGAAACTAGAATAGCCGATGCTGAAATTCGTATAGTACAGCTTTGGCTTTTCGTAATACTTATTGTAATTGGCAGTTCCAAAACCAACCCATGAATTGGTGGCTAAGGAATAAGAAGGGTAGAAACTAAATTCAAAAGCCTTGTCGAGGGGTGTTTTATTGTGTAATCGCATTCCTGGGGTAAACCCATCGTACAAATTGTATTTCAAATTAGGGAAATAAAACAACTGCGAACGATAAGGGTTTTCAATATCTTTAAAAAAGGTCATTCGAAGCCTTCTGTTAGTCGATAGAAAACCATTGACCGATTTCCAATTATCTCTGGGATTGATTTCAGGAATTTTATGGTCGTAATTGAGCACTACACGATCAATATCATCACTTTTAATCAAAAGTTTTTTATTGAGTTGTTGAGGCGTAATCCACTTTTTAAATACGATGGAATCCTTCTTTAATCCAAAGAGAGAAATGGGTAATTTGTTGTTTTTGTTCGAACTGATACGAATCTCTGTACTGTCGGATTTGGTACGCGCTCTGTCAATTTTAAAATTGATTTTATTGTTGGTAAAGATGTACTGCTCAAAAAACCAACTGATGTCTTTTTGAGTAAAATTTTCCAAAACTTCTCTAAACAAATCCCCTGAGATTTCAGACTGTTTATAGGTGTTGTAGAACTCTTCAATACACTGATCCAAACTGTAATCACCTAGGTATTCAGATAAGTAAGACAATCCCAATCCTGCTTTGTATTTATTGGCGATCTGATTGTTGAACTTAATCAGAGAATCATTAGAGGTCAGCAGCGCTTGATTGAGATTTTTTCGAGCCGAATAATTATAGAGTAAGGCGTATTTGTCATTAAATTTTATCTGACTGGCATAAAAGCCTTTTAATATCTTAAAATCAGCTAGTCTACCCAATAATTTAGTGTCCGGATAATAGGTTTCAACATAGCGAATCATCAAATAATTGACAATTGCATCGTTGACCCATTGTTCTTTTCGAGGATTGATAAAGAAACTCTCGTTAAACATCGTATAGAGCGTTGTTTTTAGTAAGTTCAGCTCTAGAACAAAAGATTCTGAATAGGGACTTAAAAAGCTCGGCAGGAGGTTAAGACCATATATTTGATAGCGCTCGTTATTTTTTGAGGTGATCAGTAATTGATCATGGGGATAGGGACCCAATTTGTCGTAGATAAAATCAATAACTCGATCTAAGGACTCTCCAACGAGTTTTTGATCCATTTTTTCTTTGATCAAATCGGTAACCAAAACCGTGTTTTTCAACTGATATCTTTTAAAACTATTCACGGGTTCCAAAAAGAGCTCAGCTCCCTTTTGACGATTTCCTACGAGTTTAACCCATTGTTGTCCATCCAACACTCTCGATTTAATCTCCGAATAGTTGGAGTTTAGACTCATATCTTGAGGGTATACAAAATTGATTACCGTATTGGTTACACCCGTGTAGAGGTCTTGTAAATCAAGGTTAGAATAGAGCAGCCAGTCTCCCTCACTATAGATAGCAGGGGAGAGATACCAGTCTTTGAGATTGTATGATCCATTTGAAAAGTGTCCATAAGAGGTAAACTTAGCATGGGGTAACTTCACCGTATAGGTAAGAATAAGTTTGACTGTTTCACTAGGTTGTACGGCCTCTCTGAGGTCAATCTTTATGATATCATAGGAATCCAAACGTTCCCAACTGAGTTTTTGATAATTGCCATCGATAATTCCAATAATAGAGGTGAATCCTCGATCCTTATTGCTAGCCAGATGGAGGCTCTTTTTAAATTCTTCACTAAAACGCTTTGCTAATGGCGTATTTTTAGAACTATAGGCGTTATTCCAATCGTTAAAATAGAGTTCATTTAAGGGATCATCACTTGAATTCTGAAAACTAAATGTTTGCTGAATATTGATTAAATGATTCTCAGTGTCAATCTTAGCTATAATCTCATTGGTGTGCTGAGCGTGCAATGTAGCGATAGAAAACAGTAAAACTAGTACTGTAATGATATTATAAGCTATAGTTTTTTTCAATGAATTAGAAGTTTGGACTGTGGTCTTTAAGTTCGTAGAATTGTTCAATATGCGATATGACTTCTATAGGAGTATCTGCTAGATACACTAATTCCAAATCGTCTTTGCTAATTTTATCATTGTCGTACAATTGATTTTTAATCCAATCCATCAGACCTTTCCAATAAGAGCTTCCCACTAAAATAATAGGGAATTTATCAATCTTTTGAGTTTGTATCAGAGTAATAGCTTCAAAAAGTTCATCCAAGGTTCCAAATCCACCTGGCATTACTACAAAGGCTTGGGCGTATTTGACAAACATAACCTTACGAACAAAGAAATAGTTAAAATGGAGATTGTATTCTTTGTCGATAAAAGCATTATCGTGTTGTTCAAATGGTAAATCAATATTAAGCCCTACTGATTTACCTCCAGCTTCTTTTGCCCCCTTATTTGCTGCCTCCATAATACCAGGCCCACCTCCGGTAATGACTCCAAAACCAACATTGGCAATTTCATAAGCGATATTTCTAGCTAGTTCGTATTCAGCGGTACCTGCTTTGGTACGCGCTGATCCAAATATGGAGACACAGGGTCCGATAAGCCCCATTTCTTCAAATCCATTGACAAATTCCCCCATGATTTTAAAGAGTGCCCAGGAATCATTGGTCTTGGTCTCATTCCATTTTTTACTTTGTTCGTTTGTCATTGTTTATGCTTTTAATTCTTCTTTTAGAAAGGGTGCTGTATAACTCTTTTTGGAGCTTACAACTTCTTCAGGGGTTCCTTCTGCTACTAATTCTCCTCCGTATTTACCGCCTTCAGGACCTATGTCAATAAGGTGATCAACAACTTTTAACACATCGAGATTGTGTTCGATTACCACCACTGTGTTCCCTTTGTCGACCAACTTTTGCAAAACATCTAACAGGACTCTAATATCTTCAAAATGAAGTCCAGTAGTCGGTTCATCTAAGATATAAAAAGTATTGCCAGTATCCTTTTTTGACAATTCAGTTGCGAGTTTTATGCGTTGTGCCTCTCCACCTGATAGCGTAGTCGATTGTTGACCTAATGAAATATAGCCCAGACCCACATCTTGAATGGTCTTTAGTTTTCTGTGAATTTTTGGGATGGAATCAAAAAATGAAACCGCTTCGTCAATAGTCATTTCTAAAACGTCAGAAATGGATTTACCCTTATATCTAATTTCTAGGGTTTCTCTATTAAAACGCTTTCCAAAGCACTCGTCACAAGGGACATAAATGTCTGGTAAAAAATTCATTTCAATGGCTTTAAGCCCTCCACCAGCACAAGTTTCACATCTTCCACCTGCAACATTAAAACTAAATCTACCCGGTTTGTAGCCTCGTATGGAAGCCTCTATGGTTTTGGCAAACAAGTTTCTAATTTCACTAAAGACCCCTGTATAGGTAGCTGGGTTTGATCTTGGGGTTCTACCAATAGGTGATTGATTGATGTCGATCACTTTATCGATATGTTCCAAACCTTCAATTGTATCGTATTCTAAAGGTTTTTTAACACCATTAAAGAAATGTGCATTTAAAATAGGGTATAGGGTTTCGTTGATCAGGGAAGATTTTCCACTTCCTGAAACTCCACTTATACCGATAAATTTACCCAGTGGAAATAGTACATCGATATTCTTGAGATTGTTTCCTCTACAGCCTTTAAGAACTAATGATTGGCCAGTTCCTTCTCTGCGAATCTTTGGAATCTCAATCTTCTTAGATCCGCTCAGATAAGCTGCTGTAGTGGTCTTGGTTTTTTGTAATTCCTTAGGAGTTCCTTTGGAGATGATTTCTCCACCGTGTTTTCCTGCATGAGGTCCAATATCGATTACATAATCCGCTTCGAGAATCATATCTTTATCGTGTTCTACGACTAAGACGGAATTTCCTAGGTCACGAAGTGATTTTAATGAACGTATCAATCGGTTATTGTCACGTTGATGTAGTCCAATCGAAGGTTCGTCTAGTATATAGAGCACTCCAACTAATTGAGAGCCTATTTGAGTAGCTAAGCGAATGCGTTGTGCCTCTCCACCAGACAGTGATTTTGAGCTTCGATTAAGGCTCAAATAATTCAATCCCACATCTAATAGAAAACTCAGTCGCGCCTTTATTTCTTTGAGAATTTCTTGAGCGATGATTTTTTGATCACCTTTTAAATTCGATTCAGATTTAAGGATGAATTCATTGAGATCTACCAAATCCATTGCAGCTAATTCCGCTATATTCTTGCCTTGATATTTAAAAAACAAGGCTTCTTTTTGAAGTCGACTTCCCTCACAACTTGTGCAAAAAGTCTTATCCATATAGTTTTGAGCCCAACGTCTCAAGGTCGATGTATGGGCATCATCACTCTGTGATTGTATAAAATTGCAAATACCTTCGTAGTCAATCTTATAGGATTTGGATACCCCTGCTGTTTTTGAAAATACTTCAAAGGATTCATTACCACCATAGAGGATGATATTCATCGCCTGTTCAGGTATTTTAGCAATAGGAGTACTGAGATCAAATTGGTACTTAAGTGCAATCGCCTCTAGTTGTTTAAAGGCCCAAGTGTTTCTTTTTTTACCCAAAGGTTCAATTCCTCCTTCCTCTATACTGAGTTGTTCATCAGGAATGACCTTGTCTAAACTTATTTCATAATGATGCCCTAAACCGTTGCATTTTGGGCACATTCCCTTTGGAGAGTTAAATGAAAAGCTATTGGGTTCTGGAACAGGATAGGATATTCCAGTGCTAGGACACATGAGGTCTCTACTAAAAAATTCGATTTCTTGACTTTCTTGTTCGAGTACCAATAAAAGATCAGATCCTTCACTCATAGCAGTTAAGATACTTTCTGAGAGTCGTTTCTCAGTAGCAGCGTCTTTCGAAACAGCAATTCGATCGATGACAATTTCGATGTCGTGTGTCTTATAGCGATCGAGTTTCATTCCTTTAACGATATCCATAATGACTCCATCAACTCGTACCTTTAGAAATCCTCTCTTGGCAATTTGTTCAAAAAGTTCTCTGTAATGTCCTTTACGAGAGCGAATCACCGGAGCTAAAATGCTGATGCGTTTATCTAAATAACGTTCGCTTATTCGCTCTTGAATTTGCTCATCAGTATAGGAAACCATCTTTTCTCCAGTATTGTATGAGTAGGCATCTGAGGCTCTTGCAAACAAAAGTCTCAAAAAGTCATAGACTTCTGTAATGGTTCCAACAGTAGAACGAGGAGATTTAGAAGTTGTTTTTTGTTCGATGGCAATCACAGGAGATAGGCCATCAATCTTATCCACATCTGGTCGTTCCAATGATCCTAAAAACTGCCTTGCATAGGCTGAAAAGGTTTCTATATAACGACGCTGACCTTCGGCATAGATGGTATCAAAAGCCAGAGAAGACTTTCCGCTTCCCGAGAGTCCTGTGATTACCACAAGTTGTTCCCTTGGGATATCGATATCGATATTTTTTAGGTTGTGAACTCTCGCTCCCTGTATTGTAATAGTGTTGTTAGTGTTATCCATATTCAAGCTAGCAATTTACTATTTTAAATAATCAAAAGAAAGTAAATCTCATCCTTGTTTTAGTGTATTTCATAGAGTGTATTGGAAATTTTCCGAATTAATATTTTGGAAATATTCCAAATAATTATATCTTTATACAAATACTACATTACAATGATCATAGAACGATTTATTACACTTAGAAAAGAGCTGGGTTTGACTCAGGATAGTTTTGGGCAACTCATAGGTGATGCCAAGACTACAGCTGATATCGAAAGAGAAAAAAGTGAATTGAGCGCTAGTGGATTAATGCGAATTGTCAAAGAATTTGGAATAAACCCTCTATGGCTATACGAGGAGAATCAACCTCAGTATTTGGATTACAGTTCAAAGGATTGTTCTCCAAAAGTGATCAGTCTTGCCAATGAAGAATCTGAGAATATTATCCTTGTCAACGCAAAAGCTGCAGCAGGATATCCTCAGAATGTAGCCGATACGAGTTGGTATAAACAATTACCTGCTTTTGAGTTTCCGATTCCACAGTTTAAAAACTCGACCTATAGAGGTTTTCAAATCGAAGGAGATAGCATGCTTCCTAATCTTAGAGCAAATGATTGGGTACTCGCTAGAGCCGTAGAAAAATTATCACATATCAACTCTAATAAAATATATGTAGTGGTACTTTTCGACTCTATTATGGTCAAAAAGATCAATGTGCTTGAAAACGGACTCTATGAATTAGTTTCCATCAATCCAGATTACGAACCCTATAAAATCTCTGCCCTTCAAATACAAGAAGTGTGGGAGGTGAGTAGTCGCATCAGTTTTGGAATTGAGGAACCTCAAGAGAGTAAATTACTGCTTCAATTAAAAGAGTCGATGAATACTCTTAAAAGACAATTAGAGGAAGCGACTCTTAATTAGAATCCAACTGCAGCATCGTCACCCCTAGGATCAGCACCTGCTTCCAATCGTCCATCTTTTAAACGTTTGATGGCATCTACCTTTCCTATAATTCTGGTTCTTCCTTGTCGAATCGAATAACCTTTTGCTTCTAATGCAGCTTTAAGCTCATCAGAATATCCCGTAGCTTCTAAAATAATTTCATCGGGTAACCACTGATGATGAAAACGTTTGGCATTGACGGCCTCTTGCATTCCCATATTGAATTCATACAAGTTTAAAATGGTTTGAGCTACCGCTGTGATGATGGTGGATCCTCCTGGAGTTCCAACTACCGCATAGAGTTCATTGTCTTTTTCTACGATACTTGGGGTCATTGAAGAGAGCATTCGTTTTTGAGGTTCGATAGCATTAGCCTGGGCACCGATGAGGCCAAACATATTAGGAACACCTACTTTAGAAGAAAAGTCGTCCATTTCATTGTTTAAAAAGATTCCCAACTCTTCACAGAACAACTTCGAACCAAAACCGCCATTCAATGTTGTAGTTACAGACACCCCATTTCCAAACTGATCTACGATAGAGTAGTGGGTGGTCTCATCACTTTCCACCACCTGAATAGTTCCTCTGGATACTTCAGAAGATGGTGTAGCAGCATCAAAACTAAAATTGTCAAAACGCTCTTTTAAATAAGTATCACTCAGTAGAACATCCAAAGGTATATCCGCAAAATCAGGATCACCAAGAAAGTAATTTCGGTCTGCATAAGCTCTTCTAGCAGCCTCAGTAAACAGCTGAATAGCTTCGAGAGAATTATGCTCGTATTGACCAATATTGTAGGGCTCAATCATCTTAAATATCTGATTCATAGTGACTCCACCACTCGATGGCGGACTCATTGATATGATTTTGATGTCTTTGTAATTAAACACCACAGGCTGTCTCCATACAGCCTCATAGGCTGCTAAATCACCCTCAGTGATATAACCTCCCTTATCCATCACAAACTTTGAGAGAATCTTTGCAGTTTCTCCTTTGTAGAATTCATCTCTACCATTTTTAATGACGCGTTTAAGCGTATTTGCAAAAGCTAAATTTTTAATAGTGTCACCTACCTTGTATTCTTTGGTGTACAGTGAATTTTCTCCATTAGCTTCCACTAGATCATCTCGATAGTATGAAAAAGAATTCACATCTCTTTGAGTTACTACTACACCGCGTTCTGCTAAATCAACAACCGGCTGTATCAATTGTTCTATAGGAAGGCTACCAAACTTTTCATGCACTTCAAATAGTCCAGCCAAAGTTCCTGGAACCCCTATAGCTGTTGCTCCTTTGGTGCTCATTCCCGGAATTACATTACCATCCTGATCTAAATACATATCTCTATGAGCAGACATTGGTGCCTTTTCTCTGTAATCAATTCCTCCATAGGTTCCCTCATTGGTTCTGTAGACCATAAATCCTCCACCGCCAATGTTTCCAGCAAAGGGATAGGCAACGGCAAGGGCGAGTTCAGTAGAAACCATAGCATCAAAAGCATTTCCACCTTGTTGCATCACGGCAGATCCAATTGCTGAAGCTTCCACTCGGGCGGATACTACCATGGCGTTATCGGTTATTAATCCTAGGTTTTGATCCTCATTTGAAGAGGAACAACTCAGAGCGATAACTCCTAAAAATAAGATGAGGGATTTGTTCATAATTCGTTGATTTTTGATTTTGAAAAGATAGTAATTTCTTCAAAAAAATGACTGAATTCATTTTGAAATTCATCAGTGTATAACTCAATTAGTTCAGATGCAGTATCCATAGAAGAACCGTAATTGGCACGCGAGTGCATTCCTTTAAAGATACGATCAATACCCGATAGAGATTGATACATGACTAGCCAATTGTTTTTTGCCATATGGTGTAATGCGTATTGAGAAGTCTTGGGTAGCAGTTCTTTATTGGATTCCAATAAGTCGTAAAAAGTATGTGAATACGTCTCTAAATCACTACTGGAATACTGTTTCCAATTCTTTGCCAAAAAATGATCGTATACGATATCGATGACCACTCTGGCGTAATGACCTTGATGAGAAAAGATACGTCTACAGGATTGTTTGTAGAGGGGATGAGAATCCGTAAAATCATCAATCGCTCTGTGTAATAGAATACCTTTTTGAATCCCTTCAGGAAACTTGGAAAGATCGGAACCCTTGACTTGATCCGCTATAAAGTTCCCAATCATCAGATCTGAATCTCCAAAAGATAAATAAGAATGTGCGAGTATATTCACAGTATTTATTTGCTTCTAAAATAACAAATAGACTATATAAAGTACAAGGTTTACTTATATTTGTTAAAAAAAAAGAACGCTATGACTCTTATAAAATCAATTTCAGGAATTCGCGGAACCATTGGAGGAGAAGTGGATAACAACCTCACTCCCTTAGACTTAGTGAAATTTGCATCTGCCTATGGTTCGTGGATCAAGCAACATTCATCCAATGATCGAGTGAAGATCGTCATTGGAAGAGATGCTCGTTTGTCTGGAGCGATGGTGGAAGCGATTGTTGTCAACTCTTTAATAGCACTTGGAATCGATGTAATTAATTTAGGACTTTCAACTACTCCAACAGTGGAACTTGCTGTTCCCATGGAAGGAGCAGATGGTGGAATCATTCTTACCGCTAGTCACAATCCAAAACAGTGGAATGCTTTAAAGTTACTCAATAGCAAAGGGGAGTTTATCGATGCACAGGCAGGTGAAATGATTTTAGAAAGTGCTGCAAATGAAGACTTTTCTTATGCAGAGGTAGATGATTTAGGAATAGAAACTAAAGACGATAGCTATCTTCAAAAGCATATCGATGCGGTATTAAACTTAACATTAGTTGAGAAAGAACAAATCGCTAAAAAGGGATTTAAAGTCGTTGTTGATGGAGTCAATTCAACAGGTGGTATTTTTATTCCTGCTCTATTAGAACAATTAGGAGTTGAGGTGGTAAAACTATACTGTGATCCTACAGGACATTTTCCTCACAATCCAGAACCCTTAGAAAAACATTTAGGAGCAATAATGGAAGCTGTTGTAACACATAAAGCTGATTTTGGTATCGTTGTAGATCCAGATGTGGATCGTTTGGCATTTATATCAGAAGAAGGTTCGATGTTTGGAGAGGAATACACCTTAGTAGCATGTGCTGATTACGTACTGAGTAAAACTCCAGGCAGCACTGTCTCTAATCTTTCTTCTTCAAGAGCGCTTAGTGATATCACTAATTTACACAAGGGAAGCTATACAGCTGCATCGGTTGGTGAGGTCAATGTAGTACAGTGTATGAAAGACACCAATGCCATTATTGGAGGTGAAGGTAACGGTGGAATTATCTACCCAGAAAGTCACTATGGTAGAGA
This sequence comes from Flavobacteriaceae bacterium, assembly GCA_013373635.1. Classification (GTDB taxonomy): domain Bacteria; phylum Bacteroidota; class Bacteroidia; order Flavobacteriales; family Flavobacteriaceae; genus MAG-120531. The sequence continues at coordinate 144,549 of JABXHN010000003.1, forward strand.
TGCTCTTGTTGGAACAGCTCTCTTTTTAATGTTACTGAGTGAAAAAAATATCAAGGTATCAGAACTCCGAGCTTCCTATCCAACATATTTTATGAGAAAGGACAAGATTGAACTCGATGCGAGCATCGATGTTGACAGTCTTCTTGCAGCTGTTGAAAAACGTTATCAACACGAGCGTATCAATACACAAGACGGAGTGAAGATCGACTTTGAAAATCACTGGGTACACCTTAGAAAATCCAATACAGAACCCATCATTCGAGTGTATACAGAAGCGAAGTCAGTTGCTGAGGCTGAAACCGTTGCCAATGCAATGATGGATGAAATTAAGGGATTGGTTTAAAGTTTTTTTCCAGCGTGCTTCCAGCGTTTATGCGTCCAGAAGTAATAGGTAGGCTCCTCCTTAATTTGCTTTTCTAGTGAATTAAAATAAGCTTTCGTAAGGGTTACTTCGTCTGTCTTTGAGGCATCATCGATAAGTTCTTCAAACTCAACTTCGTAGTGGTTTTTAGAAACTCTATGAGTTTTGATATAGAACACACTCATCTTTGATTTTACAGCTAATGAAGCTGCTCCAGTATGAACTGGAACTTCAACTCCCATAAAAGGAAGCCATAATTTTGCCATCGTCAGCATTGGAGATTGATCTGATACCATGGTATAGATTGCAGTTAGCCCTTTGCGCTGATTTGAAAGAACTGTTTTAGCCACTTTGCCATTAGGTACCATAATGGAGCCAAATCTTGAGCGAATCAAATGAACGAGCTTGTCAAAATGACCACTACTGATAGGCTGATAAACCACATAAGCTGGTTTGGACACCCAACTCGCAATAGAACAAACCCAATCCCAATTGGCATAATGTCCACCCATAAGCAATACCGATCCTTTTTCAGCAGCCCTTTCAACTAGTTCGACATTGAGTAACTTATAGTGATCTTGCATTTGTTGCTTGTTCCAGGCCAAGGGTTGAATGGTTTCCATAAACACATCAATCAGGTGCTTGTAGAATTGTTTTCGAAGTTTTTTAAGGGATCGAATCGATCGATCTGGAAAAGCCAGTTGAAGATTGTCCAGCACTACTTGTTTGCGATATCCAAATAGGTAATAAATAATAATGAAAAGCTTTAACTCCAATAAATACTTGAGCCACTTTGGAAGATGAACAACGAGTTTTATTAAAATATAGAGTAGCTGATACATATGTGAATAAAGGTAGAAAATTATAGCGCAAATATAAGTATATTTGAGTTCTAAGCTATGAATTCAATACATCCATTAAGTCTGTTAATTATCATATCCAATGTCCTTATTAGCTATAAAGGATTCAAGGATGGTCGTTTTTTTGAACGCTATAAATTCAATGTAGCTGCTGTTGAGAAAGGGCAGTGGGAACGTATTTTCACAGCAGGTTTTCTCCATGTTGATTATTCCCATCTACTCTTTAATATGTTTACATTTTACTTTTTTGGGGATATTGTCATCTATCGATTAGGAGTATTAGGGTTTTTAGCCGTTTACTTTATAAGTCTTTTGGCAGGGAATCTCTTTAGTTTTATATACTATAGAAAAAATTCTTTTTACAATGCAGTAGGAGCCAGTGGAGCGATTACAGGAACCCTGTATGCAGCTATTGTTCTCTATCCTGAAATGAGACTTGGAATCATGTTTATTCCCATTCCACTTCCTGCTTACTTAGTAGGGTTAGGGTATATGCTCTACACCTTATACGGGATCAAACGAGCCAATGACAATATTGGTCATGCAGCTCATTTTGCAGGGGCCATAGCAGGTTTAGTAATAGCAATATTCCTAGTTCCAATCAGTATTTTTAAGGATCCTATTGCTGTTATAGCACTCTTAATTCCCTTGGTATTGTTTGTGCTAATGGAACGTAAAAGGATTTAGTTTCCGAAGATTTTTAACAGAGCTTCGTCTACTTGAGATCCGTAGATGTAACGTTCTAATATTTTTCCTTCACTGTCTACGATGATCGCAGATGGAATGGATCTAATATTAAACCTAGTTGCTATAGGTCCATCAAAATATTGAAGATGTGATACTTGAAGCCAAGGTAATTCGTCTTCTTCAATTGCTTTTAACCACTCTTCTTTAGACTTATCCAACGATACTCCAATCACTACGAGTCCTTGATCTTTATATTTTGCGTAAAGATCTTTCAAGTGTGGATTTGCAGCTCTACAAGGCTTACACCAAGCAGCCCAAAAATCGATAAGCGTTGCTTTTGAACCAAGACTTTCACTGAGTTTAAGAGTTCCTCCATCTGGAGTAGGAGCTTCAAAATCTTCAACTGTAGCACCGATAGCAATCGACTTTGATTTTTCAATCATCTCAGCTAATTTCTGTGCTTCTTCAGTTTGTTTAATCTTATCGCTAAAGGCGTTAAAATGCATCTCTACATCTTCTATCTCTAACTCGCTCATTTGGTACATTCTATTGAGTAATAAATACGATAAGAATGAATCTGTGTAATCAGTTATATAGCTTTTTTCATAAACTTTAATCTCATCGACTAAGTCGTTGTATTCTTGGCGTAAGGAAGCTACTTGAGCTTCTTTTCTTTGAGATTGAGCACTTCTTAAATCATTAGCAATCGCTTGAATCTGATTTCTATAGGTCATCGTATTGTCGATATAGTCTTGATAGTAATTGTTTTGAGAGGTTCCCCCAACTTTATAAGTCTTAGGATCATTTACATCTCCTTTTACCGTAACCTTACCGTCTTCTAAAAATACTGGAATATTGACATTAGAGTGATTGACATTCACATAATACATACGCAGCGGTGGAATTTCACCACTTATACTAAAGGCACCGTTAATTGGAGTCACTGAATCCAAGGTCGCTTGTGTTCTATTGGGTTTTACATCGATGATGTAAATGATATCGTTGTCTTCTAATCCTACTAATTCTCCTTCTAAGGTATATTGGGGAGTTGTGTTACACGAAATAGCCATCATCGCACTGATAGCAAGGACAAGCTTTGAGATTTTTTTGATCATTTGTTAAATTTTAGTCTTCCAAAAGTATTATTTAAATACCGAATAGAAAAAGGATAACTTATATTTAACAAGGCTTTAATGTTAAGCTGATAATTTTTGACTCTTTTCAATCTTTTTTAATGGTATTCCTTCAATAATCATTTATTTTTGAAAAAAATTTTAGACTTGAATCAAGATCATCTAGAACAGCTACAACAAAGTATCCAAGGAACACTTCATTGGGATGCTCTCAGTAAAGCAATTTATGCTACCGATGCTTCGGTATATAGAAAAACACCAACTGCAGTTGCCTATCCTAAAAACGTAGAGGATATAAAGACCATAATCGATTTTGCAAGAGAACATCAAATCGGTTTAATTCCTAGAACTGCTGGGACTTCACTTGCAGGTCAATGTGTTGGTACTGGAATCGTAGTTGATGTATCGAAACACTTTACAGAGATTCTCGAACTAGATGTTGAAAAAAAACAAGTGAGAGTTCAACCTGGAGTAATCAGAGATGAACTCAATCAATACCTAAAACCTCATGGACTTTTTTTTGGTCCGAATACTTCTACTTCTAACAGATGTATGATTGGAGGAATGGTAGGTAATAACTCTTCGGGTACTACCTCTATTAAATACGGAGTAACTCGTGAGAAACTCGTAAGTCTTAAAACAGTGTTATTCGATGGCTCTGAAGTAGAGTTTTCGTCGATTAGCAAGGAGGAATTCGACGCTAAAAAGGAGGAAAACACATTTGAAGGCTTAGTTTATAAAAGCATCTATAACTTGCTTAAAGACAAGAAAGTACAAGATAATATCAAAGCTGAGTTTCCAAAGGAAAGCATTCACAGAAGAAATGTGGGTTATGCAGTTGATGAGCTTTTAAAAAGCGATGTTTTTGGGGGGAAAGAGCAGTTTAATATGGGTCATTTACTCTCTGGAAGTGAAGGAACTCTAGCCTTTTCAACTGAAATCACGCTTCAATTAGACGATTTACCACCATCCTATGCTGCAATGTTGGTTCCTCATTACAAAACTCTCGAAGATTGTTTAGCTGATGTAGCACCGGTGATGGAGGAAGGATTGTACACCTGCGAGATGATGGATAAAATCATTCTCGATTGTACCAAGAGCAACAGAGAGCAATTAGCCAATCGCTTTTTTATCGAAGGAGATCCTGCTGCGGTACTCATGTTAGAAGTAAGGGCCGACAGTGAATCTGAACTTGAAAAAAAGATTCTATCCCTCGAAAAGAGGTTAGAAAACACAGGACTTAGTTATGCTTCTGCAACGCTAAAAGACGAGAACATCAATAAGGCCAACGAGCTCAGAAAGGCAGGCCTAGGACTATTAGGAAATATGATAGGGGATCGCAAAGCAGTAGCTTGTATCGAAGATACGGCTGTAGCCTTGGAAGATCTCAAAGATTTTATAGCTGACTTTAGCAAGATCATGGCTTCCTACAAACAAGAGGCGGTTTATTACGCACACGCTGGAGCAGGGGAATTACACCTGAGACCAATTCTCAACTTAAAGAAAGGGGATGATGTTAAACTCTTTAGATCCATTACCACCGATGTAGCAAAGCTCACTAAAGCCTATAAGGGATCTTTTAGTGGTGAACACGGTGATGGTATTGTAAGAGCGGAGTTTATCCCTATGTTAATTGGTCAGGAAAACTATCAGCTGCTGATCAAATTAAAGTCAATATTTGACCCTACCGATATTTTCAACCCTGGAAAAATTGTTGAAGCTTTTCCAATGGATGAATCGCTTCGCTATGAGGTCGATCGAGAAGAACCAAAGATCGAAACCCTGATGGACTTCTCAGATAAAATGGGAATTCTAAGAATTGCTGAAGCTTGTAATGGATCTGGAGATTGTAGAAAGACTGAAAAATCAGCAGGAGGAATGTGTCCTTCATACCAGGCTACAAAAGACGAAAAAGATACCACTCGTGCTAGAGCAAATGCCTTTAGAGAGTTCTTGACTAATGGAGCTTCTGCTAATAAATTTGATTCAAAAGAACTCAAAGAAGTACTCGATCTCTGTGTGAGTTGTAAGGCCTGTGCTAGTGAGTGTCCATCAAATGTAGATATCACGGCTTTAAAAGCTGAATTCCTATACCAATACCAAAAGGAAAACGGATTCTCTACTAGATCAAAATTCTTTGCATACAGTACAGCCTTAAACAAAATGATGAGTAAGGCGAGTTGGTTTTTCAATACAGTTAATAGTAATAAATTAACTGGAGGAATTGTTAAAGCTAGCATCGGAATTGCCCAAGAGCGTTCTATTCCAAAAGTATACAATTGTAATTTTGACAAGCATTTAAAGAAGCTAAAAAGTCTCTACAATCCAAAAGGCAAAGAAGTGGTGCTCTTTGTCGATGAATTCATTCGCTATATGGATGTAGAAATTGGAAAAGATGCCATAGAACTCTTGACGCGTTTAGGCTATCAAGTACAATTGTTTTACGGAGATAGTGGAAGAACCTTTTTATCAAAAGGATTCCTCAAACAAGCTCAAAAAAAAGCAGAGATCAATATTGATAATCTTGAGGATGTTTTAGATAAAAATCTTCCTATAATTGGTATAGAGCCTTCAGCAGTGCTGAGTTTTAAAGACGAATACAAACGCCTATTGGCTCCTTGTGACGATAGAGATAATTTAGGAAACAACGCTTCAACCATCACAAAATTTTTAGCGGATGAAATGAGTGCTGGATCTATTTCTAAGAGCCAATTTATAAGTGATGTTGCAGAAATTAAATTACACGCTCACTGTCACGAAAAGTCTATTGAAACATCTAAGGGTAGTTTTGATGTTTTAAATTTCCCTGAAAACTACAAAGTTACCTTAATAAATTCAGGATGCTGTGGTATGGCTGGTTCCTTTGGTTATGAAAAGGAGCACTATGAGACCTCTATGAAAATAGGAAGTCTACGATTGTTCCCTGCTATTGAAAAAACAGAAAGCTCTGTAATTATAGCAGCTACAGGAACATCATGTAGACATCAAATTAAAGATGGAACTTCAAGAGATGCATTACACCCTGTAACCATATTAAAAAACGCATTGGTAAAAACCGTTGATTGTTGAACTTAAAAGCATTTTTAATAGTTGCAGTCGACAATTAGATAGCGTATCTTTGAGCTTATAAAACGAGGATATGGCAGGAAATATTTTTGGAAACTTATTTAGACTCTCTAGTTATGGAGAATCGCATGGAGAAGCAATCGGTGGTGTTATTGATGGTTGTCCATCTGGTTTAGAATTGGATTTTGAAGCGATTCAAAATGATTTAGATCGAAGAAAACCAGGTCAATCTAGAATTGTAACTCAGCGTAAAGAACCGGATGAAGTTCAATTTCATTCTGGTATCTTCGAAGGAAAGACTACAGGAACTCCTATCGGTTTTGCCATTTACAACACCAATCAGAAATCACAAGACTACGGTCATATCAAAGATTCTTATAGACCCTCTCATGCAGATTATGTCTATGATCAAAAATACGGTCATCGAGATTATAGAGGAGGAGGGAGAAGTTCTGCCAGAGAGACTGCAGCAAGAGTTGTAGCTGGTGCTATTGCAAAGCAATTAGTCGCTCCTATGATTATTAAGGCATATGTATCTCAGGTAGGTGATTTAACACTTCACACACCTTATAGTGAATTGGATTTAAATGCTATCGAAGCAAATGATGTGCGTTGTCCTGATGCAACCATGGCTTCTGCTATGGAAGATTTAATCATGAAGGTACGAAAAGAAGGGGATACTATTGGTGGAGTAGTTAGTTGTGTAATTCAAAATGTTCCTATTGGTCTTGGGGAACCTGTATTTGACAAATTACACGCTGAACTCGGTAAAGCGATGTTATCCATCAATGCAGTAAAGGGATTTGAATACGGATCTGGTTTTGCTGGAGTTCGAATGAAAGGAAGCGAACACAATGATGCCTTTAATTCAGATGGTACTACTGTGACCAATCACAGTGGAGGAATACAGGGTGGAATTAGTAACGGAATGGATATCTACTTTAAAGTTGCCTTTAAACCTGTAGCCACTTTAATACAGCCTTATACTACTATTGATAAAGACGGAAATACCGTTGAAACCAAAGGAAAAGGAAGACACGATCCCTGTGTTGTACCAAGAGCAGTACCTATTGTAGAAGCAATGGCAGCAATGGTCATGGCTGATTATATGTTATTAAATCAAATCCATAAAAATCAGTTATAAATTCCTATCTTTCGTCTTAATTAATTGAAAAATATAACAAGGATGAAAAAACTTGCACTGCATTGGCAAATTATTTTAGGAATGGTATTAGGGGTGTTGTTTGCACTCCTCATGGTTCAATTTGATTGGGGACCTAAAATTGTATCGGATTGGGTAAAACCCTTCGGAACCATTTTTATCAATTCTTTAAAGCTCATTGCAGTACCATTAATCCTTGCTTCACTTATCAAAGGAGTATCTGATTTAAAAGATATCTCCAAACTCTCTAAAATGGGAGGGAGAACCATTGGAATGTACCTTCTTACCACGGTGATTGCTGTATCCATTGGTTTAGCAGTAGTTAATATTATCAAACCTGGTAATTCAGTTGGAGAAGCTACCAGAAATGAACTCATCGAAAATTATAAGGGAGATGCCGACTCTAAGATTCAAGCTGCTGAAAAGCAACGTGAAGCTGGTCCATTACAGGCATTAGAAGATTTAGTTCCATCAAATATTTTTAACGCTGCATCTGACAATGGGAATATGCTTCAGGTAATCTTTTTTGCGGTGTTCTTTGGAATCGGACTTATATTGCTTCCAGAAGCTAAAGCAGATCCTGCTAAAAAATTCTTTGACTCCTTTAATGAAGTCATCCTCAAACTCATCGATTTAATTATGCTCGGAGCTCCCTATGGGGTTTTTGCCCTTTTAGCAGCACTCGTAGCTGAATCACCTAGTTTGGATTTATTTAAAGCATTAGCATGGTATGCCCTAACAGTTGTTTTAGGGCTTTCATTAATGCTTTTGGTTTATATGTTGATCGTTTATTTTGTAACAGGTAAATCTCCTAAGTTCTTATTTCAAGGCTTGGCTCCAGCTCAATTATTAGCTTTTTCAACTAGTTCAAGTGCTGCGACACTTCCTGTAACGATGGAACGTGTAGAAGAACACTTAGGAGTGGATGAAGAGGTGAGTAGTTTTGTACTTCCTATTGGAGCCACTATTAATATGGATGGTACCAGTCTTTATCAGGCAGTAGCTGCAGTATTTATCGCACAGACCTTTGGTATGGATTTGAGCTTTGGAACTCAATTGGGAATCATCGCTACAGCAACGCTAGCTTCTATTGGATCAGCTGCTGTACCAGGAGCTGGTATGGTAATGCTTGTAATCGTTTTAGCTCAAGCAGGTATTCCTGAAGCAGGTCTTGCACTAATCTTTGCCGTTGACAGACCACTAGATATGTGTAGAACCGTTGTCAATGTGACTGGTGATGCATCTGTTTCAATGGTAGTAGGAAAATCCGTCGGAAAACTTAGAGAACCCCATGCTAAAGAATGGGACGATAATTACAAAAAGTAATCAGACCTCTCTAAAATAGCTTGTATCGACATTTATTGGAATGGCACACTGTGGTTTTTTAAACCACTTTAAGCGACGTTTTGCAATAAAGTCATAAGTCCAATCCCCAAAACAAGTTGGAAACATCAGTAGTGGATAGACAAGTTTCCACAATCCTCCAAGTGCGTTTAAACTTTTGAGAACTGCTCTTGACTTGATAAAATAAGCCACCTTTTGCTCGATTAAGACAATGCTGTCGATTCGTTTGGTATCGATTCCAGATTGACTTGTGAGTTTAATTCCCAAGGTAGAGTTAAGTGGAACATAAGTAAAACGGTGCTTGCGATCTCTCTTGTATAAAAAACGCACGGATCGATGACAAAGACCACAGTCTCCGTCGTACAATAAGATATAGGGGGTATCTATACTCATTTTGCAGCTTGAACCAGTTCTAAGTTATCTAAAGCTACATGAGTGGTAAACATTCCGTAATTGACAATAGCCTTGTCTTTTTCTATAGAATCAATGGAACCGACTGCCTTGCCATCAAATAGACGAACGCGATCTCCTACTTTGAAAGTTGGTCTTGGCTTAGGTTTCTGTGCTATTTTTTGCTCTAAAGCAGCTTTTTTCTTTTTCTCCTTTCGTACAACCTCTATTTTCTTTTCCAGTTCTTGAACTACTTTCTTCTTTTCCTCTATCTCAATCTTGCGTTGTTTGGCCTGAACTTTTTTGCGTTTGCTATTTTCTAATTGTACAACCTCTAATAATTTAGAGACTAATTTTCGTTTGTTATTGTCTACAAAGTACAGTTCAGATAATTCATCGAGTTTGGTTCCAAGTTGAATCATCTTGGTATTGTAGTCGTAAAGCTGTTGATAGTTAACTAACTTATCTTGAAGTTTTTTATTTATTTTTTCAAGTTTTTCGGACTCCAAGCGTACTTTTTGCTCTTCATCCTTGAGCTTAGATCCTGTCTTACGAATTTCGGAGCGTTCTTTTTGAAGTTTTGCGATCGTGGCATCAAATCGCACTTTTCCTCGTTCAATTTTCTTTTTAGCTTGATTGATAAAACGGTAGGGGATGCCATTTTTTTGAGCGACTTCAAAAGTAAACGAACTACCTGCCTCACCGAGCATTAATTGAAATGTAGGTTCCAAAGAATTAGGATCAAAAAGCATATTGGCATTCGAGGCGGCATCTAATTCATTAGCGAGCATCTTTAAATTCGAATAGTGTGTAGTGATCACACCATAAGCGCCCTTTTCGTAAAATACTTCTAAAAACGTTTCTGCTAAGGCTCCACCGAGTTCTGGATCAGAACCCGATCCAAACTCATCGATCAAGAACAAAGTACTGTGATTGCACTTCTTTAAGAACTGATTCATATTCTTAAGACGGTAGCTATAGGTACTTAAATGGTTTTCAATGGATTGATTGTCACCGATATCAGTTAATATACGATCAAATATACAGGCTTTGGATCGCTCATGTACGGGTATTAAAATACCTGATTGAAGCATGAGCTGTAATAGACCGATGGTCTTTAAGGTAATGGATTTTCCACCGGCATTAGGCCCTGAAATTACAACGATTCTGTTAGATTCATTGAGACTGATATCCTGAGGAAAGGTCTTGGCTCCAGTTTTATTATTAGCTACTAAAAGTAGTGGGTGATAGGCTTTTTTAAAATCAAGTACAGGCCTGTCGACAATCACTGGCATCAATGCATTGATCTTTTTAGCGTATTTCGCTTTTGCAGCCGTATAATCCATATGAACCAAATAGTTCTGAAATCCATCCAATAATTCTTTTGAAGGTCTCATAAAATCCGTAAGTACTCCAAGTATCTTTCTGATTTCTTGTTCCTCCTCATAGATGAGATTGTTGAGCGTTCGATTGTGTTGCATACTAGCATCCGGCTCAATAAATACGATCGATCCTGTTTTAGAACTACCGAGAACTGAACCCTTTACCTTTTTGCGATACATTGATTTAACTGCTAATACACGCTTGTTCTCAATTACAGATTCTCTAATGTCATCTAAATAATCTGAAGCACTATAAGTGGAAAGTGCAGAACTAAAACTCTTGTTGATCTTATCTTTTACAGCTCCTAATTTTTTTCGAATATCGTAGAGCTCATTCGACGCTGAGTTTTTAATCTCTCCGTATTTGTCAAAAACCTTATCAATGGCTTCTGGTATTTCTTTTTCAACTGTAAAATTCTCTGTGTGTAAATACAGCAAAGGATAATAGGTCTTAAACTTTCTAAAGAACTTAATATGCTCATTCACACATACACATATACTGTGTATTCGTTTAAAACTTTCTTGTTCTAAAACTGTATTTTCAATTAACAATAACTTTAGTTCAGAACTAATGGCTTCAAATTCATGAGATGGAATTCGATTGTCATTGTCAAAAGAGGCGAGGTATTCAGAGGTTTCTTTTAAGGTGTTTTTAATGGCTTCCACTTCTCTAAATGGAACTAAGACATCTAGAGCTTGTTTTCCTAAATCAGTAATGGCGTTCTCTTTGATTTGAGAGACTACTGTTTGAAATTCTAAATCTTGAAGTGTTTTAGATTGTATTTTGTTTAGGGTCATTAAAGCCTTAATTTAGATGAACAAAAATAATCAATTTAATGAAGCTGATCCTTCCTAATGATTGGAACTTAGAATTAAAAGAGTTAACAGAGGCTGTTACCTTTAAAAATCTTGAGGAGTATATCCTAAAGGAATACGAGTCTAAGGCATGTTATCCTCCTTTAAATCAGATATTTAAAGCTTTTGAGTACTGTAGCTTAAATCAACTTAAAGTAGTGCTCTTAGGTCAGGATCCATATCACGGAGCGCATCAAGCGACTGGGATGTCCTTTTCGGTTCCTCTAGGAGTCAAACATCCTCCATCACTGGTGAATATCTTTAGAGAGCTGGAAACGGATCAAGATACCTCTTATCCCATTTCAGGAGAATTAGACCCATGGGCACAGCAGGGAGTTCTTCTTTTAAATACAGCCTTATCTGTTGTAGAATCTACCCCAGGCGCTCATCTCAAAGAGTGGAGCTTTTTTACCGATGCGATTATTGAACATATTTCAAAAAGAAGCGAAGGAGTGGTCTTTATGCTTTGGGGTGGTTTTGCTCACAAGAAGGAAAAGCTGATCGATACAAATAAACACTGTATTTTAAAAAGTGGACACCCTTCACCTCTGAGTGCTAACAAAGGTCATTGGTTTGGAAATGCACATTTTTCAAAGGCAAATCACTATCTAGAAGGTATTGGAAAAGACCCTATAGATTGGAGGCTATAATCGAAAGTGTCTTTTCGATAAGCTTTTGAATACTCTTTTGAGGATCCTTTGAAAAACTTCCCTTTGAACGTTGAGCGAGAATACAATTAAGTGATAAAGCCTGATGTCCCATTAAAGTAGAAAAGGCGTAAATCGCTGATGTCTCCATTTCTAAATTGGTCACATTTAAGTCTTTATAGTGATAACGACTCAGTTGATCGATAAAATTAGGAGTCTTGGAGGGCAATCGAAGTGCTCTACCTTGAGGTCCGTAAAAACCAACAAAAGTAGCTGTTAAACCTCTGTGAAAATCAGTGGTGTCAAACCAACTTAATAAACTTGAGTCGGCCTTTGATATATAGGGGCTCAGGTTTTTTAATCCAGTTTTTAATCTAAAATCATCGATAAATCCGTGATCTTCCACTTGATAAAAATGGATTGCTTGATCGAATCCAATGGCTGCCTCACTAACTACAAACTGATCGACATCGATATGCTCATCAATCGATCCTGAAGTCCCAATTCGAATGATTTTAAGAGAGCTGAGCTGTTCTTTAACGGTTCTGGTTTTAAAGTCAATATTCACTAAGGCATCGAGTTCGTTAAAGACGATATCGATATTATCAGCTCCTATTCCTGTTGATATGACAGAGATTCGATGTCCCTTATAGGTTCCAGTATGAGTTACAAATTCTCGCGAAGATTTTTTGAGTTCTACAGTATCAAAACAATCGCTAATCATTTCGACGCGATTGGGATCTCCAACAGTAATAATCATTGGAGCAATATCCTCTGGTTTGAGATTGAGATGATAGATGGATCCATCATCGTTTAAGATAAGTTCAGAAGATTTTAAACTTTTCATCCACCGACACGTTTAACTTTATATCCAAGTGACTTTAAATCTTCCATAATGACTTTTCTGTAATCACCTTGGATAATCATCGCTCCATTTTTAACAGAACCTCCAACACCTAGTTTGGATTTAATTTTTTTAGCTAAAGCTTTAAATTCTTCTTCTGATCCTTGAAAGTCTTCGACAATGGTAATGGGTTTCCCTTTGCGTTTCTCGTATTTACAAATCAAAGGTTCCTCTTGAGCAGAGAATTCAGGGGCATCCAATACTTCCTCCTCACTGGTAACATGGTCTGGAAATAGGTTCTTTAATTGATCTTGTAAATCCATTATTCTTTGATAAGTCCTAATTCAACAAGTCTTTCGTGAAGGTATTCTCCTGCAGTACAGTCTTCAAATTGTTTGGGGTGATCAGCATCGACACAGCCTTCCAAACAGTTTAGTTTCATACTCGATATAGGGTGCATAAAGAACGGAATGGAATATCTAGAGGATCCCCAAAGTTCACGTTCTGGATTGACTACTTGATGAATGGTCGATTTGAGTTTGTTATTCGACAATCTAGAGAGCATATCTCCAACATTAATCATCAACTGATCTGGACGCGCTATAGCATCGTGCCATACGCCTTGATGGTCTTGTACTTGTAATCCTTTACCCTGAGCACCCATTAAAAGAGTGATGAGATTGATATCGCCGTGAGCAGCTGCTCGAACAGCATCTTTAGGTTCATCAACTATAGGAGGGTAGTGGATCGGTCTTAATATGGAGTTACCATTTTGAACGTATTGATCAAAATAGCGTTCGTCCAATCCCAAATAAAGAGCAAGAGCTCTAAGTACATAAACAGCTGTTTTCTCTAACTTTTTATAAGCTGTTTTTCCAACGGTATTAAAGTTAGGAACCTCACTGACTATAACATTAGCAGGGTATTCGGATTTTAAGGCTTCTGGAATTTCATATTGTCCAAAATGCCAAAACTCCTTTAAATCACCAGCCTTATATCCTTTTGCAGATTCTTTTCCAAAAGATGTATAACCTCGTTGACCACCTATTCCTTCGATTTCATAGTTCTTTTTGATCTCTTCGTCCAAATTGAAAAAGGATTTGACTTCAGAATAGAGCTCATCGATTAAATTTTGATCGAGAAAATGTCCACTTAAAGCCACAAAACCGATATCGCTAAAGGCAGCGCCAATATCTTGAACAAATTGTTGTTTGTCTTCAGCTTTTTCACTGAGGAAGAGTCTCAGGTCAACACTAGGTATTCTACTCATGATGTTTGATTTAATGAATTCAAATTTAACAAATAGTTTTCAAGTCCATTTGATATACTATTTAATATTTTTTTACATTTATATAACAAACTGCCTGTATGAAGTATGAAATAAAACAATTGTCAAATGAAAAGCTACTGCTTCTCTATAAGGCAATGCTTAAACCCCGATTAATAGAAGAGAAGATGCTGGTCTTGCTTCGACAGGGAAAAATATCCAAATGGTTTAGTGGAATTGGACAAGAGGCCATTGCTGTAGGGGTTACTCAGGCTTTGGACAAGGATGAGTACATACTACCCATGCATCGCAATTTGGGAGTGTTTACTTCAAGAGGGATACCACTATACAGGCTTTTTACACAGTGGCAAGGAAAGGAAAGTGGTTTTACTAAAGGTAGAGATCGCTCGTTTCATTTTGGAACCCAGCAGTACAAAATTATTGGTATGATATCTCATTTAGGACCTCAATTAGGGGTTGCTGATGGTATTGCACTTGCCAACAAACTCAAAGCAAATAATCATATAACTGCTGTTTTTAGTGGGGAAGGAGCTACTTCGGAAGGTGATTTTCACGAGGCATTAAACATAGCTTCTGTTTGGGATTTACCTGTAATGTTCTGTATTGAACACAACGGTTATGGATTATCAACCCCTTCAGTAGAACAATTTAAATGCAAGGATGTTGCTGATAAGGGTGTTGGTTATGGAATGGAAGCTCATATTATAGAGGGAAACAATATTTTAGAAGTCTATCAAAAAGTATCTGAGATCAGATCCTCAATGATTGAGAATCCTAGACCTGTATTACTGGAGTTTAAAACCTTTAGAATTAGAGGGCATGAAGAGGCTAGTGGTACTAAATACGTGCCAGAAGACCTCATTAAATTCTGGGAGAAGAAAGACCCTGTAAAGAATTTTGAAAAGTTCTTAATTGAGAAATCGATCTTAAACGATGAACTTATACATCATTATCAGCAAAACATTCAATTGGAAATCGATCAGCATTTAAAGGCTGCTTTCGATGAAAAAGAAATTGAATTTGATGCTCAGAAGGAGCTCAATGATGTCTATAAACCCTTTAAAATTAAACACCATAAGCCGTCCTCAAAAAAGAAGTCGATTCGATTGATCGACAGTGTTAGAGAGGGTCTGTATCAATCGATGGAACAACATCCAAACCTTGTGATTATGGGGCAGGATATAGCTGAGTACGGTGGTGTTTTTAAAGTGACAGAAGGGTTTGTGGATGCCTTTGGTTTGGAACGAGTTAGAAATACACCCATCTGTGAGTCAGGAATTGTAGAAACCGCTATTGGTCTATCCATCAATGGGTATAAGGCGGTTGTAGAATTACAATTTGCTGATTTTGTAAGCTCTGGATTTAATCCTATTGTGAACTATGCTGCAAAGATGCACTACCGCTGGGGAGAACACTGTGATGTCGTTTTTAGAATGCCCTGTGGTGCAGGAGTAGGGGCTGGTCCTTTCCACTCCCAAACCAACGAAGCCTGGTTTACCAAAACTCCTGGATTAAAAGTAATTTACCCTGCCTTTCCATACGATGCTAAAGGATTGCTCTGTGCAGCTATAGAAGATCCAAACCCCGTTATGTTCTTTGAACACAAGGCGCTCTATAGAAGAATTACTCAGGATGTTCCTGAGAGTTACTACACCTTAGAGATCGGTAAAGCCGCTCTAATCAGAGAAGGAACACAACTCACCATCATCAGTTATGGAGCAGGAGTACATTGGGCCTTGACCTATTTAGATCAGCATCCTGAAATCTCAGCAGATCTTGTGGATTTAAGAAGCTTAGTTCCTATGGATTACGATTCAATTGTAGCTTCTGTAAAGAAAACTTCTAGAGTGGTGATTATTCAGGAAGACAGCCTTTTTGGAGGACTTGCTAGTGAACTTTCAGCCTATTTAACAGAGCATCATTTCGAATTGCTCGATGCACCCATAAAACGCATTGGTAGTATGGATACACCGATACCTTTTGCAAAAAAATTGGAAGATGGATATCTCCCAATTTCAAAGATTGAACAAACGATAAACGAGCTCTTAAACTATTAAAACAGCTGAAATCCTCCGCTAATTAGAAACTCTTTACCTCTTAAAGCAGCGCTGTCAAAAGCGATGTGTGTAGGATCTGTTCTATGGATCTCAACAAGCTGCTTTTTAAACTGATAACCACTTTCATCTTTTTTGTCTAAAATCAATACATAGGTATGATCATCCGCTGAAATAAATGCTTCTTTAGGTAAGGCCTCTAACTGCTCAGGTTGAGCATATACCAGTGCATTGACAAATAATCCAGGGATTAACTTAGAATAAGATCCCACTAAATCTGCATGAACAGTAACGGTTCGAAGTTCTTCTTCAACTTCACTACCGATGAGTTCTAGTTCAGCTTGATAGGTATTGGAACTTCCTACAACACTAAACTCGATCTTTTGTCCCTTTTCTAAAAGGTCTAAATCTTTTTCAAAAACGTCTAATTCTAGATGTAAGTCACTGTAGTTTACTAATTCCATCATCATACTCTGAGCTGGAATATAAACCCCTAAATTGAGTTCTACATGTGAGATCACTCCATCAATAGGTGATAGGATTGAAATTTCAGATTGAATGGTACCTGATTGTAATTCTTCAAGGTCTACAGAGAGTAACTCTAATTGAGCTCCAAGGGATTCTACATCTGCAACTGCACTCTTGTACATTCTTCGAATCTCTTGAAAATCTTTATCGGCAATCACTTGTTTTTGATACAGTTGTTCTTGTCGACTAAAGTCGATTTTAAGATACTCATAGTTTTCATAAGCTTTGATGTAATTCTCCTGGAGTTCGATAAATTCAGGGTTTTTCATCTTGATGAGCAATTGACCCTTTTTAACGGTATCACCAATTAAATATGGGCTGTAACTGATATAACCTCCGTAATAGGTGGCAATGGTTGCTTTGTTGTGAGGAGCAACCTCTGTATGTCCATTTAGGGCAATTTTTGTTGCAAATGAATGAGATTCTAAGCTTCCCAATTCCATTCGAGCGTGCTCAAATTGTTCGTTGCTTATTTGAACTATAGAATCATCTTCAAAAGCGATTTCTGAAGTTACTTCTTGGTCCTTACAAGAGAATAATAAGGCTGCTAAAGTGAATACTAGATAGTTATTGAAATACTTCATGATTTATTTTTGTTTTATTTTATTAAAGATAGAGTAGAGGATTGGTAGTACGATGAGTGTCAATAGAGTAGAAGTGACCAATCCACCAATAACGACAGTTGCTAGAGGACGTTGAACTTCTGCTCCTGAGTTTTCAGAAAGTGCCATTGGAATAAAACCAAGGGCTGCTGAAGCTGCGGTTAACAGAACAGGGCGTAAGCGATCTAAGGCCCCTTCTACCACCATTTTTTCTACAGGTAATTTAGAATATTCACTCATTGATTTAAAGTGTTCAATCATTACAATACCATTGAGTACAGCAATCCCGAAGAGGGCTATAAAACCAACACCTGCTGAGATGCTAAATGGTAAATCGCGTAAGGCTAAAAAGAAGACACCACCTACTGCTGCAAATGGAATAGCAGAGTAGATCATCAATACTTCCTTAACCGATTTAAAAGCAAAGTACAGAAGGATAAATATGAGCACTAATGCTACTGGAACAGCTATTGCTAAGCGCTTTTTGGCTGATTGTAGGTTTTCAAATTGACCTCCATAGGTGACTGTATATCCCACTGGAAATTCAATATGCTGATTGACTAAACCTTGAATCTCTTCAACAACAGATTCTAAATCGCGATTGCGGACATTAACTCCAACTACAATTCTTCGCTGGGTATCATCTCTTGATATTTTAGCAGCTCCAAATGTTTGAGTCACTTCTGCTAAGGCTTCTAGAGGTATTCTGTTGCCGCTTGGAGTATCTACATATAAATTCTTTAAGTCTTCAAAAGAGCCTTTGTGATCACTGTCAAATCGCACTGCAATATCAAATTGCTTTTCTCCTTCAAAAACCTGACCACTGATACGACCTGCAAATCCCATGGCGATCACATCGTTTACCTTCTCTATACTCAAGCCGTATTGGGCTAGTTTTTGACGGTTAAACTTCACATTCATCTGTGGAAGACCAACTGTTTTTTCTAAGCTGACATCCGAAGCTCCCTCTACATCTTCAATGAGATCTTTAACTGCAACACCTAATCGATTGAGCTCAGATAAATCAGATCCAAAAATCTTGATGGCAATGTCAGAACGCACTCCTGTAATCAATTCGTTAAAGCGCATTTCAATAGGTTGGGTGAATTCTACTTCCAATCCTGGAATTACCTTGAGTGCCTCTTTAAACTTATCAGCAAGTTCATCTTTAGAAGTAGCAGAAACCCACTCGTCTCTATCCTTTAATTGAATGATGACATCGCTTTCTTCCATAGACATGGGATCCGTTGGAACTTCAGCAGCTCCAATACGAGTAACAACTTGATTGACCTCCGGAAACTCATCTAATAGAATACGCTCAATATCCGTAGTGATTTCTATAGTTCTACTTAGAGAGGTTCCTGTTTTTATAACGGGTTGAATGACAAAATCACCCTCGTCTAGCGTTGGTAAGAATTCACCTCCCATACGCATAAATAGAAGTACTGCTGTAATTAGCAATAATCCAGAAGTGGTTAAAATCCCTCTTTTAAATTTAATAGCCCATTCTAATGATGGTTTGTACCAGGATTTAAGAATGTCTATTAACTTCACAGAGATGGCAAACTTCTTGCTATCTGGTTTAATAAACAGAGCTGATACAGCAGGGACATAGGTCACACAGAGCAACATGGCTCCTATAAGGGCAAAACTAAAACTGAGGGCCATAGGAGTAAACATTTTACCTTCAACACCACTAAGCGATAGAATAGGAATAAATACGATCAGAATGATAAATTGTCCAAAAATGGCTGAATTCATCATTTTAGAGGAACCTTCATAGGTAATCTTATCTCTGAGTTCATTTTTTTCTTCCTTGGTTTTTAAAAGCAAAAATTCCTGATTTCTTCGATGAATATGATAACCTACATATTCAACGATGATTACCGCACCATCAATGATAATCCCAAAATCAATAGCTCCTAAACTCATAAGGTTGGCATCGATATTAAAGATGTACATCATAGTCAGTGCAAAGAACAAACTTAGAGGGATCACCGATGCGACTACTAAACCAGATCGTAGGTGTCCTAAAAAGAGAACCACAACAAAGATGACAATCAAACATCCTAAGAGTAGGTTTTCTGTAATGGTAAAAGTGGTTCTTCCAATTAAATCGGAGCGATCTAAGAAGGGTTTGATCGAAACACCAGGGGGAAGGGTAGAAGCAACTTCATCGATGCGTTCTTTTACTGCCTGAATAACTCTGTTTGAATCAGAATCCTTGAGCATCATCACCTGTCCTAGTACTTTTTCTCCTTCTCCATTAGCGGTGATAGCACCATAACGAGGGGCTGATCCAAATTGAACCTTTGCGATATTCTTAATGAGTAGAGGAGTGCCATTACGTACTTCAATCACAATGTTTTCAATATCTTCCAATGATTCTACTAATCCTTCTCCACGTATAAAATGGGACTGATTTTTCTTTTCAATATAACTACCACCACCGATGGAATTGTTTTGATCGAGGGCATCAAAAACATCGGAGATACTAACCTCTAAGGCGTTTAATTTATCGGTATCAATAGCGATTTCGTATTGTTTTAAATAACCACCCCAGGTATTGATTTCAACAACCCCGGGGATTCCAGAGAGTTTGCGTTTGACAACCCAGTCCTGGATGGTGCGTAGATCCATCACAGAATAACGATCTTTAAAAGCAGGATCAACATCAATAGTGTATTGATATATTTCTCCTAAACCAGTAGTAATAGGACCCATTTCAGGGGTTCCAAATCCCTTGGGAATTTGTTCGCTGGCACTTTTGAGTTTTTCTGCAATAAGTTGACGCGGTAGATAGGTTCCCATTGCATCTTCGAAGACGACAGTAATAACTGAAATTCCGAATTTTGAAATAGAACGAATCTCTGTAACCCCAGGTAAATTAGCTAGTTCGAGCTCAATTGGATAGGTTACAAATTTCTCAATATCCTGTGTAGATAAAGAAGTTGAAGTGGTGATGACCTGGACTTGGTTGTTAGTTACATCAGGAACTGCACCAATGGGAATATTGCTTAGAGAGTAGATCCCTATAAGTACAATAAATGAGGTAAGTAATAGTACTAATCGCTTATTTAATAAGCTGAATTGAATGATTTTATTAAGCATAGTATAGTGTTAATTAATAGTATGAGTATGGAAATACTCCAATAATTAAGGTATAAACTATACTATCCGTGGGGGTTGAATGAGATCTAATGGATTAAATGAAGAACTACCAGGAGTGTATCTAAAATTGTTAAGATAAGAATCCAAATGATTGAATTCTGATAAATTGTAAATAGAGGAATCAATACAATTAACATACAAAATTGAAGTTGAATGTAAATTGTTTAATGGTAGTTGTTGATGATCTTTGTGTTCTTCAGGATGATCTTGAGTGTGTTTAGCTTTTAAATCACCGTAATGTAGTGATACAAATTCAACGAATGAATCATCCTTAGTCAATTTGTGATAGTTATAATGCTCAATAAAACTAGCAATCTCAACAATTGCAGAAGACGAAAATGTCACTGATTGAAGCAGAATTACACTAGATAATATGAAGGCCGTTATTTTTAACACAGGCTAAATTTAAAAAAATAATCTGAAGCACCTCATATAGGGGATAAAAACTTAGGTGTATTGAAAAACTCTATTTTACATAATATAAATTATAGTTCATTTAAATAATACAACAAATGAAACTATTTTTCAAATCTTTAAAATTTATAAATTTTTTGATAAATAGATTAGTCAGGAAGTTTGAGTAACTCTTGTTCTGTATAAATACTTAAAATTTAAAAGTAATACTGTATTGGGAACAATTGAGTGTTATATGAATAAATCTATCATTTACTTTTCAATTGTTTGAACAATTAAATATTAACTACTTTTATAATTCAAATAAAACAAAATCAATGAGTCAATCCATGGGAATAACATTTTTTAACAACAAAGGCCTTACAAAATATCTATTAGCAATCCTTCTACTCTTATTTGTAGAACTATCTGTATCTGGTATAATTGCTGGATTTTCTGCAGAACCGCGATATGAAAAACCAGAGGTTGTAATGTCAAAAAGAGTCGTTAATCCAGAGAATTATTTACCTATTGACACCTTGATTTCAGTAGGAATCACCGTATTGAGTTCCAATGTAGACAAGGAGGTCGACCTCAGTGTTGATCACATTGAAATCTATCAAAAGAATGGTGTCGTAATGCTGTTATTTAAGAACAATCCTTGGGTGGTACAATTAGAAGGTGCAACAGGACGTGTCTTAGATATTTCTAAACAAAAAATGGCACTGCCCCACGCTATTCACTCTGCGAAATGGTTTGATAAACTCCTTGGAACAAGAGGCGTATTCAGTACTATTTATACCACCTTTATGGGCTTAATTGTACTGAGCTTCTCACTTTTTGGAATCTGGGCTCTACTCTTTTCTCAATCTAAAAAGAATAAATAAGTAGCTTTTAATTTAGTGTCTATCTCTATTTTAAATAGAGGGCATTTCTAAAGGATGAATCGACTCCTTTTTCAAGGTCGATTAAAAATCCATTGACTACTGCATGGGTAATGACACCTGATTTCTCCAATAAAAAGCTTGGATTTAGACCTATATAAAGATCTAATCTCTGAGGCATAAACTCTTTAGAAACCAGCATCATTGGAAAAGTAATATCCTGATGATCGATTAACTTATCAGTTTGATAATAGAGATAGCCTTGTTTGAGTAATTGGATAGCTTCTTCCTTTGTAGGTGTTGAACTGCCTTTAGTGTAGACCTTTCCTGGGGTGATGGTATAACCACTACCATTAAAGGTTTCATATCCGTAATAGGTCGATAAATCTCCTATATCAACGATCTGGCTTCTGTTAAAAAAGTTTGAGTGATCTGTGTTATCCACCTCATAGCGATAGACTCCTAAATCAATTGTAAAAGATTTATCAGCCTTTTTAAATGTTAGTTTCTCTAGCTTTAGATCAAACATCTTACGATCGTTCATGGGAATCTTCTCGTATTCTTTGGTCTTGATCTTTTTATAAGATTTATCAGCAAGTGTTTCCAAGGCTGCAAGAATGGAAACAAAGTTTAATTTTCTGATCTCTTGTTTCTCTAGATCATTCTGATATCCACCAGACTCAATTAAAATAAGGCTAGTCCCCCACTTTTGAATATTATCCCCAAAGGCTCTGGGTTCAAAATCATCATTGTATCTTCCTACTTGACCAGGAGCGTAATTCTGAATAATATCATTCATAAAAGAAATCACCTTCATCGAAGTGGCTCTAGTTTTATTGACATCCTTTTCATAATTATATGCCGTTGCCAAATAAGAGATGGTAGCTGGTTTATCGGTGCGCTCTGCATTGTAATACCTGCTTTGATCGTGTAGGTTAAAACCTACTTCTGCATCGAGTGAATCTCTCATGCGTTTTAATGTTCTTCCTTCTGGTGTCTGTAATCTTAGTGCATCTCTGTTAAGATCGATTCCCAAGGCGTTTCTTCTTTTATATTGCTGAGCTCCATCTGGATTGAGCATTGGAATAAAGTGAAGCTTTAATTTCTTTAAGATCAATTTCTTTTCATCTGGAAAATCATCAGAGTTTAAAAAGTTGATTAAATCAAAAATCGCCTGAGTTGCTGTAGGTTCATCTCCGTGCATTTGAGACCAGAGGAGGATATTTCTCTTACCAGTACCAACACTAATCATAGAGATGCTTCTACCTTCCACTGACTCCCCTACTTTTTGAACTGTATAATTTGGATTACTCTTTAAGGGATTGATCAGTGGCTGTATATCGGCGTGTTTAATCCTTCTTTGCTTGAGACTTGTTTCTTTATAGGAATCGTAATTCTTGTAGAGTTTAGGGTAGAATTTATCTGTTTGACCATAGGTTAGTACAGTAAAACCTATCATTAACAGTGAACTGATCAATAATTTAATCTTCATTTTTAGCAGGAGGGGTTGGTTTAAAATTATAGTGTTTTGTAGCCTCTTTTACAGCATTTAAAAAAGCTTCATCTGGATCGTTCTTCTTGGTACGATAGCCATCATTGACTTCTAACCAAAGCGGATGCTCTTCAAAATTTGTATACTGATAGTGACCGATGAGATAATCAATGGTTGAATACTTTTCCTTGAGATAGGAAACCAGTTTAATATTGGACTGCTTTTGAGCCTCTGTAAGGGGTAACTCCTCGGTTCCTCCTACATTTTCAATTCCAATGGCACAGTGGTTTAATCCTATGGTGTGTCTGGCCATAGTGGTTTCAGGCATCAATCTGTAGATGGTTCCATCTCGATCTACCACAAACTGAGAAGAAACATTGAGTCCACTGACGTTTTCTAATTCAGGTCTCCAATTGGGTAATTGAGCTGGATTAAAAGCTTCAAAGGTCTTTTCAAAGGTTGGAATTACCGTCCAGTGTAAAACGATCATTTGTGGAATGATATCAACAGTTTGATCGTCTAATTCATAACGATTTTTCTTGTATTCAAGAGTGAGTTCTTTGCGCTGCTGATCAAAGATGATGGGTTTATCGACAAGTTCAATATCGATTTGTGATTTGCATCCACTAAAAAACAGTGCAAAAAGAATAAGGAGGGTGTATGTTCTATTCATAGTTCTGTTACTATTACGAATTTACAATTTAATGAATTATATTTAATAAAATTTGAACTATGAAATGGTTAAAAAGAGTCCTCGTTTTATTACTTCTAGTAGTTGGCTATATTTACTTTACACAAATTCCTAAACTCAATATCATCTCAGGCTATGCCTCTAAGTATATGGCCACTTCGGTCTATTATTCAGGTCACAGTTTAGATCATATCAATTCTCACGATAACAATGTTCCACTGATTAAATTAGCTTCAACGGTCATCGATGAAAAAACACATTCTTCATCTGCTGATGTGTTTGGTTTAATGAATCGAACTGCCGTTTATAAAGAGGGTATTGGCTCCTTACTCGTTCAGGATCAAATATCTGAAATCAATTCATTAGTAGCCCCCGATAGAACTTTTGATAGCTCCCCGCTACCCTATCCACATGGACAGGGAGCAGCTTTAGATACTTTGCTTTCAAATGTCGATTACGATGCACTCGAAAAGGCTATTGCAACAGCATTTGAGAATAATGACATTCAAAAAACACGATCTGTTTTGGTATTGTATAAGGGATATCTTTTGGGAGAACGCTACAGTGATCCTTATACCAAAGACACTCCCATCTTAGGATGGTCGATGACCAAGAGTATTGTTGCTACTTTATACGGTATTCTTGAGCACCGAGGGTTGTTATCCGTATCGGATCCCCTGTCAATTGATTCTTGGAAATCTGATGAGCGCTCTAAGCTAACCATTAATCACCTGCTGCGTATGCAGTCAGGATTGGAATGGAGTGAGGACTACGGTGGCATCTCCGATGTGACCAAAATGTTGTTTTTGTCTTCAGATATGGGAGCTGTGCAAGCCGAAAAAAAGTTAATTGCTCAGCCCACTGAGATTTGGAACTACTCTTCAGGAACCTCTAACCTACTCTCTAAAAACCTAAAGTCATATTTTGATTCACAACAAGCCTATATTGATTTTATGTATACAGATTTTGCAGATCAAATCGGCATGAATTCGTTACTTGTAGAACAGGACGGAAGTGGTTCTTATGTTGGTTCTTCCTATGGTTGGGCCTCTACAAGAGACTGGGGTCGCTTTGGACAACTCTACTTACAAAAGGGTATGTGGAATGGTAAAGCCTTATTTGATTCCTCTTGGGTTGATTATATCTCTACACCAACTGAACATTCTGAAGGAGGCTATGGAGCACATTTTTGGCTCAATGCCGGTGGTGTTTATCCCAATGTTCCTAAAGACTTATATTCAGCCAATGGACACGATGGTCAGTTTGTGTACGTGATTCCTTCTAAAGAGCTCGTAGTGGTGCGTACAGGATTATCAGAAGGATCAGTGTACAATGCTGATCTTCTCTTATCAGAGATCATTAAATCAATTGAATATTAAGAAATCCAGGAATCCTTATTAAAGTTAGGCTTGCGCTTTTCTAAGAAAGCGTTTCTACCTTCTTTGGCCTCATCAGTCATATAAGCGAGTCTTGTGGCTTCACCCGCAAATACTTGTTGTCCCACCATACCGTCATCGGTAAGGTTCATCGCAAACTTGAGCATCTTAATACTGGTAGGTGACTTTTCGAGAATTTCACAGGCCCACTCATAAGCAGTTGCTTCTAAATCATCATGAGGTATAACTGCATTGACCATTCCCATTTCAAAAGCCTCTTGTGCAGAGTAATTTCTACCTAAGAAAAAGATTTCTCTCGCTTTCTTTTGACCTACTAATTTGGCTAGGTATGCAGAACCATAACCTCCGTCAAAACTCGTCACATCAGCATCGGTTTGTTTAAAGATGGCGTGTTCTTTACTGGCAAGAGTTAAATCACATACTACGTGAAGTGAGTGTCCACCTCCTACTGCCCACCCTGGAACAACTGCAATAACTACCTTAGGCATAAAGCGAATGAGTCTTTGAACTTCTAAAATATTTAAACGATGGTTGCCATCTTCACCAACATATCCCTTATGGCCTCTAGCTTTTTGATCTCCACCACTACAAAAAGAATATACACCATCTTTTGGTGAAGGTCCCTCTGCTGATAAGAGAATCACCCCTATGGTTGGATCCTCACTAGCATCGTAAAAAGCCTCGTAAAGCTCAGAAGTCGTCTTTGGTCTAAAGGCGTTTCTAATCTCTGGTCTATTAAAGGCTATTCTAGCAATTCCATCACATTTCTTATAAGTGATATCATCAAATTCTCTAACGGTTTTCCACTGAGGTTGTTCCATATTATGATCTTTTATTTTTTTCTTCAATCCACTTCGAAAAGTACTTGGTACTCTTATTGGCTTCGTAATTGAATAATTGTCCTATATAATTGGTTGAACGATGTTGTCTCAAATTAGTTCTAATCTCATTCAACTGCGTCTTAAAAGTACAAATATATTCTTTGGTGTCCACAAGTTGACTTGCAATTGATGTATATAAATTTACCTCTTGCATCCACTGATTTTCATCCTTGTAAAGCTCAACGATTCTTTGAGCAATAGACCCTGCATCAGTAGCTATGGGACTCAAGCCGTCAATGCCTTCAGTAGCGATGGATGTACAAACTGTGGGAGTTTTACATAGAATTCCTTCGATGACCTTTCCCTTTACTCCTGCTCCATAATGAAGTGGCGCTAAATTTATTCTAGCCTTTGAAATCACCTCAGAGGCATTTTTTGCCTTTCCGTGAACTAAAAACCCCTCTTTGGGTTGATGATAATTGAGTACAGATTGTGGTAAATAGGCTCCATAGATATGTAGTTTCACCTCTTTGAGCTCTTTTCTGACGATTGGCCAAATTTCCTTTTTTAAAAAGTCCACCGCATCACGATTTGGAGCATGCATTCCATTACCGATAAAGACGAGATCCTTTCGCTCTGTGTAGGATAGATTTTGACTTTCTTTTAATGTTGGAGTAAATGGCAAATAGCTCAATAATTGCTCTGGAAACTCAAATACCTCCTTCAAGTAATTCATTTCATCAGAGGAGATAATAATATTTAAATCAGATCTATACATACTAGAGAGCTCTCTTTTTGTTATATCCTGAGCTTTCCAATAGTCGACATTCCAAGGAGTGTTTTCTCTATGCGCTAACTGCCTGGATACTCTAAGAGAATGTAGATCTTCTGTATCTAGTATTTTAACAGTATTGGGGAGCGTTTCACTTACTCTCCAACCAAACTGCTCTTCGACTACATAACGATCAAATAAGACCACTTCTGGACTAAATTCCTTTAAAAAATCATCAAATGTATCAGAGTTGAGTTCAATAGAGTGTGTTTCTATTCCCTTGTTATTTAAAGCATCCCTATGAAATTCATTCAATGCAGCAGTAGTCGCATAATGAATCTGATAGCCTTGATCTAAAAACAGATCGATGAGTTCATACATTCGTAATCCAGCGGCAGTAGCATCAAATTCGGGCCAATTAGCACTGATAATTACGAGTTGACTCATCTTATTGTTTTTGAGCAAACTTCTGTGAAATTTTTAAACGCAGTTTACGTTCGTAATCCTCCTCTAACCACTCTCTGTAGTTCTTAGTATTGTTCATAATACAATACGAATACATCTTCACTCTGTAAGCAATTTCATCTTTAAGTCTTTTAGCGAGAATTCTCGCATCAAATACATCTTCAGAATTCTCACAACAAATCTTAGCGTGTTGATCAATCGAACGTTCCAATACTTCTTTAGATTTTAATCCCTGAGCAAAGATTTCTTTATAGGTAGCCTTAACATCAAAATCGAGATCAGCTGCGGTAGATTTACTAAACTCAGCTCTTAATTCAGGAGGCATTTCGTATTTGAAATCACGTTCAATATCCTCATCATTTCGGATGTTCTCTAAGTAATAATCAGGGAAATGGAAGATTTCTTGCCAGTTGAGAGGTGCATCCCATGCACCAAAACGAGCAATATTATTACCCATATCAATAACGTTGAACTCCTTTTTGTCTTTGTAAATTCTCGATCCTCTACCAATCATCTGAAAGTATAAGGTAAGTGAACGTGTCGCTCTGTTGAGAATCACTGTTTCTACTGAAGGTTCATCAAAACCAGTAGTTAAGATACTCACCGAAGTCAAGATCGCATCAGGAGTATTGGAAAACCACTCAAGGATTTCAGCGCGTTCTGTAGAAGAGTTTTTATTGTCTAGATGTCTGATATTATAACCAGCTCTCTTAAAGGTATCATAAACGTATTTAGAAGTACTGATCCCGTTGTTAAAGATCAGTGTCTTTGTCCCTTTAGCCAAATCTTCATAGGTCTGAACCAAAGAAGACAACATACTTAAGTTTCCGTATAAGGCATCCGAAGATTTAACGGTATAATCACCGTTCATCCCCAATTTAAGCGATTGAAGGCTTACGTTTTTAGAAAAGAGGTTGGCTTTTGCTAAATACTCCTTTTCAATAAGCGATTGAATCGAAGCACCGATGATCAATTTTTTATAATTGTCCTTCATCGGCAATTTGATATTCGAACTCAGTGGAGTTGCTGTAACCCCAAGGACTATCGAACTTTCAAAAAACTTGAATAGTTTTCTAAAAGAGTTGTAATGCGCCTCATCGATGATGACCATTCCAATATTTGAAAACTGAATTTGCTCTTCTTGTAAACGATTGTTGAGTGTTTCCACCATCGCAACAAAGCAGGCATACTGATCCTCATCTTCCAAGGTCTTCACCTCTGAATTGATGACTTTATTACTTACTCCAAATTCACTGAGCATTCTCGAAGTTTGAGCACTCAATTCAATTCTATGGGTTAAAACAATGACCTTTTTTCCAGTCTTTTTAATATAACGACGTGCAATTTCAGAGAAAACTACTGTCTTCCCTCCTCCAGTTGGAAGCTGATATAGTAAATTGGTGTCGGATGGTGCTGTTTCTAGGTATGAAAATATACGATCTAAATCCTCTTCTTGATAGTCGTATAGACTCTTCTCAACACTGATATCTTCTAGTAATTCCAAAGATTAATAAGCTTTATTTTGGGTTGGTTTTTTTATAAAATCTCAATTTTACAAAAATAGACCAATTTTCTACTTATTCAATGGGAAACGTCAAAAATATCTTAGAAAAATTAGTTCATCGAAGCAGCGACTGCTTGAACTTCATCTAAAACTCTAAGAAGGTTCTCTCCCCATAGTTTTTTGATGTCCTGATCACTATAGCCTCTTCTAACGAGTTCTAAGGTAACATTAAAGGTTTCAGAGGCATCGTTCCAATCGACAATTCCTCCTCCTCCGTCAAAATCAGAGCTAATTCCTACGTGATCAATTCCAATTAGATCCACCATATAATCGATATGGTCTACAAAATCAATGACCGAAACTCCCTTAGGAGCATTGGGATCTTGATCAGCCTTTTCCTGAGCAGCTGAACGCGCTTCCATAAATGCATTGTAGTAGGCCTCTCGTTGGTCTGCCTCTAAACTCATGGCCTGTTCTCTTGAAAGGCGTTCGAAATCTTGTTCCTTTAAGAGCGTATCTATAATTGCGTTTAGGTATTCTTGGTGCGCTTTGTTTTTCTCGGTATTGAGATAGGATTTAAAAGCAACTGTTTGCACAACTCCTCCGTTTTCTTTGAGCAACAATAATTGTTCGTCATCTAAGTTTCTCGAATGATCACAAAGCGCTCTTGCTGAAGAATGTGAGGCAATAATAGGCGCTTTTGAAAGGGCTACCATTTGCTTCATCGCTTCTTTAGAGGGGTGTGAAATGTCAATCATAATCCCTACTCTATTCATTTCAGCAATCGCTTGTTTTCCCAATTCACTTAAACCGTTGTGTAACCACTGATCATCAGCTTCACCTGTATTAGAATCCGAAAACTGCGAATGTCCATTATGAGCTAAAGAGACATAACGAGCCCCTAAGTCGTAGTATTTTTCAACATTAGAAATATCCATTCCCATGGGATAGGCATTTTCAACACCGATCATCGCAATCTTTTTTCCTTCGGCATTGAGTCTTCTTACGTCAGCACTGCTAAGTGCTAATCCTATTTGATCTGGTGCGATTTCTTCACAGAGTTTGTGTATCGCTTCAAATTTTGCAATTGCGTTTTCAGAAGCTTTCTGATAGCCTTCATCTGTTAAATCTCCTTGTCCTGTATAGACAATAAGCCAAGTAACATCAAGACCTCCCTCCTTCATTTTAGGAATATTGACCTGAGTATCTAATCGTTGCGTATAATTAATGGAGTCCGTAAAATTAGCCACATTAATATCATTGTGTGTATCAATTGTAATAGCTTCTTTGTGAATTCTAACAGAGCGTTCTTGCATACTTTCTTCTTTTTTTGAAGAACAAGAAAGAAGAACTGAACTGATCATTAAGAGGGATGTTAATTTTTTCATTTGATTAAAATTTTATCCAATTTACATTTTTTATCTTAGTTCACAAGTTACCCAATTATGAAATACGCATATCAGTATTTAGTTCGAGTACAGTATTTAGGTTTTAGATACAGTGGATGGCAAAAACAGCCCAACCATAAAACCGTAGAAGGAATGCTCGAAAAAACACTAAAGTTCATCCTTGAAGGAAGCAAGTTTAAAATCGTTGGTGCTGGCCGAACTGATGCCAAAGTATCTGCTCTTGCTGGAGCTTTTGAACTATTTATTGTAGATGATCGTATTGAATCCAACCCTCAGTTTGTCGATTTATTCAACAAAAACCTCCCTCCTGATATTCGTATCACTGAGATCAAATCAGTATCCAATGCGTTTAATATCATCAAAGACGCCAAAAGTAAAACCTATTGCTATCTCTTTTCATTTGGTGAAAAGAATCACCCCTTTGCAGCTTCTACGATGACTAATTTTATAACCGAAATGGATATTGAGGCGATGATCGATGCATGCCAATTATTTGAGGGCACACATGATTTTAGCAACTTCACCGTTAGAAAGGGACAGGAAACCAAAAACTGTATAAGAACTATCGATAGTTGTAGCATCAAAGTCAATATAGACTACACCGCTTCCTTTTATCCTAAAACCTCCTATCTACTTGAAGTTAGAGGCAAAGGCTTTTTGAGATATCAAATCAGATTGATCATGGGAGCCTTGTATTTACTTGGAACAGCTGCGCTGTCTAGAGAAGAACTGATCGACATTATTGAATTTAATAAAGAATTCAGCATTAAATACGTCGCACCAGGTTCTGGATTGTTTTTAAAAGAACTGAACTTTGATATTGAATAGTTATCCATAACTTTAATAACATGAAAACAATACATCCCCAATTAATAAGCTTTTTATCAGAGCTCCAAAAAAACAACAACAGAGAGTGGTTTCAAACCAATAAAAAGCTCTTTGATGAACTCAGAAAAGATTCAAAAGCCTTGTTTGAAGAACTTCAACAAGAGATGAATACTCATGACACCATTGAATCCATGAAGTTCTTTAGAATCTATAAGGACGTTCGCTTTTCAAAAGACAAAAGACCTTATAAGACCAATTTTGGATGTTCCTTTCAAAGAGCAACTGCTGCTCTAAGAGGTGGTTATTATGTTCATATTGAACCTAATGCATCATTTCTT
The DNA here is from genome assembly GCA_013373635.1 of Flavobacteriaceae bacterium. Classification (GTDB taxonomy): domain Bacteria; phylum Bacteroidota; class Bacteroidia; order Flavobacteriales; family Flavobacteriaceae; genus MAG-120531. The sequence continues at coordinate 175,917 of JABXHN010000003.1, forward strand.
GCAATTGGTTTTTGGATGCCAAACAAAGAGGACTTAAACCGTGTCAGACAAGAAATTGACATCGATGCTGAACATTTGAAAAAAGCAATTAACTCTAAAAGTTTTAAGTCTGTTTGGGGAGAATTTAAAGGGGAATCTCTAAAGTCAGCACCTAGAGGATTTGATAAAGAACACCCAGAAATTGAACTACTTAGGCTCAAGAATTACGTCTTTATGAAAGATATGTCAGATGCAGAAGTAAGTTCTAAGAGTTTTGTTAACGATGTCAATAGTGCTTTTAAAGCAGCTCGTCCTTTTATGGATGTCATGAGTGAAATTCTCACCACTGATCTCAATGGAGAATCCATTCTCTAGATATTATTTTTGGTTTGCGTTTAATTAATTTTCTTAAATTTAAGAAACCAAACAATTAAACGATGACTACTCAAGCTCAAAAAAACCCTTTGTGGTTCAGTATTGTAGCTATAATTGCTACCCTTTGGAATCTTTTCGGAGTTATTCAGTATTTAAGTGATGTCACCATGAGTGATGAAGCTAAATCACTTCTTGATCCCAATCTTGTAACTCTTATGGATTCAACTCCTAAATTGATCACTGCCTTGTATGCTTTAGCAGTATGGGGTGGATTTGTAGCAAGTGTTTTATTACTACTTAAAAAAGCAAAATCATTAGTGCTCTTTCAAATTTCTTTGATAGCAGTGATACTCAATACAGCCTATTATATCTTCTTTACTAACGGTCCTGAAGTTGTAGGTGAAGTCGCTTATTACGGGCTTCAATCAACTATTGTTATCGTGGCAGTAATCCTTGTGTATTTGAGTAAGAAGGCTGTCTCTAAGAATTGGATTTCTTAGTGTCTGTTTTTAAGAACAGTAACGATATCCTTAAGACTATATCCTTTCGCTTGAAGTAACATCAGATAGTGAAACAAAAGATCTGCTGACTCTTCTTTAAAGAGCTGATCATTATTGTCCATGGCTTCGATGACTACTTCAACGGCCTCTTCACCAACTTTTTGTGCTACTTTATTGATTCCTTTAGAAAATAAAGATGCTACATAACTATTGGCGGTGTCTTTATTTGCTACACGCTCAGTGATAATCGCTTCTAATTCAGAGATAAAACCATAGGATTCATTGTTGTCTTCTCCCCAGCAAGTATCGGTTCCCTTGTGACAAGTAGGACCAACAGGATTCGCTTTAATGAGTAAGGTATCCTGATCACAATCAACAGACATCGAAACTAAGTTTAAGAAATTTCCACTCTCTTCTCCTTTGGTCCACAAGCGGTTTTTAGAACGCGAATAAAAAGTAACCTTTTTTGATTCTAAGGTTTTATCCACTGCTTCCTGATTCATATATCCCAACATCAAAACGTTTTTGGTGATGGCGTCTTGAACTATTGCTGGAACTAATCCTCCTTCTGTTTTTGAAAAATCTATATTCATGGCTATACTTATATGCGAACTTGAATACCCGCTTGTTTTAAATCGTTTTTTAATTCTGAAATTGGAATTTCTCCAAAGTGAAATACACTGGCAGCTAATGCTGCATCTGCTTTTCCGTCTTTAAAAACATCTATAAAATGTTCTTTTTTTCCAGCTCCTCCAGAGGCGATCACTGGAATGTTGACCAGTTCACACATCTTTGCTAATGCCTTGTTTGCAAAACCGTCTTTGGTTCCATCGTGATCCATTGAGGTAAAGAGAATTTCTCCTGCACCTCTTTGTTCCACTTCCTGTGCCCACTCAAATAAATCGAGCTCTGTAGGCACCTTTCCTCCTACTAAGTGCACCTTCCACTGTCCATCTATTTCTTTAGCATCGATAGCAACTACCACACATTGAGATCCAAATTTACTCGATAAATCATTAATGAGTTGTGGATTTCTTACCGCTGAAGAATTGATGGATATTTTATCTGCACCGTTTTTTAGTAAAATATCGACGTCTTCAACCGATCGAATCCCACCACCTACGGTAAAAGGAATATTGATAGCCTCTGCCACATCGTGTACTAAATTAGCTAGGGTTGCTCTTGCTTCTTCAGTAGCTGTAATATCTAAAAACACCAACTCATCAGCTCCTGTTTGAGCATACTGAGCTGCGAGCTCAACAGGATCCCCTGCATCTCTTAGGGACACAAAATTAACTCCCTTTACGGTTCTTCCGTTTTTGATATCTAGACAGGGTATAATTCTCTTACTGAGCATCTTAACTAATTATAAATTGTTCTAATTGCTTTAAGCTAATCCTGTTTTCATAGATGGCTTTACCGATAATGGTTCCTTCACAGCCCAATTCCTGAAGCCTTGGTAACTCCTCAAAGGTAGAAATACCACCACTGGCAATGAGTTTAATATCTTTTGAATTATCAGCCAATATTTTTTGATACAAATCAAAAGAAGGACCTTCTAACATTCCGTCTTTTGAAATATCCGTACAGATGATATATCGCACTCCCTTGGCAACATAAGTCTTAATAAAGGGCAATAAATCTTCTTTTGATTCTTCTAACCAACCAGAAACTGCTACCTTTTCATTTTGAGCATCGGCTCCTAGAATGATTTTATCGGATCCGTATTGTGATAACCAAGATTCAAAAATCATTGGATTCTTAACTGCAATACTGCCTCCAGTGATTTGATTAGCTCCTGAGTCAAAAGCGACACGAATATCTTCATCAGACTTTATTCCTCCTCCAAAATCAATTTTTAAGGATGTTTGAGAAGCGATTTGCTCCAAGACCTTATAATTGACGATATGTTGTGATTTAGCACCGTCTAAGTCCACTAAATGCAGTGATTCAATACCATGAGTCTCAAACTCTTTGGCCACCTCTAAGGGGTTTTCATTATAGATTTTTTTGGTGTCGTAATCTCCTTTTGAGAGACGAACACATTTTCCATCGATAATATCGATTGCTGGTATAATTCTCATTAGATCGCTAAAAAGTTCTTTAATATTTGTTCTCCTACACTGCTGCTCTTTTCTGGGTGAAATTGAGTCGCATAAAAATTGTCACGTCTAAGCGCTGCACTATAAGCTCCATCATAGGTTGCCTCAGCAATGGTTTGATCGCACTTTGGAACAAAATACGAGTGTACCATATAGATATAGGAATCTTCATTAACTCCATCAAACAATTCCGTTTTCAAACTATTGATGGAATTCCAACCAATTTGTGGCACCTTGACCTTGGAAGCATCAAAACGCTTGACATCTACATCAAAAATACCCAATCCAGGGGTGTGATCTTCTTCACTATAGCGACACATGAGTTGTAAACCCAAACAAATCCCCAAAACAGGTTGGGTAAGTTTTGGAATCAACGTGTCTAAATTTTTATCCTTGAGCATTTTCATAGCAGCACCTGCTGCTCCTACTCCTGGAAAAATCACCTTATCAGCTGCTTGTATTTCTTTGGCATCACTGCTGAGCACAGCGTGTACTCCCAATCGCTCAAAGGCAAATTGGATGCTCTTGATGTTCCCAGCTCCGTAATCGATGATGACTAATTTCATTATAACATTCCTTTAGTTGAAGGCAGTACCATTTTATCTGGATCTTGCTTGATTGCCATTTTAATCGCCTTGGCAAAGGCCTTAAAGATCGCTTCTATCTTGTGGTGTTCATTCACCCCTTCCGCTTTAATATTTAAATTGGCTTTTGCTCCATCGCTAAAGGATTTAAAAAAGTGGAAGAACATTTCAGTCGGCATTTTTCCTACCATTTCACGTTTAAATTCCGCATCCCATTCCAACCAGTTTCTACCACCAAAATCAATGGCTACTTGAGCTAAGCAGTCATCCATAGGCAAACAAAATCCATAGCGTTCAATTCCGAGTTTGGAACCAAGAGCCTTTGCAAATGCTTCTCCAAGTGCAATAGCTGTATCCTCAATCGTATGGTGCTCATCGACTTCTAAATCGCCTTTAACTTCAATACTGAGATCTACTTGTCCGTGTTTGGAGAGTTGATCCAACATATGATCAAAAAAGGAAATTCCAGTATTGATTGTTCCCTTTCCTACTCCATTGAGATCCAAATCAATCTTGATATCCGTCTCTTTGGTCGTACGAACAACTTGAGCAGTTCGTGCTCCTGTGGTTAAAAAGGCATAAATCTTTGACCAATCAGTGCTCTCAAGAGCAATGGTAGGATTTAAATCACCATAGGTAGTAACTTCTTCAATTCCCAATTGATTCCCTGAATTAATATAGATCGCCTTACAACCTAAATTCTTTGCAAGTGCCACATCAGTAATACGATCTCCAATTACATAGGAATTTTCTAAGTCGTATACAGTTGTGTCCATATACTTAGTAAGTAATGCTGTACCAGGCTTTCGAGTAGGTGCATTATCCGATGCAAAGGTTCTATCGAGTACGATTTCACTAAACTCAACCCCTTCACTTTTAAAGGTATCTACGATAAAGTTTTGAACAGGCCAAAAGGTCTCTTCTGGAAAAGAATCGGTTCCCAATCCATCTTGATTGGATACCATCACTAGTTCAAAAGCATTGAGTTTTGCTATTTGAGCCATGGTGGCAATAGCCTTTGGATAAAAACTTACTTTTTCAAAAGCATCGATTTGTGGATCGTCCTTTGGTTCAATAATAAGTGTTCCATCTCTATCGATAAAGAGTACTTTTTTCATGATTCTATCGTTTTTAATACACGGATAAGCTCTTTGTTTTCCTCGGAAGTACCAACGGTAAAACGAAGTGAATTCTCACAGTGTAATTGAGTCGATCGATTTCTAACGACTATTCCTTTTTCTAATAATTGATTGTAACGTTTGGTGGCATCATCCACACGTGCTAATACAAAATTGGCATCTGATGGAAAGATGTGCTCTACAAAAGCCACCTCTTTTAAAGCTTCGATAAGGGCTGTTCTACTCTCAATGATCGATTGTACTTCTACAAGTACCTGATCATTGGCTTGAACACGCTCTAAGGCACGCTCTTGGGTGAGCTCATTGACATTATAAGGAGGCTTGATTTTGTTTAAAACACTGACAATTTCCTTGCTTGCAAAGAGCATTCCCAATCGAATTCCAGCCATACCATAAGCCTTAGACAGGGTTTGAGTAACAATTAAGTTGGGATACTCATCGAGTCTTTGAATCCAAGAATTAGCATCTGTAAAATCGATATAAGCCTCATCAACTACTACAATACCCTTAAAACTATTTAGGATAGCCTCAATTCCTTCCTCTTGTAATAGATTTCCAGAGGGATTGTTAGGTGAACAAACAAAGAGCAGTTTTTGATCCTTGAGATTGTTGAGTACTGCTTTAGTATCGATTAAAAAATCATCTGTCAGTGGAATCTGCTGAACCTCAATAGCGTTGAGATCCGCCAATACCTGATACATTCCATAGGTAGGTGGCAGTGTGATGACCTTATCTTTATGAGGCTCACAAAAAGCTCTGTAGATTAAATCCAATACTTCATCGGAACCATTTCCCAAGAGAATTTGATCCGATGGGATTCCCTTGATCTTTGAGAGTTCCTCCTTTAAAGAGCGCTGAAGCGGATCTGGATAGCGATTCACCCCATTTTCATAGGGGTTTTCATTAGCATCCAAAAAGATCATCTCACTTCCATTAGAGACGTATTCATCTCTAGCAGAGGAGTAAGCCTTAATCGACTTGATGTTCTCTCTTAACAGTTTATTGAGTTCAAATCCACTCATCATTCTTATTCTTTATTCGCTTTTAATTCGTTTAAACGAAGTGTCACTGCATTTTTATGTGCTTGCAGTCCTTCTTCCTCTGCCATGAGTTCAATAGCTGGTCCTATGGCTTGAATTCCTTTTTTAGAGATTTTCTGAAAGGTCATTTGTTTTAAGAAACTGTCCAAATTCACCCCACTGTACTGCTTGGTGTATCCATTGGTCGGTAAGGTGTGATTGGTTCCTGAGGCGTAATCTCCAGCGCTCTCAGGAGTGTAATTACCAATAAATACCGATCCAGCATTGTGAATGGCATCGATATAGAATTGTTCATCTTCACAACAAATGATATAGTGCTCAGGACCGTACGCATCGATACAATCAGCAGCATCCTGTTTGGAATCAAAATAGATCATCTTAGAATTGGCGATCGCCTTTTTGGCAATCTCTTTTCTTGGAAGTTCCTCTAGTTGCTTTTCAAGTTCAACAGAGACCTCATCGATAAGTTTTTTATCGGTACTCACTAAGATCACTTGACTATCTGGACCGTGTTCAGCCTGAGATAATAAATCAGAAGCTACAAAGGCAGGATTCGCAAAGCTGTCTCCTACTACTAAGAGTTCACTAGGTCCTGCTGGCATATCAATAGCAACCCCTAATGTGGTCGCATATTGTTTGGCCAAAGTCACGAATTGATTTCCGGGACCAAATATTTTATAAACCTTAGTAATACTCTCAGTACCATAAGTCATCGCTGCAATTGCCTGAATTCCACCTACTTTGTAAATATTTTGAATTCCACAACGCTTAGCTGCATATAGTACTGCGGGGTGTACCGTTCCTTCTTTAGTCGGAGGAGTACAGAGTACAACCTGGCTACATCCAGCGATTTGAGCAGGAATGGCAAGCATCAAAACAGTTGAAAAGAGTGGAGCAGAACCTCCTGGAATATAAAAACCAACCTTTTGAATTGGTCTTTTTTCTTGCCAGCAGTCCACACCAGAGGTAGTTTCTACTTCAACTCTTGAAGTTTGTTGTGCCTTGTGAAATTTATAAATATTGTCATAGGCTAAATCAATAGCCTGTTTTAAATCCTTTGAAAGTGTATTCTCTGCAGTTGTGAGCTCCTGTGAACGAACCTCTAAATCGTCGATTTCAGTTCTGTCAAATTTCTTTGTATACTCTTTTAAAGCCTGGTCTCCACTTGCTTTAACCGCATTAAAAACTTCCACAACTACCGACTCAACATCGTCAAATGTAGCAGTAGGTCGCTTTAAAATCGACTCCCACTGAGATCTTGATGGATTGTTATAGTTCTGCATTCTTAGAGTACCATCTTTTCAATTGAACAAACTAAAATTCCTTCAGCACCCTGAGCTTTTAATTGATCAATCACGTCCCAGAATGCGTATTTATCAACTACCGAGTGAACTGAACTCCATCCCTCTTGTGCTAAAGGCAATACCGTTGGACTCTTCATTCCTGGTAAGATTTCAAGGATCGCATCCAATTGGTCATTAGGAGCATTTAAAAGTACGTATTTAGCCTTTCTTCCTCTTAGAACCGATTGTATTCTAAATTGAAGATTGTCCAATAAAGTTTGTGCTTCAGCACTTATTTTTGGAGAAACAGCCAATACAGCTTCAGAATCCATAAGGTGTTCTACTTCTACCAGATTGTTCTTAAAGAGCGTACTTCCCGAAGAAACAATATCGCAAATAGCATCCGCTAGTCCAATATTTGGGGCAATTTCAACAGATCCATTGATGATGTGTAACTCAGGAGTGATTCCCTTTGCTTCCAAAAACTTCTTTACAGTATTTGGATAGGAAGTGGCAATGGTCTTTCCTTTAAAATCTTCAATTCCGTTGTAGGCTACATCTTTTGGAAGTGCTAATGACACTCTACATTTTGAAAAACCTAAACGTTCCACTACTTCAATATCATCTCCCTTTTCAAATAAGAGGTTGTCCCCAATAATAGCACAATCTACTACCCCATCTCTGAGGTATTGTGGTATATCTCCATTTCTGAGATAAAAAACCTCTAGGTCAAAGTTACGAGCACTCGCCTTGAGTTGATCTTTTCCATTGTCAATTGAAATACCAGCATCCTTTAATAATGCTAAAGAATCTTCGTTTAGACGACCGCTTTTTTGAACTGCAATTTTAATTTTTGTATTCATACGATTTAAATTAAAAAACCCGCTTGATTACTCAAACGGGTCATAATATGATTATACATAGCCATATGCTACCTCGTTTGAAAGTAGTTAACAATATGGTGATGTGAATGTGTCTTTTTCATTGTGGACGTAAAATTAACAATATTATTTAGAATCCTAAAACAATAAATTAGTTTTTAACTATAAATAACAATTTGTTAAACGAGCGTTACAATTAGTTATTTCCCAAAATTAAAGGAAGACCTGATTCTCCAGAACCTACTACAATAACCTTAGCATTTGGTGATTCAGCTAATTTAATAGTCGCTTCAATTCCTTTGTCTTGAAGAATTTTATCCGTTAGAGAAGCTGATAGAATTCTGTTGGCATCAGCCTTACCTTGTGCTTCAATAATTTGTTTTTCAGCTTCTTTAGAAGCAGTAACCAATCTAAATTCGTATTCTAAAGACTCTTGTTCTTGCTTTAATTTACGCTCGATTGCTTCTTTGATAGTCGGAGGAAGCGTTACATCTCTAACTAGTATTTCGTTGAGCTGAATGTATTGATCATCCACAATTTTCTTAGTTTCTTCAAAGATCTCCGATTGAATGACATCTCTCTTAGAAGAGTACAATTGTTCAGGAGTGTAACGACCTACAACAGAACGCGCTGCAGAACGAATGGCTGGCATAAGTACACGTTGAACGTATTTCTCTCCTTTTGATTGGTGCAATTTTCCAAGACTCTCGTATTTTGGCTGAAACCAAGCAGAAGCATCTAATTTAATCTCCAATCCATTGGAAGATAAAACTTGCATTTTTTCAAAGATCTCTTGTTGTCTCACTTCGTAAATAAAGACTTTATTCCAAGGAGCAATCACGTGAAATCCTTCACCCAAGGGAGCTTGATCTGTAACTACACCACCCCCAAAGGTTTTGTATAAAACTCCAGCTTGACCAGAACCTATTGTTAGTGTTGATTTTGACAACACAATTACAGCAATGATAATTAGTATCACTACGGGCATTGCAATTTTTGGTAATTTTTCCATTTTATTAGGTTTTAATTTTTAATTCTATTAGGTTAACATTCCTCCGTCTACGTTGAGGACTTGTCCTGTAACGTAAGCAGAAAGATCAGATGCTAAATACACACAGGCATTGGCCACATCTTCTGGAGTTCCTCCTCTTTTTAAAGGAATACCGTCTCTCCATCCTTGAACTACTTTCTCATCGAGTTTAGCAGTCATTTCAGTCTCTATAAATCCTGGTGCAATCGCATTACAACGGATATTTCTAGATCCTAGTTCTAAAGCTACTGATTTGGTAAATCCAATCATTCCCGCCTTAGAAGCTGCGTAGTTGGCTTGACCAGCATTTCCTTTAACACCAACGACTGATGTCATATTGACAATCGAACCAGAACGCTGTTTTAAAAAGGTACGCTGTACTGCCTTCGTCATATTAAACACAGACTTGAGGTTGATTTTAATCACTGAATCAAAATCCTCTTCGCTCATACGCATGAGTAAATTGTCCTTGGTAATTCCTGCATTGTTGATCAAGATATCGATTGTATCAAAATCTTCCAATACAGCATCGACTAACTGCTGTGCAGCATCAAAGTCAGAAGCATCACTCTTATAAGCCTTTGCTTTTACTCCTAAAGCTGTTAATTCTTCCGCTAAAGCTAGTGCAGGTGCTTCACTTGAACTATAAGTGAATGCTACATTAGCTCCGTGCTGTGCAAATACTTTTGCTATTCCAGATCCAATCCCACGGCTTGCACCTGTGATGATTGCTGTTTTATTTTCTAATAATTTCATCTTTAAATAGTTTTAGTAAAGATACGTTATGTATTTGTAATAAAAAATCCCGCAAATAGCGGGATTTGTATTTGTTTTAAAGATTGGATTAACCCAGTACTTCTTTTACTTTCTTACCGATTTGAGCAGGAGAATCAACCACGTGAATTCCACAAGATCTCATGATGGCTTTCTTAGCTTGAGCCGTATCGTCAGAACCTCCAACAATAGCACCAGCATGTCCCATGGTTCTACCAGCAGGAGCAGTTTCACCTGCAATAAATCCAATAATTGGTTTTTTAGAACCACTCTCTTTGTACCAATTTGCTGCATCAGCTTCTAATTGACCTCCGATTTCTCCAATCATTACTACACATTCTGTAGCTGGATCTTCGATCAACATCTGAACCGCTTGTTTAGTAGTTGTTCCAATGATTGGATCTCCACCAATTCCGATAGCAGTTGTAATTCCCAATCCTTCTCTAACCACTTGATCAGCAGCTTCGTAAGTCAATGTTCCCGATTTAGAAACAATCCCTACCGTTCCAGATTTAAATACAAATCCTGGCATAATACCAACCTTAGCTTCTTCTGGAGTAATCACTCCTGGGCAGTTAGGTCCGATTAATCTACAGTCTCTATTAGCGATATATTGATTGACCTTAACCATATCAGCAACTGGAATACCTTCAGTAATACAAACAATTACTTTAATCCCAGCTTCAGCAGCTTCCATAATGGCATCAGCTGCAAATGCAGGTGGAACAAAAATAATAGAAGTATCTGCTCCTAATTGATCAACAGTTTCTTTTACCGTGTTAAATACTGGTTTCCCTAAGTGCGTTTGTCCACCTTTTCCAGGAGTAACACCACCGACCACTTGAGTTCCGTATTCAATCATTTGACCAGCGTGAAAAGTTCCTTCACTACCAGTAAATCCTTGAACAATGATTTTTGAATCTTTGTTTACTAAAACGCTCATTTATACTTGATTTAATTTGAGTCAAAAGTAAGGCTTTGTTTGCAAAACCAAAGCCTTAATAAAGAATATTTTTTTTGATCATTACTCCTTGATGCGTTCCATATACGCACCCTTTTCAGTATCCACTTTAATCTTATCTCCTTCGTTGATAAATAGAGGGACATTGATGGTCGCTCCTGTTTCAACTGTAGCAGGTTTAGTGGCATTTGTAGCGGTATTTCCTTTTACTCCAGGTTCTGTATAGGTTACTTCTAAAATTACTGAAGCAGGCATTTCAACTGAAAGAGGAGCTTGATCCTCTGCGTTAAACATGATTTTTACCACATCCCCTTCTTTGATTAAATCTGGACGATCTAATGCTGTTTCTGGAAGCTCGATTTGATTGTAATCATCCACATTCATAAAGTGATAGGTATTTCCCTCTGGGTATAAAAATTGATACGAACGAGTCTCCACACGTACGTCCTCAATTTTATGTCCAGCTGAAAAGGTATTGTCTAATACTTTTCCATTTGAAATACTTCTTAGTTTTGTTCTTACAAAAGCAGGACCCTTTCCTGGTTTTACGTGTAAGAATTCAATGATTTTGTAGATGTCGTTATTGTAACGAATGCACAATCCTTTTCTGATATCTGATGTACTTGCCATAATTATGAATTACTTATATATCCTTTCATAATACCTCGTTTGGAATCTTTTACAAAGAGAATAATCTCATCTCTTTCTGGTGTCGCTTCCATTTCAGCCTCAATGATTTGAATAGCTTGGGTATTGTTATAATTTTTCTGGTATAAAATTCTGTAAATGTTTTGAATTTCTCTAATTTTTTCTGGACTATATCCATTTCTTCTTAGTCCAACTGAGTTGATTCCCGCAAAAGACAAAGGCTCTCTAGCTGCTTTCACATATGGTGGAACATCTTTTCTAACAAGAGATCCTCCTGTGACAAAAGAAAAACTTCCTATGGTCACAAACTGATGAACTGCTACAAGGCCTGCCATCACAACATTGTTCCCAACAGATACATGTCCTGCAAGTGTTGAGTTATTAGAAAAAATACAATTGTCTCCTATAGAACAATCGTGAGCAACGTGACAATAAGCCATGATGAGGCAATTTTTACCAATAACGGTCTTCATACGGTCAGTAGTACCTTTATTAATAGTCACACATTCTCTAATGGTCACATTGTCTCCAATTTCAACAGTAGTATCTTCTCCATTGTATTTTAAGTCCTGTGGAGGTGCTGAAATAACAGCCCCCGGAAAAATATTGCAATTTTTACCAATACGTGCCCCTTCCATGATCGTAACATTGGATCCGATCCAAGTCCCTTCACCAATTACTACATTATTACTAATAGTTGTAAAAGGTTCAATTACTACGTTCTTAGCAATTTTTGCACCGGGGTGCACATAGGCTAAAGGTTGATTCATATTATTGTTTTTTTGAGATTTGAGCCATCATTTCAGCTTCACATACGAGTTTTCCATTTGCAAAAGCTTGAGCGCTCATATGACAAATTCCTCTTCGTATTGGCGTTATTAAATCACATTTAAATATTAAAGTATCTCCAGGGAGTACTTTTTGTTTGAACTTGACATTGTCAATTTTCATAAAATAAGTCAAGTAATTTTCTGGGTCAGGAACTGTAGACAAGACTAAAATACCACCAGTTTGCGCCATTGCTTCTATCTGTATAACTCCTGGCATTACAGGAGCTCCAGGGAAATGCCCTACAAAGAAATCTTCATTCATAGTAACATTCTTCATCCCTACTACATGAGAGTCTGAAAGTTCGATAATACGATCGATAAACAAAAATGGAGGCCTGTGTGGCAACATATCCATAATTTGATGGATGTCCATCAGTGGTGGCTGATTTAAATCGTAGGTAGGAACGTTTTTGCGTTTTTCTTCCTTGATGATTTTTGCCAACTTCTTAGCAAAATCCGTATTGATCTTATGTCCAGGTTTACTTGCGATAACCTTTCCTCTAATTCTACATCCAACTAATGCTAAATCTCCAATCACGTCCAAAAGCTTGTGACGAGCCGCCTCATTACTGTAATGAAGGGTTAAATTGTTGAGGATTCCATTAGGTGTAACAGAGATATCCGTTTTGTTAAAAGCCTTTTGAAGCTTTTTTAAAGTCACATCTGAAATTTCTTTATCTACGTAGACAATTGCATTATTGAGATCCCCTCCTTTTATAAGGCCATTGTCTAAGAGCATTTCGAGTTCGTGAAGAAAACTAAAGGTTCTAGAATCTGCAATTTCAGACTTAAATTCTGAAATCGAATCCAAGGAAGCATTTTGAGTACCCAATATTTTAGTTCCAAAATCAACCATTGTAGTAACTTGATAGCTATCTGCAGGAATTAAGGTGATTTCAGATCCAGATTCCTCATCTTTTAAATTGATGATCTCTTTAACGATATATTCTTCGCGTTCTTCTTCTAATTCTTGAACACCTGCTTTTTCGATAGCCTCTATGAAATGTTTAGAGGAACCATCCATTATTGGTGGTTCAGCCGCATCAATTTCAATCAATACATTGTCAATCTCCAAGCCTACTAATGCTGCTAGAACGTGCTCGCTGGTATTGATGACTACATTACCGTTTTCAAGATTCGTACCTCTTTGGGTACTAACCACATAAGAAGCATCAGCTTTAATAGTGGGTTGTCTTTCTAAATCAACTCTTTTGAAAACATATCCGGAATTTGCCTCAGCTGGACAAAATTTAAGTGTTACTTCATTACCGGTATGTAGTCCTACACCTGTAAGACTAACTTCTTTTGCAATAGTTGTTTGTTTTTTCGATGTGGTTGTCATCTTAGTTGTTTTTTTTCTGATTTAGATGTTTTGGTAAATTTTTAAAGTATACGTAAGACTTATTGTAATCATTATAGTTAAATGCTGGAGTTCCTTGAACGACGGCATCGTCTTTTAAACTCTTGATGACACCAGACTGTCCTTGCATACGCACATTATCTCCAATAGTCAAATGACCTGCAATTCCAACCTGACCTCCAATGATGCAATTTTTTCCAACTTTGGTAGAACCTGCTACACCAGTTTGAGCGGCAATGACTGTGTTTTCTCCTATTTCAACGTTGTGAGCAATTTGGATCTGGTTGTCAAGCTTTACTCCTTTTCGAATAATGGTCGACCCTAAAGTCGCTTTGTCTATAGTTGTAGAAGCTCCAATATCTACATGATCTTCAATAATCACATTTCCTGTTTGAGGAACTTTGTTGTAAACCCCATCAGAATTTGGAGCAAACCCAAATCCATCAGCACCGATCACCGCATTGGAATGAATCACGCAATCGTTACCTATTTTAGTATCAGAGTATATTTTTACTCCAGAAAACAAGGTCACACGGTCCCCAATTTGAACATTTTCTCCTATGTAGACATTAGGGTAAATTTTTACATCATCTCCTAATACCACTCCTTTATCAATGTATGAAAAAGCTCCTATATAGAGACCTTTACCTTGTTTTAGATCATCAGCAACATAAGAAGGAGATTCTATACCATTTTTTTCTGTTTTAATGGAATCGTAATAGGACAAGAGCTTAGAAAAAGCTCCGTAAGCGTCACTAACCCTGATTAAAGTCGGTACAATATCTTTCTCAGCTATAAAGTCTTTATCAACAATAGCAATAGAGGAAGAAGTAGAATAAATATAGGAAGTGTATTTAGGGTTTGACAAGAAAGTCAATGAACCTTCTTCGCCCTCTTCTATCTTAGATAGCTTATCAACCCATACTTCTGGATTTCCATCTATTTCGCCATCGAGTATGGCGGCTATCTGACTAGCTGTAAATTTCATGGTTACAAAATTAAGAAATTCTAGGAGATTAATCCCTATTTGAGTTCTTTAGGAAAGCATATATAATACTTCTCCACAGATTTTGAGAGCGATTTTGAAAAACTTTGATCCTTAGCTGCATCGAAATTAACGAGCTCATTATCCTCATTAGCCAGTGCTATTGGATTGATTTTCTTGTTATAAGCTGAGTTTTTAATGGAACCGCTAAACACAAAATAATCAACTTCTTCTTTGCTTAGATTTAAATGATCCATGCAGCTTTTCTTAATCTTATTGAGTTTAGAATCCGATATTTTTTTTGTCTGTATATCAATTGCAAGTAAGTTGCGTTCAATAAGCATCTTACATAGAGTCGACAATACCTTATCTTCACTTTCACACCATTTTTTAATGGCGTACATGACATCCACATCGTCAAGTTGAACAAAGTGATTTACTGCTACATCATCTAAAATACGATCTTCATTTAAAAAGTAATGCAGTGAAGTAGACATAAAAATATAACTGTTGTTATTTAGTAACTCTTTGACTCTTTTAAAGATTTTTAAAAGCAGTTCCTCAGCGACAAAAGAGGTTTTGTGAAGGTAGACCTGCCAATACATAAATCTTCTCGCCATGAGGAATTTTTCAACTGAAAACACGCCTTTTTCTTCGATTGCCAAAGATCCATCTATGACTTCGAACATCGAGATCAATCGTTCAGAATTGATATTTCCCTCTGCAACACCAGTATAAAAACTATCTCTTTTTAAATAATCCAATCGATCGATATCCAATTGACTTGCCACCAATTCATTCATAAATGTCTTTGGATACGTCCCTTGAAAGATTTCAATTGCGATATCGAGTACTCCATTGTGTTTCTCATTGAGTTTTTTCATGAGAGCTAGTGTAATATCCTCATGAGAAACTCCTTTGAGCAATAAATGCTCCATCGCATGTGAATAAGGTCCATGACCTAAATCGTGCAAAAGAATTGCCCCCAATAAGCCCTGCTCCTCTTCCAAGCTTATTTCCACCTCTTTTAAGCGCAAAACGCGAATAGCCTTACTCATTAAATACATGGCTCCAATGGCGTGTTCAAAGCGCGTGTGCTGAGCTCCTGGGAACACATAGGATGACAAACCCATTTGAGTAATTCTTCTCAATCGTTGAAATACAGGGTCATCGATGAGTTCCAATAAAAAAGGATGGCGAATTCGAATAAATCCGTAAATTGGATCATTGAAGGTAAAAAGCTTTTGGTTTTTGCTCAAAACATCTAAATTTTAATACAAATATAAGTAAATGAATCAGCTAAATATCTTATGGGTCGATGATGAGATACATTTATTAAAACCTCATATACTTTTTTTAGAAGAAAAGGGATATTTAGTGAGTCAGTGTAACAGTGGTTATGAAGCTATAAAACGTATTGAAAATGAGCATTTCAATATGGTACTTTTAGATGAAAATATGCCTGGAATGGATGGTCTCCAAACCCTTAGCCAAATCAAAGAACTGCAACCTACTCTTAAAGTCATCATGATTACCAACAATCAAGAAGAACGCATCATGAACGACGCGTTGGGATCTAAAATTGATGATTACCTTTTAAAACCGGTGCATCCGAATCAAATACTACTAAGCCTTAAAAAGAATTTGGAATTACCCAAAATCATCAGTGAAAAGGCTACTATGGACTACCAAAAAGAATTTGGAGTACTCAGCAGTGAGATCGAAGCTGCCCAAAATCACAAAGATTGGGTGAACATCTATAAAAAATTGATGTTTTGGGAACAAACTCTCGAAGATGAAAAATCCGGAAGCCTCTCTGATATTCTCGAATCTCAGAAACTGACAGCAAATAAATACTTTGCCAAATACGTTGAGAAGAGCTATCCATTGTGGATGAAAGCTCAAGATGCCCCTGTTTTATCTCATCGACTCTACAAGGAGAAAATACGTCCACAACTGAACAAAAAGACCTTATTAATCATCATTGACAATCTTCGATTTGATCAGTGGAGAAAAATAGCACCCATTGTAGATCAGTATTATCAAATAGATCAAGAGGAAGCTTTTTACTCAATCCTTCCCACCGCTACTCATTACGCTAGAAATGCCATATTCTCAGGATTAACACCTCTTGAAATGGAAAAACAGCATCCGAATTTGTGGAAAGAAGAACTGGATGAGGGAGGAAAGAACCTTGAAGAAGATGCTTTCTTTAAAGCTCAATTACAGCGATTGGACGATTCGATCATTTGGACTTATGACAAGATCAGCAATCAACGACAAGGACAGCGCTATTTGTCAAAAATTCATCAACTCAAAGACAACGACCTCAATATTTTAGTCTACAATACCATCGACATCTTATCACATGCAAAAACTGAGATGAATGTCATCAAAGAATTAGCGACAGATGATAAGGCCTATCGCTCCTTGACCAAGTCCTGGTTTGAAAATTCACCTCTTTTAGAAATCATCAAAAGAGCTGCAGATATGGATTTACAACTCATACTCACTACCGATCACGGTACGATCAGAGTAAAGACTCCAACGATGATCAAAGCTTCAAGAGAAATCAATAGCAATTTTAGATACAAATTAGGATCGAACCTCAAGGCTTCCTCAAAAGATTCCATACGTATCGATGATCCGAAGAGTTTTGGTTTGAGTTCTGTAAGTCTTAGCTCAAACTACGTCTTTGCGATTGCTGATTCCTTTTTTGCCTACCCCAACAATTACAATCAATTCATCAATCACTACAAAGATTCCTACCAACACGGTGGAATTTCACTAGAAGAAATGATTTTGCCCTTTGTGGTTTTATACCCTAAATAATCTCGAGCACTTCTGTATCTTTGTGACACTTAAAAAGAATTCTAATGATGACCTACAGTGTTTCAGAACTTTCTAAAACAGCAAAACACATTATTGATAAGGCCTCTTCAAAACTCCTTTGCCTAAACGGTGAAATGGGAGCTGGAAAAACAACCTTGATCAAGGCCCTTATCGCAGAATTAGAATGTGAAGACTCTGGTCAGAGTCCTAGTTTTGGAATTGTCAATACTTATGAAGATTCCAAAGGACATACCCTAGCTTATCACTTTGATTTTTATCGAATTGAAGATGAAGAAGAGGCTTATGATATAGGTATTGAAGATTATTTTAACTTTGAAGGTTGGATCTTTATCGAATGGTCTGAACGTATTGTCAACCTATTACCTGAACGTTATACAGAAGTACAGTTGACCATCGACAGTCCTGAGAGTAGAACCTTAACCCTAATTGAACACTAATGATGGAATCACCCTTCAATCCAACAGAACTAATGCCAAAGGAAGAGCGATTAGCGGTCGCAATCAAAAAAGGCAGCTTAATTATTGGTCTTCCTAAGGAACGTGAAATGGAAGAAAAAAGGGTGTGCCTCACCCCTGATGCAGTGGCAGCTCTAGTTGCTAATGATCACAAAGTCATTGTAGAACAAGGTGCAGGTGAACACGCGCATTTTTCAGACAGTGAATATCAAAAGGCTGGTGCCTCCATCGAAAGTGATCCAAAAAAGGTTTTGGAATGCCCTTTAATTCTCAAAGTAGCTCCTGTCAACGATCAAGAAATAGAGCTCTTAAAACCTCATAGCACAGTGATCTCTACCTTGAATTTAAAATCAAAGGATCTCTATTATATCAACAAACTCCAAGAAAAAAAGATTACTGCTATCGCTTTAGAAGAACTCACAGAACACGATGGAAGCTTTCCTTTTGTTAGTTCTTTAAGTGAAATTTCAGGCTTGTCTGCTATTTATATAGCGGCAGAATTGATGAGTAAATCGAATGAAGGAAAAGGACAACTCTTTGGAAATATTTCAGGGGTGCCTCCTACAGAAATTGTCATATTTGGATCTGGAACAGCAGCAATATGGGCCGCAAAAACAGCTTTAAACCTGGGAGCTTCAGTTAAAATATTTGATAATTCTACTTCAAATCTAAGAAAGATACAATCGGAATTAAAACACCCCATATACACTTCTACCCTACAACCAAAGAATATGCTCAAAGCTCTAAGGCGTTGTGATGTGGCTGTTGGAGCTATTGAATGTCATCACAGAACTCCCGTGGTGGTTTCCGAAGATATGGTCTCCTATATGAAAAGAGGGTCTGTGATCATCGATATCAGTATCGATAGAGGTGGTTGTTTTGAAACCTCTCAACTCACATCACATCAAAAACCTACCTTTAAGAAATTTGATGTCATCCATTACTGTGTTCCCAATATTCCCTCTAGATATCCAAAAACAGCATCGGTATCGATGAGTAATATCTGTACTCCCATCTTATTAGACCTTGCTGAAAAGGGTGGTATTGACAATGCATTGCGATTGGATCAAGGCCTTCAAAACGGAGTCTACCTTTATCAGGGAGTACTTACCAACAGTTCCATTGCAGATCAACTGGGATTAACACATACCAATATTAACTTTTTAATTTTTTAATATGCCATTTCTCAAGCGATTGGGCTTTTATTTAGCAGGTTTATCAATAGGATTGATCTTTTTAGCTTTTTTTCTAAAAAAGAAATCTGATGAAACCGGTGTCAGCTTTTGTTATTTACCCAATTGTAGGGTTTTAAAAGACCTTCGATCAAAACCACATCATTACGCTTCAAATCTCTCAGAGCGTATTCAAAACACAGAATTAGATACTACAGGTATCTCGCAGGTATTTCTCGATGGTGAAATTAACTTCAAGAAGAGTGAATCTAGAAGAGAACCTTGTGGGTACTATATACTCGAAGGAATCTTAAATGAACGAGAAGTTGAAATTAGCCTCAGCTCTTGTGAAGATCAGATTACTGTAGAAGAAATTATTTTACAATAATTTTCTGCGATCGCGTTCCTTTTTAAGCAAGCTAAGTTCTCTGGATGTCTGACCAGCTACAGAAGTGTTTTCCTCTGCTCTTCTCATCAGATATGGCATCACATCCTTTACAGGTCCAAATGGCAGGTATTTGGAAACATTATACCCTTCTTTTGAAAGATTAAAACTGATGTGATCACTCATTCCATAGAGTTGACCAAACCAAATTCTGGGATCATTCTTTGCTAAAGCGTTCTGATCGATCAGATCCATCAACAGATAATTCGAATCCTCATTATGCGTCCCTGCAAAGATTAAAAACGAATCGATATGATCCATCATAAAACGCAGAATCGTATTGTAATTTTCATCAGTAGCTGCCTTAGATTCACAAATAGGACTCTTATAACCCAATTTTTGAGCTCTTTCGTTTTCCTTTTCCATATAGGCTCCACGAACCAATTTAATACCTATTTTAAATCCTTTAGCCTTGGCTCTTTCTACCAATCCTTTGAGATATTCCAATCGATCCCATCGATAAGCTTGAATGGTATTAATGACAATCACTTCTTCTTTGTTGTATTTTTCCATCAATTCTTCGAGAAGATCATCTGCAGCATCTTGCATCCAACTCTCTTCAGCATCAACTAGTACAGGAATGGTGTTTTGAGATGCCTTTTGACAAATCGCTTCAATGCGATTTCCAATGCGGTTCCAAGATTCCAAGTCTTTGTCTGTCGATAATTTTCCTTCAGATTTCTTTTGATAGATCTCAATAGAGCCCATAGCAGTTGGTTTAAACACTGCAAAAGGAAGTGACTCTCTCTGAGTTAAATAAGTGAATATATTGAGGATGCGATCCCTGATCTGGTCAAAGGAATACTCTTCTACTTTTCCTTCCACTGAATAGTCAAAAATAGAGTGTACATTTTTTGAAAAAAGTTTATCGACCGTTTCAATTGAATCATCCTCTGAAACACCCGCACAAAAATGATCAAAAACGGTTGCTCTAATCAAGCCTTCAACAGGTAAATGTGCCTTGATTGCAAAATTTGTTACAGCGGTCCCTACTTTGACAAGTGGTTCATTTGCTATAAGTTTAAAAAGAAAATACGCACGCTCTAATTCAGTGTCTGATTTTAAAGCAAATGCCGTTGCAGTATCCTCAAAAATTCGCCTCATTATTGTCAAATTAATAATTACACAAATATAGCTAAGGGAATTTTATTATTAATGCAAAAATAGTCTTTATTTTGCGTTGAATTTAAGTACTTATGAAATCGATCAAAACAGCAAGCTCTTCCGTACTTTTTGGTGCAGAATCGTATCGTAAATTAGCTGAAACACTTACAGATAAAAACTACTCCTTAATCATTGTTTTTGTCGATGAGAATACACATGAAAATTGCCTTCCCTATTTTATGGGAAATCTAGAAGGTGAATTTCCAATTGAAATCGTTGAAATAGAATCAGGTGAAATCAATAAAACACTTGAGACTTGTAGTGGTGTTTGGGAAGCGCTTTCAGAATTAGGAGTCGATCGAAAAAGTGCGATGATCAACCTCGGTGGTGGTGTGATCACTGATATGGGAGGATTTATAGCCTCCTGTTTTAAAAGAGGTATTGATTTCTACAATATACCCACTACCCTTCTTTCAATGGTCGACGCCTCTGTCGGTGGTAAAACGGGAGTCGATTTAGGGATGCTTAAAAATCAAATAGGAGTCATTGTAGAACCAGAATTTGTGATTGTAGATCAAGCGTATTTAGCGACGCTTGACAAAAGACAACTCAAAAGCGGATTTGCAGAAATGCTCAAACACGGTCTGATCTCCGATAAAGACTACTGGAAACAGTTAAAAGACAGTTTTAATTCAACTAGTATTGATGAGGCTATTTCAACCTCTGTTCAGATCAAAGCAGATGTAGTACAAAAAGACCCTAGAGAAAACTCACTTCGCAAAATTTTAAATTTTGGTCACACCCTAGGTCATGCGATTGAATCTTATTTCTTATCGCTTGGGGAAGATAAAATGTTACTCCACGGAGAAGCGATCGCCATCGGTATGATTATGGAAGCCTATTTATCGACAATTTACACTGGTCTAAGTAGTGATGAACTCGATGAAATCAGCAGCACACTACTCAACCACTACGGCAAAGTAAACATTTCAAATCAAGACAAAAAAGAGGCTATAGCGCTTTTAAAATTTGACAAGAAGAATTCCCATGGTCAAATCAAATATGTACTCTTAGAACGCATTGGAAAGGCTGTATTCGATATACAGATCAAAGACAACGACCTCAACGACGCATTTGAATACTACAATTCACTTTAAAAACTAAAAACTCAGACATAAAAAAAGCACCTCATTGAGGTGCTTTTGTTTTTATAAGAAGATGTTTCTTAATCTAGTTCAGAAAAGATCGTATGCATTAAACGCTTTTTATCGTTAATGCTCTCTTCTAATGAAATCATCGTTTCTGTTCTGCTGATTCCATCGATGTCATCTATTTTAAAAATGATGTTCTTCGCATGAGTGGTGTCCTTTGCTCTAATCTTACAGAAAATATTGAACTTACCTGTCGTAATGTGAGCTACTGTAACATTTGGAATTTGATTTAAACGCTCAATAACAAACTTTGTCTGATGTGTTTTCTCTAAAAAGACTCCAACATAAGCGATAAAAGAATAACCCAATTTAATATAATCAAGGGTTAAAGAAGAACCTTTGATAATTCCAGCTTCTTCCATTTTTTTAACACGAACGTGAACTGTTCCTGCTGAAATCAATAATTTCTTAGCAATATCTGTAAAAGGAGTTCTGGTATTGTCGATCAACATATCTAAGATCTGGTGATCTATTTCATCTAATTTTACTGTAGTCATAAATTGAATTTTGATAATGCAAAAATAATCAATAATTTAATATACTTCAATAAATTGTGCATTTTTTTGAAGATAATGCAACAAATCAATCCTGTTCTGTCAAATACTGGCTTTTGATTAGTTCTTCTCGATCTTCATCCAAACGCATATCGAGTGTTTTATGTCCGTAAAATGCACCTTTTGGCTTGATTTCAAATGCTTTAGGTACAAACTCAATCTTTTGATCGACTAATACTTCTTGATAGTTGATTGCCAGTACCTGCTCTTCTTTGTATTTAGAATCCAGAATCTGTGGGTTTTCAACGATTATATCGTAAAACAATTGATTGTTTTCAGGGATCTTGTGATAGGCCTCTACTTCATTAAAGTCATAGAGCTGGTATACAATACTGTTAATGGCAGTATAGATTGAGACTGTAATCAGCGCTCTTGTTTGATCGCGATCGTAATCTTTGGGATAATGACCAGATTCAAAGAGAATCGTTGGAACTGCTTCAAATTGAAAGGTATCCCCCACACAATTGATATTAAATCCGTCGTCATAACGCCCTACACCACCAGGAATGTACTGCTGAAGCACATCGTTCATATCTGCTATAAGCTTCATACTGCGCACTCTAGAATCTGTAATAGAACGATCCTGATCCGCTGCAGGTGACAAAAAGGATACGGTAGCCACCTTGTCAGTCTCTCCTACATTAAAGAGTGTTCGTTGATCGTGAAGATTAAAGCAATAATGAGGTTTCACCTCTTCAAATACTGCTCTCAGCGCTTTAGACTCCGGTTGTGTGCGATCTTGAGCATCTCTGTTTAAATCCACCTCATTGGCGTTAAAACGCGTATAATCATTAGCTCCATCTGGATTTAAGACTGGGATTATATAGAGTGTTGCTGCCTCTAATATAGCTGTAGCTGCGGGAGAATTAGTCTTAAAGAAGGAAAGCAGATCCAATACCGCCTTAGTCGTTGTAGACTCGTTCCCATGCATCTGAGACCACATTAAAATTCGTTTAGAGCCACTTCCTAAGGTAATAAGAGGTATATCTAAAGAGCGAACCGATTGTCCGATCACACGTATTGAAGAATTATCGACTAAAGTTGAAACTGTATCTATTGTGGTCTGATAATTAAGGTATCGTCCCTTAATACTAGCTACTTTAAAATTAGAATAATCAAATTCTTTAATCCTCATATCACTCATAAATTTTTGACAAATGTACGGCTTTTAAACCACTGATAAAACCTGTGATTATTTACAAGTTTACACTTCATGTTCACATCTTTGTTACAATTGTAAACATATATTTTACAATATTAAACTATAAAAATACAAATACACATATTATATTATATTTCAGATAGTTAAACTATTTTATTTAAAGTGTTAGTAATTGTAAAAATTGTAAATTACAGCAAAAATAACTCTTGTCTATTAATATTAAATAGCTATATTTGTTTAACAATGTTACAGCAAGAAGAATTCATAAATCGACTCAAAATTTTACTCGAACAAAAGCAGCTGAGCTCCTCTTCATTTGCTGATACGATTTCGGTTCCTCGCTCGAGTATTTCACATTTACTCTCTGGAAGAAACAAACCCAGTTTGGAATTTGTAATGAAGATTGTTCACTCCTACCCTGATGTCGATATCAATTGGTTGCTTTTTGGAAAGGAGTCCATATCAAAGCATTCTAGCTTAAATAGCGATTCTAATACTCTTTTAGAAGAAAACTTCTCTACAGAGCGACATTCGACTCATCAAAAGCAAGCTTCCGATGTCGAAAAGATTGTCGTATTCTATAAAAATGGAGTATTTAAAGAATATAAGCCCTCCTAAGCGCTTTTCTTTCTCACATTCATATTGATGAACTCTACCATCAACGAAAAGGCTATAGCGAAGTACAAATAGCCCTTAGGTATCGATCCTATCGGATTATTGAACACTACTAAGTGTGAAAGATGAGCAGATTCTACAATCAACATAAATCCAATAAGAATCAAAAATGAAAGACCAAGGACTTGAATAGAAGGGTGTTTATTGACAAACTCACTGACTTTGTAGGTAAAGAGCATCATAATCAATACTGAGATTACCACAGCAACAATCATCAGTATTAGTGCGTCATTGGGATTGGGTGAGATTCCATTAGTCATTCCTATTGCCGTTAAAATGGAATCAAAAGAAAAGACAATATTGATAACTGTAATCTCCATAATAGCAGACCACAAGGTTTTAGATTGGTTTTTCTTTACTTGTGTGATATCGTGTTCTTTATCTTCTATCTTTTCGTGAATTTCCTTGGTACTCTTATAAAGCAAAAACAATCCTCCCAGAAATAGAATAACCGCCTGACCAGAAACACCCCCTTTGATCCAAGCGGTGTCAAATTTGAAAAAAGATTCGTTTAAAGAAGTGAGTAGGTTAATTCCAAAAAGCAATACAATTCGAAGTAGCATTGCTAACAACAATCCGAGATTGGTAGCTCTTTTCTTGTCTTTCTCTTCTAATTTTTGAGCAGCAATAGAGATAAACACAATATTGTCAATTCCAAGTACAATTTCAAGGAATGTCAGTGTTAACAAAGCGATCCAAGCATCTGCTGAAGCAAATATTTCAAACACAATCTCTAGTTTTTAGTATTTTACAACTTTACCTCTTCTCTTATCAGAAGACCCCATAACCGAATATTCAAAGGTATAGGTGTCTCCTTCGGTTTTTAAAATCTTCATATGAAGGGGTTTCTCTTCTTGTTTGTTCTTAGGATTTAAATTCTTGAGAACGTATTCACAGTCATTGACCCAGCGTACAGATGCAGAGTCGATATGCCCTCTATACTCAGAAATTTCCAAGTCTCCCTTTCTGGTAAAGGTTGTGGTGTGTATTTCACCATCAATCATCTCAGTGAAAGTAAAGGAACCATCGTGAAATTCAACACAGTTACGCTCTGGTGGATTACATCCCCAGAAAAACACAATTGCAAATGTGACTACGTAAAACAGTTTTTTCATCTAAAACAAGGTTGGTTGATCAGTGTTATTACTAGAAGTACTCGGTAAATCCTCATCATCATTGAAATCTGTATTGTGAACCTCTTCCTCGGATACCACTTCGATTTCTTCGGGAACTTTTTCCTCTTCTTCCTCATGAGGAAGTGATTCTAACAAATTGGTTCCTTTGATATTTTCTTTAGTGAGAATATTTCCTTGAGCTTTAAGACCCTTTACAGATATAAACTCTTCAATATTGATTGTTTCGTTTGGTTTAGCATCTTTTCCTTTGGGTTTTCTGTACTCGATTTCCATCTGTGGTCTCCAATCGGTCGTCACGAGTTCTAAAAAGGATTCTGGATGTTCACTGATGAACAAATCTTCTTTATTAGCTTGTTCCACAAGGAATCGTTTCATGAAATACACCTCTTTTTCACCGTCGTAATAAACTGCTGAAATCGGCTTGTGTGGATTCCATTTTTCCAACACAATCATATCTTCATCAAAGTGAAGATTCATATCAGGAGTCACAGTTTTTACAATACCTTTGGAAGTAATCACCAGAAGTAAATCATCCCCCTTAAAAGCCCCAAGCAGACTACCTCTACCATCGACGTTTAAGCGCTGAACCACATCGTCAAACCATATTTTTCGTGGCTTAAGAGTGGATACTCCTTTTTCCTTGAGTTCAATTCTCTTGATGGAATACTTGGTGACAATATTCCCTTTAGAAGCCCTCCCTTTAATCAGTACATCAGAAAAGTCTAAATCCCATTTGAGTTTTTTAATACTACCAACTTGTCTCAACAAAATAGTCACCACCTCAGCTTCACCATTGGGATTCGCACTAAAGTAGTACACATCTGAATTACTAGACCCGTTAGTCAAATCGTATTCGCGATCTCTAGTCACTGAGGTAACGTTAAATCGCTTTACATAACTAGGACCATTTTTTCCATCCCTGTAAATCAAATTATAAGTAGTGCGCTTGTCTTTTTTCTTAAAGACCGCTACATGAATGATTCCTTTGCCGATAAAGGTTTTAGAATCAACCTTGGTCACCATCATCTTACCGTCCTGAGTAAAGACAATGATATCATCAATATCACTACAATCAGTAACGTATTCGTCTTTGCGAAGTGAGGTTCCTACAAAACCTTCTTCCCTATTTACGTAGAGTTTGGTATTTCTAATAACCACCTTAGTCGCCTCGATATCGTCAAATACGCGTATTTCAGATTTGCGTTCTTTTCCCTTACCGTAAGTTTCTTTGAGGTGTTTGAAATAATCAATACTAAAATCGATGATGTGATCTAAATGATGTTTTACTTCAACTATTTTCTCTTCGATACTTTCGATAAACTGTTGAGCCTTGTCCAAATCAAATTTTGAAATTCTCTTAATTCGGATTTCGGTTAATCTAGTTATATCTTCTTCGGTTACCGCTCTTTTTAAATGAGTGATATGAGGAGCTAAACCTTTGTCAATTGCAGCAATCACTCCCTCCCAAGTTTCTTCTTCTTCAATATCGCGATAGATTCTCTTTTCGATAAAGATGCGTTCCAAAGATGAGAAATGCCATTGCTCTTCTAGTTCCGAGAGTTTAATCTCTAATTCAGAACGCAGCAAACTGACTGTTAGCTCTGTAGATCGCTTTAATATATCGGATACTCCTATGAAAATAGGCTTGTTATCTTCAATAATACAAGACAGAGGAGATATTGAATTTTCACAGCTTGTAAACGCATAGAGTGCATCAATGGTTTTATCTGGTGAAATTCCAGGTGGAAGATGAATTAATATTTCCACATTCTCAGCAGTATTATCCTCTATTTTCTTAATCTTGATCTTTCCTTTTTCATTGGCCTTGAGGATCGAATCGATAAGCGTCGAAGTATTGGTTCCATATGGAATCTCAGTGATGACCAGTGTTTTCTTATCTAACTGCCCAATTCGCGCTCTCACTCGAATCTTTCCACCTCTAAGACCGTCGTTGTATTGACTGATGTCAATGATTCCAGCAGTAGGGAAATCAGGAACTAAATTAAATCGCTTTCCCTGTAAGTGTTTGATAGAAGCATCGATGAGTTCTATAAAGTTGTGAGGTAAAATTTTAGTAGACAATCCCACAGCAATCCCCTCTGCTCCTTGAGCGAGTAGTAATGGAAATTTAATTGGAAGATTGATCGGTTCTTTCTTTCTACCGTCATATGAGAGTTGCCAATTCGTAATCTTGGGACTATAAACGACTTCTAGAGCAAATTTAGAAAGCCTAGCCTCTATATAACGAGAGGCTGCTGCACCATCTCCTGTTAGTATATTCCCCCAGTTTCCCTGAGTATCGATCAATAAATCTTTTTGTCCTATCTGCACCATAGCATCGGCAATGGAGGCATCTCCATGTGGATGGTATTGCATCGTATGTCCCACCACATTAGCAACCTTGTTGTAGCGACCGTCATCCAACTCCTTCAAGGAGTGCATTATACGACGCTGAACTGGTTTTAATCCGTCTTCAATAGCAGGAACAGCTCTTTCTAAAATTACATAAGAAGCGTAATCTAAAAACCACTCCTTATACATGCCGGTAACCTTTACCAGGCTATCAGTCTCATTGGAATGATCTTCTGGAAGCTGTTGATCTATTTGATTTTCGTTATCCATAAGTGATTATGCTGTTTTTGAAACAATCTCCTCTTCAATATCGAGTTCAACTTTGAGATTTTCAATGATGAACTTTTGACGATCAGGAGTGTTTTTACCCATATAAAACTCTAAGAGTTGTTCAATTGTCATCGATTTATCTAACATCACTGGTTCGAGCCTGATTTCTTCACCTATAAAATGCTTGAATTCATCTGGTGAAATTTCACCCAATCCTTTAAATCGAGTGATTTCAGGTTTATTACCCAATTTAGAAATCGCATTGCGGCGCTCTTCATCTGAGTAACAGTAGATGGTTTCTTTTTTATTTCGAACTCTAAAGAGTGGTGTTTGTAAAATATAGAGGTGATTCTCTTTGATTAGTTCTGGGAAGAATTGCAAAAAGAAGGTTATTAATAGCAATCGAATATGCATCCCATCGACATCGGCATCGGTCGCTATCACAATCTTGTTGTAACGAAGATTTTCCATCGAATCTTCAATATCTAAGGCCGCTTGAAGTAGGTTAAACTCTTCGTTTTCATAGACTATTTTCTTAGACATTCCATAAGAGTTGAGCGGCTTACCTCTAAGACTAAAAACTGCCTGTGTATTCACATTTCTCGATTTGGTAATCGAACCAGAAGCCGAATCTCCCTCTGTGATAAATAGCGTGCTCTTGATGGAATTGTCATTTTTTATATCGGTAAGATGTACTCTACAATCTCTGAGTTTTTTGTTGTGTAGACTCGCTTTTTTAGCACGATCTCTAGCGAGTTTTCGAATACCAGATAATTCTTTGCGCTCGCGTTCTGCCTGAAGTATCTTACGCTGTAAGAGTTCAGCGGTTTCTGGATTCTTGTGTAAATAATTATCGAGTTCGGTTTTGAGGAAGTCATTGATATACGAACGAACAGTTGGCATTCCTCCTCCCATATCGGTAGAACCGAGCTTGGTTTTGGTTTGAGATTCAAAAACAGGCTCCATAACCTTGATCGAAATAGCCGAAATAATTGATTTACGAATATCTGCTGAATCGTAATTCTTACCGTAGTACTCTTTCACAGTTTTAGCAATCGCCTCTCTAAAAGCTGCTTGATGCGTTCCTCCCTGAGTGGTGTGCTGTCCGTTGACAAAAGAATGATATTCCTCGCTGTACTGTGTCTTGGAGTGCGTAATGGCAATCTCTATATCCTCACCTTTTAAGTGGATTATAGGATAGAGCATATCCTCAATCTGGTTGTTGTCCTCTATTAAATCCTTGAGTCCGTTTTCTGATATGTATTTTTCACCGTTAAAAACGATAGTCAACCCAGGATTGAGATACACATAGTTCTTAATCATCTTTACGATGTACTCAGAACGGAATTTGTAATTTTTAAATATGGTTGGATCAGGAACAAAGGTCACTTTAGTCCCCTTTCTTCTCGAACTCTCTTCAGGCCCTTCTTCTGAAATTAAATTCCCCTTTTCAAAGGTTGCGGACTTTAAAAGATTGTCGCGAGAAGATTCCACAAGAAAATATTCCGATAAGGCGTTTACTGCCTTGGTACCAACACCGTTTAAACCTACGGACTTTTTAAAAGCTCTAGAGTCGTACTTACCACCTGTATTCATCTTTGATACTACATCGACTACTTTACCTAGAGGAATTCCTCTACCGTAGTCTCTTACAGTGACCTGAGTGTCTTTGACTCCGATTTCAATCGTCTTTCCAGCACCCATTACAAATTCATCGATACAGTTGTCGATCACCTCTTTTAAAAGAATGTAGATTCCATCATCTGCAGAAGTTCCATCACCTAGTTTTCCGATATACATACCGGGACGCATACGGATGTGTTCTTTCCAATCCAGTGATCGAATATTATCTTCAGTATAGCTAGTGTTTGTAGACATAATAAAAAATCCTAAGAGGCACTAATATAACAAGTCTACTTATAAGAAAAAACAGCTGTCTATTAAAGTAATTAACAAGTTATCCAATAGTTGAAAAGTCCCTAAAAAACAAAAAGCCAGCTAAAAAACTGGCTTATATTCTGTGGGTGAGCACTATAGCTTAAACATTAAATCTAAAATGCATCACATCTCCATCTTTTACGATGTACTCTTTTCCTTCTACTCTCATTTTTCCAGCTTCTTTTACCTTCGCCTCTGAACCAAAATTGACGAAATCGTCGTAGGCGATGACCTCAGCTCTAATAAATCCTTTTTCAAAATCGGTATGAATAACCCCAGCTGCTTGTGGAGCAGTTGCTCCTACCGGAATAGTCCAAGCTCGAACTTCCTTAACACCAGCGGTAAAATAGGTTTCTAAGTTGAGTAATTTATAAGCTCCTCGTATCAATTTTGCAGAACCTGGCTCCGAAAGCCCTAAGTCTTCTAAGAACATTTGACGCTCTTCAAAGGAATCCAACTCGTTGATATCAGCCTCTGTACCAACAGCTAAAAAAATCACCTCTGCAGCTTCATCAGCCACAGCAGCCCTTACCTTCTCTACGTAATCATTTCCATTGACCGCTGATTCCTCATCGACATTACAAACATACATCACTGGCTTATCAGTGATGAATTGTAATGGTTTTACAAATTCACTGCGTTCATCATCAGTAAGCTCTACAGCTCTAACTGATTTTCCCTGCTCTAAACCAGCTTTGATCTTTAAGAGAACCGCTTCTTCTTTCTGAGCCTCTTTATTTCCTGTTTTTGCAGCTCTTTTAACCTTGTCCAACTTCTTGTCTAAAGTTTCTAAGTCTTTTAGCTGTAATTCGATGTCGATGGTTTCTTTATCGCGAATAGGATTGACACTTCCATCAACATGAACAATATTGTCATCTTCAAAACAACGCAATACATGTAAAATAGCATCAGTTTCTCTGATATTACCGAGGAACTGATTTCCAAGACCTTCACCTTTACTAGCACCCTTAACAAGACCAGCAATATCTACTATTTCTACAGTAGCAGGTAATACGCGCTCCGGATTCACTAATTCTTCTAATTTACTCAATCGAGGATCCGGCACATTAACGACTCCTAAATTGGGTTCAATGGTACAAAATGGGAAGTTAGCACTCTGAGCCTTTGCATTGGACAAACAATTGAACAATGTCGATTTTCCTACGTTTGGTAATCCTACAATACCTGCTTTCATATAATATATAGCTACTTATGCATCTCTGTGCATAAATTGTTGTTTTTCAGTTAACTCTTCATTAGATTCTTGTCGATCATCATCCGGAACACAGCAGTCTACAGGGCAAACCGCAGCACATTGTGGCTCATCGTGAAAGCCGATACACTCCGTACATTTATCCGAAACGATAAAATAATACTCATCGCTAAGTGGTTCTTGCTGCTGATCCGCATTTACAGCTGTTCCATTTGGTAAAACTACCGACCCTTTTAAGCTTGTTCCATCGCTGTAGGACCATTCTTCTGATGCCTCGTAAATTGCATTATTTGGACACTCAGGTTCACAAGCTCCACAGTTAATGCATTCATCTGTAATAATTATAGCCATAATCTAATTCTATTCCTTACTTTTGTGCGACAAAGTTAAACCAAAACTGCGCTTTCACAAGTAATATAATGAAGGAAAATAAAAGAATTCAAGCGGTGTTAAAACTGGGAAGTTATTTGAGAACTAATTTTTGTTCAAATGATGCAGAAACAGTGGATGCAGACCTGGCTCATGTCATGAGAAAAGCCGAAGGTTCTAACAGTTGGTTTACCGCTAAAGAACTGACTCACAGCCTTGAATCATGGGGTGAATTACTGACAGAAAAGAAGCTTCTTGAATGGCTAGCTGCCTATGATCTCTCTATTGCAGATTCTAAGAAAATTTTACTCATACTCGCTGGAAATATTCCTCTTGTAGGATTTCACGATCTGTTGGTCTGTTACCTTTCTGGTCACAACACCTTGGTGAAATTATCTTCTTCAGATGCTCATCTTTTACCCTTTATGGTCAATAAGCTCAATGAGTTTAATCCAGAAGATGAAAATGCTGTAGAGTTTACCGATGAACTTGTAAAAGAATACGACGCAGTGATCGCAACAGGAAGTGATAATTCTGCTCGTTATTTTGAGCATTATTTTTCCAAAAAACCAAATATCATTCGAAAGAACAGAAATTCAGTCGCAGTGATAAGCGGTGATGAAACAGCTGAAGAATTGCACGCTCTAGGAGAAGACGTCTTTCGCTATTTCGGTCTTGGATGTCGCTCTGTATCTAAGGTATACGTTCCAAAAGGATACGACTTTGACCTGTTGTTTAAAGCGGTTTTTCCCTACAGTGATTTGATTAACTTTGAAAAATACTCCAATAATTACGACTACAATAAAGCCGTATATTTGATGAGTGAATTTAAGATTCTAGACAATGGATTTTTGATTCTCAAAGAGGACAGCTCACTGAGTTCACCAATTGGAAGTCTTTTTTACGAGTTTTACGACTCAAAAGAACAACTCCTTCAGGAATTAAATTCTCGAAAAGAAGAAATTCAATGCGTTGTAGCAAAAGACTTTCTTGCCTCAGAGATCGATTTTGGTCAAACTCAAAAGCCTGGTCTTAGCGATTACGCTGATGATATAGATACTTTAAAATTTGTTTTATCGTTATAATAACAACTTATGAAAAAACACAACTTTAGTGCAGGACCCTGTATATTACCTCAAGAGGTTATCAAAAAAGCTTCTGACGCTGTACTAAACTTTAACAACTTAAACCTCTCTTTAATTGAAATCTCTCACCGTTCAAAAGATTTCGTAGAGGTTATGGATAAGGCGCATCACTTAGCCTTATCTCTTTTAGGATTAGAAAACAAAGGCTATAAAGCACTGTTCTTACAAGGAGGAGCTAGCCTTGAATTTTTAATGGTAGCTTATAACCTACTCGAGCGAAAAGCTGGATACGTTGATACAGGAACATGGAGTTCTAAAGCCATTAAAGAAGCTAAAAACTTTGGAGCGGTTCAAGTCCTTGCTAGTTCAAAAGACAATGGATACAAAAACATTCCAACCTCTTATGAAATTCCAACGGATTTAGATTATTTACATTTAACTTCGAACAATACCATTTACGGAACACAATATCAAAGTTTCCCAGAAACTTCAGTTCCTCTAGTATGTGATATGAGTTCTGACATTTTTTCAAGAGTCTTGGACTTTGAGAAATTTGATCTCATCTATGCTGGAGCACAAAAGAATATGGGACCTGCGGGTACGACTTTGGTTATTGTAAAAGAAGATCTTTTAGGTAAGGTTTCAAGAGCGATACCAGCTATGTTGGATTACCGTGTACATATCGATAAAGAAAGTATGTTTAATACCCCTTCTGTTTTTGCCGTTTACACTTCTATGTTGACTTTGGACTGGCTTAAAGATCTTGGAGGAATTGCTGCGATTGAAAAAATTAACGATCAAAAAGCAGCCCTTCTCTATGGTGAATTAGATAAGAATCCACTTTTTGTTCCCTATGCGGACAAAGACTTTAGATCGAAAATGAACGTTACCTTTACCTTGGCAGATGAGCAATTAGGCGATCGATTTAACGCCATGTGGAAAGAAGCTGGAATCAATGGATTAAATGGACACCGCTCTGTAGGAGGCTATAGAGCTTCTATTTACAACGCCCTAAGTCTTGAAAGTGTTCAAGTACTAGTCGATGTCATGCGCGAATTGGAAAAACAAGCATAAAATGAATATTTTAATCAATGATGGATTGTCACAAGATGCGATAGCGCATCTTGAAAACAATCACTTTAAAGTATTTCAAACCTCTGTAGCTCAAAGTCAATTACTCAAATATCTCAACGAGCAAGAGATTCATATTTTAGTGGTACGCTCAGCTACCAAAGTGGATTCTACCATCATTAAAGAAGCAAAATACCTCAAGGCAGTAGCTCGTGCTGGAGTTGGATTAGACAATATTGATTTAGACGCTGCTCAAACGCATCAAATAAAAGTAATCAATACACCTACTGCCTCTGCAAAGGCAGTAGCCGAATTGACTATAGCACATTTACTCACAGGAGTGAGACACTTACAAGATTCGAATCGCTCCATGCCTTTAGAAGGTGAATCTCGTTTTAAAGAGTTAAAAAAGAGCTATTCCTCTGCTAAAGAATTAGAAGGAAAAACACTGGGTATTATTGGATTTGGTGTCATAGGACAAGAGACTGCTAAAAAAGCTATCGGACTGGGTATGCGTGTCTTGTATCACGATATTGCTCAAACGAAAGTGACTCTTAAATTAGAATTTTACGACGGTCAAGAAATTGAATTTAACCTGATAAACGTCTCTAAAAAACACCTTTTAGAGCAGTCGGATTATATATCATTACACATCCCTTCTCAAGAAGAATATCTTTTAGGTGAGAAGGAATTTAATATGATGAAAAAAGGAGCTGGACTGATCAACACCGCAAGAGGAAATGCGGTAGATGAAATTGCGCTCATCAATGCTTTGAACACCGATCAATTAGCCTTTGCTGGTCTTGATGTATTTGAATCAGAACCCAATCCAGAAGTAGCATTGTTGATGCATCCACAAATATCGCTAAGTCCTCATATTGGTGGAAGCACTAAAGAGGCTCAAACGAGAATTGGTATGGACTTGGCAGAACAATTAATCAAAACTTTTAAATCACAGCACTGAATTCATTATGGCATTTGAAAAATTAAAAAAACGCTGGGGTATTGAATCTAACTTTTCACTGATCATTATTTTTATTGTCTTTTCCATCACAGGAAGTGCCGCTGTAAAACTCGCACGTCCTATTTTGGAGGCAGTAGGAATGAATTATGACAGTTTACCAGATGTTTGGTATTGGTATGTCCTCTATTGGATAGTTCGTATTTTACTAATTTTCCCAACCTATCAGGTATTACTTATTATATTTGGAACGCTATTTGGTCAATATCGTTTCTTTTGGAATTTTGAAAAGAAAATGTTGAAGCGAATTGGTTTTAAACGATTTTTTAATGATTAAAGCACAAAACATAAGCAAAAACTACGGCGATCTCTCTATTTTAAAATCTATTGATTTAGAAGTTAATAAGGGTGAAATCATTGCTATAGTTGGTGCTTCTGGTGCAGGTAAAACAACCTTATTACAAGTCTTAGGAAGTTTAGATCAGGCTTCCAACACCAGTGAATGCAGTATCCAAATTGGAGCGATTGATATCACCAAACTCACTTCAAAGGAGCTAGCGCAATTTAGAAATAAGCACATCGGCTTTATCTTTCAGTTTCATCAATTACTCCCAGAGTTTACTGCTCTTGAAAATATCTGTATTCCTGCTTTTATCGCAGGAACTTCAAAACAAGATGCGATCGCTAGAGCAAAAGAATTACTTTCTTATTTAGGACTTAAAGGCCGAGAAGACCACAAACCAAATCAGCTCTCTGGTGGAGAACAACAGCGTGTTGCAGTCGCTAGGGCACTGATGAATCAACCTGATGTCATTTTAGCTGATGAGCCTAGTGGAAACTTAGATTCAGAATCTGCTAAAAACTTACACGACCTCTTTTTTAAGTTAAGAGATGAATTCAAACAGACCTTTATCATTGTTACTCACAACAAAGAATTAGCAGCCATGGCTGATCGAACCCTCTATATGAAAGACGGTAAATTGATCAACTAATGGAATTCAGTGAGCTCAAAGCCTTTATGGATGAAAAGGCCTATCAATACGAACATCCAGATTTCATCGAATCAGATCCCATTCAAATACCACGCTCCTATCAGCTAAAAGAAGATATTGAAATTGCGGGCTTTTTAGCAGCAACTATCGCTTGGGGCAATCGAAAGAGCATCATTAAGAATGCCAAATCAATGATGGATCGAATGGGCAATAGTCCTTATGACTTTATCATTAATGCTAAAGAACATCATCTAGATGCCCTTGACGGTTTTGTTCATAGAACCTTTAATGCTGAAGACTTTAAGTGTTTTGTGCTCAATCTAAGAGAAATCTACTCCAATCACGGTGGTTTGGAATATCAGTTTAGTGGAACTTCAAGTATTCAAGAACAAATATCTGATTTTAAAGCACTGTTCTTTTCTGAACATTTTCTAAAGCGATCAACAAAACATTTAGCAGATCCCAAAAAAGGATCGGCTGCCAAACGCATTAATATGTTTTTGCGTTGGATGGTACGACCCAACACCAAAGGAGTTGATTTAGGAATATGGAAGGCTATTCCCACTTCTAAACTCTCCTGTCCTTTGGATGTTCACACAGCAAATGTTTCAAGAAAACTTGGACTTGTTAAAAGAAACCAAAACGATCACAAGACACTTTTAGAATTAGATCATTCGCTTCGAATGATGGATGCCAATGATCCTGTCAAATACGACTATGCCTTATTTGGCTTGGGAGTCTTTGAGAAGTTTTAATTTCAGCATTCAAAATTGTCTATTTTTTTCTACATTTAGGAAAACAAAAAATCCTCAATAATGAAAAAAAGTAGTATTCTAAGTCTCATAGCCGCTCTCTTTGTAAGTATAGGTCTATTTGCTCAAAGCAGAACTCTTGCAGTCGATACCATTGTAACCACCCATCACAAGCTCAATGCTGTAAACGGTTCCTTTATGTACACTGCTCAAACTGGAACACAACCTGTTTGGGATGAAAACGCTAATCCTGTTGCAAGCTTACATTACACCTATTACACCCGAGACGATATTCGAAATAGGGATAACCGTCCTCTACTTATTTCATTTAACGGAGGACCAGGATCAGGATCCGTATGGATGCATCTTGCCTATACAGGACCAAGAGTGCTCAATATTGACGATGAAGGGTATCCAGTTCAACCTTATGGATTTAAAGAAAATCCTTATTCTGTTTTAGAAGTTGCCGATATCGTATATATCAATCCAGTAAATACAGGCTATTCAAGAACTATTCCAGCTTCTGGAAAAGAAATCGATCGCTCGCGTTTCTTTGGAGTCAATGCAGATATTAAATACTTAGCAGAATGGATTAACACCTTTGTGAGCAGAAATAACCGATGGGCTTCTCCTAAATACCTCATTGGAGAATCCTACGGTACTACAAGAGTATCCGGGTTGGCCTACGAACTTCAAAACAATCAATGGATGTATCTCAATGGCGTTATCTTGGTGTCACCTACTGATTTAGGAATTAAGAGAGATGGTCCTGTAGAAGTTGCCAACAGACTCCCATACTTTACAGCTGCAGCCTGGTATCAAAAGACACTTCCGTCAGATTTACAGTCTAAACCACTTGAAGAAGTATTGGAAGAAGTGGAAAACTACACCATTAATACCTTATTGCCAGGATTGATTAAAATAGGTTTTGAATCAGAAGATCACAAAAGAGCTCTTGCTCAAAAAATGGAATACTATACTGGAATTGACGCCGAAGAATTCATGCGTCACAACCTCGATATGTCCTATCGTTATTTCTGGAAAGAACTTTTAAGAGATCAGGGAAGAACAATTGGTCGCTTAGATTCTAGGTATCTCGGAATCGATCGAATGGATGCTGGTTCTGGATCTGATTTCAACTCAGAACTTACTTCTTGGCTTCACTCCTTTACTCCTGCTATTAACTACTATATGAAAAACGAACTCAATTGGAAGACAGACGTCAAATACAATATGTTTGGCCCCGTTCACCCTTGGGATCGATCCAATGACAACACAGGAGAAAACCTAAGACAAGCTATGGCGATGAACCCCTATTTACACGTGATGACACAGTCTGGTTATTTTGATGGTGCATGTACATATTTCAATGCCAAATACAATATGTGGCAAATGGATCCTAGCGGTAAATTAAAAGATCGTTTTTCATTTAAAGGATATCACTCAGGTCATATGATGTATCTCAGACACGAAGATTTAATCAAAGCTAACGAGGATGTCAAAGCCTTTTTAAAAGCAACTAGCACTAATGGCAAACCTGCACTATACACCCAACATGACTAAAAAAAGACTTTTTAGCTTTTTAGCCTTAGTAGTTATCTCAACTACTGTATTCGGACAAAAACTAGATATATCGCTGTGGAATTCAGGGATCAACTACAATCGCTACAGTGATCACAATTCAGACTTAATCCAAGAAGGAATTGAACCTACCGCTGTTTTAATGGGTGATTCCATTACCGATGTCTGGATTAACAATCATCCTGAATTCTTTGAAGAGAACCATCTAGTCGATCGGGGAATCAGTGGTGAAACAACTGGGCAAATGCTGCTGCGTTTTAGAGAGGACGTCATTAATCTCAACCCAAAAGTTGTAGCTATCCTTGCTGGAATCAATGATATTGCAGAAAACACAGGACCTATTGAGATCGAAAAAGTCTTTGGAAATATCACTAGTATGGCAGAATTAGCCCTTGCTAACGATATTAAAGTTGTACTGTGTAAACTAGTCCCTTCCAATCGTTTTCCTTGGAGAGAACGTATCGTTCCAACTGAAAAAGTAAGAGTTCTCAATCAAATGATAGAAGATTACGCCAATGATAATCGTATTGTTTTAGTGGATTATTTTACTCCAATGAAGGATGATAATAGAGGTTTGAGAAGTGATTTAGGAAGTGATGGCGTCCATCCTAACACAAAAGGATACCAAATCATGGAACCTTTATTGCTCGAAGGAATTCACAAAGCC
Organism: Flavobacteriaceae bacterium; assembly: GCA_013373635.1. Taxonomy (GTDB): domain Bacteria; phylum Bacteroidota; class Bacteroidia; order Flavobacteriales; family Flavobacteriaceae; genus MAG-120531. The sequence goes on from JABXHN010000003.1 coordinate 214,406, forward strand.
TTAAATGAAAATTAGAATAATTGAAGGGATTTCTACCGTTTTACAATTAGGTTTATTACTTTTGTCTAAATATACACTGATTTTCAATCAAAGTCTATGAATATACTCTTGCATCAAGCAACCTTGGTTCACCCCAATTCAAAGGAACTCCACCTTAAAAAAAGAGATATTTTAATTAAAAATGGACGTATTGAGAAAATCGCTTCAAAAATTGAACTCCCAAACAATACTGAGAAGATAAGCTTAAAGAACCTTCACGTTTCTTTAGGATGGTTCGATGCTTCTGTAAGTTTTGGAGAACCTGGATTTGAAGAGCGAGAAACTTTAGAAAACGGTGTTCGAACAGCTGCTCTTTCTGGCTTTACGGATATCTTACTCAATACCAATACGCATCCAATCCCCGATAAAAGTACTTCTATTGGGTTTTTAAAGAATATTGCAAAGTCCTACTCTAACACCAATGTTCACCTCTTAGGAGCGCTGACAATCGAATCTAAAGGCGAAGCCTTAGCAGATTTATACGATATGTTTGAAAAAGGCGCTTTGGCTTTTAGCGATTACAAAAAGACCATCACCAATGCCAATCTGCTTAAAATTGCACTGCAATACAGTCAGAGTTTTGACGGTTTGATATACAGTTATCCTCAAAATAGAGAGGTCGCTCATAAAGGAGTTGCTCATGAAGGGATTCAATCTACCCTACTTGGGCTCAAAGGAATACCATCACTATCAGAGCACTTACAAATACAAAGAGATTTACATCTACTGGAATACAGTGGAGGTCGATTACACATTCCTACAATTTCAACAAAGGAAAGTGTTAAACTAATCGCAGCAGCCAAAAAGAAAGGACTCAATGTGAGTTGTAGTGTCGCATTACACAATCTCTGGGGGACTGATGTCCTGCTTAATGATTTTGATACGAATGTCAATTTAAGACCCCCTCTACGAACTCAAGAAGACCAAAAAGAACTTCAAAAGGGGCTGTTAGACGGAACCATTGATTCGGTAGTCAGTGATCACAATCCTATAGATATCGAACTCAAAAATGTTGAATTTGACAATGCAACTCCAGGATCCATTGGTCTTGAAGCTTCATTTGGAGTTTTAAACAGCATCTTTGGAATGGAAAAAGCAGTTGAACTACTGAGTTCAGGTAGATCGATTTACAATATTCCTTCTCCTAGTTTTGATGAAGGAGCAATGGCCTCTTTAAGTTTATTTAATCCCGACTTCGAATACGAATTCAGCAATTCAGATATCAAGAGTTCTTCCAGTAACTGCATGTACTTAGGAAATCAATTAAAAGGAAAGTCATACGGAAGCATCAACAATAACAGTATTTTATTAAATGACTAATCGACAACCAAAAGGCCAAAATGCAGCGATGATCTCCTATCTCACGATTATAGGAGCACTGATAGCAATGAGTATGAATAGTCATGAGAAAAATACTTTTGCTCGATTTCATATTCGACAAGCATTTGGAATTCATCTATTGTATATCGTTACTGTACTTGTTGTCAAAGACTATTTAGACGCTATCTCATATGGATTCATATTACTGTTCTACCTCTTTTTATGGGGACATGGATTTTGGAACGCTATACAATCCAAAATGACGCTAACTCCATTTATAGGATCTTATTTCCAAAAGTGGTTCACTTTTATCAATTAAGATGAATTCACCCTTAGAATATTTAGTTAAAGACCCTACTGTTAAAGGCAACAATCCTGCGTTGATTTTACTTCACGGTTATGGGAGTGATGAAAACGATTTATTCTCATTTAAGCGAGAATTACCCGATCAGGCGTATGTATTCTCATTAAAAGCACCTATTGCCCTTCCCGACTTCGGAAACGCTTGGTATGCTATTCACTTTGGAGCTGATCAATCCAAATGGTCCGATGACAAGCAGGCAATTGAGGCCATTGAACTCATTGCACAAACCATTGAGTTTTTAATTGAAAACCACCCTATAGATCCATCTAATATCAGTTTGATTGGATTTAGTCAAGGAACTATCATGAGCTATGCACTGATGAGTCGTTATCCTAATTTAGTTAAAAATATCGTTGGTCTGAGTGGTTATATCAACGAAGGGATTTGTGAATTTAATTCGGATAAATCCTTGTATGAGCACCTTTCTGTCTTTTCATCACACGGAAGTGAAGATCAAATTATACCAGTTGATTGGGCTCGAAAAATCAGCGCTATCCTAGAAAGAGAACAAATAGATTCCACGTATAGAGAATACCCTATGGGACATGGGATCTGTCCCCAGAATTTCTTTGAATTTAGAGATTGGCTTTTAGAGCGTATTTAATTTACTTTTTGTAATTGTTTTAAGGAATCCAACTCTTTGGTGAGCTGCTCAATTTCAGCTCTGTACTTGGCCATTCTCTTATCTGCAGATTCGACGTAGTTCTTAGTGCTCATATATTGATAGAGCGCAATAAAAAAAAGAAATATAGTTAAGTAAATCAGTAATCGTTGTTTCATTAAATAGTAATTTTTAAGTTGTCATAGGCTAGATTAATTCCACTAGGCAGCTGACTGTCAACCTCTTTATGGAACCCTAACATATGACTTATATGAGTAAAATAGGTCTGCTTAGCCCCTATTTTCTGAGCCAGTTCAACAGCTTCATCTAAATTTAAATGCGAGTGATGCGATTCTATTCTCAAGGCGTTCAATACCAGTACTTCCACCCCTTCTAATTTTTTAAACTCTTCTTTAGGTATGTATTTTACATCCGTAAAATAAACCAAATTGTCGATTCTAAATCCCAACACATCGATTCTATTGTGATTTGCTAAGATTGGAGTCACCCATTTATCGCCAATCTTAAATGGTTTGTCCTCTGATATTTCATTGACAGAAACTCCAGGAGCTCCTGGATATTTATTGTCAGCTTCAAAGATATAATCAAAACGTCGTTTAAGAGAAGCTAATGTCGCCTTGGAGGTATACACTTCAATTTCACCTTGGCGAAAATAAAAAGGCCTGATATCGTCAATACCAGCGGTGTGATCCGAATGCTCATGAGTAAATAAGATTCCATCTATTTTAGATACTGAATGATGTAGCATCTGAGCTCTAAAATCTGGTCCACAATCAATAATATAGCGATGTGTTCCCCATGAAATCATGGCAGAAGAACGAAGTCTATTATCTTTTGGATCCTTACTTCGACAAACTGGATGATCGCTTCCAATAATCGGAATTCCTTGTGAAGTACCTGTGCCTAAAAATGTCAGTTCCAAGAATCTTAATTTTTTATCAAATTTATGACTTTATTAGGGATTGCTCTTTTAAACTTTTATATTTTTGTAGTAAATTAAACTTTTTATATGGCATCTGTTACAAAATTAGAGACAGAATTCGACAATACTCCTTCTTCAAAAGCTAAAGCACTACGTATTAACTTAGACCAAAAGATTTACGGTACCTTTTCCGAAATTGGAGCTGGTCAAGAAACTGCACGTTACTTTTTTAGAGCAGGTGGAGCTTCAGGAACCATTGCAAAGGCCATGAGCGCCTATGACAAAGAATTTTCAGATGCTATTTACGGCAGTGAAGAAGACGGTCGTTACGTGACTCAATCACGTCTTAAAAAGATGTTGTCTCACGAGATGAATCTGATGGAAGAACGATTGACTGAGAAAAACGACAAGCTCTTTTTCTCTTATGCCAATACTGTTGCAACTATCGATTTTGCTAAAAAGTTTAAAGGTCATGGATGGGTTGGAATCAAATTTCAATTAGAGCCTGATCAAAAAGAATACAACGAAATTATTCTCCATATACGTTTTAAACAGAACGAAGCTAGATTACAACAAGAAACCTTAGGTTTACTTGGCGTCAACTTGATTTACGGAGCTTTTTTCACCTATGACAAACCCAAAAACCTTCTGAAATACCTCTATGATCACTTAGATCAAGACGTGCTTGAAATCGATATGGTTAATTTTTCAGGTCCTGCATTCCACAATGTAGACAATCGTCTGATGAGTTTACAGCTCGTTCGAAACGGAATGACTGATGCGGTAATGTTTGGTCCTGATGGTAATAATGTACTTCCAGCAGCAGTACTCTATAAAAAGAATATTTTAGCGATCAGAGGTCGCTTTAGACCCGTAACTTGTGTCAATCAAGACATGCTCAATAAATCCCTTGAAATATTTAGACATGAAAATTCAGTGGATATTGAGAAAACTATGGTCGTTTTTGAGATTACCTTGTCAAACTTAAGAGTCTCAGGTGAAATTGATGAGCAAGATTTCTTAGATCGCGCCGATTTACTCTGTCATTTAGGTCATAATGTAATCATCTCCAACTTCCAAGAGTATTATAAATTGGTAGAGTACTTCCACAGTTTCACCAAGGAGCGTATTGGCCTAACAATGGGTGTCAATAACCTTGAGGCCATATTTGATGAAAAGTACTACAGACATCTCAGTGGTGGAATCTTAGAAGCATTTGGAAAACTATTCTTTAAAAACCTCAAAGTATACCTCTATCCGATGAGAGACGAGCGAACTGGAGAAATCATCACATCAAACACCTTAAAGGTTCATCCAAGAATGAAAGAATTGTACAAATTCTTCAAATACAATGGAAAAGTAATGGATATTATCGATTACGATCACGAAATATTAGGAATCATGTCTGGACATGTTCACGATATGATTACCAATGGTGATCCTGATTGGGAAAAGATGGTTCCTCCTGGAATTGCAGAAATCATCAAAGAAAAACACCTTTTTACAGATAAGGAAAAACGATCGAAAACTCTTGAGTTAAACTAGACTTGCTCTAGTATTTGTGCAGCGTGATCTTTGGTCTTTACCTTATCGATCACACGAATCACTTTTGAATTTTCAACGATAAAAGTCATTCTGTGAATACCGTCGTATTCTCTACCCATAAACTTTTTGGGGCCCCATACTCCAAATAAATCGATTAGTTTTTTATCCTCATCAGCGATGAGTGGAAAAGGAAATTCGTATTTAGTTTTAAAGTTTTTTTGTCTTTGGGCCGAGTCTGCGCTTACACCAATCATGGCATATCCTTTATCAAGTAGGAGTTGATAATTGTCTCTTAGGTTACAAGCCTCCATCGTACAGCCTGGAGTTGAAGCTTTAGGATAAAAAAAGACAATTAATTTTTTATCTTTAAAATCGCTGAGTTGCACTGTATTAGCCTCTTCGTCAAAGACTTTGAAATCAGGAACTGTATCTCCTACTTTTAGAGTTTTCATAAGAATCTTATATTTAACTATAAAAGTACAAAAAATGACTAAAGCTGAAAAAGTAAAATTCACAATAGATACCTTAGAAAAACTTTACCCAGAGGTTCCAGTTCCTCTGGATCACAAAGATCCCTATACGCTTCTTATCGCTGTTTTACTTTCAGCTCAATCCACTGATGTTCGAGTCAATCAAATCACACCTCTGCTCTTTGCTAAGGCTGACAACCCCTACGATATGATCAAACTCAGTGTCGAAGAAATCAGAGAAATTATCAAACCTGTAGGTCTCTCTCCAATGAAATCTAAAGGTATTTACGGATTGTCAAAAATACTGGTTGAACAATATGATGGTATTGTCCCAAAGGAACTTGAGAAATTAGAACAATTTCCTGGAGTTGGACATAAAACAGCCTCTGTAGTGGTTTCACAGGCTTTTAATATACCTGCATTCCCTGTAGACACCCATATTCATCGATTGATGTATCGTTGGGGTTTTTCCAATGGAAAAAATGTGGTACAAACTGAAAAAGATGCTAAAAGACTATTCCCAAAAGATAAATGGAACAAACTCCACCTTCAAATAATTTGGTATGGACGAGAGTATTCCCCTGCAAGAGGTTGGAATTTAGACAAAGACATCATCACAAAAACAATAGGAAGAGCCTCTGTGATTAAAGAACACTTAAAAAAGTCTAGTTCAAAATAAACTCCAAATGGTCATTTCCACAGGCTACAGTATAATAAGCTTGTGAAAACATACTTATAAACAATAGACTATCAATACGATAGAATTGAAGGCTATTTTGAGTTTCTAATTGGTTAAAGGTTGTATCATTCATCAACCTTATAACGCTGGTATTTTAAAAATATTGTGTTAGTAACTTAAAACTAGATTTTTAGCTTCTATTTCTTTTCTGATATTTTGTAGGGCATAGCGCATTCTACCGAGGGCTGTATTGATACTAACTCCAGTGTTTTCAGATATTTCTTTAAAACTCATATCGCGATACATACGCATTTCTAAGACTTCTTTTTGATCTTTGGGTAAACGAGTCACCAATTCCTTAACTTCTAGTTCAATTTGGCTTTTGACCAAACGTTCTTCCATATGTAGTGAATCATCTGAAATCACAGAAAATATATCAAAATCCGTAGAATTAGACAGAGTTGGAATCTTATTTTGTTTTCTAAAGTAATCCACAATTAAATTGTGAGCAATTCGCATTACCCAGGGTAAAAACTTACCCTCTTCGTTATAAGATCCTTTGCGAAGTGACTTGATTACCTTCATATAGGTGTCTTGAAATAAATCCTCAGTGATATCTCTATCTTTTACCTTAGAAAAAATAAATCCCTTAACACGTGATTGATGGTTAACAATGAGTCTGTGAAGTGCTGTTTCCTCTCCGTTGAGATAACGCCTTACTAAATGAGCATCTAGTTCTGTTGAGTTCATAAGTTACTTTATATACAACACTTAGATCAACAAATAATTGATCCTGTGATGGTTATACACTAAAATTTAAAAGTAACTTATACTATAGGCGTTGTTTTTTATTGTTATAACATTAAATATAGAAAAATATTCATTTGAATCCAACTAAATTTCAAAAGAAAAGAATTCAATTGATTAGGAGATTTTTGATTTGGATAGTATATTTATCTTTTGACCTATGATCGATTTAAAAGACTTTAATCCAAGAGAAAACATTCTAATTAAGGGAGCTAAACTGCACAACCTTAAGAATTTAGATGTAGCTATACCAAGAAACCAATTAGTGGTAATTACGGGGCTTTCTGGCTCAGGAAAATCATCTTTGGCCTTTGATACGCTTTATGCAGAGGGACAACGTCGTTATATTGAATCGCTTTCGTCTTATTCGAGGCAATTTCTTGGAAAGTTGGACAAACCTTTAGTAGATAGTATTCAGGGGATTGCTCCAGCGATTGCGATTGAACAAAAGGTCAATACCACCAACCCTAGATCTACCGTTGGAACTTCAACAGAGATCTACGATTATTTAAAATTGCTCTATTCGAGAATTGGAAGAACCTATTCTCCAATCAGTGGAAAAGAAGTAAAAAAGCACAAACTTCAAGATGTATTGGAATACATTCAATCCTTTGAACTTAGATCAAGGCTCTTATTACTCGCTCCTGTACATATTACTGATAAAAAGCAACCCTCTAAAACCATAGACCTTCTCGTAAAACAGGGCTATGCTAGAATATACGCCAATGGAGAAGTCATTAAGATTAGTGAACCCTTAGAGAACATACCTACTTCCTTTGAGCTCGTTGTTGATCGCATTGTCCTTGCTGATGATGAAGATTTTGTCAATCGATTAAAAAACACCATTGAACTCGCCTTCTTTGAGGGAAAAGGAAGTTTAAGAGTTGTAGAATTAAAAGATCAAAAGTCTCAAGAATTCAACAATAAATTTGAGATGGATCAAATGAGTTTTACGGAACCTAATACTCATTTTTTTAGCTTTAACAATCCCTATGGTGCCTGCCCTAGCTGCGAGGGTTATGGTGATATCGTTGGAATCGATCCAGATTTAGTGATTCCCAACACCAACCTTTCTATCTACGAAGAAGCAATAGCACCTTGGAGAGGAAAAAGCATGCAGCGCTATTTAGAGAAATTAATCAATGTCGCTTCAGATTACAATATTCCAATCCACAAGCCATGGTGTGAGATGACCAAAGAGCAGCAAAACTTAGTTTGGAATGGAGCAAAGGGATTCACAGGGCTTCACCCCTTCTTTGACAAACTTGAGAAAAAAAATTACAAGGTTCACAATAGGGTAATGCTCGCACGTTTTAGAGGAAAAACCATTTGTCCTAGTTGTAAGGGAACCAAATTAAAAGAGGAAACTTCTTATGTTAAAGTAGGAGGTGCCAGCATACAAGACTTAGTCATCTTGCCAATCGATGAATTAGCGGTGTTCTTTAAAGAACTCAAAATAACTCCATATGAGCAGCAAGTAGCTAAGAGAATTCTCATCGAAATCAATTCTAGAATCGAATACCTTCTCAAGGTAGGACTTCCTTATTTGAGTCTCAATAGAAAATCCAATTCGCTTTCTGGAGGTGAGAGTCAACGTATCAACCTCGCCACCTCTTTGGGAAGTTCTCTAGTAGGATCGATGTATATCTTAGATGAACCCAGTATTGGTTTACACCCCAAAGACACTGAAAATCTTATTGAAGTCCTCAAATCACTTAAATCACTAGGCAATACAGTTATCGTTGTCGAACACGATGAGGATATTATCAAGGCAGCTGATTTGGTCATCGATATAGGACCTGAAGCAGGAACCCACGGTGGTGCTCTTGTAGCCTATGGGGATTTACAACAACTTTTAGCGTCCAACAGTTTAACGGCACAATACCTCAATAAAAGTTTAGAAATACCTGTTCCTAAAAAGCGAAGAGTATCCAAGGACTATATTCAGCTCCAGGGAGGAAGAGAACACAATTTAAAAAATATTGATCTAAAAATTCCTCTTAAATCACTGACAGCCATCAGTGGTGTCTCTGGAAGTGGTAAGAGTACTCTAATAAAAAATCTCATTTACCCTATTGTAGTTAAAGAACTTGGAGGTTATGGGCAAAAGATTGGAAAGCACAGCTCCTATCAAATTCACTCTAAGGATTTAAAAGAGGTTGAATTTATCGATCAAAACCCTATAGGAAAATCATCCAGATCCAATCCGGTTACCTATATCAAAGCTTATGACGATATCAGAAGTTTGTTTACAAAGCAAGCCCTGAGTAAACTTAGAGGCTACCAACCTAAACACTTTTCATTTAATGTAGATGGTGGTCGTTGCGACAAGTGTAAAGGCGAAGGAGAGATCACTGTTGAAATGCAATTTATGGCTGATATTCATATTGAATGTGACGTCTGTAAAGGAAAGCGATTTAAGAAAGAGATCTTGGAAATTAAATTCCAAGGAAAGAACATCAATGATATTTTACATATGACCGTCAGTGATGCTCTTGACTTCTTCACAGAACATCGCGAACAAAAAGTAGCTAAAAAACTACAACCTTTAGAAGATGTTGGTCTTGGGTATGTCGAATTAGGACAAGCCTCTTCTACCCTTTCTGGTGGTGAGGCACAACGAATTAAGTTAGCATCTTTTTTACTCAAGGGTTCAAAAGATAATCACACCCTCTTTATTTTTGATGAACCAACTACTGGACTGCATTTTCACGATATTGCTAAATTATTAGCTTCCTTTAATGCTCTGTTGGAAAATGGACATTCCATACTGCTCATCGAACACAATATCGACATGCTTAAAAGTGCCGATTACTTAATCGATCTTGGACTCGAAGGCGGAGATAAGGGAGGAAATCTTATCGCATGTGGAACCCCAGAAGAAGTCGCTAAAAGCACCAAATCCTATACAGCAAAATACCTCAGAGAAAAACTACATTAATTTCTTCTCAAGATCCTGTCTATCAAATGATTGAAACTTGAGGATAAGTTCATTTTATAAGAGATTCCAACAAAGACAAATAGCGTTACAAAGCTTTTAAGTAACATATCGATATAGTTATTGCTTGCACTACTCATATTGGTTACAGTAAGGTATATAATTACAGTCAATACAACCACCAAAATAGTCTTATAGGAATAGGGCTGCATTTTGTAATTGATCATCACCAATACCAACTTCAATACGTTGTAAATGAACAATGCAAATAAAGAGGCATAGGCCGCTCCAACAATCCCATAAATGGGCAGTAACCACATATTAAACAGTACGGTAAGAATCGCTAAAATTACCCCAAAACCTAAAACATAGGCGTAATAGGGTGAATTATTGATAATCGCATTATTGATGCCAAGACTGGCGTCTAAAAACTTGCTAATTCCCAAAAGATAGACCACGAAAATTGCCTGAGAATAAGCCTCCGGTATTAATAAATAGAGATTGTCAATATTGACAAGGAGTAAGATCAATATCAAAGCGGTAACGATACTTAAATTGAGACTGCTTTTCTTATAAAGATCAGAGAGCCCCTTCAAATCCTTATTAGCAATTAATTGAGCGGTTATTGGAAGGGTAATTTGATGCATAGCTCTAAAGGGAACAGCCACTAGTGTTGCAATAAATACAGCCACCGTATAATAAGCCACCTGATCGAGATCTAAATACATATTGATCATGATTTTATCCACTTCTAAGATCACTAAGGCTGCAGCAGATCCCATCAACATCACAAGGGCATATACCAGGTGAGTTCTTTTAAAGTTGCTCAACTTCAAAGACCAATTTATTGTAGTCGCTCTCAAACTATAAACTAACATCAAAAGCATTCGAAGACCATAAATAGCCATTAAAAGTATAATAAAGCTGTGAAAATCTAGCCACTCAAAAGAATATCCAACTAGACCCAAAGCGATTAAAAGTCGGTGCAATACCTCTTTTGCAAAATTACCAAACACAGATTTCAATTGAGATCGACTCAGTGCATAGAAGTATTCAAAAAAGGCCATAAATACAGCAATAAAGTAAACATCCCAAAGAAAATATGGGGTTAATGTGGAGTCGCTCTGTACAAACCTCAAAAGTGATTCTTGAAAAAAATAGAGTGCAATTCCAAATACAGAGCTCATCACTATAGGAATTAAAAGTGACAAGGTCAAGAGCTTCGCTTGGTCAACTCCTGAGTATTTGGGATAAAAACGAATCAGCATTTGATGTGAACCAAAGAGCATAAATGGTGCTCCAACTGTTGCTATAGAGAGCATTAAAGCGACAATACCGTAATCGGAAGCACTCATAAAGTGAGTGTAAAACACCAAGGTATTCAGTGCACCAATTGCAAACCCTATATAGGTACTCAAGGTGTTTTTAACCGATTGTTGAATTACAATTCCCATAGAACTTTAGACATTTTCTCAGTAAGAGCTCTTCGATGATAGGCCTCTATTTCACTCGTATCGTTTTCTAAGTTTCCTTTTTTGTAGAGTCTATAATAGGTTAAGATATCACTTTTTAGTGAATTATTATCATCAAAGGCATAGGTAGTGCCTGCATTAGTATTCGCTAATAATTGATCTACATCCCAAGATTCAGGCCCAATAGCAATAATGGGACGCTTTGCAGACAGGTATTCAAATAATTTTCCTGGTATAATTTGAGCCACTTTAGGATCAAAGCTCTCAATTAACAGTAATAATTGGGATTTTCTTTGATAGTGAACCGCCTTTTGATGTGAGACATATCCCATGTTTTCAATATTGTTTTCAAGTTTAAAATCACTTAATTGTTCAATAATTTGTGGATCTGTTTTACCGACAAAGATCAATTTTAAATCTTCTTTAAATCCCGATTCTTCTTCACATAAATCTTTTAAGGCGCTCCATAGCAATATAGGATTGCGCTGAGAAAGTAAACTTCCAATATGCGTCAAACTAAAGTAAGAATCTAATTCTACAGATGTTTCAACTTCAGTATCAAAACCATTGGTGATTAAATGAATTGGTTTGGAAGTGAGGCCTTCAAAAGCGTTTTTAGTAGTTGGACTAGTGACACTTATGGCATCTGCTGAATTCAAAACTCTTGATTCCAATCGCTTGTGCTTATTTTGAGCCCAGGAGCTCATATAGAGCTTGTCTTGATAGTGAATACTGGTCCAAGGATCTCTAAAATCTGCTAACCACTTTATATTAGATGCCTTTTGGAGTCCCATCCCTATTAAGTGTAATGAGTGAGGAGGTCCTGTTGTAATAACCCTATCAATTCCTTCCTGTTCCAATACAGTTTTTAAAAAAGAAATGGAGGGTTTTACCCATGATTTTCGAGCATCTGGAATAAAGAAATTACCTCGAACAAATAACATTAGTTTTGACAATAACGACTTATTCTCTGTACCTACAACACCTGAACTCATATGGTCTGTTTTCTTCTTAGAGAGTAAAGAAGCCCATCGATAGGGTTCCTTGATCGGTTGACTGTAGATCTTTAAATCCTTAGGGATTTCATTTATCAGAGAATCATCTCTTAAAGGATAATGTGGATTAGAAGGAATATAAAGTATTGGTTCAATATCGAACTGTTTAAAATACTTTACAAACTTCAACCAACGCTGTACTCCAGGTCCTCCGGCTGGTGGCCAATAGTATAGGATTAGAAGTACTTTCTTCATAGTCGTATTATTCGTTCTTCAACTGACGATAGGCCGTATAACCAATTAAGAATATAAGAAGTACAAAACTCAGCAATTGAATTAGCGATCCTGTTTTGACTACTTGAGGTTCAAATTTAAACTCAATACTATGAGTTCCTTTTGGAACAAAGAGACCTCTAAGAGCGTAATCTACTCTGTAATGAGGAACTAATTGACCATCGAGATAGGCATTCCAACCATTTTTATAATAAAGCTCAGAAAAAACTGCAAAACCATCATCTGGATTGGAACTGCTATAGCTTAAATGATCTGGAGCATATGAGTCTAATTGAATTACAGCTTGCTCTGTTCTTGAGAACACAGAAGGTATATTCGAATCAATCTCCCCTTTTACAGCAATCGCTTCATGTCTGGTTGAGGTCGCCCCTAATCGAGTCATGATATAATCTTGTGAATCGAAAGTACTCAAGGCTTGTACAAACCAAGCATTCCCATTAGCTTCCTCGTTAACAATTAAGCTTTGTTCTCCTTTTTCATCCTTTTGCATCACGTATTTGACATTGAGCATACGAAGTGGCTCCCACGATTCTCTAGCGATGTGATATTCAAATAACTCTTGAATTACCCTAGGCTTGGCAGCGTGATAACCTCCAATTGAATTGTGAAAATAAGAGGTGCGAGCTCCATTGACTCCTTCACTGTAATCAAAGACTCGGTAGTATGATTTATCTTGTGATATTTTTTTATCGATATCACTAGCTACAAAAGGTTTGTTCATCTCTTTTGATGAAACAAAATTATCGCTGTTGAGATAACGCTTGGCAACTCCTCCCAAATCGAGAAGAATTATGAGTCCTAGACCGATATAAAAATAATTGGCATTAAATCGTTTCACAGTGTAAATCCACAACAATGAAGCTGAAAGAATCACATAAATTGTAGATCTAAAAACATCACTTATATAAACAGATTTTCTGTCCTTTATGAGTATATCAACGAATTCATCTCCGTAATTGTATCTAAAGTAAGGATCCATTCCTCCTTGAAATTCAAAGAAAAAGCTAAGTCCATACAAAACCACCCCAAAAGAGACAAATCCTAAGAGTATCTTTTGAAGTGTCTTAATTTTATAGGCGTCGTCAGAATCGTTTAAAAAAGATTTAAGCCCTAAAAACGCAAATACTGGTATGGTTAGCTCTGCAAGTATTTGAGCAGAAGAAACCGCTCTAAACTTGTCGTAAAGGGGAAAATAATCGATCATCAAAGTCGTCAATAACTCGAAGTTCTTTCCCCATGAGAGGGCAATAGATAGCAGTGTTCCAATCAACAAAGGCAATCGATAGCTCCCCTTGTAAAAAAACAGTGCTAGGACAAAGAAAAAAATCACGATAGCTCCAATATAAGCAGGCCCAGCAACAATAGGTTGATCTCCCCAATACAGAGGTGCTTGCGAAATAAATTGATTAATAGACTGATAGGGAACTCCTTGATTGTTTAAAAAGTTAAACAAATGAGAGTCTTGAGTTAATTGCTCCGAGCCAGAACCGCCTAATAAACGAGGGACATATAAGTTGAGGCTTTCAAAAATACCATAGGAATATTCAGTAATATAATTGTAATCAAGTCCTGCACTTGGCTCTTTGGGGTTTCCTTCTGGATCAATACTGAGCTCAGAGGCTCCCCTAGTACTCCATGCAGAATACTCTGAAGTTGCTAAGATAGAAGTAGCGTTAATACTAATTCCCAAGAGAACTGCTCCTAAAAGAATTCCTATTTGAGTAAAATAAGGTTTGAGTTCTCCTTCTTTAAAAGCCTTGATCAAGAAAAGGATTCCAAGAACCAAACAGAAAAGCATAAAATAATACGTCATCTGATAGTGATTGGCCACCAGTTCCAATCCCATGGCAATAGCTGTTAAGACAGCACCCATCAAATACTTTTTTCGAAAGACAAGCACCATACCAGAAAACAACAATGGCAAATAAGCAATCGCATGAGCTTTAGCATTGTGACCTACAGATAAAACCACTAAGAAATAAGTAGATAAACCAAAGCCTAAAGCACCCAATATCGCAAGTCGATACTCTACTTTGAGACTCAACATCAGCACGTAAAAACTCAAAAAGAGTAGAAATAAATAATCAGCTGGTCTAGGTAAAAATCGGAGCGCAGAATCAAAATTCTTAATAAAATGGTAGGGATATCGAGCACCTAACTGATAGGTAGGCATTCCTCCGAAAGCCGCATTGGTCCAATAAGTTTCTTCCCCTGTAGCTAATTTATGATCTTTTTGTTGTTTAGACATTCCAATATATTGGACAATATCTGATTGAAACAATTCTTTCGATTGGAGAACCGGATAAAAGAATCCAACTGCAATAACTGCAAAGAGGGCTACAACCCCTAGGTGTTTTATCGAACTAACTAATTTATTCATCATCTTTAACTTCTTCAAAATCAATGTAATCTCCGACGATTTCTTCCTTATCTTTTAACGGTTGTTTTGATTTAGCTGATCTTTTTTGATCAAATGGATCTTGAAAACCACCCATTTTTTTCTCAAATCGTTTCAAAATATACTTCATAATATATGGTGAAGCCAACCTTAAGAGAAAACCAAAAACGTAAATACCTAATATAAAATAGAGAACTGTAGTAAAAAAACCCATTAACTTTATTAATTTTATCAAAAATACAATTCTAGATTTTTAAACGATGTTAGAACGAATAAAATATTTTTCAAGAATTCAAACAACACCCAATCAATACTATTATTGCTTTATTTTTTTGATTGGATTATTCTTAACTTCATTTAATTCTAGAGCACAGTACACCGATATCATCAATTCCAATACTCCTGGTAGAACTATGGGAGCCTATACTGTTGGAGAGGCTGTTTATCAATTGGAATCTTTATACAGTTCAGATCACCAAACTCATATCTATCCTGATAGTGATTATCATATCAATGATATCGAATCTACTTTTAGATTTGGATTTAAAGAGCGTGTGGAACTCATCTACGAATTTGGGCATCGCTCAAAAATAGATCACACTCAAAATATCGACACAAAAGGCATATTTAAGAATCGTTTCGGATTTAAAGTTTTGATCTACGACCCTCATCAGTTTGCTGAACCTGATTATTACTCTTGGAAGAACAATCACCGATTTGTTCTAAAGAACTTAATACCAGTTGTTTCGATCTATGCAGGACTTAACGTACACAAAAAAGAAAGTTTATTCAATAGATTTGATCCCTATGATCCAACAAGTAAAACCTATACGACGATATACGACAAAGAAATATTGATATTACAACAACATTTAAGTCC
The DNA here is from genome assembly GCA_013373635.1 of Flavobacteriaceae bacterium. Classification (GTDB taxonomy): domain Bacteria; phylum Bacteroidota; class Bacteroidia; order Flavobacteriales; family Flavobacteriaceae; genus MAG-120531. The sequence continues at coordinate 230,151 of JABXHN010000003.1, forward strand.
TTATTGGGTGTTGGTTACAAACTTTTCAATGGATAAACCTGCTTCTAATCGAGAGTATTCAATTACCAGTACCTTGGTTCACAGTTTTAGAAAATACTACAAATTAAGTCTCTTTCTCGAAGGACAAAGTATCATCAATGATTATTATGCTGATGAAATAATCAGGACTGGAGGAGCTTATTTAATTAACAAAAATATTCAAGTTGATGCCTTTTTAGGAACTAACTTTAAAGAAACTCCCTCGAGACTTTTCTTTGGTTTTGGTGCATCGATCAGAGTGGATAATCACTTCAAATAATGATACATTTAAAAGAAGTTCAAAACGACAAAGAGCTCAAGAAATTTGTCACCTTTCCATTTGAGTTATACAAAGATTCTCCCTATTGGGTTCCTCCTTTGATTAAAGAGGAAATGGAACAATTTCAAAAGGACAAAAACCCTGTTTTTAAAACAGCTCAAGCTCAATATTTTCTAGCTTATAGAGATGGGAAAATCGTTGGAAGAATTGCAGCAATCATCAATTGGATTGAGATTAATGAGCAAAAGGTATCTAAGATGCGTTTTGGCTGGTTTGACTTTATCGATGATTACGAAGTATCAAAGATTCTCTTAGACAAAGTCTATGAGATCGGCAAAGCCAATGGACTCTCTTATATGGAAGGACCTGTAGGGTTCTCAAACCTTGACAAGGTTGGTGTGCTCGTCGAAGGATTTGATTCCATTGGAACGATGATTACTTGGTACAATCACCCCTATTATGTAGAGCACTATAAAAAGTACGGTTTTACTGTTGAAAAAGAATTTGAAGAGAATCGCTTTCCATTTAGCAATATCGATAACACAAAATTTGAAAAGCTCGATAAAATAATTGGACACCGTTTAGGTTTACACGTAAAAAACTTTCATTCAACAAAAGAATTACTCCCCTATGTTGATCAAATGTTTGATCTCTTTAATGAATCCTATGCTGTTCTATCTTCCTTTGTGCCAATCACTCAGGTTCAAAAGGATTATTTAACTAAAAAGTTTATCAGTTTTATCAACCCTGAGTATATTAAATTTGTATTTACCAATGAAGGTAAAATGATTTGTTTTGCAATCACGATGCCCTCTTTTTCTAGGGCACTTCAGAAAGCTCAAGGAAAACTCTTTCCATTTGGGTTCTATCATCTCTTAAAAGCAAAGAAAAACAATCCTGACGCTATATTTTACCTAATTGGAGTACACCCAAAATATCAGAATAAAGGGGTTACTGCCATGCTGTTTAGTCACTTTTACAAGTCTTTTGAAAAGATTGGAGTTGTCAATTGTGTCAGAACTCCTGAACTTGTCAATAATCTGTCAATAAAGAAGTTATGGACTGAATTTAAACCAGAAGTTTACAAAAAAAGAAACACCTATAAGTTTGATATCAACTAATCGGTGAAATAAATTTAAAACAAAAAAATAGCCCTGATAACAGGGCTATTTTTATATATCTATAATCGATTTGATTATTCTCCCATTGCCTTAGAAACAGCAGCAGATAATCGCTTATAAGTACCGTTTTCTAAACGTTCTCTGATACTAGAGAATGCTTTTAGGGTGATTTCGATATCCTCCATTGTGTGAGTTGCAGTTGGAATTAAACGCAATAAGATTAATCCCTTTGGAATTACAGGATACACTACAATAGAACAGAAAATTCCATAATTTTCTCTAAGGTCTTTAACAAGAGCCATCGCCTCTGGAATACTTCCTTTGAGGTATACTGGAGTTACACAAGAAGTTGTGGTTCCAATATCAAATCCAGCATCTTTTAAACCATTTTGAAGGGCGTTTACATTCTCCCAAAGTTTAGCTTTTAGCTCTGGCTTAGTTTTTAATAATTCCAAACGCTTTAAACCTCCTTTTACATAAATCATCGGTAGTGATTTAGCAAACATTTGAGATCTTAGGTTGTATTTTAAGTAGTCGATGATTTCTTGATCTGCTGCTAAGAACGCTCCAATACCAGCCATTGATTTAGCAAAAGTTGCAAAGTAAACGTCAATATCGTCTTGAACTCCTTGTTCCTCACCTGCTCCAGCTCCTGTTTTACCAAGTGTACCAAAACCGTGAGCATCATCAACTAATAATCTAAAGTTGAACTTTTTCTTAAGCTCAACAATTTCTTTTAGTTTACCTTGCTCACCTCTCATTCCAAACACCCCTTCAGAGATAACTAAAATACCTCCTCCAGTTTGTTCAGCCATCTTTGTAGCGCGCTCTAAGTTCTTTTCTAAAGACTCAACATCGTTGTGTTTAAACGTGAATCGTTTCCCCATGTGTAAACGAACACCGTCAATAATACAAGCGTGAGCATCTACATCGTAAACAATAATATCGTCTTTTGAAACTAAGGCATCAATAGCAGACATTATACCTTGATATCCAAAATTTAAAAGGTAAGCCGCTTCCTTGTTTACAAATGCAGCAAGTTCTTGTTGTAGTTGTTCGTGAAAGTCGGTATGGCCACTCATCATTCTGGCTCCCATTGGATAGGCTGCACCATGTGCAGCAGCTGCATCAGCATCTGCTTTGATCACTTCTGGAAGATTTGCCATACCTAAATAATCGTTGATACTCCAAGTAATTACTTCTTTACCTTGAAATTTCATTCGATTTGAAATATGACCTTCTAATTTAGGAAATACAAAATAGCCTTCAGCCTGAGAAGCCCATTTACCTAATGGACCCTTATTTTCCCTAATTCTATCAAATATATCTCTCATAGACTTTGATTGGTTTTAGGTGCAAAAGTAACTATAAATTTATTAAGAATTAAATATTAGGTGGATAAAAAAAACGACCCCAAAGAGGTCGTTTTGACTATTCTTATGTGCGTTAATATTAACGCAATACTTTTTCTTTTTTCTTAGCTATTTCCATAAATCCTTGAGCACTCATCCACTCGTCTGAATAAATTTTAGACATATAACGTGAACCGTGATCTGGGAAAATAACAACTACCTTTGAATTTTCATCAAAAACACCTTCATCGTTGAGTTGTTTTACAGCTTGAAGCGCAGCCCCTGAAGTGTATCCTACAAAAATCCCCTCTGATTTTGAGATCGCTCTAGCCATATGAGCACTTTCACCGTCTTTTACTTTTACAAAACGGTCGATCACTTTAAAATCGGTTGCAGTAGGAATTAGGTTTTTACCCAATCCTTCTATTCGATACGGATAAATCTCATTAGGATCAATCTCTCCTGTTTCATGATATTTTTTAAGAATAGAACCATAAGCATCTACTCCTATTATTTGAATGTTAGGATTTTGTGATTTCAAATACTGAGCTGTACCTGAGATCGTTCCTCCTGTTCCACTACAAGCAACCAAATGAGTAATTTCACCAGCCATCTGTTCCCAAATTTCAGGTCCAGTAGATTTAAAGTGAGCTTCAGTATTTAATTCGTTAAAATATTGATTGATATAGATCGAACCAGGGTTTTCCTGGTGAATTCGCTTTGCAACTTCATAATAGGATCTTGGATCATCTGCAGCTACATGTGCTGGACAAACGTGAACTTCAGCTCCCATAGAACGAAGCATATCAATTTTGTCAGGTGAAGATTTAGAGCTCACAGCCAAAATACACTTGTAACCTTTAATAGCACTTACCATTGCGACTGAAAAACCAGTATTACCAGAAGTAGTTTCAACAATAGTATCTCCTTCCTTTAGAATTCCTTTTTCTTCAGCAGTTTCTATGATGTTAAGAGCTATTCTATCTTTAGCAGAATGTCCTGGATTAAAGGCTTCTACTTTAGCGTAGAATTCACCCTTAAAAGAGGCTGTTGATTTGTTAAGTTTTACAAGAGGAGTATTACCAATAAGATCGATAATGTTTTCGTGTGCTTGAATTTTGTTTGACATAGGGGTCGTCTTTGTAATTCGATACAAAATTAAGTAATTTTTAATAAACTAAGCTTTATTTGCAAGATTGATTATGAAGGAATACTCCTGTGCTACTTCTTTAAGTGACTCAAAGCGACCTGAAGCCCCACCATGACCTGCGTCCATATTTATTGAAAAGTACAATTGATTCGAATCTGTTTTTAAATCTCTGAGTTTTGCAACCCACTTTGCAGGTTCCCAGTATTGTACTTGAGAATCGTGATATCCGGTGATGATGAGTGTATTTGGATATTCCTGTGCACGTACCTGATCATATGGAGAATACGATAGCATATAATCAAAAAACTCCTTTTGATTAGGATTTCCCCATTCGTCATACTCCCCTGTTGTCAGTGGTATTGAATCGTCTAACATGGTGGTCACCACATCGACAAAGGGAACGTTCGCTACAATCCCTTTATAGAGTTTTGGTGCCATATTCATCACTGCTCCCATCAACAATCCACCTGCAGATCCTCCGTAGGCAAACAATCCTTCTTCGCTCGTATAGTTTTGAGCTATCAAATGCTTTGAACAAGCTATAAAATCAGTAAAAGTATTCATCTTTTGAAGAAGCTTGCCCGTTTCATACCACTCTCTTCCCATATATTCAGAGCCTCTTATATGGGCTATTGCATAGATAAAACCTCGATCCAATAAACTCAATCTCAATGATGAAAAAGAAGGATCGATTGTATGCCCATAAGAACCGTATCCATACTGAAACAATGGACTACTTCCATCTAATGGTGTGTCTTTATGATACACTAGTGATATTGGAACTTGAACCCCATCTTCAGCTGTGGCCCATATACGCTCTTGTATATAGTTAGTGGCCTCAAATGTTCCACCCAGTACTTCGACTTGTTTTAACAAGGTCTTTTCCTTGGTTTCCATATGAAAATTATACACCGAATTCGGTTCAATCAAACTAGTGTACCCATAGCGCAATTCAAGAGAATCAAATTCAGGATTGGATCCGATATAAGCCGTATAAGTTTCGTTGTCAAATGGAATTTCATAAGAGATTTCATTATCCCAACTAACTATTTTGATACGACTTAGACCGTTTTCTCTGGTAGCCAGTACATAGTATTTTTTAAAACTTGTAAAATCTTCAATTAAGGATTTAGAATCGTGAGCGATAAAATCTTCCCAGTTTTCTACAGCGGTATGATCTATTGGAGTTCGCATCACCTTAAAATTCGTAGCTTCATCCTTGTTTGTGAGGATGTAAAAATGATCTTCAAAATGCGATATGTCATATTCTAATCCCCTTTGTCTTTGGGTGAATAATTCAAATTCACCTAGAGGCTGATCAGCATTTAAAATTCGGTATTCAGAAGTTAAGGTACTTGATGAACCGATAACAATAAACTTACCTGATCTAGATTTTGAAACAAAAACACTAAAGGTATCATCTTCTTCGAGATACATCAATTGATCCTTTTCACCACCTAATTGATGGCGATAAATCGCAATAGATCTCAAAGTTTGTTCGTCTTTTTGAGAATAGAATAAGGTCTTATTATCATTAGCCCAACTAGCTGAACCAGAAGTATTGACAATTTTGTCATCTAAAATTTGACCACTTACCAAATCTTTCACATACAGAGTATACTGTCTTCTAGAGACCGTATCCACACTGTAAACGGCTAATTTATTATCAGGACTAACCGAAAAAGAACCCAAATGAAAGTATGAAAATCCTTCAGCCATTTGATTGCAATCAAACAACAACTCTTCTGGAGCTTCAAGAGTTTCTTTTCTTCTGGTATAAATTGGATATTCTTTACCCTTTTCGAATTTAGTGATATACCAATAGCCATTCTTTTTAAATGGAACTGATTCATCATCCTCTTTGATACGAGATTTCATCTCCTCAAAAAGCGTTTCTTGAAATGCTTCAGTATCCTTAGTCTCTTGCTTATAATAGTTGTTTTCAGCCTCTAAATAATCCAAGACTTCTTTTGAATCACGATTGTTCATCCAGTAATAGGGATCCAAACGATCCACTGAATGATTTGATAAAACAGTATCGATTTTCTTTGCTATTGGTGCTTTTGTCATCTATTCAATTTTGAAAGCGCAAATGTACCTATTTCTCTTAATCTAGTCGTTCTAAGACTGAAATTAAATACTCGTGCATGGAATCCGTGTAATCTCTATGAGTTACCATACGAAGCTTTCCACCACCCATGGCAATGATTCGAATTTGATGATCATCTAAAAACTTATTAAATTTTTGCTCAGAAATACACTCTGTATTGAGCTCGAAGATAACAATATTGGTCTCTACTTGTTCCACCTTTTGAATCGAAGACTTGGTAGCGAGTATAGCTCCTATTTCAGATGCCTTTTGATGATCTATAGCCAGCGATTCAATATGATTATCCAGTGCGTAAATACCAGCAGCAGCAAAATAACCTGCCTGTCTCATTCCTCCACCAAAAATCTTTCGAACTCTAAGGGCCTTGTGAATAAAATCCTTAGAACCGACTACTACCGATCCAACAGGACATCCTAATCCCTTACTAAAACACACACTGATTGAATCGAATAAATTTCCGTACTGCAAAAAGTTTTCTCCCTTTGCTACAACAGCATTCCAAAGGCGCGCACCATCTAGGTGATAGGATAAATTGTGCTTGTCACATACCGCTCTAATTCTCTGTAATTCTGAAAAATCATAACAGGCCCCTCCTCCCTTATTGGTTGTGTTTTCAATTTCAACTAAAGACGTTAATGGACTGTGATAAAAATCCGGAGGGTTGATCGCCGCCTCGACCTGCTCAGCTGTGATCATTCCTCTTGTACCTTCTATGAGTTTACAAGACACTCCAGAATTAAAACTAATGCCTCCACCCTCGTAATTGAATATATGAGCGAAATGGTCACAGATCAATTGTTCTCCAGGCTGTGTGTGTACTTTTATCGCTGTCTGATTAGCCATGGTCCCACTAGGAAAGAACAGAGCAGCTTCTTTTCCAAATAACTGAGCCACTCGCTCCTCAAATTCATTGACAGTTGGATCTTCTTTAAACACATCGTCTCCAACGGTAGCGCTCATCATCGCATCGAGCATCCCTTGTGTGGGTCTTGTAATCGTATCAGATATTAAATTTACTTCCATATAATGATATTAATAAATTAATTAAAACAATCCATTCCAATTGGTGAACCATCTGGAATTTGAAGTGTTTCAGGAAGCTTGAATTCGTATTTGTGATCAAAGAAATCAGCGATTCTCCTTTTCATTTCATAGGAAACCTGATCGTCACTCGATAATGATTTTGAAAGATCTAAAAGAACCTTTGAGGCAGTTGCATTGACTTGACCATATACAGAGCGATTGGATGAAAGTGCCATTATATGATCTAATAGTCGAAACGAAATAATTCTATTGACCTCTTTTAAATAAGGGTCCTGAACTGATCTTGAAGATCGATTAACAGTATGATTGATAAGCTCGTCAAGAACTTCTTCCAATCCCAATTGGTTTGGATCCAAGGCTTTTTGTTGAATCAATCTAGAGGCTCGCTCAGGGTTAAGCACAAAACTAAAAGTGATGTCTGCAGCAGTTTCTGCCGCAGAAAAAGGATCAAAACTCGCACCTGTTTTAGATTTAAATGATTCTCTTCCCCTAGGATATCCATAGGCTCTTGGAGGAAATAAGGATAGTTTTTCTTTTGGAACTGCAATTGTATTTGCATCTATTGTTTTGAGCAAGCTCTTTAAAGCTTGACGCTGACGCTTAGCTGACACTACTTCCATATCGTCTTGATTGGAACCTTTTACCTGATAGTCAAACACCATTCCACCGATAACTTTTGCAACAGCTTCCGTTTGGTAACGGTGGTATAGATAGAGGGGAACAAAAACATCTTCAAGAACTGATAAAGGTTCTCCTGTTCGAATATTGTCAACGCTAAAATTATCGATCGCCTTTGCTCTAAGCGCTAACATAGTGTCCAACTCTGCGACAATATCTTTTCCATTATCCCACAAATGAGCATTGGCATGGGCACTGGAAGCAGGTCTAGCATCTTGATCGGTGATAAACCACAAGCCATTAGATTTAGCATCCTCCAATAGTTTGTTGAGCTTCGTTTGAACTTTGGTCTCATCCATTCCAAAATCACTGTAAGCATAAGCTACTGAAACTTTATCCCATGCACCTATACCTGTTTCATATGCCTTGCTGTAATCGATTTGATCACCCTCTAAATTTACTTGTGGATGTGGGTAATCCATCACCGATATTTTTCCCGCAGCACTAGCTGCATAATTATGCAAAAAACCAAGGGTATGTCCTATTTCATGAGCGGATAATTGTCGAATACGAGCTAGTGCCATATCCAACATCTTTTGGTTATTGTCATCTGAATCTGCAAATGGCTTGTTGGTAAGTGCCTGAGCAATCATAAAGTCTTGACGGATTCTCAAACTTCCCAAACTCACATGTCCTTTGATAATTTCACCTGTTCTTGGATCTGCAACACTGGCTCCATAACTCCATCCTCTAGTGGAGCGGTGCACCCATTGAATGACATTATAGCGAACATCTAAAGGATCAGCATCATCAGGCAACATCTTTACCTGAAAAGCGTTTTTGTATCCGATAGCTTCAAAGGCTTGGTTCCACCAGCTTCCTCCTTCTAAAAGCGCTGATCGAACTGGTTCTGGAGTACCGTTGTCTAAGTAATAAACAATCGGCTCTACGGCTTCACTTACAGCCGCATTTGGGTCTCTCTTCTCAAGACGATGGCGCATTGTAAAACGTTTGAGAATGGATTCTTGAACTGGTGAAGCATAGTCCATATAGTCGTATGAATATGAACCTGATCTTGGATCAAAAACTCTCATCTTATAATTGTCATCTGGCAATTCAATAAAAGAATGATGTGTTGCGACGGTAACTAGATTGCTATTGGGACTTACCGAACGAATATAATATCCTTTTGCATCCCCACTAAAAGTGAGCATTACATCTATTTCAGTGTTTTTTGGAAAAGATCGTGTGCGATCCAAATTAATTGCAGATTTGGAGAGATCTAATTTAAAAGATCCCTGATTCATTCTCGCTAAGCGATTGGAGACTCCGTGAGAATCCCTTTTGACAAATAAACTTATATCAATGAGATATGAACCTGATTTCTGATCCAATATATCAAAACCAAATAAGACTGATTTAGCAAATGCCTGTTCCACTGATGCCTTCTCCAATTGATTGTCGGTAATGGCTCTATAGTAAAGATTTGGCTGAATCATAAAGAGTTTGTTTCCCATTTTCTTAAATGAAACCACTTGTTCATTTCCCAATTGACCGCGATCTAACCCAATATCATTGGATCCAATACCACTACTGAGCGCATTGACATACAGAAAATCTTTGTCTAATTGATCGACCTTCATCAGCATTTTATCTGATGATTCATCGTAATAGATTTCAAACAATCCCTCTAATTTTAATAATTCTTTGGTCTGTTCAAACGTTTGTGACTGCACCCAGAAACTGGTTGTTACAAATAAGAAGCTTAACAAGTTTTTCATAAAGTGTATTTTAGATTATTAAATTTATAAAAATTGATTGTACAACCAAGCATTAATCCTATTTTTGCGCAAACTCTTATCAAATGACAACACTAGATCAAATACAAGATCTCAGAGATCGCCTGGCTGCGTTAAGGAGGTATCTTTGACATCGATCAAAAAAACATAGAACTGCAAAACGAGGAAGAAAAATCCTTTGCACCTGACTTCTGGGACAATCCTATAGCTGCTCAAAAACAAATGAAATTGATCCAATCGATTAAAAGCTGGATCGAAGACTTTGACAAAGCAACAGAGGCTGTCAGTGAACTAGAACTAGCCTATGAATTCTACAAAGAAGGAGAATTCAGTGAAGAAGAACTAGATCAGAACTACCAACACACTCAGGAGCTTATCGAGTCATTGGAGTTTAAAAACATGCTCTCTGAAGAAGCGGATAGTTTTGATGCCGTCCTACAAATTACTGCAGGAGCTGGAGGAACAGAAAGCTGTGACTGGGCTTCAATGTTGATGCGCATGTACCTCATGTGGGCTAGCAAACACAATTATAAGGTAAAGGAACTCAACCTTCAAGACGGAGATGTCGCTGGGATTAAAACAGTGAGTTTGGCCATCGAAGGAGAATTTGCTTTTGGCTGGCTCAAAGGTGAAAATGGAGTACATCGATTGGTACGCATATCTCCATTTGACTCTAACGCCAAAAGACATACCTCTTTTGCATCAGTATACGTATATCCTATGATTGACGACAGTATTGAAATTGAAATCAATCCATCGGATATTTCTTGGGCATTTGCAAGATCCAGTGGTGCTGGAGGTCAAAATGTCAACAAGGTGGAAACCAAAGCAATTCTAACCCACCACCCTACTGGAATTGTCATTCAGAATTCTGAAACCAGATCTCAATTAGACAACAGAGAAAATGCGATGAAAATGCTCAAATCGCAGCTCTATGAAATAGAACTTCGAAAAAGAAGAGAAGCACAATCTGAAATTGAAGCCTCTAAGATGAAGATTGAATGGGGTTCACAAATCAGAAACTACGTGATGCATCCCTATAAATTAGTTAAGGATGTGAGAACCAGTACTGAAACTGGAAATGTCGATGCTGTCATGAATGGCGATATCGACGAATTTTTAAAATCTTACCTCATGCTTATGGGGCAAAAAGAAACAAACTAATACCTTATTATGATTACTATTTACCACAATCCAAGATGCACCAAATCTAGACAAGGAGTTGCTCACTTAAACGACTCTGGCAAGGATTTTGAAACAATTTTATACCTAGATAATCCCATTGATAAGGATGCTCTTAAAAGCCTTTTAAAAAAGTTGAATTACGCTCCTATTGAATTAGTTCGTAAAAATGAAGCGATTTGGAAAGAACAATTTAAAGGCAAACAGCTCAGTGATGAACAAATCATCGAAGCGATGATCGAATTTCCTAAACTGATGGAACGTCCTATTATTGTCAATGGCTCCAAAGCAGTAGTCGGAAGACCTACAGAGGCAATTGATAAGGTACTTTAACAATTAATTAACAAGTCTATATTAAACCAAATATGATCAATATCATCTAAACACTGTAGTTATGAAAACAAATATTAAAATACTACTTGGACTTTTTGTCCTAATGATTTCAGCAGAAGCAATGGCTCAATACGGTTATGGGGGTTATGGTTACGGAAGAAGAGATATGTATGGAAGAAGAATGTCAGTGGTTCCTAGAACCATGACAGAGATGAATAAAGAACCTGAAAATCTCACTGCTGAACAAATAGTGGAACAACAAATGCCTGCTTTTAAAGAAGCTTTAGGATTAACGGTGTTTGAAGAAGCTATTTTAAGTACTGTGCTCACTAAATACGTTCAACAACGTATTGAGTTACAAATATTAAAATTAGATCCTCAAAAGATGAAAGAGCAATATCAAATCATCCAAGAGAATCAAGAAAAGGAATTACAACAAAGTTTACCTCCTGAAAAATTTGAAGCTTATATGGAGCTTCAAGAAGAAAACTTTAGAAACCTAGATAAAAAGGCTAAAGAAAATAATAAGGAGAGCGGTAAAAAGAAAAATAAAAAAAAGAAAAATAAAGGCTAACACTTATTATTAATTAAAACACAGAATGAAAAAACACTTACCTTTTTGGATTGCATTACTTATCGGATTTATTGGATTTGCACAGTCCTCACCTTCACAATCCCCTTCACAACGTATAATTACCATTAAGGGTAAGGTTTTAGAACAAGACTCAGAGATTCCTCTCGAGTACGCTACATTGATTCTACAATCAACTAGTGATACCTCAAAAGTATCAGGTGGAATTACCAACGAAAATGGAGTCTTTGAAATTGAAACTGCTCCTGGAGTTTACAATGTTATCATCGAATACATCTCTTACAATTCTTACAGAAGTGAAAATGTTCAGTTGAGGGCTGATATGGATTTGGGCACTATTTATCTCAGTGCTAACCTTGAGCAATTAGAAGAAGTTGAAGTTGTCGGCGAAAAAACAACTGTAGAACTCAGACTTGATAAAAAGATTTACAATGTAGGTAGTGATATGACTGTTAAGGGTGGATCAGTTACTGATGTTTTAGACAATGTCCCTTCTGTTAGCGTGGATGTTGAGGGAAATATCAGCCTCAGAGGAAATGAATCTGTACGTATACTGATCAACGGAAAACCTGCGGCACTTTCTGGAATACCCACCGAGGCACTTAGACAGTTACCCGGAGATGCAATCGAAAAAGTTGAAGTAATCACAAACCCTTCTGCTAGATATGATGCTGAAGGAACAGCTGGTATCTTAAATATTGTATTAAAACAATCGAAGACCGTTGGATTTAATGGATCTTTTACTTCTACAGTTGGTACTCCAACAAACTCTAGAGCTGGAGCCAACTTAAACTTGAGAATGAACAAGTTTAATTTCTTTACCAACACCTCAGTTAATAACGATGCAAGCCCAGGAAATTCAAATTATTTCCAACAGTATTTTGACAACAATGGACAAACGACTTCTTATCAAGAAGAAGATAGAAAGACGATCCGAGGTGGCCAAGGAATAAACGCTAACTTTGGAATTGAATACCTTATCGACGACAAAACTTCGCTGACAAACTCATTCGTATATCGTAAATCTGATGGAGAAAACACAGAGGATATCGCTTTTAAAAACTTCGATGGATCGTTTAACCCAACATTGGAACGCGACAGAAACTCTGTTGAATCTGATAATAGAGAATCCAAGCAATACGCGATCAACTTTATGAAGCGTTTTGACAAAGATGGTCATGAGCTCAAAATCGATTACCGCTATTCCATATCGGAAAACCCTGAGATTTTAACGATCGAAGAAGTTGTTCAAGGAACAACAACCGCTGTGCTCCCAACTGAACAGCAATTCAATATTGGAGACGACTCATCTCAGCTTATTCAATTTGACTACGTGTTACCAATGGGTAAAGAAAATCAATCTCAATTTGAATTAGGGTACCGCGGAAACTTCCTCAATCAAACAACAGCTTATGATTTTGGACAACTAAACAACGGCACTTTTATATCTAATCCCGAATTAAAAAATACCTTAGAGTACACTGAAAATATTCAAGCTGCCTACACACAGTTTGGAACAAAATTCAACAAATTAAGTGTTTTAACGGGACTTCGAATGGAACATACCGATATCATCATCGACCTAGTTGAAACAAACGACTACACCAAAAAGAATTATTATTCTTGGTTTCCGTCTGTATTTTTAGGACTTGACCTTAATGAAACCGATAAGCTGAACTTGAGCTATAGCAGAAGACTCAGAAGACCGAGAAGTTGGTTTATCAACCCATTCCCATCGAGATCTTCGAATACCAACTTGTTTAAGGGAAACCCTGATTTAGATCCTACATTTACCAATTCGTTTGATTTGGGATACTTGAGCCGAATCAATAAGGTGATGTTGTCGTCGTCCATCTATTACAACATATCCAATAAAGTTTTCACCTTCGTGACTCAAGAAACGGGAGAAGTTGTAACCATTGTGAATCCCGATGATCCATCGAATCCTGTCATCGTTCCTGTACAACTCAGACAACCCATCAATTTAGCTGACGAAGAGCGAATTGGATTTGAATTAACAGCTTCTTATTCCCCTAAAAGAAATTGGAGATTTAGCTTGAACTTTAACTTATACGATCGCAAAACTACCGGGAATTTTACATACACCAATTACTTTGGAGAAGTCATTACTCAAAATTTTGACAATGAAAATTTAGAGTACTTCACGCGATTGAGTGCAAAGTTATTACTCCCAGCTAAGATTGATTTTCAATCCAATATTATGTACCGATCTCCCTCTAGAAATGCACAAGGGACCTCTGAGGGAATGCTTTTTACGAATTTAGCACTTAGTAAGGACCTCTTTAAAGACAAATCCACCTTGTCACTGAATGTGAGAGATTTGTTTAACTCAGCGAAACGCGTCAGTGAGACTAGAACACTCAATGTGCTTACTCAAAGTACTATGCAGTGGAGACAACGTCAAATCAATATGACCTTTACCTACCGATTTAACCAGAATAAAAATCAAGGAAGAAGACAACGCAACTTCCAGTCTCAAGATATGCAAGGGGAAGGAATGGAATTTCAAGGAGAATAAATCGAGAAATCGATCCACAAAAAAAGGGGAGCAATTTGCTCCCCTTTATGTTTTATATAGTTAACGAATTAAGACTGTGCTTTTTTCGCAGCTTTCTTTTCTTTAAGACGTTCCACAATAGCACCACCAATCCAGTAAGGAACTACAAATGAAATTAAAAAAATCATCAACCAGAAACCAATGGTTACAATGGTTAAAAATGCTAAAAATCCTAAATATTGGTCAAATTCAAACATGTCAATTTCTTTTATTGCTACAAATATAGTTTGATTTTACTTATTTGCACAAATGATTGCTAAAAAAATAGATTTTTTTTTAACGATGAGCTACCTTTGTTAGTATACTAATCATTATTAAATATCATGAGTTTTAGAATTGAAAAAGACACAATGGGAGAGGTTCAAGTGCCTGCTGATAAGTATTGGGGAGCACAGACCGAACGATCTAGAAATAATTTTAAAATAGGTGCGCCAGCTTCTATGCCTATGGATGTGGTATACGGCTTTGCATACCTCAAAAAGGCAGCTGCCTATGCCAACTGTGAATTAGGTGTATTAGACAGCTCTAAAAGAGATTTAATTGCAAAGGTGTGTGATGAGATCTTAGAGGGTAAATTGGATGATCAATTTCCTCTAGTAATCTGGCAAACTGGATCTGGAACACAATCCAATATGAATGTCAATGAAGTGATTGCCAACAGAGCTCATGAACTCGCTGGTAAAAAGATTGGTGAAGGCGAAAAGACTATTCAGCCAAATGACGATGTCAATAAATCACAGTCTTCCAACGATACCTTTCCAACAGGAATGCATATCGCTGCCTATGAAAAGATTGTCAATGTAACCCTTCCAGGAGTAAGACAACTCAGAGACACCTTAGATCAAAAAGCGAAAGCATTTAAGGATGTTGTAAAAATTGGACGCACTCATTTAATGGATGCTACTCCCCTAACCTTAGGTCAAGAATTCTCTGGATATGTTGCACAGCTTAATCACGGAATTAAAGCTGTAGAAAACACTCTTGCTCATTTAGCAGAACTCGCACTTGGAGGAACTGCAGTTGGAACAGGATTAAATACTCCAAATGGATACGATGTTCTTGTAGCCAAATATATTGCAGAGTTTACTGGATTGCCATTTGTAACAGCAAAGAATAAATTTGAGGCTTTAGCTGCTCACGATGCGCTTGTAGAAAGTCACGGAGCCTTAAAACAATTAGCTGTATCATTAAATAAGATCGCAAACGATATTCGTATGATGGCTTCAGGACCACGTTCTGGTATTGGGGAGCTCATTATTCCTGCTAATGAACCAGGTAGTTCTATCATGCCAGGAAAAGTAAATCCAACACAGGCTGAAGCAATGACAATGGTTTGTGCTCAAGTGATGGGTAACGATGTAGCAATTACCATTGGGGGAACACAAGGACATTACGAACTCAATGTTTTCAAACCACTAATGGCAGCTAATATTTTACAGTCAGCTCAGTTATTAGGTGATGCCTGCGTTAGTTTTGATGTAAACTGTGCCAGTGGTATCGAACCAAATCAAGCAGTGATTGACAGACTTTTAAAGAGCTCCTTAATGTTAGTAACAGCTCTCAACACCAAGATTGGATACTACAAAGCTGCTGAAATAGCAAATGCGGCTCATAAAAACGGAACTACTCTTAAAGAAGAAGCAGTAGGTCTTGGGTATGTGACTGAAGAAGAATACGATCAATGGGTAAAACCAGAGGATATGGTTGGAAGTCTTAAATAGACATTCAAGCAGATAATCAAATTAGGCTCCTCAAGGAGCCTTTTTTAGTTATAACCACAAAGTATAAAGCAAAAAAAAAGGCTCCAAAAAAGGAGCCTTTATTTATTGTATTATGGTAGATTATTTAAGAGTTACAGAAGCTGTTCCTAACAGTCTTAAGTTCTCGTCATAAGCATTAACCATATAGTTTCCTTTTGCAAAAGAATCTCCTTTTACGTAATCACATACATCAACTGTCATGTTCTCATAGTTGAACTCAGTCTTTTTAGAGTAGTTGATAGAAGCTCCTTCAGAGTTAGATGCAGATTGGCTGTTCATAACATTTCCAGAAGCGTCGATTACTTCAATATAAAAGCTACGTCCACCAGTATTAGCAATTGCGTTTTCAGCAACTGTAAAACAAACTTGTAAAGCAGTAGCAGATGATCCTCTTCTTGTTGCTTTGTAAGAACCGTTAGAACGTTCTTTAACAGCAGATACTCCATAAGAGCTTAAGTTTAAAGCAGAACCTCTTCTTACAGCCTCAGCTAATTTAAGGTTGTTTGCTAATAACTCTTCATTAGCATCAGTTTGTTTTTGTAAAGTTTCTAAAGTAGCATCACGCTCTTGAGTTAACTTTGCATTTGCTGCTTCTAATTCAGCAACCTTAGCTAATAACTCATCTTTTTGCTTTCTCAATACGTAGTAACGAGATCTAAATTTAGTAAGAGAAGCAACGTCTGCGTTCAATCCAGAAATAGAATCTACATATTTAGCGATTTCGTCTTTAGCGTTGTTTAACTCTTGGCTTAAAGAGGCATTTTCGCTAGAAAGTTGGTCGTAATCAGATTTTAAGCTGTTAAGATCTTTAATTACCAACTCTTTTTCTTCTGTTAATCTAGCTTCAGTGCTTTGCTTAGTTACAAATAAAGCGATTGATAAAATCACAAATAAAGCTAAAACAACACCTAAAATTGTTGTCGTCTTTTTTGAATTGTTTGTTCCGTTTGACATAGTATTAATAATATAATTAGATTTAATTGAGTTTTTCTTTACAATTGTAAGGCAAAAATAATATTTATAATCCGATAATTAAAATATTGAGCCTCAATATGAAACTCTTTTGTATATAATTATTGTGTTTTTTGTTTATAATTTATTGTGTATTTATTGTTTTATATTGATAATCAATTGGTTAATACAAAAACTTTCACAATATTATCAGCGCTTTATTTTTGTTATTTTTTTGAAAAAACCCTAAATTTAGAAGTATTACCTCAAGGTTTTTCTATCAAAAACATTCAAAACATGATTTATTGTAAAAAAATAGCTTCTTTGACAAGAGTATTCTTGTTTTCATTCACCCTTTTGATGAGTGCAAACGTTTTTGCTCAAAACTACAATTCTAAGGGAGTAGAACTGATTCCACTCGAACACGCTAGTTTGCTTTTAAAGAGTAAAAAGCTAACTATAGCTGTCGACCCAACTGGATCACATCATCAATACGAACAAAATATTGATTTGATACTCATTACAGATATTCACGGAGATCACTTTAATAAAGAGGTACTCAAAACCATAAGTGATTCAAACACCACTATTATAGCTCCAAAAGCAGTATACGATCAAATGGATGAAGAATTACAATCCAAAACCAAAGTGTTGAATAATGGTGAAAACTTTAACTATCAAAGAGTAGCCATAGAAGCCATCCCTATGTACAACCTAAGGGAAGAAGCTCTTAATTTTCATTCAAAAGGTAGAGGCAATGGATATGTGGTTTCTATGAATAACCAACGTATTTATATCTCAGGCGATACAGAAGATATTCCGGAGATGAGATCTTTAGAGAATATAGATATCGCTCTTGTCTGTATGAACCTACCCTACACCATGACGGAGGCCTCTGCTGCATCAGCGGTAATGGAATTTAAGCCCAAAGTGGTAATGCCCTACCACTTTAGAGGAAGACCAAAGGTTAGCGATATTGATCTATTTGAATCTCTGATTACGGATTCATCGATTGAGGTCGTTCGATTGGATTGGTATCCCAATGAAGATTACTAGTCTCTGGTCAGTTTTTTGTACTTAATTCGAGTTGGCATGATTTCACCTCCGAGACGTTTCTTCTTGTTTTCTTCATAATCACTAAAAGATCCTTCAAAGAAATACACCTTTGAATCACCTTCAAACGCTAGTATATGAGTACAAATACGATCTAAGAACCAACGGTCGTGAGAAATAATCACCGCACATCCTGCAAAGTTTTCTAAACCTTCTTCCAAAGCGCGAAGGGTATTTATATCTAAATCGTTTGTAGGCTCATCGAGTAATAGCACATTTCCTTCTTCTTTGAGCGTCATCGCTAAATGCAATCTATTTCGTTCTCCCCCAGAAAGAAGTGACACTTTTTTATTTTGCTCACTTCCTGAAAAATTAAAACGACTGAGGTAAGCTCTTGAATTTACTTGTCTACCTCCCATCATGATGAGTTCTTGTTTATCGCTAAAGTTCTCCCAAATCGTCTTTTCAGGATCGATATTGCTGTGCGATTGATCGACATAGGCAATTTTGGCTGTTTCACCCACACTAAAGCTTCCAGAATCTGGAGTTTCTTCTCCCATGATCATCTTAAAGATGGTCGTCTTACCTGCACCATTAGGACCAATAATACCTACAATCCCCGCCTGTGGTAAATTAAAATTGAGATCTTCGTAAAGCAATTTATCGTCAAAACCCTTTGATATGTTTTTGGCCTCAATAACATGAGTTCCCAATCGAGGTCCATTAGGAATATAGATCTCTAGTTTTTCGTCGAGTTGTTTTTGATCTTGACTCATCAACTTTTCATAGTTGTTCAAACGAGCCTTTTGTTTGGCGTGTCTTCCCTTTGTCCCTTGTCTAACCCATTCCAACTCTCGTTCCAAGGTCTTCTGACGTTTCGAAGCTGTTTTGTTTTCTTGAGCCAAACGCTTGGATTTTTGATCCAACCAGCTAGAATAGTTTCCTTTCCATGGTATTCCTTCACCTCGATCTAATTCGAGTATCCAACCTGCAACATTGTCCAGAAAGTAACGGTCGTGAGTTACCGCAATCACCGTGCCTTTATAAGAAGCTAAATGATGTTCCAACCAGTGAACAGATTCAGCGTCCAAATGGTTGGTAGGCTCATCCAAAAGCAAAATGTCTGGTTCTTGTAACAGTAATCTACACAAGGCAACTCTTCTGCGTTCTCCACCAGATAAAACACCAATCTTTTTATCTGCTTCTGGAGTTCTTAGAGCATCCATTGCAATTTCTAATTTAGTGTCGATTTCCCAAGCATTGGTAGCGTCTATCTGATCTTGAAGCGCCGCCTGACGATCCATTAACTTCTGCATCTTATCAGGATCTTCATAGACTTCTGGAAGTCCGAATTGATCGTTAATACTATTGTATTCATCTAAGATAGCCATTGTATCAGCTACCCCTTCTTTTACGACATCGATCACCGTTTTTTCATTGTCTAACTGAGGATCTTGTTCCAAATACCCAACCTTGTAACCAGGAGAAAACACAACGTCCCCCTGAAAATTAGTATCGACACCAGCAATTATTTTAAGCAAGGTCGATTTTCCTGAACCATTGAGACCCAAAATCCCAATTTTAGCTCCATAGAAGAAGCTCAAATAGATATTTTTTAAAACAGGTGTATTACTACTTTTAAATGTCTTGGTCACACCAGACATTGAAAAGATTACTTTTTTATCGTCAGACATAAATTTGGATAACTATTTATTATTAAACTCTTCCCTTAAGTGCATTAAACACCCATGCATTAGCAAAGAAACCTAATGAGACGGCACCGAATCCCCATCCGGCAATCTCATCATATTTGAAAATTGCTAAGGCGGCTAGTAACAATCCCATAAAGATCATTATAAATGTAGCCCAGGCTAATACAGTATTTTTATTCATTTGAATGTAGTTTTTATTCGTTTGTTTGATCTAGCAAATATCGCAATAAAATAAGAGTAAATATAATTTCTACCTTAAAATTCAATAGCCGCGTCAGCTCTGATATCATCTAATAGACCTATGAGATCCAAAGTGTTTTGATGAGACCAAAGATTAGACTCGTATAGATTATTCTTAAGACAACGGTGTACTTCTTCTATTTCATAAGAAAATCCATTTCCTTTAAAGTCGTGTTCAATGGTCTGAGAACCTTCGCTAGTGTGTTGATGATAGGTGGTCGGTTCATGCCATCTGGTATCGATATGAATTCTACCCTTGGTTCCTGAAATTTGAGCTGTACAATCCGTTTCACTTACAAAACCACTGTAGAGAACAGCCTGTGCATTGTCATAATCAAAGATTATTGAAATTTGAACCTCTGCACCTGTTTTGTAAAATTTTGGAATCGTCTTGATCTTATTTGGTTTTCCGAGCATTAGATAAGCTAAAAAAACTGGGTAGATTCCAATATCTAGAAGTGATCCTCCACCAAGACTTGGATTGAGCACTCTTGAATCATCAGGGCGATTTAGAGCAAAGAAGCCAAAATCAGCTTTGAGGTATTTTAGTTCTCCAAAAGTTCCCGATTGAACTTTTTCATAGACTTCCTGAATCAAAGGATTAAATCGAGACCACAGTCCCTCCATATAAAACAGTCGTTTCTTTTTTGAAAGCTCTATAACTTCTTCTATTTCAGCCTTGTTCATGGCCGAAGGTTTTTCGCTTAACACTGCTTTACCTGCTAATAGAGCAGCTTTACTCAATTCAGCATGATGATTATGGGGTGTTGCGATATAAACGATATCGACATTGGGGTCGTTAAATAATTGATCGTAATTGTCGTAATAGCGATCGATATGAAATTCATCCGCAAATGACTTAGAGCGCCCTATCGACCTTGAAGCCACAGCTGTAATTTGAGCATCATCTATTTGTATTAAATCCTTTGTAAATTTGCGTGCTATATTACCAGGGCCAACAATTCCCCATCTTATTTTATAATTCATAAATTTTGTTTTCCTCAAAGTTAATCAATATTCCTACGTATATTTATATCGAAATTTAACGGTATGGATTTAGAGTTCAATAAAAACGAAGACTTCAATAAACTAGCCCTGAGTGAACTTAAAAAAAAGTTGCTCAAAGTATATCAAGGTGGTGGAAAAGACAAACTTGAAAAACAACGTTTAAAGGGAAAACTAACAGCCAGAGAGCGAGTTGATTATCTATTAGATTCCAATAGTAAGTCGATAGAGATCGGTGCCTTTGCTGCTGATGATATGTATCTTGAACACGGAGGATGTCCCTCTGCTGGAGTAGTTGTTAAAATCGGGTATGTTCAATCCAGACTCTGTGTAGTGGTTGCAAATGACGCCAGTGTTAAAGCTGGCGCATGGTTTCCGATGACTGCTAAGAAGAATTTGAGAGCTCAAGAAATAGCGATCGAAAATAAATTACCCATTATCTATTTAGTGGACTCTGCAGGAGTTTATTTACCGCTTCAAGATGAAATCTTTCCAGATAAGGAACACTTCGGTAGAATTTTTAGAAATAATGCTGTAATGAGTTCTATGGGTATTACACAAATAGCAGCTATTATGGGTTCTTGTGTTGCTGGAGGTGCCTATTTACCTATTATGAGTGATGAGGCAATCATTGTCGACAAAACTGCCAGTATCTTTTTGGCAGGTTCCTACTTGGTAAAAGCAGCGATTGGAGAATCCATCGACAATGAAACTCTAGGTGGAGCCACTACTCATTGTGAAATCTCAGGAGTGACTGATTACAAGGCAAAAGACGATAAAGAGGCCCTTGAGATCATCAAACGAACCATGGATAAATTAGGAGCTCCTCAAAATGCAGGCTTTAGTAGAATTAAATCTCTTGCTCCTGCATTAAATCAAGAGGAATTGTACGGCAAACTACCTAAAGATCGTTCAACTCCCTATGACATGATGGAACTCATCAAACGTCTAGTTGACGATTCGCAGTTTGATCAATACAAACAGGGTTATGGTAAGAGCATTCTTACTGGATATGCACGTATCGACGGTTGGGCTGTTGGAATTGTTGCAAATCAACGAAAAGTAGTTAAGACTAAATCAGGTGAAATGCAATTTGGAGGCGTTATCTATTCAGATGCTGCAGACAAAGCCACCAGATTTATTTCCAACTGCAACCAGAAGAAAATTCCTCTAGTATTCTTACAAGATGTGACAGGTTTTATGGTTGGTTCTAAAAGCGAACACGGTGGTATTATTAAAGATGGTGCTAAAATGGTAAATGCTGTGAGCAATTCAGTCGTTCCAAAATTTACAATCATTGTCGGTAACAGTTACGGCGCTGGAAACTACGCCATGTGTGGTAAAGCTTATGACCCAAGATTAATCGTTTCTTGGCCTACTTCTGCCCTTGCAGTTATGAGTGGTAATTCTGCTGCCAATGTCTTATTACAGATTGAAAAGCAGCGATTAAAAGCTCAAAACAAGAATATCGATCAACAAACAGAAAAGGAATTACTAGATAAAATCAAATCTGATTATCAAGAACAGATATCTCCCTATTACGCTGCAGCAAGACTTTGGACTGATGCTGTTATCGATCCTCTAGATACCAGAAATTGGATTTCTATTGGAATAGAAGCTGCCAATCAGGCTCCAATTGAAAAGCCTTATAATACTGGAGTTTTACAAGTTTAATTCGAAATATGTGAAGAATTAGCGCCCACTAAAAGAAGTTCTTTTTGACGGCCGTTAATATATCTAAAGCCCTCTTTTCCAAAATAACCGTTTTCTTCGAGCATGACTCTGATGGTCCTCTTCCACTGAGGAATCTCAACAGTCGTATTTAGTTCTATGGAATAAACGGTCTCTGATCTCATTGGATAAGCAGTTCCGTCCTCTGTTGTTATTCCATTCTGGGCATCCCACATCCCAATTGTTGTTCCTGAGGAATGACCATAGAGTCCCAATGGATGAGTATAGATGGAAGGCTTTAAACCTTTTTCTTTAGCTTGAGTTAAAGATGCTTTTAAAATATCATTTCCCAAGGCTCCAACTTTAAAATTTGATGTGAGGATGTCTTGGAGTTGATTACCTTTTTTTAAGGCTTCTACTAAATAATCTGGAGCACTAACTTCACCTGGTCGAAGAACGTATGCCAATTCTTGGATGTCGGTATTCAATCTCAAATAAGTAATTCCAAAATCACAGTGTAGTAAATCTCCTGGCTGAATCACCTCATCATCAGGTCTTCCTGAAAAGGAATACAAATGAGACACCAACTTCTCTTCAGAGCGTTGTATATCTACAGTTGGGTGAAACCAGGTATCCAATCCCAAATCGACAACCTTTTGTCTTAAAAACCATTCTAAATCAGAGGTAGTAGTAACTCCAACAGTTATCTGTTTTGAAGAAAAAGCCTCTTCAATGATTGAATGAGTGATTTCAACTAATTGAGAATAGAGCTTCATTTCTGAAGGAGTTCTAGTCTCGATCCATCGAACTGCCAAGGGTTGAGATGAAATAACTCGATTCTTATATTTCTTAGGCAAATTACCCATAAACTCTTGATAATCTGTCTTATCCAATCCATCACAGATATTAAAGTCTTTTGAGTAATTAAGAGCAATTTTAGAAGGATTACGTTCCTTTATAAGCTCGATTAATCGCTTCCATTGATCTGGTTGTTGTTCTTTATCCCATGCTGATTGAATTGATTTACCAACAGCATATCGAGCAACCGCTAATTTGTCGATACGATTCAAAGCCTTATCCCTGTAAAAAACTAAAATAGTTCTTCTTCTCGCGTGCAACCAATTTGCAGGCAGCATCGTCTTTAATACAGGATCTTCATTGTATTCTCTTGAAATAAGCACCCACATATCTATATCGGTCTCATCCATAAGATGTGGAAGAAGATTGTTCAATCGATCTTCCAAAATAGAGTCAATTACTTCAGCTTGCTCTCTTACACTGAGTATTTGTTGACTATAGGTATACGAACTTAGACACACAAGAAATGTGAGTGCAAATTTCTTTAACATCTTAATGAAGGTTGTATTTATTAACTGTTTTTTCTCTTCTAAGTTTACCATTAGAAGTAAACACAAAAGGCCCCGTTTGAATGAGTTCCTTTGGTATGTGATATTTTTCAACAGAAGCAGATGAGGCAATTTGATCTAAAAGATCCTCCTCTTGCGGGTCTTCTGTAATCAGTGTTAATTTCTGTCCTAAGGTTTTATCTTCTAAACCGTACAAGAAGAAATTTCCTTTAATCAAATGTTTAATTTTCTTTTCGACATTTTCAGGAATGATTTTAACTCCTCCTGAATTGATTAAATAATCGATTCTTCCCAACCATGTAAATGAAAAGTCGTGATTAATAGTTACCAAATCATTAGTAGTCAATTGGCCATCGAATAAGGCTGGAGCAGTTATTTGCAAACAACCTCGATCATCAGAACTAATTTTAACCCCTTTAACGGTCATAAACTTCTTCTCTTTAAGACTGTCTTTTAAAAGTGGTCGAACAGCGATGTGCGATAGTGTTTCTGTCATACCGAAAGTTTGGTACGCCCTTGTTTTATAAGGATCGATCGATTCCACGATACGCAATTCTAAATCTTCCGATATAGGTGCTCCCCCAATAATAATCATGGAGATTAAATCCAATTTATCTAGTGAATTTTGAACCTGCAAAGGAACCATAGCACAAAATTCTACGCGTTCTTTTAGCTTTTGTAAAGGATTAGAAGTCGGTTCTACAAATTGTATGTTCAATCCTAATACCATCGCTCTAACAAGCATCATCTTACCAGCTATATATTCACAGGGAAGACAGTGTAGTACTTTTGAATTTGGACTTAAATTAAAATAATCTGCAGTAGCTAATGCTGATCCGTACATCGCAGCCTTTTTGACATGCATGATCTTTGGTTCACCAGTAGTTCCTGAAGTTTTCACTTTCACAGTGTCTCGACCTGAGAGCCAATCTAAAAGAAACAATCCGATTTCCTTTTCAAAAGCTTCCCCTTCTTTAATATAGCTATAGGACACTTTACTGAGTTGTTCCTTTGAAATATTTATTCCGTCAATTGAAAAACTTGGGTGTACCAGTCTTAATTCTTGCTTTAATTCTTCCATTAATAGTGTGTTTTATCTTTTGGTAATAGTGGCGAAAATAGTCGTTTCTTCCAATGCTTCCAATGATATTTCTCAGCAAAAATGAAAAGAACGATTGGATAGATAATTAGCAAGGGTAAAAAAACTTCTGCTCCAAAACTGGGCTCAGATACATCTAAAAAGACAGAATCCGTCTGAAATGCAGTCCATGAAGAAGTTATAAGTAATGCCGAGACTGTATTATTTGCAGCGTGAAATCCCAATGCGAGCTCGAGTCCTTCATCCATTAGGGTTATTAATCCCAAAAAGAATCCAGTACTGATATAGTAAATCAAAATCCCAAATCCCATCTTCTCTACCTCTGGATTGCCAATGTGCATTAATCCAAACAAAAGAGAAGTCACCACAAAGGGAACCCATCTGTTTTTAAATAATACTCCTAATCCCTGCATCATATACCCTCTAAATAGATATTCTTCAAAACTTGTTTGTAGAGGAATCATTAAAACTGAGATCATAAATAGTGGTATAAATGCCTTTAGATTGAATTGAAATACAAAACTCTCAGGACTGATCCAGTATTCTACAAAAGTAACTACTAGGGTAATAAAAGACCAGAGCAAGGCTGAAAAACCAACTCGTTTCCAATCGATTTTATTCCTGCTAGTGGTTAAAGAGGTGAATGATTGTTTGTGAACGTATCTTACAATTAACAGCAGGAAGGCTAAGCCAATTACAAATTGTAGCAGGGTAATCGCTAAGAATCCGTTTTTTCCAAAAAGATCGACTAGTAGCTTCATTTGCTGCTCAACATTGATGTCATTAGTTTGAATCTCGTAAAAATTCCAAGCCATCATTCCAATAAAAGCTAATGGAAACGGTAGGTATTTCCAATAAGATCCTTTTGTCTTATATGCCTGCTCTAAATACATAATCCTTCAATTTTATCCATATCCCAATATAGGGATTTTCTATAATACAAAAGATCTTTATCAATAAGGAGCGGACTCTCAATATTATTAGTATATAATGCTCCTGTTCCCAATCCCTGAGGCAAGATTGAATTTAGAGTTGAAGTCCATTGAGCAATAGCATTAAGTCCTATATTACTCTCTAAGGCTGAAGTAATCCACCACCCTATATTCATGCTTTCTGCTAGTTGAATCCACTTTGAACTGGCATTAAATCCACCTAGAAAACTTGGCTTTAAGATAATGTATTGTGGTTTTATAGATGCCAAGAGTTCTTCTTGCTCCTTGTGATCGAGAACGCCAATAAGCGACTCGTCCAAAGCAATTGGAATGGGGCTCAATTTTGAAAGCAGCGCTAATTCCTCTTTAAACTCGGGTTTGAGAGGTTGTTCAATGGAATGTATTTGGTATTCAGACAGTCTTTTAAGACGCTCTAAGGCATTTTCAGAATCAAAACCGCCATTGGCATCCAATCGTATTTCAACTGATAAACTTTGTTCTCTAAGGTATTTTACCAACTCCAATTCTCTTTCGAAATCCAAGGCACCCACCTTAATTTTAATACAAGAAATTCCATCATGTAGCTTTTGATCAATCTGCTTTTTCATAAAATCAATACTTCCCATCCAAATCAAACCATTAATTTTAATAGAAGATTCTGACTTTGTGAATTCACTGTCATAAAGCAAAAATGGATCCCTAGATTCAAGTGATCTGAATGCTTGCTCCAATCCAAAGACAATACTTGGATAAAGCTTTAACTCCTCAATCAGTGACTCTTTACCTAAGTGGATATGTTGACAGGCCCATTTAATCTTTTCTTCATAATTTGGAACATCATCATAACTTAGGCCTCTGAGAATTCCACATTCACCAATCCCCCATCGATTCCCCTCTTCAAGTTTGATAAACCAAGTTTCCTTGGTTTTCAAAACACCTCTGGAGGTACCACTAGGTCTTTTAAAGATCAAATCATATGAACAATAAGAAGCTTTTAAAATCATTAGGTCTGAATTGATTTAGTAATAAACGCTTTAAATTCTCTAGATATAGGGATGTGTACTTGATTGATAATCACATCAGTCAGATTGATCACCGATATATGATTGATATTGACCATATAGGATTTATGAGCTCTATAAAATTGATCAGAGGGCAACTTTTCAGCGTATTCTTTAAAGCTTGCTCTAACGAGATATTTATTCTTTATAGTATGTATTTCAAGGTATACATGATCCGATTTTATAAATAATATATCATTGTAAGGAATGCGCTTATACTGTTGATTACTCTTGACAAAGATACTGTCATCGATAAGATTTTTGGGAGTATTTTCCTTTGATACAGAATCTATACTATTAATTTTATATCCATGACTTTCAATTAGTTGAACTATATCATCTCCACAATCACTTTTAGAAAATACAGAGATATTGTCTAACTCTAACTCCTCTTCAGAAATAACAGCAAATGGGATTTGATTGTCTCTGCTTATAGAGATTGCTTTATCCAATAACACTTTTTTTGAAGCAGGTGAAGAAATCAACACCAGATTTACAGGTTCAAACTGAAGTGATTCTTCAAATTCATCGATACTCTTCGTATTTAACAGATGATCACACTGAAGATCAGCAATAGTCTTTTCGAAATCAGTATTGACTTGAGAATAAAGTTCTAAAATTAAAATATTGACACTTTTCTTTTGATTCACTGCAACCGTTTATACCCTAAAGATAACTAAGTGTAAATAAAATTGACCATAAAAAAGTTAGAACAGCTACTTTTTTAAGTTCTGGATCAAAATTTCGAGGGTCTTTTAACTGACTAACAAATCTCAAATGTTTAAAAAGGGGAATAAAGACGATTAAGTGTAGGGCTGATTGTAAAGAAGCATAGTGAAGAACGGTATAGACTAAAGCAGCTACAAAAGGTATCAAAATCAGACTCAAGTGATATTTTTTAGCCCACTGGAGACCAAAATTAACTACCATGGTGTTTTTACCGCTTTTCTTGTCGTTTTCACAATCTCTCATATTGTTGAGATTGAGAACTGCTGTAGCCAACATTCCAATAATCAAAGCGATGTATAAATGATCGAGTTTTAATGATTTAGTATATAGAAAAACTGTTCCTAAGACTGCTAACAGACCAAAAAACACAAAGACAAAAACATCTCCAAGACCTCTGTATCCATAAGAACGATCCCCAACGGTATAGGCTATAGCCGCCCATATACTCAAAAATGCAAAGAGTAAAAACAAGAGAATATACACCCAACTATCAAAGGCTAAATATATCAAGGTAGAACTACTTAATAAGGCTGTAATTGCAGTAATAATCATCCCTTTCTTAAGCGATGATCTCGAAAGCAATCCCGATTGCAATACCCGTTTAGGCCCTATTCTATCGTCATTATCTGTCCCTTTAACTCCATCTCCATAATCATTGGCGAAATTTGAAAGCACCTGAAACAACAAGGTGGTAAGCAGTGCAAAAAGAAGGATCTCATAACGCATAAAACCCTGTTGATAAGCCAGCGAACTACCAGCTATAATACCTGAAAATGACAATGGAAGCGTTCTCAGCCGAGCGGCCTTAATCCAAACCGATACCTTAGTGCTCATTTAAATAAACTCCTTCGTCTTTTAGCGTTACTAGTTTGTTTTTATAAAGGCTCCCCAATGCTTTTTTAAAGGTTTTTTTACTCATTTCTAAAACATCTTTAATCGCTTCAGGAGAGGATTTATCATTGAGCTCCATATAACCGTCGTGATCTTTTAAGAAGTCGATGATCTTTTGTGAAGAAGGCTCGATAACAGCTATACCGATTGGTTGTAAGCTAATGTCTAGTTTTTGATCTTCTCTAATTTTTTTGACATAAGCTCTAAGTTTATCACCGACAGCAAGTTTTTTAAAGACTTCATTAGCGTAAATCAATCCCTTATGCCTATTGTTGACAATGACATCCCATCCTAATTCAGATTCACGAGTAAGAAGCACAAATACCTCCTCACCTATTTCTAAATCCATGGTATCATTCGACAAGAACTTATCGAGCTTATTGGAAGCGACCAATCTAAAAGTTACTTCATCTAAATAGCAGTATACGACATAAGATTGTCCTTCGACCATCTTAAATCGCTGTTCTTTAAATGGAACTAAGAGGTGTTTTTCAAGACCCCAATCCATAAAAGCTCCTATTTCATTGACTTCAGCAACCCTTAGTAAGGCAAATTTATCTCTTTGAACATAGGGTTTAAGAGTAGTTGCCACAGGTCGTTCTTGATGGTCTAAATAACAAAAAACATCGAGCTGATCTCCTATCTGATACGAATCTGGCTTGTATTTATTTGGAAGTAAAATATCGGTACCATCTTCATCACCTAAGAATAGTCCAACGCTAGTCTCTCTTAAAATTGATAAGTTGTTGAATTTGCCTAAATATATCATACGACAAAAGTAAACTTAATTCGGTAATCCTAACTGATTTGGGAACTCAAATGCGCAAAATAGTCGCTTAAGACCTTATCGTTGATCAATCTCGGTGTTTTTACCTCCAGTACTTTTGCTTTATTTGAAGGCTCTAAAAATTCACTTAATTCACGATCAAGAGAAGGCTTGTCATCAGCTGTACTGTATGAAATTCCATAAGCAGTACAAAGCGCTTCTATATTGACATTGTGTGGGGTTTCAAAGTAGGTTTCAAAGTTTTTATCATCAATCGAAGTCGGTAAAATTCTAAAGATACCTCCACCTGAATTATTGATAAGCAGCACTCTAAAATTAGGGTGAATATATGAATTCCAGAAGGCGTTTGAATCGTATAAAAAGCTCAAATCCCCAGTCACTAAAACAGTCATTCCTTTAAACACAATACTGGCACCTACTGCTGTAGATGTCGAACCGTCTATTCCTGAGGCTCCTCTATTACAGTGCAATTGATGACAACTCATATTGGGAAAGAGCTGCGCATAACGTATGGAAGCCGAATTGGAATAATGAACCAACACATCCTTTAAATCGAGTTTTGACAAGGCCACATGAACCTGTAAGTCTGAAAAAGGAAGGGTTTGAACAAAATCTTCTGACCCTGACAGAATGGTATTATAGGTTGCAGTCCATTGAGTTTTATAGGCATTCGAATGACTAGATTTAGAATCCGATAAAAACTTTGTAAGCAATTCCTCAACACTGACATTTAGATGTTGTGTCAATTTAAAAAAGGTATCGTTCGCTTTGTTTTTACCCCAATGCCAATGTGTTTTAGGAGCATAGGTTCTCAAAAACTGTTTGATTTTCTTAGAGACGATAGCTCCCCCAATAGTGATGACTAAATCGGGTTGGAGATCCAACCACATTTGAGGATCATTTTTCTTTTCTAGAGGAACTAACAAACTATCAATTCGTTCGATAAAATTAGGATGATGGGCATTCGAAGTCGTTTCAGTCAAAACTAAAAACGCATCAGACTCTCCTAATCGATTAATTAAATCATCTGAAAGTTGATCAAAAGAACACTGTCCAATAATGATTAGAGTCTTTTTAGAACCATCCCATACTTCTTGAAGTTCATCCCACTTATAATCGAGAGTTGTTTTTGATTTGATTTTAACTGGAGTTCTTTGATCAGCAACTTCTTCAAGCTGATATAGGGGCTCTTCAAATGGAGCATTGAGATGCACTGGCCATTGAGATTCCAAAGACGATTCCAAAGCTTGTCTAATCAATCTCTTGTTAGAATGAAGGATAGACTCCTGCTCTTGCTCTATTTCTATATCCGAAGAAAGCGTAATACCCAATCCCTTTTGCCATTTTACACTGGCATGAGAACAATCTTGAATGAGATTGACTTGATGTCCAATATGATTAAAAAAGACCCCGTCTTGACGTATGGTCTGTCCATCACCCTTATCGATCAAATAAGAAGGGCGATCTGCTGAAATTACAACTAGTGGTACCTGAGCGTAATAGGCTTCGACAATAGCGGGATAATAGTTTAACAATGCTGAACCAGAAGTACAGACTAAAGCGACCGGCTTATTTGTTTGTTGAGCCATACCCAATGCAAAAAATGCAGCAGAACGCTCATCTACAATACTGTAACAATTAAAAAAGGGATCCGCTGAAAAGCTAAGGGTTAATGGAGCGTTTCGAGAACCTGGAGAAATGACAATGCGCTCAATATTGAAATTTTTACACTCGGTGCATATCGCTTGAGCCAATGGGATTCTCGAATACTTCATATAACAAAAATACAGTCCCTTGAACTCATAACCTCATAATTTTAAAAAAAAATTATTCAAAGATGGAGGATAGTGTCATCGATTTTTTGACCGTTTCTTCCCATTCTAATTCTGGATTAGAATCTGCAGTAATTCCACCACCTACGTAGAGACTCGCAATCTGATGATCAATCTTCATCGATCGAATATTGACTCCTAAATATGAATAGACTTCTCCTCTAGAATCAATTTGTTGTACCGGACCCATAAAACCAGCGTAAAAAATGCGATTTAGATCTTCATTCTCTTTGAGATACTGATGTGCTAGATTGGCCGGCAAGCCACATACTGCAGGAGTTGGATGTAAGGCTTTTATCAAATCAATCAACTGTGAAGCTTTTAGTTGTCCGCAAAATTCCTGCTTGAGGTGTAATAAGTTACCTGCCTGAACCGTTTCAACATCAGAACAATCAAATGTGAGGTTTAAGCCCCTTAATTGTCGTTCGATATATCGAGTGACTAATTGTTGCTCTTCTAATTCTTTGGATCCCCATTGAGCTGATAAATCAGCCCACCTGGTACCTGCAAGTGATACTGTTTTAAATTCTTGATCTGCTACAGACACTAACAATTCAGGGCTAGCTCCTATCCACAAACCTATTTGGGGATGATAAAAGCAATAGGTAAATGCCTTAGGGTAAGTCTTGTTGAGTTTACAGTAGATATCGAGAGGATTAGCCTTGATATGTGCTTTGATTTCACGAGCGAGCACCACCTTTTCCAAAGAACTTTTTTTGATGTAGTCCACTGCTTTTTGAACACTTTGTATGTGTTTTTGTCGATCACCTTGATCAAAAATTGAGAATTCCATCAAAGCTTCACTGCAGTTAAGCTCATCTATAGTCAACACATGATCACTTTCGATCGTATAAGTAGCCTTTGAATCAAATCTACCGATGACAAAACCTTTTTTTTGAAGAAGAGCATCTTGAATCAAACGATCGTCATTTTGTAAAAATGCCGTCGTATGACTTTGATGAGGGAGTGAAAAGACCACAAAAGGTAACTTTGAGTCCCACTGCTTTTGAATCTTCGAACAAAAATATTCTTTCATTTACTTTTTAAGTGCTATTGTCGAAAGTTTACAAAGAGAAATCAATTGATCTTGTTCATCGCAAATTCTAATTTCCCATAATTGAGTCGTTCTGCCTTTGTGAATAAAACGAGCAGTAGCGTATACATAGCCTTCTTTAATGCTTTTGAGGTGATTTGCTGAAATCTCCATCCCTCTAATCATAAAGTGCTCAGCATCTAAGAAAATATAAGAGGCTGCTGATCCTACACTCTCTGCCAATGCGACACTAGCCCCTCCGTGAAGAATTCCATCAGGCTGATGAACCTTAGGACCTACAGGCATTCGTGCGGTTAAATAATCGTCTCCCACATCGATATATTCAATCGACAAGGTTTCCATCAGTGTGTTTTTACTGATTTGATTGCATTTAGATAGTACGGCTTCTTTATTCATAGGATAAATTTAGAAAAAAGGATTAGTTCTCCTCAAAGTATTCAATGATTCTTGTCGTGTAGGTCATATTAGGCATCACAATTTGTTTGACCCAGTTTTGATATTGAGTCCCATCGGTCTGATAAACAAAGTTTTGCGTAAATGTAGTCGTTCCCTCTTTGGTGATCTTTTTGATCATTTGATCCTTTTCATTAAATTCAAATTCTTCTTCCTTTTCGACATACCACTGATTTGAATCCAGTAAATAAAGTTCATTTTTGAGATAAACGACATTAGCCCGATGATCGTATTTTACAGTTTCAGCTCGATCTTCTATACCGTCTAAAAAATATACATTTCGAACATTTATCAGTGAATCGAGCTCCATCGATAAAGCCGGAATACTATCGATTTGTCGTTTGACAACACTATCGATAAGTACAGTTGTTTTGTAATGACCTAAACTGTCTTTTAAACGACTAAATTGTGTTGTTAACTGTCCGTTTTTTGTGAGTTTTTTAATCTCGATTAATTGATGAAGTGAATCGTAACTAAAGTTTAATTCCTCCAGAGTTCTTCCCTTATAATCAACAATCACTTCTCTTTTTAAAATTGCTGTAGAGTCGTTTTGATATATGTTAATCACAGAGGCCTCTTGGTCGAGTTGACCCGCTTCGTAGAGTTCGATTCTTCTTTCGACAAGCAGGCTATCCTTGTAGGTATAGCTAATTTGTTGGTAATTGTTTTCATCGTAAAAGGAAATCAATTGTTCGAGCTTTCCATCTCTAGTGAAACTGTAAAGTTCCTTACCGTAACTAGTGAGAACAGTACATTTTTTTACAGGTCCATTAAGTCCGTAATCCCATCGTCCTTTGAGCTGCTGTCCATAGCCATTAGCAGCTAAAAACAACCCAAATAAGGATACTGTAATAAAGCTTTTGATTCCTTGTTTCACCTTGTAAAAATATCAAAAAAAAGGGCGGAAATCCGCCCTTTTCAACTATTTGTTTTATGAAATTACTTCACTTCTTCGAAGTCAACATCTTCTACGTTATCTCCTTGGTTTTCGCTTGAAGCAGCTTCACCTTGAGCACCATCAGCTCCAGGAGCTTGTCCTGCTTCCGCCTGAGCTTTGTACATTTCTTCAGAAGCAACTTTCCATGCTTCATTAAGAGCGTCTAATGCAGGAGTAATAACCGCTACATCTCTTGACTCTAAGGCTTTTTTAAGCTCTTCCAACGATTTTTCAATTGGAGCTTTCTTATCATCAGAGAGTTTATCTCCAAACTCTTTTAATTGTTTTTCAGTTTGGAATACCATGGCATCAGCTTCGTTGATCTTATCAGCAGTTTCTTTTGCTTTCTTATCCGCCTCTGCATTCGCCTCTGCGTCTGCTTTCATCTTTTGAATTTCTTCTTCAGTCAATCCAGAAGAAGCTTCAATTCTAATGTCTTGCGTCTTGTTAGTCGCCTTATCGGTAGCAGATACTTTGATAATACCGTTAGCATCAATATCGAAGGTTACTTCAATTTGAGGAACCCCTCTTTGTGCTGGTGGAATACCATCTAAGTGGAAACGACCGATTGTTTTATTGTCTTGAGCCATTGGACGCTCACCTTGTAATACGTGAATCTCAACTGAAGGTTGATTATCTGCAGCTGTAGAGAACACCTGAGATTTCTTCGTAGGAATGGTTGTATTTGATTCGATGAGTTTTGTCATCACACCTCCCATAGTTTCAATACCTAATGAAAGTGGCGTTACATCTAACAACAATACATCCTTAACATCTCCAGTTAAAACTCCACCTTGGATTGCAGCTCCTACAGCAACAACTTCATCTGGGTTTACTCCTTTTGATGGTTTCTTTCCAAAGAATTTCTCAACCGCTTCTTGAACAGCAGGAATACGAGTAGAACCACCAACTAAGATAATTTCATCGATATCACTCTTAGAAAGCCCTGCAGATTTTAATGCAGATTCACATGGTTTAATGGTACGCGCTACTAAATCGTCAATTAATTGATCGAATTTAGCTTTAGTCAATGTTTTCACTAAGTGCTTAGGTCCTGAAGCAGTAGCTGTAACATAAGGAAGGTTGATCTCTGTTTGAGCAGAAGATGAAAGTTCAATCTTCGCTTTTTCAGCAGCCTCTCTTAAACGTTGAAGAGCCATGGCGTCTTTTCTGAGATCCATATTTTCTTCTGCCATGAATTCATCTGCTAACCAATCGATAATTTTTTGATCAACATCATCCCCCCCTAAGTGGGTATCTCCATCAGTTGATAATACTTCGAATACACCATCACCTAATTCAAGGATGGAAACGTCATGAGTTCCACCTCCAAAGTCGAATACAACAATCTTTTGATCTTTATCTTTTTTATCTAAACCATATGCTAGTGAAGCAGCAGTTGGCTCATTGATAATACGCTCTACTTTTAAACCAGCAATTTCACCAGCTTCTTTAGTAGCTTGACGCTGTGCGTCGTTAAAGTATGCAGGTACTGTAATAACAGCTCCTGTTACATCTTGTCCCAAATAATCCTCAGCTGTTTTCTTCATCTTTTGAAGAACCATCGCTGACAATTCTTGAGGAGTGTACAAACGTCCGTCAATATCTACTCTAGGAGTATCATTGTCACCTTTAACTACTTTATAAGGTACGCGTCCTGCTTCTTTAGAAGATTCAGAAAATTTGTTCCCCATAAATCGTTTGATCGAATAAATGGTCTTTTCAGGATTTGTTACTGCCTGTCTTTTTGCAGCATCTCCAACCTTGATTTCACCACCTTCAACAAAGGCTATAACGGAAGGCGTTGTTCTTTTTCCTTCTGCATTAGGAATTACAACGGGTTCATTCCCCTCCATTACGGAAACACAAGAGTTCGTTGTTCCTAAATCGATACCTATAATTTTACTCATGATTTATGTATTTAATTTTATTTCAATTTTATTTTAAACTCACAGCACATAAGACAACTATTGTGCCATTGATAAAAATATGACAGTCTGACAGTTTTAATTGGAACTATAATTTTATTGTGTCATGGTTAAGAGTTCGAAATAAAGTCTATTTTTACGATACCTTTAAACCTAAAACCATGGAATGCATCAGTGTTTTTGATATGCTCAAAGTGAGTATTGGTCCCTCGAGTTCTCATACCTTAGGGCCTTGGAGAGCTTGTGAGCAATACCTTGTAGAACTTTGTTCGAAACATTCCCTAAATCAAATCAAATCCATAAGAGTTCATCTTTACGGTTCGCTTTCATTAACTGGTAAAGGTCATGCTACCGATAAAGCAATTATGCTAGGGCTCAGTGGAAAAGACCCTGAAACAATCAGTTCACAAGACATCCAACAAACTCTTGATTACATATCAAAAAATAAGAGAATTATCCTTAGTGGAATCCGTGAAATTGATTTTGATCCTGAAGTTCAAATCGATTTTAGAAATAAATTTCTAAACTACCACCCCAATGGAATTCGATTCATCTCCCTACTCGACAGCGGTGAAGAGTTTGTAAAAACCTATTACTCTATAGGTGGTGGATTTATCATTGAAAAGGGGGAAAAGAAAACTGTTGAAGTAGCGCAATTTAAAAGTGTCTTCCCCTTCCCTATTCATACAGGTGGAGACTTGCTCAAACACTGTAAAAACAATCAAATGAGTGTGGATGAAGTCGTGTGGAGTAACGAGCTTGCTCTTCGTTCTGCAGATGAAATCGATGCTAAGCTTCAACAGGTTTGGGATACCATGCTCGGAGCTATGTACGAAGGATGTCACAGTGAAGGGATTCTTCCTGGAGGATTGAATGTCAAAAGAAGGGCCTTTGATTTACACTCCAAACTCATTGGAGAACATCCCTACTCTAATCCCCAGCAATGGATTGAATCCATTCGTAAAACAGAAGTGAAGTTTAAAGAAATTCTCAAGTGGGTTAGCTGTTTTGCTCTCAGTGTCAATGAAGTAAACGCTGCGATGGGTAGAGTTGTCACTGCTCCTACCAATGGATCTGCTGGAGTCATACCTGCAGTTCTCATGTACTACATTGTTATTGAAAATCACAAAGCGAGTTTTAATAAAATCAAAAAATTCTTATTAGTGGCCGGTGAAATCGGTAGTATCTTCAAAAAAGGAGCTACGATTTCAGCTGCACTTGGAGGCTGCCAAGCTGAAATAGGTGTTTCTTCTGCAATGGCTGCCGCTGGATTAACCGCGGTTGTGGGAGGTACTCCAAAACAAATTTTAACTTCTGCAGAAATTGCCATGGAACATCATTTAGGACTAACCTGTGATCCTGTAGGTGGACTGGTTCAAATTCCTTGTATTGAACGCAACTCTATGGGTGCTATTAAAGCGATAAGTGCCTCCACCCTAGCCTTGGAAACCGATGTCGATTCTATAAAAGTCACGTTGGACAAGGTCGTTTCAACCATGTGGGCTACTTCCAAAGACATGAACACCAATTACAAAGAAACATCTACTGGAGGTCTTGCCGTTAGTGTTGGTTTTTCAGATTGTTAACACCATTGATTATGAACTATACTTTTATTCTAATAGGACTTTTATTGATAACATTTTCGAATGCACAACAAACAGAACATTCAGTGATCGATCAAAAAATAAAAGCCTTTTTTGATGATTTTCATCAAAAAGACAGTACCAAGCTTAAAACTTATTTCGAAGGGACTGCAACACTACAATCAGTAATTAAAACCAAGGAAGGCACCACCAAAGTGGTTGATGAAAGTATTTCAAAATTTATCAGCTCCATTGGTTCAATACCTGATAGTATTCATTTTGAAGAACGAATCTTTAAGGCAACCATAACGATTGACAAAGGACTCGCCCATGCCTTTGTTCCTTATCAGTTTTATGTCAATGAGAAATTGAGTCATTGTGGTGTAAATTCCTTTATATTTGCTCTAGTTGAAGATCGGTGGTTAATTAGCAATATCATCGATACTCGAACCAGAGATGAATGTGACAACTCATCCAATTGAGCTTTTACAGGCTTTTTGTACTTTTACAACTCAAAACTCAGCTATGTCGACAGCAAAAAAAGAATTTAAACGCGTTACTGTAAAGTCCCTAGTGGATATGAAACAGCAGGGGGAAAAAATCTCCATGCTAACAGCCTACGATTATTCGATGGCAAAAATTGTAGATAACGCTAAAGTAGATGTGATTTTAGTGGGCGATTCTGCCTCCAATACAATGGCAGGTCACGAAACCACTTTACCTATAACGCTTGATCAAATGATCTATCACGCTCAATCTGTGATAAGAGCCATTGAGAGAGCATTAGTAGTTGTTGACATTCCTTTTGGGAGTTATCAATCCGATCCTAAAGAAGCGTTGAAATCTGCAATTCGAATCATGAAAGAATCAGGTGCTCATGCCGTAAAACTAGAAGGTGGAAAAGACATTAAAGATTCTGTAAAAAGAATTATTAGAGCTGGGATTCCTGTTATGGGTCATTTGGGACTCACCCCACAATCTATCTATAAGTTTGGGACCTATTCGGTTCGCGCAAAGGAGGAGGCGGAAGCTGATCAATTAAAAAAAGATGCCAAACTACTCGAAGAATTGGGTTGTTTTGCTATCGTATTAGAGAAGATTCCTGCAAGTTTAGCTACAGAAATAGCCAAGAGTGTGAGTATTCCAATTATCGGTATTGGAGCTGGAAATGGAGTTGATGGACAAGTTTTAGTCATTCACGATCTTTTGGGAATGACTCATGAATTCAATCCTAGATTCCTCAGAAGGTATATGAATCTCTACGAAGAAATGTCAACTGCCATCAAGCAGTATGTCACTGACGTCAAGTCTAAAGATTTCCCTAATCAAGACGAACAATACTAATAGAACTCTTGCTTCAAACTACCAAGACAACCGTTGATTCGATTCAAATACTCTACGAGGACAACCACCTTTTTATAGTAAATAAAAGAGCAGGTGATCTTGTACAAGGAGATCAAACTGGGGATGCTCCACTGAGTGAACTCATCAAAGACTTTATAAAAAAGAGAGATCATAAACCAGGAGCTGTCTACCTAGGAGTTCCACATCGATTGGATCGACCGACTACCGGCATTGTCGTATTTGCTAAGACTTCAAAAGCCTTGACACGATTAAACAAAATGTTTGCTGAAAAGGAATCTCAAAAAACCTATTGGGCCATCGTCAAAAACAAACCTCAAAAAAAAAGTGCTAGTCTGATTCACTTTTTAGTTAGGAATCCAAAACAAAACAAATCCTATGCACATGACAAGGAGGTAAAAGATTCTAAAAAAGCTTCACTTGATTATCAATTGATAAAGTCATTTGATCGATTTTACCTCTTAGAAATTGACTTACACACAGGTAGACATCATCAAATACGAGCTCAACTCTCAAAAATTGGATGTCCTATTAAAGGTGATTTAAAATACGGTTTTCCTAGATCAAACCAAGATAACAGTATTCATCTTCACGCTCGGAAACTAGTCTTTATGCATCCAGTAAAAAAAGAACAACTGACGATCGTTGCTCCTGCACCAACACATGATCCTCTTTGGAGGTTATGTGATTAATTATCTGTTGATTACTTTCGATTTTTCTTTGATGACTCTAGCGATTGGTTTGTTGTCTAGGTGACTTTCAAGCCAGGATAAAATATCGAGATACAAAAAGGCTCTCTTTTCGTAGGGGTGATCTTCGTATTTCTTTAAATCCTCGTACAATTCCTTAAATGCCGACTTTAAATCCGATGGATAGATGTCCCCCAGTTTTCTCAAAAATTTAATAATCTCTTTTTGTACTGCCTGTAAATCATTCATTTTCAACAAAAACTTATAGGTGCTTTTGAGTTGCACCTCTAAATGATAATCCATACCTGCCTCATAATGAGCTACTAAACTCAATAATCGAGAGAAACACATCAAATCTTCTCTCATTTTTAAGGTCTTGTTATTGATGATAAATTTGAGATAGTGAATACTGCTTTTGTAATCCCCTACTCCAAAATACAAACTGGCTATTTTGTAATAGAGCACCATGATGTGGTGCTGATCAATTCGATCTTTGTGCTCTGAGATACCCTTGTTGATCTTATCAACTAAATAAAGCGCTTCCTCAAAAGATCCATCGATAAAATACTGATTGAGTTTATGGGCATTTAAATACAAAAAACTCAAGGACAACAAATTGTCATTTTGAGGTATGGATCCTTTGTCAATTTCGAGTTCCAATTTTGATAACACCTCTTTAAACTGACTGCTGTATTTAAGAAAGAACAATGATTCTAATAAATAGTTATTCCCCTTCAAATAAAAGACTGGATTGAGGCGAATCATCTCCGGATTGTCGTAAAATAAGTTGACGAGCTTAGCAGCGTATTTATAAGATGACAAAAAATCTTGAGTCAAGAAAGAATACCAAAGAAATGCCTTGTAATACCATAACTTTTCTCTGAATCCAAGCTGATCTAATTGCACTTTTGGCAAGTGCTTCTTAAAGTATACCTCTACTTTTTTTAGTTCTTCATCGGAACGGACATATCCAAATTTGAGCATCATCCCATAGAGTTGCAGTGATAAATTTGAAAGTTTACTGGCCAATAAATTGTCTTTAGACAAAAGCTCTGATTCATTTGAAAGCTCATCAGCTCGTTCGGGTATAGATCTGGTAATATATTGTGTTTCAATGACTTTCTCTAATTCTACAATTTCAAATGCAATACTTTTTTCTTGATGAGAATTTGCCAAACTCTTTGCCTTTTCTAAAATTTTAAGACTCTGTTTATAAAGCCCTTTGTGATAGAGTATGGTAGCAAAATCCAACTGTTCTCTGAGCTGTATTCTCACATTTTGATTCACAGGATTTAATCGAAGACTGATTAAAATTTGTTTGTAGAGATGCGCTTTTAGGTTAGATAACTGAGCTTTTTTTACAATCCCGCTCTTTAAAATCACCTCCTCATCATACTGAGACATCTTGTCTAAAAGGTTAAAAAGAGCAATAAACTTTGAGTCCGTATTAACCCCTAAACGTCCAGCATAGAGCTTGAATTGTCTCTTTTCTGATTTGGACAGTGATTTAACTAAAACAAACAAAGAATCTTTATGTGTATTTGTCATCGTAAAAAATAGTTCCTAACTTGCTAAATATTAAAGCTGTAATGCATTTGAAACTAGAATAAGCATTGTAATAATTTGCGACCCATGGGTGATTATTCAACTGCTTGTACTATTTTCGTTTATTATTCAAAACTAATGAAATATAATGAGTAAAGAGCAGGTATATATTTTTGACACCACTTTAAGAGATGGAGAACAGGTTCCAGGTTGTAAATTAGACACCAAACAAAAGCTTGAAATTGCTGCCCGTCTTGACGAGTTGGGAGTAGACATCATTGAAGCTGGATTTCCAGTTTCTAGTCCTGGTGATTTTCACTCTGTAGAATTAATTTCAAAATTAGTCAAAAACGCATCTGTTTGTGGATTGACTAGAGCCGTTAAAAAGGATATTGAAGTTGCTGCAGAAGCTTTAAAACACGCCAAAAGACCTCGTATACATACAGGAATTGGAACTTCTGATTCTCATATCAAACACAAATTTAACTCCACAAGAGAAGAAATCATCGAAAGAGCGGTTGCAGCAGTAAAGTATGCAAAAAGCTTTGTCGAAGATATTGAATTCTACGCTGAAGATGCCGGTAGAACCGACAACGAATTCCTAGCTAGAGTTTGTGAAGAAGTAATTAAGGCTGGAGCTACGGTATTAAATATTCCAGACACTACTGGTTATTGCTTACCTCATGAATACGGAGCTAAAATCAAATATTTAAAAGAAAATGTTACTGGTATTGACAAAGCAGTATTGTCTTGTCACTGTCACAACGACTTGGGACTTGCTACTGCAAATTCAATAGAAGGGGTCATCAATGGAGCACGTCAAATCGAATGTACCATCAACGGTATTGGAGAACGCGCTGGAAATACTTCTTTAGAGGAAGTGGTAATGATTATGAGACAACATCCCTATCTCAATTTAGACACCAACATCAATTCAAAATTATTGTACAGCACCTCACAAATGGTATCTCACAATATGGGAATGATTGTACAACCTAACAAAGCAATTGTTGGAGCTAATGCATTTGCTCACTCTTCAGGAATTCACCAAGACGGTGTGATAAAAAACCGTGAAACTTATGAGATTATCGATCCTCATGATGTGGGAGTTACTGAATCTTCAATTGTTCTTACGGCTCGTTCAGGACGTGCTGCTTTAGCCTACAGAGCGAAGATAGTTGGTTATGAACTTACTAAATTACAATTAGATGATGTTTATAAAGTCTTTTTAGAATACGCAGATCGCAAGAAAGAAGTACTCGACGAAGATATTCACGATATCATCAAAGACAGTAAGATCAACATTTAGTATGGATATCAATATCACCACCCTTTCTACTCCCGGAACGGGATCCGAAGTCTTACAACAGGCTTTAAAATGTTTAGATGCGATCAGTGAAAACTTCGATCACAATTTCACCTATACGCATCTCAGCAAACCATTAGAGGGTGGTAAGATAATTCTCAGCAATGAGGATATTCAACTGTTAAAAAGTTCTAATGCGGTTTTATCCAGTGTTAAAATCACAAGAAGATTTGAGCTTGAAAATCCTGAATTAAAGCATTTAACGCTGACTGATGCACTCGATTTATACGTGAGTATCAAAGCGACATTACCCTTAAAAAACTTAGGAGCACAGGGAGTTTTCAAAGAAGACTTAGCAGCCCTATATGAGTTTATTCTCTTTAAGGCCAACCCTACTCAAAAAGAACACTCAGCTTTAAAACTAGGTTTAGGACGTTATAAGTACTCTGAGAATCATATTGAAAAAATGATTCACTTAGCTTTTAGAACAGCTAAAAACAGAAAGAA
Source organism: Flavobacteriaceae bacterium (assembly GCA_013373635.1). Taxonomy (GTDB): domain Bacteria; phylum Bacteroidota; class Bacteroidia; order Flavobacteriales; family Flavobacteriaceae; genus MAG-120531. Next base: position 272,782 of record JABXHN010000003.1, read on the forward strand.
AAAACTGACTCTTATCAATCCTGATCACTTAGAAGATTCAAATTCTTATTGGCAGAACACTGTAAAGAGAATCGGACAGAGTTATCCATCGGTGAGTATTGAAATTATAAGTATTGCTAAGGCTGTCGAACAAATGTTGGTGAAGTCCAAAGAGTTTGACATTCTATTGAGCGATCACTTTTTGGGTGATATTCTCGCAGCTCAATCCAAAGTACTCACAGGTACTGCTGCCCTATTACCAGAGGCGCACGACGGTATTCACTGTAATTTATTTGAGCCTTTAATCAGTATTCCTAAGGCCCTTGAATCAGACCGAACAAATCCTTTAGCTGCTATTTATGCTGCTACCTTGTTATTGTCGAGATTTGGTCTAAACGAAGAGGCTTTATCGATTATGAGAGCCATCCAATCGGCCATCAACAATAATATGGTAGATTCTTCTTATCAGCTTACTGAAAATCACTCCTGCTCTACTATTGGAGATTATTTATCAGAAGCGATCAAAGATTCAGATGATGTCTACAATTTCAATATTGAAAATATTGGATTGGGAAGATCGACTATTATTTAGTCGTTGAGTAGACTTTTGATCTCCAGGTCAAATTCCTTTTTAAAGTCTTCGTAGGCCTTTCCTGTTGCTGGTCCATTAAATCCAGTGTGAATAGAATGAACTTTTCCAGATTTATCAATAATAATCATTGTTGGATAAGATCTTATTCCATCTAGCATCGGTAATTTTTCTTGAGCTAGTTGTGTGTCAGTACTTCCGTATTGAGCAAGTAAAACAGGATATGGAATCTCCAATTTATCAATCATTCTCTGAATTCTCATCATCGCTCGTTCTTCACTACGAGCACTTTCAAAACTAAGTCCAATAAAAGCTAAATCCTCAGTTGGATTCTCCTTGATATAGGATAGAAAGAACTTGGTTTCATCCAAGCAATTAGGACACCAGGTTCCCAATATTTGAACCACAACTACCTTGTCTTTAAATTGATCGTCACTTAAACTAACCATATTCCCATCAGGGCTTTTAAAGCTAAAGTCGATTCGATCGTAGCCTTTATTTAATTTGGTGAGCTCTTTGGCTTCTGCTAATTGAAAGGAATCGTCTCGAACCATCCAAAATTCGGTTACCGAATGACTTTCATAGTAGAGTTTCCCATAAATGGTATCTCCTTTTTTTTCAGCTCTAACTAAATATGGGTGTGCACCATCGAATGTCGAAAGCACAATTGAATCACCACTTACTATTCCAGATAAAAAGCGATTATCCCCGGAGTTTTTTCTAAAGGTACCTGAAACCTCATTTCCATTTTGAGAAAAGATTCCTAGTCCAGGATAAGGTTTTTCAGGTCTAAAAACAGTTTTGTAGTTACCACTGAGATCAAAATTTGCTTTTTTAGTCGATTCAAATTTAGGTGCCTTATTTAAATAGGCACTGAAAGGCGTTTCTCTTCCCGATTCTTCTTTGAGGTATCTTCCATCGAGACGACCTTCTCCAATTTGAGCTATAATTACAGCATCAAAAGGTGGCATATCGATTCGAATTGAATCTCCAAGAATCTGAATTTCGTCATATATCAGTGTTTCTTTATCATTTTCCACCTTCATAATTAGCTGATCAGAGCTCTTTAACAACACAAATTTAAAAGGCAAGACGGAATTGTCAACTGTTATCATTTCCGCTCTATAAGTCCCCAATGTGGGTTCTATAGCTGAATTAGTACAGGAATAAAAAAGAATGATGCTAATAACTAAACTAAAATAGGCTCTCATAGGTATATTTTTATACCCAAAGATAAGAATCTATCACATATCTATTTTTTAATTTCTGTAGAGACTGGTCATTGCTTATATTTGTGCTTTGTAAATTTCGGATATCCGATCGTAGAATTACTCAAATGAAAATATCGTACAACTGGTTAAAACAATTTATTGAAATTGACTGGAATGCTGATAAAACAGCTGCTCTATTAACTGATCTTGGCTTAGAAGTTGAAGGTGTTAGTGATTTTGAATCTGTAAAAGGTGGCCTACAAGGTGTTGTTGTTGGAGAAGTACTGACATGTGAAAAACACCCCAATGCGGACCGTTTGAGCCTAACCACTGTTTCTATAGGTGGAGATGAGCCTCTTCAAATTGTCTGTGGAGCACCCAATGTAGCAAAGGGACAAAAGGTTGCTGTCGCAACAGTCGGCACCACGCTTTACACTCCAGAAGGAGAGTCATGGGTGATCAAAAAAGGTAAGATTAGAGGTGAAGTGAGTCAAGGTATGATTTGTGCCGAAGACGAAATAGGATTAGGAGATTCACACGATGGAATCATGATTCTTGATCCTGATCTAGAACCTGGAACCCCCTGTAGTCAAGTTTTCAAGGTAGAAAGCGATCAAATTTTTGATATAGGACTAACTCCAAACCGTTCGGATGCAATGAGTCACTTTGGTGTTGCGAGAGATTTGAGAGCTGGTCTTATACAACAAGGAGTAACTAAAGGGATAATTACTCCATCAGTGATGAATTTTGCTGTTGAAAAAAGAAATCTACAAATTCCGATTGATGTTCGCAATCCTGAATTAGCTCCAAGATATTGTGGAGTTACTATTACAGACTTAACCATTAAACCAAGTCCAAATTGGTTACAAAATCGATTAAAAGCCATAGGAATCAATCCAAAAAACAATGTGGTTGATATCACTAATTACGTTCTTCACGATTTAGGGCAACCCCTCCACGCCTTTGACGCCGATAAGATTAATGGCAATAAGATTATTGTTAAAACACTGGAAGCTGGAACAAAGTTCACAACTCTTGACGATGTTGAGCGCAGCCTAGATGCTGAAGATTTAATGATTTGTGACGCCGAAAAACCACTGTGTATTGCCGGTGTATTTGGGGGAAAGAACTCAGGTGTCACAGAAGAAACTAAAGCTATTTTCTTAGAAGCTGCATACTTTAATCCTGTTAGTGTTCGCAAATCTGCAAAAAGACATGGACTCAGTACCGATGCCTCATTTAGATTTGAAAGAGGAATTGATATTGATTTAGTTGACTACGCTCTTAGGAGAGCTGCCATCTTAATCAAAGAATTAGCAGGTGGAACCATCAGCTCAGACATAGAAGATCTCTATCCCAAAAAGAAGGAAGACCATCAGGTATTTTTGACTTTTGATCGAATCAATTCCCTAATTGGTCAGGAAATTCCGAGGGAAGTGATCAAATCCATTCTATCTTCATTAGAAATCAAAGTCAACAATGTAACTGAAACTGGAATGGGACTTACGATTCCTTTTTACAGAACTGATGTTCAAAGAGAAGTCGATGTAATCGAAGAAATTCTAAGAGTTTACGGTTATAACAATATTGAATTTAGCACTAAAGTCAATGCTTCTACAGCAAAAATGTCTGCATTTGACGACCACAAAGTACAAAACAGTATCGGTAATTTATTGGCATCTCAGGGTTTCTATGAAATCATGACCAATAGTTTATCTTCTGAAAAATACCTTGAACTTTTACCAGTCAATGGTGAAGCAGTAAGCATGCTTAATCCTCTTTCTACAGATCTATCAACATTGAGAACTTCCATGTTGTTTACTGGATTGGAAACACTTTCATACAATATCAACCGAAGAAAATCAAATCTCAAACTTTTTGAGTTTGGTAAGACCTACTCTAGAAATGAAGACCTATTTGAAGAACAAAAACACCTCGCAGTGTACATCACTGGAAACAGAGAAATTGATTCTTGGAATAGTCTTGAGAGAGCATCTGATTTCTTTTACCTAAAATCTGTTGTAGAAAACACCTTAACACGATTAGGGGTACAATTCAACAAAACCTCTCAAGCATCAAAAGATCTTTTTTCTGAAGGCCTCACCTATGCCTACAAAAAACGTGAACTCGTAAGCTTTGGAATCGTTAAAAAAACCCTGATTAGCAAATTTGACATCAAACAAGAAGTGCTATTTGCTGACTTTAATTGGGATCATATCTTAACACTTATTCCAAAAGGAGAAATTCAATTCAAAGAAATTCCTAAATACCCTGAAGTCAACAGAGATTTTGCACTCTTAATTCCAGAAGAACATCAATTCGAAAGTCTAAGAACTGCAGCTTTTAACTCAGAACGCAAGTTCTTAAAAGAGGTGAGTCTGTTTGATGTTTATACAGGCGACAATCTTCCTAAAGGCAAGAAATCCTATGGATTGAGTTTTACACTCTTGGATCAGGAAAGTACACTTACAGACAAGCAGATCGATAAGATCATGTCAAAATTACAGGAGTGTTTTGAAAAAGATTTTGATGCGCAGCTAAGATAATTAGCTGTACATCTTATCTCTTTGTTCCTTAATCGCTTTATCGTTCATATACTCGTCAAAGCTCAGGTATCTGTCGATGATTCCATTTGGAGTTATTTCGACAACTCTATTGGCTACTGTTTGAGCAAACTCGTGATCATGAGTCGTTAAAAGAACGGTTCCTTTAAAGTTTTTAAGTGAGTTGTTAAAAGCTGTAATACTCTCTAAATCCAAGTGGTTCGTCGGTTCATCCAACATTAGAACGTTAGCTCTTAGCATCATCATTCTACTGAGCATACAACGCACTTTTTCTCCTCCAGAAAGAACAGTTGATTTTTTAAGAGCCTCTTCTCCACTAAATAGCATTTTTCCGAGGAATCCGCGTACGTAAACCTCTTCTCTTTCTTCTTCGGTCTTAGCCCATTGACGCAACCAATCAACTAAACTGATATTTTCATTAAAGAAATCACTGTTGTCAGCTGGTAAATAAGATTGTAGTGTGGTCACTCCCCATTGAAATACGCCACTATCAGCTTTCTTATTTCCATTGACTATTTGATAAAAAGCAGTAGTCGCTCTGGCATCTCTTGATATCAAGGCTACTTTATCTCCTTTTGCTAGGTTTAGATTGACGTCTTTAAATAGCAAATCACCGTCTTCAGATGTCGCAGATAAATTTTCAATATTTAAAATTTGATCTCCTGCTTCGCGTTCGCGTTCAAAAATAATAGCAGGATAACGTCTACTTGAAGGCTTGATTTCAGCTACGTTGAGCTTATCGAGCATTTTCTTTCTAGAAGTCGCCTGTTTACTCTTAGCAACATTGGCACTAAACCTAGAGATAAACTCCTGAAGTTCTTTAGCTTTTTCTTCAGCCTTTTTGTTTTGTTGAGCTCGTTGTCTGGCCGCTAACTGACTACTCTCATACCAAAAGGTGTAGTTACCAGAATACAGATTGATTTTTCCAAAGTCAATATCGGCGATATGGGTACAAACAGCGTCTAAGAAGTGACGGTCGTGAGATACCACAATCACTGTATTTTCGTAATCAGCTAAAAAGTTTTCCAACCAATTGATCGTTTCGTAATCCAAGTCGTTGGTAGGCTCATCCATGATTAGAACATCAGGATTTCCAAAAAGCGCTTGTGCTAAAAGTATTCTCACTTTTAATTTTGGATCCATATCACTCATCAAGCTGTAGTGACTGTCTTCTTTGATTCCAAGGTTTGACAAAAGTGCTGCAGCTTCTGAATCGGCATTCCAACCGTTCATTTCTTCGAATTGCACCTGAAGTTCTCCAATCTTTTCAGCGTTTTCATCGGTATAGTCTGCATAAAGCGCATCGATTTCATTCTTAATCTTATAGAGTACTTTATTTCCTTTAAGCACAGTATCGAGTACCGTATCAGCATCGTAGGCATTGTGATTTTGTTCCAAGATCGACATACGCTTTCCAGGTTCTAAGTGAACATGACCAGAAGTACTGTCTTGTTGTCCAGAAACCACCTTTAGAAAGGTTGATTTACCGGCACCGTTTGCACCGATAATTCCATAACAATTACCCTGAGTAAAAGTTACATTTACCTCGTCGAATAAAACGCGTTTTCCAAATTGAATGGATAAATTAGAAACTGATAACATATCGAAAAAATTTGTGCAAAAATACACATAATCTAGGGCCCTGCAATAGCATTGTAGAGAAATTAATTTAGGAGTCTTTTAACTACCTATTAACACAGAGCTAATCGCAACTGTAGTAAATTTGATTACAATTAAACGTACTAGTGAAACAACTCGGAATTCTTTTTGGATTTTTACTCTCCATCAGCTGTGGTAGTATTGACCGCTCAGCTTCCAAGGTTTATATTGGAGGTGAAATTGTCAACCCTACTTCAGACTATCTCGTTTTATTCAAAGATGACAAGGTTATCGATTCCGCTCAATTAGATCACAACAATCGCTTTAAAATTAAATTTAACGATTTAGAAGAAGGATTATATCACTTTTATCACGAGCCAGAATTCAATTATATCTATCTACAAAAGGGGGACAGTTTAAATTTGAGACTAAACACCCTTGCATTTGACGAATCCCTAATGTTTTCAGGAAAAGGCGCAGAGGTGAATAACTTTTTAGTAGAACTCCTCCTTCAAAAAGAAGAGGAAGAACTTCAAATGAATTCACTCTATGACCTCAATCCAGTGGCCTTTGATCTTGAAATTAAATCTCTAAGAGATAAAAAACTTCAAATGCTCAGCGATTTAGAAGATGAGATCAAATTGAGCCCAAAAGCATTGGATATTGTCAAAGCATCCATCGATTACAACGTTTATGTCTTTAAAGAAAAATACCCCTTCTTTCACAAAATCAACAGAAGAACTCACAATCACATCAAGCTTCCTAAAGACTTTTACAGCTATCGAAAAGAGCTAAAACTCAATCACAAGGATTTGTACTTTTATAGCCCCTACTATAGTTATATGAAGTATCAATTGGGTAATTTAGCCTTTTTAAACTGTAATGAAAACTGTCCACAGCCGATTGTTCAAAATCAAATCGTTCACTTCAATAAACACAAATTAATCGTTGTTGACTCTCTAGATATTGACAAGCGACTCAAAGACAACCTCTATAGAAATATAGCCATTCAATACTATATTAAGTCTCGCGATTCGAGAGAAAATATCGAAGATTTTCACGAAGCCTTTTCAAAATACTCAGCACACAATATTCACTTCAATGAAATTGAAGATGTCTATCAAAATATTCTAAATCTTCAACCTAAGAGAGAAGTTCCTTCAATAGAAATCGTTTCTTACCAAGGTATTCGAACCGATTTAAATCAAATTTCTCAAAATAGAAAAGTAGTTCTTTACTTCTGGTCACCTAGCTATGAGTCGACTTTTTACAAGATTCAGGAACGTGTTAAACAATTAGAAAAAAACTATCCAGAATACACATTTATTGGAATCAGTCCTAATGACAATGATTACAGATGGCGTTCTTTAGTCAGAGACTCTAGACTCAACTCTGAATACCAATTCTATGCTCCACAGTACGATATACAAAACCGTCTTGTAATAGACAATCCATTTAAGAGTATCATTCTACAAGACGGTTTTATCGAAGACGCTTTCGCTAATCTTCTAACTTCTTTTTAGGAATAACTTGTTTTAGTTTCCTTTTTGATAGTCTGCCAAAAATTGAGCGAGACCACTATCGGTAAGCGGGTGTTTCAACAATCCAACGATTGAAGAAAGAGGTCCTGTCATGACATCAGCACCAATCTTAGCACAGTCGATAACATGCATAGTGTGACGTACTGAAGCTGCCAAGATCTCTGTATCAAACCCATAGTTGTCATAGATGTGACGAATTTCTGAAATAAGGTGAAGACCATCTGTTGAGATATCGTCTAAACGACCGATAAAAGGTGACACATAGGTTGCTCCAGCTTTAGCGGCGAGTAATGCTTGCCCTGCAGAGAAAACTAAAGTTACATTGGTCTTGATTCCTTTAGAGGAAAAGTACTTACAAGCCTTAACACCATCTTTAATCATCGGTAATTTAATAACGATTTGATCGTGAAGAGCAGCTAAAGCCTCTCCTTCTCTTACCATTCCTTCAAAATCAGTAGAAATCACTTCAGCGGACACATCCCCATCGACGATATTACAGATATCTACATAGTGTTGTAAAATATTCTCTTGTCCAGTGATTCCTTCTTTAGCCATCAATGATGGATTTGTAGTTACTCCGTCTAAGATTCCAAGAGATTGGGCTTCTTTGATCTGATCTAAATTAGCAGTATCGATAAAAAATTTCATGAGGTGGTTTTTTTTAAAATATTGTTCAAAGATAGAACTTCTATTGTATTGTTAAGTATTGAGGATTTAAATTTTATAATGATTCATCAACATACGTTCGTAGGTTTTTGAAGGCAATAGTTTTTTTAGGATTAAAGAGAATTTTTGAAGTGGACTCCCCACTACATAATGAACCTTAGGATTCTTAGTGTTGATAATCTTTTCAACTTTATAGGCCACTGCGATAGGATCTTTTCCCCTTTTGACATGATCATCCATCTGTTTTAAAACATCCCCGTATTGAGGATGATAAGGGGATTTTTCATCGACCTTAGTATGAAATCTTCCAGCGGCAATATTGGTTTCAAAATCTCCTGGAGCTAAAGCACACATTTGAATTCCAAACGATTTTAGCTCCATTCGGTAAGCCTCTGTTATCATTTCAAAAGCTGATTTAGTAGCGGAATAAATACCTCTATAAGGCAATCCCATATATCCAGCTACTGAAGTTATATTGATGATCAATCCACTGTTATTGGATCTCATAGAGGGAACAACAGCATTGATAACTCTCATAGGTCCCTTAAAATTGGTATCCATTACGCGATCAATTTCATCGAATGGGGTCTCTTCAAGTGCACCAGTGATACCCATTCCAGCATTGTTAACCAGTACATCAATTCTTCCCTCCAATTCTCTGAGTTCACTAACACATAGTCGAATACTGTTCTGATCAGTAACATCTAGAGCTAATAATGGAAATTCTGTATGATTAGGGTAGTTTTTTGGATTCCTAGCAGTTCCGTAAACTTTAAATCCTTTTTTTGAGAGAAAAACTCCAATCGATTTACCTATTCCTGAAGAAGCTCCGGTAATCAGTACAACTTTGCTCATGTAGTTTAATTTTCTAGTAGCAAATTAAGTAAAACTGATTATACTACCATAAGAAGAAAGGAAAATAAAAAAGGGCAAGCGATCTACATCGCACCGCTACAACCCCATACCCTTGCTGCGTTCCCACCCTGGGGGATTCTGAGGGAGCTGGTCGTGTAGGACTTGCCCGCTGCAAATATACATCCTTTTATATTTTGCACAATCGAATTACATCCTTAATTTTAACTTTTTTAATAGTTAGTCCAATTCTATGAAGCTTTATCAATTTGGAATCGTATTCGCCCTTTTAATCAATCTATCCTGTAGTAGTTCTAATACCAACACTAAGGTCTTTGAACTTGTATTGCAACCCAATCAAAAGAGCTATCAAAAAAATGATCAATTGAAGGTTAAAATCAATAATCCTGAAGAGCATTCAATTGAGGCTATTCGTTTTGAGTTAAACAACTCACCTATTGAATTCAACAATGACAGCATCACTCTTAATACAGAGCAGTTAGGAACTCTAAAGCTCTCTTACGAGATCGATTACGAAGGAAAGACTTATAAAGATTCAAAAACCATCCAAGTCTTTAACGACAAAGCTCCAAAACTCTATACCTATGAACTGGTTGCTACTTACCCTCACGATCAAACAGCTTATACACAAGGCTTAGAATTTTACAAGGGTGTACTCTATGAAAGTACTGGTCTTAGAGGAGAATCTTCTCTTAGAAAAGTAGATTATACAACTGGTAAAGTTTTAAATAAGATCGATTTGGATCCAACTGTATTTGGGGAAGGAATCACTATTATCAACGATACCATTTATATGTTGACTTGGCAGTCTAAAATAGGTTACCTCTTCGATTTAGATTTTAATAAGATTGGAGAATTCACCTACGGACAGAGCAAAGAAGGCTGGGGGCTTACACATGATACATCCAACCAAATTTACAAGAGCGATGGGACTCAGAATATTTGGAAGTTGAATTCCAACAGCCTTATTGAAGAAGATAAAATACAGACTGTTACCGACAAGTCATTTTTCAATAAAACCAATGAATTGGAATACGTCGATGGTAAAATATACGCCAATGTATACCTCAAAGAAAGCATGATGATTATCGATGCTAATTCAGGAGCTATTGAAGGTGTCATCAATTTTGGCGGATTAAAAGACAAGGTTAGCAAACACCCTGCTTTAGATGTTCTCAATGGAGTTGCCTATCACCCCCAGCGCAAAACATTCTTTGTGACTGGTAAAAAATGGGATCAACTCTTTGAAGTTAAAATAGTAGAAAAAAAATAACCGCCTCGGTTTCCCAAAGCGGTTAATGTATTTTTAAGCTAACAAATTTCTTAAGCTACAAACAAAGGTCTGTTCGACATAAGCTCGTTTACCTGAGCTCTTACCTCTGAAATTACAGCCTCATCTTCTTTATTCATAAGAACCTTATCGATAAGGGATACAATTGTTTCCATATCAGCTTCTTTCAAGCCTCTAGTAGTAACTGCCGCTGTTCCAAAACGAATACCAGAAGTGATAAATGGTGATTTGTCATCAAATGGAACCATATTCTTATTAGAAGTAATATCCGCCTGAACCAATACCGCTTCAGCTTCTTTACCAGTGATGTCTTTGTTGCGAAGATCGATAAGCATCATATGATTGTCTGTACCACCTGAGATAATATCGTATCCTCTCTTTACAAATGCTTCGGCCATGGCTTGAGCATTGTTGCGAACTTGAATCATATAGTGTAAGTACTCATCTGTCAAAGCTTCTCCAAAGGCAATTGCTTTTGCAGCGATAATATGTTCTAAGGGACCACCTTGGTTCCCTGGGAATACTGCTAAGTTTAATAAAGCAGACATTTTTCTAGGAGTACCATCCTTAAGAGTAATTCCAAATGGGTTATCAAAATCTTTACCCATTAAGATCAATCCTCCTCTTGGACCTCTAAGAGTTTTGTGAGTAGTTGTAGTTACAAAGTGACAATGTGGAATTGGATCCATTAAAATACCCTTGGCAATTAGTCCTGCTGGGTGAGCGATATCTGCTAAAAGCAAAGCTCCCACTGAATCAGCAATTTCTCGAAAACGCTTGTAATCAATTTCTCTTGAATATGCTGAAGCACCTGCAATAATTAGTTTAGGTTGCTCTTTTTCAGCAATCTTTTGAATGTTGTCGTAGTTTAAACGACCTGTTTCTTTTTCAACGCCGTAAAATACTGGGTTGTATAGTTTTCCTGAAAAGTTAACTGGAGAACCATGAGTAAGGTGACCTCCATGAGAAAGATCAAACCCTAAAATCGTGTCACCAGGCTTTAAACAAGCGTGATATACCGCAGCATTGGCCTGAGATCCAGAATGAGGCTGAACGTTTGCGTATTCAGCTCCAAATAACTCACAAGCTCTATCAATAGCGAGCTGCTCCACTTGATCGACCACTTGACAACCACCGTAATAGCGCTTTTCTGGGTACCCTTCTGCGTATTTATTCGTCAGTACACTACCTGCAGCCTCCATTACTTGTGGGCTTACAAAGTTTTCAGAGGCAATGAGTTCCAATCCTTCTAATTGGCGTTTCTCTTCCTCTTTTATTAAATCGAAAATGATTTGATCGCGTTCCATAAATTTTATTTTAAAGGACAAAAATAATGATTGAATTATTAATCGAAAGCATTTCTGATAATAAACTGCGATGAGTTATTAACGTGCTTTTAAACATCTAGAGATACTGCTCTAATTCAACAGAAGTAATATCGTAATGTGAATCGTTGTGTACAGCTGTTCCATTTTTTACGATGATCAGCTGAGGCGATTGATGCATGATGCCATAGCGAGCTGCTACTGCATTGGATACCTCTCGATTTGAAATAAGATCCACCATATGGAAATCCATACCTGATATCACCTCGTGAGATTGTCTTTCAAATCTTCTGAGTACCATTGAACTCACTCCACAACGAGTGGAATGTTTAAATAGGATCTGTGGCTTTTGTTTGGATTGCTCATCAATTAAATCCAATTCCTGCTCCGAATTGGTTAATTTCCACTGAACTACTTCAACTAAAGCTTCTGGCTCTGAATGTGATTTTGATCGGGATGTAAGTCTTTTTAAAAAGCTCATAATAAACTATATGTGACAAAATGTCTTTAAAATCAAGTGTTTAACAGACATATTGTCTTGTTTTTAATCTTGGTAAGATAATTGAAATTAGAGTTTTCAAATATACAGTATTAACACAACATTTTAAACATATGCAATTTAATAATTACACCATAAAAGCACAGGAAGCGATTGGTCAGGCTCAGCAACTTGCTATGAGTCTTTCACATCAGCTGATCGAAAGTGAACACCTCTACAAAGCACTTTTTTTAGTGGATGAAAATGTACTGCCCTTTTTAATGAAAAAAATGGGAGTTAACAGTGTGATGATCAATCAAATCGTCGACAAAGAACTAGAGCGATTCCCAAAGGTGGAAGGCGGAGATGTTCAACTCTCAAAGACTGCAGCCAAAGCGCTTCAAGAAGCGACTGCTGCTGCTAAAAACCTAAAAGATGAATACATCACACTAGAACACCTTTTAATTGGTGTTTTAAAATCCAACTCTAAGGTTTCTCAAATCCTTAAGGATCAAGGAATCAAAGAAGCTGATCTTATCAAAGCAATTCAAGAACTCAGAAAAGGAGAATCGGTAAAATCTCAGGATGCTGAATCGACCTATAACGCCTTGGAAAAATACGCTAAGAATCTAAACAGTCTTGCAGATAGCGGAAAATTAGATCCAGTAATTGGTCGTGACGAAGAAATCAGAAGAGTACTTCAAATTCTTTCAAGAAGAACTAAGAACAACCCCATGCTTGTCGGTGAACCTGGAGTAGGTAAGACAGCTATCGCTGAAGGCTTAGCTCATCGTATCGTTTCTGGAGACGTACCTGAAAACCTCAAAGAGAAAACCATATACTCTCTAGACATGGGGGCTTTAATTGCTGGTGCAAAGTACAAGGGAGAGTTTGAAGAGCGATTAAAATCAGTGATCAAAGAAGTTACAACTGCCGATGGAGACATCGTATTATTTATCGATGAAATTCACACGCTGGTAGGCGCTGGAGGTGGTGAGGGAGCCATGGATGCTGCCAACATCTTAAAACCTGCCTTAGCTAGAGGAGAACTCAGAGCTATCGGAGCAACTACTCTAGATGAATATCAAAAGTACTTCGAGAAAGACAAAGCACTTGAGCGAAGATTTCAAAAGGTAGTGGTCGATGAACCCAATACCGAAAGTGCTATTTCAATCCTTAGAGGAATCAAAGATAAATACGAGGCCCATCACAAGGTTCAAATTCGCGATGAAGCGGTTATTGCCGCAGTTAATCTATCACAGCGTTATATCACTAATCGATTCTTACCAGACAAGGCGATTGACCTAATGGACGAAGCAGCTTCTAAACTCAGAATGGAAATCAATTCCAAACCTGAGGAATTGGATCAATTAGATCGTCGAATCATGCAATTAGAAATTGAAATTGCAGCGATCTCTAAGGAAAAAGACACCTCCAAGCTCAAATCATTGAACGCAGAACTCGCCAATTTAAAAGAAGAACGAGGAACGATATTTAGTCAATGGGAACAGGAGAAAAACTTAGTCGATGAGGTTCAAAAACAAAAACAAGCCATTGAAAGCTTTAAGTTAGAAGCTGAAAAAGCAGAGCGAAGCGGTGATTACGCCAAGGTTGCAGAATTGCGCTACGGTAAGATCAAAGAAGCTCAAGAAAAGCTCGAATCACTTCAGCATGTTTTAGATAAGCAAGAAGCTTCCAACACCCTTATAAAAGAAGAAGTCACTAAGGAAGATATCGCAGATGTGGTCGCTAAATGGACTGGAATCCCTGTGAGTAAAATGTTACAGACAGAGATCGATAAACTCCTTCAATTAGAAGACGTCTTACACAAAAGAGTAGTTGGTCAGAATGAGGCCATCGAGGTTGTATCGGATGCTATTCGTAGATCTAGAGCTGGTTTACAAGATCAAAATAGACCCATTGGTTCTTTTCTTTTCTTGGGAACAACAGGAGTTGGTAAAACAGAGCTTGCCAAAACACTAGCCGCTTACCTCTTCGATGACGAGAACGCCATGACTCGTATCGATATGAGTGAATACCAAGAAAAACACTCAGTGAGTCGATTGGTTGGAGCTCCTCCGGGATACGTAGGATATGACGAAGGTGGTCAATTGACAGAAGCGGTGCGTAGAAAACCTTATTCTGTGGTATTGCTCGATGAGATCGAAAAGGCGCACCCAGATACTTTTAATGTTTTGTTACAAGTACTCGACGAAGGACGTTTAACAGACAACAAAGGACGTATCGCAGACTTTAAGAACACCATCATCATTATGACTTCCAACATAGGATCTCAATTGATTCAGGAGTACTTCGACAGTGAAAAAGATTTGGAAAAGGCCTCAGAAAAATCTCAGTTTGCTGTGTTGGAATTACTCAGAAAATCGGTGCGACCAGAGTTTTTAAACAGAATTGACGACATCGTCATGTTTACACCACTCGATCGAGATGCGATCAAGCAAATTGTTCGATTACAAATTGATCTTCTCAAAAGAATGCTCTCTAAACAAGAGATCACAATCGATGCTACCGATCAGGCTATCGACTATTTAGCCGAAGCTGGATTTGATCCACATTTCGGTGCAAGACCTATTAAGAGAATCATTCAAAAGAAGGTTACCAATGCTCTTTCAAAAGAGATCTTGAGTCAAAAAATAAGTAAAGACTCAGTGGTATTAATTGATGCATTTGAAGACCAATTGGTATTTAGAAATCAAGAAGTAAGTTTATAAATTCAAATTTTCAAAAATTTAAAAGGAGGTTTATGCCTCCTTTTTTTTATATTAGTGAAAAATTAACCCATGCCCACTAAAGCAGAAAGAACCACTCAGTATATTATTGAGACTGTTGCTCCCCTATTCAATCAAAGGGGCTATTCTGCTACTAGTTTAAGTGATATCACCTCTGCGGTTGGACTTACCAAAGGAGCTATCTACGGCAATTTCAAAAACAAAGAAGAATTAGCACTTAAAGCATTTGAGCACAATAAGGGCTTGTTGATTTTAGCTATCAAAGAAGCTGTTAATCAATCAGATAATCCAAAAGACAAGCTCTTTGCTTTTACTGATTTTTACGCTCATTACAATTTGTTTTCAGATCCTATCGGTGGTTGCCCCATACTCAATGTAGGGGTTGATTCCAACCAAACCAATCCTGAACTCTTAGAAGCTGTAAGGGAAACCATCAATGAAATCAGAACAATTATAACCGCTATTTTAGAAGAGGGTGAACAATCCAAAGCATTTCATATCCCTATCAAGGCTTCTCAATTTGCGAGACAACTCTTTACGATGATCATGGGAGCTGTGAGTATGGCGACTATTACTCAAGACGTAAAGTTTCTAAAAAATACGGTTGCGTATATCAATCTGTTGATTGAAAAGGAAATCAATAAAAATTAATCATGAAATCATTTATTAAAATTAGCTTAGGAGTACTGCTATTTCTGAGCAGTCTTAGTGTATTCGCTCAACAGACAACCACTGTTTATTTGATCAGGCATGCCGAAAAAGTCAAAACAGATCCCTCTGATCGAAATCCACACCTGAATACAAAAGGAGTTCACCGAAGCCATACTTGGGCTAACTTTTTTAAGGACATCCCCTTAGACGCTATCTACTCTACCTCCTACCATCGAACAGAAGAAACTGTCAAAGAAATTGCACTTGAAAAGAACCTAAAAGTGAAAAGCTATGCCCCCTCCAATGCTGCAGTAGAATCAATCGTCAATAATAATTTAGGCAAAAACCTTCTGTTTGTAGGTCATTCTAACACCGTTCCAGATCACACCAATCATCTACTCGGACATCCTCAATTTGAAGATATGAGTGAAGGAGATAATCATTCCCTCTTTATTGTTCAACTTGAAAATGGAAGTGCAAATGTTGTTAGAATCTTTGTAGATTAAACAAGGCACATTGCACAATTGTTAGTATTTTTGTCTCCATGCAAAAAACAGTGCAAATTAAAAATAGAAAGGCCAAATTCAACTATGAATTTTTGGACAGCTATATCGCAGGAATTGTTCTCAGTGGTACGGAGATCAAATCCATCAGGGTCGGTAAGGCTTCTATTGCTGAAAGTTTTTGTGAATTCAATGAGGCAGGAGAACTATTTGTAGTCAATATGCAGATCGAAGAATACGCTTGGGGAACACACTACAATCACAAGCCCAAAGCTGCACGTAAGTTATTACTCAATAAAAAAGAGCTTAAAAAACTACACAAAGAAGTCAAAAACTCTGGACTGACTATTGTCCCTACCCTCCTATTTATCAATGATCGAGGGCTTGCAAAACTCAAAATAGCATTAGCTAGAGGTAAAAAGCAATACGACAAAAGAGAAGTGATTAAAGATCGAGACAGCAAAAGGCAGTTAGATCGCGTTAAAAAATCTAGAAATAGCTAGTATTGATGATTGACAGTTCAAAGCATTTAGGAAAACGCAAACAATTAGCTGAGCTTTTAGAATCCAAAGGAATCAAAGATCGAGCAGTATTGAGTGCGATAAAAAGTATTCCTAGGCATTTATTTTTGGACTCCAGCTTTGAAGATCACGCCTATCAAGACAAAGCCTTTCCTATAGCAGCTGATCAGACGATCTCTCAACCCTATACGGTGGCATTTCAAACAGAGTTACTCGCTGTTAAAGCAAACGATAAAATACTTGAAATTGGTACAGGATCTGGCTATCAAACTGCTGTATTACTGTTTTTAAAAGCAAGGGTTTATACCATTGAACGTCAAAATGAACTTTTTAAAAAGACCTCCCTATTCTTTAAGAAAATAGGTTACAAACCCAAAAAAATGATTTTTGGAGATGGCTACAAAGGACTTGTTGAAGAGGCTCCTTTTGACAGTATCATCGTAACTGCTGGAGCGCCTTTTGTTCCCAAAGCACTTTTAGCGCAACTTAAAATTGGTGGTAGATTAGTAATTCCTGTGGGAGATAAAACTCAAATCATGACCTTGTTTACAAGGACATCGGCTACTTCCTTTGAGAAAAAAGAATTCGGAGATTTTAGCTTTGTACCCTTATTAGAAAATAAATCCTAGCCAAAAAAAAAAAAAATTAAAGAACGAAACATATGCTTAAAATAGGAGTTCTCGGTGCAGGTCACCTCGGTAAAATTCACTTAAAACTAGCAGCACAATCATCCCTGTATACACTTGTAGGCTTCTACGATCCCGATCAGTCAAATGCCAAAAAGGTGGCTGAAGAATTTGGATACACCTATTTTGACAAGATCAGCGATCTCATTGATGCAGTCGATGTAGTGGATATTGTAACTCCTACTCTAGCACACTATCAGGTTGCAAAAGATGCGCTCTCTAATGGCAAGCATATTTTTATTGAAAAGCCGATTACCAAAACACTCGAAGAGGCACAATCACTTATCGAATTAAGCAATCAACACAACTGTAAAGGTCAAGTCGGTCATGTGGAGCGTTTTAATCCTGCCTTTACAGCAGTTCGAGATGATTTTAACAATCCAATGTTTATTGAAACGCATCGTCTTGCTGAGTTTAATCCTAGAGGAACAGACGTTCCCGTAGTATTAGATTTAATGATCCACGATATTGATATTGTATTATCGATTGTAAAATCAGAGGTCAAATCAATTAGTGCTAGTGGGGTTTCTGTCATCAGTGAATCACCTGATATTGCCAATGCGCGTATTGAATTTGAAAATGGATGTGTTGCCAACCTCACAGCCAGTAGAATTTCTCTAAAGAATATGAGAAGAACTCGCGTATTTCAAAAGGATGCTTATATCACCATCGATTTTCTTGAAAAGAAATCGGAACTCATCAAAATCAAAGATGCTCCTTTGACCCCTGGAGATTTTGATATGATTTTACAAAATGCCGAAGGAGTCAAAAAACAAATTTATTTTGAAAACCCAGAAGTGAAAGCTTCTAATGCTATATTAGACGAATTGGAAAGTTTTGCTAAGGCAATTAAGGAAAATACCAGACCTATTGTTAACTTAGAGGATGGTAAAAAAGCTCTCGATATTGCTTTACAAATTATAAATGCTTTTTAAATGAAATCTATAGCTGTTATAGGATCAGGGACCATGGGTACTGGTATTGCTCAAGTTTTTGCACAGCGGCATTACAAAGTCGTACTTATTGACTCCAATGAAGAAGCATTAGAGCGTTCTAAAAGAACCATCGAAAAAAGCCTCGATATTCAAATCAGCAAAGAATTAATCTCTCTAGAAGACAAAGAAAGCACTCTAAATCATTTGATTCTTAGCTCTGATCTTCATTTTATAAATTCCAGCACTGATTTGGTCATTGAAGCAATTACCGAACGATTGGAAGTCAAACAAGACGTATTTAAACAGATGGATCAACTCAGCGGTCCACATACGATACTAGCCTCAAACACCTCCTCTATCAGCATTCACAAACTATCGGAGGTGACCTCAGATCCCAGTCGAGTTATTGGTATGCACTTTATGAATCCTGTTCCTCGAATGCCTTTAGTGGAAATAATTCAATCTAAAAGCACTGATGTATCCATAGTTGATCAAATTGTTCAACTCACTAATGATTTAAATAAGATTCCTGTTGTTGTTAACGATCATCCTGGCTTTGTGTCAAATCGCATCCTCATGCCTATGATCAATGAAGCAATTGAGTGCTTAGGAGATGGTGTAGCAACTGTTGATGGAATTGACCAAGTGATGAAACTAGGAATGTCACATCCAATGGGGCCCTTATTTTTGGCAGATCTCATAGGGCTGGATGTTTGCAAATTCATACTCGATGTCCTCTATAAGGAACTTCACAAGGAAAAATACAAATCTCACCAATTATTGGATCAATTAGTAAGCGAAGGCCATCTGGGTAGAAAAACCAATCGTGGCTTTTACGATTATACCAATCCTAAAAATCCAAAACCCATAAGCTTTTAATATGTCTATAACATCAGATTTAAACCAACTTCTTTCAGCACTACCAGAATCGGTCACCTTAGTTGCTGTATCTAAAACAAAACCCAATGAAGCGATAGTAGAGGCTTATCAAGTTGGTCAAAGAGTTTTTGGAGAAAACAAGGTTCAAGAACTGGTCTCCAAATGGGAAACACTCCCAAAAGACATTGAATGGCATATGATTGGGCATCTTCAAAGAAATAAGGTAAAATACATAGCCCCTTTTGTAAGCTTGATACACTCAGTTGACTCAGTTCGATTACTTCAAGAAATTGACAAGCAGGCAAAGAAAAACAATCGTGTGATCGATTGTTTATTACAAGTTCATATCGCACAAGAAGATACAAAGTTTGGATTTGACGAAGCAGAGCTTGTAGAATTTATTAATTCTTCTTATCCAAATGAATTGAATAACGTTCGCATCAGAGGACTGATGGGGATGGCCACCTTTACCTCTGAAGAAGATCAACTAAGGACTGAGTTTTCTAGCTTAAAACAAATCTATGAGCGTCAAAAAACTGCTTTTGAAGATTTTGATATTCTTTCAATGGGTATGAGTGGAGATTATCAATTAGCAATAGAGGAAGGAAGTACGATGATCAGAGTTGGATCGGCAATCTTTGGAGCTAGATTTTACAAGCATTGATGTATTGTGTTGTAGACATAGAAACATCTGGAGGTAAATTCAACGAAGAGGGAATTACAGAAATCGCTATCTACAAATACGACGGCAGTGAGATCGTTGATCAATTAATCAGTCTGGTAAATCCTGAAAAGCCCATACAACCTTTTGTAGTCAAGCTCACCGGTATTGACGATCGAATGGTTGCCACTGCTCCAAAGTTTCATGAAATCGCTAAACGCATTGTTGAAATTACTGAGGATGCTGTATTAGTCGCTCACAATGCTCAATTCGATTATCGAATCCTAAAGAATTGTTTTCAACAACTGGGTTATGACTTTAATCGAAAAACCATTTGTACAGTTGAACTATCCAAAAAACTGATACCAGGTGAAGAATCATACAGTTTGGGTAAACTGACCAAATCCCTAGGTATTCCATTAAAAAAACACCATCGCGCAGAAGCTGACGCCTTTGCAACTTTAAAATTATTACAAGTATTACTCGACAAAGATTTAGAAACTGGTTTATTCAAGTCTGCCGTAAAATCTAACGACAAGGGGCTTTTGAGCCCAAAACTTCAGGATACTCTAGAAAGCATCCCCTACTGTGAAGGATTGGTCAAATTTTACGACAAAGAGGATCAACTCTTATTTGTATTAAAAGACAAGGATATACACAAAAAGACAACCCAACTCTTTTTTAGCGAATCCAAAAGACACAAGCAATTGTGCAAACAATTTAGAAGTGTTGAGGTTGTGGATTACCCTTCCAAATTAATCATCGAACTAATCTATCATCAACTGCTCATTAAATCGAAGCCAAAATTTAACAAAAGACGAAAGAAAGGAAACAAGGCTCTGGTCTTCGATTTAATCAAAGAAAAAAATGTCGTAATTTTAGATCAAGGTAGAGTTCACGGTGAAAAGAGTTTTATCTATATCGAGGAGGGTTATTTAAAAGGTTACGGATTTGGGAATCTCAATCTACAACACTCGAAGCAATCTATAGTTAAGAGATTGATTAGCCCACTTATAGCTGATGAAACTTCACATGAAATCATCACCAAATACACCGATAGACATCAGTACCAAGTTCTCGAACTAAAGGATTAATATGAACTGGAAAGACAAATTACACGAGATTATATACGAGGCTGATACTCCGGCTGGAAAAGCATTTGACGTGGCTTTGATTGTCTTAATTCTCTTTAGTGTAATACTTGTAATGCTCGAGAGCGTCAGTAGTATTGATTTAAAATACCACGATCAACTTCTTTTTTTAGAGTGGGTTGTCACTGTTTTATTTTCCATCGAATACATCCTTAGAATCATCTGTATTGAACGACCAAAAAAATACATCTTAAGCTTCTATGGAGTCATTGATTTTTTATCGACCATTCCCCTTTACTTATCCTATATCTTCTCTGGATCTCAGGTATTTTTAGCACTCAGAGCACTTCGTTTACTTCGAGTTTTCAGAATTCTAAAATTAGTTCAATTCATCGGTGAATCTTCAATATTATTAAATGCGCTGAAGAAGAGTCGAGCAAAAATTGCAGTTTTTATCTACGCGGTTATCATACTCTCAATTATCCTAGGAACACTGATGTACTTAATCGAAGGAAATGAGTCTGGATTTACCTCCATTCCAAGAAGTATTTACTGGACCATCGTTACTTTAACCACTGTTGGCTATGGAGATATTGCACCTCAAACACCTCTTGGACAATTTATTGCTACGATAATCATGATTCTGGGTTATGGAATCATCGCTGTTCCCACAGGAATTGTAACCGTTGCCTTTAGTAAAGAAAAAAAAGATTCGATTCACCTCAATACTCAGAGTTGTAAAAACTGTTCTATGGAAGGGCACAGAGATGATGCTCTCTTTTGTTATCACTGCGGTCATAAACTATGATACAAAAAACACTCATATCTGTTGTGGGACCCACGGCAATTGGTAAGACAGCTCTTGCGGTTGGTTTAGCAAACGCATATGATACTGAAATCATATCTGCAGACTCAAGACAATTTTACAAAGAAATGAGCATAGGAACTGCTGTTCCATCGAAAGAGGAACTCGCTGCAGCAAAACATCATTTTATTCAACACATCAGTATTTTTCAGGATTATTCAGTTGGTGATTTTGAAAAAGAAGCGCTTGTTTGCTTGGATGAATTATTTCAAAAAAAGGACGTAGTCGTTCTTGTTGGAGGAAGTGGGCTCTATGTGGATACGCTGACTAAAGGATTGGATCAATTTCCAGAGGTTCCATCCGCTATTAAGGAATCGCTTCAAAAAGACTTCAATGAAAAGGGAATCACCTACTTGCAAAATCTTTTAAAAGAAGTAGACCCTGTATATCACAATAAGGTTGATCTAGAGAACCCTATGCGTGTTTTAAGATCCCTAGAGGTCTCTTTGACGGAAAACAAGCCCTACTCCTCCTATATCGGTAACAACAAAAAAGAACGTCCTTTTAGAACAATCTATATCGGTATCGATGCTCCTAGAGCAATCGTCTACAAAAGAATTGAAGATCGAGTTGACATCATGATACAAGAAGGACTACTAGAAGAAGCCAAAGCTTTAGTAGAACACAAAAAATTAAACGCATTAAACACTGTTGGATATAAGGAATTGTTTTCTTATTTCGACAAGGAGTGTGATTTAGAAACAGCAATTAGCGAAATAAAGAAAAATACCAGAAGGTTTGCCAAAAGACAAGGAACCTGGTTTAGAAAAAACCAGGATATCCATTGGGTTTCATGGGATAAAGCCTTAGAACAAGCTCTAGAGCTACTAAAAAATGAAATCTAATTACTCCTCTTTTTTGACAACCAATCTAAATCCTTCTCCGTGAATATTTAAAATAGAAACATTCGGATCCAATTTTAAATACTTTCTGAGTTTTGCGATATACACATCCATCGATCTAGAAGTAAAGTAATTGTCATCTCTCCATATTTTGGTCAATGCTAATTCTCTTGGCATTAAATCGTTTTCATAGATCGCCAAAAGACGTAACAATTCGTTTTCCTTTGGAGAGAGCTTAATAGGTTCCTGATCTTGAAAGGTTAAGAATCGAAGTTTAGAATTTAGGTGAAACTCTCCTATCACAAACTCAAATTGATTGCTATCGGTAGTAATTGCAGAAGATTTACGCTGTAAAATAGCTTTGAGTTTCATCAGTAAAACCTCAGAGTCAAAAGGTTTGTTTAAATAATCATCCGCTCCAGCCTTATAACCTTTTAACACATCTTCTTTCATGGTCTTAGCAGTCAGAAAAACAATCGGAATATGTTCGTCTTTTTCTCGAATCTCTTTAGCTAACGTAAATCCATCCTTATAAGGCATCATTACATCTAAAATACAGATGTCGAAATTTTCCTTTTTAAACTTTTCAAAACCTTCCATTCCGTTTTTAGCTAAAACGACATCGAAATCGTTCATACTCAAATAATCTCTGAGAATGCTTCCAAAGTTGGGATCATCCTCTACTAAAAGTATTTTCTTGTTTACTGTTTCCATGATATTATTTTTTGAAGGGTAAGTGTATATAAAATGTACTTCCTTTGCCTACTTCACTCTCTGCGTATACAGTTCCTTTATGAAGCTCGACAATCTTTTTCACATAGGCCAATCCTAAACCATGACCTTTGATATTGTGAATGTTTCCAGTGGGTTCTCTATAAAATTTATCAAAGACCTGTTTGAGTACTTGTTTACTCATACCAGCTCCATGATCTTGTATCGCAATCTCAATTTGATTGTTTTTCTCTCGTGTATATACATCGATTATAGGAACCTCAGGTGAATACTTTGAGGCATTTTCTAAAATATTGACAATCACATTGGTCATATGCATTTCACTGGCCATCAACTCAGTGTTCTTAAGGTCAAAATGAGTTGTAATTGAACCTTTTCGATCGCTAACAATAAGATTTACATGAGCAATGGCATCTTCGATAATCTCGTGAATATCGACCTCTTCCATCTTGATATCCAATTCATTTTTATCCAATTTTGAAATTTGAAGAACATTCTCTACTTGAGCGTGCATTCTATTATTTTCGTCTCGAATCATATTGGCATATCGAATAATCTTTTCTTGATCTGAATTGATTTTTGGATTCTTTATTGCCTCAACTGCTAAATTGATAGTCGCTATAGGGGTCTTGAATTCATGAGTCATATTATTGATAAAGTCCGATTTGATTTCAGATATTTTCTTTTGCTTAATCCACTGATAGACTGCAGATATAAATACAAACAGAATAATCGATCCAAAGAGGAAAGACAATAGGCTCATTCCAATAATGGACTTGATTAGGAATGCATTTTTATTGGGGAAATGCAGATGTAATGTAAAGTCACTATTTCCATCGGCATCCATAAACATTGGAGCCTTATAGGTTGAATTTGGATTATAGACAAAACCATCAGATTTGATTCTAGTCGGTAGGTCTTTTGAATATATACCGTACTCAAAATCGAGATCCAAGCCACGTTCTTCAAATTCTTTTAAAAGTGCTAATTCTAATTCTTGTTTTGAAATTCGCTTGTGAATAGGCACTAATCCAGCGTGTTGTCTAAAGAGTTCTTCAAACATGGCGCGATCGATAGCAGACATACGCCCCGACTCTGTATAGGTCTCAATAGGAGTAATCGTGTAATTATTCCCATCTAAACCAAAATCCTCCTTTAATGTAATTTTAGTCTGTTCACTTGAATAGCCTTTGAGAATAGAATCTAATCCCAATTGATTGTCAAAGAAATCAGAACCCATACTAAAATCCTTTTCGAGAACCTTATGTGAATAGAGATGTGTCTCTTTGGTGTTGAGATCTTGATCTAAAAAAATAATATTCTTAAAACGAGTTTCTTTTGGAGCTCCAATACTGTCCTCTGGAAGTGAAGAAAATTGATTGTAATAAGACACGATCTCTCTATTTGTAATCTTTTCAGAAACCTTGAGTAAGATTTCAGAGATCGATACTGCAAATTGATCTTCTTTTATGGCAATAGATCGCTTGATCCAGTACCCCTGAACAATGAGTATTCCTATCAGAGAAAAACTCATCAAAATAACCAATGCTAAAAAATTGACTTTCTTCATTTGTTAACAAAATTAAATATTTTAATTTAAATTGTTAACGATTAGGAAATATATTATTCATTAAGTTAAATTTTTAATGAATATATATTTATTTAGTTAATTTATAATGAATGTCTTTACAAATCAATTCTAAATTTGCTAAATTATCGTTATTAATTATAAAATCTGATAAATTCTCATTTTTTGAAGTTTGCTCTTGAAGTGCAATTCGAGCTTTAACTTCAGTTTCTGTAGAATGATCCCTTTCCATCACTCTGTTTATACGAAGATCTAATGGCGCCTTCACTAAAATGATTTTATCAAAATAAGACGCTAGATTTTTTTCAAAGATCAGCGCTGATTCATTGATTACATAGGGAGTTTTTTGTTTTGAAGCCCACTTTTGAAACTCTTCTCGAACTCTAGGATGCAAAATTGCCTCTAAAGAATTTCGCTTTTTTGAATCCCCAAACAATTGATCTGCAATATGTTTTTTGTTGAGTTGATTTGAATCATAAGATTCCTCTCCAAATAATTCTATAACATGAGTTTTGATCTGTGGATCGAACATCAAGGCCTTCGACTCAGTATCTGAATAAAATACAGGGATACCAAAAGATTCAAAGATCTTTGCCACAGTAGTTTTACCCACGCCAATACCTCCTGTTAATCCAATTTTCAACATCTTATCTAAGTATGTACTCCACCTGTTTTTCCAATAGAAAAGCTGATCGAATTTTTGGGTTATTGACCTTCAAATGAAGTTCAAGTACTTCACTATTGTTTTCCATTGCTTTCTGAGCATCGACAAAAACCTTAAAATCACTCTTGTCAAGCTCTTTTAAATCTTTCACCAATGCATAAGCCACAAGACGCACTCTAGATGGAAAGGTTTTTAATATTAAACTATCACTGCTGTTAATTTGCTGTATATCCAATTCGTAATAGCGATCCATATAGCGTGCCACTGATGCGTTCAAAGTCACTGATTCTTGAGAGAGCTTTAAATTAAAAGCGTCCTGAGGAATTTCAAGTTGTAATTCTGAAGTCACATCTTTGTCCACTTTATTTAAGCGAGTATAAATAGTGTTTATTGAACAGTACTTTTTGAGCTCCTCTTCTGATCCACTAATTACTATAGAATCTGGCTCAACACTAATTTGATCAATGATATAATCTGGCATCAACCTGAAATTTACCAAGGCATTTACAGGAACCTTTTTTGATTTTAATTCAAATAGACTGATGTTTAAATCAGAGGTGTTTACTGACAAAAATTCTAAGTGAGCTGGTAATTGAGATTTAATTTGATTGATTAAATTCTCTGTCGACATATGGTAGATACCACTCTTAGACTCCAGATTCCCCATGGATAGCGCTATATGGTATTTGTTTATTTGAGATCGCATCAGTGCAAAACCCTTAGCCCGAACCTTTACAGTGATTGTTTTAGGATTGTTAATAGCTGAAAACAAATTTGAAGGAACCTCTACATATGCTACTTTGAGCTGAATATCCGATTGATAAACCTCTGAGAGTCTTCCAAAAAACCACACTGAGAACGATATCGCCAGAAAGACTAAGAAATACTTAAACTTCCTACTATTGATATTTTTATATATGCTCTTTACCATGAGTTAGTTCTTAAAAAACAAATTTGGAAAAAGCTCCTCGGCCTCTTTTTTAGTACAACACATCCTAATGGAAGTATTCAAATACCCCAATCCATAGGCAGCGTACATGATTAGTACTGCTCCAATAGACATCAAAGCTATCAAAGGATTGGTCGTTTTGACACTTGCGTGTATAAAAATAAGAAAAACATAGGTCACATACACATACAACAACTGCTCATATCCCAATAAAAACAATACAAATGACAAAAGGAATCCTAATGTAAACAACAGAGGCAACCAATAGATAAAGGTTGCTTTTCGTTGATGCCAACGATTTAATATAGGTCTAGTTGAACCAAATTTAAAAAGCTGCTTAAAGAACAACTTCCAGCTAATTCTCCTTTTATGAAACACATAAGAATCTTTAAATAGCTGAGACTTAAAACCCAATTTCCAAAGCCTTAATGTTAAATCAGGATCCTCACCAGGATGAATATTTGAAAAACCTCCACTAGCCTTGAAAGCTTTTTTGGAGATTCCCATATTAAAACTTCTAGGCTGAAATCTCTTTGAGATAGCTCCTCTAATACCAGCAGTCGTCAATACAGAAGTCATTGCGTAATCAATCGCTTTCTGAAGAGCGCTAAAACTAGAATGCGCCTTATCAGGACCTCCAAAAAAATCAACGTCAGATTCTTTTAAGGATTGATGAATGGATTCAATATAATTTTTGGGCAGAATGCAATCAGAATCTAGAATGATATAATAAGTTCCTTTTGCACGACTCATTCCATAATTTCTAGAATCTCCTGGACCAGAATTTGGCTTTTCAAAATAGCTAATCGCTAATCGATCTTTATAAGACCCTACAACCTCTTTAGAAGACAGACTAGATCCATCTTCAACAATCACTACTTCATCTGGCAATACTGTCTGATAAGTCAAAGACTCTAAGAGCTCTCGAATTTCATCAGGCCTGTTGTAAACTGGAATTACCAAAGAAAGAGTTACTGCCATAGCTACCAATTAAAAAGCCACCCTAATGGATGGCTTTATATGATTTATCAAATATAATTATTTAGTAAACATTTCAACCACCTCTTGGCTTACTCCCGTATTAGAGAATCCTCCATCGTGGAATAAGTTTTGCATGGTTACTTTTCTGGTTAAATCAGAGAATAAACTCACTGTATAGTCAGCACAATCCAATGCGGAAGCATTACCAAGTGGAGACATTTTCTCAGCATAAGAAATAAATCCATCGAAACCTTTAACTCCTTGTCCAGCAGTCGTAGGTGTTGGAGATTGTGAAATTGTATTCACTCTTACTCCTTTTTCTTTTCCAAAGAAATAACCAAATGAACGTGCAACTGATTCTAAATAAGCTTTATTATCAGCCATATCGTTATAATCAGGGAAGGTTCTTTGAGCTGCCATATACGTTAAAGCAACAATAGATCCTCCTTCGTTCATCGCATCAGCTTTGTACAAAGACTTCATCACCTTATGAAAAGAAAGAGCAGAGACATCCCATCCTTTGGTTGTGAAATCATAATTTTCATCCGTATAAGCTTTACCTTTTCTCACGTTTACGGACATACCGATCGAGTGAAGAACAAAATCGAGCTTACCTCCTAAAATTTTAGTAGCCTCAGTAATCAAATTGTCTAAATCCTCTTCACTAGTAGCATCCGCTGGTATGATTTGAGAACCTGTTTTTTCAGCTAGCTCATTGATTGTCCCCATTCGCATTGCAATTGGAGCATTGGTCAAAACAAACGTACCTCCTTCTTCGTGTACGCGTTCAGCTGTTTTCCAAGCAATTGAATTGGAGTCTAAAGCACCAAAGATGATTCCTCTTTTTCCTTTTAATAAATTGTACGGCATTATAAGTGTGTTTAATTATTTTAGATTACAAAGATATTAATTTTAGCTATGCAAAAGTTGTTTTGCGTGCTCTTGTGCTGAAGCAGAAAAGTTTTTGCCATCGAGCATTTGAGCAATTTCTTCTATTCGCTGCTGATCAGTCAACTTGACAATACCTGTTTGAGCCTTTATACCATCATCATCTTTATACACTTTGTAGTGATTTTTACCCTTTGCAGCCACCTGTGGTAAGTGGGTGATAGAAAACACTTGAATACTCTGAGATAATCGTTCCATAATATCAGCCATCTTATTGGATATTTCACCTGAAACACCTGAATCAATTTCATCGAATAAGATACTTGAGAGTTCAATATAGGGAGCTAAAACCGCCTTAATAGAGAGCATAATTCTAGAAAGTTCTCCTCCCGAAGCTATTTTTTTCAAAGATCCGAAGGCCGTTCCACTATTGGCTGAAAACATAAATTCCAACTGATTAATACCCAAATCGTTTAAATCAGGACTTTTACTCAAAACAATTTGAAAACGCGCATTTGGCATCCCGAGCTGCTTGAGGTTGTCAACCAAAGCCTCTTCCAAGGGTTGAATTGTTGCATCCCTACCTTGGTGTAGTTTCTCACCTATTGAAAGCAACTGCTGATAAAGTTCCTCAGTTGTTTTCTCAAGTGAACTGATACGATCTTGATCTTCTTGAAAACTCATTTCCTGATTTGCTAATGAATCTTTAACCGCTATGAGTTCTTCAACAGAAGAAACTTGATGTTTGTGTTCTAAATTATAGAGTTTTTGAAGAGCAGCATCTACCTCTTCCAAGAGACCTGGATTGATTTCAACAACATCTTGTTGATTTTCAATCTCTACACGAATGTCATTGAGCTCAATTAAAACCGACTCAATACGATCAAATAACTGCTGATAGGTCGATCCATAGGTACTCAATTTTGAAATCGATTGACGAAGTGAAGTCAACTGATCGATGAGACCGTATTGATCTTGATTAAGCAGCGAATGGGACTCTGATAATTGCTCGATGATCGAAGCAGCATTCGAAAGCTCTGATTGCTGTTCTTCTAATTCTTCTTTAAGTCCAATTCTCAATTGAGCTTCTTCGAGCTCTTCCCATAAAAACTGCTGATAATCTCTAGCCTTAATACGCTCTGATTGCTGATGTTCTAACTCCTCTAACAATTTAAGATCCTCTCTATAGCACTTGAGAAGCTTTCGATACTCTTCCAAAAGATCACTTTGACCAGCAAAACCGTCTAAGATGGCCATTTGATGTTTTTGACTAAAGAGATCAAGGGTTTGATGTTGTGCGTGAATATCGATCAGCATTCCTCCTAATTGAGCTAGTAGTTCCAATCGCACTGGAGTGTCATTGATAAATGCTCTAGATTTTCCAGAAGGAGTTAGCTCTCTTCGAAGTCTTAATTGAGAATCCCAATCCAATTCTTCAACATCAAAAAACTCTTTAATAGCAGTTGAATTCGATTCAAATACCACCTCTACAATACATTTCTTATCTGGATTATTGATGTGTTTTAAATCAGCTCTTTTTCCCAAAGCCAATGACATGCCTCCTAACAAAATTGACTTACCTGCTCCAGTTTCACCCGTAATCACATTAAATCCAGATTCAAACTCCATATGAAGCGTCTCAATTAATGCGTAATTTGATATGTAGAGTTCTTTGATCAATGTTACTGATTTAGGATAAAGATAGGAGTTAATTCAATGATTCAAAAAGCTTGGCGATTATTTGATCGTATTCCAAGAATTCGAAAAAATAGGAGCCATTGCTACTAAGTTAGATTTTAGCGTTTTAGTCTTTACCTCTGGGCCTTGAGAAAAAATTGAAGTGATTTCTTGAGATTTTGCATCAAAGAACATTTTGATCAGTGTCGACGATGAATCTCTATTGTATATCGAACTAAGCCTATTAATAGCTTGAGCTATAACAGTTTTGGAGTTTAGGGCATTTTCTACCATCATATCCAATCCGAGTCGATGGTATTCGTAAAGTGCCAATCTAAAATCTGAGTAGGTGTTTGATAAAATGTCTTGAGCAAATCTCGTTCTCGAAGTTCCTGTCGAAGATGAACTCCAACCAGAAAAATTCGAAGATCTGGCCAAATCAGCTATGTTTTGAGCTTCATTATAGAATGTAGTACCCCCCTTTTGAGCAAAACTATCCGAATCCAAGCCTAACATAAAGTAGATATAGTATGAAAATACAGCTACCAAATTACTATCTAGACTGTTCTTATTGAGTACAAGTGGTGTGAAAGCCGTATAGTTAAACGAAACTTCATTGTCTTTGACCATCAACACAGGAGATTGATAGATGGCGTCGTAAACAGGCCTAGAATACTGTATCTGTAAACTCGCTTTAAAGTTATTGTTTTCGTATTCGCTAATGCTGAGATAGAAATTCGCTTTGATTTTCTCCATCGCATTCAAACGACGAGAGGTCCAATTGGTTGAATTGACAAATTCGTTGAGTGATTTTCCTAACTCATCAAACACTTGTCGGTTTGATTGACCTATCCTTGAAGCATCGACAGTAACTCTTGCACTGATATCCTGTGCTTGAGTCGTCAGGAGTGTGAAAAATACTAATAAACTAAACCAGATCGATTTATTCATTTGATGAGATAATTTGATTCCAAATATCAATAGCCACTTCTGCTTTTGGCTTTACATCAAATGTAAGTTTTTTTCTTTTCTTATCAATAAAACTGACTTTATTGGTATTGGTTCCAAATCCAGCACCGGTATCTTCGAGAGAATTTACAACAATGGCATCTAAGTTTTTCTCTTTTAATTTACCTTCAGCGTATTCCAGTGCATTTTGAGTTTCAAGAGCAAAACCCACTAAATATTGATGTTTTTTTTGCTTGCCCAACTCTTTTAAAATATCGGGGTTTTTGACCAGTTCAATAGTCAATTCGTCATTTTGCTTTTTAATCTTTTGATCTGAAACCGTCTTAGGTCTGTAATCAGAAACGGCTGCTGCACAAATCACTATATCTGCATCCTTGAAGTGTTGCTCTGCTTGCTCTTTCATTTGCATGGCAGAAGTAACATCGATTCGAAGAATCGCTCCGTGATTTGCAGAAACTGAAGAAGGCCCCATCACCAAAGTAACCTCTGCACCCAAACGAGCAGCTCTTAGCGCCAACTCTGCCCCCATGGTACCACTACTGTGATTACCTATATATCGAACTGGATCAATCGCCTCATAGGTTGGACCTGCAGTGATCAACACTTTTTTCTGGTACAACTTTAGATTTTTTCGGTGATACTGGATTAAAAAATCTAAAATCTCTTCAGGTTCTGCCATTCTTCCTTCACCAGATAATCCACTAGCAAGTGGACCATCTCCTACTGGAATAATCGTGTGACCGTTGTCTTCTAAAATAGATAGATTTTCTTTTGTAGTAGGATGCTTATACATGTCCAAATCCATTGCTGGCGCAATCAATACAGGACATTTAGCAGATAAATAAGCAACTAGTAATAGATTGTCTGCCTGACCACTAGCCATTTTAGCAAGGGTGTTGGCAGTTGCGGGGGCAACAATCATATAATCGGCCCACAATCCCATTTCAACGTGATTGTTCCAACTGAGCTCCCCTTTTTCAGTAGTTTTAGTAAACTGGATACCGACAGGATTTTCAGAAAGAGTCGCTAGGGTAAGTGGAGAAACAAAAGAGCTGGCATTCTCTGTCATTACTACTTTGACATTGGCGCCAGCCTTCTTTAACAATCGTACTAAAAAAGCAGTTTTATAGGCGGCAATTCCCCCCGTAATTCCTACAAGGATGTTTTGGCCCCCTAACATAAACTAGGCTTCTTTATCGGTATATCTGTGATAAATTTTATCGTCTAACCACTCTTGTACTGCAATAGCATGTGGTTTTGGAAGTTTTTCGTAGAATTTTGAAACTTCGATTTGCTCCTTGTTTTCGAACACCTCTTCTAAACTGTCGTTATAAGTAGCAAACTCTTCTAATTTTTCCAATAATTCTTTTTTGATTTCAGAATTTACCTGTACAGCTCTTTTAGCTGCAATAGACAAAGCTTCATAGATGTTTCCAGTAGAAGCATCAAACTTGTTTTTGTCAATAGTAGTAGTACTAACAGCTGCTTTTGAATTTTTAAAATCGCTCATTTCTCTTAATTTTCTGATGCAAATGTACTCAAATTAGATTCAACTTGAGCAATAAGATTATCTGATTCTTTTTTGTAATGGGTTTCGGGATAGTATTTAATCAATGTAGAATAGGCCTTTTTAGCTTCTTCTAAACGTTCTTTTTTCTTTGTTTGAGTCGAATTAAAGGCCAATTTACTCATAGCTTCAAATTTCACAAACATCACATCTTCTCTGTAAATAGAACCTGGATAATCGACTAAAAAGTTCTCTGAACTCTTGATCGCAGAGTTGAGAATCGTCAATTGAAAGCTTCCTAGTTTGTTGTACTGCTTAGTAATTTCAAAAGCTTTGCGCTCCTTTTTAACATCCAATTCTTGAGCGAGCAAGTTAGCTTCATTCGCCAAAGTAGAATCTGGAAAAGTATTGATAAAGGCTTGAAGTTTTTCTAGAGCCGTCTCAGTATCGGTCTGATCTAAAGAATAATTTGGAGAAAGTTCGTAATAACTCTTTGCCATTAAGTACGAAGCTTCTTCTAATTTATCACTCTGTGGATAAGACTTGATAAAACGCTCGAACTGATAACCTGCTAAATTGTAGTTTTTAGTCTTGTAATAAGTATCTGCTAAGAAAAACAATACGCGCTCTCCTTGAGGTTTTCCAACAAACTTAGGAGCTATTTTTTCGAAGAGATAATTCGCCTTTCTGTAATCTCCCTCCTGGTACATTTTTTCTGCGTAGTCGTATTTGACTTTAACCTCATCACTCTTAAGCACATCACTGTACTCTCCACATGAGAAAAAAGCTAGCGTTAAAGCTACTATACTTGTATATTTTATGGTTTTAAAAAGCATCCTGCAAAAATATATAAAGTTAATGGATATAAAAAACATATTTTACTTCCACAAACATAAGCTAAGAGATGAGGATATGCTAAAAAAAATAGTTAATAAAAACTAAATTAAAGCGACAAGCTTTTTTGGAGTTCTAATGCGGTGATTAGTTTTGATTCTAAGCCCGAAGATGCTTCTACAAGAGGAAGTCGAACCTTGGCAGTACCATATCCCAAATGACTGCACAATACCTTAATTCCACTAGGATTTCCCTCTTCAAAAATCAATTCTGAAAGAGCAGCTAATTGACTGTCTAATTCTTCTGCCTGTGGAATATCTCCATTTAAACCTGCGTTGATCATGGTAGAAAATTCTTTTGGCAAGGCTTGTCCTAAAACAGAAATCACTCCGTCTCCTCCAACTAAAACAGTTTGTGAGGCCGTTGCGTCATCACCAGAAATAACTAAGAAGTCCTCCTCAGTTCTGGCAACTAATTGCTGAATCTTTTCGATAGAACCAGCGGCTTCTTTTATACCGATAATATTTGGAATTGTTGAGAGCTCAACAATGGTCTCAACACTCATATCCACACCAGTTCTTCCCGGTACATTATAGAGAATAATATCTTTAGAAGTAGACTCTGCGACAGCTTTAAAGTGAGCGATTAAACCTCTCTGAGAAGGCTTATTGTAATAAGGAGTCACCGATAAAATTGCATCAAAATCAGATAAGTCTTGACGCTGTAAGTCTTCGATTAACGCAGCAGTATTATTAGATCCCATTCCTAAAACTAGAGGCACTCTATTCTTTGTGGCCAAAACTACCGTATCGATAATCATTTGCTTTTCAGAAGCATTGAGCGTCACGGTTTCCGCTGTAGTCCCTAATACCACTAAATAATCAACACCAGCTTCAATATTGAAATTGACTAATTCTGTCAAAGCATTGGTATCAACAGCTCCATTCTCTGTAAATGGAGTAATTAACGCTACACCTGTTCCTTTTAAATCACTCATTTTTTAAAACATCCAAACGGGATATGTATTTTTCTATTTCTTTAAGAACCTCATTGCAAGAATAAGAGTCCATATTAATTATTAAATCGCATAATCTAGGATTGTTCGTTCCTAGACCGATTCTAAAAGAGGATTTGGTATGAGCGCTTATCCATTGAATTCTAATATCATCAGCCGTATAGAGTTGAATTAGAATTCTGAAGGGCTTGTCTATAAAAAAATTGACTTCTGGGTGATCGATGATTGATTTACTATTGGGAGTAAGTGCTTTTATCGCTACAGTTGAAGCGTAATTATCTTCAACTTGAGTGTCGATTGACAAAAGTGTAATCTTTGCTCTGTTGACATTAAATAGCAATGCGAGACGATCTTTTAACACATCGTTTTCACACCAAGATTCATCTACAATACAGCCAATGGTCTTTTGGTCAATATCGCTAAACCCAAATGAATCATCTTCCAAATTACTTTGAAGGCTTTTGACAAATTTGTAAGCGTTGTATTTTTTAACTAACCTCTTAAAGAACATAATCATTTAGTTGCGCACTAAATAACAGTGCAAATATAAAACCTTTATACATCTTAAATAATAAACAAATTGTTATAAATTTAACATTTTATTGAATCATCTCTTGAAACTCAACTTCTGAAATAATTGGAACACCTAATGATTCTGCCTTCTGGCGTTTTGAAGGACCCATATTATCTCCAGCGACCAAATAGTCTGTTTTTGAGGATATTGAAGAAGAAACCTTGGCTCCATTATCCTTAATTAGACTCTTGAGTTCATCTCTAGAATAGATACTAAACACACCTGATACCACAAAAACTTTACCCTTTAATACATCGGATTGAGATTTGAGCTTTTCTTCTGAAAGAGCTAATTGCAGACCGTAGGTTTTGAGTCGCTCTATCATCATTGTATTGCCAAGATCTTCAAAAAACTCGATAACACTTTTAGCAATGCGTTCTCCAATTTCATCAACTGCTATTAAGTCATCGAAAGTAGCTGTTGCAAGTGCATCAATTGATTTAAAAGCCATCGCTAATTTTTCTGCAACCGTTTCTCCAACAAATCGAATACCCAAGGCAAAGAGTATTTTTTCAAAAGGTTTTTGCTTAGAAGCTTCAATACCTTCTATCATATTGGTCGCTGATTTTTCGGCCATTCGATCCAGCCCCATTACATCTTCAGCTCTCAAGGTATACAGATCAGCATAAGTAGATATAAGCCCTGCTTGAAACAATAATTGAACAGTCTCAGCTCCTATTCCATCAATATCCATAGCTTTTCTGGATATAAAGTGTTCAATTCTCCCTGTGATTTGAGGAGGACATCCATAAGTGTTTGGACAATAATGCTTAGCGTCACCTTCTTGTTTTGTAAGTGCTGTATGGCACTCTGGACACTGATGGATAAATTCTATTGCTGTCGTTGAATCTGATCGCATAGAAAGATCTACACCGACTATTTTGGGGATGATTTCTCCACCTTTTTCGACAAATACAGCATCTCCAATTCTGAGATCTAATTTTTTGATCTGATCTTCATTGTGAACAGAAGCTCTTTTGACAATTGTACCGGCCAATAAAACAGGTTTGAGATTAGCAACAGGTGTAATGGCTCCTGTTCTACCCACCTGATAACTGATGGATTCTAGAATGGTCGACTTTTGTTCAGCTTTAAATTTATAAGCAATTGCCCAACGAGGTGCTTTTGAGGTATAACCCAACTCTTCTTGATGCGCAAACGAATTGACTTTGATGACCACACCATCGGTTTCATAAGGCAGTTCATGTCTTGCCGCATCCCAATAATCGACAAAATCAAACACCTCTTCTATCGATTTACACTCCTTTGCCGTATCTGGTATTTTAAAACCCCATTGCTTGGCCGCTTGAAGAAAACTCATCTGATTTTCGATGTTCATATCTTCAGAGGCAATACCATAGATCAAACAGTCCAAAGGGCGCTCGGCAACTAAGGTGCTATCTTGAAGTTTTAAACTCCCTGAAGCAGTGTTTCTGGGGTTCATATAGGGTTCCTCTCCCTCAGATATTCGCTGCTGATTCATTTTTTGAAATCCCTCAAGTGGAAGTATGATCTCTCCTCTTAGTTCCATACTAGCAGGATACGCTCCCTTTAAAGAGAGTGGAATTGTTTTAATCGTTCTGATATTGGCTGTCACCTCATCTCCCTGAATACCATCCCCTCTAGTTACTGCTCTAATCAACTGTCCATTTTCATAGGTGAGATTGATCGAAGCTCCATCGTATTTCAATTCACAAGTAAAGCTAAATGTATCATCAGAAATATTTTTAACAATTCTTGCCTGCCAATCTAACAAATCTTGACGATCATAAGAATTGTCTAGTGAGTACATACGATGCGTATGAACTACCGTTTTAAAATTCTTAGTCACTTCTCCCCCAACGCGAACAGTCGGTGAATTAGGGTCGTAAAATTCAGGATGCTGAGCTTCTAATTCTTGGAGCTGTTTTAAAAGCATATCGAACTCAAAATCACTTATCGATGGCTGATCTAAGACGTAATATTGATAATTATGGGCTCTTAATTGAGCTCTGAGTTCTTCTATCTGTTGTTTAATATTCATCGTATTGCAGATACTATTCGATTCTTTCCAAATCGATCGTTGATTAGTTCTATTTGTTTGTATTCCAATTCATCTAACAGAGCCACGGTCTCTTCTCCAAAAGCTTCGTTAATCTCAAAACAAAGCATGCCTCCTAAATTTAAATGATCTTTTGCCAACATCGCAATTTTTCTGTAAAAAAGCAAAGGATCCTCATTAGAGACAAACAATGCCAAATGAGGTTCGTGATTTAAAACGTTAGGTCTCATTGCTTCCTTTTCAAGATTCCTTATATAAGGAGGGTTGGAAACAATAAGATCGTAAGAATTTTTTAGTGTAGTTATATTCAAAACATCTTCTTGTAGGAGCTCCACCTCTAAATCATTTATTTTAGCATTTTCTTCAGCAGTTTTTAAAGCCTCCTTTGAAACGTCCATCAAACTGACCTGAGCTCTTGGAGCTTTGTGTTTTAAACTGATTCCTATACAACCTGAGCCTGTTCCTATATCCAATATTCTATAAACTTCGCGCTTCTTTAAATAAGAATCTAAATAACAGATGAGATCTTCGGTTTCAGGCCTTGGAATTAAGACTGATGAATTCACTTTAAAACGAAGTGACATAAATTCACTGTATCCTAAAATGTATTGAATGGGTATATGCGATTTTAAATCTTCTAGAGCCTTCTCAAACTTCAAGGCCTCATTGTCATCTATTTCAAAATCTGGTTTTAAATGAAGTACAAAGCGTTGCTCACCCAAGAATTCTTCAATGAGTTGATAAAAAAAGCTCAACACTTCTTCCCCGTCATAATCAGAATCCAAAGCCTCTAAAAAGGATTGTTTTACAGTACTTAATTTCATCCTAAAGATCAATTATCATATGTACGGGACAGGAGTGATGACCCGTATCACCAAGGGGCCCGTCGATATAATCAAAACCTGTTTTGCGATAGAGAACTTGCGCAGCTTCCATTTGAGGCATGGTTTCTAAATAACATTTTTCAAAACCAAGACCTCTAGCCGTGTCTAAACACTTTTGCATCATTTGAGCACCTAAACCTCTCCCCCTTGCCTGTTCCAAAAAATACATTTTTTGCAATTCACATACAGGTCCAGTGTAATTATCCAACTGACAAACTCCTGCGCTTCCGATGATCACTCCATCTTCTTCAATAACAAAGTAGACACCTTTTTCTTTGGCCTTATAGGATTCATACATCTGATCCAATGCTGTATCAGCATAGGCTGTTCCTACTTTTGGAACATTAAATTCGATCAAGACTTTTCGAATTAAATCTGCTACAGCTCTATTGTCTTTTGCTTCTATTTCTCTTATTAGTACACTCAAGAAAATAATCGTTTAGAATAGTTTATTTTTGTGATGTGAATATACATGAAAAATACATGAATCGAGCAATTGAACTGGCTAAAAATGCCATACGATCTGCTTATCCAAACCCAGCAGTGGGCTGTGTTATTGTTCACCAAAACAAAATCATTGGAGAGGGATATACGAGTCCCTACGGAGGGCCCCATGCTGAAGTAAACGCCATCGCTAGTGTCAAAGATCCTTCTTTACTTATAGATTCAGAACTATACGTCACTCTTGAACCCTGTGCGCATTTTGGAAAAACTCCTCCCTGTGCTAATTTAATTGTAACCAATAAAATACCAAGAGTTTTTATAGGTCTCTTAGATCCCAATCCACAAGTAGCTGGTAAGGGAATTGAAATTCTAAAAGAACACAACATTGATGTTACTCGAGGAGTTCTTGAGAAGGATTGCAAAAAACACCACAGAAGATTTCTTTGCTTTCAAGAAAACAAAAGACCTTATATCACCTTAAAGTGGGCTGAGACAAAAGATCATTTCATGGCACCTACCAAGAAAATGAGATCTCAAACAGCCGAACCTTATTGGATTAGCTCTGGAGCATCAAGGGCTAGAGTACATCTTTGGAGATCCAAAGAACAGGCCATACTCATTGGAGTAAACACTCTTAGAGAGGACAATCCCTTGCTCGATGTTCGAATGGTTCATGGAATGAATCCTGTACCTATTATAATTGACCCAAAATTGAGTATTGATTCTTCTTACCATTTATATTCAAATCCTGATTTAATTGTTTTTGTAGATGGCACTACAAAATACAAGCAAGAAGAATATCCTTTTCGTATTCTTAAGATCGATTTTTCCAAAGAGGTCATCCATCAACTATTGGAGCACTTATATCGTTTAAAGATACTCAGCCTTTTTATTGAAGGAGGAGCTTATACTTTAAATGAGTTTATAAAATCTGGAATATGGGATGAAGCAAGGGTAATTCAGTCGACTAATGAATTTAAAGATGGAATCAAAGCTCCGGAAATAAAACTCAACCCAACACACAAAGAATTCATCGAAAGCGATTGCATTTCATATTATATCAATTCACCAAATGAATAGTTATAAGACCATTGCAAAAGCTGTTGAGGCAGTACTACACAAAGATCGCAAAAGTAAGTTTATTGCTTATGCCTACCCTTTAATCTCTGAAGATGAAGTCAAACCCATCGTGGAGCGATTGAGAAAAGAATACCCAACGTCTAATCACGTATGTTATGCCTGGCAATTAGGAGTGGAACATCCTCATTTTAGAGCTAATGACGATGGAGAACCCAACAATTCAGCTGGACAACCTATTTATGGACAGATACAAGCTTATGATCTTACCAACGTCGGAATCTTTGTCGTTCGAATATTTGGAGGCACCAAATTAGGAGTCGGCGGTTTAATTACAGCCTATAAAACTGCAGCGCAATTAGCCCTAGAGGAAGCTAAAATCATTCAAAAAGAATTAGTAAAGACCATAGAACTTCAATTTGATTACAAATTTTTAAGCTTTGTGATGAGTGCGATTAAAAAATTTAACATAAATATTCTAAGTCAAGAATCCAATTTAAATTGCACCTATATTATAGAAGTCCCTCTAAAAGATGTCGAACTCTTTATAACTCAACTCGAACAACAGCATCAAATAACAATTAATGAAGTTAATAAAGAGCGTCTAAGATGATTTCAGGGCATTTCATAGGCTTATTAGTCTCCATATCTACAAAAACCAAAACAGTACTTGCAGTTGCAGCTAATTGATTTTTAGAATTATAGATTTCATAATTAAAAATCATCTTTGCAGTAGGAGTTTCAGC
Source organism: Flavobacteriaceae bacterium (assembly GCA_013373635.1). Classification (GTDB taxonomy): domain Bacteria; phylum Bacteroidota; class Bacteroidia; order Flavobacteriales; family Flavobacteriaceae; genus MAG-120531. The sequence goes on from JABXHN010000003.1 coordinate 312,852, forward strand.
TAGCCAACATTCTACTCTTATTTCCTCCTCAAAATAAAGAGGGAGTTTGTAATTGACATTTAGTGAAACAACAGGTAGTTTAATTCCTTCCTTTTCCATTTTCGCATAGGAAAACCCTAATTGTTTCAACCAGTCAAGTCTTGAAATTTCAAGATAAAGAGCGTGATTGGCGTGATGAACAACTCCCATTTGATCCGTTTCTGCGTAACGAACAATTATATGTGATTTAGAACGATTCAATTTAATTTATTTTGTATATTTCTTAATTGTTTTTTTGAAAAAATGATTGATAAATATCAATGGTTGAAACGTTAATAATCTAAATTAAAAAAAGTTAAAAATCAATGCCTTTTTCATTTTTTTTATAAAAGAATTGTTCACATATTTGTCAATGTATTTCGAGAGTGATTTACAATCGTTTTTTTCTAAAAAAACACCAACCGAAAGTTTTTAGTGAGCTTTTAAAATTTCACTTAAAAATAAACCAAATTAAACCAAAAATACCTAATTAAAACATGAGCTTAACTGCGAACGATGTTTGGAACAACTGTCTCCTTTTTATAAAAGATAACATACAAGCGCAGGCGTACAAGACATGGTTTGAACCTATTAAACCAGTCAAACTTCAAGATCAAGCTCTCAGTGTTCAGGTTCCTTCAAAATTCTTTTACGAATGGTTAGAAGAGCATTATGTAAAGCTCTTAAAGGTGGCACTCACTAAACAACTAGGTGAGAGTGCTAAATTGGTTTATATCATTAAAATGGAAAACACTTATGGCAACAAGGAGCCTTTTACTGAAAAAATTCCTTCTGCCAATAGAGCTATCACTAATGAACCTCAGGAACTAGACGTTCCTATCAAGTCAAAGAGTCCAGAGTTAAAGAATCCATTTGTGATTCCTGGAATCAGAAATATTAAAATTGAATCGCAACTCAACCCTAACTATAATTTTGAAAATTTCTTAGAAGGTGATTCCAACAGACTTGCTCGTTCAGCGGGTATGGCCGTTGCCAATAAGCCTGGGGGTACTTCATTTAACCCACTGTTGGTCTTTGGAGGAGTTGGTCTTGGAAAAACTCACTTAGCACATGCTATCGGGGTTGACATCAAAGACAAATATCCAGAACGCACTGTACTGTATATCTCTGCAGAAAAATTTACACAACAGTATATTGAGTCAGTTAAAAAGAATACTCGTAACGACTTTATCCATTTTTACCAACTCATAGATGTACTGATTATTGATGATGTACAATTCCTTTCAGGAAAGTCGGGAACTCAAGATGTGTTCTTTCACATATTTAACCACTTACACCAAAACGGAAAGCAGGTTATTTTAACTTCGGACAAGGCTCCTGTCGATATGCAAGATATCGAGCAACGACTCTTATCGAGGTTTAAATGGGGGCTTTCTGCGGAACTTCAATCACCAGATTATGAAACTAGAGTATCGATTCTAAAGAACAAGCTCTACAAAGACGGTGTTGAAATGGACGATCAGATTGTTGAATACGTCGCTAAGCACATTAAATCGAATATCCGAGAGCTCGAAGGAGCTATTATATCTTTAATCGCTCAGTCCTCTTTTAACAAAAGAGAAGTAACACTTGATTTAGCGCAGCAGGTTGTTGAGAAATTTGTCAAAAATACCAAGAGAGAAGTTTCGATCGACTACATTCAAAAAGTGGTATCCGACTATTTTGAAATGGATGTCAGCACACTACAATCGAAGACCAGAAAACGTCATATTGTACAAGCTAGACAACTCGCTATGTTTTTTGCTAAAAAATTCACCAAGGCTTCACTAGCAAGTATTGGTTCTCAAATTGGCAAAAGAGATCACGCTACTGTATTACACGCTTGCAAGACCGTAGATAACCTAGCTGAAACTGACAAACAGTTCAGAAAATACATCGAAGACCTCTCTAAGAAGTTCTCCTAAACCCTTACACTTCCCTTATGGAAGCATCTCATTACGGCAAAATTTATTTAATACCCACAACTCTTGGGGATACAGAACCATTGGAGGTGTTACCTATTTCCATTAAAAAGGCTATTGAGCGAATTGATTATTTTGTTGTTGAGAACGAAAAAACAGCCCGCAGGTTTATCAAAAAGATAACTCCATCCAAAAAACAAGACAGTTTAAAGCTAAGTGTCATAAACAAATACACGGACCCAATGGAACTACCAAGTTTTTTAGACCCTTGCTTAGAAGGTCATTCAATTGGTGTGATATCTGAAGCAGGTTGTCCTGGTGTTGCTGATCCTGGGGCAGATATTGTAGCGATTGCTCACCAAAAAAACATACAGGTTGTACCCTTAGTTGGGCCTTCTTCAATTCTTTTAGCATTGATGGCAAGTGGGTTTAACGGTCAAAATTTCGCCTTTATAGGTTATCTACCTATTGATAATACCGTTAGAAAATCTGCTATAAAGCGTTATGAAAATCAATCTAAATCAAACCATCAAGCATTGATTTGCATTGAAACACCCTATCGTAACAATAAATTGTTTGAAGAATTCTGTAATAGCTTATCGCCTCAGACCAAGCTTTGTATTGCATGTGACATTACTTTGCCAACAGAATATATCAGCACTAAGACCATAGCTGATTGGAAGAGAAGCAAGATCGATCTCCACAAAAGACCTTGTATTTTTATAATTCAAGCTTAAATTAACTTGGGATCTTTACGCATCTCCACCATGGATACATCATATCCAGCAAACTTTTTCATATAGTTTGAGACGGAGGTTCCATAAGCATCTTTAAAATCTTCTTTTCCCCAGCTGATCAAAAATTTCTTCACATTACCTGGTCCTGCTAAGTGAGCTGCAGCCAAGATACCACTCTCAGTTATCTCAACTCCCCCAATCACTCTACCACTGTAAAAGTTGATGTAATTTCTAAGAACCCATTTGTTACGCGAAGTATTGTGATTGAACACACGCTCTTGAAAAGCAGGATCGTTTAAAAAACATTGGTGATCTTCTACTCCGAAAAGATTTAATGTTGCTTTACCAAATTGGTATTTACCCATATAACCAAAAGTATTGACTCTTGAATAATCACCTTGAGATTCTTTAAAGCCGATCGCTTCTTTAAAGGCGATGTATCCAGTCGATAAATAAGGGGTGAATGTTCCAGATTCGGGGTGGGTATCCCCTACGCCATAAAAAAATTCTTTATTTATTTTTAAAGAATTAGGCACTGAAACTTCGGTGTGTGTGTTGGAATAAAAACTACTTGTCAAAAAAATTAGTGCACTTCCAACCAACAAAATGAACTTTCTCATATTTTGGTTTTCTAGCAATTGCTGCTAAAATTCGCTGCAAATTTACAACTATTTTTTTAATTTAAACAAAAACGAAATTATCTTATTGATTTACAGTTTTTTATCTTTTAATTTTCTGCTCTTCAATCCAGGCTACATATTCCTTCTTATTTTTATTGTGCTGTCTAAGCGTGCTTGCAAACTTGTGATAACCGAAGTTTTTAACATCAGCCACAAAGAAGATATAGTCGTGCTTTTTAGGGTTTAACACTGCTTCTAAAGCCGAGAGATCAGGCATCGCAATAGGTCCTGGGGGGATTCCTTTGTATTTATAAGTATTGTATGGTGAATCAATTTTTAAATCTTTATAAAGCACCCTTCTGATGACCATATCAAAGTCATCGGCTTCTTTTCGAAGTGCATAAATAACTGTTGGATCAGCTTGTAACTTCATACGTTTTGCTAATCGATTTAAATACACCCCAGCAATAGTAGGTCGTTCATCAGCCTTAACAGACTCTTTGTGAACAATTGAAGCCAAACTATAGACCTCTGTAGGGGTTAATCCGTATTTCTTTGCTTTTGCGATCCTAGATGAATTCCAATACTTTTTATATTCGTTTAGCATTCGATCCCTAAATTCATCAGCAGAGGTATTCCAATAAAACTGATAAGTATTTGGAATATACATACTCAAAGCTGTGTCTGCATTAAATTTTTGAGCTGATAAAAAATCCTTGTCTTGAAATGATTGAATTAAACTCAATGAATCAGCTTCTATTTGCTCAGCGATTTTTGCAGCAAGTTTGTCCAATCGATCTAAATTGTTAAAAGTCACATTTATTGGCTCTGACTTTAATCTGAGCATATTGATCATCTCATTATTGCTCATTTCTTTCTTAATAGTATACTTCCCAGGTCTAATTCGATCGAGATATCCCTTTTGCTTAGCAATCATCATAAAGGCCTTTGGGTGCTTTAGATAAGGACTAATCATCGCTTCTAAATCCTTTTCGTCGGCTCCTGTAGGAATAAAGAGCTCCACTTGATCCTCTTCAAATGAGGTATTTGAAAGATTGATCGATGAATAAATCTTATAGGATATTAAACCTCCTACAATCATCAAACCGATAACAACATTCAATACTATTTTTCTCTTTTTAGCCATAGCTTAGAATATGCGCTGATATAATAATTCATTTTTAAAATTGCCTTTTGAATAGTGCCAATCTCTTTTGATGGCTACTTGTTCAAATCCCATTTTTTCAAACAGGGCAATGCTCTCATTATTGTCTTCTACAATGTTTGCGTATAGTTGATGTAGCTTTAATTCACTTACCGCATAATCACAAATCAACTTTAAAGCCTCACTTGCAAATCCCCTTCCTCTAAATTCTTTTTCAATAATAATGCCAACTCCTGCTCTACTGTGAAGATAATTAAAATCAAATAAATCGATAAATCCAACAGCAGTTTCATCCGAAAGTGCAATAACAAAGCGTTGTTGATGAACTTCTTCAATCGATTTATCTGAAGCTCTTATGTATTCAATCAGTAATTCTCTAGAAAAAGGTTCGTTAGTATCACTGAGTTCCCAATAGTCTACATTGTTTTCAATTTGATCCAAAAAGACCAAATCATCCATTTTTAATCCTCTGAGATGAATTTTATGAACCATTTTCGATTGAAATACTTCCCTCAAACACCAATTGTGCCGGACCTTCTAAATAGACTTCTTTATAAGCCTTATCTTCATAACTAAAATGAACGCGAAGGTCTCCTCCTTTGGTGTGTAATACTATTGGTGAACTCGCTCCACTTCTTGAATGAAGGCAGATAGCAGCAGCTGTAGCACCTGTTCCACAAGAATAGGTTTCATCCTCAACACCTCTTTCATAAGTTCTTATTGACAAGCTACCCTTAGAATTTTCACAGATAAAATTCACATTGGATCCGGCCTGTCCATAGATACCATATCTAATTCTTCTCCCTTCTTCAAACACATTGAAGTCCTCTAATTCTTTTACAAATTGAACGTGATGTGGTGATCCTGTATCTGCAAATAAGTAAGCCTGATTATCGACAATCTTATCGACATCTGTCATTTGAAGTTTTACCAACCCATCAACAACAGTCGCATTGTGTAATCCATCCACTGCCATAAAAGTAGCGCTAGCATCAATGACTCCTAATTGTTTTGCAAATGCCACCAAACACCTTCCTCCGTTTCCACACATAGTGGAAGTATTTCCATCAGAGTTGTAATACACCATTTGAAAATCGTATTGTGGATGATTTTCAAGTAAGATAAGTCCGTCAGCTCCAATACCAAATCTTCTATGACATAGCTTAGCCACAAGATTGGTGTCTTCTTTTGGAAACTGCTCGTCTCTATTGTCGATCATTACAAAGTCATTCCCTGTTCCTTGGTATTTGTAAAATTTCAAATTCACTTTAATAGTTTTAAAGTCACAAATATAGCCATTTATTAAGGTTTTTTTAGCAGTTAAAGAGTCGTTAAATATTTTAGTTAATTTCACATCTTGTATACTTTTGAGTTATTAAATCAAAAAATTTAACAAGAGATGAAAAAAACTGCAACAATAATTGGAATTTCAATTCTCAGTAGCGTATTAACTTTAGTGCTTTTTATCGCTTTAAAACCTGATTTGAATTCAACTTATTCAACCAGCGAACAACATCCACCTTATTTCCAAACCAATTACTCCAGTGCTCTTGTAGCAGGAGAATCAACAGACTTTACAACTGCTGCCGACAAGACGATCAATACGGTAGTCCATGTTAAAAATGTGTCTGTAGCGAAGTCAAATCCTCTCATGGAATTCTTTTATGGATACAAATACCAAGGAGAACCACAAGTAGGTACCGGTTCAGGAGTCATTATTTCTCAGGATGGCTATATCGTCACTAATAATCACGTAATCGACAATGCTACAGAATTAGAAGTGACCTTGAATAACAATAAAACCTATAAGGCCACACTTGTTGGATCTGATCCAAACACTGATATTGCTCTTATCAAGATTGAACCAGAGGAAATACTCCCCTATTTAGCATTTGGTGATTCTGACGCCACAAAAATTGGTGAATGGGTACTGGCTGTGGGGAACCCCTTTAATCTAACTTCAACAGTAACAGCGGGAATCATCAGCGCCAAAGCGAGAGATTTAGGAAAAAATCAATCGTTTATTCAAACCGATGCAGCGGTTAATCCTGGAAATTCTGGAGGTGCTCTAGTCAATACAAATGGAGATCTCATAGGAATCAACACAGCGATTACTTCTATGACTGGATCCTATATTGGTTATTCCTTTGCTGTTCCAAGTAATATTGCAAAAAAAGTGGTTGAAGACATCATGGAGTTTGGTACAGTTCAAAACGGAATATTAGGTATTTCAACCATTACTTCTATTAAAGTTTTAGAAGAACAAATGGGAGTAAATGACCTTGAGGGTGTTTACGTTCAAAGTATTGAAGAGGGTTCTGGAGCTGAAAAATCAGATCTTAAAGAAGGCGATATCATCAAGAAAATAGACCGTATCAAAGTGACTAAATTTGCTGATTTAACTACTTATCTCAAAGCAAAAAGGCCTGGTGATGTGGTTGAATTAGAAATTTCAAGAGCTGGAACTATTGAATTCATTCCTGTGACCCTTTCTGAGCGAATGAGCATCAATTTACCAATTCTCGGACTTACGGTTAAAAACCTCACTCGTTCTGATCAAAAATCCTATGGAGTTAAACGCGGTGTTAAAATAACTGACGTTCCTAGAAACTACCAGGGATATGGTTTAGAAGGAAAGGTGATCACCAATGTTGACGACCAAGAAATCCACGATATCAACGACGCCAAGCACATTTTTGAAAACCTTCAAAGATATAAGAGAATCGTCATTAGTATGGTTAATACTGATGGTGAAATTGAGCGCTTGATACTTCAATAGACTCTAAAGGCTTTTAATTTCGACGATTATCGACTATATTTGATATATAACGATATATCAGATGAAGTTAAAAGCCTATATATTACACCTATTTCTTTTCTGTTTTGGAATTCAGTTTTCTTTTGGTCAATCTCAATCTGTTGTCGATAGAACCAAGGAAGAGCTCAAGAGTTTAAACGAGATTCAAAACCCTTCCATAGAGGAACAATTTCAATATATTTTAGACAAGAGCTACAACTATACTGCTGACGAAATTCCTTTTGAAGTCATTAAAAACAGATATATTCTCGCTTTTAAAGAGAACTTAACGGATTCTCTAGCACTTCTTCAAAAGAAAATAAAAGCTCATAACAGTGTTGTCGATGGGCTCCATCAACAAATTAGCGCTTCAACAGATACGATAAAACAACTTGAATCCGACAAAAGCGATCTCAGTACTCAGACATCAACGATCAACATCTTAGGAATTGCCATTGAAAAGTCTCTGTTTAAACTTATAGTATTAAGTGTTTTAATAGTACTGATCATCGTTGTTGTAGTATTGATTTCAAAGCTTAAAAAAGCTAATGAGATTGTAGAAGAAGCTAAAAGTGAAGCTGAAGCTGCTCAAAAAGAACAAGAAAAGTTTAGAAGAACTTCCATGGAGCGTGAACAAAAACTAAAAAGAGAGTTACTTAATTTGAGTAAACAAAATACTTCTACGATTAGCTCAAGTACAAATACTACTACTTCTGCACCAAAAAAGGAAGCTCCTAAAAAGAGCACTACAACTGCAAAGAAATCTCCAAAAAAGTAGCATAAAGTATATTATCTCATCCCTTTGGTTTAAATTTGCGCCATGAGAATTGATATCATTACCCTACTTCCTGAACTTCTTAAAAGTCCTTTTGAAGCCTCGATAATGAAGAGAGCTATTGAAAAGGAGCTCGTAGAAGTACACTTTCACAATTTGAGAGATTATACTGATTTGAGCTACAATCAGGTAGATGATTATCAATACGGAGGTGGTGCCGGAATGGTAATTATGATCGAACCTATCGACAAATGTATTTCAAAGCTCAAGAGTGAACGCAACTATGACGAAGTCATCTATCTCACTCCTGACGGTGAAACGCTCAATCAACAGATTGCCAACAATTTATCGCTCAAAGGAAATATCATCATGCTCTGTGGTCACTACAAAGGAATCGATCAACGTGCAAGAGACCTATTTATCACTAAAGAGATTTCAATAGGAGACTATGTGCTTTCTGGTGGAGAATTGGGTGCTGCGGTTTTATGTGATGCCATAGTTCGATTATTACCAGGAGTTCTCAATGATGAAACTTCTGCCCTAACAGACTCTTTTCAGGATAATTTATTAGCTCCACCTGTATACACAAGACCAGCTTCTTACAAGGGTCTAGATGTTCCTGAAATCTTACTCAGTGGCAATTTTCCTAAAATCGAAAAGTGGAGAGAAGAACAAGCGTATAAAAGAACTGAAGAACGTCGCCCCGACCTTCTCGAAAACAGTGAAAATTAAGGAGATTTTTATTTGTAGATTCAAGGAACAAGTACTAAATTTGCAGTCGATTAAATTCAACCTCTGACGATATCCGTGAATGTTGCTTTTAACTAATAATAAGAAAAATATACAATGGAGTCATTAATTAAGTTTGTACAAGACGAATTTGTTCAAAAGAAAGAACTTCCTGATTTCTCAGCTGGTGATACAATCACTGTTTATTACGAAATCAAGGAAGGTGAAAAAACTAGAACTCAGTTTTTTAGAGGCGTAGTTATTCAACGTAGAGGTACTGGTTCATCTGAAACCTTTACAATTAGAAAAATGTCAGGAACTGTTGGAGTTGAGCGTATCTTCCCTATCAACCTTCCTGCACTTCAAAAAATTGAAGTAAACAAAAAAGGTAAAGTTCGTCGTTCTAGAATTTACTACTTCAAACAACTTAGAGGTAAGAAAGCTAGAATTAAAGAGGTTAGATCTTAATTCAAACTTATCTGTTACAATTAAAATCCCCATAGCGACTTTAGAGTTATGGGGATTTTTTAACATTATTATCCTACAAAACAAACAGCTTTATGTCGACAATCATATACACTAAAACTGATGAGGCACCAGCTTTAGCTACTCAGTCACTATTACCAATTGTAAAAACATTTACCAAACACGCATCAATTGAAATTGAAACAAAAGATATTTCTCTTGCAGGAAGAATCATTGCTCAATTTCCAGAACGTCTAAAAGAAGATCAACGTATTAACGATGATTTAGCTTTATTAGGTGACTTAGCTAAAAAGGATGGTACCAATATTATTAAACTTCCAAACATTAGTGCTTCTATTCCACAGTTAAAGGCTGCGATTAAAGAATTACAAGACAAAGGTTACAACTTACCTAATTATCCTGATTCTCCTGCAAATGAATTAGAATCAGAGATTAAGGCTAGTTACGATAAAATAAAAGGATCAGCGGTAAACCCAGTATTAAGAGAAGGTAACTCAGATAGACGTGCTCCAAAGGCAGTTAAGAATTTTGCTAAGAAAAATCCTCATAGTATGGGTGCATGGTCAAAGGATTCAAAAACTGCTGTTGCAACTATGAATGCAGGAGATTTTAAATCAAATGAGAAATCAGTTACCGTTAACAAAGCAACTTCCATCAACATCGTTTTAAATTCAAATGATGGATCTCAAAAAGTACTCAAAGGGAATTTAAATTTACTAGCTGGTGAAATCATCGATGCGACTGTAATGAATAAGTCTGCATTAATTGATTTCTTAAAAAAATCATTTGCAAAAGCTAAAGAAGAAGGAGTGTTATTATCGCTTCACTTAAAAGCAACCATGATGAAGGTTTCAGATCCAATCATCTTTGGTATGGCTGTTGAAGTATTCTTCCAGGATGTGTTTGCAAAACACGGTGATTTATTAAAATCTATCGATGTAAACCCAAATGACGGTTTAGACACCCTGCTATCTAAGATTGACGCTTTAGAAGGGTCTGATAAAGAACTTTTATTAGCTGCAATTGAAAATGCTATCAATGATGGTGCTGATTTAGCAATGGTAAACTCTGATAAAGGAATTACTAACTTACATGTTCCATCTGATGTCATCATCGATGCTTCAATGCCTGCAATGATCAGAAATGGAGGAAAGATGTGGGATAAAGAGGGAAAAGAAAGAGACACTATAGCTGTTATTCCAGACAGTTCTTATGCTAGTATCTACCAAGCTACTATCGAATACTGTAAAGAAAATGGTGCTTTAGATCCTTCTACTATGGGAACAGTTCCTAATGTAGGATTAATGGCTCAAAAAGCTGAAGAATACGGATCTCATGATAAAACCTTTCATATTGAAACAGCTGGTACAGTTGATGTAATCGACAATGAAACAGGTGCTACATTAATTCAGCATACTGTTGAAGAAGGTGATATTTGGAGAATGTGTCAAGTAAAAGACGCTCCTATTCAAAACTGGATTCAATTAGCTGTTAACAGAGCTAAAGCAACAGGAACTCCTGCTGTATTCTGGCTAGATAAAAACAGAGCTCATGACGCTGAGTTAATCAAAAAAATTGACAAGTATTTACCAGAGTATGATACTACTGGATTAGATATACAAATTTTAGCTCCTTATGAAGCGACTATATTCTCTCTTGAACGTATTTCAAAAGGAGAAGATACTATTTCAGTTACTGGAAACGTATTAAGAGATTACTTAACTGATTTATTCCCTATTTTAGAAGTAGGAACTTCAGCAAAGATGCTTTCTATTGTTCCACTTATGAATGGCGGTGGATTGTTTGAAACTGGTGCAGGTGGATCTGCTCCAAAACACGTTCAACAATTTGTAGAAGAAGGTCACCTTAGATGGGATTCTCTTGGTGAGTTCTTAGCATTAGGAGTCTCTTTAGAATACAATGCTGAAAAAGAATCAAATCCTAAAGCTAAAATCTTAGCTGATGCATTGGACAAAGCTACAGAACAATTATTAACTGAAAATAGATCACCATCTAGAAAAACAGGTGAACTTGGAAATAGAGGTTCACATTTTTACTTAGCAATGTACTGGGCAGAACAATTAGCAGCTCAAAATACAAATGCTGACCTAAAAGCTAAATTTGCTCCACTAGCAAATGCTTTAAAAGCAAATGAAGAAGAGATTGTTAAAGAATTATTAGCTTCTGAAGGTAAAGCTCAAGATATCGGAGGATATTATTTGCCTGATGCAGTTAAAGTTCAAGCAGCAATGCGTCCATCTAAGACTTTTAATGAGATCTTAAATCAATATTAATAAATGGCTGATCGATCTAAAATAACTGAGGGCATTAAAACTCTTGTATTTACAGTTGGGTTAATGTTTTTAGCTCCTTTTACGATTTATGAAGCCTTTAAAAATCAAGAACACCCACTATATATTCCTGTTCTTGGACTCGGAATTATTCTTGCAGTATTAGCAATTGTATTTGGATTCAAAGGAATTAAGAAGATAACAGATGGGTTATTTGATTAAATAAGATATCTACTAAATATTAAAACCAGCTTTAACGAGCTGGTTTTTTTATGTTTTAAAAATACTATATAATGCAGTTCATCGAATCATCTAACAACTAGCAATAAAAGGACATAACTTGATAGAAAAAATTATTCTATCATGAAATCTTCCATCATCCAAATTGGTTTTTCCTTTCTATTTCTTGCCCTTACAATCATGTCTTGTGAGAAAGATTCTGAAATTTTTAATGACAATGCTAATGACTTTGAAATTATTACTATAACCGAAAAGGGAAACTACAATCTTCTGATTAGTAATGCTAATAACCTGCCTCAAATCGTAAAAAGAATTGAAAAATACGATAAAACCAAATCATTTAAATGGTCCAAAGAAGAAGCATCTTCTTATTGGATTAATCCTGATCAAGTTGTTGCAACTGTTGATTCATTAGGAAATAAAACCTATGCCTTTGAACTGAAAAGCAAGCGTTATGAGCCTGAACATCTTTACAACTTAATTGTCGCCACAAGAGTAGATGACAAAAAGGTACATCCTTTTATTATGGATTATCAGTTTATCCATTCCAACAAATACGCTTATGCTCGAGAAGAGAAAAGAAAATTTAAAGGAACGATCAATGTGTATTCTTATCAGAACTTCATAAGTTCAGTTGGCAATCTATCTGCTAGAGATACTCTTAACGCTACTCCCTGCTATGAAGATATGGGAAGAACTGTAAGTGATTCTTCTGATAGTGGAGATGGTTCAAGTGGTGGAACAGGTGGAGATGGAGGCGGTTTAGGCAATGGTACTACCGGAGGTTCTTCTACCTGGGCCCCTATTCCTCCTCCTAGCACAACAACTATAACTGTTAAGAAAAAAACCGTTGGATATGTCGAAGTAGGCGAAGGTGATTACATCAATACTTTAACAGAAGACTTTAAA
>JABXHN010000036.1 GCA_013373635.1 Flavobacteriaceae bacterium
GAGATACAGGGCCAATATTTTCTAAAACTATAGTACCATCAGGATTTAACTTTGCTTGATAGTAACTTTCTGATGCGCCATATACATCAATGTACACCTCATCCCCAGCACCTAATATATAGTCTTCCGGAGTGGGTATATTTTGATTGGTTTGAAATGATAGGAAAGATTCTTTTCTGAAAATACTAAGGCCATAAATATTGGTTTCCTTCTTGCTGACAGCTTCTAAAGAATCCATATAGGGTTTTCGCAATCGACTACTCTCAACCGGGGAACCAAGAGCTTGACTCACCCTCAGTGACCGAATTGAACTAATACGACTGTTAAGTAAAGATAGCTGAGCAGTAGAAACCCCTTGAGATTTGGCAAGTGTCAGCAAGTCCTCTTCTGAGTAACCCATTGCTTGAGCCTGTTTAAGGTAACTCTCTATTTGTTGATCTGAAAGTGATGCAACATCAACAGATGAAAAATCAGGTAGGGTCTGAGCTGTAAGTCCAACCGACAAACAAGAAAATACCAAAAAAAAGAGAAGAGTATTAGTAAAAAGATGTGATCTCATTCTTGCTTTAAAACTTCAACGCAAGATAAGAGATTAAACTAAAAGTGTAGGAAAAGAATGGAAGGAAATGCCTAACCGGCATTTTTAGATATAGAAACGATTTTTGTCTCGTCTCTAGAGGCCTTGTTTCTCTCGCGCAATTCTTCTTTGCGCCTGTCAATTGCAGCCTTAAAAATTAGATCCAAGATGGTCCCAAGAGCTACCACTGTAATTAGAATAGATGGGATGACAACAGCATCTGAAAAATCCTTGAGAACCAATGCCAGCAGCACAAAAATCACATTAACCGTAACCAGAATGCCCGTAGCCTGAGCGTGATTGCAACCAAGCCTTAAAAGAATATGATGCACATGGGTTCTATCTGGGTGCATTGGCGACTTTCCTCGGAGGACACGCTTAACAAAGACTCTAAATGTATCTGCCAATGGAAGAATTAGAATGGCCACTGCTGTTCCAATAGATCCCCCAAAAGCAAATTCTTGACCTGAAATGGAGTGATTAAAATCGATAAACTTAATGGTCAGAATCGATAAGAAGAATCCTATAAATAAGGATCCGGTATCTCCCATAAAAATCTTGGACGGAGCCCAGTTATAATTCAGGAATGCCAGTAACCCACCACATAGAGAAAGGGATACCAGTGCAAATCCAATCTCATTATTTAAAAAGAAAAATAAGCCAAAAAAGAGAGTTGAAATTACCCCAACTGAACCGGATAGTCCATCAATACCATCTATCAGGTTATAGGCATTTGTAATCACAATGATTGTGAATAAACTCAAAAGGTAACTTATTGCTGATGGGATTTCTTCCAAACCAAAGAGATTGTAAAGCGAAGTAAACCGGATATCACATACAGCAACTATTATCAAAGCTGCAGAAACTTGACCTATTAGCTTCTGATATGCGCGTAGATTGATTAAATCATCTCTAAACCCTATAACAAACATTATTGAAACTGCACTCAACACATACTTAACCTCCCTTAAAACCTCAAAAGGAGCCCAGATCAAAATAGCCATTGCGAATCCAATAAATATGGGAAGACCTCCCATTGCCGGAGTCCTGGCGGTATGAATCTTTCTTCCCCCAGGATCATCCAAAAAGTTTCTTCTCTTAAAAAACTTAATGAATACTGGGAACATTAAAAATGTTAAGAGAAATGCTGTTCCTCCAACTAGTAAAATCTGCTCCATAACACGCTTTTCAGAGTGTGAAGTTAGTCAGTTATCATGTCAATCAAAAAATTCTAAATAATTCGTTCGCTTCGCCTTCTATTCTAAGTTGGCAATGAGGGCATTGATTAAGGTTAAATTAAGTGTCCAAATAAGAAAAGCCTTGAGTGATAATCTAATGAAGACCTCAATGACAAAAACGGCTCGTGATTTACCGATTTTATTTGAGGGTTTCTTCGATGAAGTGGGCTAGTTCTTCTGATTTAAAAAACTGTTCAGAAGTATAGTGATTAAAATTACTCGAATAGACTTTTTCAATACTGCTTTCTAATTCTGAGAAATCATTGATACTCAAAGCATAATTCCCATTCTTCATGTACTCAGCTATCTCTAGCTGATGATCATCAACACGTTCAGAGTTTGGAACTATCAATATCTTTTTCTTCATTCTCAACAGCTTGTAAATTGTCCCAGCTCCTGCATGCGTTATGATAATGTCACTATTTAAATAGTACTTAGCTATTTCAGGTGTAAACTCTATAAATGGGAAACGCTTGGGGATATACTTCCCACTTGCAATTTGCATGGTCACTTCATACTTGGAGGACAGGTGCGTATCCAAATATTGAATAAGACTGTCAAACCTCGTTGTACCCACTGTAACAAGTATCTTCATAACAGCTTACCACAATATTCAGAATTCTTGTATATGCTCATCAATTCTTCATTTTGAACATAGACCTTAGCAGCCAGTTTTTCAAGCACCCGTCCCGTATAGGACTTACTGTAAAAACG
This sequence comes from Flavobacteriaceae bacterium, assembly GCA_013373635.1. GTDB lineage: Bacteria > Bacteroidota > Bacteroidia > Flavobacteriales > Flavobacteriaceae > MAG-120531. The sequence continues at coordinate 2,530 of JABXHN010000036.1, forward strand.
ACTGGAGGTCTCGATGAACACTATCTTCGTTCCTTTTAAACGATAATAAATGGCAGGAATAATTGCTATGCCAGGACCTATAGTAACCAAAATACTCACTTGATATGTCTTCTTTATCCTGCGAAACACTTTAAAGTTCTTAATAATACACGCTAATATCCCAAATAGCGTGCGTAAACGTGAATACTTATCGTTTATGATTGGAAGCTCAAAGTTTTCATCTAGAAAATCGACTTTATCACCATTTTCAAAAATACCAATCTTGGAAACGTTTAAGTCTTCAGGAACAATATTGTATTTCAAGAGATTCACCATTTCAGCACGGTGACCACCTTCTCCATAAACAAACAAAACGGCTTTCTTTTTAGTCTTTTGCATGCAGTGTAAAGTAACTGACTGTCAACACTTGTGGCTTATTTACCTAATAGCCTGTAATACAGCCTTCTTCTAAAGAATTTGATTGCAACGGCATCTTCAATGCGGCTTACCTTCTCCTTCCTCGCACTTCTATATCCACGATAATATGACTTGCCGTCTTTCATCCTATTCTGCCTCATTAGGTTTAGTGTTCCTAGTAGCACATATAAAAAAGGTACATGTCTGATATAGGCTGACTTTCCATAATATTCGTAACCAAACTTTGCTCCCATTTTTCTCATACTTAGCTCGATATCAGCGAAAGAGCTGACTTTCCAACCCATCATGATTGCCCTCGCCTCGGAAACTGCATCTTGAGAAACCGTGGGTGTATAACCTGTTTGCCTTAGGCATTCCGCGTTCCAAACACGAAAACCACCAGGTGTATGGGTCTTATTTATTTTTTTCTTAATCGATTCTTCTTCATCATATTCGATAATAGAGCCAGCTGAGGCAATGCCTAATTTAGGATTAGCCTGGAATTTTTGAATTATCTTCTCATAATAATCAGAAGGTAGTTGTATGTCACAATCCAGGATTCCCACAAAGTCAAGTTCTGATAAAAACTGATCAACATGGTTCATTCCATACTTGATTACTCGGCTGTATTTTTGGCCCAAGGCATATCCAGTTTTAAAATCCTTATAATTCAGAATAGTAACTGTGGTGTCTGCAAGTTCTACCTTATACTGTTCAAGTGCCACTGTGAATTTTTCGACAGTGTTGTCTACACTTCCATCATTCACAAACACCCAAAGATGAGGAGTCATTTTTTGTAGAGCTATGGTTTTCACTAAGGCTTCTACATTTTCTTCCTCATTTTTTGCAGGTGTAATTATGGCGTAAGTCTGTTTTTGTAAATCGTTCAAAATATTCCTTTTACGCAGTTTCAATTTTGGTCTTATCTTCTCTTAGGAAAATTCCCAGTTGGCCAGCAAGCATCCACCAGAGAGTGGACTGAGTAAGGAGATTTCCTACAATGTGGCCGCAAAACAGCCCTATTCCTATTAATGTGACCGCCAGATATCTATGATTCTTGGTCTTTCCATACTTTCTATAAAACAAAAAAATAACGCTAGTCAACCCAATCACATACATCGCCAGTCCGAAAAGCCCATAGTCTATATAGAGCATAATATAGTCTCCATGAGGATCCAATGCAGAAACCGGGGTACTGTAAGGACTAACGGAAGAAGAGGTATCGATTCCTAAGCCAAAAAACGATGCATTTTTTGAATTCACATATTCTACATGTCTTACCCAGGTTACTATTCTCCATACAAGAGACCCTCCCCCACCAGGAATTTCATTCTCAATTCTATTTTCAACTTCAAATATATCACTGTTTTCCTGTATTCTCTCTGAGTAAACTACTAACAGCACTGGGACTATCAAACCAGCTAAAGCGAGGTAGCCAATCTTAGAAATCAGTTTACTTCTTCCCAAAAACAAAAATGAAGCGAACATTGAAGTTATGGTTACTATCCCACCTAAACCTCTTAGGAAGGCTGCAAAAGCTGCCAATAGCATTGACGTTAGTTTTCTTTTATGGAAAAACAGATTAATTCCGAAGAAAACCGCCAATACATACATGATATGGTTATTGTTCTGGAGTGTACCATTCGGTCGGTCATCATTGAGAACTACAAACTCAAATATGGCAACTACAAACTGTACACCTATTAAAAAACCATATACCCTTAAAAAAGACTTAAATGAAAAAGGTAGTGAATAGAAAAGGTAAAAGATCATAAGATAAGAAAGGTATCTTATGATCGGTTTTAGAGGGTAAATTGTAACTCCCTGATATTTTATCACTTGCACCCAAGAAAGAGACAACAGGGTAGTAATCACTAAAAACAGAAGCACAAACTTAAATGATAGATTCTGTTTCAAGACTATATGAGCCAGAAACAAACCGACCACTAATATTGCACCAATTATACCCAGATCAGCCCTATCTAACAGCCATCTTATACAGACAGCCAGATAAGTCAAGACAATAAATATGGTAGATAGTTTTATTCGCAAACCTATGTGACCTTGCTATTCTTTGATAAACTCCATAAAGTTTCGAGCTTGCTGAGCTCTGGAGTACTTTTTTATAACATCATTGTTTCGTTGAGCATTGGCGGCCGTATCTAAAAAATCAGAAATATCCTCAAGCTTAGAAACCACTTTCCCCCTCGCAGTTTCTTCAAGCAATGGGGAAATATCAGAATCCTCTCGACAAATACACAATATCGGGGCAGTCATTGGCAATAATTCGAACAACTTAGCAGTCAAATTTCCTTTACCAATAGGATCGGTGGTTTCCAACTGTTCAAAAATTACAAAAACATCTGCCATGGCCGACTCTTCCATATAGGTTTTTTGATCTACCTTGTCCTTCACCTTCACGTTATCATGGGCATTGAACTTATTGATAATTTCAGAGATCAAAGGCTTAAAACTCGGATTCATAAGCCTAAGAGTTAGAGTGTACTTCCTATTCTTACCTAGAAATTCGATTAATAATTCTAATGCAGCCAGTCTGTGTTCATAAATAGTACCGGCATAATATAGTTCAATAGTGTCGAGGGGAGCATTAGGGCTTTTTTCGGACTTACAGTCTGTAGTCTCCTCTTCGTATCCATTAAAAATCACGAATACTTCTTTGCCATAAAATCTGGTTAATATTTGTGCCAAAGAAGGGCTTACGGTCGTCAATTTATCTGCCCTTTGAGAAATAGACTTATCAATTAACCTATCAAGGAGCTGTTTAAGCGTCAAGTAACCAGGCCCACTCGAATTAAATAGAGACATTGAATCTCTAAAATCCAGTACCCATTTTATTTTTCGATCATTCCATTTAGCGTATAAACCAAAAAATGCAGTTGAAAATGGGCCTACAGTAGTGATGATTGTATCAGGTTGAAATTCAACAAGCGCTTGCTTGAAAGCCCTCCTACTTTTTATAAAGAAATTGAGTACCGTAGAATCTATGGAGCGCATATTGGCAACTGGGTTCAAGCGAACCTTGTTTTTTCGGGGTATTCCCGCTCCTGCTCCCTGATGGTGTTTACCTGCTCGTATAACTCTCGTGTTGACATAAGAATCATGATGATTTGTGTCGGCTACTTCAGAAGTAAACACACAAATCTTGCATGACTGTGCCATGGTGGGAATCATCTCCGCCCACCTTCTGGCAGCTACACTATTTCTGGGTGGAAAAGACTGGGTGACGATCATCAGTCTTTCCGATGTGCGTTTTTCACTCATTAACCGAACTCTTTTTGCATTTTCATCAACTCCTTTACTATTCGGTAGGCACTATCACCTTGACCGTAAAGATCGAGCTTTGGATTTACCTTGACATTTTCAATATTTTTAAATGCCGAAAGAATTTTGCTCTTGTCTGATCCTACAACCTGGTTGAATCCAGACTCTACCAATTCTACCCACTCCGTTTCCTCTCTAAGTGTAATACAGGCTTTGCCTGCAAAGAAAGCTTCCTTTTGAAGGCCACCTGAATCGGTCAAAACAAAGCTACAACTCGTCAATAGTCCAATCATCTCGAAGTAGCTTACGGGTTCAATCAGTTTAACACCTTGAGCAAATTTCAGATTATATTTTTCAATAACCTTGGCCGTCCTTGGATGTAGTGGAATCACCACGTTGATCTCATCTGATATTTGATTCAAGGCACTTAAAATATTAGTGAGTTTAGCTAGGTCATCGGTATTTTCAGCACGGTGAAGTGTGCACAAAGCAAACTGGTCTGGTAGCCCCTCTATTTTGGTACTATATGGTTGGAATAACCTGAAAGCATCAAGCATCACATCTCCTGTTTTGACCACCCAATGTACATCGTTGTATTGGATACCCTCTCTTTTCAAGTTTTCAATGGCAAGGTCTGTAGGACAAAACAGCAAACTGCTTATTCGGTCGGTAAGCATACGATTTACTTCTTCAGGCATTCGCATATTGAAACTTCTCAAACCAGACTCAACATGGGCTACATTGATGTGTAGTTTTTTAGCGGCCAATGCCCCCGCCAGAGTAGAATTAGTGTCACCATATACCAACAAGTAGTCCGGCTTTTCTTTAATACAGGCTTCTTCGATTTTCTCAATCATCCTGCCAGTCATCTTACCATGACTCAACCCGCCTAAATCAAACATGTATTTGGGTTTGGGAATGGACATCTCTTTAAAAAAAATGTCGGACATATTGGGATCATAGTGCTGCCCTGTATGGACAATAACCTCTTGAATTCCATCAGTTTGCTGAATCGCTGCGCTCACAGCAGCGGCTTTGATAAATTGTGGACGGGCACCTATTACCGTTAATATTTTCATTCGGATACTATACTAAGGTTTGGACTATTACTCCCAATGGTATTAATCAGTGCTAAAACCATATACTCATGAGAGTTCAAAAATAACAACTAAGCTTTGCTAAATTGAATAAGGTAAACCAGATATGAGCTAAAGTATACAGATAAAAGTGCGATTTAAACTGAGAAAGGTGACGGGCAGACTCATTTCGCCTTTCATTCTATATAGAATCCATCGTGCCAAATTGAATGACCGGGAATTCTACGTGTATCAAAGTTGTCTTTGTAAAGATCTACAATATTGAAATTCTCGTTTCTCTTTAACCTTCTTCGTGTATAGAATGACTTTTTAACTACACCCAAATATGAAGTAGACTTTAAAAAATTGTCTACATATTTATGCGACCTAGACAGACCGCAGAGTTCAAAATTTGAGAACCTCCATTTCAACTTTCGTGAATACTTTAGATCGTAAAAGTTTAATCTTGAGAACAGCTCTTCCTCCGGCACACTCCACTTCTCCAAAAACCCATCTATAAAATGGCCTTTGAATTGGTATTTCTTCAGGTACATGGCCTGGAGTTTTTCACCAAGGTTTTCAAAAAAGGAGCCAACGTTAATATGGACTTGTTCAAATTTCTTATCAAAGCAAAATGGTGCTAAGTACTTTATCCAATACACCGGCTTGTCATCCCAAAACACCAAGTTTTTAGTATCCGAATAACATAAACAATTGTGGAGCTGGATTTTAACCATAATCTGCCAAAAATAAGTTGAATGCGCATTGGTTAATGTGCCAGGAAGCATAGAATAACTATCGAAAGAAAAGATATTATGTTCCCTTAGAAAATCGGCTTTAGCAAACATTAGGAAATCCACCAAATACGTAGTCTTACTGGGGCCGGCTAAATAATCGTAAAAAACATTAAACCCCCTAAAGGCAAAAGGCCTATTTTTATCTTCCATCATTTGAAAAATCTCGATGACCTTGTCTTCATTTAAAAGCCAAGAATCTGAATGCAGAGTAACAATATAGTCGCAATTGTGCTTCAATAGCTCATTAACAGCAGCGTTTGTATTGGACACAGTACGCATTGTGCTGATCACACCATTTTCAAAATTTAATCCAAATCTAGCTTCCGAAGAATGAACTGTCTGCTTGATGTCCTCTCCATCCACAAAAAGATCAATATTGGTATTCCCAGAAAACTTATTTCTAAAACCAGAGTAATTGCTTCCAACACAAATCAATGAGTCAAACTTCACGAAGTTCATTTTTAAGATGTCAGATAAAACATTGACTTCATCAAATTTGTCATAACAAGCTATGGAAAAACCTACTTTTATTCGTTTATTCATTAATAGACTAAATTTTTTTAAATTGTCAGAAAGAGCAATTAAGATTCATTACTCGATGGATCCGCTTCTAATTCGTAGAACTACCAAAATTATTTTCGATTCTGATGGTGTTATCCTTGACTCGAATCAAGTAAAAACTTTGGCATTTGCCAAGACACTTAAGGGCTATGCTCAAGATCAAATTGACTTTTTTTTGTCTTACCATAGGAGCAATGGGGGATTAAGTCGATATGAAAAGTTTAATTTTTTTTTAAAAAAGTATAACCTTTATACAGATTCTGAATATCTACGCCTGATTAAAAAATTCTCAATAGAAACATCTCTGGCTTACGAAGAAGCTCAGATGACCAAAGGAATAAAGATCTTTCTTGCAAAATTACTTGAAGAACAAATAGACTCCTTTATCATCACCGCAAACGAAGAAAGACAGTCTAACATTGTCTATAAAAAAAAGAGTCTATCAAGATACTTTAAAACAATTCTTGGTAGCCCCGGTTCGAAAGAGGACAATGTCAAAGAGTTATTCAAATCAGGATTCATTGGCAAAAAAAATCAAGTGATTTTTTTTGGTGATAGCATTCATGATCATCAGTGTGCTCAGAAATTTGGTTTTCAGTTTATCTTTGTAAATGGTTATACAGAACTGGATAACTGGGATTTATATGTTAAAAATCATAAAATCCTTACGATTAGGGATTTCTCAGAACTACAATTCAACATTATACCTTAAAAAGATAACGAATATCTTCCAGCTCCTGCTTTTTCAATGATCTACTGACTACAAGTATTCCAAAATATACCATAGGAACAGCTAAAATTGTAATAAGGATTTTAGCTAGACTCATAATATGGAATTGAGAAGCAATCATAAAAACCAAGGTACCTACGAGCAGGTATATCCAAACCTTTGAATCCAATCTGAGTGCTATTTCCTTCCGTGTGATGATGATGAGTAACAGGAGTATTATCGAATAAGAAAACAAAGTAGATAACGCAGCGCCTTCTATCCCCATTAAATCAATTAGTATATAGTTAAGGATAAGATTAACCACAGCACCCACAAAAGTAATGTAAACTGCCACTCTTGTTTTCTTCTTTATATGAAGCACTAAAAGCACTAGCTGATAAAAACCAAACACTAGTACTCCAAGGCCGATATATAGAAGAGAATAATCATTTAGAATGTAGCTGTCCTTAGCCAAAAGGCCGATAACAAAAGGAGTGCAAATTACGATGAGTATTAATGCTAAAACTCCTAAAAGAGTATAATATTGAATCAATTTCTCAATAGACTTTACAGCTCTTTGTTCATATTTTAAATCCCAAAGCTTCATTATGATTGGAAAAACGACAAAAATTACAGGGGCAATAAGAAAATTCAGAAGGCTTCCAAATTGGTAGTTTGCAGAGTAGATGGCTGTTGGTTGCTCACCAAGCATGTGTAATATAAAGTACCTGTCGCTTAGGTTCATTATCCAAAGCAGCATTCCTGTAGGTATTAATGGTATACTATAAGCTAAAACCGGCCTGACATAACGACTGACTTTTATTATCCTTATCAGGGAGGTATTCTGAGTGATCTTAAAAATGATTGCCCCCACGATGCAGGCTTGAAAGGTAGTTATACCTAGAAGTAAATAAGAGATGGCTGAATCAAACCGACCAAATAAGAACATGGACAGTAAGACCCAAAAGACGTTATTGACAAAATCAAGCTTACTCAACAACACTATATTATGCTTAATACGAAAATACTGTGTGCAATAAGAATAGAGTGTGCTTGATAAAAGAAACCAGACAAACAATTGAACAAAACTAGTCTGCCCAATACTACCAAACATGATATTCGAAACGGAGTTTTGAAATAGTAAAATAACTGATAAAACGAGCACAGACAAAAAACCAATTAACCCCAGAGTCGCCAAATAAAATGAATTGATAAGTTTTTCATTTGTTCTTTTAGCCAGGTACCTCAAATTACCTGTTTCCATTCTCATGATAAGGGCAGGTACCAAAAAGCTAGTAGTACTTTGAATCTGAGACCAAACCATGTAATCAAAATCACCTGCATAATTAATAATAAGTGGCATGATAAAGAGCCCCTTGATACTGGAGCTTACCTGACTACCTAACCTAAAAGCAAAACTTTTTAGTACCAAAGATTATGATTATAAGGTTACTTTATCAAGATTTCATCTGATAAAAGAAATTTATGGAAATACTGTTGCCCTAAGTTAATTCTCGTGAAGTCAGCTAAAACTTTTCTTGCATAAGCAATGTAACCATCACTTACATCAAAAGAATTAGGTTCTAGCCAGTGATCAGGCATAATTCTAGAAAAATCCTTTATCTCACTATAAGGTATAATTGTCTCTAAAATTTCATAGTCAGCTGTGGAACCGATTGAAGCTAAAAACTCCGAATTCCCTTGTTCGAGATTATCCACAGCCAATTTACCTAAGCTCTCGGCATATGTAAGGTCATGCTCTAATGTGAAAATCATCTCACTTCTTTGATCAACAGTAGGGTTAAAACCTCGGGATTGTATCCCTTTCTCCAAACAAGCATTGACTAACAGTTGAACAGCGGTTGATTTACTTGACCCATACATTACCTGTCCGGAATAATCTCTAATCTCACCTACATCGTCTATATGGTAGCCTTCGGACATAATAACAACGGCTCGCTTATTACTTGTCACTTTTCTGTCGATTTCAGCCAATACCTCTGCTATGGGTCTTTGGTTTTCAGGTAAAAGAAGTATCAGCGGCAAATTTCTATCGATATCCGCCATACGTGCAGCCGCAGTTATGAACCCAGTCTTTCTTCCAAAAGTCTGACCGATCAACACTCTATCATGACTGTGGGCTCCCAAATTCTCCTGATTAAGCATATTAACTTTATGAATCCAATAGTTAATGCAACTTGGATAACCAGGGGTGAAAAAGACTTTTTCGAATTCCTTATCTCCAAGGTCATTATCTACTGTCTTGGGTAAAGATGCAACCTTAACTGATCCTTTAAAGTAAGCACTTATACTCATGGTTTGTTTAATAGTGCCATTACCTCCAATATTCAAGAAGTACTTTATTTGATACTTGTCAAAGATTGTTTCTAACCGCTTGAAGTCGTAGTCATCTAGATACTTTAATCGAGTCGCTCCTATGAACCCTGAGCTCGGGGTATATCTTAGCCTTTCTAGTTGTGATACAGAAAGATCAGTAAGATCAATCAAGCTATCATCAAAGACACCTAACAGACCGGGCACACCAGCATATAATCGGTCAATCGATTTTGAAGCTTTTACACTTTTGATTACTCCTACTAATGTCGCGTTAATAACCGTGGTAGTTCCTCCCGACATAGTAATTAATAAATTATTCATTTATTAACTTATGAAATTTTGAAAATTGGTTTGAAAAAAAGAATTAATATCTAATTGAATTCTATCCTTTGTTATCGGCACATTTTTATCATATAACTCAAGGTATCTTTTTGTAAGTACATCGGTAAAGATGCTCCTAAATCTTCCCCATTTGTATATAAGTTGTTCAAGAATTCTAGCATCTGAATGCTGAGGTATAAAACCATTGCCTAATAGAGACATTCTCATCTCTGTTATCTCATTAATCAATTCAGGAATATTCAAAAACCACCAAATTCCAAAAGGCATTAAATTCGGAAATTTTCTGGCCAACACAGTTAATTCATATTGGTTTTCCCTTGATAGGTAGGTTACCAAAAATTTAACATCTGGATTCCTAGCACATAAGTGGGTTAATACTGACACATCAGCTTTTTCTAACACCCCATCTCCTGCTAACTCATAGGCCGGATTAACCTGTCTCGTAACACCAATCATAAGTGATATAGGAATCTGCTTGTTCTTGCAAATTGGAAAAACAACTTCATCCAAAAACTCGTACTCTTTTGTGGCCACATTAAATTCATGACTTAGGGATATAGCGAAATATCTGGGTTGGACATATTCGATACATTTAATTAAATACTCGCTTGTTTGTTGTGGAATATGGTAAGGCCGATCCTGAAAGCTAATTCTTCCATTAAAGTTTACAAACGAATCTAATCGCAAAGCATAATCAAACATTTGATTGGATTGATTATTCCAGGAAGACAGTTCTTCTTCATTTAAAGGGTCATTGGTCATAACAACTTTAGATACCCCAGCCTTTTTAAAGATGAACTCGAAATAATCATCCCTATTGGTTAAGTTTTTAAAGCTTTCTTTTGTCTTTTCATACGATCCAGTACTATCAATACCTAGAGTATTAAAAATATCTATGACTCCAATAGTTGCCTCACTCAAAGGAGTTTTCATCACAAATAATTCATTCCAAATAATCTCACTACGCGCTTCTTTTGAAAGCCCGAAAAAGACCTCCGGTTCAAGAGCTTCAAAAGTCCTGAAATATTCGGCAATTAGATAATGATAATTCAGTAAATTATCCAAACCATATAAGGCGAAACCTGGAAAAGACTTCGGAAATAAATGTGTATGGATATCATAAATGGGTGTGGTATTTATAAGTTCGGCAATTGTTTCAATTATCTCACTTTTGTTCATATGCTGCCGACCCCTTTTTTAATCATCATTGTCATTTTAGAAGTACTTTCTAAAAACGAAACAACTTCTGACTGTAAGTTCTCATCAACCTCAATATTATCACTCAAGGATCTTATCAGAAAATCCCTATCAAGCCCCATATTTGAAACTTCAGATTCGAAATCTGTTGTTACTTCTGAATGTACACCACTTCCATCAAATCCGATATTATTTATTAAAGAGTTTTTAGGATAGATAATCTTACTATTGTAAAGATATTGACTTAGAATCCAATTTAGACTCCAGATATCCATTTGCATATTTAAAAACCTAGGGTCACTACAGTACCTTTTCATATCTTGACCTAAGCGATCAATATCTTTACCGGTCTTTTGTACTTTATAAACCAGATCCGTTAACGAAGGGATGAACAAATCCCAACTCTCTTTCCAGGTGGCCCACCCCCATGGGCAGAATCTTTCTAAAGTGAATACAGCTGATTCTAGCTGATCAATATTTAAGCTTGGGTATCTGTACCCACAAATGCTTGTCACCTTCGAATTGCCTGCATAGTATGCAAGTGTTGTCTCCATATACACTTTAAATCCGGGCAAAGGAACACAATCATCTTCAAGTACAATAACAGCCTCACTCCGTGTTAGGGCTTCAGTAACTCCAGTCACGATTGATTTCGCTAAACCAAAAGATTCTTCTCTATTAACTATAGATACCGCTGCCCAATCAATATCTTGAAGCATTGCAAGGATGACCTGTCGTTCTGCAAGATCCTTCGCATTCTTGGCTCCATCAATGTATACCTTAAATTTATTAAATCCTTCTGATCGCAAACCCTCCAGAACTTTTTTTGTATGATCTGGACGATTATATGTAAATAAAATGGTTTCGATATTCATATCTATATTGCTGAATTCAACAATTCTCTCATGAATTGAGTGAATATGTCAATGGAATTGATGTTCCCTAAATCATATCTTGCCTGGACAGAAATAGGAACAAACTTGTAACCCTTTTGAACCAAGTTATTGAGTGCTGGAGCAACAAAAAACTCTCCTTTTACCCTCTCATTTGATTCAAACATTGTCTCCAATGATTCTTTAAGATCTGCACCTTTAGCTATAATATAGACTCCACAACTTGCTATGCAGGATGTATTCTCCTTTTCTAATAAACCGATCGGTTCTATTCCTTCCATCAATAAATAACTTTTTGATTGCCCAAAATCGACATTAACCGGAAGCATACACTCTAGGCAAGACAACTTTGGCATAGCAAAATTTATGAACTGGTCGCTATTTAGAATCGCGCATGGTTGATCCGTCATAAATTCATTTGCTAGGTAAACCGATTTAGCTGGACCTTCAGGAGTGTCTTCTGCCAAAATAAGATGAAACGGATATGGGATATTTAATTCTGATAATAAATGTGGAAGCTGTCTAGCTACAGAATACTTATCGTTGAAATATTTAGTAGTCACAAATACCAAGTGATCCCCTTCTTTAAAATTGCTCCGAACAGAAATAAGCAGCCATTCTAGTATAAAGCGCCCTGAAACATCAATAAACGGCTTAAACTCCCCATAACTTCTTGTTCGAGTTCCCTTTCCAGCCATTGGAATAATCCATATCATAATGTTGGGGTTTTAGATTAGGATAATTTGTCAGAGATTAACATTCTAGTATTACTCTTGATTTCTTCTAAGCTGCAGAAGAATATTTTTAAAAAGAAGAAAAGAAACAGACACAAACCCACCGAGTAGCAGACTGATACATACAATCAATTTTCTTTTAGGTGAGTCAACATAAGGAGGTATGGTAACTGGCTCCAACTCAGAAAATACAGGGGTAACTTCTTGAACCTTTATTTTTGCTTCTTCGTAGCGTTGTGCCAATGTAGAATAGACACCTGAACTAAGATTGAATTCGGATTGGAGCCTTTGTTCCTCAATTTTTGCTGCATATGACGAAAGTCCAACGTTTCCGTCTCTAAACTTTGCGTACTCCCTACTCTTTAGATTAAACAATCTTCGTGCTGTATCAAGCTGAGCCTCAATAAATTTCAAGTTTCTTAGTTCTTTACCTTGATAGTATTGAACAACATAGGTTTTCACATATTCTCTTACTAAGATAGTTAAATATGCACTTACAATTTTGTCCTGCAGCTTTACACTGATGGATATTTCACCATTGTCTCCTTGTTTTAAAATTATTCGATCTCTTAAATTTTTTATAAGTCTATCCGTATCTCTATCAAGGATTACTATATCATTGTAAGTCATGCCTAAAGCAACTTCAGTTTTTGCTTTAAAGAGTCCCAAAATTTTATTCGGCAATTGCCTTATAAACCCAACTACCGAGCCTTTGGTATATTCATCTAAGTAAGTTCTTACTTTAATTGTATCTCGAACACTTGGAAAATAATACTCTTTCTCCAATACCTCTAACAGGAAATTGGCGGATCTCGTTAAATCTTCATAAACACTTGGGTTTATAGCCCCCCCCCTTGTTGATAGATCTATCCCTGCCAAGGATCCCAAAGCACCCAAGTTACTTCCCACGGATCCTTCAGTTTCTTCAGACAGCAATACTGTTGAGGACCTCCATTCAGGTGGGCTTGTAAATGCTATAATCAAACCAATAAACACAAAGCCCAATATCACTTGAACAATAAATTTTCTTTTTCTCCAAACATAATTAAATAGGTCTGGCAGGGATATTTCCTTATCAATACTCATAATAAAATCGCTATAAGAAAAGAGTTACTGTTTAAGTTAAATACAAGGATTGCAATTATCATCTACTTAACCTATCAACAACCAACGCCAAAGTAGCCATAGAGCCTGTAATAGCTATAATTGATTGCAAATTAATAGGCTGTCTATCTGGCTTTTTACTCACAAAAATCGTTGCCCCCGGTTCTACTTTTGGATAAAATTTAAAAAACAAAAACCTCTTAGTCTGTTTCTTTCTTCCATTCGGATATTGAATATAACTCCTTCCCTTCTTGGCTGTTGGAGTAAAACCGCCAGCATCATTGATATAATCTTTGAAATTAAACCCACTATCAAATCTTACATTCAAAGGGGAAATTACTTCTCCGGCAATTCTTACAGTTTCCAATTTAGAAGGGATAGAAATTACATCCCCTTCTTTAACAATAAAATCATACTTAGAGCCAGGCGCATCAAGAATTTTCATAAGGTCAAGGACAGTTAGTTCTTCCTCTTTAATTTCAACTTCTCTGATCAAAGAATCTTGCTCTTGAATATCCTGAATATTCTCTCTTCTTATTCTTGACCCAACTACATCTGCTTCGTTATCAGGAGCTACTTTGTTTTGAATTTTATTGAGCCTTTCAATAAGTCTAGTTTGACTAATATTTTTCAAAGTAGACTCATCACTCAAAAGTTTAGATCTAAGTTGCTGTAAATACTCTTGAGAAATTTCATCATTAGACTTTGCAGAAGAAAACTCTGTCCTCCTTACAAGTATTGCTCCCTCAGGGTAGGCATAGGTAGTTAAGCCCTGCGCTCTTTTTAATATGTCTGAAATTCTTTCATCTTTTCTGCTAATAGAATAAGTACCAGGAGCAATTACCTCCCCTTCAACAGTCACTTGCTGTTGAATTGTATAACCTGGTGTTTTTCTAATATAAATTTGATCGAACGGCTGAAGTAGCTCATTTCTATCTTCAGTTGACAAGGAAAGAGACTTGTCTATTTGCAGCGTAATAATTTCAGCCATTGTATTCAATGATGGATTCTTATTTCTTCTCGAAATCTCAACCATCGCACCTGAAGCCCCTTCTGTTAGTCCTCCGGCCAACACAATTAAGTCTTGAACTGTCATTTGCCTAAAGAATGGATAAACCCCTCCCTCTAAAACCTCTCCTGAAATTTGAACTATATATTCTTCTCTAAGTGAGTAGATAGAACTGATACTTACTATATCTTCTCTCATTAAAGTAATATCTGGGATTGTTCCATTCATTAGCTGAGCCAAATCAACCGGAATCACATCCTGAGAAAAATCATCATTCATTCTATATACTGTAGCACGGGTCATAAATACATCTCCCCTTAGTCCATCGGCTTTCTCAATGAGTTGCTTTAAGGTCAGCCCTGGAGTTAGCTCATACTCCCCTTCTCTATAAACAGCTCCATCAATCTGAACCCTATTTTTGTATCTATCGAGTATAGGGGTGATTTCAAAGACATCACCATCCTTAGGTAGAAAAGCATCAAAATCGGAAGCATTAACATCTACCACTTCTCTCTCTTTCAAACCATTCCTTCTTGCTGTAACAAGTGCTTTATAAGCAGTATTCGTAAAGCCTCCTGCAAAATCTAACAGTTCCGAGAAGGTTTCCCCTTCCAAAATTTCATAATACCCAGGACGTTTTACCTCACCATCCAGTTCAACCCTTGACTCATAAGGTCTAACGATTATCACATCTCCACTCTTAACTCGAAGATTGTTGTCCTGAATTCCATTAATCAAAAAGTCATAAAGATCTATGGTCGTTTCAAGCTTTCCATTTCGAACAAGTTGAACATTTCTAAAAGTACCCTGCTCGGTCGGACCACCTGCCGCATAGAGAGAGGTAAAGACTGTAGAAAGAGATGTTAGTGAATAATTCCCTGGCTGATTAACCTCTCCTACAACTGATACATTCACAGTCCTAACATTTCCCAAGCTTACCTGAAAAAATACGGTAGGAGGATCACCTTTCAAACCATTATATATTTGGCCTAACCTAGTAATAATCTTCTGTTCTGCCTCTTTAATTGATAATCCATTGACATATATCGGACTCAAGTTATCAGGCCGAATGGTTCCTTCCGGTGAAATCTCCAAGCGATTATAAATTTGAGTAGCACCCCATAGATCAACTACTATTTCATCACCAGGGCCTAAAATGTAGTTGTCAGGAGTAGGAATATTCAAGTTAGGGGCAAAGGTTAAGTTCTCTCTTTGAAATAAGTCATAGCCAAAAATCTTCTTTTGCTGCTCAGTTAAACTATCATTCACCCTTGTATAAGGAGTTTTACCAAACAAACCTGCTTCGGTTTGAAGAGAACCCTGCCTACCTAATTGAGATTGCTCTGATTGAATCCCAGTACTGGTCTGCGGTAGTTGTCTCAATTGTTCAACCCGCCTTCTAAGTTTCGTGATCTGAGATTCAGACATCCCTTGTTGACGAGCAATTGCCTCAATCTGTTGTTCAGTGTAGCCGCTATTTTTGGCTTGTTGCATATAGCCAATTATATCCTCATCAGTAAGCTCATCAACATTAATCGTTTTCAAGTCTCTACCCATAAAAGTCTGAGCTTGAATATCATTTTGATTAATGACGAGAAGTAAAACAACAATAAAACAAAGCCCTCTTTTCACTAAAAACGATAGCATAGATAATTTTTGATCTGCAAGGATAAGCATTTTTAAATCTCTTGCACTTTTAGAGCAGAGATTTCTGCCTGCAAAGAATAGTTTAAGGAGAGTAAATTCAAAATCAATTTATTGCCTTTCCTTTTAATAAATTCTCCTCGTTCTCCCCTCAATGGGCCATCTGAAATAACGAGTTCTTGCCCATAAGAAAAATCTAGGTTCTCTGCTTTAGCCTCTGGATAATCTTCCAAAAACTCCCTTATGGCTTGAATCTCACAATCTCTTATGACTACCGGTTTTTTTAACCAAAAAACAGAAGAAGCAACCCCTTGATCTTTCAGAATCTCTTGCCTTTCCGATTCATAAACATTCGCAAAGATATAGGAGGTAAAAACGGGTTCTTTAACTTTTTTCTTACGGTCTGACCATTGTTTCACGACCGTGCGGGTAGGACAAAAAATATTAAATCCCTGGACAGAGAGTCTTTCCGAAACCTTCTTTTCATTTCTGGGCCTGGTATAAAATGCTGTCCAATATTTCGATTCAGACTTATTCATTCCA
>JABXHN010000042.1 GCA_013373635.1 Flavobacteriaceae bacterium
CAACGCGAACCGATGATAGGTCCAAACCGCATAAGAAATGATCGAACTGGGAAAACGGACGCCCTTAAGGCGCGGAAAATCGAGACGCTTAAACATCTCAGCGATCTACCAAACACAAGCGTGGTCAGCAAGTTGGCAATAGCCGCTTGGAGCATGCGCCTATCGCAAGCTGCAGAAGTCGCTAAGTCGATGAAATCTAACATCAAGAGAATCGACAAGCAGATTGAGCAGATATTGGATCGCATAGTAGATGCCAGCAATGCGAGCGTGATCAGCGCCTATGAGAAGCGGATTTCAAAACTGGAGCAGGAGAAGATAACGACCTACGAAAAGATCGAAAATTCCGGCACACCACGCCATACCCTAGAGGAGTCGTTCGAACACGCCTTCCAGTTTCTATCAAGCCCTTGGTATATATCGCAAAATAGCGATTTGGCGTGGAAGCGAACAGTACTCAGACTGGCCTTCGCTAGCCCTGTTTCCTATTGCAGAAATGAAGGACTTCGAACACCAGAAATATCCATGCCTTTCAAGGCTTTAACTGACTTTCAAAGTGGAAAAAGAGAGATGGCGCACCGGGGAGGATTCGAACCCCCGACCCCCAGATTCGTAGCCCAAATTTTTAGCTTTCTTTGTATTTCCGCAAGTGTCCGGAAGTGATACAAGCTATTGATTTATATAAATTCATATAGAAGGATGATTTATTAGCTGTCCTCTGAATTGCTTTCACGGTGCCGACATAGTGCCGACACGGGACAGAAAATGAAGACTGTCACATGTCACTCGAAAGGCATTCGAAAACCATGCCGACCTGCAAGCTGACCAAGCGAACCGTCGATGCTCTTTCACCAAGTGATCGAACAATTATTCACTATGACAAAGACCTCAAGGGTTTTGGCGTTCGGGTCACCACATCTGGCTACAAAGCATGGATAGTCGAATACCGACCGGGAGGGGGGAGGAATGTTCCGACCAAGCGTATGTCCCTTGGAAATACGACCGCCCTCACCCCGGATGAAGCGCGCCGCAAGGCTCGTGAAATTCTCGCGTTGGTTCTTTTAGGCGGGGACCCTGCCGAGGAACGCGCAGGAGCCCGCAAAATGCCGACAGTATCGCAGTTCGCTGGGACATTCCTTACAGAACATGTTGAGGTCAAACTCAAGGCGTCAACGGCGGCAACTTATCGCGATCACGTTGAACGTCTCATTGTTCCGGAGATCGGATCTACAAAACTTGACCGGCTAACGCGCAAGCAGGTTTCAGCGCTGCATTTAAAAGTCGGCCAGAAATCGCCCGGAACGGCAAATCGAATGCTGTCGACTTTGTCCAGCATGTTGGGCTTCGCAGCCCTCAGAGATATTGTACCAGAGCATTTTAATCCGACGCGAAAGATCGAATTGTTCCCAGCCAACTTTATGGAACGATTTCTCACGAGCGATGAAATTCGCCGCATTGGCGAGGCTATACGCGAGGGCGAAACGGCTGGCATTCCCTGGGAAGTGGATGAAACAAAGCCGAAAAGCAAACACGCCGCGAAACCAGAAAACAGGTTCACTCTCATTGATCGGCATGCGGCAGCGGCCATAAGGCTCTTGTTATTGACCGGCGCGCGACGCGGCGAAATCCTGTCTCTAAAATGGGAAAACGTCGACCTTGAGCGCGGGCTGCTGCATCTACCGGATAGCAAGACCGGGAAAAAAGTAATTGTTTTGAATGCGGCAGCGGCCCAGGTACTCACTGACCTTCCAAGAGTAGGTATTTACGTGATTGCCGGTCGTGAACCGGACAAGCCTCGACATGATCTTAAAAAGCCATGGGCAGCGGTCTTGCGCCGGGCTGGCATCCAAAATGTTCGCCTTCACGATCTCAGGCATACCCATGCGAGTTTTGGCGTCAGCGCCGGTATGGGATTGCCAATTGTCGGCAAACTCCTAGGCCATTCCAGAAGCAGCACAACAGAGCGCTACGCTCATTTGGCGGATGATCCGGTTAGGCAGGCGTCAGAGAAAATTGGGGTCACTCTGGCCGCTGCCCTTGATGGAGGAACCGCTAAGGACGCAACCACCTAGACACCTTCAAATGTCCAGATCGCCAATTCACAGAATTCCACCCGTGGCGCACTTAACACGGTCTGAATGGATGGAGACTTCTTAAGTGTCCGGAAAAGTGATTCGCAATTCTTTCTGACACATGACCGATGACCGACAGCCAGGAGAACCGAAAATGCGCGACCAAGAATGGATGAAGAGGCCGGAACTTATCGAGCATCTATCCAGACTATTCGGTGTTGTCCCACCCAAATGCGAAGAGCTTCTTTTTGACGGGCTAGATTGGAAAAACACTGAGATTTGGGCGCGAGATAGGTCGGGGCAAGAAGGTCCGGTGCATGAGCTGTTGGACAAAGCACCTGCACCTAACCAACTGAAGATCGAGTGTAGTGAGCCAAATGAGCCCATTGTTCTTCTTGGCATCGGAAGGCTTTCGGACCGCCTTAATGAACTGGATGCATTCGGACTGGAAGTGAGTGTTCCGCAGGCAGAAACATTTTTCGAACAAAAGGGTTTTATCCGCAAAATGCGGCCTAACACGGAAATGATTGCCTCGTCCAATGGTGCTAGCGGAAAGGCGAGCGGCAACACAAAGAAGAAGCTGAATGTTAAGGCTGAGGACGCCTTGTTTGATCAGATGTATGTCCACGGGCGCTTTGGGTGTTTAGCCGATGCAGAAAGATGGGTCGCCGATTTGTTTCAGCTCCATTGGGGGATTGAACCACCTTCCGAACGAACCGTCCGCAACATAGCCCATCGCGCCATAGCTAGACTCGACGCTCTTGATGACCAGCAAGAGGCAGAAGGGCAAATCTAATTCTTGCCCTTTTGTGCCCGACTGTTTTTGGGCCCTGCGCTTGAATTGCCTTGCAACAAATCGTGAGGCAAAAATGCAATATAAAGCTCAACCGAATTCCCGAATGTTATGCACGAAAGCAGCAGCTCACTACTTGGGTTTAGCGGCTTCCACTCTCAACAAGATGCGTCTCAAAGGCAATGGCCCGGAGTTTATAAAACTCGGCCCTAGGCGTGTTGTTTATGATCTTCGCGACCTCGATCGGTGGTTAGCGTCTCGAAGGCGTAAATCGACTTCTCAGTATCTTGGCTGCGACCTCGAACAACCAAAATCCGAGGGCACCCGATGACTTCCGACGACACCTATAAACCTTCGGAAATTTCGAGGTATGCCCTTCGAATAATGTTGCTGGCACTCGGAAGTGGCCTGCATCATCTACCTGAAGGCAGTGTTGATGATGCATATGTGAACGAAGCAAAAGACGGCCTCCGCCATGCATATGACTTTGTGGTTGCCGGAGGGCAGATAAGGATTGTCCACCTTTTGGTAGCAAACCACCTTCGGCATTTCAGGCGGGCTGGAATTGATCCTCTCGACATCTACACGTATGCCGCCGTTGCTCGTATTGGGCCTGTTAACGACCGGCACTTGATTCCAGTCGATTGTGATGGCGCGGTCGTTGAATTCCCTTCACCTGCGAGAGCATTCATCCAATCCGAACACATCCAGCACGAGGCCGCTGAGGATCGGCGGGGGCTCTACTGGTCAGCGGTATCAGAAATTGAGCGGATGGCGGACCATGCACATCGGATCTCTGGTAAGCCTCAGAAACTTTTTTCCTCTGCAAAGGACTTCGCCTACGAGGGAGAAAAATTTGTAAAGAACGCAACCTTCAGTGATGGTGAGCTGCGCTGGAACAATCCGCATCCTCCGATGGAATGGGAAGCACCCATCTCGTCTGAAGGGGAGTTTATCAGGCGGTATAGCGATGCTCTAAGCCTGCTTGTGAAGTTCGGTATCTGTCCCGGGCGTCCGCTTCCCGCAGACCTCCCGCCTACCGGAGGCTCATCGCCCAATCGCCCCCGGAAACGCAAAGCGCCAACTGAACGAAAGTCATGAGACCATGGCTGGCTATAATCTCCATGAACTCAAGGCACGAGTGCGCCTTTCAGACCACATCAGGCTGAAAGTCAAACTCACCAGGCAGGGTCCGGAGTGGACTGGCTGCTGCCCCTTTCATCAGGAAAAGACACCGAGCTTCACGGTCAATGACGCCAAAGGATTTTTCCATTGCTTTGGATGCCATGCACACGGGGACATTCTTGATTGGTGGCAGAAGGTTGAAGGTGCCCGTTTCAATGAGGCCCGTGATCGCCTCCGTAACGAAGCTGGCGAGCTGACAACACACTTCGTACGCCAAACGGAGACCGCATCACCTACCGTCGATGAATATGCCCTTCGAAAGCAGAAGGAAGCGAGGACCATCTGGCGGGAAAGCCCCCCTCTGCGCGGCACCATCGGTGAGCGGTATCTACGGCATGCCCGACAGATTGGGATTGACGCTCTTCCCAATTGCCTTCGTTTTCATCCCAGTCTCTTGCCTGACCCGCGACAGTCTGAGCGGTGTCCCGCAATGATTACCGCCGTGACGAACTCGCAAGGGAAACTCGTTGCGATTCAGCGCACTTTCCTCAAGCTCGATGGGAGTGGAAAGGCTGCGTTCTCAGCACCGAAACGGAGCCTAGGCCCTGTCGGTCAAGGATTGGTGCGTCTGGCGTCGGCCGAAACAATCCTTGGCATCGCCGAAGGAGTTGAAACTGGTCTATCCGCAATGGAACTTTTCAGCGTGCCAGTTTGGTGTGTGCTTGGATCGAACCTTGCCCGCGTCGAGTTGCCGAATTCCGTGGGGCGCGTTGTCATCTTCGCCGATAGAGGAAGAGCCGGCGAAGACGCCGCAACAAAAGCGAGATATGCATTCCGATCCCAAGGCCGGAAAGTGGTCGTCCGGTTTCCTGAAATTGGAGATGATTTCAACGACGAATTAAAGACCATCAGGAATGCAACATAACCCACCGATACAGGCGGGTGATGATTTCGCATTCGCCGCCCTGCGCATCGTC
>JABXHN010000024.1 GCA_013373635.1 Flavobacteriaceae bacterium
CATTTCAAATGACTTAAGCCTAACCACTATATTCCAAAGTCTCTCATACCCTCTAATTTTATTGACCCCCCAGGAGGAAAGAGTGATGTATGTCCAGAATTTTCTCTTATTACTGGAGGATATTATTCCATATTCGTCAAAGACCTTCAAAAGATCCTTAGGTATAGAATACTCTCCGTTTCTTGTGTACGACCTCAAAGACCGAAAAAGAAAAATATTAAGGTTCTTAACCGAATGAGAATCAACTTTAATTTGAGAGGAATATTGTCTAGCTAATTTCTCAAACAAAGCTCTGACTCCTTTCAAAACCCTCAAAGCGTCTGATGGTTTATAGATCTTTTCTCCATCATGTTTTCTATAAAAAGTATCAGGCTTTTCATCTAAAAATTTCTGATATGAAAGCCCTTCGAATAGAGCTCGTAGGTGTAATTCATGATCCTGACAGTTGGGAAAGGACTCATCAAACCCACCCAGCTTCAATAGTGAACTCTTCTTCCAAATCGGACAAGAGATAGTCCACACTATATCTGATCTTAGGAAACGGTGTAAATCTGGTTCTTCAGTATTATAATTCGTTAGTTTTCTGGTATCGTCAATTTGATTTTCAAAAATTAGCATCGGAAACACCCAAAAATCGTGATTAGGAAACTGTCGTATGATATTCAAGCGCTGTTCTAAACAATAGGGTGCCATTAGGTCATCCGAGTCCAGAAAGATTACATACTGGCCTCTGGCATTTTCCAACCCTATATTTCTGGACGTTGGTGCTCCTTTAGGTTCTCTGTTCCTCTTAAGGAGCCTTATTCGAGCATCTTTCTTAGAATACTCTTCGGCAATTTTTATTGATCCATCAGTGGAACCATCATCAACGAGTATTAGCTCCCAGTTAAAGTATGTCTGGTCTACAACACTGCTGATTGTTTCATTTAATAGATCCTCTCTATTGAATACAGGGACTATTATTGAAATCAATTTTTCTTAATCTCTTTCAAAGCAGTTTCAATCAGGGAATCAAGCATCCCGATATGCCTCTCCATTGTATAATTAGTACGAATATGCATCTTCCCTTTTATTCCCATTTCCTTGGACATCTCAGGGTGCTCAAGTACATATAACATTGCTGTGGACATACCTTCAACATCGTGTTCTTCAACCAAGAGTCCGGTTTTTTGGTCAATTATCACATCTAAAATACCTGCATGCCTTGTGGAAATCACAGGCAGACCTGCTGCACTTGCCTCTAATACTGCTAAAGGAGTACCTTCCATATCTCCATCTTCGGCAGTAATACTGTGCTGGACAAAAGCTATTGACTTTGAAAGTAACAATCTATATTCTTCGGGAGAAACAATGCCAGGGAACTCAACACTTTGAGAAATCTTTAAATGAGAAGAAATATTCTTACATGTATTTAAAAGAGGGCCATTACCTGCAATAATCAACTTCGCATCAGGAAATTTATCAACGACTCTTTTAAATGAAAATAAAAGATAATAAGGAGCCTTCTTATCAACGAATCTTCCTATTCCTACAAACCATGGCTTGGTAAATTTCGGAACAACTTCTTCAAAACTAGGATCAGGGCCATAGGTATTCAAAATAAGCTTATCACCCGGGCACCCCAGCTCTAGAAGTTTTTGATACATTACTTCAGAAACTGCAACCACAGCAAACGCATAACCAAAGAGGTCGACATAAGCATCATATTCTTCAATCACAGTTTTCTTAGATGAATCATAACCATGAAAATTGACTATTAATGGGAGACCAAGAGCTTTACATACTTTCCATACTTTTTGGCCAGTAGGCCCATACTCTGCTAATACAACTTGAACTCCTTCCTTTTTAAAGGAATTAAACAAAGAATACTCTAACGCAGTATCAAATCTCCTAAAAGCCATTTCTCTGATCTTATTTATTAATCTTTTCTTCAGAGTTATAAGAGAATACTTATTAGCCAGATATCGAGGAGAATAACCACCGTAGTAATGAAGGACATCGGAGTTCAAAAAATCTATATGAGCCTTAATGAATGTTTCACTATAAGCATTCTTGGAAGGGCTAATTAAGGCTAATTTGGTTTTTCCACTCATTACTTAACTTTTGCTGTTCCAGTAAAACTTGGACTTATACTCCCTTCTGTGAAATCAAGTGGTGGCTTATCATGCTTTAACAAAATTTTGTAAATAGGAAAAAATAGCCATTTAAGCACTCTGTGAAGATTAATTGGTAGATTTGATCGAATTAACCATAACCCAAGCATTTGAGCCATTGAGGCATGCCAGCCACCAGTGGCTCTAATATCTATTTCTTCGAATCCAGCCTCCAAGAGCATCCTTTCTAGAGCAAATGGAGTATAGCGATATTCGTCATGTGGAGTCTCATGGAGGTTCCAAAGAAACGGGACTGTAAAAAAGAAAACACCTCCTTGTCTTAGAACTCTTCTTACCTCTTTCAGAACCTCTATTGGATATGGACAATGTTCCAACACCTCTGTAGCCATGGCGCAGTCGAATGAATTGTCCTCAAATGGCATGAGCTGACCATCCCAAGTATAATCTGGCTTAATATTAGAATCGTAT
Organism: Flavobacteriaceae bacterium; assembly: GCA_013373635.1. Taxonomy (GTDB): domain Bacteria; phylum Bacteroidota; class Bacteroidia; order Flavobacteriales; family Flavobacteriaceae; genus MAG-120531. Next base: position 2,583 of record JABXHN010000024.1, read on the forward strand.
TCTAAGGCAGTTCCTAAATCCAACCCAACATATCTTTGAACATTGCTATTAGAGAGTAGATATGACCTATAAGGCATTTTGCCACAGCCTACGTCTAGAAAATTGCCAGAGAAACTAGAAGAAGCTTCTTTAATTGCGCTAAAAATTGCCGTCCTGATAAAATACTTATCAATATTATTTCTTGTCAGTTTTATATTGATGAAATCATTCATTAAGAAAACGATTTAAACATCAACCTCTTTTTAGCTTTTTTTAAGATCCTTTTGAAAAAAGTTGAATCAGGGACTTCATTTCTAATATCCATGATTGATTTTTCTAACCCATTCTCTCTCAAACGTTCATCATAAATTGCTAAGAAGGGTAAAAGAAGCCTATCACTACCATTTAGAATACCCCTTATTGTGCTAGCTGTAAAGTGTATGAAAACAATTGGGACTCCATCATTAATCACCAATTTATTGTCCACCAATTGCCGCTTACATTCAACTTGATTCCAATTGGCAACATTGCATCCTCTATGCTTCAATATATTCACCTTATCGAAAAAAACAGGAATCAAATTCAAATGAGTTTGATCATCAAACTGACCTAAGGTAGCATCCTTTTTACACACAAATGAACATGCCTCTGCCCACCATCGCATTGCTTGTTGCCCACCCTTACTTGATGCAACAAACCCGCCATTGTACAAGCCAGCATAATACTGAAGAAAAAAATTCTTGGATTCTATATGAGGGTTAGAAGATCGAAAATGAGGAGATACTATAACATCATGCTCATCTAAAAGACGTATTAGAAAATCATAATCGCTAAAAAAATGTATGTCAGAATCGGTATAGATTACTTTTTGATATCGCTGAAGCAAGTAATCGATCAAGACAGGTTTCATAGACCAACGGTATGCATCGTGTTCTTGCTGATGATATTTGGTTAAAATTTCAGCACCCACCCCACTAGAAGATAGTTCATTATAGAAAATTATTTTCAGACCTGCCGGCAAGTTGGCTTGATCTAATTCCTTAAAATCAGAAATCAATACAACAAGTTCTATATTCGCATTAAACTTTCTCAAGGAGAGTAGTAACGCCTTGGCATATGGCAAATAATTCCGGGTAATAATTGTACAAAAACAACTATGCATAAATGCGGAGAGAAAAACTAAGAATCAAAACCACTTCTGGGAAAAACACTCAAGCTTGATTCACGTGACCTGTTGATAATGGAAACACCTTTAGCCAAAAAATATTCATTGGCTACTTCAAAAGAATCCTCTAGAAATTTAAGCGGTAAAACATTGAAAGGATTCCCTGTTTGTATGTAAGGGTTATGACTATCTCCATACTGTTCAGACAGTAGTTGATGATCTTCCTCATCTAACTTTATCCGCTTATACTCGTCCCCGTGTTTTAATTGGAATGCTTTACCGTACCCATGATCAAATCCTATTAGTGAGACTTCTCTAACACCCAAATAGTAAGCCAATTGAAACCCCAAATATGAGACAGACCCTCCTAAGAATGATATTTTAGAAAAGTCCGTAGAAAATGAACGTTTGACTGAAAGGGGAGTGTCTATTGGAAAGTCAGTTTTAAAATAAACGGCAGACCTTGAGAAATTCAAGTGACTATTATGTATTGCCACTAGTAACAATCCATTAAAATCTTTCAGCCGCCTAGATTTACTCATTTCATGTGCCACTATTGGATCTTCAATAATGATTATATCAATTTGATTCGCAAATTCCTTTAGCCCAGCATTGTTAAAGCCGATTTTGACATGGTCCTCAAAGTAATTTAAATCGTCCGGTTCAAAACTGGGGCCATTACCGAGAATAAGACATTTTTTATCGGAATATGCATTTCGAAGATCAAGAAGGATTCTTTTATGAGTCCTGATTTTCAACCCCACTTTCTTCTGAAGTCTCCAAATCAGAAATGACTCGTCAAACATTATTAAGGCTCTTTGTAATCTCAGTTCAAATAAAACCCTTCTCATTAAAGTAAAACTACGACCTGATTTTATCCAAGACCTTGCAACTTGATTTGTACGTTGGTTTAACATCAGTTTTAATATTGAAAAGTTCTACTTTCTAACCTCAAATAGTACATCATATCCTACTGTGCCTATTCTTGTGGATGAGAAACTACTTACGCTACTTTGGTCAAAAGGAATAACTAAATTAAACGATACTATACTCTCCAATACTTCAAAGGGAGACATTCTGGGAATGCTGACATAAAAACTCAAAGAGTAGTTTCCTTCCTTAAGAAACCCTGGATTAAGATTGATTACTCTGGAATACATCCCTGGTGCCTTATCAAAAGTACTATTGTTAGAAGGGTGATAAAAGGAAGAATAAACACACACTTCATCCTTATTAAGCCTAATAACAATACCTGATCTGTTATCATACTCGTTTACAGCATAATTCAAGTAAACCCTCAGTTCACGATTTATATCGAATTGTCTCAAATCACCTTCATCCAGCATAATTTCGGTTATAGATAGAGGTATTGAAGTATCATTCAGTTTTCGAAAACTGAATGATAATCTATTATTTAATAGGTATTCATTGACAATGTCACCCGTAAATCCAATATTACTGACCATGCCGTTTTCAAGTAAAATAGATCTAGTACATAGTTCCTTTATTGCCGACATGTTATGACTAACAAACAAAACTGTCCTTCCCTCTCCTCGACTGACATCCTGCATCTTGCCAATGGCCTTTTTTTGAAATTCTGCATCCCCTACTGCCAATACCTCATCTACAATCAATATTTCAGGTTCTAAGAATGCTGCGACCGCAAATGCCAAACGAACTTTCATCCCAGAAGAATATCTCTTAACTGGTGTATCGATATACCTTTCACATCCAGAAAAATCGATAATCTCATCCAATTTCAAAGCAATCTCAAGCTTCTTCATCCCAAGAATTGCCCCATTCAAAAAAATATTCTCTCGTCCCGTCAATTCAGGATGAAAACCAGTACCAACCTCCAACAGTGCTCCTATTCGCCCATTGGCCATTACTCTACCTGTTGTTGGCCCCGTTACTCTAGAAAGAATTTTCAGTAAAGTACTCTTTCCCGCACCATTTTTACCAATTATACCAATTACCTCTCCTTGAGCGACATCAAAATTTATACCCCTCAAAGACCACACATAATCTGAGCTTCTCTTTAAAGCCCGATCATTGGTTTCTCCGATTTTCAGATAAGGATCCTCTTTACCTCTTAAAAAAGCCCACCAGCGGTTAATATCATGCGATAGTGTTCTGGTACCTACTAGACCAAGTCGATACTGCTTAGAAACGTTTTCAACTTTTAAAACGACTTTATTTGACATTGTCTTTTGTCTTCAAGAACACTAATTCCATAAGGCAAGAATCAATATTGAGAGTTCAATATGATTGGCAATCTTTAATTACCAAGCCAATTCAGTGAAGTTATGTATATAGTCATATCCTCTTTTATCAAGGGTTATATTATTGTATCCCATAAAACGTACACCATTAAAATTAGCAGCTTCAAAATCATTAATAGAATCTCCAACTAAAACACATCTACCTGGTTCATAGTTAAACCTTTTAATAAGATCACCAACAAGTATATTTTTCACAATTGGAGACCCATCTATTGATTTGAAAAAATTCGTTATACGCAATTTTTCGCACATAAAGTTAAGTTCTATATGATCAGAACCGGATACTATGTGCATAGGAATTGCCTTATGGTAATTCTCAATGAAAGCAAGAGTTTCTTCTATTAGGTATTTCCTATCGGAAAGCCTGCTTCTCATTATTTCTGAGAACCTTTCGCTCAGATTCTGAATTTCTTGACTAGAAATTGACAGATTTAAAACGTGTTCAAAAAAATATCGAAATTTAACATACCTTGACAACCCACCGTTTTCTTCATGATATCTGATCAATTCATCAACCTGAACTTCAGGATAATCAGATAAAACAACTCGAAAACCCAATTCCCTAACAGCCATACTATCAAGTATTACTCCATCAAAATCCCATAAAATTGCTTGAGGTTTTAACACGCCCTATTCAAGAAAGTCTTTTAGCCAAGCTTTGGACACACTTAAATCATATTCATCGTCAATGTCAATGCAATTGATTTTACTTAGTTCATACTTGAATGGCTTTTTCCCATGAAAATACGACCACTCTATCATTTTATTCCTTGGGGCCATTAGAATCCCATCTGTAACAAAATATAGCTGATCCAACTCTTGAGAAGGAACATGATCTAAACCTAGCTTATAATTAAGTGGTCCTGTTTCTGTCCATATATACCTTTTGAAGGGCTCAACTGACATCAATGAATCAAAGCCACCTTGCAGTGCCTCGAAATAACGCTCAATTGCATCAGAGTAATTTTCCGGTAAAACTAGAGGAGCCGTGCAAGTAGCCCATAAAATGTGTTCTCCTGAAATGGACTCGCATATATGCTTGACAACCTCACCAAAAGTCTTGGTTTTTTCATCGCAATACTCTGGCGCACGTTTATGTATTTCCACTCCCTTTTTTGAAGCCATTTCCAGCATCAAATCTGAGTCACTTGATACAGTGATTTGGTCGACCTCCTTAACTTTTAACAATTGATCAATCTTCCATTCCAACAAGGTGGAATTTCCAAACCTAGCTATATTCTTATTAGGCAGCCTTCGACTCCCCGCCCTTACTGGAATAACTGCATTAATACTCATCCTTGATATCCATTCTCAATTTTAGACAAGCCTCTAAAAAAATATTGATGTCAACTGAATATGCTATATACTCAAATCCAAGAGATACTAACCAATTGACTCTATCGTATGTATCAGCAAAAGAACCCATTAGAATACTTCTGGAAGAGCACTTATCCTTTATCTTTACTATGGCTTCCCTCACCAAAGGGTGATCAATATCACCAGGAACACCAAGAGATTGTGAAAGATCATAAGGCCCAATAAAAAGGACATCAAAACCGTTTAATTGAATGATTTCGTCCAAGTTTTTAATACCTTCTTCTCCTTCAATTTGAAGTACTAAAAAAGACTTATTGGATTTCTCGAAGTAAGCCTTTTTGTCCATTGAACCATACTCCGCAGATCTAACAAACCTACAGACACCTCTGCTTCCTAAAGGATAAAATTTTGCTGAATCAATTGCTTTTTTTGCATCCGACACCGTCTCAATATTCGGTACTTGAATACCAAAAGCTCCAGAATCCAAAGCTTTTCCTATTAGATTATGATTCAGCTCAGCTACTCTCACAATTGGCTTCAATGATGTTAATGTAGCAGCTCTTATATGATTTTGAGTTGTAGTAAAATCTACATTTCCATGCTCTTGATCAATTATAACAAAATCAAGATTAGAAAACCCAATTGCTTCAATTATACTACTGTCTGTAGTTTTTGAAAAAACACCAATCATTTTCTTAGTAGTCTGAAAACTGAGTCCTTTTTTAATTTACTATAATCTGTGCTTGTAATACTAGTTATTGACTTGCCGCTGAATACTGAATAAGTTTCAAAGAGTGTCTCATTTTCTTGAAATAAAACCTTCTCTTTTCTATTCATAACATTAGCTCCATAACCGTCATAACCCGCAGTAAACAAGTTCTTTGAGTTCAGCTTTAATGCCAATGATAATGCCAGTGATGTATGTGAAGCCTGAAAATCTGAGAACGGAGTATTATCCAATTCATATGTCAGTTTTCTCAGTCCATTAGGCACGTATGTTCCCATTTCTCTTGGGAATGGTGGTAAGATGCAGCTAAATTCTAAGTCATTAGCATTGGTCAAATTATCCTCAAGCCTTTTCCCTTCGTTTCCAACTATGCACACATAGGCCTTATTCTTAACATCTGTGTAATGGTGGATATACTTTGTACTTGCAAAAACGACATTAACATTCATATGCTCTGACAACCAAACCTTAATAGCATTCGCATGCATTAAAGCTGAAGGTCCTCCTCCAATAATCAATGTTCCATGTGAGTTTTGATTCATTGAAGCCGTGAATTGTGGAAATCGCAAATCGTCAGATTGATTGATCTTACGATTCTCAAGCGCTTTTAAAACACTATTGTAAGAATGAAATCGAATATTAATCCAATCCATTATTTCTTGCTGGGGAATTGAATTTGCTCCAGCTACCATATAAGGTAAGTTTGTACCCCAATTATATCTTGACTGTAAGTCCCTAACAGATTCTACTGTTGCAGAAAGTACATTAAAATCTAAATCTAAACTTTCATTAGCATTCAGATAGGTAAGCAACAACTCAGTTTTTAAATTGCCAGCTCCTCGTCCCATTCCTGTAAAGGTAGAGTCAATTATAGCGACACCTTCCCTCATGGCAACAATGGAGTTTGCTAATGCAAGTTCCAAATTGTTATGACCATGAAAACCTAATGGAACATCAGAAGCCTTCATGAATTCTCTAGCTATTATACCAACTCTCTCTGGAGTCATACCTCCATATGAATCGACCATATTGACATAATCTATTTCATTGAGCCGTATAGACGCTAGTATTTCTTTCATCTCATCAATCTCGTCCCATTTTGACATGTACATAAGATTGATTGCAACCTTAAAGCCCTTAGATTTAATCAATTTTCCAATGTGGATCGACCTTTCGAAGTTTTCTGGAGCCACAGCCAACCTTATCAAGTCTACGGTTTCACATTGACTAAGAAGAGAGCGAATGTTATCTAAACCTACTTCCTTTTCGTTAAGCATTAATGCCAGTGGTTTTTTACACTGATCGCTAAGCATCTTCAGCAGGTACTCAGGGCAATAAAAAAACTCTCCTAGATACTTACCCCGTTCATTAGAACGATAACCAATTTCTACAAAATCAATTGGCAGACTATTTACTGCATTTAAATAACTCTTTAAAAAGGCCTTATCAAAATCCCAGTTTGTATAGTACCCGCCATCTCTTAAGGTGCAATCAAGTATCTTCATAATCCCTTCATTTACTTATAGGTAATCTACACAGTATCCATAAAATTCTTCTCAGTACGGTTGAAAATAGCCAATCCGAAGATGAAAAGAATGATAGCAAACAAAGCAGAATAGAGTAGCTGACCATAATCCAAAGCCCCAGTACCTAAGAACATATACCTAAAGGTCTCAATAATTGAAGTCATAGGATTGGCCATTATATATACCTTGTATTGTTCCGGGATAGAGGAAAGTGGATAAATTACCGGAGTTCCATACATCAACAGTTGCACACCAAAGGTTATCAAAAACTTCAGGTCCCTGTATTTAGTGGTTAAAGCAGAGAGTATAAATCCAAAGCCTAACCCTAACAACATCATCACCAAGATCAAAATGGGAAACAGGAACAACTCCTTTTGAATGCTTAATTGAAACTCTCCCGAAACAACAAAATAAGCATATACTGCAAAAAACAACAGTAACTGTATTCCATACGTGACCAAATTGGTAATCGTTACTGAAATAGGCATAATCGCTCTAGGGAAATATACCTTACCAAAAATCTGAGCATTCCTGGTAAATGTATCTGCTGTTTTGGTTAATGAATCAGAAAAATATCTCCATGAGGTAACACCTGCCAGGTAGAAAAGCATCTTTGGCAATCCATCAGTTGACAATCCTGCTACATTACCGAAAATCAATACATAAGTGAGGGTAGTTAGAATAGGCTGAACAAAGTACCACAGTGGTCCAAGGATGGTCTGCTTGTATTGTGCAACTAAATCTCTCCTAACGAAAAGCAGTAGGAGATCTTTATACTGCCTTATTTCTTTAATCTTTAAATCAAAAAGAGCCGATTTCGGCTCTATTATGGTATCCCAATGTTCCTGACTCAATTTTTCAGGCGTTTTATGATTGATTTTGGTTTAGCCACATTCTCCTCATCGGAATAATATCCTCCACCGTAATTTCCATAACCGTAACCATAGCCATAGCCATAACCATAACCATAGCCGTAACCATAGCCATAACCCTTATTGACTTTGAAGTCATTCAAAAGTAGAGTGGCATTTGTAACCAATCCCTTTTTAGTAATATCATTTAGGAATGGAAATACTTGTTTAACTGTATAGTTCTGGCGAACAACGAAGATATTCATATCGGCCAATGGAGTAAGGCTAAAGGTGTCCGCCACAATTCCTACAGGAGGGGTGTCTACAACGATGTGCTCATAATCTTCTTTAAGACTATTAATCAGTTCCTTTAGGCCTTTAGATATAAGTAGCTCCGCTGGATTTGGAGGCACAGGACCAGCAGGAATTAAATCCAGGTTTTCATAGGGAGTATGCTGGATAATCTTGTCTTTATCGACAAAGCCTGCTAAATAGTTGGATATACCGAAATCATTGGTCAAATCAAAATCATTATAAAGTTTTGGCTTTCGCAAATCTAAACCTATAAGGATCGTCTTCTTACCAGACACGGCTAGCATGGATGCTAAATTCAAAGAACAGAAAGACTTTCCTTCACCGGATGTGTTTGAGGTAACCAAAATAGTTTGAATCTGCCTTTCTCTGCCGAAAAAGGCCATATTTGATCTAATGGCCCTGAAGGACTCAGACATAATGGATTTAGGATGTTCCAATACTGCTAGATTCCCTTCATGCTTATTGTGACCAATCATTCCAATAATCGGCAGGTTTGTAAGTTTTTCGATTTGCTTTCTGAACTCAACTTTGTCATTGAGCACTTCTTTTAGTCCAAAAAACAATAATGGCAAAGCAAATCCTGCTGCCGCTGCTGCCATATAGTTGAATGGCTTATTGGGAAATATGGGGCCTACCTGACCTGAAGCCTCATCTACAATTCTTGAGTTGGCCTCATTAGAGGCCTTTAATATCCCGGCCTCAGCTCTTCTTTGCCTGAAATAGAGGAACATATTATAGTACATATCATAAATCCTTTCGATATCACTATAGTCTCTTTTTGCAGCGGGAAATTGATCGAACTGATTATTCAAAACAATCAGCTGCTGACCTGCACTCTCAATCTGGCTTTTAACCTCATTAATTTTCAATTCAATTGTACCAACTAGAAATTCGAGCAAATTATCAATCTCATTGCCCAAGCGTTTCATAGTCTCAGTCTCAGCCGAAAGAAACTCTGATCTCTCCTTTCTTTCCGCAACCTTACTTTGTAGCTGAGATATGTACTTATCCAACTCTGACTGAAGCGAGGGAGCTAAAGAGAATGTTAATTGATCTAAACTGTCTTTACGTTTTAACAAACTCAAATTCTCATTTAAGGACTTTAAAGCCAATTGATTGATCCTCTTTTCAGCTTCTAATTGATTTATTCTGGAAATGATATTACTACCAACATTATCAATAGAACTGACTCTATTTTCAATTTTGACTTCATCCAACTGAGAGGCATAAATACTAAGTGTATCCTGCAGGGCAGCCATTTGAAGATTGATATAATTTATAGTCTTCTCGGCAGCTTGATTCTTCCTATCCAACTCCTGAGACATATAAGCATCCATAAGGGCATTGAGAAAATCTGCCCCTTTTTGAGGATGAGTATAGTTAAGGCTCAAAGCAGCGATAGTTGTAAACGCTTCTTTATAAGTAACTCTTAACCTGTTTGACCACTCCTCTATCAAGCGGTTTTTAGATCGAATCTTGAAGTTGTATGTTTTACCATTCAGGTCACGAGAGGATCCAAACTCTATCCTAATTCCCAATCCCTCGGTAACTATTTCTTGATAGGGACTATAAATCTCTTCCGAAGCTTTGTCTGTTCCAGCTTTGTAGATTTTGAAATTATTACCTTCAACAAAATCAAGGACAAAAGTGGTTTCCAGAGGTTGATTATAACCATCTAAAAGAATGACCTCAAAGGGTACATTACCATATTCCTCTATAGTCTTAATTCGACCAACGGAATAGTAATCCACATTGAAGTTTAGGCTATCCAATGCCCGAGATGTAATAGACTCACTTTTCAAAATCTCCAGCTCATTCAGAAATTGAGAAGAATTGCTTAGAGCAAACTGTTGAAGAATACCTGGATCAATGCTATTGTTGGTGTCAGGAATTAACAAAGATGAGGTTAATCGGTACCGTTCATTGGTATAGCGGTGATAAATAAATGCAATCAGCAAGCCGATTAAGACAGTAACAATGAATACAGGCCAATTCCTGAGTACTTTTATCAGTATAAGACGAGGGTCTACTGATAAATTACCAGAGGAGTTTGATTCGTTGGACTCAAAAAAATCGAATTCGCTTGCCAAAATTAATTGTTAGATAATACGCTCAATATTAGAACAGTGCCTGATACTACAGAAACGATGGTTGCAAAGGTCTGTAGCCCTGTCTCTCCAGTACCAATCTCCCGTATTTTTAAAGGTGCCACATAAATTAAATCATCCGGCTGAACAAAGAATAATTCAGACCTTATGAACTCACGGCCTGTAACATCCACCTCATGAATTTTAACACCATCAGGATATTGCCTCATTATCAACACATGATTCCTATTAGCATTAATTGTTAAATCACCCGCCCTGGCAATCGCTTCCAGCAA
>JABXHN010000004.1 GCA_013373635.1 Flavobacteriaceae bacterium
AGCCCTTTTGCGGCGAGATAACGCGCGTCGCGACCAGAGCCAGCGCCCACATCCAGCGCAAATCCTTTTTCAGGAATTTCAGAGATCCAGTCTCGATGCACTTTTTCAAAGCCTATGCTGTTGTATTGTTGTGACAACGTTTCAGCATTTTTTGAGTAGTAGTGTATGTTATCAAACAAGTTACGGCGCTTCCTTGCTGGTTGAATACCAAAACAGGTCAATAGTTAAAGCTCGGATTAATTCAAGATAGTCAGTAATAAAGCCAGTAAAATTATTGCAGGCCCAATGACTACTACAATACTTTACAATGCCTCATAGTAGTTTTTGATTTTTTTGGCCATCAATCTTCTGCGTTGCTCTAGAAATTCCTGGTAATTCACGGCGTCCATATCAAAAGTCATATCGGGTATACAGTTTCGTTCAAGGTTTTCACGTAACTCTGACTCACTGGTTATTCCGCCGTATTTCGTTTCTCCGTCAACACATTGCTGCTTTACTTCATTAAAGTAAATGGCCGGAGGCCTATTGCTTACCTGGATGTTGATGTCTTGCTGCATATAGACGTAATTTGCAATCTGGTTATATTTACTTCTATTAAGGCCCTGCTTCTTCATGTAGTTTTTAGGAAATACGTGGTGCACATCCCCTCTGAACATTAAGAGATCTTGTACGGTAATATCTCTGGACAGAAACCCCTTATCTCCAAACTTCACTTGAGCCGCAAGGTACACTTTAAAAATTGGACTGGAAGCAACGGAGGTATTCATCGACTGAATGAGTGACGCGTCCCAGAATGCATCAGATAGCTCTCCCGACTCTATATCTAGAAGACGTTGTTCTACTGATGTCTCTCCAATTCTTCTTATATCCAAATCAAAACGTGACTCTGGCGAACCAGAATATCGTCCGGTTAATACCGACATTACATACCAGCGCCGTACTAAGTGCTCAATTTTTTCTGGCTTCTCACCTTGCTCTTTCAAAGTAAGATACACGATATAAGCAAAGTTAATGGCATTTTGGGATCGAATCATTGAAGCCGTAATAAAGCCCGCAGAACGAATAGACATCAAAAACCGTTTAAAACTCGTCTCGTTTATGAAATCAACGACACCTTTCCTAAGTTTTGCGAATGAAGTCTCCGCAATTTGAGCTTCAAACTTTCTCGTTTCGAAGTTCCTACCACTAAGCAATGCTACTAAATCTGCAAGTTTTCCTCTTTGAAATTCCTTCGTGAATGCCACACGAAGAACATCGGTATATGTCGGATCGTAAAGATCTTCATTCTCTGTCCTTAACCACTCCATATGCTTAAAAAAGTCAGTCCCAACAAATTCTTTGTCATTCTCTTTAATAAATGGATAAAACTCAGGAGCGACAGCCAGATGTGAAAAATAATCTATTGCTTTCCTTAGAAGCTGACCACCATACTCCTCAGATGCTGCGATTTTAGACATTACAAAATCTGCTTGACTCAATTCCACGCCAGCACTGTTAATGCGAATGAAAATCTCCGTAACAGTTTCTATGTCCAGGTCTGGCGCCAAATCAATCATGCCAATAGTCATTGAAACTAAACTCGCCAACTTCCCGATGTTAGCTGCGACTTTGTCAGGTTCCGTAATGTTATTATTCTGGATGTAATCATTAATGAATACATACTGGTTAACACTGCTGCTAAATAAAGTCGAGATATCAGATATCCACGTTGGCTCTTTATCAATTACCGGCGTTAACACTTCAAATCTCTCTTCGAGAGGATTAAAAGCGATTTTTATTCTTACTTTTTTGAATTCTTTTGTAACAACCTCCTGTCCTTTTAATGCGGCAGTAAGAGCTGTTATCCGCTGCTGACCGTCGATAAGTACTTTTTTCCCTTCTGAAGTTGTTCCGTCCTTCAAACGAACCTTAGGGTTTCGCCAGGTAATGATATACCCAATGGGAAAGCCTTTATAAATACTATCAAGAAGGTTTCGTACCTTTGTCGAATCCCAGACAAATGGGCGCTGAATCTCAGGAATTGCTATTTCTCCTGAATCAATCCAAGCCAGCAATGTTCCAATTTGTGGTTGTTGCAGATTGTATTTTTGCATTTCCATTTCAATGTTCTCCCTTAAACATATCGGCCTAATTATCTAGGCCGATTAGTCATGCTGTTTTTAGTTTTTATTACTTGAGATATTTAATAAACAACACTGTATGTCGCGTATTATCATGAAATTAAGCTCCAGTTGAAATAGTAACCGCTTTACAGGTTGAGCAAATCTATTGAAACACATCAATTAGTCGTAGGGCTTGTTTAGGCTAACCAGTCCACGCGTTAATCAACCGTTGCTTAAGTTGCCAATTTGAACAATTAAAACCGGCGTTCGATATCTTTTAGATGGATATCATAATCTTTTTACGAGTAGAAAATTCGCTATTACGATTTATTTCTTAATAGATTCATCGGAGCAGGAATTTCAACATAACTGCTTCCGGCCTCCCTGACCCATCGACTAATGAATGAATTTCTTTCCTCAGACAAGATACGATTCCGGCCTTTAAGGCCACATTCCCAGATAACCATGACCCGCCAACCCGACTCTCTCAGTTTATCCTGTACAGCTTCATCCCTCAGCCTGTTTGCTGTCAGCTTTCTATTCCACCAGTCCGTGCGGGTAGCTGGTAACCTGAATACTTCACAATCGTGCTTGTGCCAGAAGCACCCGTTCACGAATATGACAACTTTATAGCGGGGTAGAACAATATCAGGTGTACCCAGAAGTTTTTTGCAGTGCAGCCTGAACCTGAAGCCCATAGCATGTAGTGACCGGCGTACGGCAAGCTCCGGTTTCGTATCAGCGTCGCGAATTGCACTCATGTTTTTAGAACGGATTACTTTGGAATGTACATCAGCCACTCTAAGCGCTCCCTGAACGTCTGCTTACACGTGCCTGAATCAGGCAGGATATTTTTAAATAGATACTAACCCGTTCAGAGGTGGATCAACAATGAATCAGAAATTTTACAGCAACTATTCGCGAGGTACATTAAGTTTAATTTTGCTTCGGGTACAATAATTGTTAACCTGTTAGCTTACATGTATATTTGTACAGACCATGCAGACTGGTATTCCATTGCTTCCGTATATAAAATCTGCGCAAGGTTTTACCAGACTTTACCTCTATTCATAAAATGCTGAATTACGGAAAATGCTTCACACCATCCCAGACTTTTACAGCTTTAGTAGTAATAAAATGACAAACATAAACGACGCACTTAACTCGGCAGAAGAACTGCTCACTCCCCATACACTTCCACATGTTCCGCAGGAAAGCCGAGTAGAAGCAGTCGTTGACCAGTGGTTACATGCGATTGCCACCGGCAGCCAATTATATTGCAATCCGGATATTTCCAGCCCTGAAGAACTTAAGCATTCAGTGGTGTCTCTCCTGAAAGAACATGGATTATATGAGACACGGGAAAAATTTTATGAATTAGTATTCAGCCACCTGTCGCTTAAACCGGTGCAGAACCCGGATTTCAGATTCATCGATTTGTTTGCAGGGATTGGGGGTGTCAGATTAGGGTTTCAGCAAAACGGCGGAGCCTGCGTTTTTTCCTCTGAGTATGATCGCGCTGCCCAGAAAACTTATAAAGATAATCATGGCGAACTACCTTTCGGCGATATTACAAAAGTTAATGAAAACGAAATTCCGGAACATGACATTCTGTTAGCGGGCTTTCCATGTCAGCCGTTCTCAAACGCAGGCGTCTCAGCCAGAAATGCTGTTGGTAAACAGCATGGATTTCTTTGTGACACTCAGGGGACTCTTTTTTTTGATGTAATGAGAGTTATCGATGCGAAAAAACCCAAAGTCGTGTTCCTTGAGAATGTACGAAATTTAGAGAGACATGACCAGGGACGTACATTCCAGACAATCAAGGACACGATAAAAAAGAGCGGCTATAAATTCCACTATAAAGTAATTGACTCAAGCACTGTAGTACCGCAGAGAAGAATAAGATGCTATATGGTAGCGGTGAGAAATGATATTTCAGCAAACTTTTCTTTTCCCGATTTTACAGGTGACCCTAAGCCTCTGAGGACAATTCTTGAAAAAGAAGTAGATGATAAATTTACAATTTCCGATAAATTGTGGCAAGGGCATATTAACCGTACAAAGCGAAACATTGAGCGGGGTACAGGCTTCACAGCTCATACAGCTGACCTGAATAAGCCCTCGAACACGTTAGTCGCACGCTACGGAAAAGATGGAAAAGAATGCCTTATTCCCCAGAAAGGGAAGAATCCAAGGTTGCTAACTCCGAAGGAATGTTCAAGATTGCAAGGCTTTCCGGATTCATTTGTCATTCCGGACGCCAAAACACCTGCGTATAAGCAATTTGGCAACTCTGTAGTGGTTCCGGTAATCGAAAAAATTGCAAACGTAATTAGAAAGGAAATCTTATGAACTTTCAGGAATACTGTGAGTTAACTCAAGACCAACAGAAGGTCAATGCTGAAAAAACACTGCTTTTTACATTTACTAATTCTAAAGACGAAGAATTCAGTCTCTCACCAGAAAAAATTTACAGTTTTTTAGTTTTTGCGATAGACAACTATCACCTTATCCAGGATGCCTGGGAAAATGCACCAAGCAAAAAGACCTATCTGCATCAGTATGAAGAGAAGTCTTACAGAGCAATTTTTAAGACTGCATCAACTCCTGATTTGAAAATAATATCTTCAACAGGTAGTAGCCAGACTAAAGCTTTGACGTTATTAATTTCCAAATTACTCGGTTATCTTACTGACAGTGAATACAGCACTCCGGAAGAAAATACCTACTTCCAAAAGGATTCTATGGAGCTGGCTATTAAGAACTGGAACAAACTGGATGCACCACATGCGAAAAAAATAAGCAGTCCGGACCGAGGAAATATTAAAGAATTATTTCGCCAATGGTTACTAGATAAAGGCTTAGCGCCTAAATCAGCAACCTCTTACTCAGAAACGGCAATCAAGTTTAACGATAAATACCTTGCGGAGATTGGAATACAAGAGAGTAGTCTTTACGATCTTGGACCAGATGAAGTGCTCTCGGCACTTGAGGGTTTGACTAAAATTGATTCATGGGCCAACGTCGACAAAACTGGTAAAGGCATGTATACCACAGCTTGTAAAAAATTAGCTGAGTTTCTTGCTGAAAATGCGCTCCAGATCTTCATCCACCTCCCCAAACCCTTTCTTCTTTTAGCAGGCATATCAGGCACAGGGAAAACGCGGTTTGTACGCGAACAAGCCAGATACGGCGCTTATAAGCTGGTTGCAGTCAGGCCTGACTGGCATGAGCCGAGTGATTTACTCGGATACGAAACCCGCCTGACGGGACACGGCGCCCCCGAATATGTATCAACAGAAGTGCTTAAGTTTATTGCTGCAGCCTGGAAAGAACTGGTTGATGCTGGCTTTGAGCTAGAAGTCGGCGAACAGGATGAAGCAACATCTTTGCGTGTGTCCGGCGAGCAGGATGCGCTGTCCCGTGTCCGTCCACATTGGTTGTGTCTGGACGAAATGAACCTTGCTCCGGTAGAACAATACTTCTCAGATTACCTGTCGGTTGTGGAAACGCGCAAATGGTATAAAGAAAATGGTTCGTTTATTTATTCCTGCGATGCCTTGCTCGACAGCGGAAAGTTGAACGTGGGTGGCGACAAACTCAAAAACGAGCTGGGTCTGGAAGCGCCCCAATATACTGAGCTGTGGCAATTGTTTCTAGAAGCTGGTTTACCGGTTCCTTTCAATCTGATTGTGGCAGGTACTGTTAATATGGATGAGACAACCCATGGTTTTTCCCGCAAGGTAATCGACCGTGCAATCAGCTTTGATTTTGGAGAGTTCTTTCCGAATGATTTTGATGCTTTTTTTGATGACGAAGAAACTGGCAAGAAACAACCGGTAAAGCTCAGTTTTCCGCTTTTTTCTCATACAGAGGGAGCGACAGATGCCGCAAAAGAAAGTCGCTCATTTCTCAAAGCTGTTAATGAAAAACTTAAAGGCTCTCCTTTTGAACTTGCCTTCCGTGCCCTGAATGAACTGTTACTCATGGTAGAGTCATTCAATGGTGAAGTGTCTGACAGAATTAAATTACAGGCTGTATGGGATGATTTTCTGATGATGAAACTGCTACCAAGAATTGAAGGCGATGCAGACAAGGTCGGGGATATACTGGATTCTCTGGAAGACCTTTTAAGCTCGGAACTCAGCGATATCTGGAACGGTGACAAAGTCCGCCCTGATCTCTGGCGTAAACCGGATGGAAACATAGCATGCCGCTCAAAAAGAAAAATTAAGATGATGAAAAAGAAGCTATCGGGCGGGTTTACCAGCTTCTGGCCATAAATGGAGAAGTTAAACGTGCCGGATATTATTACCGTTGACAAGCAGGATTTTACGCTGATTGTATGGACAAGAAATGTCAGCGCTAAACAGAAAAAATTAAAGGCTGCACTGACTAAAAGAGCTCAGTCTGCTGACCTACCTGCTCAGGATTTCTCTCTGCAACAGGAAGACGGTGAAGAGCAGTTTGATAAGCCACTTTTCTTTGAAAATACTGAATACGAATTCGAATTTATATTCAAAAAGCATCTGTCTGTTGAAAAAATAGAGCCTGAAATAGCCCATCACTATGCTGCATTAGCAGATGCGTTTCATCCTAAGAAACGCACAAACAGTCTAGCCGGTACCATAAATTTCCGTAACCATTTAGGAAAAGCCACCCTGCCCTTACGCTACCGGACAACTGACGGGCTACAGGAAGTTCCTGTCTCATTTACGGTGTGGCCAACCAAGATGGATCTGGGCAGCGATTTCGAAGCCATTTTCAGGGATTTTTTACCTGATTACTATGAGTGGCGTTATGCTTTGGTAGCTCCCACCGAGCACAGCTTTAAGCGGCAACGTTCACGTCAGAAGGATTTTCCCTTACTCTGGCTGGCTCATTTCAAGAGTCTGTGGAAAGTGTTACAACAGCAAACGCAGCTGATAATTAACGCCCCGCACAACAGGTTACTCACATACAAAAAAAAACTCCGTGCAGAGAGAATTAAAGGGAAGATTCCGGCACGCCTGGAACAGAAAATATCAAGCGATTTTAGCGCAGGTCAGTACGCCAGACGGTATACCGTAGCAAAGAAAAAACTGAGCGTTGATACTCCTGAAAACCGCTTCATAAAATTTGCGATTTCCACAATGCTCCTCCGCTTGGATCAACTGGAAAAAATGACCAAGAAAAAGGAATCAGCCCGCGAAAGTGCTGATTACGGCTTATCAGAACACTTTTTCACCGACCTGAAATCGTGGAAAGGTGCATTGACCAAACTACACCGAGCTCCGTTGTTCAAGGAACTCAGCCCGTTTAACGGCCTGAAAAATGATTCACTAGTTCTGCAGCAGCGAACCGGTTACTCTGGATTTTACCGTGCGTGGCAGGAGCTGAAGATGTATCTGGATGCCATCGGGGAAGGCGCTTCTTTGTCAGTGAAGAGCATGGATGAGCTATATGAGGTCTGGTGCTTTCTCAAAATTAAGAAGTTGCTGGAAGAATGTGGCTTTGAAGTCGCATCACATGAAAGCGCAAATATCCAGCAGGCCGGACTGGAATGGCAAACAAAGGATGGATTTGGCGGCGCGTTCAGACTGGAAAAAAGAGGCATTAAAATCCGCCTTTCTCACGAAGTTACCTTCTGTAAAACGAAGGGTGAGGTAAGAACACTTACTGTTAACCAGAAGCCTGATATTGTACTGGAAGCTGAGTTTGATTCAGGTGAGACGCTTATCTGGCTGTTTGACGCAAAATACCGGCTGGAGAGCAAATCTGACGACACTGACCGCGTTCCTGATGATGCAATAAACCAGATGCACCGTTATCGTGACTCACTTTTATATAAATCAATGAATGGATACAGCAGACCTGTCTTTGGCGCATTCGCTTTGTATCCCGGGTACTTTGACCAGTCAAGCTCTGTTGATGTTAACGTGTATCAGACTGCAATCGAGGAACTAGGAATAGGCGCATTTCCACTACTACCCTCAGAAGGTATATCCGGAGATAACTGGCTGAGACTGTTTCTGAGCCAGAAATTCGGCGACGGTTCACAGTTCACATATGCAAGTTACTTAGACTCTGCAGATCGCTTCTATGTTGAGGAACCCCCGCGAATTCCGACTTATGGAATGACACAATTCAGAAATGCCAGCAAGACGTTGTTAGTCACCAGCGCGGAAGATCACCGCGCACCCGGCTACTACGAACAATTTCACGATGGCTCAGCATCATTCTTCCATATGCGGTGCGAAGCATCTGAAAGAGAAAATATAGAAGAGCAGATCATGCTTTCTCTCAAATACCTGATCATAGCCAGCCGGCCATCCAATGAGCAAACACCTCGTGTTGCAACGCGAAAGTGGAAGGTGAAAGCAGTAACTAAAGTTCGCCGGTCAGCTCTCACATATGAACAGACAGGCAAGGCAATCTCTGCAAGTCTTTCAGAACTCTACTGGCTCTTTAGCATAGAAGATGCTGGCCAACTTACATCTCCGATAAGTAAACCCGACGGTCATCACATATTAGAATTCATACACAATGAAAAAGTCGCTAATAGCTTAAAAAAACAAAAGTATGAGCAACCTTAAGTCTATACTACGAACTATATCATTCTATTTTCCATTGGTTCGCATAGAAAGCAATGTCAATCTAGATGTATAGGTCGCTTATCTGATACCGTCGTTCGTATATAGCACGGCGCCCACTTGAGCGCAGGATTAAGAAGTGGCGACAACTACACGGCTGCGCGCAAGATGTGATGTTCTTACAGCATCATGAGTCAGGTTTTTTGGGTATCTGAGACTTCACGCATGTTAAATCACCGGTCACTATTGGACGTGAGCAGTTTAAGTATATGTTGTTCAACTATCGCCTGGCCGCCAGCGGTTGGCATTATAGCCAGGTAATTTAGGTGGTGAGAGCTTTGCTGCCTTCTCCGATGTTCTACAGAATGCCTTCAATACAACGACTAGCCTGTAATGGCGCAATAACTGGGAACGTCTGAGCGTCTTCTTCGCTTATCCACTGGAAATCCGTAAGGTCATTTAGACCACCGATGCCATCGAATCTCTGAACGCCAGCTTACGGAAAATTACCAAAACCAGCAGGTCGTTCCCGACAGTCGATTCAGTGATGAAAATACTGTATCTAGCACTTCACCAAATTTCGAAGAAGTGGTCGATACCAATAAGAGATTGGAAAGCGGCCATGAGTCAGTTTATGATTATGTATAATGATCGTGTATCACTATGATAGACAGCCACTTACACAGAAGATCTTACAG
>JABXHN010000088.1 GCA_013373635.1 Flavobacteriaceae bacterium
ATTGTCCGATCTATACCATTTGAAGGTGGTTCCATCTTCTGCATCATTATCAGAATCTGAATAGGTATAAGATCCAGTCAATGTTTCGCCTACAGTGAGTATTCCTGAGAAATCTACATTGGTAGCCGTTGGTACTGCATTCAGAGAAATGCTTACTCCTCCTCTAGTTGAGGCCAATTCGTTTCCTACCAGATCGGTTACTACTGCATTGTTATTGGCATAATTGATGTACAAGTTCAGCTGAGCTGCGCTTACGTCAGTAAATGTCAGGATCAATTCTGTGTCACCTGCCGTTCCATCGGAAACAGTCTGTACCGTAAAGGTGGAGCTATTCTCATCTGTTACCGTGAAGTCCGTTGGATTAGCGCCCAAAGTCTCCACTGCCTCATTGAAGGTCAAGGTGATTTGAGTGTCACTGTCTTTCGTTGCACTCACCAAAGTTGGAGCCGTTTCATCATTGGTGACGCTCACTTGAGTGGCGGCAGAATTGTTATTCCCAGCTGCATCCAGTGCTGCACCATTTGCAACATTTAGAGTAACCACGCCATCCGTTGTTGGTGTAATGGTTGCAGTATAAATCCTAGCAGTGGTTGTGTTGAAATTACTTGCTGCACCATTCCCTACAGTGATACCACTGATATCAAAACCTGATACATCTTCCGAGAAGGTGAAGGTGGCTGTAAATGCTCCGCTGGTTGGGTCAGCACTGCTGGTGATTGTAACCGATGGCGTTGTTTCATCATTGCTTACACTTAGTTGAGTTGCTGCAGTGTTGTTATTACCAGCAACATCTGTTGCCACATCAGCTGCCACATCTATGGTCACCTCCCCATCTGCAGATGGCGTAATCAAAGCGGTATAAATCTTCGCACTTGTCGTGTTAAAGTTACTCGCCACTCCATTACCCATTGAAATATCTCCAACATCAAAACCACTGATGTTTTCAGAGAAAGTAAAAGTGGCTGTAAAAGGTCCGCTTTGAGGGTCTGATGCATTGCTGTTGATGGTAATTGTCGGTGCAACACCATCTATTACAATATCTTTTGAGGTGAGGGAGCCGCCTTCCGTCCCATGTTGAACGGCCAGGTCTGCATTCAGGCCAACAGCATCTACAATAGTTCCTCCGTTTAATGTTAATGCCGAAGAGCTTGTTACATCCAAATCAGAACTTACATCGCCTGCCTGAACAGAATAGACAAATCGTAAGGTAGAAGAACTTCTATCTACATAATCGATAGTTCGATCTGTTGCTCCTGTTTCCAGCTCCAACTGTGGTGTTCCGGTAACAAAAACCTCCTCGCTGTATTGAACATAGATATTGATATCGTCCCCTACCTTGAATGTAGCGTTGTTTACATCAGAAGTTACCTCAAGAACAGTTGGTGCCGTCTCATCATTGGTTATGCTAAATTGTGTTGCCGCAGAATTGTTATTCCCAGCTGCATCCTGAGCTGCGCCAACTGCAACATCTACAGTAACCCCACCATCAGTTACCGGTGTAATAGTAGCGGAATAAATACTGGCACTGATAGTCGCAAAGTTGCTCGCAGCCCCGTTACCAACTGCGATGTCATTTACATCGAAACCTGAAACATCTTCAGAGAAAGTAAAAGTAGCTGAGAAAGCTCCATTTGTTCGATCAGTGCTACTTGTAATGGATATGGTTGGTGAAGTTTCATCATTGACCACCCTTAGTTCTGATGCAGCCGTATTTCCATTTCCTCCAGTATCCTGGACCTTATCCGCTGCAACGTTTACGGTTACACTTCCCTCGGTTGACGGTGTAATAGTTGCAGTGTAGATTTTTGCACTAGTCGTGTTAAAACTACCAGCTGAACCATTACCTACTGAAATATCACTCACATCAAACCCAGAAACGTCCTCGTTGAAAGTAAAGGTTGCCGTAAAGGCTCCACTCACTGCATTGGAAGAGCTAGTAATTGACATGTATGGCGCTGATGTATCGACCCTTACATCTGCTACACCAGCTACAGAAACACTAGTGTTCGCATTATTACCCGCTACATCTTGGATTGTTCCTCCGTTCAGGCTAATAGACAAAACGGAAACACCGTTGCCATCAAGATCACCAGCAACAGTGGTATACCTGAATACCAAGGTATTTGTGCCTGAACCACTATGGTATGTTGCCACTCTATTCTGACCTCCCATGGCGATAGTAACGCTTGGTGTACCATTGGTTTCGTCCACCACTACGGCTTCATCAAAGACATAAGTAACATCCACATCCTCATCCAAACCATAGGTTTTTCCTACAATAGTGCCTGAAGAGACTGACGGAGCACTGGTATCTACTGTAACATCTAGAGCAGTTGACTCGGCCGACTCATTGCCAGCAGCATCTGTAGCTTTAGCAGTGATGTTATGTGTATTCTCTGTAAGGGTTGAACCCGTATGATCGAAAGTCCAGTTGCCTGAGCCATCGGCTGTGGTATTCCCTACGCTGTTTCCACCAATAAATACCTCTATAGAAGCATTGGATTCGGCAGCACCGCTGATTTCTAGCGTTTGGTCATTGGTCAAATTATCGGTAGCACTGCTTCCAGCATCTGTTGAAATACTAGCTACAATTGGTGCAGCCGGGGCAGTTTCGTCATTAACTACAGTTAGCTGCGAAGCTGCTGTATTTCCATTTCCTGCAGCGTCAGTTGCTTTATTGGCAAGAACATCGATATCTACATCACCATCGGCCGATGGCGTGATAGTAGCTGTATAGATTTTAGCACTTGTAGTGTTGAAGTTAGATGCCACTCCATTACCTACCGATATGTCTTCTTCGACAAAACCACTTATATCTTCACTAAATGTAAAGGTTGCTGTGAATGCTCCGCTTTGAGGATCATTGGCATTGCTGGTTATGGTTACAGTTGGTGCTGTGAGGTCTATAGTAACATCCTGAGCAGTTGATGCAGATGAAGTATTACCTGCCTCATCTGTAGCTTTTGCTGTAATTGAATATTCACCTTCAGATAAATCTGTAGCTGTATAATCCAATAGGTAAGTCCCCTGTCCATTTGTTGTGGTTGTACCAACACTTGTGTTATCGATAAACACTTCCACACTACTGTTGGCTTCAGCAAGTCCACCAATTACCAGGCTTTGATCGTTGGTAATAAAGTCTGAATTAGAAGAACCATTGTCATCACCTACTGCCCCCACTGTTGGTACATTTGGTGCAGTAATATCTATGGTTACACTTAAAGCAGTTGACTCAACAGACTCATTACCAACAGCATCTGTAGCTTTGGCAGTGATGCTATGTGTATTCTCTGTAAGG
>JABXHN010000097.1 GCA_013373635.1 Flavobacteriaceae bacterium
AGCTGCTCGGTGACGATGAAGCGGAAGGGATCGCCGGTGACCACCAGCGGATCGGCAAAGCCCGCGCCGCGAAAGCGTTTCGCCGAGGCCTGGAACAGGCTGTCCTCGCCCACGACATCGGTGAACTGCTTGGGGTAGGACTTGCGCGACAAGGGCCAAAGCCGGGTGCCGGAGCCGCCGCACAGAAGAACTGGGAATATCACTTGAGCACACCTTCGGAGGTTATGAAATTGGGATAATTCGCAGAGTTCAGGTTTCACACTTTGTATGAGACCTGAACATCAGAAAATATATTGGGATGAAATTTCTAGGCCATATTTCGGAGAAAGGATCATCCCGCAGCTTGTCCGTAGGCGAAGGCTAGCATCCGCTCGTCATACGCACAGTATTGCTTCAACCGTTCCTTTTGCGACCGAGAAAGGGTTGCGCAAGCCCTCTCAAAGTTTAGTCCCGGTGGCGCAACATTTACTTGTGGCGGCGTGGCATCTGGTAGGATGCCCTCAGTTTTCAGTTTGGCGACGAACCTGTCGAACTGTTCAGTGAATCCGAATGTCATGTTGGGTGAGGCTAGATGAGCGCAGGCGAGGTTCAGCAGCTCATCTTCTCGCCCGATACCCTCCGGTGTCATGTCCCCCGCTATGCGGCGCATTTGCCCATTATGCAATTCTGCTCGCAGGTGAGGACGATCTTCGGCCAGTTCGAGAAAATCTCCAAACTGCAGTGCGCCACGATGGAGTATTGGATGTAGCGGGTGGGATGGCGTGCGAAAGATATATTTGTATAGGCTTAGCAGTCGCGGTCCAGGTGCACGTAGTATGACTAGATAGCGGGCTGGATGCGGCAACAATAGGTGCACGCCGTGGCTACAATGCCCCGCAACTAGGCGGATTCCGTCGCGAGCTTCGGCAGACATCTCTTGGATTTTTCGTTCAGGGGAAGCTCCAGTGGCATGGACTTGTGCTTCATTTGAGTAAAGAGGACGCAGAAGCGTGTTCAGGCTGCGTCCGGCTGTCTTGGGGATGTGGAGGTGAATTAGGATCGAAAGATCTGAGCGGGCTTTTGCCAGTGGATCTTTGGTCATTCAACTTGCTCCGTAAAGTAGTTGCGTCTTTCCAGAACCGCCGAGTCACGGTCTCGGTAGAAGGCGATCTCCGGGTTGACGGTTGCGCGGGCATGGGCCAGAGCACGAGAGGGGAGGGGGCCAGGGCCCGACAGCGAATTGACCACATCGAATTCCGCTGCTTTCAGCAGGCCGCGTAGGCCGGAATGGTTCGGGGCAAAGAAGTTGGTGGGATCGCCTCCCAGCTCTTTTTCGGGGTAGAGTTGCAGCAGCGGGGTCGAATTCGCCCCAAGGCAGGCCTGCGCGAATGAGCCGAAATGCCCGCCGTCCAGCTGTGCGTGATTGTCGATTGCGGCGGTTTCCACGAACAGGTCCGCTCCCTCGGCCATGATCGAACGCACCCGGTCCAACCCCAGCAGTACGTGGCGCAGGTGGTAGATCACGCCCAAGCACAGCACGATGTCAAAGCGGCCCAGCTCCTCGGGGGAGAGGTGGTAGATATTGGCCACGGTCCAAGTGACCTTGCTGTCGAGCGCCTGCGCCGCGATGTGAAAGCCGGTGTCGGTGCTTTGCACATGATCGAGCGCCACCACCTCGGCGCCGCGCCGTTCGCATTCGAAACTAAAGAATCCGTCCCAGGCGCCGATATCGAGCACGCGCTTGCCGGTCATGTTTTTCGGCAGGCCCAGCAGGTCGAGCACCTGCAGCTTCTCTGGCGTGTTGTCGATGCCGGGGGTCTCGTAGTCGCCGTAGAGGCGGATGCGGTGGAACCAGCGATAGGCTGCGGCCCGCGCGAGGATGTCGTCCCGCGCAGGGGGCTGGGGGCGGGACTGATCGAGCGTTTCGTGGGTCATGCGGTCTTCTCCTCCGGGGGGGGCTCGTCGGGCCTGTGGCGGGCGGCGAGGGTGTAAAGCTGCGCGTCCCAATGGGTGAAGCGGTCCAGCAGGTCGGCCTGGGCCGCAGAAAGCCTTTTGCGTTCCGTCTCGAAGGCGGCGTCCGGCGCGGGAGCAGGGCTGTTGTCGGGGGGGCTGTCGACCCTGTTATTGCCCGTGGTGTTGCGCGGATCGACATTGGCGCGCACGTCGCGGGCCTGGTCGATCACGCCGCGCAGTACCAGCCGGTGCAGGAAGGGATCGAGTCGCTCTACCACGCCATGCACCATGTTGTCCGCCAGCAGGTGGCGGCGGGCGGTGTCCAGAAGCGCGGTGTCGACCTGCGGCGCGGTCATCTCTCCGGAGATGCGGCGCAGCTGGCCGTTGTCGACCTCGATGCGCAGCGCAGCGTTCTCCTGCGCCAGTTCGAGAAACGTCCCGAAGCCAGGGGCCAGGCGGGTGACGGTGGCATGCATCGGATGCGTCGCGGTGCGCAGGATGTAGCGGTGAAAGCTCAGCAGCCGGGGCCCGGGGCGGCGCAGCACCGCAAGATACAGAACCGGGCGCGGCAGCAGCCGGTGTAGCCCGTGCACGCAGTGCCCCGCCACCAGCCCGATGCAGGCGCGCTTGTCCCGTGACATCTGCGCCAGTTGCTGGTGCGGGCTGCCGGCGCGGGCGTCGATACGGGCGAACTCCGGGTAGTGGCCCATCAGCTGGATGTTCAGTGAGGTGCCCGCGCTCTTGGGAATGTGCAGATGCACCACGGTGGTGGCGGCGCGGTCGATGCGCAGTGGCGGGGCAGGGGGGGCGCCCGCCATCACCCGCCGCAGCCGCCCGAGCGGGCCGGAGAGGCGCTCGGGCAAACGATCGGGCAAGCGTTCAGGCTGGCAGCTGTCGCGCAGCGCCTGGCGCAGGAACTCGTCTGACTGCAACAGCATGCCGCGCAACTGCCCCAGCGTGGTGCCCCGCGCCACCAGTGCCGCCAGGCGGTCGGGCGGCGGACGCCGGTCCAGCACCAGCTCGAAGGCTAGGGCGATCTCTTCCTCGCTGAGCGGCCGTGTGGTCATGACTTTTGCGGGCCTTCCGTCAGGCGGTCCTTTGGCCTTGTCTCTGTTTCCGCCACCTTGGTTCCGCCGCTGGCCTGCCGCTTGCGGTACTCCGGCGTGGCGCAGATCATGGCGTCCAGCGCCCCGAGGCTGTCGTAGCCTTGGAAGGCTAGCATGTTGCTCTCGGCGGGGGCGCGGCCCAGCCGGTCGTGGAACAGCGCCAGCACCGCGTCGCGGCGCAGCTTCAGCCGGGCGATCTGCGCAAAGAGCCGCGCGTCATGGTGGCGGAACTCCTCGACGCGGCGCATGGCGCGGACGCCCGCGCCCTTCTGCACGGTGATCTGGCGGTTGGCGACGCTCTGGCCATCGGCGGAGGCCACGGCATCGCGGATGCGGGCGGCATCGACGGGGGCACCGGGGGCCATGGCCTGCACCACCCGCGCCAGCGTGGCCTCTGGATCGCCGGTCAGCGCGTCGTAATGCAACAGCAGTTGGCCCTGCATGAAGTCCGAATGCACCCACTTGCGGGTGAAGCCCTCGTAGTGGTCGAACTGCTGCGAGGCAAAGCCGCGAAAGGCTTTGGCGCTGTCCTCGAGACCAGCGCGCACCGCCAGTTCGAAGTTCGACACCACCGAGGGCGTGAAATCGCGGTACTGCACCAGGTAGCGATGGCCGGGGATCTGCGGCACGTCGAGATCGAAGTCATGGTTCTTGGACAGGGCGACGCGGTCCGCATGGGCACAGGGCACCCGCTTGCAACAGGGGCCAAGCCCCTTTGGCGTGGGGTGGCCCTGGTGGAATTCGCAATAGCCGAATCTTTCGCCGAAATAGCCCTTCAGCAGACGCACCAGCAGGTGATGCCCGCTGCGCGGCCAGCTGACCCCGGTGTGATGCACCAGCGTCACGAGGCGGCCCTCCTGTCCTGCCCGCCCTGCTGGCCACGTGCCAGCCCGGCAAGGATCTCGCGCATGCGGGCGGCATAGCGCGCGCCGATGGCGGCCTCCGAGAACTCGGTCTGCACCTTGTGGCGCGCGGCCTCGGCCCGGCGGGCGCGTTCCTCGGGGGCGTCCCTGAGGGCGCGCATCTGGCGGGCGGCATCCGCCACGTCCGGCTCGGCCCATTTCTGGCCTGCGCGGACAAAGATGTAATCCTGCGGTGCCAGTTCCACCAGGTCGTAGTCCACCAGCCAGCAGGTGTCGGGCGTACAGAAATCCATGTTGCCGGAATAGGCCGTGGCCAGCACCGGCACGCCGAGGTTCATCGCCTCGATCATGCCAAAGCCCCAGCCCTCGGACTTGTGCAGCGAGATATAGGCGTCGGCCCCCTTCTTGAGCTTCAGCAGGTCGGCATAGTGCAGCGTCTCGTCGAACAGCACGATGCGGGCGTCGGCCTCCAGCGCCTCGTCGACCTGCTCCCAGATGGCGATCTGCGCGGGATCGGCGACGCGGGTGCGGTTCTGGGTCTTGATGACCAGCCGCACCTCGGGGTGGTCGGCCTGCGGAAAGGCGGTGGCAAAGGCCTTCAGCACGCCCAGCGGATTTTTCCGCTGCACGAAGGAAAAGCTGTCGAAGGTCACGAGGAAGACAAAGGCCTTGCCGCTGATCTTCGCCGTCTTTTCCAGGAAGGCGCGGGCCGTCTGGCGCGGGATCTCGGGCAGTGCCTCGTAGCTCATTCCGACATTGGTCACCGGCACATCCACATGCGGCTGGAAGATCGAGACGCCGAACTCGGTCGAGACCCAGATCTCGTCCAGCATCTCCATCCCGAGGTAGTGACAGGCGCCGGGGCTGTCCAGTTCCCAGAAGAAATAGCCGATGTTGTAGGCCCCGGTGAAGACATCCGGCTGGTAGGCGGCGGCCAGCGGGATCGCCTCGCCGTTGAGGTGGAACAGGTTGACGCGGGCGCGGGTGTACTCCTGCACCGTCGTGGCGCGGCTGAAGCCCTCGGGGGCGGGATTGTCGAGGCCGAAATCCACCGTGTTGACCATTATCCCGGCGTTTTCCAGCGCCGAAGCCGACAGCCGCGTCGCCTGTCCCAGCCCGCTGGCCTTGGCAAAGGGGCCGATGACCTGCACGTCGACGGGATCGCTTTCGGGCAGCGTGGGCAGGGTGGCGAATTCGGCGCGGTGACCTTCGGCGGTGAAGGTCAGGAAGCGCAGGCTCCCGAGGTCGAAGCCCTGCCGCCGCAGCGCATGGGAATAGGCGGTCCGGTCGAGACCGGGCAGCGACAGGCCCATCTGCGCCACGAAGCGTTCCAGCGGCGATCCGTCGCGCCCGCCATGCAGCACCGCCTGCAACGTGTCGGCGGGGATGTAGCGCAGGAAATCGGGCCGCAGGACCGACAGCAGTGTGATGGCACAGGCGAGGTCGCGGCGGACGTCCTCCAGCGCCATGTCGAGGCCGGCGAATTCCGGCGTCTCGGCGCGCTGGCGCAGCATGAACTCCGAGGCCGCGAAGGGCTGACCCTGATGGGGCTCGGGGACGGCGGCCAGCAGGTCGATATAGTCCTGCGGCACGAGGCAATCCTCGCAGTGGATGGCCTCTGCCTGGTTGACCGACCACCAGTAGACCGCCCAGGAATACCAGTCGACGGCGTTGAAATTCATCGAGTTCCGGATCGGGTGCACATCGGGCAGAAAGAACCAGGCGGCACGGCTGAGGCTGTTGCGCTGCCCGCCGATCACCATGGGCGCATTGAGCCAGTCGATGGCGGCGCGGCTCAGCGGCACGCGCAGCCCGCCGCGCATGGCGGAATAGGTGCCGAGGTAACGCTTGTAGAAATGCGCGATGTCGGAGGGATCGCGGGCCGTGTCAAAGACCTCGTCGAGGCGGTCGCGGTAGCGGATGTACTCGGTGTAGCCGCCCATCAGCTCTGGCAGCTCGGTGGTGGGATCGAGGTGATCCTGGCGGGAAAACAGTCTCTGTTGCGCCTCGGAACAGGGGCGCGGCGTGGCGGGGGGCAGGGGGATCGCGTCCTGCTCCAGCAGCCCGGCCAGCACCTGCGCGCCGCCGTATAGCCTGCGTTGCAGCGGCGTCAGCCAGCCCGGCACACCCTGGCCCGTGGCCCCGGCCGCAGGCAGGCCCAGCCGCACCCGCCCCAGAAGCTGCGAGGTGGTGCCGCTGAGGATCCGCACCTCGGCCAGGCCACCGTTGATCGCCGCCAACCGCATCAGGTCGGCGGTGAGCGGCATGGCAAAGCCCGACCGCCCCGCGCCCAGCCCCGCCTGTTCCAGGTCGCGCCGGTGGATGTTGGCGGTGGCCTCGTGGATGCGCGCGCCCTGCACGTACAGCCCCACCCGCACCGGCTGGTCAGGATCACGGGTGGATTGCACCCAGCCTTGCAACGCGTCGCCGATCACACCGTCCACGTTGCCGCGATAGCCTGCGAGCCGGGTGCGCACTCCGCGCAGCTTGCGGCCCCAGGTCGTGTCGTTCCACTGTGTCATGCCTGTGCGATCAGCCGAGTGCGTCGAAATCGGATTTTGCCATCATCTCCGCCAGCTCGCGGATGGAGACCCTGGGCTCCCAGCCCAGTTTCTCGCGGGCCTTGCTGGCATCGCCGAGCAGCAGGTCGACCTCTGCGGGGCGGTAGAACTTCGGGTTCACCTTCATCACCAGCTTGCCGCTCTTGCGGTCGATGGCGGTCTCGTTCTCCTCGGAGCCGGACCATTCCAGGTCCATCCCCAGCGCCTCGGCGGCGAGGGTGAAGAAATCGCGGATCGTCGTGGTCTCGCCGGTGGCGAGCACGTAATCATCGGCCTCGTCCTGCTGCACCATGCGCCACATGCCCTCGA
>JABXHN010000071.1 GCA_013373635.1 Flavobacteriaceae bacterium
CTTTCTTAAGTGCTCCCGACTTTGAAAATCCACTGGATGGCGATGCTAATAATAGCTATGTGCTGATCGTAAAAGCTACAGATAATGAAGGTAACGAGTCAACTTTGGAGTTGATGGTCACAGTAACTGATGTTGACGAAGATCTCCCTATTTTCACCTCAGCTGAAACAGCCAGCTTCACCGAAAACGCTGAAGGTATTGTTTACACCGCTGTTGCCACAGATGCCGGAACTGTTACTTATAGCCTTGGAACTAGCGTAGACGAAGAATATTTCGCTATCGACTCAAGCACTGGAGAAATCACTTTCTTAAGCGCTCCTGACTTTGAAACTCCGTTGGATGGCGATGCGAATAACAGCTACGTATTGATTGTAAAAGCGACTGATAATGAAGGCAACGAATCAACTTTAGAGTTGATGGTGACAGTAACCGATGTAGATGAAGACCGTCCGGTATTTACTTCCCCAGAAACTGCAAGCTTCACAGAAAACGATGAAGGCACAATTTACACTGCTGAAGCTACAGATGCTGGTACTGTTACTTACAGCTTGGGAACCAGCGTAGATGAAGAGTACTTCTCTATCGACTCAAGCACTGGAGAAATCACCTTCTTAAGCGCACCAGACTATGAAACACCCCTGGATGGTGATGAGAATAACAGCTATGTGCTGATTGTAAAAGCCACAGATAACGAAGGCAACGAATCGACATTAGAGTTGATGGTAACGGTAACCGATGTCGATGAAGACCGTCCGGTATTCACATCAGATGAAACGGCCAGCTTTACAGAAAACGATGAAGGCACTGTTTACACAGCTGTTGCCTCAGACGAAAGCTCTATCACTTACAGCCTCGGAACCAGCGTTGATGAAGAATACTTTGCTATCGATTCAAGCACAGGAGTAATCACCTTCTTAAGTGCTCCAGACTATGAAAATCCACAAGACGGTGATACGAATAATAGCTATGTGTTGATTGTAAAAGCTACTGACAATGAAGGCAACGAGTCGACTTTGGAGTTGATGGTGACGGTGACTGATGTGGATGAAGACCGTCCGGTATTTACATCAGATGAAACGGCCAGCTTTACAGAAAACGATGAAGGCACTGTTTACACAGCTGTTGCCTCAGACGAAAGCTCTATCACTTACAGCCTCGGAACCAGCGTGGACGAAGAGTACTTCGCTATTGATTCCAACACAGGTGAGATCACTTTCTTAAGCACTCCCGACTTTGAAACCCCACTGGATGGCGATGAGAATAACAGCTATGTGCTGATTGTAAAAGCCACAGATAATGAAGGCAATGAATCGGCCTTAGAGTTGATGGTCACAGTAACCGATGTGGATGAAGATGGGCCTGTATTCACTTCAGGAACAACTACAAGCTTCAATGAAAACGGAGCAGGTGCTGTATATACTGCCACAGTTACCGATGAGAGTTCAATAACCTTTAGCCTAGGTACAAGCAAAGATGAGTCTGCCTTTACAATTAATTCTGGTACAGGGGTCTTAACGTTTGTCTCACCACCTGATTTTGAAAGTCCGTCCAGTAAATCCGGAAGCAACAACTATCTGGTGGACATCAAAGCAACGGATGAAGGAAATAATGAGAGTATTATTTCTGTGACCATAACGGTCAATGATGTGGATGAAGATGCTCCGGTATTTACTTCTCCTAAAAATTACCAGTTTGATGAAAACCTGCCAATAGGTGAACATGCATATGCTGCTGGCTCAAATGATGAGAGCGAAGTGACTTATTCGTTAGGCAGTGGCAATGATGAAAGTTTATTCAACATGGATGGACAGTATAGTAATGCGATTTATTTTAACAATTCACCGGATTATGAAAGCCCGCAAGATTCTAATGGTGATAATATTTATACAATAGAAATAATAGCCACTGATGCCTTTAACAATGCTGTGAGCATGTTGGTGAATTTGACGGTTAACAATGTAAATGAATCAGACCCAGTTATTTCTACAAGTTCGGATTTGTTTGTTGAAGAGGGTAGTACTGAAATTACTCTAATAGGGGCTATTGGTTTCGAAGAAGGGTTTGATGTCTCCTTTTCTAAATCGGGAGGAGCAGATTTAGGTTTATTTTTTATGTCAACCGATGGTGAGCTTTCCTTCAGAAATGCCCCTGATTTTGAGTTTCCAACTGATTCAGATGAGGATAATGTTTATCAAATTGAGATTACTGCTCATGTGGGTGAAAGAACAAGTTCCAAGTTGTTTTCAGTTACCGTGAAGGATGTAATAGAAAGTGCAGCACCAAGTATTATTTCTGAACCGGTAACAACTGTTGATGAAGGACAAGAATATGCTTACTCTATTCTGGCTGAGGATCCAAATAATGACGATTTCGATATTGAAATAGTGAGTGGGCCAGAATGGTTAAATCTTGATAAGGACGTATATCAAGTCATCACTTATGCAGGAACAGCTGATAACGAATATGAAAATGGTTACAGACTTGTTGCAGGATTTGATGAGCCTAGAGATATAGTGCAAGATTCTGAAGGGAATTTCTTCGTTCTGGATGCAAATAAGATTAGAAAAATTAAGCCTAATGGAGAAGTAATTGCATTTGCAGGAACTGGAGGTCTGGGCGCTCAGGATGGGGCAGGAGAACAAGCTACTTTTAGACTTCCTTCATCAATGGCTATTGACTCTGATGACAATATTTACATTGTAGATAGCGGTAACTATTTAATTAGGAAAGTTACTCCTTCAGGTGAAGTATCAACAATCGCGGGGACAGGTAATTCACAATATTTGGATGGAGTTGGGGAGTCTGCTTCATTCGTTCTTCCTACGGGGATTGCAATAGATACAAATGGTAACCTCTATGTAGCTGACCGAAGCGATAATAGAATTAGAAAAATTGCTTCTGATGGTTCTGTGTCTACGTTTGCCGGTACAGGGGTTGCGGGTCTGGTAAATGGCTTAGCTAGTGAAGCACAGTTTAATGGCCCAACAGATATAGCAATCGATAGTGAAGGTAATCTATATGTAACAGAATATTCGAACTACACTATAAGGAAAATAACACAATCTGGTGAGGTTAGTACTCTGGCTGGTTCTACTAATTCGGCCATTGAAGATGGAAATGGAATTAATGCTTCATTCCAAAGACCACATTCAATATCTATAGATAATGCTGGTAACCTTTTCTTATCAGATGGCCATGCCGTTAGAAGAATCACACCGGATGGGACAGTAGTAACTCTGGCTGGTACCTTTCAAGGATTCTTGCAGGATGGAGTTGGATCTCAGGTTAGGTTTAGTGGTCCCAAGGGGATATTGGTGGTTAATAACAATTTGTATGTTGCTGATGAAGGCAATCGTAGAATTCGAAAGGTTTCAAAAGGTGCCATGCTTACCGGTACAGCCTCCGGTGTCTTTGGTGATTTCGATATTGAATTGAAAGTATCGGATGCAGAAGACGGTTTCAATAATCAAAACTTCACAATCACTGTTCTTGATAATACCGCTCCTGTGTTTACCTCACTTGCGGAAGTTAGCTTTGCGGAGAACTCTACTGAAACTGCTTATCAGGTTGCGGTCACAGATAATAACCCTAATGGCCAGGTTACCTTTACCCTATTCCAAAGTATGGATGGGCCCATTTTTAATCTCGATTCCAACACTGGGGTTTTGACGTTTAAGGAAGCTCCTGACTTCGAAACACCCCAGGATAGAAATTCAGATAATGTCTATTTAGTAACAATTGAGGCAAAAGATGACTATCAAAATAGTTCAACTCATCAAGTAACTATTACAGTCGAAGACGTTGATGACGATGTTTTAGAAGGCAGTCTCTTCATTAAAGATGTTACTCGAGCTGAAAATGCTGATGACGAAAGCACCACAGACTTTATATTCAC
>JABXHN010000014.1 GCA_013373635.1 Flavobacteriaceae bacterium
GCCCTCTTCAACATCACCTTCACAGACACCGCCTTCGCAGGGGAGACCCGGATTGAGTTCCATGAGAGCGATGGAAGCTCATGTTTTGCTGAATGGTTCGATCTAGAGGAACTCGACCTCCTCGACGGTCCTCGCCTCTATCCTGATGGCCTCAAGGCTCTGTTAGCGGGTAGCCCTAAGAGGGAGCGCTAGAGGCAGCCTTAGAGTGAGTGCTGGTAGGAGAAGGCGGTGGTCGTTTACTCCTTCACTGTCTCAGTCACCAGCACCTCTGATAGGTCTTGATAGTAGGAGAAGGAGGAGGTGGTCTCCACCTTCACTCACATCTCTACTCTCTTCTCTCTTCTCATTAGAGGGAGGAGGTGGAGAAGGTGTGCCCTCTAGCTGGACCTCTCACGGGACCCTCTAAGTACACCTCTCTCTATATAACCTTAATATATAGCTAGGTCATAAGGGTGGGATTTTCCCAAGTCATTGAAATATATACGCAAAACGTGGGCGCGGAAACGGGTCAAAAACCTTCTCAAAATCCGCAAGAAATCCCTCAAACATGCGAGGCCAAGAGAGGCTTTAAGAGGCCTATAGAGGGGCATCTTGGCTTGCGGGTATGGTTTACTTATCGACGGCGCCCACGGTCTCTGAGCGACGCTACGAGCGGCCCTCCGTAGTGAAACATCGAGAGGCATTATTGCGAGAGGGAATGAATAGAACACGTCGGAGGAGTTCTTTACCCTCACCGGCATCCCTACTTTCTTCTCTTTAGGAGGAGGTGGCGGTGGAGATGTACCCTCTAGCTGAACCTCTCAAGGGAACCTCTAAGGTACACCACTAACTATATAGCCTCAAATAGTGTGTAGGTCAAAAGTGTGGGATTATTCCAAGCCTTTGACAGCACTGCATAAAATTGAGGCGCAGAAACGGGTCTGAGACCCCCTCAAAACCCGCCCCAAACACGCGACAATCTGAGAGGCTCTGAAAAGCCTGTAGAGGGGCATCTTGTCCCGGGGGGATGGTTACTTATCGCGATTCTGGGGGCTGTTGGGAAGCAGCCACGGGTTCTGGAAGAGGAGGGCGCTGCCCAATGAGAAAGCAACACCAATTGGTTCAACCTTACCGTTGTGAAGCAACCGAAAGCAGGAGGTTACTCTTGTTTGACAGACAAACTTTGCCATGATTGTTCCACTTCAACAAGGAAGTATATACAAAGACACGGATCTAGATGTAGCGCTTGTGCCCTCGCTGGCGCCGTGGTCAGTTAGTGACAGAAAAATGGAGTTGTTGAGTATGATGCGCGAGCTTGATGAAGTCCTAGAAAATGTACTCTCAGGTTCAGCGATCGCATTTCTAGGTGCCGGTTTTTCTTCCAGTGCAAAAATTCCTGACCCGGACAATCAAGGAAGTTTCATCTCCCTCCCCGGATCGAGTGAAGCCGCTGCGTTACTAGCAATGCACATGGGCATCACTGAGGACGTCGGGGATGCCGGTCTTGCCGATATCGCAGATATTGTTAAAGATAATCTAGAAGATATCGAATATGACAGAAATCTTTCTGCTTTCTTCCTAAAATACTTCACTTGCGCTTTGCCAAGTCCCCAACAAATGGGCATCATGGCTCTGCCATGGCGCTCCATATTCACCACAAACTATGACGACGTGGTTGAACGAGCGTCCAGCTCTACTAATCTGCAATTCTTTTCGCCTAATTCTCGACAGCTGGATATCGCGCCTGGGAAAACTCCCGTATATCACCTGCACGGGCGCGCTGCGGACTTAATTCATCCATCTTCTTTAGATGGATTTGTTATATCTGAAACTAATTACTTGGAACTTTCTAGACACAATAAACCTATATACGATAGGCTATTTGGTGATATTCACGCTGCGTCCGAAGTTGTCTTCATAGGTTATTCGC
Organism: Flavobacteriaceae bacterium; assembly: GCA_013373635.1. Lineage (GTDB taxonomy): Bacteria > Bacteroidota > Bacteroidia > Flavobacteriales > Flavobacteriaceae > MAG-120531. The sequence goes on from JABXHN010000014.1 coordinate 1,910, forward strand.
TTCGTGACATAGGCATTGCGTCGCGACTTTTTTCGATAAAGTCAGTCTCAGCAAGCGTTTCAATTGTGATAAGTCGCGAAAGTTCCCCCATGGAGAAGAAGCGGCTGGAGAAGTTTGGGCGTGTGTATGAGATCGGCGTGGAAGGCTTCGCGGCCGCTTCAGCTGCCTACTTGGCGAACCGTGACGGCACTCTGCAAAATTCCCCTAAGTTCCTAAAGCCACTCACATTGCAACCAGAATTGAAAGAGGTAACTGCTGAAGATGTTGAGAGCTTATTTCTCACTGGGCAGTTTGATACAAACGTCTACTTTGCATCTTTGCTTGCCGGCGAGAAAACTGGATCAAGTGTGGCCGAAACATACTCCGTCCACCGCCAAGCCGCTATAGATACGGTGCTCGAAGATATCCAGTCGGGTAAGTGCCGCCACTTCCTTATTGAGGCAGATGTAGGAAATGGGAAGTCAGTGTTCCTTAAGCAACTAGCTGTTCAGGCTACCCGCCGATTAGGCATAGATGTTTATGAGATAAATACTCAGATTCAAGAAGTTCACTCCGACGTTGAGAAGATAGTGGCGAGTGGCAGGCAGGCGATGTTTCTGATTGATGGGCAAACACGTTACAGAAAATTGATTTCCTTCATTACTCCGAGACTCGGGCCAACCTGCAGTCTGGTCGTTTCCGACCCAGAGCGTAAGGACGAGTTTTCGGGGGATGCGACTTTTGCAGAGTTCGACCAACGAGCAAAGCTTGTTGATATTAACAAGCTAGATTTTAATGAGGCGAACCAGTGGAATGATTATCTAGAACGCTGGGGTCTATGGGGCGACAGGATTGAGATGTCTCATTTAGAGCGCAGTTCTTTTATCTCGAATGATTGCTCGTCTGAGAATAGATCGCTTGTACTTTCCGTCTTTAAAGACTCTTCTGTTGCAAGGAGGATTGAATCTCTGGTTCGCGCCTTCATGGCGAACAATGATGAGAACGAGCGAAGTCTTGTAGCGATTCTGGTCCGTGCTTTGTGTCATCAACATGTTCAATGGAGTCATATCGTTGCTTGGCTTCGGCTTGATGAGCAGAGAATCAAAAGTCGGGTTCGCGAGTCTGGTTTCCTTCAGCTTACGAATGGTAGTCACCATTGGCACGAGATTACATCTCATGAATTAGCTGGTTATATCCTTAATAATTACCGACTAAGCGATGAAATTATTGTCGACACATACTGCACTATAGTTGCTGAGACAGCCTATCTATCAAAAGACAGGCGGAACGGATTTGATTCCCATGAGAATCTAAAAGAATTGATGAGGTTCCGATTTCTGACCCGCCTTTTTTCTGGTGGTGAGAAATCTGACATTCTAATCGATGCGGTGTATCATAGGCTCTCAAAGAACAGCATCATCCGAGAGAAAGAGTTATTTTGGCTGCAGTGGGGTATGGCGAGATTAGACCTCAACGATACTGTCCGTGCCGAAACTTACCTCGATAATGCGGCCGGGCTAGCCAATAAGTACAACAAAGATCACTCCATGAGGCAGATTGATGATCAGTTTGCTCGACTTTATTTCAAGAAAGCCTCAAAAAGTGGGGAGAGCTTTAACGAGGTGCAGATTCAGAAAGCCATCGCCACAACGAGAACTTCCCTCCAGTCCGTATCGGACAGCCCAATCTACCCACTTAGAACGGCGATATTAATAGAGAGTATGGTCTCAGAGAAGTGCGACGACATGAGCCGTAGTCTCGTATCTGAATTAATTGACCTATTGAAGGAAATGATTGCAGCGGCGGAGCCTGATAATGTTCACAAGTCCACGAAAGGAGAACTTCGAAAAATTAGAGTGGCCTTAAAGCGAAGCTTGCTCGTTTTGCAGAATGTTTGATCGTGGAGATTGACCTGAGGACAGATGCCAATGCTGACTTAGGGTGAGCTCGAGGCATCTCCGGGCACAGTGCCTTATTAGCCTTGCGCTCTCTACGGCTTCGAAAGCTATGGGTCACGAGACCCAATTGCAGCATGGACTTCCGAGGGCGACTGGCTTCCCATATACGCCATTCAAGTCGGTATCAGCCGCTATGCTGCTCTCGGTCTTCATTGGCGGGAGGGCAAATTGCTTGCCAGCGAAGTCCCCGATGATGAAGGCAACATCACCTTCACGGACACCGCCTTCGCAGGAGAGACCCGGATTGAGTTCCAAGAGAGTGATGGAAGCTCATGTTTTGCTGAATGGTTCGATCTAGAGGAACTCGACCTCCTCGGCGGCCCTCGCCTTTATCCTGATGGCCTCAAGGCTCTGTTGGGGGGGCTGCCCTAAGGGAGAGCGCTAGGGGCAGCTTTAGAGTGAGTGCTGGTAGGAGATGTAGGTGGTCTTCCATTTCGTCACGACCTCCCTTTCACTACACCTTTAATCGGTCTTGATAGTGGGAGAAGGAGGAGGAGGTCTGCCCTCTCACGGGAGCCTCTGGCGGGAACCGTTAACGTACACCTCTATATATAACCTTAACGGGAGGGGTACTTCAATTGGGTGGGATTATCCCAAAGCGTTGATTTCAGTCTCTTTTTCGTGTCCGTAAAAAATCGGGCCAAAACCCGCAAAAAAAACCCAAGCGTGGAACCTCAGAGGGCCCCTCAGAGGCCCGTACAGGGGCATCTATGCTTGGGGGTGTGTCGGTTGGTGTGGAGCGCTTAAAACCTCTAAGCGGCGCTCCGAGGGTCTCTTTCAGCGGCTCATGTCTAAGAGGCCATCTAATTAAGGTGTTTGCTTCCAGCTATGTGTTCAAACTCGGTGCTAGATGTGGGTTGCGGCTTTTATTGAACTTGCAATGGTCCAGCCGATATGGGACACAAATTCAGCACAAGTTGGGACACACGTCTAGCGCCGAGATGTTGTAAGTGTATGATTTTAAATAATTATATGCGATGGAAAAGTTGGTAGCCTCACCCTCTGGGGGCACCACTTAAATCCCAAAAAACCAACAATCTTTGATTTTTTGGTGAAATCCGTAAATTTTGTCGCTTTTTTGCCCCACAAACTGCCCCACGAACGGTTGATTGGCTGGCTCGGACATCCTGCGTTAACCCGCAATATTTGACCTCCAAGCGAGGCTAAGCAGCACCGATCAGTTGGCATAGTATTGAACGAACACCCTGTCCGAGCTTCAGGCGCTGAGCACTTTGCTGCGCCTTTCGCGAAGTCCAGCGGGATAGACCCTCGGCACGAGGGCGCCTTCATTTCGCACGCTTTTGGTTATCGTCTCATCAGGTGTTTCCCCGAGCGTACCAGCCCCATCGCAATTCCGGCAAGCAAGATGGAGCTGAAGAAAGTGGCGGTGATCCCGTACCGGTCGAGGAGAATGCCGCCGATCAGTGCGCCGAGAAGGATTGATGCCTGAATAACGGCGACCATCAAACTTCCCGCTGCTTCAGCTGCGTCATCGACGTTTCGCGACATCCAGCCGAACCAGATGATTGAAACGGCAGTATTCATTGCGCCCCAGACTGCCAAAAGTGCTGCAACGATCCAGACATTCGCACCAAAGATCAGCAGGCCTGCTGTGACTGCTCCCATGATGAGTGGCGGTGAGACCATCAGCGCTGTGCCGTAGCGCGGTACCAA
>JABXHN010000092.1 GCA_013373635.1 Flavobacteriaceae bacterium
ACAAACTTCCCTTCTTTTGCCATGAGTTGAGCAAATGAACCCGCTGAACGAGCCATTACCGCACCTTGACCTGGACGTAATTCAATACATGAAATAATTGTACCTAAAGGAATGTTTTTAAGAGGTAACGCATTACCTACTTCTGGAGCAACAGAATCGCCTGATGCAATCTTTTGTCCTACTTTTAAACCGTTTTGTGCTATCACATAGTTCTTTTCACCATCAGCGTATTGAACTAATGCAATAAAAGCGGTTCTGTTTGGATCGTATTGGATTGAAACTACTTCAGCTTCACCAGCCTTAGTACGTTTGAAATCGATAACACGATACTTTCTCTTGTGACCTCCACCTCTTTGACGGATGGTCATCTTTCCTTGACTGTTTCTACCTCCAGACTTTTTTAACGGAGCAAGCAAGCTTTTCTCCGGCTTATCAGTAGTAATCGCGTCAAATCCGTTTACTACTCTAAAACGCTGCCCTGGAGTGATTGGTTTTAATTTTCTAACTGACATCTCTTGTCTTTATAGATTACTGTAAAAATCAATTATATCTCCCTCTGCTACATCAACAATGGCTTTCTTATAAGCATTGGTCTTACCATGCTGAACACCAGTTCTCGTGTAACGAGTTTTTCTTGAGGGACCGTAATTCATCGTTCTAACTTTATCAACTGTAACTCCATAAGTAGCCTCTACAGCCTCTTTAATTTGAAGTTTATTAGCCTTAGGGTTAACGATGAAACCATAGCGGTTGTACAACTCGCTATCTGCTGTCATTTTTTCCGTAATGATCGGTTTAATTAACACACTCATGTCTCCTCTTTATATTAAATTAGTTTCAATTCCTGCAATCGAACTTTCAGTAAGCACAATATTCTTAGCATTTAAGATTTTGTAAGTACTTAATTCTGAAGTTGTTACAACTTCTGACTGCTTCAAATTTCGTGACGACAAATATACATTATTATTTGAATCACCCAAGACGATTAGCGATTTGTTTGCATCGATGCCTAAGGCCTTCAATACATTGATAAAATCTTTAGTCTTTGGAGCCTCGAAATTAAAGTCTTCTAAAACGATAATTGATTTCTCGTTTTGCTTTAATGATAAAGCAGATTTACGAGCCAAACGCTTAAGGTTTTTATTCAACTTAATTTTGTAGTCTTTTGGTCTAGGACCAAAAATACGACCACCACCTCTAAACACAGGAGACTTGATAGAACCTGCTCTAGCAGTACCAGTTCCCTTTTGTTTCTTGATCTTACGTGTAGAACCAGTGATATCACCACGCTCTTTAGCAGAGTGTGTACCTTGTCTTTGGTGTGTCAAGTATTGTTTCACAGCTAAGTAAATAGCGTGATTGTTAGGCTCAATAGCGAAAACAGCATCAGAAAGGTCTGCCTTTCTACCTGTTTCTTTTCCTTTTGTATCTAAAACTGCTACTTTCATTACTTAAATATCTTTACGTAAGCATTCTTGTGACCTGGAACACATCCTTTAACTACTAAGATGTTTTTCTCAGGAGCCACTTTTAAAACTCTAAGGTTTTGAACGGTTACGTTCTCACCACCCATTCTTCCAGCCATTTTCATTCCCTTGAATACTCTCGCAGGATATGAAGCAGCACCGATAGAACCAGGAGCTCTTAAACGGTTGTGTTGACCATGAGTCGATTGTCCAACACCGCCAAAACCGTGTCTTTTAACAACCCCTTGAAATCCTTTTCCTTTTGATGTTGCTTGAACATCAACAAATTCTCCTTCTACAAAAAGATCTACACTGATCGTGTCACCTAATTTGTAATCTCCTTCAAAATCACGGAACTCAACAACTTGTCTTTTTGGAGAAGAACCCGCTTTCTTAAAGTGACCTTGAGCCGCTTTAGAAACGTTTTTTTCTGACTTGTCATCGAAACCGAGTTGAAGGGCACTGTACCCGTCTACCTCTAAGGTTCTGACTTGGGTAACTACGCATGGTCCAGTCTCAATAACGGTACATGGAATATTTTTTCCATTCTCGTCAAAGATGCTGGTCATACCTATTTTCTTTCCTATTAACCCAGACATTTTAATTTATATTAATTATTGTTTAAAAATTTACTTATCTTTTGGAGAATCTAAAAAATTAGGGTCAAAAAATAATTTAACCCTAATTATTTTTTTTCTCCGTTTATCCTTTGCCTACAAGCTCTGGATATGTTTACAGTAGCAAGCTACTAATAGAGGTGTCCCTCCGATCAGACTTTGATCTCTACTTCAACTCCTGAAGGAAGCTCTAATTTCATTAAAGCGTCAATCGTTTTAGAAGAAGAACTGTAGATGTCCAACAAACGCTTATAAGAAGAAAGTTCAAATTGCTCTCTTGACTTCTTATTTACGTGTGGAGAACGCAATACTGTAAAGATTTTTTTATGTGTTGGTAAAGGAATTGGTCCTGTTACTACAGCTCCAGTAGTCTTTACCGTTTTAACGATTTTTTCAGCAGATTTGTCTACTAAATTGTAATCGTATGATTTTAATTTTATTCTAATTTTTTGACTCATCTTACTTGAATTATTCGGTTAGTCCTTTTGCTGCTTTAATAACTTCTTCTGCAATATTAGAAGGAGTTTCAGCATAATGATCAAATTCCATAGTAGAAGTTGCACGACCAGAAGATAAAGTTCTAAGTGATGTCACATATCCAAACATTTCAGATAATGGAACATTTGCTTTAATAACTTTAGCACCAGCACGGTCAGACATTTCGTTTACTTGACCTCTACGACGGTTCAAGTCACCTACAATATCTCCCATGTTTTCTTCTGGAGTCAATACTTCTAATTTCATAATTGGCTCCATCAATACGGCTCTAGCAGCTTTTGCAGCAGCTTTATAACCCATTTTAGCAGCTAATTCGAACGATAGTGAATCTGAATCCACAGGGTGGAACGATCCATCCTTTAAAGTAACTTTCATAGCATCCATTTCGAATCCAGCTAAAGGACCATTCTTCATCGCCTCTTTAAATCCTTTTTCTACAGATGGAACATATTCCTTAGGAACGTTACCTCCTTTAATTTCGTTTACGAATTCTAATCCAGACTTACCTTCTTCTGCAGGCTCCATCACAAATACGATATCTGCGAATTTACCACGTCCACCAGATTGTTTCTTATAAACTTCTCTGTGGTTTGCAACAGCAGTAAGTGCTTCTTTGTACTCTACTTGAGGTTGTCCTTGGTTAACATCAACCTTGAACTCTCTCTTTAAACGATCACAAATAATATCTAAGTGAAGCTCTCCCATACCAGAAATAATAGTCTGACCTGAAGCTTCATCAGTTTTCACTTGGAAGGTTGGATCTTCTTCAGCAAGTTTTGCCAAAGCCATACCTAATTTATCAACGTCAGCCTTAGTTTTAGGCTCAACAGCTATACCGATTACTGGATCAGGGAACACCATTGATTCAAGAACAATTGGGTGTTTCTCGTCAGAAAGCGTATCACCAGTTTTGATATCTTTAAATCCAACAGCTGCTCCAATATCTCCTGCTTCGATAAAATCGATCGCATTTTGTTTATTAGAGTGCATCTGATAGATTCTAGAAATACGTTCTTTGTTTCCAGAACGGTTGTTCAATACATAAGAACCTGCATCTAAACGACCTGAATAAGCTCTAAAGAATGCTAAACGACCAACAAAAGGATCCGTAGCAATCTTAAATGCTAAAGCTGAAAATGGTGCTTTTACATCTGGCTTTCTAAATTCTGGCTCTTCAGTATCAGGATTTGTTCCTTCGATCGCTTCCTTATCCACTGGAGAAGGTAAGTAACGACAAACAGCATCTAATAAGAATTGAACACCTTTATTTTTAAATGAAGATCCACATACCATAGGGATAATAGCCATATCCATAACAGCAGCTCTTAAAGCAGCGTGTACTTCATCTTCAGTAATTGAGTTTTCATCTTCGAAGAACTTCTCCATAAGATTTTCATCGTACTCAGCTACTGCTTCGATAAGCTCTGCTCTGTACTGATGAACCTCATCCTTCATATCTTCAGGAATGTCAACTACGTCAAAAGTTGAACCGTAGTTATCCTCGTGCCATACAATTGCACGGTTTTTAACTAAATCTACAATTCCTCTAAAATCAGCCTCGTCTCCGATAGGCAATACAATAGGAACTGCATTTGATTTTAACATCTCTCTAACCTGAGTACAAACATTTAAGAAGTTAGCACCTTGACGGTCCATCTTGTTTACAAATCCCATACGTGGAACTTTGTAGTTGTCTGCAAGTCTCCAGTTAGTTTCAGATTGTGGCTCTACACCATCAACTGCTGAAAATAAGAAAACTAACCCATCAAGAACACGCAATGAGCGGTTTACCTCAACGGTAAAGTCAACGTGACCTGGGGTGTCAATAATGTTAAAGTGATAACCCATAGCATCTGAAGTCGGCTTCCCGTTTTCAGATGGAAACTGCCAAGTACAAGTTGTTGCAGCAGAAGTAATCGTAATACCTCGTTCCTGCTCTTGTTCCATCCAGTCCATTGTAGCGGCACCATCGTGTACCTCACCAATCTTATGACTAATCCCTGTGTAAAATAATATACGTTCTGTAGTAGTGGTTTTTCCAGCATCAATATGTGCAGCAATCCCAATATTTCTAGTGTATTTTAAATCTCTTCCCATAATTATGCTCTAAAATGTGAAAATGCTTTGTTGGCTTCAGCCATCTTGTGCGTATCCACTCTCTTTTTAACTGCAGCACCTTCTTCTTTGTAAGCCGCTAAAATTTCAGCAGCTAATTTTTGAGCCATCGATTTTTCATTTCTCTTGCGAGAGTAACCGATCAACCATTTAATAGCAGTAGAGATTTTTCTATCTGGTCTGATTTGCATTGGAATTTGAAAGGTAGCACCTCCAACACGTCTCGATCTTACTTCAACGTGAGGCATTACATTTGACAAAGCGTCTTTCCAAATTTCAAGTGCCGTTTTTTCATCATCGGTTTTCTTCTCTTCTACAATATCCATTGCATCGTAAAAGATTTTGAAGGCAACTGATTTCTTTCCATCCCACATCAACATATTAACGAAGCGGGTTACCAACTGATCGTTAAATTTTGGATCTGGTAAAATAGGTCTTTTTTTGGCCTGTCTTTTTCTCATTTCTTCTTACTTAGTTAATTAACTATTTTTTTGGGCGTTTTGCTCCGTATTTAGATCTACGTTGCGTTCTACCTTCAACACCTGCTGTGTCCAAAGCACCGCGAACGATATGATATCTAACTCCTGGCAAATCTTTTACCCTTCCGCCTCTTACTAATACTATCGAGTGCTCTTGGAGGTTGTGTCCTTCTCCAGGGATGTATGCGTTTACTTCCTTACCGTTTGTTAAACGAACCCTTGCAACTTTTCTCATCGCAGAGTTTGGTTTCTTAGGTGTTGTTGTGTAAACACGTGTACATACCCCTCTTCTTTGAGGACACGAATCCAAAGCAGCCGATTTACTCTTCTTAGTAATGCTGGCTCTTCCTGTTCGTACTAATTGTGAAATTGTTGGCATATATAGTATAAAATAAATATAATTTACCCCTAAAAGGGCCGCAAATGTAATCATCTTTTTCGATTATTCAAAAGGATCTTGAAAAAATAAATAAATTAATACCTTATAACATTTTGTTAAAATGAATCACTACACTTAAAATTATGTTGTATTTAAAAAAAAATAGAATAGTTTTGTGGTTCAAAACACTCAATTCCTCATGAAAAAAACAGCTTACTTATTTTCTATTCTATTTATATCAATTCAATTGACCGTATCGGCTCAAAACCTCAATACACCTTCTTATGGTCAAACAGATCAATATGTTACCGATTTTTTTAGACAAGTAAGAAGTAAAGACACACGAAAGGTATCTCTAGGTTCGATAAAAGGCAGCCCTTATTTTGAAGAAGAATTTATTCAAGGTACCATCTATTACAAAGATGAACCTCAAGATCAAACAGTGTTTCTGAGACACAATGCCTATGCCGATGAAATTGAGATGACCGCCAACCAATATCAGTATCAAACCGATCAAGCGGTGGTCAAAAGTACAGACTTGAGTTGTACGATTGGAAATGATCGATACGTATACCTCCCCTATGTAGACAAAACTTCTGGAATTGTTAAAATGGGATACCTAATTGAACTTTACAAAAACAATGAACACACTGTATTTTTAAACAAATCGAAAGTATACATGGAGGCTACCCAAGCTAGAACTGGATTGGAACGCTCTTTCCCCCCTCGTTTTGTAGATGATTATACCTATTATTATAATACCAACGGCGATACGCCAATCGAACTAAAATTATACAAATCTAAACTAAGAGAAATATTCAGCAACAAAGAACGCTTTAACAGTTTTACTAAGAGAAACAGCCGTTCAAAAGAAAACACGAGTCAATGGCTTATTGACTTGTTCGAGTATATGCACCAATAATTATTGATTACTATATTCAAATACACTATCTTTAGCGTATGAAAAAAATCGTACTAGTTTGCTTTTCAGTCTCAGTTTCAACTTTTAGCTACGGACAATTTAATAGAGGTGGTGAAAAAATAAGCGAAGGATTGGCTTGGGGGCAATGGGATGGATTAGCTATTGCTCAAACTAGACGATTTCAAAAAGACCAAGATCACCTAGAGAATTCACACACCTTTGTTCAAGGAAGCCCCTATTACGATCGCACATTTCAAAAGGCAGAAGTCACTTATTACGACAAAATAATACCTCAGGACATCTACCTTCGATACAATGCCAATACCGATGAATTAGAAATGAGCTTTTATCAACATCGCGGTGAAACAGATCAAATGTTATTACCAGACACAGAATTAAAAGCTACCATTGGATCGGAAACTTTTTATTTCAGACCTTATTATAGTAATACCAAAAACACAACTGTTGCAAATGGTTATTTCATCAAACTCACAGAAGGGCATCCCTATCAGCTTTACTTAAAAAAAACAAAAGTATTTCGAGAAGCTAAAGTCGCTAAAACATCTTTGGAACGATCATTTCCAGCTCGATTTGAAGAAAAAATCGAATTTTACACACAAAAAGATGCAGGTATCCTTACAGAGATCAAAGCATCCAAATCATCTCTTACAAAAGTAATCGGCAAAAAAATTGTAGCTGAAATTTTTAAAAACACGCCTTCAAATCAAATAAGTGATCAAGAATTTCTGATTCGTTTTTTTAAAAAACTAAACACCTCCAAATAAATTATATTCAACGATATTCTGTTTTTGTTGAATATAATTCAGTCCTAACAATTTTTAACGATAAATCTGTTACAAATATAACTGATAATCATGAAATTAATAAATATTTAAGATTATTAGCTATAAGAATCTTAATTTAATAGTAGTTATTTTATTGAAATAACTGATTACAAGTCATTTATGTTAAATGTTGAATTTTAATTGTGAAATTGTCAACAGATAATTGTTAAATAAATATTAATTATTTAAATTTGGTGTTTAACATAGTAACTAAATAGTAACTAAACTAACTCAAATGAAAACAAAATTAAATGGAATCCTAACGCTATGCCTAGCGTTAGCTGTGCAATTTTTGTTTGCACAAGAAAAGATGGTTTCAGGGACTGTTTCTGACGATCAAGGAATGCCACTTCCGGGTGCAACTGTAATCGTTAAAGGAACAACCAATGGAACCACCACGGATTTTGATGGTAATTATTCAATAAATGCAAGTGCAGGAGACACTTTGTCATTTAGCTTTATTGGATATGTTACACGAGATGTAGTGGTAGGGTCATCAGACCAAATTAATGTAACGCTTGAATCTGATTCACAGCAATTAGATGAAGTTATCGTAACTTCACTGGGGATCAAGAGAGAGAAAAAGGCCTTAGGGTACGCAGTATCTGAAGTAGGAGACGAACAATTAGAGTCTCGTGCTGACGCTGATGTTGCTCGTGTTCTTTCTGGAAAAGCTTCTGGGGTTAACATTACTAACCAATCAGGTTTATCTGGATCAGGTACTTCTATCGTAATTAGAGGTTTTAACTCATTCAGTCAGTCAAACCAACCTTTATTCATTGTAGATGGTATTCCATTTTCTACTGAAACAAACGCACAAGGTAGTTTCGTAGATGGTAACAATGGTTCATCTCGTTTCTTGGATATCGATCCTAACAACATCGCGAATGTTTCTGTATTAAAAGGTTTGGCAGCTGCTACACTTTACGGTACACAAGGTCGTAACGGGGTAATCCTCATTACTACAAAAGCTGGACAAGCTGGTGCAGTTGGACCAAAGAAAACTGAAATCACTATTAACTCATCGCGTTTTACGAATGAAATGGCATCTATGCCAGAATACCAAGATCAGTACGGTGGAGGTTTCGATCAGTCATTCGGATGGTTCTTCTCTAACTGGGGTCCTAGCTTTAACGAAGGTGGTGTCGATGGATGGGGAGCTCAATCTTCGATTAACGGAACAACTTCTGGAACTCCAGGATATTTGAGACACCCTTATACAACTGCTTCTTCAGCTACAGGAATTCCTGCAGTTTTAGACGCTCTTGGAATTGCTCCAGATGCAATTGTTAAATGGCAGCCTTATCGTTCCGTTGAAAACTTCTTCCGCAAAGGTGAAGTTATCAACACTAACATCAACATTAGAGGTGCTAGCCAAGACGGAACAATCTCTTACAACGCGAACTACGGTAACCTTTCTGATGAAGGTTTTACTCCTGGTAACAAGCTATCAAGAAACACTTTAAGTTTTGGTGGATCTGCTCAATTGAGTAATGGATTTACAGTTAACGGAACTTTAAATTATGCTGGCACTAAATTTAAGTCACCTCCAGTAGCTGCTGGTTACGGTTCAAACGTAGGTGGAGATGGTGCTTCGATTTTTGCTAACCTTTACTATACACCACGTTCAGTGGATATGATGGGTCTTCCTTATCAAAACCCTGTAACAGGTGAGTCAATCTACTACCGTCAAAATAACTCGATTCAGCACCCATTGTGGACTGTAGCAAATGCAGGAAACACTCAGGATGTAAACCGTGTATTTGGTGGAGCAACTGTTAGTTATGAAATTAATGACAACTTGAATGCTTCTTACCGTTACGGAGTGGATGTTTATTCAGAAAACAACACCAACTACTCTAACAAAGGTGGTAAAACAGGATCGGTTGCTAACCAGTCAGGTCAATACGACACTTGGAACAACACCAAAACAATTTTTGACCACAACATTTCAATCAATGGGGATTACAACATTGGAGATGATTATGGGTTAACCTTTACTTTAGGAGCTACCTCACGTTCTGATACATATGACAGAAACGGTGTTGCTTCAACAGGACAGCAAGTATTTGGAGTATTGAGACACTTCAACTTTGAAACACAAGATGAAATCCAATACTACGAAAAAAGAAATATCGCTGGGGTATATGGACAAGCAGCTGTAGACTATAAAGACTACGCTTACTTGACACTATCTGGACGTAAAGACTGGGTATCAAACCTTTCTGAAGCGAACAGATCGATTATTTATCCATCAGCTTCTTTCTCTTTCATCCCTACTACAGCTTTTGCTGATTTGAAATCTGAAAACTTAAATTACTTAAAAGTAAGAGCTGGATTCGGAACTTCTGCAAACTTCCCTAGTGGATACCCAATTGCGTCTGTACTATCTTTAAACACTCAAAGATTCAATGATGCTAACGGAAACATGATTATTTCAAACACTTCTGGATCACAATTAGGTAATCCTGATTTAAAACCAGAGTTGATTGCAGAATTAGAATTTGGTTTAGAAGGTCGTTTCTTCGACAATAGATTATCAACTGATATCTCTATTTACAACAAAACAACTACCGATTTGATTATTTCTCGTCCTTTAGATCCTTCTACTGGATATACAAGTACTCAAACCAACATTGGAGAAATTCAAAACAAAGGGGTTGAGATCGATTTGACAATGGATTGGTTCCGTTCAAATGATGGATTCAACTGGTCTACTTTTGCTAACTGGTCTACTTCAGAAGCAATCGTTACTGATTTAGGATTAGATACTGATGAGATTGTTTACGCTGGTTTCTCAAATTTAGGTAACGTTGCTCGTGTAGGTGAGTCTTTAGGTACAATTGTTGGATCTAAAATCACAAGAGATGACGCAGGAAACTTCGTTGTAAACTCTCAAGGTTCTTATGATATAACTTATGGTACTAACATCATTGGAGATGCAAACCCTGATTGGTTGTTAAACATTAACAACAGCATGTCTTACAAGAACTTATCTTTAGATTTCTTAATTTCTCACACGCATGGAGGAGATGTATTCTCTTACACCGTATCTACTCTAATGGGTAGAGGGGTTGTTAAAGAAACTGAATACAGAAAAGATTCTTTTATCTTGCCTGGTGTACAAGCGGATGGAACTCCAAACACCGTACAAATCAACAACTCAACATACTACTTCTCGAACGTACTTTACGGTCCAGACGAAATGTTAGTTTACGATGCATCTGTGTGGAGACTTGCTGAGGTTTCATTAAAATATAGCTTACCAAAATCAATGTTAGACAAAACACCTTTTGGAAGTATTGATATTACTGCTTCAGGATACAATATGTATTTTAATGCTTACAATGCACCTGCTGGAACCAACTGGGATCCAAACATTGCAGGGGTAGGAGTTGGAAACGGTAGAGGTTTTGATTACCTTAACGGTCCAAGTGCTAAACGATATGGTTTAAGTGTTAAATTATCATTCTAAAATTTAAAACTAGATTATCATGAAAATAAAAAATATATTAATTGCTGTTACTGCAGGATTATTCGCGCTCACATCATGTGAGACCACGGATCTTGATCTTGTAGATAACCCAAATGCACTGAATCCATCTCAAGCCGATGCAACCTTCTTTTTGAACAACGTTCAAGTAAGTTTTGCTGGATGGGTACAAGGATTCTCAAACAGAGGTGCTGCGTTAACACGTATCAACCAAATGTCTGGTCGTAACTATGCTCAGGTTTATTCACCTAACAACTTTGATGGAAGCTGGACTTCAGCTTATCAAGGTATGATGGAAGATATTCGTCTTATGAATATTTTAGCTGATGAATCAGGATTAACAATTCACAAAGCTATGGGGCAAACCATGCAAGCTTACATCATGGTTACCTTAGTAGACTTCTTTGGCGATATTCCTTATTCTGAAGCTTTGAAAGGAGGCGAAGGAAACCTTGCTCCTATCGCTGATTCTGGAGAATCAGTTTACAATGCTGCTTTAGCATTATTAGACGAGGCCGTAGCTGGATTTACTGCTGGTGGTCCTGCTCCTGCTAGTGATTTCTACTATGGTGGAAATGCTGCTAAATGGGCAAAAGCTGCGAATTCAATCAAAAAGAAAATCTATTACACTTTAGGAAACGCTTCTGGATTCAACGGTGTAACTGATTATATTGATGAAGAATCAGAAGACTTCCAATTCCAATGGGGTACTAAAGAAGTACAACCAGATTCACGTCACCCATGGTACCGTTCTTCTTACACTGCTACAGGTGGAGGAACATATATGTCAAACTGGTTTATGAACCTAATGCTCAATGGACACGGAGGTAAAGATCCACGTATGAACTACTACTTCTACAGACAAACTGATGCAGTACCTGGTACGGACACAGATCCAAATGAAGAAGTTTTAGAATGTTCACTATATACAGCTCCAACACACTACCAAGCAACTAACGAAGTTTATTGTGGAGTTGGAAATGGTTACTGGGGAAGAGATCATGGGAACGCTGATGGAATTCCACCAGATGGATTCTTAAGAACACTACACGGAATCTATCCTGCAGGTGGAGCTTATGACGATTCATCATATGAATCTAAAGTCAATGGTGATGGAAACGGTGGTGATGGAATCACTCCAATCTTGCTCTCTTCATGGATGGACTTTATGGACGGAATGTTAAATGCCTCAACTGCTGCTGCTATGTTAGAAGCTGGAGCTACAAAATCGATCAACAAAGCAGACTCACAAGGTGGACCTGCATTGGATGGTGATGCTGTAGATGCTTACGTTGCTGCTTTATTAGCTGATTACAATGCTGCTGATGCTGCTGGTAAAGCTGACATTTATGCTCAACAATTCTGGATTGCTCAATGGGGTGGCGGAATCGACGCATACAACACTTATCGTAAAACTGGATTACCTTCTAATGTTCAACCGAACTTAGAGCCAAGTCCAGGGGATTTCCCATTAATTATGTACTATCCATCAAATTACGCTTCAACAAACTCAAACGTTACACAACGTACTAGTTTAACTGAGCGTGTATTCTGGAATGCAGGTGGTCCTTCTAATCTTAAATAATTAAATGATCATGAAAAATAAAATTTTAAATATATTTTTAGCAATCACAGTTGCATTCTCAGCAATTTCTTGTCAAGAATCTGACAATGCAATCGACCAAGTATTTGCTGGAACCACTTATGGTGCAATTTTACGTACGGTAAAATTAAACTCAGGTGAATTCAACTCATACGATTTGAACTCTAAGTTTGATGTTGACATCGAAGAGCAAGATCCACAAGATGGAGCTCTTTTAGACAATGTTGAAGTATACTTACAGTTTAAAGGAAATGAAGTTCTTTTAAAATCAATCCCAGCGTCTGCGTTTACTACTGGACCTTACGGGTTACCAAGAACTAATGTTTCTGTTACACTTCAAGAAGCAGTTACTGCTTTAGGATTAAGTGCCTCAGATTACACTGGAGGTGATTCACTTCCTGTTCGTTTACAATTGAACTTAACTGATGGAAGATCATTTACTGACTCGGATGCATCTGGATCACTTCAAGGATCTTATTTCGCATCACCTTACAAATACAACACTGTTATTAAATGTATTCCTACATCTGCAGTACCTGGAAACTACCGTTTTAACATGGTAGATACCTACGGTGATGGATGGAACGGAGGATATATGTCAGTACTCGTAGATGGAGTTGAAACTAAAATGGGATTACCTGACTACTGGGGAGATACTCCAGTACTAGCTCCTGAATTAGTTGCTAATTTAGACCAACAATTCCAAGATGCCTATGCAGCAGGTGGATATGGTCCAGTTTTCTATGATGCCTTTGGAGTTGTTACTATTCCTGAAGGAGCATCTACAATGAGTTTTACTTGGGTAAAAGGTCCATGGGATTCAGAAGTAGAAATGAATATTGTATACACTAAGCTTGATGGAACAGGTGAGCAAACAGCGCTTTCTCTTGCTAATCCTACAGCTGGTGCTAAAATCTTAAGTGTTTGTCAATAAACACTTAAAATTTTAATACTCTTAAAACCACCCAACATTGGGTGGTTTTTTTTTGTTGAAAATTTTAAAATCATAAGAAAATCATATTTCACTATAAGAAAATCTAATAGATGAAGAAAAACAGGTGATAGATCTTTTAATTAACTTTGAAGATAATTCGAATCTCAACAGGTTTATTTGTGTAAACTCAACAAAATAAACCGATTTATTTAATCTTAATTAATTATCGTAATGAAAACTAAACTCTATGGAATTATGACACTTATTTTAGTGTTATCAGCGCAGTTTGTACTTGCGCAACAGAAAACAATTTCAGGAACAGTTTCCGATCAAGAAGGAACGCCCCTACCAGGAGCTACCGTGATCGTTAAAGGTACTGATAATGGAACAACTTCCGATTTTGATGGAAACTACTCCATTCGAGCTACTTCAGGAGATGTACTCGTATTTAGCTACATCGGGTTCCTATCTGGTGAAGTAACCGTTGGAAGTTCCGATACCATTAACATTAGTCTTTCTCAGGATGCTCAAGCACTTGAAGAAGTTATCGTAACTGGTTTTGGGAATGTCTCTAAACAATCATTTGCTGGATCTGCAAAAGTAGTAGCAGGTGAAAACATTTCACAAAAATCATTTACGAACGTTTCTCAGGCATTGGCAGGAGAAGCAGCGGGTGTGGCTGTATTCAACACTTCTGGACAACCTGGAAGTGTCTCTACAGTTCGTATTAGAGGATTTGGATCAGTGAACGGTTCAACTGCTCCTTTGTACATCGTTGATGATGCCCCTTTTGGAGGAAGCTTGAATGACATTAATCCAGCAGACATCAAGTCAGTGACTGTATTAAAAGATGCCTCAGCGACTTCGCTCTATGGAGCAAGAGGTGCTAACGGTGTTATTGTTATTACTACAAAAAGAGGTAAAGATGCTGGAAATAACGTAAATGTATCGATTAAAAGAGGTACGAACTATCAAGGAGTAGGTCGTTACGAAACTATTAAATCGCCAGAAGAATACATCGCGATCAACTGGCAAGCTACTTATCAGAGAGGGTTACTTGAAAATGATGGAGACAATCAAGCAGCTATTGCATATGCCAATGCTAACTTATTTGAAGGAGACAACGCAGACGTATCTGACATTAGTCCAATCTACAATATGTGGAATGTAAGCGATTCAGGTGCTCAAGGAGTATCAGAGCTTATTGATCCTGTTACAGGTACTGTAAGACCTGGAGTAACTAGAAGATATACTCCAGAATCTTGGGAAGATTTTGCTTTCCAACCTTCCAACCGTACAGAAGCAAACGTTACAATTTCAAATGCTTCTGAAAATTCATCAGTGTATACCTCATTTGGTTTTATTGATGATATTGGTTATGCTTCTAACACAGATTACAAGCGTTTAAACGGTCGTGTTGCAGCAACCAACAAGGTAGGAGACTTTATCGATGTCAATACTTCACTCAACTATACTCAAAGTGAAACCAATAACAATGGTACAGGTTCTTCTTCATCTTCTCAATTCTGGTGGATTGACAACCTTCCAACCATCTATCCATTATACAGAAGAGATGCCGCTGGAGATTTAATTCCAGATCCAATCTATGGAGGTTTTCTTTTTGATTACGGATTAGAAGATGGACGTGGTTTTGGATTTGCAACCAATGGTGTTGCTGATTCTCAAATCAACATAAGCAGAAGCAAAGGAAATTCTGTGAACTTTAACAATGACACCAAGATTTCATTAGCAAAAGGATTGAACTTCGAAAACAACTTTGCTTACCAATACTTTATGAATGATGGAATCTCTTTAAACGAACCATTCTATTCACCTGCTAAAGGGCAAGGAGGAAGAATTTCAAGATCTCGTTCTGAGACAAAAAACTACACTATAAGAACTGGATTGCGTTACAATACGTCATTTGATGAATTTAACCTTTCTGCTTTCGTTTCTCACGTTGCAACTTCTTATGAATTCAACTACTTGTATGGAGAGCGTTCAAAATTAGTAACTCCATTTGGTATCGATATCGCTAATGGTGTTGTTAACGCTCCATCAGATGGTTATACCGACACTGAAACTACAGAGTCATATATTGCAAATGTCACTACCGATTTTGCAAATAAGTACTTCTTGAATGCCACCTATAACAGAGATGCCTCTTCTCGTTTTATCAACAACAAATGGGGTGATTTCTATTCAGTAGGAGCAGCTTGGGTTTTAACTCAGGAAGATTTTATGTCTGAAGTTGATTTTGTTGACTTCTTGAAATTCAAAGCTTCGTATGGAGTTATTGGAAACTCAGGTGGAGTTGGATTGTACCCAGGATACAACATTTACTCGGTAAACAACCTCAACGACAACATCTCGCTTGCATTCGATACTAAAGGAAACAAAGACCTGACTTGGGAGAGTTCAAATCAATTCAACCTAGGATTTGAATTTGAATTGGGTGGTTTTGTCGAAGGATCTTTAGAGGCCTACACCAAATCTACAACTGACATGTTCTTTGACAGACGTGTAGGACCATCAGTGGGTTATGCATTGATTACTGTAAATGACGGGGAGCTTTTAAACTCCGGTTTAGAGTTTGATCTCGACTTCAGTATTATTGAAAAAGATAAATTCTCTTTAAACTTCGGAATCAATGGAGCTACGTTTAAAAACGAATTAAAAGCAATGCCTATTGATCCTGCAACCGGAGAACAACAAAAACTTGATATCGACGGAAGTTTTGCGCGTACAGTAGGTCGCTCTTTATATGACTGGTACATGCCTGTATATGCTGGTGTGAATACCGAGACAGGAGCTGCACAATGGGAACGTAATTTTGATGATAAAAACTCAAATGGAACTTATGACGAAGGTGATACCATCATCACGTCGTTAACTTCTTACCTCAATGATAATCCAAATGCTAAAGTAGCTCAAGATATCACTGAAGTATATGCGGAAGCTACAGATAAGTTTATCAACAAAACAGTGATTCCTGATGTATTTGGATCATTCCGATTAAATGCACAGTACGGAGATTTCTCATTAAGCACGCTATTCAATTACTCGATTGGTGGATGGGCGTATGATTCTGCTTATGCAACCTTGATGGACAACGATTACAATGGAACTAATAACTTTCACATCGATGTAAGAAATCGTTGGATGAACCCTGGAGATGTAACAGATATCCCAAGACAAGATGCCCGTTATCAAATTCAGCAAAATGCAACTTCAACTCGATTCTTAACTAAAGCTGATTACATTGCATTAAACAACATTCGTTTGTCATATGCGGTACCAAGCTCATTTGCATCAAAGGTTGGATTTAAAAATGCATCTGTTTTTGTAACTGGAGATAACTTATGGTTAGCATCAGCAAGACAAGGATTCAATCCTTCTACTTCTGTAACAGGAGGTTCTTCAATATACAGTTACAATCCACTATCTACCATTGTGTTAGGTGTTAACTTAAACTTATAATGATCATGAAAACATTTAAAAAAATAGCATTAGCAGGAATTCTAGTATCTTTCATGTCATGTGAAAAAGAATTCTTAGAAACATTTCCAACTGCTTCTTTGTCACAAGAACAAGTGAGTGAGGCAGCAGAGGTAAACCCTGATGTATCCAAAGCAACACTCTTAGGTATTTATGAAAATCTTTACAGAAGAGGAAGTGGAGGAACCTCAAGCCAAGAGGACTTTGGTATTACTACTCAATACATCCAATTAGACATGCTCTCTGGTGATATGGCTCACTTAGGTAAGAGTTATAACAGACAAACGGCTATCTCTGAGTTGACTGCAACTCAAGATCCTGACAATGATTACAACTACAGACCTTGGAGATTTTTATTCCGTGTAATTAACCTTTCTAACTTGGTGATTGATGGTTTAGGTGGTAATGATGCACAACCAGAAACGGATGCGCAAAAATTCACTTTAGGTCAAGCTAAAGCCCTCAGAGGATATGCGTATTTCTTTTTAGCACACGTTTTTGTCAATGACATAACAGATATGAGCAAACAAGTTCTTCCTATCTATAGAAGTGCTGAAGATATCGATCAACCAAAGAGTACTCTTCAAGAGGTATTTGATCTCGTAATTGAAGATCTTACTGATGCTGAAACACTTTTAGAAGGATTTGTACGTACTGATAAAATCGAAATCAATCAGGATGTGGTACGTGGTTTATTAGCTAAAACCTATGGCGCTTTAAACAACTGGCCGAAAACTGAAGAATATGCTAAAAAAGTAATCGATTCAGGTAACTACACCATTATGTCAAATGACGAAGTTGCTTTATTCCCAGAAGAAAGTGGTGTTGTAGGTGGTTTTAACGATGTGAACTCAGTTGATGGAATCATGTGGGGAATCGATATTACTCCACAAGGACAGGGATTAGCTTCTCTTTATTCATGGTGGGGATTCATGGATTACTATAGCTACTCTTATGCGGCTGTTGGTAATAGAAAAGGTATGGATGCTGATTTATACGCTAAGTTTAGAGATGGAGATATTCGTAAGGACAATCAATTCAACTCTATCTTAATGCCTACTGGTAAGTTCTACTACAAAGGAGCTGAAGCAAATAACTTTAGACCATTCTCTGGACCACAAACCAACATTGACTCTGATTCTCACTATATGAGAATTGCTGAGCTCTACCTTCTTCACGCAGAAGCTGCTGCTGAAAATGGAAATGATGCCGCTGCAAGAGCTAGTATTCGTGCAGTACTTGATTTGCGATTAAACGGAGCTACTGAATACCTAGACGATTTGTCAGGAAAAGCTTTAGCTGAAGAAGCAGCAATTCAGGCTCGTTTAGAATTATTCGCTGAAGGAAAATCTTACTTTATCATGAAGCGTAGAAGAGAAACAAGAACCAGAGGCACTAACTGGCTTGATTATGCTGGTGAATCATTCCAGCATTCTGATGAGCGACTTACTTACGAAATCCCTCAAGAAGAAATATTATTTAATCCAAATATTTCTGATCAGAACTAATTTAGTTACTGTGTTGGATCAAACCGCCTTAGTTATTGACTAAGGCGGTTTTTTTATATTATAAAAATGTAACCTTCATTTGAAGTCTTTTTTATACTTTTAAACTCTAAAACCTTATGATTTACTATGGAGAAAGAAACCAATATATATGGTATTAGAGCTATTTTAGAAGCTATAGAAGCCGATAAGTCGATAGACAAGCTCTTTATACAAAGAGGTTTACAAGGTACACTCATCAAGTCTCTTGAGACGGTATCGAGAAAAAAAGGAATTAATACGGTATATGTCCCTGTTGAAAAGCTCGATCGTTTGACTCCTCACAACCATCAAGGTGCTGTGGCGATGATTTCTCCTATAGAGTTTGCGAATTTTGAAGAATTAGTCAATAAGGTCATTGAAACTAAAGAAACTCCACTTTTTCTTCTCTTAGATAGTTTATCCGATGTTCGAAACTTTGGTGCGATTATTCGTACTGCTTCCTGTACAGGAGTAGATGGTATCATTATTCCTAAAAAAGGGGCTGCTCCGGTGACAGCTGATACCATTAAAACCTCAGCAGGTGCAGCATTCAATGTTCCTATTGCAAAGGTTGATCATCTAAAAGATGCGGTATATTATTTACAAGGTTCTGGTGTTACAGTCATAGCTGCTACTGAGAAAGCAGATGGTTTGATCTACGATAAGGATTTAAAGCAACCTCTTGCAATCATTATGGGATCAGAAGATGTAGGTATCGCTCCTGCGCTACTAAAACTAGCCGATCTTCAAGCAAAATTACCAATGGAAGGAAGCATTGCATCTCTCAATGTCTCTGTTGCCTGTAGTGTCTTTCTATACGAAGCACTTCGTCAACGTATCTCCTAAGCTTTTGCTTTACTAAATGGGTTTTCTTTGTTACTTTTAGCTTATGAATGAGCCTTTAGCTGAACGTATAAGACCCAAAACACTAGAAGAATATATTTCCCAACATCATTTGGTCGGAAAAGATGGTGCATTGCCTAAACACTTAGATCAAGGTATTCTCCCTTCTATGATCTTTTGGGGACCTCCAGGCACAGGAAAAACTACCTTAGCTCAAATTATAGCCACTGAGAGTAAACGTCCTTTCTATCAACTCTCTGCTATTAATTCAGGGGTAAAAGACGTTCGAGAAGTGATCGATAAGGCGAAGCAAGCTGGAGGATTGTTCACTGCAAAAAATCCAATTCTCTTTATCGATGAGATTCACCGTTTTTCCAAGTCTCAACAAGATTCACTCTTAGCAGCAGTTGAAAAAGGTTGGGTCACTTTAATTGGCGCTACTACAGAGAATCCGAGTTTTGAAGTCAACCCTGCTCTACTCTCTCGTTGTCAGGTATACATTCTCAAAGATTTTGGTGCGGAAGATTTAAAACAAATACTTGAAAGAGCCATAGAAAAAGATGTGCTCTTAAAAGATAAAAAAATAAAGATCAAAGAGACTGAAGCCCTCTTTAGACTCTCTGGTGGCGATGGAAGAAAACTACTCAACAACTTTGAGTTACTGGTCAATCAAACAGAGGGAAACACCGTTGAAATCACTGATGATTTGGTGATGAAAAGCCTTCAAAAAAACACCGTGCTATACGATAAAACTGGGGAGCAACACTACGATATTATCTCAGCATTTATCAAATCCATCAGAGGATCAGATCCCAATGCTGCTGTCTATTGGCTGGCTCGGATGATCGCGGGGGGTGAAGATGTGAAATTCATCGCAAGAAGAATGCTCATCTTATCCTCAGAAGATATCGGCAACGCCAATCCTACAGCCATGGTCATTGCCAACAATTGTTTTCAGGCAGTGACTACCATTGGTTATCCAGAGGCGCGTATCATTCTCTCGCAAACAGCTATTTATTTGGCCAACTCTCCAAAGAGTAATGCAAGCTATCTCGCTATCGATGAAGCATTAGCTAAGGTTAGAGAAAGTGGTGATTTATCTATCCCCTTAGAACTTCGAAATGCACCTACCAAACTTATGAAAGACTTAGGCTATGGTGACAATTACAAATACGCTCATAATTACGAAGGGAATTTTGTTCCAACCAACTATTTACCTGAAAAAATCTCTGGTGAAATCTTTTACAGACCGGGCAATAACCCTAGAGAACAAAAGACCTTGGAAGAACTCAAAAACAAGTGGAAGGACATTTACCCCTATTAAAAGAAGTTCTTTAAATCCGTTAAATTTTCAATAATAGGACAGTGATCGTGATGTGGATCGCCGTGAATATTGTAATGAATACACGACAAGCCTACCGCTTTAGCTCCCAAGATATCGGCCTCTAAATTATCCCCAATCATCACGGATTGTTCTGGTCGCACTTTGGCTTTATCCAATGCGAATTTAAAAATGTCCGGGTGCGGTTTCTTAACGCCTACCTGCTCCGAATCGATAAAACACTCAAAGAAGTGATCGATTTTGGAAGCTTTGGTCTTGTTTAATTGAGCCTCTGAAAACCCATTGGTAATAATGTGAAGTCGATAATTGACATTGAGGTAATTCAAAATATCAACTGCTCCTGGAAACAAATGTACTTGATGGGACAAATATCGGATGTATCCTTCACTGATTTGATTAATTTGTTCATCTGAAACCTGAAGATTCATCAAATCAAAAGCATCCTTTAATCGACCGTATCGAAGCGTTTCTTTACTAATCTTGTTGTCGCGATACAATTTCCAATAGTCGAAATTAATCGGCTGATAGACCTTTTGAAAATCGTCCAATGAAACATTAAAATCCATCTCATCAAAGACCAATCGAAAACTTATCGCTGAATTCTTTTCAAAATCCCAAAGAGTATGATCTAAATCAAAGAATATATCACTACAGTGCTTAAACATGAAACTGTTCTAATTGTTGTTCGTATAGTAGTTTCCAATTCAATTTCATCTTAGACCCCAAGAGTTCGTTGGAAAACAACACTCTAAACTCTCCATCCACTTCTTTGACAGCATCGTAGAGTTCTCTCATTCGCTTAACACAATCTAAAACACTTTTCTCTTTGAGTAGACTGTAATCTTGAATTGCAAAAGGATAGACTTTTACAGGGTGCATCAGCTCTAAATGGATGTCATAAAAATTAAATGGAGTACAGGTCCCTGCTCTAAAACCAGGTTGATGGGTGTATCCCATCGAATAATCTCTTCGAATTCCCAACTCTGCAAAATCACTGTAGGTATTAGGAATTTCAATACGATTAAAACGCATTCGAACCGATTTGATCTGACGGTGAATCACCGATGATAAATTCATCCATTCGTATTTCATTCGGTTGATAGAAGAAAAGGATTCATAAGAGAGTTCAACTCCTACAATCGCATCGTCAGCTACGGATTTAATCAAGTGTTGAAAAGACCTTCTATATGGTGAAATATTTTTATCATAGGTACCGTACTTACCAAATAAAAAGAAAATATAGGGCTTGACACCATAGGGTTTGTGAACTAATTTTAAAAAATTAAAATTGTCGTAAGGATCTCTCTTAAATCCAAAAACCACCACTACTCTATTAAATAGCTGCTTCATTTTTAACCCAAAAAGATCTTTAAAAAACCCAAAAAAGCCTCTAATAAATCCCTTGTATTTGTATTTATGAGAACTGCTAACATCTATTAATGGCTGATAACTATAGCTCCTTTTCTTGCGTTCTAAATTTGGAAATGCTTCAAGTAATAGTTCTAAAAAAGCATAGGCCCAAGCATCGACTATCGGTCGTTTTAAAAAGTCTTCAGAAAATGCAATACTATCTTTTGCGGGAAATCTGCCGTGATGATCTTTCAGATGAGGTAAGTATTCTTCATAACGACTCAATAAATAAAAACTAGCAGCTAAAAAGTCAAAAGGTATTTTAGATTGATCTGTCGTTTGAAAAAAACAGCTTAATTCTTTCCATTTAAAAGTCTTGATAGAGTGATCGTTAATTCCCTGTTCAAATAAGAGATCGTGACTTTTTACAAAGAACTCAGAACCCAAAGGGTGTTTGGCATAAGACATCTTTGGTCCTTGATGTTTTACAAAATCTGAAACCTCTGATGTCAATTTTATTTCTATACCCAGTATGGTTCCAAATAGCTGCTTAGCAGTATATCGCAATCTAGAAGTAATTTGATGGGAATAGATCAGTAGCATAGTCGATTTTATAGCCTAAAATTAAGTATTTATAATAAACTATGATCTGCAAAACTAAAGTAATTTGTCGGGGTTATAATAATGTGATCTAAGAGTGCTATATCCATTGTTTTAGCAGCTTCGACTATTTTTTGAGTTAAGTTCTTATCGGCCATTGAGGGTTGTAATTTACCTGATGGATGATTGTGCGCTACTACAATGGCGACCGCTTCGAGTTCGATACTTCTCTTTAGAAGCACCCGAATATCGACTACTGTAGAAGTCATCCCACCTTTACTCAATTGCTCCAATTTTATAAGTTGATGCGCATTATTGAGGTATGCCACCCAAAATTCTTCTCTCGAAAGATCTTCCAATGATGATTTAAAAGTTCGATAAGCCGATTCACTTGAATTTACATAATTGGGAGCTTGTTCTTTATGGGTATAGGATCTTTTACCTAGTTCAAGAGCTGCTTTTAATATTGCCGCTTTAGCCTTTCCTATCCCCTTGACTTTTTGATAAGCGTGAATGGAAGATTTTGATACTAAATTGAGGTTGTTATCAAAGTGAGATAAGAATTGTTTTCCCAAATCAAGTGCCGATACTTCTGTATAACCATTCTGTAAAATAATGGCCACTAATTCAGCATTTGAAAGGGATTTGGGACCTAAACGATCCAGTTTCTCCCGAGGTTGATCAGCAGAATCCCAAAGTGATATCGGTAAGTATTTCTTAAATGACATAGGGTAAAAATACCCTCTTTTGTAGACTTATAAAGTAAAATTCGATAAACGACTAACCTCTCCCTATTCGCGTTAACTCCAATCCTCCAAAATTACCTGAACTCATAAAGAGCAAGGTCGCATTCTGAGTTTGCAATTCGTAGAGCATTTGAGCGAGTTGTTGAGGATCGTCATAAACTTCCAATTCAGAATCATTGAAAGCTTTCTTGATCTGATCGTGACTAATCGACTCCATATTCTTTATTTTTAAAGCATGTGGATCGAAAAAGACGATTGCCCTGTCAGCAGCCTTTAAAGAATCTTTGTACTGAACAATAAACTCTTGATTTAAACTACTATAGGTGTGAAGTTCTAAGACTGCAATAAAATTTGAATTGGAATACTGTTCTTTAACGGCATTAGTCGTTGCTACTACCTTTGAAGGTGCATGAGCAAAATCTTTAAAAATAGTCAGTTGATCGTTTTCATGAACAAGTTCCAATCGTTTTGAAGCCCCTTTAAAACTGGTAATTGCCTCGTAGAATTCCATAGGATCAATTCCCATCAATTGACATATCCATTGGGCTCCAGCGAGATTATTGAGATTGTGTGCTCCAAAAATTTCCAAAGGAAGATCTCCTTCCTCTGTTTCTATATAAGTTTGGGTTCCTTCTAAGTGATAGGAAGGGGTGTGATAGGGTATTTTTCGAATGGGATGATCTTTTTCCAACACCACCTCACTTAATACTTGATCCTCTGCATTGTATACTAGAGTTCCTCCATCGATTATTTGATCGACAAAAATTGAAAACTGCTTTTTATAGTCTTCAAAAGTTGGAAACACATTGATATGATCCCATGCAATACCACTTAAAAGAGCAATATTAGGTTGATATAAATGAAATTTAGGACGTCTGTCGATCGGAGAAGAAAGGTATTCATCTCCTTCTAAAACAATAAATTCATTGGTATCGGTCAAATGCACCATACGATCAAAGCCCTCTAGTTGTGCTCCAACCATATAATCCACCTCTTTATTCCAAAAATTTAATACGTGTAGAATCATCGAAGTGATGGTCGTCTTTCCATGAGACCCCCCAATCACTACTCGAGTTTTTGATTTAGAATGTTCGTATAAAAATTCTGGATAAGAATAGACGTTTAAACCTAATTCCAAAGCCTTCTTCAGTTCTGGATTATCTTCCTTGGCATGCATACCAAGAACCACCATATCGATATCTGAAGTAATCTTATCCTCAAACCAACCAAATGATTCAGGGAGTAGACCAACAGCTTCTAATCGGGATTTTGAAGGTTCAAAAATAACATCGTCAGAACCACTGACTTGGTCTCCTTTAGCCTGAAGTGCTAAAGCCAAATTGTGCATGGCAGAACCTCCAATAGCGATAAAGTGTACGCGCATTAGTCTTCTTTGTTGTTTTTAATCAATTCCCAAAGTTTGTCTTTGAGTTCTTGAATTCCTTGCTGTGCTACTGATGAGATAAATGAGAATGAAATATCTTTTAGAGAAGATTTAAGTTCAGCACTGATCTCTTCTTTGAGTTCATCATCCAACATATCAGATTTAGAAATCACTAAAAAACGCTCTTTATCCAATAGTTCAGGATTATATCTCCTCAACTCATCCAAGAGAATATGGTATTCTTTAATGATATCTTTACTGTCTGCAGAGATTAAAAATAGTAGGGTTGCATTGCGCTCAATATGGCGCAAAAAGTAATGTCCTAAACCTTTTCCCTCAGCAGCTCCTTCTATAATACCAGGAATATCAGCCATCACAAAGCTCTGAAAATCTCTGTGTTGAACAATTCCTAAATTGGGCTTTAGAGTGGTAAATTCATAATCTGCAATCTTAGGTTTTGCAGAGGTAATCACCGATAGTAGGGTTGATTTACCAGCATTCGGAAATCCAACTAAGCCAACATCTGCGAGAACCTTAAGTTCTAAAGTCACAGTGCGTTCTTGACCTGGAATACCAGGTTGCGCATAACGAGGAGTTTGATTGGTAGATGATTTAAAATGCCAGTTACCAAGACCTCCTTTTCCACCTTCCAAAGCAATTACTTCTTGATCATGCTCTGTAATTTCAAAGAGCACTTCCATCGTCTCAGAATCTTTCACAACAGTTCCTAGTGGAACTTCTAAAACCACATCCTTACCATCAGCTCCAAAACTTCTACTTTTAGAACCGTGTTCTCCGTGATCAGCCTTAAAATGTTTTTTGAATTTATAGTGTACCAAAGTCCAAAGGTTTTTGTTCCCCTTGACAATCACATGACCTCCTCGACCACCGTCTCCTCCATCAGGTCCACCTTTGGTAATATATTTTTCTCTGTGGAAATGCATAGACCCCTTTCCTCCGTTTCCAGAAGCTAAATGCACTTTTACATAGTCTACAAAATTTCCTTCAGTCATCTTTTATAAATTATCGATTACAGCAGCAATACGATTGGTTACTTCAGCAATCTCACCAATACCATCAACGGCGTAAAACTTGTTTTGTCCTTGATAAAAGTCCTTTAAAGGAGCTGTTTTATCATTGTATTCTTGAAAGCGATTTCTGATTTTAGATTCATCTTGGTCATCACTTCTTCCACTTATTTTCCCTCGTTCTAAAAGACGTTTAGTCAACTCATCTTCATCTGCTTCCAAAGCCACACAAGCATTGATTTGCATTGATTTAGTTTGTAAGAAAGCATCCAAAGCCTGAGCTTGAGCGGTTGTTCTTGGAAAACCATCAAAAATAAAACCACTAGCCTGGGGATTCTTATCCACTTCAGCTTGTAACATATCGATAGTCACTTGATCAGGTACTAAGTCTCCTTTATCCATATAGGACTTAGCGAGGTTTCCAAGTTCTGTTCCCTGAGATATATTGTATCTGAATACATCACCTGTTGAGATGTGTTTCAAATTATACTGTGTCTTTAAAAATTCTGCTTGGGTACCTTTACCAGCACCAGGTTTTCCAAATAATACTAAGTTAATCATTGTGTAGTCGGTATTTGATTCAAAATAAGAAGCCACAAAGATAATGATAATATATCTCTTTTTTACCCATCTGACTGGTGATTAAGCAATAAAGCTGTATTTTTGCTTTCCAAAGTAAAAACATGAATTATTTCTCTTCAGATTTTAAATTAGGAATTGTTGGTGGAGGACAATTGGGAAAGATGCTCCTTTGCGAAACTCGTAAATGGGACATCTACACCAAAGTCTTGGATCCTAGTAAAGAAGCCCCATCCAGAATTGCTTCAAACGAATTTTCAGTTGGGGATTTAATGGATTACGATACGGTTTACAATTTCGGAAAAGGTTTAGATCTTTTAACCATTGAAATTGAACACATCAACATAGAAGCCTTACAGAAATTAGAATCTGAGGGAGTTTTGGTATTCCCAAAACCTTCAAGTTTAAAACTCATTGTCGATAAGGCAAAGCAAAAAGAATTTTATAGAGAACACGATTTACCAACTTCTGAGTTTGAGGTGTATTGCTCTTTAGAAGAACTTCAGACTGCTGTTTCCCAGAAAAGACAATCACTTCCTTTTGTTTGGAAATCTGCTCAATTTGGATACGATGGTCAAGGAGTCAAAGTCGTTCGTTCAGCTGAAGATTTAAAAGACTTAGCTACTGACAAATGTATTGCAGAAGCATTGGTTCCTTTTGAAAAAGAGCTTGCTGTTATCGTCGCTAGAACTCCAGATGGAAACGCCACTTCTTATCCCCTAGTTGAAATGGAATTTCACCCAGAGGCCAATCAAGTTGAATACGTACTATGTCCTGCTCAAATTGATAAATCCATCGACACTAAGGCCAGAGAAATTGCGATGAAGGTTGCAGAACACTTAGACATTGTTGGACTTTTAGCCGTTGAACTCTTTATGACTGCTTCAGGAGAAATTCTGATCAACGAAGTAGCACCAAGGCCACATAACTCTGGCCACTATACCATTGAGGCTAGTATTACGAGCCAATACGAACAGCATTTAAGAGCCATCCTAAACTTACCTCTGGGAAGTACCGATAGCGTGTTGTCAGCAGTTATGGTTAACTTAGTGGGTGAAGAGGGATATCATGGAGATGTGACCTATGAAAACATGGAGGTGATTCTAAAAGAAAAAGGAGTGAATCCACACATCTATGGAAAACGTGAAACACGCCCTTTTAGAAAGATGGGACATGTGACCATTGTGGATGAAGATTTAAAAAACGCAAGAGAAAAAGCCGCATGGGTTAAAAAAACCATACGAGTAATAAGTACAACTAAAAAGTAAAACTATGAGTAAAGTTGCCGTTGTTATGGGATCGACAAGCGATCTTCCTGTTATGCAGGATGCTGTAGATTTCTTAAAAGAACTAGGAATTGATGTAGAAGTGGATATTGTATCTGCTCATCGTACCCCTGAAAAGCTTTTTGATTTTAGCACCAACGCTCATAAGAAAGGCATCCAAGTCATTATTGCTGGTGCTGGAGGTGCTGCACATTTACCAGGAATGGTAGCCTCTATGTCACCACTCCCTGTTATCGGAGTTCCAGTAAAGAGCAGTAATTCCATTGATGGTTGGGATTCTATTCTCTCTATTCTACAAATGCCAGGAGGAGTTCCAGTAGCGACTGTAGCCTTAAACGGAGCTAAAAACGCTGGTATCTTAGCTGCTCAAATCATCGGAAGCTCCAACCCTGATGTGCTTCAAAAAATAGTAGCCTACAAAGAATCACTCAAAACAAAAGTAATCGAAGGAGCTAAATCCATCAATCAATAATACAATCTTTCTTTATTAAGAAACAATTCATACAAAAGCTATGCAAAATCCTTTGTTAGAAGCCTTTGATCAGGCCCCCTTTTCAAAAATTAAAACTGAACACTACAAAGAAGCTTTTGAAAAAGCCATCGAAATAGCAAGAGCTGAGATCGATGCTATTGCTCACTCTAAGAGCGAACCAACATTTGAAAATACCATAGTTGCATTAGATCGATCAGGAGCTCAATTGGATCGCATCTCCTCTATTTTTTTTAATCTCAATTCAGCAGAAACCAGTACTGAAATTCAAGAAATAGCACAAGAAATCTCACCATGGTTAAGCGCATTTAAAAACGATATTATACTCCATCAACCCTTATTTGAGAGAGTAAAGGCTGTAGTTGATCAAAACTTGGAATTGGATGCTGAATCTCAAATGCTACTTGAAAAACAATACAAAAGTTTTACCAGAAATGGTGCCCTTCTCGATTTAGAAAAACAAAAGGAACTCCGAGCCATTGATGAGCAATTATCCAAATTGTCTTTAGAGTTTGGTCAACATGTACTTGCAGATTCTAACGCCTATGAACTACTCATTGAAAATGAAGAAGATCTAGAAGGACTTCCAGAAGGGTTTATCGAAATGGCAAAGGCTGCTGCAGATGAAAAAGAACTCAATGGTTGGCTCATCACCTTATCCTACCCTAGCTATGTGCCTTTTATGAAATTCTCTAAAAAAAGAGCTCTAAGAGAAAAACTCTACAGAGCTTTCTCCGCTAGAGGATTTCAAGACAATGAAAATAACAACACAAAAATCATTCAATCCATTGTCAAATTGAGATATGATAGAGCTCAATTATTGGGATATGAGTCACATGCACATTATATCCTAGAAGAACGTATGGCTGAATCTCCAAAAAAAGTTTTTGAGTTCCTAGAACAACTGAGCATAAAAGCAAAACCAGCAGCAGAAAGAGAATTTAAATCCCTTAGTGAATACGCTGCTAAAGACGGTATCGATCAATTGCAAAAATGGGATGCGGCCTATTATTCTGAAAAACTCAAGAAGGAAAAATTTGAATTGGACGATGAAGTTTTAAAACCATATTTCGAATTAGATCGTGTTATTGACGGAGTTTTTAAAGTCGCTCAAAAACTATACGGTCTTGAATTCAAAGCCAACAATCAAGTAGAAGTATACCATCCAGAAGTTAAAACATATGATGTGATTGATGATCATGGAAAGGAAGTAGCTCTTTTTTACGCAGATTTTCACCCCAGAGCTGGAAAAAGAGATGGGGCCTGGATGACTTCTTATAAATCACAATACAAAACAAAGTCAGAGAACATTAGACCTCACGTCTCTATCGTTTGTAATTTCACTAAACCAACAGCATCGAAGCCTTCATTACTCACTTTTAATGAAGTGACGACTTTATTTCATGAGTTTGGACATGCGCTCCACGGAATGCTTGCAAACACTCAGTATAAGAGTTTATCAGGAACCTCTGTTTCATGGGACTTTGTAGAATTACCTTCTCAAATTCTCGAAAATTGGTGTTATGAAAAAGAAGCCTTAGAACTTTTTGCAAAACACTATCAAAGTGATGAACTCATTCCGTTAACTCTTGTTAAAAAAATTAAAGAAGCTTCCAATTTTATGGAAGGATTAGCCACCATGAGACAACTCAGCTTTGGTCTTTTGGATATGAAATGGCACAGTACAAATCCCAATGAATTACCTACATCAATTGAAGAAGTTGAAGCCTCTGTATTTGAGCTTACTGATTTGTATCCACAAGTAGATAAAAGCTGTATGAGCACCGCTTTTTCTCACATTTTTCAAGGAGGTTATTCAGCGGGATACTACAGCTACAAATGGGCTGAGGTATTGGATGCCGATGCCTTTGCTTTCTTTAAAGAAAAAGGAATTTTTGACAAAGAAGTCGCTTCCTTGTTTAAAGAGCAGATCCTCTCCAAAGGAGGTACTGCAAAACCGATGGAACTCTACAGGAACTTTAGAGGAAAAGAACCGAGTATCGAGGCTTTACTAAAGCGCTCTGGCCTTCTTTAGGAGGACTACTTAGAAGCTGAGTACGCATTGTAACCTCCTTCAAGGTTAACAACTTTATAGCCTAAGGCGGACAACGCTTTTGAGGCATTCATCGAACGCTTACCTGATCTGCAGTAGAGGTAAAGTGTTTTATCGGTGTTCAAATCTTTAATTTGATCTGTAAAGTTCTCGTCAAAGAAATTGATATTTAAAGCATTTTCAACGTGTCCTGCTTGATATTCTTCTGGAGTTCTCACATCGATTAACATAATTTCATCCATTTGAACCTCATCGAGCACACTGATCGGGTGTGAACTCATAGTGACAGTCGCAGTTGCTTCTTCAGTTTTGGTAGATTGATTAGCATCTGATGATTGTTGTCCATTACAAGCAAACAAGCTCATCACTAAAATCAGGGCGATATAGGTATTTAATTTTTTCATGATATAATTTTATAGAGATTATTTAAAATTCGAAGAATGAAGATACTAATAATTTAACAAAAGTGCATCAATAAAAGCATAAGCAATTGGAATGCTTTCAACCCAAAATTCAGTAAATACTCTTTTGCGTTCGCTATTGGAATAGGCAAGCGCCAATATGAGAAGTAAAGTGATAAAAATCACAAGAGCTATGGGTTTTAATTCTAAGTAAAGAGAACTCAATAGCCACAACAACACCAATAAATAGCCTAAGTTTTTTACTCCATTGACTCCAAGTGATTGAGCTAGTGTGTTTAGCGAATTATCATCGTATTTCAAATCGCGAATTTCGAAGGGAATCATTAAAATGAGTACCAGAATAAATCGCTGTACAAACTCGATTATTAGAAAATCGGTCGATTGATCAATCAAGGGCAAAAGTGTGGTCATTCCTGCCCATACCAATGCGACAATATAAATTTTAATTCTCGATAGGTTTCTAAAATTGGGTAGCGATGGAATAAATGGAATGGTGTATAAATAAATCAAGAATCCCATGAGCAAGACCAAAAGAATCTGATTGTAAGTCAGCTCAAAAAGTGCTAATACAGACATTCCAATAGAAAAAATAGAGATTAATAATAGCGGTATCATCACTCGTCTTGAACTGATAAAATACCTCTTGACTTCTAAGCCGTATTTAATGAAATTATAGGCTACAATCGATCCAAAAAATACCAATTCATAAAGTGCCTTTTGGTATTCAATTTCATGAGATTTAATACTGATATACAAAAGTGAACTAACAGCTAGAGCAATGTGAATGCTGCTTTTGAGATAGATCCTAAAAAGATAAGCCAATAGCTTCATCTTTCAAAAGTATAGAAAAGTTAATAACCACTCTCATTTTGTTAAAAAATAGATGCCATAAGATGCTTTTATTTTCTTAATAATATATTCATTATATGTACTTTTGCTCCATTATTTTAAACTGAGCTATAACATGAATACAGACGTTTTTAACAGAAGGCATATCGGGGTTCACAATGAAGATCTAAGCAGCATGCTTGAAGCCCTATCGGTGAGTAGTTTAGATCAACTTGTCGAACAAACAATTCCGAGTGATATTCGCCTTTCCACCCCTCTTGAATTAGAACGTCCTTTAAGTGAATTCGATTATTTGACTCACTTAGAAGAACTCTCTAACAAAAACAAACTCTTTAAAACTTACATTGGATTAGGCTATCATCATACGATTACTCCTTCGGTGATTAAGCGAAACATCTTAGAAAACCCAGGATGGTATACTGCCTATACTCCGTATCAAGCGGAGCTTTCACAAGGTCGTTTAGAAGCTCTTTTAAACTTCCAAACTGCAATTGGAGATTTGACTGGAATGAAACTCGCTAATGCTTCTCTATTAGATGAAGGAACTGCTGCTGCTGAAGCGATGAGTATGCTTTTTGGTCTTAGAACTAGAGATCAGAAGAAAGTGGATGCCGTTAAGTTTTTTGTAGATGAAACAGTACTTCCTCAAACACTATCCATCTTAAAAACACGTTCGAATCCTATTGGAATTGAACTTGTAGTTGGTAATGCTGCATCATTTGATTTTTCAGAAGAATACTTTGCATGTCTATTACAATACCCTTCATCATTAGGTGAAATTAATGACTATAGAGATTTTGTTTCCAATGCAAAAGAAAAAGACATAAAAGTAGCTGTAGCTGCGGACTTAATGTCTTTAGTACTACTTAGCCCTCCAGGAGAATGGGGTGCAGATGTCGTTGTTGGTACCACTCAACGATTTGGAATTCCTTTGGGATATGGTGGTCCTCATGCAGCTTATTTTGCAACACACGATGAGTACAAACGCTCAATCCCTGGTAGAATTATTGGAGTGACAAAAGATGCCGATGGCAATAGAGCCCTTAGAATGGCACTTCAAACTCGTGAACAACACATTAAAAGAGATAAGGCTACTTCTAACATTTGTACTGCACAGGTTCTTTTAGCGGTGATGGCAGGTATGTATGCTGTATATCACGGTCCAAAAGGATTGAACTATATCGCTTCTAAGATTCATCAAAACACTAAAGACTTAGCTCTTGGTTTAAAAAATATGGGGATTGAACTCCTCAATAGATCCTATTTTGATACCCTACTTGTGAATGCAGATCAAAAAGCTGTTAAAGCTGCTGCCGAAGCGGAGGAAGTCAATTTCTTATACACTGAAAAAGGAATTGGAATTTCAATCAATGAAACGACAACTAGAGAGGACTTAGATCAAATCCTCAGTATTTTCTCAAAAGCTCTAAATATTGAGAAAGCTTCCTTACAAACCAATGAGGAAGAAGTCATTCCATCTGAACTTCAAAGAACCTCAGAGTTCTTACTCAATGAGGTCTTTAGAAGTTATCATTCAGAAACTGATTTGATGCGCTATATCAAATCTTTAGAACGCAAAGATTTATCACTAACCCACTCTATGATTTCTTTGGGATCCTGTACGATGAAACTCAATGCCGCATCTGAATTATTGCCTTTAAGTGATTCGAGATGGGCTTCAATTCATCCATTAGTTCCAAAAGAACAAGCGATGGGATATATTGAGATGCTTCAAGAACTCGAACGTCAATTAGCAGTAATCACTGGTTTTGAGGCCACTTCACTTCAACCAAACTCTGGAGCTCAGGGAGAATTTGCAGGTCTGATGGTGATACGTGCCTACCACAAATCAAGAGGAGAATCACATCGAAATATTTGTTTGATTCCTGCCTCTGCTCACGGCACAAATCCAGCATCGGCAGTGATGGCTGGTATGAAAGTTGTCGTAACTAAAACTGACGATAAAGGAAATATCGACCTTGAAGATTTAGAGGCAAAAGCAATTCAACATTCTGAGAATTTAGCAGCGTTGATGATTACCTACCCTTCTACTCACGGAGTGTTTGAATCCTCTATAAAACAAATTACAAAACTGATTCACGATCACGGTGGTCAAGTCTACATGGACGGAGCCAATATGAATGCTCAAGTTGGATTGACGAATCCCGCGACAATTGGAGCGGATGTATGTCACCTCAACCTCCACAAGACCTTCGCTATCCCTCATGGAGGTGGTGGACCTGGCGTAGGGCCAATTTGCGTTGCTCCACAACTCAAACCATTTTTAGCGGGGCACCCATTGATGGAGTTAGGGCATGAAAATGAAACAGAAGCGATTTCTGCGGCTCCCTATGGTTCAGCACTCGTATGCTTAATTTCGTATGGTTATATCAAGATGTTAGGAGAAGAAGGATTAACACAATCCACAAAAATTGCAATTCTCAACGCCAACTATATGAAACATCGTTTGGAGTCTGAATTCCAAATTCTCTATACAGGAGAACAAGGTAGAGCTGCTCATGAAATGATCATCGACTGCCGTCCATTTAAAGAATACGGAATCGAGGTTGTCGATATTGCAAAGCGATTGATGGATTACGGATTCCACGCTCCAACAATGTCATTCCCAGTACCTGGGACGATGATGATTGAACCCACTGAAAGTGAAAGCAAAGGAGAATTAGATCGATTCTGCGACGCCTTGATAAGCATTAGCGCTGAAATCAAACAATGCTCAAAGGATCAAGAACACAATCCATTAAAAAATGCTCCACATACGGAACGCATGTTGACTTCAGACGAATGGAACTTACCCTATTCCAGAAAAACAGCCGCATTTCCTTTAGACTATATCGCTCATAACAAATTCTGGCCTAGTGTCAGAAGAGTCGATGATGCTTATGGAGATCGAAACCTAATTTGCAGTTGTAATCCTATCTCGGATTACGAAGAATAAAACATTGATTTTAAAAGGCTTGTAAGAGTTTATCTCATTCTCTACAAGCCTTTTTATCGGTTTTATTCAAATTAATTTACCTTTGTGTGAAGATAACGTCAATTATGAAAATTAGCATTACTGGAACTGGGTCTCATTACCCTTCTCAAATCGTAAAGAACGATACTTTTTTAAATCACGAATTTTTAGATATGGATGGATCAGCATTTGATGCTGAAAATGACATTATCATTGAAAAGTTCAAGGCAATTACAGGGATTGAAGAGCGCAAATACGCGGACCACAATCTCAATACTTCCGATTTGGGAATCGATGCTTCCAAAAAAGCTATTGCTGATGCAGGAATTGACCAAGAAGAATTAGACTACATCATCTTCGCTCATAACTTTGGTGATATCAAGTACGGACAAAACCAATCCGACACCCTACCGAGTTTAGCAACTCGCGTCAAACACGGCTTGGGGATTAAAAATCCTAATTGTGTGGCCTATGACGTTCTATACGGATGTCCAGGATGGGTTGAGGGAATGATTCAAGCCTATGCCTTTATCAAGGCTGGTATGGCTAAAAAATGTTTGGTAATTGGAGGAGAAACACTTTCGAGAGTTGTCGATCCACACGACAGAGATTCTATGATCTATGCCGATGGAGCTGGTGCTACTATTGTTGAAGTAACAGAAGACGGAGGAGAATACCTGGCAACAGGATCACAAACCTTTGCTTTTGACGAAGCAAAATACCTTTTCTTTGGAGAATCGTATAACGATGAGGCTACCGAAGATCAACGTTACATCAAGATGTACGGACGTAAGATTTACGAATTTGCTGTGACTCATGTACCTGCAGCTATCAAATCTGCAATCGATCAAAGTGGAGTTGACATCTTAGATATCAAAAAAATATTTATCCATCAGGCGAATGAAAAGATGGATGATGCCATCATTAAAAGACTCTACCGCCTCTACAAAATGAAAGTTCCAGAAGGAGTGATGCCAATGAATATTCAAACCTTTGGAAATAGCTCAGTAGCGACTGTTCCTACTCTATTTGACTTAGTTTGTAAAAAT
>JABXHN010000055.1 GCA_013373635.1 Flavobacteriaceae bacterium
AAGACTACCCCCTGCGTGGGCCATAGGGGGTGTCTCGGATAGCTATATATGAGGTCTGCAACACACGGGGTTTGGGAGATGAGTGAGGTTTAGATGGATGTACGAGATAGATCAATTATTAAGGGTAATGGATATGAAAAGTGATAGGAATTGGCATGTGGGTATCCCCACCACTTCTAGCCCGAGATATTGATTACATAATCGAGCACTTCATGTTTTCGACACAAATAAATTGATGGACAAGGTTTTTTGGATCAACAAGGGGCTGCGCATCGGATGAAACTGCTCTCCACAATACTACTTTTAATAATGTTGTTTAGTTTTCCATTCGCAGCTTCAGGCGGCGGAGATTCTACTATTTTTGGGATATCCTCATTGGTGTTTGCATTGATTTATTTAACTAGGTTTAGGCCAAGGCAGCATGACATTTACGTGCCAAACATGGTGACGGAGGAAGATTTCGATGCGGCCAAAGCTTCCCGATTGAGGGGTAGAATTATTGGTGGTATCCAGTCCGCTCCGAGCAAAGTGCATTCGATAGACAGTATAGATAAAGAATCTTCAAATACAAACCGGTTTGCTCCACCAACGATCGAAAGTCTTGCGGTAACCGGTCTCGCTAGCGACTTGGAGCATCTTGATATTGTTGGATTCTTAAAAAAATATTCATCAGATTTGACAAAAGCAACCAAGCCAAGATATAGCAGCGCCAGCCCCACAATAAATAAACATCTATCTGAAATTCCAGAAGTTGCAAAGCTGGGTGCGCTTCACTTGGATGAATGGATGGAAAAACTGCCGCTTAGCGTAACTGAAAAAGATGCTCTGCTCGCATTAGGCACTTTGCAGGAGTGGAATGCTGATGGGGTTCAAGCAGTAGCCGCAGTTGGAATGGCGGGCTTGGCATTAGGGTATCCGTTGAAGAATATTTCTGAGGAATTCTCAATCGAGTGGATATTGTTTTGCGTGCTGACTGAACGGTACAGGAATAATAATTCAATCGCATTGGCAAGAAATTATTTGGCGGAATATTTACTATTCGGCGGTGGGGATGTGACCAAAGCTGCCAATGCACTATTTAATATAATGAAGTATGATGTTACCCTTTGGGATCAATTATTCGTGGAGGAGAATAACTGATGCTGAACACGATTCTGAAATTTGACAGCCATTATTGCGTTATCGCAGCCTTTTTACTTTTGGGTGCCGTCGGCTTAGCGTTCCCTTGTGCGGCGAATGAGAGTCAACCCAGTCAGTTTCTAAGATGCGAAAAAGATAAAGGGGGTATTTTCCATATTAATTTTTTCAAACCGAGCGAATTAGGGCCAATGCATTGCATTTCCGGCCTACCAATTGCAGATATGACTTTATGTTCGCCAAACGGGGCTTGGGGGTTATCATACCCAACTGGCACGGCGGGACTTAGTGAAACTACAAGTTCATGCCTTATTGCCAAAGAGCACTTTGGCGGTAAGTTCGCCTCACATCTTGGCGCCGATAATTTTGTGGCTCAGGTAACCTTTGGGGAAGGGATTGAAGTAGAACCGAGAAGCGTCTCGCAGGACATGAAGCTTTCATTGAACCGTTAACTGGCGAAGGTGTTTTGTTGCTTGGCAGCGATCAACCACAAGCGTTTTCATGCGAGGTGGTGGAACGAAAATTTTAAGTCTCCTCCCGACAGATGGAAAGCTACAAGTGCTACTTGGCGCTTTGTCTTATCCGAAATGTCCTTCTAGCTGCCCTTTTTTAAAAAAACGATTATGGCCTAAAACATGTATGTCGACTTGAGGAACGAAGGTCAAAGTTATGAAAAAAGACATAGGTCAAGAAAGCAAAACAAACTCGAAAGCTAAGGCGGCTGAACTCAACAATTCCCGCCCCTTCGATGTTCATGTCTGGTCCAATCATTCCGAACTCAACACGCTTATAGACGAGCTTTGGCTTAAGCTTGGGCTTGATCGCAACGCAAGCGACAAGAAGAAGCGTGGCCCCAAGCCAAAGCAAGCGAGCAAGAACCAGTTTAAGGTACTGATTCTGGACCTGTACGTAGCGTGGCAAGATGATCCGACCCTATATCTTGCCATTCACATGTCAAACGCAGGCTGGAAGACAAACAGTCGATACAATGCACTGCATCTTTCGCCAGAAATCATAGGTTATGTGAGCACACTTGATGAGGCGGGGCTGATAGTCCGTTATCCCGGCTATGAAGGTAGGCTCACTCGCATCCGGTCATCCACAACTCTAGGTCAGTATTTTCAACGCCTATCAATTCCCGATGCGGAGATCGAGCAGGACAAGGATCGAGAGACCATTGTTCTTAAGAGTAACAGTTCAGAGACTTCTGTACCGATAGAATACACCGACACAGAAGAAACACACAGCATGAGGGGCGTCCTTACTAGATACAATTCCTTGCTGGCATCTTCGTACATTGACGTTTGTTCAGCGGAGCATCCCTATATCGAACGCCTAAGAACCAACGGCCAGTTTGCTGGAAAGCCGTTAAAGGTTCA
>JABXHN010000083.1 GCA_013373635.1 Flavobacteriaceae bacterium
AATTTCGTTCGTAAACTCACTGGGAAAATTACTGCTGGCCGTTCCGACCAATACGCAGTATTTTCCCATTAGCAAAGCGTTATAAATCAAGGAGAGAAAGATGAGAATTGGCGTAACAATTATACTTTGTACAATTATTCAAATATCGGGCTGTTCAAGTATGTACCCGCTTCCTGTGGATGAAAAAAACATAGAGGCAGAGTTAGCAAAAAGAAAAGCTACATACGGATTGGCTGTTGCTACCAATCCAACTGAAATTATAAAGAATCTAAAAAATTATTCTGATTGGTATTTTTTAAAATCTAATGATCTTAGAGAGCGTCAATTTGAATTAAGTGATGCATCATTAGGTTTTGGTGTTGCTGGCCTGATTGCAGGCATAGCCAAATCTCCAGAAGGTGCGGCAGCGGGAGCTTTGTTAGCTAGTGCATCTGAGATGCCAAGTGATAGATATCAATTAGCTGTTCAAGCTGCGAATTACGAAAAAGCTTCAGATGTTATGCATTGCATGTATAGATATTTAATACCCTATAAAGGTGATGCTAATGTATTTCCCGAAATAGAATTCATAAATGATAGGATTTATGAGGTAAGAAGAAAGCTGAGAAAAGCTCAAGCAAGTGTAACATTGACTAGCCCTGATTTAACTGAGTTAGAAGCTTCATTAAAAGCTGTTGTTGAGCAAAAGCCTATTGCGGATGCTGCACAAGCTGCCGCTAGTGCAGTAGGTCTAGTTGATGGAGCATTAGCTACAGCAACTGCAACTGCAAATAAAGAAAAAAAAGAATTACTTAAAAATAACTTAAATACCTGTGTGGCTTCTTTTGCAGGATGATTTATAACAAGGCGCTCAAGAACGGACAAAAAAGTTGGCCTTTGCTCGTTCCTCGCTAATTTTAGCCAACAATTTTTTGCCGCTTAGCTTGGCATTACGTTGAAGGAGTAAGCAACTCACCATGAGCATGAAAGAGGCATTACCCTACATAAGCATCTGCATTTCAGTAGCGAGCCTTTGCATTGCCTTCTACGTCATGTTTCGTGATCGGACAAGATTTGATGTATCAGGCTCATACAGAGAAAGTTTTGCCAATATAGTCGATGGGATTTATGTAAAAATCGTGAATTCTGGTCGGAGACCAATAACACTATATTCTCTAATATTTACTTGCCAGGACGGGAAAGTCCATAAATTTAGAATCACCAACTCTATAGGTCAAAGAGAGGGCTCACCTTTTGAGAACCGTGACCTTGGTCACCCGTGTTTAAGTGAGAGTCAGTGTTTTGAATTCATGCTAGATAGTACGAATTCTGACTTCGGAGATTGTAATTTAGAGTCCGTAGTTTCCATCAACGTTGAATCATCCACTGGAGCTTCGAAGAAAATTAAAGGCTTGGCTAAAGAGGTTAAAAAGAATGCGCATCACCTCAAGTCATCAACGTAACAAGCGCAAGCACTGGGACAAAATTTCCGCTACGCTTCAATTTTTCCCGTGCTGCGGGCATTATGAGCCAAAATAGTACCAGCACAACAACTAAGGAAAATTTATTGTGAACAGTCGGAATAGTATAGTTTCTTCAAACTCCAAACTACTCATTATAGTTATAGGGTTGTGTTTGATCCTTATAGGGAATGGTTTCGAATACTCGATACTAAAGATCGATATTGATTCACTCTTGGTAAATCTGGGAGCTCTATTGCTGGTTATAGGTACTTTGCAATGGATATTTGATGAGGGAATGAGAGAAGAGATTGTCCAAGAAATATCTATTGCCACTTTGGGTACCGATCGCATTCACAGGAATGGTTTGAGAGACTGTACCGACAATTCAAGAAAAATTGATGAAGATAATTTATGGAAAGCTACAAATTCGTTAATTATTGGCGTCCATTATTCGAACAGGTTTGTTGAAGACAATGCGGATGTTATAAAAAGCAGAATAGTTGATAAGAAAGAAACACATATATTTCATATTGATGAGGATTCGTTAGCCGCGAAGTACTTAGTAGATAGCAAATCCGGAAAATCAAATATCGGTGAAAAAACAAAAAATTTAAAAGAACTTATTGAGAGTGAGTTTAATAAAAGTGAGCTGGTAAAAATTGTAAAGCACTCCAGAGTCCTGAGATACTCATTCATAAAAACAGACCAA
This sequence comes from Flavobacteriaceae bacterium, assembly GCA_013373635.1. Classification (GTDB taxonomy): domain Bacteria; phylum Bacteroidota; class Bacteroidia; order Flavobacteriales; family Flavobacteriaceae; genus MAG-120531. The sequence continues at coordinate 2,152 of JABXHN010000083.1, forward strand.
ACAATATGGGTTAAGTTTTTTACAAACAGCAAAGGCTATTCGATTATCCCAGCTGTAAAAGTTGAAACAGGTACGCCACTTTTTGAGTTTTTCACTTCGGATATTGAACGCCTAATGGAGCAAAGTTGTGAGTTACGATAATTCTGAAGACTTGATCAATCGCTTCATTAGTAAATTTGGCGAGGATGAACTGAATAAACTTCTTTTAAGTCGACTCACAGAAGACTCGGTTTTGACCATAATAGGCAATGAAGGAGTTCATTCCGTCCCGCCGCAATACCTTCACGGTGAAATATTTGTTGCATCGCGAGGTAACTTAGACTTTTCGGACGAGACAAGTATAAAGTGTGAGTACAAAAAAGTACTCGAAGAGTTGTTCGCCAAGCTGAATGAAAGAAGCTGGAAGCAGGTTTATTTTGTGCCTACTGGGCACACAACGCTTGCACTTCAAATCAAGCAGCTTGTTTATCATGTATTGAGACAAAGTACTGTAGATCTCTTTTACTCAAAGGGAACCTATATTGAGCTTGATATGGATTATAGAGAGCTGGTAAGTAAAGCCACTCATAACAAGCAAAGTCAGTCGGACGCGTAAACGCGCCGCTGCTTATGGCGTTATGCAATACAAAAGAGGCATCAAGTGAAAAAAAAAATTATCACCAGTGCTACATTATTATTTTGCTTTCCCGCCTTAGCTATGGTTTTTGGCGGGTCAAATTTCACACTCGGAAGCTATCCGAAAAATACTTGCTATCCCCCAACCTCAAAGCCATTTAAGCCGTATCAGTTTAACAACCAATTTGAAATTGATAGCTACAATGTGCAGGTTAAGCGTTATAACGCAGAGCTCGAAGATTATTCAAATTGTATTGACGAGTATATTGAAAACGCAAATAACGACATAAAGAGGATACAGGAAGCAGCACAACAAGCGATTAACGAGTTCAATAACTTGTAGTGCATAACAAAACGCTCAAGTCGCAAACCTGCTGCGCAGGCCGCTGGGATAAAAACACAATGCGGCGGACCGCCATTATCGCATAGTGCTTTTGCCACTTAGCTTAGTGTTATGTTTTTCCAAGGAACGGTTGTGATATTCAATAAAAATAAAATGATTCTTATATTGGTTTTAATCAGTGTCGCCATTCTTTGTTTTATTGGTGGCTTCCAGATTGGTGTACAATCCAAAGCATCATCTAAAGTTGTTTCTAATAAAACCCTTGATGAATTACTCCCTGAGTTAAAAAATTGCATAAGTGATTATGGTAATGCGACTAGAGTTTGGGATTGCTCTGCTAGCTCAAATCAAACTAAAAGGCGCTGTGCAATATCCTTAACTGTAAAAAGCGGTAATACTGGCAATGGCGCTGTTTATTTAGACGGACTATTAATTGAAACTAAATATAAGGTAGACGGGCTTATCCAATCTTGGATATTTGATAACGGCAGTAGCTTTAGCCTTGAGCCTAGTGGGAAAGGTGAGTATAAAAAATCTCAAACTAAAACAAGCCCTTTTAACTTCTTCAATTATACTTGTAGTGTTGTCAAAACATAACAATCGCATCAAGGTCGGTCGCAAAAAGCTTGGCTGCGTTCGCGCCTCACTTAGTATAACCAAGCATTTTACGCCGCATTTGCGGGCGTTATGTGCAAAAAGGATAATTTAAATTTAGGTGAATTTTCATGGAAAGAGAAAATAAGTACTTAGGCTTTTTGAAATATGAAGGTGAATTGGTCAACGATGGTGTCATGGATGCCAGAAAGTCGGCTCAAGCATTATTAGGCTTTGATGAAGCCGTCAGATTCTTTGTAGGACAACAAGTATCAGAATTAAGAAAGTATGAATACGAATTCCCAGTACAAATTAAAAAAGGCTCTTGGGAAATTGCCGTTCCGGAATTAATACAGTTAGTAAAGCTTGGAAGTGGAGCTGTCGCAACAGCCTATGGAGTCAAAGCTGCACAAAAGATGGCAGAGAAAGACTTTGAAAATTTCGGCATTAAGGACATTTTTAAGAAGTCTATTTCTGCAATCCAGTGGTTTATAAGAATTGGAAAACACCTTGGAAGTGTAACAATTAAGTCTTTCAACAATGTTGAATTTGCAGAAAATAATCAACTCATTGGCATTAAAAACTCAAATGGAGAAACATTATACGTTCCAAAATATTTCTTCGACCTTTACGTATCGTCAACTCCTTCACTGATAGAAAATATAGCAAATTTAGTACATGAAGACCGTGAGCTACTCATCGGGGTTCATGAAGATGGTGGTTTGATAGAAGAAAACTTGACTGTTCACCATAAGGGTATATTTACTCAAGAAGAATCAGAAACTGACGAAGTTCTTTTTCCTGAACTAGTTCATGGGCAATATGTAGTTTTGGAGGGTGAGCTGACACGAGGTAATGAAATGTCAAATACAATGGGGCTTGCATACCAAGGTCATATTTTGGCATGCCACCCTGAAACAGGAAGTATTGTAAAGTATAAACCAGCTCTCTTTTTAGAATGCCGAGTTCACGGTTACATTTCGCGACTTGACTCCAAAGGAGTACTCGGTGCTCGGCGCCCTAAGATAATTTTTTCACATATTGAACAGATGGAAAAAAACGAGGAAGACCAGCAAAGCCTTTTTTAAAACTGCACATAACAATCTGCTGTAGTCGATCGCAGGCTCGCTGGGTCGAAAAAAGCAGGCTGCGCTCCTTCGTCGCTAAGTTTAGCGCCGGTTAGGCAAGTGTTAAAAGCCAAAAATATGTTAGACAAACTAATAGAAGTCTGTTTCAAGAAAGTTGGGGATTGGTCTTTAGTAGGTCACTCTCTCCGATTAACCTTAGCGTCTGAGGAAAACTCTCAAAATGTATTATATTGCCTCGTTGTTGATGAAAATCCTATGTATATAGGAAAAACTGTACAACCTTTAAAGAAAAGGATGTACGGATATTTGAGGCCAGGCCCCTCACAAAGCACCAATATCAAAAATAACGCTCATTTAACAAATGCGTTGTTGAATGGCTCGAAAGCTGAGCTATTTGTCTTACCAGATAATGGGCTACTTCATTTGGGAGCTTTTCACCTTAACCTAGCAGCAGGGTTAGAAGATAGTATTGTGCGTAAACTTTGCCCTGAATGGAATCTAGTTGGAAAAGGTAAATGATAGAAAACCAAATTAGGGCTGACTTAGTTCGCTGGGACGCATACACTTGGACTGCTTCGAATTTTAGCCCAAGCGCCTGCGCTCCGTTTTAAAAAGTTATTAATACAGGCTCACAGGTGATTAATTAAATGGAATTGCTAACTTTATTTTTGCTTACTGTC
>JABXHN010000066.1 GCA_013373635.1 Flavobacteriaceae bacterium
AATGAAATAAAAATGTTCTTAGTCTGGTCAATGAATGTGGAGCCTAGTTGCTGATTTTGATTCAGTATTAACCCTCCAACACTTACTTTGAACAACTTGGCTTGAATACGCTCCCATTCCCACCTTTTTCTTTTCTCTGCATTATTTAGCTTAATCTCCTGCATACCGGTTATCAGCTGAACAATGCTGTTCTGGTTTTCGGAAGATTGTGTAAACCTCTTGTAGTCTAAATCTCTTCTTTTCTTCAGAAAAAGTAGTATCCAGCCGATATATAGAATACTGCCCAAATAAAATACTGCCAGAATACTATAGCTATAGGAGGCCATTACAAAACTGTAAAGCAATAGGGTAATTATGGCAAACAGAATGTCTATCAGGGATTTCGTTAGGAATGACTGTATTCTGTTATGGTCACTAATCCGCTGCATGATGTCACCTATCATTTTGGCATCAAAAAAGGCTATGGGCAGCCTCATTAGTTTGGCCAGAAAATTGGCAATAAGCGAAATGCTTACTCTTGTAGTGACATGCAGGGATATCCAGTTTCTTATAAGTCCATTGGCAGTTTGACCAAAAGTAAGAACTAGCTGAGCGATAAGGATAAGCACCACAAAGCCCATGTCCTTATTATTAATACCAACATCTACAATTGACTGGGTCAGGTATGGGAAAACTAAGCTAATAAGGCTCCCAGTAAGAAGCCCAAGCATGAGTTGGATAATATAACTTCTATAGGGTCTTAAATAACCCAAGAGATAAGAGAATCTAAGCTTTCGCTCTTCATGAGGGTTTTCTTGGTAGAACTCTGGTGTAGGCTCTATTAGCAAGGTAATGCCTCGCTTTAGCTCATTTGTATTGTCTTGTCTCCATTTATTAAGAAACTCTTCAGCAGAATAGGTTAGCTTGCCTACAGCAGGGTCAGCAATATAGATTTTATCCTTGCCGTTTCTACCTTTCTTGATTTTGTAAACCACCACAAAGTGATTTTGGCCCCAGTGCACAATGACAGGTAAATTAGCCTCATTTCTTAATTGTTCGTAGGTAGTTTTTACACCTTGCGTGTGTAGACCAATGGCTTCAGCTGCATAGCTGATCCCCATCATGGACACGCCTTCTCGGGTAATATAGCTTAGCTCTCGAAGTTTAGGTATACTATAGGATTTCCCATAAAAGTCAGCCACCATTTTAAGACAAGTGGGACCACAGTCCATGGCATCAAGTTGTTTTGAGTAGGGGAATTTCAATGTTAAAATAAAAGTTAAAACTCTATGGCTTATTCGATTTAATATTAACCCGATATAATCTGTTTTCTATAGTGGAAGTACATAAAGCAAGCATGCCTCTATTTTCACATGCCCAATGGGCAGTGTTGTTTGCTTCTCGAATCGAATTTGACTCCCACTCTCCAGTATTATGAAGGCACTTGCAGTGCCAATTAAACCCATCAATTGATAAGAGTTCATCTCTTGTTAACTTTTTGCCAATCTCTTTCATACTTAATATTTGTCTAGGATTCAAAGGGAGGATTCTGGGTTTTATTGTAAAGTCTGTCATTCTGAAGAGGACGATTTAATTCTGAAACTAAATATGGAAAATGGTTATTTTAGTTCGGCTATCATTACTAAAGGATTGTCCTCTGGCTTCATCTTTTGAAGAGCAAGTAAATGAGAAGGTAATGAAGAAGCCTTGATTGGGTTTTCTCGAAACCAATTTATAACATTTTCGGCTGAAACAATGCCCACCAATTCGCCCTCTGAATTTATGGAGGTAGGTTTAAATGGCAAAAAATCATCTATGTCGTTATAAAATCCAGAGAATAATTTAGTAGATGTCGATACCTTAACTCGTCTTTCTTCTTTGTCATAGTAACACATATATTCATTATTCTGAAACTCTAGTTTAAAAAATAAATACTTAGAACTCTCTAATAAGTTGGATATAAACATGTACTCTGATTTGTCCATAAAGGGCAAGTTAAAACCTAAGCTTTTTCTTTTTTGTTGATAGGAGTCATAATTGGAAAACACTAGGAGCTCTTTTTCACTATAGGGTGGGCTGAATTCATTTAGACTGAATATGTATCTCGGTATCATTTTATCAGCGGTAATATTATAGACAGTGTCGTTAAAAGACTCTTTAAACATCAATTTGTTATTGAAATTATAAAATTGACCTTCTTCTTGCCTATAACTAATAAGATTTGATTTTTTTATAAAAAAATGATGATTATTAAATATTTTAATGAGCTCACCTTTAAAGTCATATAAAACGAGTCTTACGGGATCCTTACCACTTAGATTTGGGTTAAATGCTGCAATGAAACAATTGTCCAAAATTCCGAAGAATACAAAAGTTCTAGGGTAAAGAAAACTGTTAACCAAAACACTATCTTTTAAAGTAGGCTCTGTTATTTTCCTTAATACGATACCTTGGTTTATGTCATACTCCACCAAGCGGAGTCTTTGATCTTTAGCATATACGGTTCCTTGTTTCGAATTTGGTTTCAAATCTGGTAATGTTAATTGGTAGGAGTCAGGATCAATTCCAAAATGACCAATGTCTTTGATGAACTTCCCTGTAAGTCGATCAAATAAGGAGATTCTCCTAGATGATTTCACTAGAATTTGATTCGAGTTAGGTACAAAGACTGAAGGGGTATTCTGCTGGTAAAAGGTTTCTGCGGTTGTCTCTAATACCACATATTCTATTTTTGAGGCAAAAGAACTAGCATTTATCAATTTCTTGTTCTCAAACGACCTAATTAAACTAATTGTAGTTGTTCCGGTTACACTAAGTCCATCTCCGGAATTTTGAGTGTTTTTTTTTTGACAAGAAATGATTAATACAAAAACTAAGAAGGGCAGTAAGTTTTTTTTCATTGAAATTGATCTTGATTAAATTTCCTTTCCCCTTTAGTTCTAAAGGGGAAAGGAATAAATTCTATTCATGTAAATGGACACATTCAGGATGATCGTCATATGTGCAGTCACCGTCATGGCCGGCCCCACAGTATATTACAAGTTCAATCAAAGGATACGTAGTACGGGATGTCACCCACTCACCTGTACCAGATCCGCAATCACATTTGTAGCAATATTCCAAACCTCCTTTGATGCTTAACAATTCTTTGTTGTTAAGCTTCTCACCAATAATTCTCATGATTTTTTAAATTTTAAGTTTAACAAAAGTTTAAGTAATGTGTGTTAACACTATGTATTAATGATCATTTCATTATGAGTTTCAGGAGTGGGGGCTTTAAGGGGTTCAAGATTCTCAAAGTAATCTGTCAGTTGATAATGACTGGATTTTTCATAGCCCTCAATAAAGAGTTTCGGTAATTCTGTTATTTGGTTTATTTTCATTAGGTTATTCGTAGTAAGAAACAGCTCTTTGAGATTATTGCTTGGCTCCGGATTTTCACTCTTCAAGTTATATTTGCCTAGTTGAGTGTACCATTCTCCCAGAGAATTCCAAGACTTTCCTTTGTCTCCTCGATCATATTGGTTAAGTAGTTTGTCGGTAAATACAACTTGTTTTGAATCTTTGGGGCTAAAATTCAGAAAGACATCAATCTCTAATTTCTCCGAGGTTAAGAGCTTATCTAGTTCTTCATACAATCTGGCACAGTAACCACAATTGAGGCTCAGAAAAGCTTGAATTTTTAAAGATTCCTTTCCTAATGCTCCAAATTTCATAGACTTTATCGGAGTATTTGGAATGATCAATTTGTTCCCTCGTTTGGTCACTATTGAAGCTACTTCCGGAATCCTTTTGAGACGATTGTGCCTCATTTCAAGTTGTTGTTTATCTTTTTTGGATAAGATTAAAGATTTGATTGCTAACCAAGCCGTTCCGCATGATGCGAGAATCAAAATGGACTTTAGTGTATCCTCCAAGCCAAGAGTTATACTATTTATTGAGCCCGCTTGTAAAGAGAAGTCTAAACTCAAAAGAAGTACAATCCCTAAGCAGAGAGGGCAGAGTTTTTTGATTAAGAAGAGTTGCTGATACAGAGAAATAAATACATATGGAAATGCAACTATAGCAAGAACTGTATTTATATCTTCAGTGCCATTGGATTGTAAAAAGCAGCAGGAGAGGAAATATATGAATCCGATGTCACTCCACTTAATCCAGCTAAATAAAGTAGCGTACTTGCTTTCCAGAACTGTGTTACAATTGGCTTTTTTGCCAATTTTGCATACTCTATCAATGAACTGATGAGAGTATCCAATATCCTTGGAGATCAATAATGAGCTTAGAGTTAATCCAGCTAATTTGGCTATTAATAATAGATAGGCTCTGGTATCAGTAAAAATAGTGTCTGAATTGTTTAAAATTCCAAAAGTTAGAAAACCAAAGAAGCAAATGGCTGCTAGCAATAAAATTAGCTTGAATAGAAATCGGGTTTGCAGTCTTTCTTTATTTGTGCTAGGTAATTTGGCTTTTTTGAGGTCAAGCAAAACTGCAACTCCACTGAAAATTGAAGAAAGAGCAGTAATGTCTTTGAATGTGCCTGACTTATTCTCACTTGTATAAGAGAATTTTCCAAGCCCTTCCAGATTTACATATGCCAGCTCTCTATGCCCCCCATTTTGGACGTAAGCTAAATATGGCGAATCAAGCTTTTCTAATTCCTCTGGCTTAAGTCTTACTGGAGCATTTTCTATTCCAAATTTGTCTAAGATGTCGGATATAGATTTTAAAGTAGGGTAGTCTGGATGAGAGTTTAACTCATATTCAAAGTCGG
>JABXHN010000065.1 GCA_013373635.1 Flavobacteriaceae bacterium
ACAGCCACTTACACAGAAGATCTTACAGTCTCAAACCTAGCCAACTCTTGAGCAAGTTACATAGAAGTGTAGCCAGCTCTACCCAGTTGATAACTGAGCCACTGACTAAACGTCCTTAATATCTGTTCTTTTAACTTAAATACACTGGCTTGCTTTAATCCAGCCATTGGTACTTCGTGTGATGGCAGAGTAAATATTATTTTAGAATTAAAGATCACCTTTTTTCTCAATACTCTATCTTCAATGGCGTCAGAGAAATTACAACTCGCCCAAAAAGAGGAGGCATTAGATAACGACTTTTCTATCGCCTGTAGTTCGCTATTTTTATCAGTAGTATCAATTATTATTCCCGCACATAGTTTTACCCATTCGGCTTTATTCTGAGCAAAGTCGCACGGTGGTGTAACATCTATGACGATGCATTCAGAGGTATCAAGGATTTCGGTTACACTTTCTCGGGCACTGGCTTTAGCTTTCGGGACTATTGTATCTTTAAATGATTTTCTTATTAAATGTTCCCCAACAATTTCACTACGATGACGAACTGAAGCGCTCTCTGATGGCGGAACAACAAAATGAAATGATGCAATAGAATCTAGGAAACTTTTATATGAATATAGTGACCCAGGCCCAGGCTCTTGATGTACATTATCAAAATGTAGAAATTTATTAATTCTAAGTTTCCAGTCATCAAAGTTATCCAATTCAACTTCGTCGAAATCTGATAGATTGGATCCTGACTCAATGCTCATCGGAATTCTACTTAAAAGTTGACTATTTAAGATTCGCGACAAGGCACTTGCACAAGTCTCGTTTGAGATAGCCTGTTCAGCTTCTGCCTTTGCAAGCTCGTATAGTAACTTACCTACAGCGTCTTCCAAGTTGGGATGGTTATTAGCTATAGATTGGATTTCTATCAGGGTTTCGTTTACAGCTCCAGAAACTGACAACTCCCACTCCAATAATGTAGATAAAGGTACTGGCAAATCAACTTTTGAGCGTATTTCTTCATTCAAAGTTATTTGCCTCTCTTTCACCATATCTTCATATGCTTCTACGGTGGTGTGAGTGCCAGCTCCTCCTAACGTAAATTGATGCTTATCTAATACTTTTAAAGTTAGTGGCTTTTTACCATCAGGCAATTCATTAATTAAATGCTCGAAGAGGGCTCTTGGATAGTCGGTACGGCCTTCATCATCAGACCACGTAGACCACGAAATCATAAGCCAAGGCCCATTATCGTCTGGAAGAATTCGATCTAAAAATTCAACTGCTTTATCATAGTCTTTTCTAGACGGTGACTGAGCTCCAGTTAAATTTATATCCTGAAAAACTACTTTGACTTTTTCAATGGGCAAAACATTTAGTTCAATTTTCTCTAGCAAATTGGCTTCATCAGCCAAGAAGAACAGATGAGGTATACACCTTTCTTTCAATACCGCAGAGATTGGCTCACCATCTTCATTTCTGTCATCTAGTATTAGATAAGTTCCATTTACTCTCATTTAATATTCCTAGCCAGCCTTAAACACCATCACAATACATGCGCCAGGGGTTTTTGAAGGCTTTTCTATTGTGTTATTTTTATCTATATACAACCGGCCTTTATGGCTTTTCATCGCCATATCAGAATAATAAAGACCAATCCCCATACCTGCCGATTTTCGAGTAAAAAATGGTTGTACTACATCTTGTATTTCATCAATAAAGCCTGGCCCGCTGTCTGCTATGGCTATCGCTGGTCCTTCTAATTCATGACTGGGCCCTATCCAAATATATTTATCTTCGTCTTCAGATGTATCAGCCCAATAAATTGCGTTATCTAGCAAATTGATAATGGCAGTAGTTAGCATTCGTCTAATACCAGTAATATCAAAATCTAAATTTTTGGAAATTTTAAAGCCGTTTAGAAGTTCAATGCCGTGACGTTTAAATCTCCGACCTTGTGTTAGCAGCACATAGTCAACAAGTCGAGAAGCGCTGATTGTTTCCATTTGCTTCGTACTAACCATGTACATCGCTCCTCTCAACAAAGAGACGATTTCAACCGACATTTCCCTTAACTTCGCTGAATCTAACCGTTCTTCAATAGCCTGATGTAAATTACGGACTCCACGCTCTAACTCATGAAACACGGTAACCAACCCCATTCCCGCTCCAGCAGCAGACATTAGCGCATCTCGTGTCTCTTTGTAAGCCTTCGAAACTTGTTCAACTATAGGTCTCAACTCTTTGTATTCTTCTTTGGAAATAACATCTTGCTTAAGATGATCTATGAGTTCATCAGCTGTTTTTCGTCTTTTTGATTCCTTACTGTCCGAACTTCCTGGTGCAGTAGTTAAGACGGATTTGAGATATCTTTTATCTTTATTTCGCTCTGCCTCGAATTGGGCAAGAATACAAAGCATCGCGTAAACGAGCTCATTATAAGCATCATTCTCAACAAAACCTTCTCTATTGGTTTTTTCTATTAATTGTTCACTTTCTTCTAGCTGTAAGAATAATGTACCGAGTAATTGACGACTTCCCAGCCTTTTTGTAGGACCTTGTATCCTTCTATGATCTAGGTGTAGCCAGTCGTCTCCTGGCTCTCCGTAGTTATAGACCCTCAAACCATCGCGATAAACTCTAACTCCCCCTTGTTGCCGCAAATAATCGGCCAACCCCTTATTTTCATCATGTTGGTAACGATCATATATTTCTTGATCAAAATCGAAACCTAGAATTGTTCCCTTAAGAGGGCCAATACCTATACCCTTTGTACTAGAACCTAAAAGGGGTTTAGCATCCCTATTAACTCTATTTTTCATACTAATAGCATCATCGGGAGGGGATTTTGAAAAGAACTCAAATGACTTAACGTATTTTTCGCTCTTCGTCCTGTCTGTTAATACACCTTTATATTCAGCTTTCATAGCTTCAAATGGCGTAAACCTATATTGGTAGCTCAATCCCTCATCTGAAAGTACGTAGTCGAATCTAAATAAGGCCTGAGAAGCCGCTAAACTTGGCGAAAATAAATCTGAAAGCCAATTTCTGTCTGGTGACAATATGAAATCGACTTTGAAATCCCCAGAGTCGGTGGTTTGAGCTGTATCTTTATCGAGTACTTCATCAAAAAAATTCTCATCTCCATCTAGTGACACCGGCGTCATGGAAGAAACAGAGCGGTAGAGTTTACGAATATCTCCTCTTTTCCATTTTTGTCTAAGATCTGATAGCGTAATTCGGGTTCCAGTTTTATCACCTTTAAAAACTTCAGGCTCTCTTTCGATAACTGTTACCGGAGCTTCATCAAGATAATCATTTTTTAGGAACTCTATCCAGTCTATATCTACTACGACTTCCTTAGCGCCCTGAGCCTTTGTAACCATAGTAATTCTATTTCCGAGACGGTGGACGGCAAATCTACCAACACCTTTTTCACCTACAGGTAGGCGTCCTTTAAAGGTTCTTTTCTTTTGATTTCTAAATTCAGCTTTATGGTTATTTGCTGGCTCTAACCATACATTTTTTATTGTGTTTAAATCCATCCCAAGGCCATCATCTTCCACTTCAATTAGGCCATCATCACTATCGATATCCAAAAGCGTCAGAATTGCATTTTCAGCGTCGGCGTCGTAGGCGTTTTTTACTAACTCAAATAAAGCTAACGTATGGTTCTTTATCAGCTGGTCACCCAATAGAACCATTAATCTAGCTTTCGGCCTGAAGATAAAATCTGGAGAGGAGTCTTCCGTCTCACTCATTGATAATCCCTTGTGGTTATTAGTGACGCATGATCTTATTGATACGAGAATACAAGTACATGTGCGCCCTTTCAACTTTGATTGAGCTCTTTTGCAAAAGCAATATTTATTTGAGGAATGTGAGATTTGGTTTCACTCAAATTCCGAGACTGTCAGATCGTGTGTGAGAAAGTACATTTATAAGAAACAACGTTTCGGCCAAACAGTTTTATAGAGCACCAGTAGTTATCCAGTGTTGGTTGAACTTCAAAGAATTCCACAAGCGCTTTCTCATCGATCCATGGTTTCTTAAAGTAAGAAAATTACAGACAAAAGTAAAATTGCAACCAGAAAAGTGCTACATATTTTGAAAAGAGAATTTTTAGAAGAAGAGAATCGGGCTACAGCCCTTTAATAATGGCGCACCCGATAGGATTCGAACCTATGACCTTTGCCTCCGGAGGGCAACGCTCTATCCAGCTGAGCTACGGGTGCGTTGTGGGTAAACGGCTTGGAACCGTTTGAGTGGCGCATTATAGGAGTTCATTGGCCTAATTTACAGTAAAATATGAAATAGTGCGTGCTGATGTTTA
>JABXHN010000058.1 GCA_013373635.1 Flavobacteriaceae bacterium
ATACTCGTCACAACAAATATGGGAGCAATAGCGATGACAGAATTGCTCGGTGTTAACACATTTAATTGGATTTATGTTTTTTCTTAGGCTCTTTTTACTAAAGTGCTGGACTGATTCTAACAGGCTGCTATGTACGTACAGCAGACATTTAACTTTTCCCATGAAAATACTGAATATAGTTTTTCATTGGAAACGGGTGTTAGTATGAGTCTCAGTAATAAACTGTTATGCATAGAAGCAGAGTATGGAAATAATCTATAAGTTAATTCAAGATAACCCCCAGTTTTATGCGTGGGCATTCGGTATCATCAATATTTTGTGGGGTGGTTTTCTCTATTTTAATAAGCAAGCCCATGAGAGGAAACTTAAACACCTTGAACAAGATATTAAATATGGCTTTGATCGCCGCTTGAAACTATTCGACTTAAAAGCGACTCAATATAGTCAGTATGTCACTGATTTAGACTCTCTTGGCAAGAAGAATCAAGTTGATGTTCCTGAAAAAATGCAACCAATCATCCAAACATATTTTAGAGAGTACTTAAGTGCCTCAGAATCAGGAGATTCACAGAAAGAAAGTGAAGTCATATCATGGTTTAGTTCTGAAATTCAAACCCTGATGAATGATGGTCTTAAAGACGTATTGAGACTTAAGTACGAGTCAAATCGCCTAAAGCTCATTGCCACAGATGAAATGCTTGTTACTTTCGATGCAATTGAAAAATTAAACCAGGAGATTTTTGATATTACCAACACATATATGAGCAATTTTACCGATATCGTGATAAATCAAAAAGAAGAAGAGACAGCATTGTTTCAGTCAAAAGCATCTAGTTTAGGCTCAGAATTACAGGTATATTCTCAAAAGCTTCTATCTCAAATGCGAAAGGAAATTATAGAGATCTAATGCATAACAAGGCTGTCATAGGGACATTTTTTGCTTCGCTCCGTTTTGGTGTGGCCCCACCACTATACCCCAAAACTCCAATACACAAAAAATGCCCCATACAGCAGCGTTAAATGGCAAATGGAGTCGCGCAATGAGTAGATATGATAAAGTTGATTTGGCTTATGAATTTTTGGTAGCCAAAGAAAAAGAAACCGAAACTTTTACAATTGCGCAGTTAGCAGAAGCTACAGGGTGGAGTACAGGAACATGCAGTACATATCCTTCTAAGCGTTGGCATCAATATGTGACAAAAGATGGGACTCAGTACTCAAGTTCAGGGATTTCTTATTTAAGTAAAGACGAGTTTCGAAGTGTACATAGCCAAAAGCTTCAAAAAACCGAAGATTTTTCAACTAAAGGAATCCTAGTTTATAAGGCAAAAGAGTTCGCCTTACTTGCTGTATCAACCTACAACAACCCTTATACGGAATTCAAAACTTACGGTTTCATTGTAAACATTGTGATTGCCTACACTTCTCTTTTTCATGCAATTTTCGAAAAACGAGGTACTAATTACTTCCATTTAGACGAAAATGGAGACCCAATATTTATCGATGGTGAAGAGAAAGTTTGGGAGCTAAGCGAGTGCTGTGATGCATTTTGGCAAGGCGAGACAAATGCAGAAAAAGCCAATATTAAATTTTTGATCGGTTTGAGAAATAAAATTGAACATCGTAGTTTACCAGCAATTGACCTGGCTGTTTGTGGGGAGTGTCAGTCTGCATTAAGTAACTTTGAAACTTTACTTGTTGAAGAGTTTGGTGACGACCATGCTCTAACAGCTAGTTTAGCCATTGCAATGCAGTTGACTAGAATTAGCGAGCAAGCCCAAGTCGACTCATTAAAACAACTACAAAAAGAAAATTATAAGATTGTCCGTGAATATATGGAAACATATAGAAACGATCTTAATGATGACATTGTCGAAAGCCAAAAATATCGGATTCGCGCGTTCTTGGTACCCAAATTAGGAAACCACGCAAAATCTTCAGATATCGCAGTAGAGTTTTTGAACGTAAACAATTTGAGTGATGATGAAATCGAAAACTATGAGCAAGGTGTTGCGTTTATAAAGGGCATAGAAAACCCTTTTAAATTGAAACCCTCCAAAGTGGTTGAGTTAGTAGAGAAAAAGATTAAAGGCTTTAATATGGTCTTGCATACAAAGTGCTGGAAGTTTTATGAGGCAAGACCGAGGGAAGTTGATGCAGGCTTTAAAGGTGAGTACTCGAGTTTTATTGAAGGGTTTGATCACTACCTGTACTCAATGAATTGGGTGAAGTTCCTAACTAAAGAATTAAAGACAAACAAAAGATGGCAGAGGTGAAAGCACAAGCTATTTAGCTAATTACTCAAAAGGACGCAAAACGCTTGGCTTGCGCTCCTTCAACGCTAATTTTAGCCAAGCATTTATGCGCCCATTAGTAAGGCATTGAACGTCCGCTTAATGTCTAAAACTGCCTGTCATTTTGAATCGTAGCACACAAGAAAATAATCGTATCAGATACGGGGTACCACTATCTCAATGACTTTTTAGAGGACAGAGTCAACCATTTTATAAATTCACGCAGCAGGCATTGCACCCGCTGCGTAGCAATAGTGAGCGTAAAGCTGATTAAGGCTTCAGGTGCTCAATAAAGAAGTTGGTTTTCATGGTTTGCAAATGCAACGTGGTGCCTTCGCCTTCATAAATACCGTGGCTACGATTCGGGTAGGCCATAAATTCAAACTGCTTGTTGTGTTTTACCAGCTCGTTAATAAGTGCCTCAGTGCCCTGGTAGTGCACGTTGTCATCGCCGGTGCCATGCACCAGTAATAATTCTCCCTGCAAATCTTTCGCAAAGGTAATGGGCGAGGTTTGCTCATAACTTACCGGATCGGTGTTGGGATTACCCGAGTAGCGTTCCTGATAGATGGTGTCGTAATAGCGAATATCGGCTACCGGCGCTTGCGATACCCCTACATGAAACTTATCGCCGTGGCGGAATAACAAATTGAGTGTTGAGCTACCGCCACCAGAGTGCCCCCACACGCCC
>JABXHN010000043.1 GCA_013373635.1 Flavobacteriaceae bacterium
ATGAGATATGGGCTAAAGCACGTTTGGAAGAACTAGGAGCAGCACTCAATACATGGGGCACTTCAAAACGTAATTATTACCGAATAATGATCTCCAATTTGCAAGAGGCTTTGGATCAAACGAACCATATCTTAGATAATTACTTCCCTCAATAAACCATGCTCAACTTCCTTCGAAAGCTTAGAAGAAACTGTCCGAATCACGGATTATAAAGATGATATGACACACACAGATTTAAAACATAGTGAGATAACAGAAAAGATTATTGGAGCCTCCTTCGAAGTTCATTCATTCTTAGGAAATGGGTTTCAGGAGGTAATCTATCAAAGAGCATTAGCTTATGAAATGAGTCAAAGAAACTTGAATTTTCAAAGGGAAATAGAACAAGATATTTATTACAAAGAATTGACTGAACCTATTGGCACCCGAAGAGCAGATTTCGTTGTCCAGGATAAGGTATTAGTTGAACTCAAAGCAATCAAAGAATTGGAGGATGTTCATATGGCACAAGCCCTTAATTATTTGAAGGCATACCGTTTGGAAGTAGGACTACTCATCAACTTTGGCTCAAAAAGCTTAACTTTTAAGAGGCTAGTACTCACAAACAATCCGAGAAATCCATAAATCAATCTAATCAGTGATTCAGACCACATGCTCAACTTCCTCCGCAACCTTAGACGCAACCAAATGAACAGCAAGTATCTAAAATACGCTATTGGAGAGATTGTGTTAGTTGTTTTCGGTATTCTGATCGCCTTAAGTATCAACACCTGGAATGATAACAGGAAGGAACAAAATCTCTCCAATATCTACCTGGATAGAATCGAACAGGACCTACATCAACTCATCAATAGAAGTGAATCATTAAGCGAGCAAAACAGAAATATTCTAGAAGCCATTACCACTACTCAGACTTATTTAGAAAGAGGAACTCCTCTTTCTAATGAGGAACTTGAGACTGTAGAATACTCCCTGCTATGGTTTCCCAGGACTACCTATCAACTGCCGCAGATGCTCACCTATGAGGAAATGAAAGAAAGCGGAAACATCAACCTTATTTACCAGCAAGAGTTGAGAACAGAGTTGGCAGAATTATACAGCTATCTAACTCAAGTAGAGTCAATATATGTCAAACTAGGTCAGCAAGTAGAAGATCAATTTGTGATTTACAATAGATATATCCGATCTACAACCGACCCTTCCACCCTAGACATTACCTTCGAATATGACTTTGATAAGATGTCAAGAGACGATGAATTCATCAATACATTTTCACGCCTGGCCATTCACTGGAGAGGCTTTGTCTTTTTTATGGAAGGAATAAACCAAAGGGGAGATAGACTTATTGAAGATTATTTTATTAATAATGAATGATGCTGAACTTCCTAAGAAAACTTAGAAGAAATAACATGAGCAGTAAGTACCTGAGATATGCAGTTGGCGAAATTGTGTTGGTGGTCATTGGAATATTGATTGCCCTTCAAATCAATAACTGGAATGAAAAACGCAAAGGCGAGGCCAAAACCAAGGCCATGCTATCTCAAATAATAGATGAACTCAAACTAGACGTAGAGGTACTTCAAAGTGTGAATAAAGGATACCTACAAAAGGACTCTCTCATTACTGTTTTCAAAAATTCGGACTTTAGCCAACCTTTGCCTAGCAACCTGGATTCTTCCGAATTTCACGATTTAATAAGAACGTACATGCCATTCGAGGTTCATGACAGAGGATTTCAACTACTAATGAATCATATAGACGAATTAGATGAAGATTTCGCTGCCAATCTAGAGCAGTTGGTCCTTATATATCAAGACGCTATTCCTATGGTAATACAATACATGGATGGAATGCTTTCCATTCTAGATAAACATAAAGAATACCAATACCAGAACTTTGAATGGTTTTCAAAAAGCAACCTGTTCTATGTGAACTCAGAAGAAGAATATAGATATTATATGTATGACCCGATATACAAAAACTATATGACCGTATATCGCGAAATGTATATCAATATTCTAATTAACTCTCGATGGACAATTGACCAATCTCTGAAAGCAATTCGTCAATTAGACACAAAGCTTGAAGAGGAGACTGGCTTAGATGAATATTTATTGGAAGCTCCTCAAGAACTGATCAATTCAATGGCAGGAACCTACCATTTTGAGGAAAAATCCTCGGACCTCATATTGGAAAACAGAAACGGTCAACTGTATGAATCTACTTATGAAGGTGATTCATTCTATGGAAGAGCATTCGATAGTCAATTCATTCCTGGAGACTTAAGATATTTAGGAGACAGCCTTTTCTACCACGATGTTAGAAGCAACTTGAGGTTGAATGCCGATGGGTCGATAAGCCTTGAAGATATATTCGGATCAAAGATTACCTCCATTGAAAAAAAGTAATTGCCTCATTTTATTCAAAAAAGCTTAATTTTTATAGAAATCAATTTCAATCCACTAACCAAAAACTAAACAATCATGGGACTATTCTGGGACTTAGTACAACAAAGCCAAATCAGTGATCAACAGTCAAGAGCAGACTCTTTAGAAGAGCGTGTTGCTTATCTTGAAGACGAACTTCATAAGACCAAAGTGCTTTTAATCAAAACCCTCAAAGCACTTGAAGAGCATACAGGAAAGGATATTGACGGAGATGGAAAAACGGGCTAAAGCTCATAGCATAATTGTATTTTTTTGAGCATCTGGTCTTATTTCTGTCAAAATAAATAAAAT
>JABXHN010000080.1 GCA_013373635.1 Flavobacteriaceae bacterium
AAGATTGCCCGTAGCATCCGTAATCACCGGAGCATCATTGTCGGTTAAATTAACAATTAGTTCATTCGAAGTAATGTCAATTACGGGAGAAGCAGTAACATTTCTAGATGAAGTCGTAGTTGCAATAACCTCATAAGTTCCCGATGAAAAACCAGTTAAATCGATAAACCAGTTGTTATTAGTAAATGAAAGTGAAGTGGAAGTAGAAGATGTGTAAGTAATTCCATTGACGGTTACTGATAAACTATCATCGCCTCCAAAATCACCTCCCCAAGTTCCAGTCAGAGTAAAATTAGATGAAGTAGTAGTTAATGAGTCAACTGTTGGAATTATTAAATCTCCTGTTGAAACAGAATTTAAACTTGTATTAACTATAACCCCAAGAGACTCCCATGTTTCTGTATTTGAAGAAAACCCATTTAATCCTGCAATATCTCCGTTTGGATTTGGAGTATTTCCTTGAGAGGTAAATAAAAATAAAGCTATTTGTGAATCCCCATTGACAGTATCTCCAAAAGCATCTAAAATAAATGTTGTTAAGGAAGTTTCAGAAAATGCAAATTCAATCCAAATATCAGTATTACCATCACTATCTAAATCAGTCGACGATGGAGTGTAATCACCTATTTCCGAGTCATATCTAAAAATTCCAGAATTTGTTAGATCTAATACAGGATTTGGTCTTGCACCATCAGTATAATAAAATTCACTAATATCTCTTTCATAATTAGAATTAGAAGTGCTATTTATCCATTGAGTAGTAGCTGGAGTTAAACCATCAACAGTTGAGTCAGCTATATGAAAATTAACTTTTCCTTCTTTATCATTTGCTTCAATAAAAACTTCTGCAATATCATCAAAATCATAATCAATAGCTAAATATACATATGTTCCGTTATTATTTCCACCATCAGTACCCATTCTAACCCTAAAATGATATATATCACCAGATTGGTAAGTATTTGTTGAACCAGGAACATAATCAATTTCTGCTGATGTTGATTTTGTGGATAATAATAAAGGATGCGTAGAGTTTCCTACTAAGTCATGCCAAGTATTTGAACCATTATCATCATTGGGATCATAACTAGTTCCTCTCATCACATCATACCAAGTATTAGTTTTTTTAGATGTAATAGTTGTTTGAGTATATGTTTTTATACTAGTTAATAAAAGTATACTAAAAACAAAATATTTGGCTATTAATAAGAGCGTCTCCCTCATCATATGTATTATTGAAGTTTATATCTAAATATGTATGTATAATTAATCCTCCATTTCCTTCAGGACAATTAAAATCTTGTGCATTTTCAAAGAAATATTTGATTGTATAAATTTCATCACAATTATAAAATTCATATATTTTTTGATCAATATCTTCATCGAAATTTCCATTCAAATTTGAATCTTTATAAAAAATTAAAAGATTACAGTTGTTTGATGAATTTTCAATTGAAATATTTAAATTGTTTTCAGATAAATAATTTAATAAGTTATTATTAAAATCATTATAATCTTTATTACAAGATAAAATTGAAATAAATACTAAAAACTTTAAATATTTTTTCATGCAAATGTATTTATAGAAATTAGTTAAATAAACTAGTCATAAAAATTTTATTTTGCAATATAATTACTTTTTAAGTATTTTAAAATACAATTTAGAGGTTGGTTTTATCATATTAATTTGGATAGTTTTTCAATAGAGGAGAACTATAAAGCAGTAAAATGAAAATCATTTACTCATTTTAGAAAAGCGGCGCGAATCGAAACCCAATTCAAGCTAAAACATTTAGAAAAACATACCTTACATGGGTGTATCACACTATGGGAAGTGACACCAGATTTCTCTCAGATCATACCTCAATGAAGGTGCTTGAAAACCACTACATCAATCCTCTTTTGTTAAATGTTGAAGAAGAGAAAATAATGAAGGTGAAAGTGTTTGGTTAGACATAAAAATCATTTAACACAGAAGTCTAGCACGTGTAACACAAAAATGATAATATTTTTGTAACGACTTGAAAATGAATTGATAAAATTGATTGAAATTTGGGAGTGAGGAGGGTTATGATCTTGACGAGCTACCTACTGCTCTATCCCGCGATGTGGGTGCAAATATACGAATATTAATAACTTCAATGCAAGTGAAAGTTAAAATTAATTTACAATGTTTTAATAAGCTTCGATTTTTGATTCACTACAACACCTGAAATCCATAGGCAAAAGGGTCGTCATCAGGGTCAATACTAATCGTATTAGTTCCGTATATTTTAGCCCAGCCTTCGATGCTTGGAATAATCGCAGGGATGGTACCTATCGTTGTTTCCTCACTGATAATTCCTGTAAAGGTCGATCCAATGTAACTTTCATGGATGAATGGTTGATTTAATTGCAGTTTGCCTTTAGCATGCCACTGTGCCATCCGAGCCGAAGTTCCAGTCCCGCAGGGGGAACGATCAATGGCCTTGTCTCCGTAAAATACGGCATTTCTGGCGGTTGAATGTGCATTCAAGGGGCTTCCCGTATACAGAATGTGACTTAATCCATTAATGCTTGAATCTTCAGGGTGCACAAAGGCATTTGGATATTTTGAATTGATGGAAGATCTCAGTTCTGAAGCAAAGGATATCAATTCAGAGGCGCGATACGCTTCGATTCCTTTAAAGTTTTCTTGAGGATCGATGATGGCGTAAAAATTTCCTCCATAAGCGACATCGAATACCACTCGACCAAGAACTGAGTGTTCAACTTCGAGTTCCTGAGCGGCTAAATAGGACTTTACATTGGTAAATTGAACAGCGCTCACTTTTGTCCCATTCATGCGGTAGTTGATCTTTACCAGACCTGCGGGAGTTTCAAGCCTTACAACTCCAGGAACTTTTGGTTGAATTAATCCCTTTTCGATAGCAATGGTGATGCTTCCAATGGTCCCATGACCACACATGGGTAAACAGCCACTGGTTTCTATAAATAAGATTCCACAATCATTTTCTGGATTGGAGGGAGGGTAAAAGATGCTGCCACTCATCATATCATGACCTCTAGGTTCAAACATCAATCCCTTTCGGATCCAATCGAAATGGTTTAAAAAATACTGTCGTTTTTCACTCATGGATTCTCCGATTAGTTGAGGTCCACCTTTTGCCACTACACGAACCGGATTTCCACAGGTATGAGCATCAATGCATTCAAATAAGTTTTCTGCCATTGGTTAGTTTTTAGTCCATTGATTGTCAATAAGCCTCCATAATCCTAGAGGATTGCTGGCTTTTAAAGCTTCTGGTAGGAATTCATCGGGCCAATTTTGATAACTGATGGGTCGCAACCATCGTTTCATGGAATGCACCCCTACAGCTGTGAATCGAGGATCAGTACTCGCGGGGAAGGGTCCTCCGTGTTGCATGGCTGTACAGACCTCTACACCGGTTGGGACTCCGTTAAAGATGAGCCTTCCCACCCTGCTTTTAAGGACTTCTACAAGTTTTGATGCCTGTTTAATTGCTGAAGTAGTCCCTAAAATAGTTCCGGTTAACTGTCCTTCAAGCGATTGAATGATCGGAATTAATTCTTCAATATTTTGACAGCGAACCAATAGTGACAAGGGGCCAAAAACTTCTTGATGAAGTCTTGGATTGTTGGCAAAGGTTGAGGCATCTACTTGATAGATCGATCCTCTTCCGGGATAAGAGAGTGATTCATTGCCTTTGCTTTGACCGATCAATGTGGCATTTTCTTCCACAGTAGCTCTTCCTCTTTCAAAAGATTTGTGGATGCTAGGATGTAACATACTGTTCGCTTCTATGGTACTTAATTCCTTTTTTAATGTTTCAATAAAGGTGTCTAGTTTTGGATTTTCAATACAAAAAATTAATCCGGGATTGGTGCAAAATTGACCCGATCCAAGGGTGATGGAGCTCGCATAGGATTTGGCCCAACTATCGGATTGATCTAATGCTTCTGGCAGTACTACGACAGGATTGACCGAACCCATTTCAGCAAACACAGGAATGGGCTCAGTTCGGTTTTGAGCCAGTTGATATAAAGCAGTTCCACCTGAGACACTTCCCGTAAAACCAACCCCTTTGATTCTGGGGTCTTGTACGAGTTGCTGGCCCAGTTCAAAGGTGTTGCTGTTGAGGTTTGAAAAAACTCCATCAGGCATTCCAGTTTGTTGAGCGGCTTGTAAGATGGCAGTGGTAACCAGAGACCCTGTAGCAGGATGCATGGGGTGTGCTTTAACAATGACAGGACATCCAACTGCTAGAGCGCTTGCCGTGTCTCCTCCCGCGGTTGAATAGGCAAGAGGGAAATTACTAGCCCCAAAGACCACAATAGGGCCAATGGGTTGATTGAGCTTTCGAAGATCCACTTTAGGAATAGGACTTCTAGAGGGATCTGCAGTATCGATAGTAGGTTCTAAGTATTGACCTGAATCCAATGCCTTTGCAAAACCTTCAAGCTGCCCAATCGTTCGAGCGCACTCACCTTGTGCTCTACCCATCGCTAAGCCTGATTCCAAACAATAGGTTTCCAACAAATGAGGTCCTAAATCTGTAATGTTTTGAGCGATTGCTCTAAGAAATTTGGAGCGGTCTTTTAATGAAGTCTGTTGATAAATTTCAAAGGCCTTTGCAGCTTTTTGTGTGGCTAATTGACACTCAGCTGCTGTGGCAACTGAAAATTCCCATGGATTAGATGCGTTGGTGAGTGGATTAAAACTCTGAAATTTTTTTGATCCTTTAGCGCTGTAGTCGAATCCAATGAGGTTCTCTGTTCTAAGTTCCATTAAAAGGAGGTTATAAGTTTTTGTAATCGGGTAATTTTGGTCTAGTGCGCATCGCATGATCAATAATTTGTTGAACACGCGCTCGTTCTTTTCCAGTTAGCGGCATTCGAGGAAGACGGACCAATTCAGATCCAATTCCAGTGGCTACCTCTGCCATTTTAATATTTTGTACCAGTTGAGGATTGATGTCCAATTCGAGTAAAGGCATAAACCATCGATTGATCGCTACTGCTTCATCGATTTTTCCAGCTTTCATTAATTTGTAAATGGCTACGGTTTCTCTTGGAAACGCACAAACCAGGCCAGCAACCCACCCCTGAGCTCCAAGTACTAAACTTTCAAGAGCCAGGGTATCTACTCCTGAAAGAATTTTCAGTCGATCTCCAAAAGCATTGATCAACCTGGTAATGTTGGTAGTATCGCGAGTCGATTCCTTTACAGCCTGTATGTTGTCATGATTGAGTAATTGTTCAAACATCTCAAGGGTTACTTCAATTCCATAATCCACTGGATTGTTGTAGATCATAATGGGTAAATCTGTTTGAGAAGCAACAGCAGAAAAATAGGCAACTGTTTCATCAGCAGTTGCTTTGTACCGCATGGGTGGAAGCATCATAAGTCCTTTTGCCCCTTGTTCTTGTGCCGCATGGGCAGCTGCGATGGCCTCCTTTGTGGTTTGTTCTGCAATATTGATAACGACCGGTACTTGTTGGTTAACTAAAGCTACCGTATGTTCTACTAATATTTTTTTTTCAACTTTTGTAAGTGTACTCGCCTCCCCAAGGGTGCCTCCTAGTATAATTCCTTCGACTCCAGCCTCTAATTGCGAGTGAATATTTTTAGAAAATAGCTCCAGATCAAGCGTGTCATCTGGTTTGAATTTGGTTGTAACTGCAGGCATGACCCCGCTCCATTTAACTGACATAAAATTGGGTTTAGAGTTTCACTAATGTACTATTTATAAAAAGATTCAACAATAATTTACAAGGATATTCGATCTAAATTTAACATGGATTTCATGATTTTAAGGATTTTCTCAAGTATCTTGCAGTAATTCTAAAATCGCTTTTTATGAAAAAATTAGGAACCCTTATTTTGATTTTCACTGTTTGTTGTAGTGGTGTTTTTGCTCAAGATCAAGAAGATTTGTTTGCACAATTAGAGCTGGAAACCTCTGAAACCCCTTTATTGCCGGAACGAATGATTTTTACGCAACGAATTCTGTGGGGAGAAAAAGGCTTGATGCGATCTTCTAAAAAGTTTGAACTTTCAAAAGAATCGCGAGAACAGGAGTTAAAAATAAGACGTCAGATGCTCAAAGCACATCAATTGATCGGGTATGCTACGCTTGCTGGAATGGTTGCACAGGGAGTCATCGGGGGAAAGCTTTACAATGGTCGATACGATTTGAAAGACACCCATGAAACCATCGGTAATTTAACCACAGCGACCTATTTTACAGGGGCTGCTTTATCACTGTTTGCTCCACCACCTTTAATCAATAAAAAAGTTAAAGGTTTTAGTTCTACAAAATTGCATAAAACCATGGCGACGATTCATATGTCAGCGATGATCGCTACGAATCTTTTAGCGGAGGAGGATAAGTCAGCACATCGAGCAGCTGCTTATACCCTTTTTGGTAGTTATGCTGTAGCGGTACTTTCTTTTAAATTTTAACTATGAAAAAATTAGGACTCTTACTAATCGCACTTATTATTTCTGTTGATTTAATGGCTCAAAATCAATCCTATGGGGTTGTAGCGGATCAAAGTTCAATTGCATACAGTGCCAAACACTTACTTCACTCTTGGAAGGGGGTGAATCGAAACGTGCTCGGTATCGCTGTGGTCGATCAAATGAATCAGCAAATCGAACAATTAGCAATTGCTGCCAAAGTCAGTGATTTTGATTCTAAAAATTCGAATAGAGATGCCCATGCCCTTGAAGTCTTAGAGGCACTTTCGTTTCCTACCGTGAAATTTTATGCCACTGCGATTGATTTAAAGCAATCGACTTCAACCATCGAGGGACAGCTGACCTTTCACGGACAAACGAAAACAATAGCCCTCCAACTCGATCGAAGCTTCAGTGAAGAAGGACTGCGAATCAGTGGTAATTTTGATGTGATACCTTCACATTATCAGATACCACTTCCTTCGTTTTTATCAGTTGCGATCGAAGATTTACTCGAGGTTTCTTTTGAATTAGTTCTGCATCCGAAAGACTAATTCACTTCATTGGCTGTTTATTTCATATATTTTTAATAGATTCATAAAACTTATGATGATGTCTTAGAATCAATTGTTTTATGAAAAAAGAAGTCCCATTAAATAAACATAAGGATATTCCTGGAAACCCAACCAGTCCAAAATCAAGTTCGTATCCACTTCGAACTTCTAAGGATGGATTGCCACTTCGAGTACTCAGTGAAGAAGATTGGGAATTTTGGAGATACAATGGTTATATTGTCATAAAAGGAGCTATTTCTAAAGAAGAGGCTGCAGCTACCGCTCAATTTATTTGGGAGTTTGAAGAGAAAAACCCTAAGGATCCATCAACCTGGTATACCGAGCAGAACCCTGATTTGCAGATGAAGGAATTGGCTTATACGGGGATGGTGGAGTGTTATAACAATCAAAAATTGTGGAATAATAGAATGTCTCAACGTGTTTATGACGCTTTTGTTGATATATGGGGTAGAGAGGATTTATGGGTAACCATTGATCGTTGTAATTTGAATTTTCCTGTGAAGCCCGGTCATGAGTACAAGGGTTTTATTCACTGGGATTACGATCCAGAGGAAAAACCACAACAGGTGCAAGGGGTACTTGCTTTAGTCGATCAAACCGATGAAAGGATGGGAGGATTTCAGTGCATCCCAGAGCTTTTTAGAACCTATGATACTTGGAAGTTAACCCAGCCAAAAGATCGTCATCGCTTTTTACCAGACACTTCAGGTTTTACTCCTACTAAAGTTAAAATGGAGGCAGGGGATTTACTCATTTTTAATTCTTCTCAACCTCATGGAATCCGCAGAAATGATTCAAACAAACCAAGATTAGCACAGTATATTTCCATGATGCCAGCTGAAGAAGAAGATCAGCAACTCGTAGAGTGGAGAGTCGATTCTTGGAAGAATCGAATTGCTCCTCAAGGCTATGCTTTTCCTGGAGATCCACGAAATTGGGAGCAAACAAAATATCCCACGGCAAAACTCAACGAACTAGGAGAAAAATTACTGGGATTAAGGAGGTGGTAGCACAGAACGAACGCAACAAGCGAATTACACATTTTAAAATATAAAAAACATGTATAAAACCATAGAAGAATCTCAAGTAACTATCACTCAGTTGATGTTACCTTCTCATTCCAATTTTAGTGGAAAAATTCACGGGGGATTTATCTTAAATCTTATGGATCAAATTGCTTTTGCGTGTGGTTCTAAGCACTCAGGTCATTACTGTGTGACAGCTTCAGTGAACAAAGTAGATTTTTTAAATCCTATTGAAGTAGGGGAGCTGGTGACCTTAAAAGCCTCTGTAAACTTTACAGGTAAAACTTCTATGGTAATTGGGGTGCGTGTTGAGTCAGAGAACATTCATACGGGTGAAGTAAAGCACTGTAATTCATCTTATTTTACCATGGTCGCTAAAGATGAGCAGGGGAACAATGTTTCAGTTCCTGGAATTATTTTAAAAAACGATGATAATATCAGACGTTTTGCTCGTTCGATTGCCAGACAAGAACAAGCTAAAAATCGTTCAACTGCTTTTAAGTCTTCTGAGTTTAAAAAGGAACTGTATTTAGATTCTTTAAAAGATCACAATGTTCGATTAGAACTCGAAGAATAAGACATATATTTATAGAGCCTTAGATCTTCTAGTATGAATAAAACAACCCTTTTTTTTATTAGCTTTTTGTTTGTGTTGTTAGCTTCCTCTTGCGAAGGTGATGAATCGGCAACTGCTGGTATTCCACTCAGTTGTTTTGACGGTTTTAGGGACGGAGATGAAGTAGGAGTAGATTGTGGAGGAAGTTGTGATACCAACTGTCCAGTCTACATAAATCCTATTGGAGGTGAAATCATATGGAGAACGGTTCTCAAAACAGGAACTACATATACGATAACCGAGCCAATTATTATTCGCGAACAATCCATGTTGGAAATTCAAGCAGGTGTTACCATTAAAGTGGTTCCCCATATTGGTGCTCATATTGCTATTGCACAAGGAGGTCAACTCAACTGTAATGGATCAGCAGAAGCTCCAATAGTTTTTGAATCCTTGAGTGACAATCCCTCTCCTGGTGATTGGGGAGGAATTCTAGCGATGGGAAAAGCTAGCACCAACAATCCTAATCATCAAATGACCACTGCTGGTAGTTATCTCTACGGTGGGATTGAAGATTACGATTACTCTCTAAAACTCAATTTTGTCAAAATTAAACACGCAGGTGAGAAAATCAATCAGGAAGTTCAAGCTGCTGTTGGTCTTTATGGAGTTGGATTTCAATCTCAGATCAATCAAGTTGAATTTGCTGAGTTGGGAGGAGCCGCACTTAAAATTGTTGGAGGAACTCCTAATTTAGGAAAGCTCTATATTCACGATGCTATTTATGGAATTCACTCTAAAGATGGATGGAGGGGTTCTGTTGATGAGGTGTATTTAAAAAACATCGAAAGCAGTCCTTTTGTTTTTGATAATCCAATCGATAAACTTTCTGAACCTAAGGCTTCAGTGGTCATGGACCATATCAGTTTTGTAGGTTCGACCAATGAGTCTCTTTTTAGTTTGAGAAATGGCGGTGCTGAATTACAATTGTCAAATTGGTATGTGAATGGAATTACTTCATTTATGAATGTAGATAGTGATTCACAAGAGTTGATTACAAATAATCTAGTTCAAGTAAGTCCTATTGAATTTGAAAATTCAGCTACTAATTTTAGCTTGTTGAGTCCAGAAAATCTAGATACTTCATTTATAAAAACCGGTGCGACTAATGGATCAGGAGCAAAAGATGAGCTTCCTTCTTGGCTTTATTGGGTCAATTAACCTCAAATTCTTTTACCACTGAAAAAGGCTTGAGATTGGAATCCAATCCTTGAACTCTGACTTCGAATCTTCCACTGATATCCGAACTAAACAATTGTATGTTTTGAAATTCTGAAGGACTGAGCCTAGGGTTCCAATAGAGCTGCGTTCTGTAATCTGGCAGATTGCTATAGGACTTGTGTAATTGGTTAAAATAAGATTTTGGCGATTCCGTTAGATGTGTTTGAGGAACATTTACAACCTTATTAAAATAGGGGGCTTCAGGATCATTCCCAGTCATGATCAACGCACCTGCATAGGTTTTGCCACCAAGAACAAAGGGTTCGGTATAGACCCGAATTTTATCGATCATTGTTGCTGAAATATCAAACAGCTGTTGAGTGTTTGCAAAAACAATTCCATCAACTAATAATAAAGCGTTTTCAAAACGCGGCATCATTCTAATTTGTTTCACTCGAATAACATCTTTTTCTTGAATAGTCGTTACGGAAACTTCAGGAATGATTTCTCTAATGGTTTCTTTAAGAGTCGCAAACCTGGTGTATTCGTTGAGGTTAAATTCAACTGAGTTGAGGCTTTTTAAAAAGCTCGTATTTGGGTTTAAGATTATAGAGTCCGGTTTGAATTCAAAGTAACTATTCTCTATTTGATTGTAGAGACTTCTTTTAATAATGGCTATTTTAAAGTGTGGATCTATCGACTTAAAAGACGAAGGATATACTTGTTTTTTTGGTTTGGGTAGTGAGTTGAATTTGATCAGGTCTTCTATAGAATAATTGCCTTGATCCTGAATCAAAACAGAAAAATCACTGTTGGCTTTTGGTGATTGAATACTGATGGTATTTGAGTTTTCATCAGTTAGTCTTAAAACCAATCGATCGGTACCACGTTGGCTGATCACAGCCGATTTAGCATCGAAAAAATCACTGTTGACTTGAGCCCTGATGGTTCCTCCTCTGTGTTCTGGTAGCCATATAGAATCCTTAATTGACGTATTCTGTACGCTTTTTGAATTCCATATTTGATTGCGAATGGGATGTGGAATAGTATCTATTTTACGCACTGAAACGCTGTATGGAAACGAAGAAAGATTTGCTTCGTTAATCGTTCTGATCAGTAGCTCAATCGAATCTCTTTTTTTGTATTGTTTTGCCACTTCAATTGCTATGGAGTTAAATTCACCTAGCTTGGTGGGCTTGTTGTTTGAAGTTAATTCCTCAGTATTTACAGCTGTTACTTTTGCATTGGTATAAGGATTGATGATAAATACTTCTTGAGTAAAGATCGATTGAGGTTCATTGAGCATCCATGCTGTATAAGCCTGAATCTGATAACTTCCTGTTTTGAGTGTTGGTGGTATAAATAGGTCTCCTTGTCCAAATCCATCATTTAATGCTACTCTTTTTACAAGAGCAGTGTCTCCACCTGATGATACCAAGTGCACATAGGCAACTTTGCTAAGATCACTTGCTTTAAGAGTTGAAACATTCAATGTGTAAATGTTGAAATAGAGGTACTCAGATGGGAAGAAAGTCGTATTGTTGGTATGTAGCCAAAGACTTTCTTTTGGGGTATCTATCAAGCTTTGTCGAACCTCATCTGTGAGAACAACTTGTTGTGCAATGCTGGAATAGCTTAAAAATGCAAACAGGATGATATGTAGTACGCTAATCTTCATCTATCCAAAATTCAGGTTTAATATTTGATCCAATTCTGGTGCAATCACCACAATAAGGAAGCACCATGACAAATGGCCCCGCTTCTCCTGGAAGTGTCGATGAAAAATAGATTAAAGCATCAGATTTGATAGCTTCTAAAAGAGGTCGCTCTCCCTGTCTTCCACCAATCGAAGGAATGGATGTTGGGCAGGCATAAAAATAGGGAGGTCTATTTCCTTCAGGATAAAAGTCTCTATAATCGACAAAAATTCTTTTGCTATCGACTCCAGAAACTTCAAAATAACCCAAAACAATTTCATCAGTATTGGATTCCGAATAAATATTGCTATTGATCAGTCCTGGTTGTGATTGCGTAAACACTGTTGAAGAGGCATCAGAGATTTCTTTTAGAGCCTGGTAATAGGCATAGGTTTCATTATCGAGTGCGTATTGTTTTACCTCAATGCTATAGCGATGCATTCCTTTGGGATCTAATTTTCTAAGGAATTGAATAGGGTATTCAATAATTTCATCAGACTGATAATTATGAGTATCGACTAGGTTAATGTTTGTGGATTTGTAGGTTCCATAACAAACGCGTTCCTCTGTTTCTCTTAGAATAGCTCTTACATCAACAGTGTGAAAGCCTTCTGCAAAAATGATCGCGTCAAAGGCACTCCAATAGGGGGCAATAATCTTATAGGTTTCTTCAAAATCAATACGGTAATAATTACCTGTGGAATTGGAATTACTCGCACTTAATTTAAAAGACAATCCTTCTTCCTGATCCTCGTTCAAGTCCTCCTTGGCATGAAATTCATCAATATGGACTGATCCAGCCAATTGTTTGGCTTCAGATCGATAGGTCTTGCCATTTCTGGTTGTTATATGCAAAGTATAAGAGGTGCCTTTAGTTGCTTTAAAAGCATTAATTGAAGTATAGGTACCCAATTCTAATTCTTCAAATTCGAATTCACTACCATCATCAGTAATGACTTTTACTTTAGCTGCAGCTTCAACGGGTGCTTCTCGTAAATTAAAAGCGTAAGTTCTCGATAAGCTTATTTCTTGATGTTTTAACTCATCAGTTAAAATAGCGTGAACCACTAAAGAACTTATTTCATTTTCGATGTCAATATTGACTTCCTCTACACAGGAGAAGAGTGTCAATACCAGTCCCAAGCTCCAAAATGCCTTCATCCATCGATATGTTTGCGCTTTTTTCATCTTAGAATTTTAAATTATAGGAAATGGATGGAATTGATCTTGCAAAGATAGAGACTTGATAGGCTCTAATTCTGTTATCTTCATTGACAAAAAACATGGAATAAGGATTGTTTCTGCCTAAAAGATTATAGATGGATACACTCCAAAAACTATGAGCAACCTTATTGAGTTTGTGATTTCCTTCGACGTTAAATCCGAGATCTAAACGAATGTAATTAGGAATTCTGTATTTATTTCTACTACTATAGGTCACATAGGTCACTCCGTCTAAGTCGTATTTTCCAGTAGGGAAGGTAATGGGTCTTCCACTTTGATAGGTAAAGTTTGATGAAAAACTAAATCTTCTTGTGAGTTTGTAGTTAGCGACCACACTTAAATCATGGGGTTTGTCAAAGTTTGAAGGGAAGTATTCACCCTGATTGATGCGCTCATAAGGGAATTTGCTGTCCAATTGAATCATCGATCTGGAATAGGTGTAGGCAATCCACCCATTGAGATCCCCTTGATTTTTTCGAATCATCATTTCAGCTCCATAGGCTTTTCCATCTCCTTGAAGAATTTGTGTTTCAATAGATGGTACTAATTGAGTGTTCGCTCCTGTTTTTAGATCGGTTAAGTTTTGGTATTTTTTGTAATAGAGATCAAAAGTCAAATCAAAGTTGTTGTCTTTTTGTCTATAGGAATAACCAAGGGATGCTTGTTGAGCTTCTTGTGGTTTCACATATCTGTTGGATAGTCTCCAGGAGTCAAAAGGAGAAGCAGCTGTATTATTGCTCAAGGTGTGTAAAAATTGATAGGCATTGTTGATTCCTATTTTGATGGAAGATCGTTCCGTTAATAAATAACGAGTACTCAATCGAACTTCAGTTCCTACAAAGCTTGATTCTAACTGACCCTTTTCTACCGTAGAGGTATTGATGATACTAGATTTTGATTTTGGAAAGTTGGTATCGTACTCATTGATTTGATAGGGTCCAAATGAGAGGTAATAGGGGATTCGAACAACTGCATTGAGTTGAAATTTCTTATTGAGATCCCAAACATCAGAAAGAAAAAGCGCACCTTCTAAGGCCTGCTCAGAATTGAGATTGATTTGTCCGATGCGGTCCAGCTCAGTTCTAGGACTTAAAGTTCCTGGTTGTATTTTGTAGAGGGTATTGGTGTTTCCCAGTTCGATACGATGTTTTTCGTGAAGGTATTTAGAAAGCGATGCCATGAGATTGACTTGACTCAACCCATAATCTTGAATGAATCCATTTTGTGCATTTCCAGTATAATCGATTTGATGTCTGTAATCGGAAAAGGAACCATTAAGTCTAAAAATGTTCTTTTTGAGATTCTTGCGAATACCTGCACTGAGCATTAAATTGGTGTAGGAGAACAAAGAATCAGCAGTGGCATTAAATTGATCCTTGGAGTAGTAGGTAGTGATGTTTAATTCTGAATCATTTTCGGTTTCAAAGTGAAACTTATTGACTACATCAAAGAAATTGGCCTTGTTGTTTTTTAGGTTTTCATCTTTGAGTTTTTTTAAGATCCAATCCGAATAAACCCCTCGAATTCCTGTAAGCATTGAAGATCTCCCTTTCTTTATAGGAGTTTGAACGGTTCCGTTAAAAGTGATGGGGCCTAGGGATATTTCTCCGTGAACTTCTTCCAAATCTGCATTCTTGGTTTGAATATCAAAAACAGAAGAGAGTCTTCCACCGTAGGATGCTGGAATACTTCCTTTGTATATATTTAGTTGTCCAATAGCAATGGGGTTCAGTGCCTGAAATATTCCAAAGAAGTGAGTGGGATTATACACTACTCCACCGTCTAATAAATTGAGATTTTGATCTGGTTTTCCACCTCTGACATTGAGTCCTGTGGCACCTTCTCCGGCGGAACTGATTCCAGGAAGTGCGGCAGCTACTTTTAAAACATCTCTTTCGCCTAGTACTAAGGGGATGGTCTTCGATTCCTCTACATCGATATTTTCAGCACCGGTTTCACTAGAGTTAATTTGATTAATTCGATTTCCACTAAGGACCACTTCTTCGAGTGCCTCTACAGCTTCGTTTAGTTGTAGTTGTATACTTCCGTCACTGTAAACGGTAATGGGTTGTTCCATTGACTGGTAGGCCGCTGCAGAAATACTCAACACATAATCACCTCTAGACAATCGCAATTGAAAAGCGCCTTGATCGTCAGATTGACTGTAGGTGTTCGTGTTTTTAACAGCGATAACCGCTTCTCTAATTGGAACTTGAGTATCACGCTGAATGATGCTTCCTCTAATGTCTAACCAGTATTTAGAAGCAGATCCTCCTTGTTTTCCAATGATGATATTCTTTTGAGAACTAGTTTGTTGAAGTGAAGATTTATCAACGAGACTAGGACTAATAATAGGTGTCGTTTCTTCGTCTTGCTCTATTGCGATTTCTTGGAAAAACCCTTCAGCTATTTCATCGTAGATCTTTTTGTATCGCGTAATGATGATGGTCGATGCATCCAGTAGGTAATAGTTGAATTCAGTATCAGTAAATAAGTGATCTAAGACTTCTTGAATTGTTTTGTTGTTAATATCAATACTGACAGGGGAGTCTTCAAACCAAGATTCAGCATATCGAATTTGATAATCGGTCTGCTTGTCAATACTGTTTAGGATGGATACCAGCGATTGGTTCTCAAAATGAAAACTGTAGGTTTTCTTCTGAGCATGTACAGCAAAAGAAAGCAATAACAATCCGATGTAAACAAGTTTTTTCAAGAGGACTTAAGGAATTTAATCAGTGATTTCAAATAAGTTGAAGCGTCTGTTTTCTTTTTAATTCTCCATTCCTTGCTCCAATTTTTGATCGTTGAGCTCCATTTGGGATAGAACTGTTCGATTTTAACAGCATCAGATCGTTGCCAACCCTCATTGTCGTATACAAATAAGGTTTCTTTGGGGTTGAATTCGTAATATCCCACCTTGTCATCCATTTTAAAACTTGAGGTCTTTTGATGGAAAATCCACAGTTCTTTACCTTGAAAAGTATCGATATATTCTAATAGATAGACTTGCTTATCGATCCGATGTTTTACAAAAATAGCTCCGTCAATCTTAAAGGCATTGACCCTGTTCATGTCAATTGCAATGAGGGTAACCCCATCTGAATTGGGATGGTAAAGCGCTATCTGTTGTTCGTGTAGATCGAATTTGAATTGGAGGTTGCTATAGTGATCATTGTCGAAAATGATAGAGCCCTTTAAGAGCTCATAATCTTTAAAGTATTTGTGTTTGTTGTTGAGGATTCTGTGATTGTCAAAATAGCGTTTCCCTTGAAATAATTCTAAATAAAGAGAGGCGTTTTTTAAATCGGCCCATGAATAATCTGGGGTGTTGTTGAATTCTTTTTGTGCATACCCTAGAGCGCTAATACTAAAGAAAATACATAAAAGTATTCGATTAAAACTCAAATTGGGTCTCATAAAATTAATCTCATAGGGTGTGCACTAAAGATAGTATTTCTATTGATTCAAATAGAGGTTTTCATAAAAGAATTGAAGACGCTTCGCATCGTGAAGTTCTTTGGTATTCGATTTCTCATCCAAATACATAACTTGATGGTTTTTTGAATCAAATGACTTCCAATTTGGCAGATGTTCTCCATTGGGATTTCCAGTTTTTGCAAAGTTGGTCCAATAAGTACTCATTTGTCCACTTAATTGACGGTCGCTTTCCTTCCAGGGCCGGTTGACCTTATCAAGGGTGGCAAGTGCATAAGGAACTTCAGCTGTATGAAAAGCTTTAAAGCCTATATAGGCTCCTTCTGCGGGAACATCTCGTGTAAAACGGTATACGTAAACAGGTTGATTTTGTGAAGCCATGATTTGAGCTAGGGTATAGTTTTGAGAACCAAAAAGTTGATCTCTCGCTAAATCAGCTACAGAAGTCTTGAGCTCTTCTTCACTTGAAGAAGGGTAAAGACGAATCATATCATCAGCTAGTGCTCCATAATTTGATTTTAAAGATTCTTTAAAGGAATCCATTGTCGGAAGTGGACCATAAGCTAAACCTTCATTTTCATTCCAGCCGGTAAGAAGTGCCACAGGATTATTCTCTCCTGCTTTAAATAGTTCAGCAGGACTTTTAGGCATCACATGCCCATCGATATTTGGAGCCAGACGCACACTTGCTGTGAGTAGTTTTTCTGCCGGCAAAGCTCTTAATTCTTCAAGTGAAGAAACTTCGAATTGTTTTGCTACTGCTAGTCCAGTTTTTTCAGCAGTTGAAAGGGTGTTTGCAAAGGTAGAAGAACTAGTAGGAGCTAAAGGTAGAATCCCTGCACCGCTTTGAGGAATGGCCTTTTGAAATAATCCCTTTGCTAGGGGAGAAGCGATTAAGTACGATACGCTCATCGATCCAGCAGATTGTCCAGCAATAGTAATATTATCAGGATCTCCACCGAAGTTTTCGATATTGGCTTTAACCCATTTTAACGCGGCTATTTGATCGAGTAGACCGTAGTTTCCAGAAGTGTTGTTGGGTGACTCAGAAGTGAGGTCGGGATGTGCTAAAAACCCAAAAACCCCTTCTCTGTAATTGATACTGACGTAAACAATATCCTTTTTAGCGAGTTCACTACCATCATAGATGGGAACTGATCCTGATCCAGAGGTAAATCCACCTCCGTTAATCCATACCATCACTGCTTTCTTGTCATCAGTTGTCTTAGCAGTAGTCCAAACATTGAGGTAGAGGCAGTCTTCACTGATAGGGGCAGCTGGTATTAAAAATTCTTCAGACCACATAAAAAATGCCTGTGGGGAAGTTTGCATAGGACTCGGACCAAATTTGGTGCAATCGAGTGTTCCCTCCCAAGGAGTTTTAGGAGCAGGCGCTTTCCATCGAAGCTCATCAATAGGTGCTTCAGCATATGGGATCCCCTTAAAACTTAGAACATCTCCATCCATTGATCCTTTAATCAATCCTTGCTCCACTTGAACTTGTGTGGTCATTGGATGATTGTTGCTACAAGAGTAGCTAAATCCAATAATTACTATTAGAAGTACTAGTCGTTTCATAATTGAATCTTAAAAGAAAACAAGGCTCGATTGAGCCTTGTTTAAAAGTTGTGGTATTAGTTGGAGCTAACCAATTTAAGTAGCTCTTTATCGTGTTGTGGTCCAACATGTGACTTCACATTAAAGAACATCGTTTGTGTTTTCTTTTGGTCATAGGTAGGCCATTCGATTAATTGATCGTGATTAGGATTTCCATTACGAGCAAAATTAATCCAAGCACCGCTCACTTGCTTGGCTACTGCATCGGTGTTTTCATTACTACCTCCAGTCATTCCATAGCACTCCGCTACATTGTCAAAAACAAAAGGCAGTTCAAAACAGTGCATCGATTTGTATTTTCCTCCAAAAACAGGAGAAGACCATTCAAAGAAATACATATAGACATCTGCACCGTCTTTTATACTTGATTTGACATTAGCTTGATGAACGGCTCCTGGTCTAAATAGTAAATCAACATCTACGAGATCCCCTGGGTTTTCAAGATGAGGATAGGCTTTCTTTACCGCTTTTTTATAAGCGTCTGCCTTGTCTTTGTATTGCTGGGCAATAAACTCATCTACTTTTGCTTGATCATTATTTGGAATTCCTCTCCACAGCGTGGTAAAGAATTCGTTTTTAACGGTTCCAATCATCAGTGGAATGTCTTTTGAGAGCTCAAGAGACTCTGCATCTAAGATGTCATGAGGAAGTACCGCTCCATCGACAGAAGGTCCCCAATTGTATCCAAAAACTCCAGTATCGGTTCCAGTTGCTCTAAGGCGTTCGTTGATAGTTTGAATCGCTTTATTACCTGCAATTCTCAAATCTTCCCAAGGAATGGTTTGGATTTGATCTACAGTTGACGCATCGAGTCCTAAATTCTTAAGTACTTCTTCTGTAACGGCACGAGTGGTTTCAGTCGTTGCAGAGGCTCCTCTAAAAGCTCCTGATTGATTAATGGCCTTGTGAAACAATCCATGGGCAGAAGGCATCGCCATCAACGCATTGACTTTAGCTCCTCCTCCTGATTGACCAAAGATGGTCACATTGTCAGGATCTCCTCCAAAGTTTTCAATATTGTTTTTGACCCAAGTGAGTGCCGCCTGCATATCGAGTAATGACTGGTTGGCAGAATGCTTGTATTTCTCGCCATATGCAGAGAGGTCTAAAAATCCTAATATGTTTAATCGGTGATTAATCGATACTACCACAACATCTCCATTTTTACTCAAGTTTTTTCCATCGTAAGAAGGCAGTTCTTCACTAGATCCAGCAGTAAATCCACCTCCGTGAATCCAAAACATAACTGGTCTTTTCTTTCCGTCTGTAATACTCGGTGTCCAAACGTTTAAAACTTGATTGTTTTCTCCTGGATATCCCCAAGAGTGATTAAAGACAAATTCAGATTCGTCATTAGCAACCGCTGTTGGGGTCATCAAATGAGCTACAGGTCCGTAAACC
Organism: Flavobacteriaceae bacterium; assembly: GCA_013373635.1. Classification (GTDB taxonomy): domain Bacteria; phylum Bacteroidota; class Bacteroidia; order Flavobacteriales; family Flavobacteriaceae; genus MAG-120531. The sequence goes on from JABXHN010000080.1 coordinate 19,218, forward strand.
AATGCGGAGCGAATGCCCTCCCAATTAGCAGGTGGTTGTGGATCTTCAAATCGTTTTGATTGAGCATAAGGAATTCCTTTGTAGGTGTAAATCCCTTCTTGAATTAATCCACGAACCCTCCCGTGATTCGTATTTGCAACAGCAATGTCATTTCCGAATGAAACATTTTGTGCCCAGAGACTGCTGCAACTAAAAAGAAATGCAGCTACAATTGAAAATAGGTGTTTGTTTGACATAGTATAGTAGGTTATTAAATTTTAGTAATTGGTATTTTTTAAAAAATTTAAATACTTTAAGAACAACTAACAATATAGTGTAATAGTTACACAATATAACATTTATTTTGATATTTTTCACTAACTTGCACTACCAAATCAACATGCATGAAATCAATTAGTTATTTAAGTCACTTGTCGGTCGATAATGTGATTTTTGGATATCACAACAAACAGCTCAAGGTGCTCTTAATGAAACTTCGAAACAACGGTCATTGGATGTTACCAGGAGGTTTTGTGAAGGAGGATGAATCAATTTTAAATGCTGCTAAACGCGTTGCTCACGAGCGCACAGGTCTTGATCAATTGTATTTAAATCAATTCAAAACCTATGGTGATCCTCAAAGAAACAAGGATTCTAGAATTGAAAAACAAAAAGTTTATCAGAAATATACCTTTGATCAAAAGGAAGTCAATATTGTCGATTCTTATTTTGTGTCTATTGGTTATTACACTTTAACTGAGTTTTCTAAAGTTGAAATTCAATTAGGACCAGTTGATGAAGATTGTCAGTGGTTTGCATTAGATGAAATACCACATCTACTCTATGATCACAATCAACTGATTAAGGATGCCTTAATAGCACTTCGTTTTCATGTGGATCACTATCCTATTGGTAAAAAACTACTCGAAAAGAAATTTACCATGCCTGAGATACAAGCATTGTACGAGACCATTTTAGAAAAGTCTATCGATCGCAGAAATTTCTCCAAGAAGATCATGAAGTCAGGTATTCTCATTAAACTCGATGAGCAGCGTAATATAGGTGCTCATAGAGCTCCCTATTTATATACCTTCCACGAAGAAAAATACGCTGAAGCACTTCAAAATGGGATTGCTTCATTCTTTTAAATTTTTAAAATGAAAAAAATACTTCTACTTCTCGTTTTTGTTTCAACGACTTTATTCGCACAAAATAAAGGAAGAGTTGTTCTCGATAGTTTGTATTCTAAAGTATTGGAGAATAAAATGGGGGAATCTCCCAAAAGAGCAGTAGCTGTATATTTACCACCTAATTACGATTCTACGAAACAATCGTATCCTGTTATCTATTTCTTACATGGATTTTTTGGAGATCACACTGTTTTAAATGAATTTTCAGAAGTGTTAGATCATGCCATTGAGCAAAAGAAAATCAAGCCATTTATATTGGTTGTAAGTGATCAAAAGACTAGTTATTTCGGAAGTTTTTATTCGAACTCTAAGGACTTTGGGAGATGGGAAGATTTTACGGCCTTTGATTTAGTTTCCTATATGGATACTAATTACAGAACTATCAAAAATGCTTCAAGTAGAGGTATTACGGGTCATAGCATGGGAGGATATGGCGCTTTAAAAATTGCAATGCGACACCCCGATGTTTTTAGTAGTGTGTACGCTATCAGTCCCGGTGCCTTAGATGTAGTTCGGGAATACGGACCTAATAGTGATACTTTTAAAGTATTATCAACCTACAATTCATACGAGGATATTAAACCATCTCATTATTTTTCATTAGTGATGTTAGCATTTGCAAAATCTTGGTCTTCCAATGCCAATCGCCCCCCTTTTTATTGTGATATGCCTTTTGAATATCAAGGAGATGAATTAATTGTTCACAAAGAAATACTGGAGAAGTGGCAAAAGAATATGCCGGTATATATGTTAGAGGATAATTTAGAAAATCTACAAAAACTTACTGCGATTAAAATGGATTGGGGGAGAAATGCAGGACTTCGTTTTACGCAACAATGTGAAATGTTTAGTCAGCGTTTAGAGAATTTGGGAATTAAGCATTTTGCTGAAGAATATATTGGGACTCATACCAGTGGGATCTATACTATGGACGGTAGAATTCCAAATTCAGTACTTCCTTTTTTCAATGATTATCTGAAGTTTTAGATAAGCTTAGGTGACGATATTTTCGGTATTCTTCAGGGTCAATTTCCATCATCAAAAAGATAGAAGACAATGTCTTTCCATGAGGGTCTAAAGCCAAAGATCGCGTAACCCCTGAATACAAAGCAGCTTCCAAAACAAAATTAAATGCGTGAAGATGAGGTAATTCATAACGAGTAACCGACCCTTTGATACGTTCATTAAAATAGCTTTTTACTTTTTCTTCAGTAATTTGTTTTTTTAAAAACAAATAATCCAATTCATTGTATGGGATGAGTGACAAATTTGAAATGTTTCCTTTATCACCTGCTCTTGAATGTGCTATATCACCTAATTTCATGATTCAATAGTTTTGGTGGTGAGTTGAATAGTTGGTAAATTTTCATCAATTAGAATTGATTGGACTGCGATAATTTCTTTAACGCTTTTGGAGGCGCCTCCACCAGCAGCTGGGCCATTAGTATACAGCGCTTCTACTTGTTGTCCTACCGTGATTGCTTCTTCTTTAGTTTTAGTTCGTAGCGCGACTCTTATTCGAATCTCGTTTGGACTTTCCTCCACCTGATCTTTTGAAAGCGAATTGACACCGATGAGGTCATAGTTAGCATCGTACTTGCTCAAACCTAAATGATGTAGTTTGCTTTTGATGATTTTTAAAGCGAGACTTGCTCTTTCTTTTGCTTGATATCCACCATAACTCATCTGTCCTTCACCGATATAACCGTCTTTATAGCCTAGAGAAACTTTTAGCTTCCCTGTTTTGTTTGCGCCCGTTGCTCCGCTGATCTCAACTTGATTTGAAGCTAATTCTCTAAATCGAACAGATGAAAAATCAGCAATGACATCTGGAGTGATATAATTTTTTGGATCGTGTATTTCGTAAAGTAATTGTTCAGTGCAGGTTGCTTTGTTAATGATTCCTCCACTATTGGGGACCTTTGTTATTGTGTAATGTCCATCCGAAGTAACTTTAGCAATTGGAAAACCGATTGCTTCAGGATTGGGCACTTGTTTCTTGTCTAAATCATTAAAATAGCCTCCGCATACTTGAGCTGCACATTCTAATAAATGTCCCATTGCAGTAGCCTTACCTAATAAATCGCTGTTGTCAATATCCCAATTGAATTCATAAAACAGAGGTGCCATAAATATAGCGGGATCGGCAACTCTTCCAGTAATGATAATGTCAGCATCTAATTTTAATGCTTCTACAATAGGCCGAAGCCCCAAATATGCATTAGCAGATACGAGTTGATTTTTTAGTACTGATATGGAATCCCCACTTTCTATAAGTTTGTAATCTTGATCATTGATGGCATTGATTACATCATCTCCACTAATTGCAACCACCTTTAGTTTTTTTATTTTTAATTGCTTAGCGAGTTCAATTATTTTGTCAACTGCTGCTATGGGATTAGCAGCACCCATATTTGAGATGATTTTAATGTTTTTTTTAACACAAATAGGAAGTACTGCTTTGATTCTTTCTTCTAAAAGTGGATCGTAACCTAGTTGAGGATCTTTCAGTTTTTGAAGCTGTGCTAGAGCAATAGTGCGTTCAGCTAAGCATTCAAAAATTAAGTAATCGATAGTTCCTTCTTCTGCTAATTGAACTGCGGGTTGAATAAGATCACCAGAATAACCAGCTCCCGAACCAATTCGTATGGATCTTTTACTCATTTTCATATTATAAGGGTAAGTAACCTAAAAGTATGGAACTAATAGTCATCACTAGGCTAATTAAAAACGCATACTTGAATGTAAATTTTTGATGTTGTGCTAAATCAATACCACATAGACCAATTAATAAAAAGGTAGAAGAGGTGAGAGGGCTTAGAGGAAAACCAGTGGTCATTTGTCCCATCAGGGAAGCATGTGCCATTTGAATAGGGGTGATGTCCATGGTAGATCCAACCTCTGACAATACTGGGAGTACGCCAAAATAAAAGGAGTCGGGGTCAAAAAACAAACTCAAGGGCATACTTATTACACCTAGAATCGCAGGAATATGAGTTCCCAATTGTTGTGGAGTTACAGCAACAATTCCGCCAGCAAGTTCATTGATCATTCCAGATTCTTTTAAGATACCTGTAAAGATACCAGCAGCAATAAGTAGACTTGCCATTAGTAAGGCTGATTTTGCATGAGAATCGATGCGTTCTTTTTGTTCTTTTAGTTTAGGAAAATTGATGCTTAACGCCAATACAGTACCCAACATAAAAATTATAGCTGGAGGTAAAATTCCTTTTACTAGACAGTAGATAACTACAATAGTGAGAAGAATATTAATACTAAAATAGATTCGGTCCTTTCTGGTTAGTTTACTAGTAGGATGAATTTCATTGGTTGATGTCGCTTGGTAATTTAATCTTTTGGCTTCTTTTTTTCCTAAAAAAGCAGCTATTAGTAAGACAGATGCAATTCCTATTAGTTGAGGTACCATTAAAGATTGGTATAAGGTAGCGACCTCTAAATTAAGTGCAGATGCTGCTCTTAGTGTTGGTCCACCCCAAGGTACCATATTCATGGTTCCAGCTCCTAATGCAACAACAGCAGCTAAGATTCTTTTGTCCATTTGGAGTTCTTCGAACAGCGGTAGCATTGCGGGAATTGCAATTAAAAAGGTGACTGCTCCAGATCCATCGAGATGAACTAACATTGCTAAAATGGCTGTTCCTACGGTTATTTTAATGGGATTTTTGCCAACTTTTTTTAAGATGATTTCAATGATGGGTTGAAACATTTTTGCATCGGTTAGAACTCCAAAAAATAGTATCGCAAAAATAAACATGGCTGTTATTGGAGCGATGTTTTTAATGCCACTGATTGCAAAATTTGCAGTTTCTGAGCCATATCCTGCTAATAAAGCACCTGCAATTGGTACCACAATGAGCGCTGTTAAAGCAGAAGTGATTCTAGTAAGAATTAGAATCAATAGTGCTACTATTATAAAAATGGCTGTTAACATAGAAGTTGATCTTGTTTACTAATTTATATATTAATTATTTGAAATTACTTTAAAACTGTAATTCCCAGATCCTATTTTAAGTTGAATCCTTTCTGATTCACTATCTAAAAGTTGAATTGCAGTTGATTTCTTAAGTTTTTTTCCAGACTCTCTAATATCATTGATGGAGTTTGCTTTTAAATAAACCGTTGCAGTTGTATTTGCTGGTATACTGATCGTATACAAAGTATGGTCTTCTTTTAATTCCCACTTGCTCTTGATGGTTCCATGCATGGAATCGTAATGACCTTCGGCCCATTTAAGTTGGTTGTTAGGATCAGGAGTTGGTTTTAAAACGATGGCTTTAAAGGCAACCGCTTTAGGGTCTCTTTGAATTCCTAAAGAATAGTTTTGCATCCAAGCTCCAATGGCTCCAAAAGAGTAGTGGTTAAAGGAATTCATGGAATTATTTCCTCCAAATCCATTTTCAACAGTATAAGAGTTGAGTCGCTCCCAAATTGTTGTTGCTCCATTGACGACTGGATACAGCCAAGAAGGATACTGGTCATTGAGTAGTAGTTGATAGGCAATGGCGTCATATCCGTTTTTTGAGAGCGCCTCATTAATAGCAGCAGTTCCAATAAAACCAGTCATTAAAGAGAATTTTGGACGTAGTACTCCAAGATCATCTTTATTCGATCTGTTGATGGTATTCACCAACATCTCTGCAGCTTTTTTTTCATTGTTACTGTGATAGGTGTTTAAAGCTAGAGGTATCGCATAAGAGGCTTGAGTGTCTACAATGCTTCCTTTTGTTGGCTTGATATAACCATCAGGTTTAGGGCCTAAAGTAAATGCTTCATAACCGGCACTGACACTTTTAAAGTTATTTGGGTTGAAATAAGTATTGTTAAAAAAGTCTTTTCGTTCGGTATATTTATTTTTGTATTTGGTTGCATCTTCTGTATATCCGAGAATTTCTGCGGATTTATAAATAATCTCTAAGTCGTATACTTGATAAGCATTCCACATTGCGGTATTGTCATTTTTTGAGTTTTCTGGGCTGAGCCAGTCACCTAGAGGTCCCTCGTCTAGGATTCCATCTTCATTTTGTTTACTCTCTAAAAAGTCGACATAGCGCTTCATCGCTGGATAGTGTTCTCTTAAGAGTTCTGTGTTTCCGTATTGTAGGTAAGTCTCCCAAGCCACCACAACTCCTGCAGATCCCCAAAGGGTTCCTCCAAATCCGCCTCCAACTGGAGCTACATCTGTAAATCGACCATTAACAGCTTGGATTTCTCTCATGGCTAAGAGATGTCTTCTTAAAAATTGAGAGGCATCAATCATATAGGTAGCTGTTTTTGAAAAGACATTGATATCTCCACTCCAACCCATACGTTCGTTGCGCTGAGGACAATCCGTTGGTATGGACAAAAAATTGGCTCTAGTGGACCAAGCAATATTATCCCATAGTCTGTTGACGTTTTTGTCGGAAGTCTTGTAGTCAGCTGTGAGTTGATCGACAGAAGAAATGACAATACTCTTTACATGATCAAGAGGAAGTGCTTTTTCGATTCCTGTGATTTCAATGTAGCGATATCCGTGAAAGGTAAATCTTGGCTGGATGGTTTCAGCACCTCCTTTTTGAATGTAGATGTCTTGAGCGAGTGCAGCCCTAATATTCTCCAGCATGATCATGCCCACTTGGTCGCCGTATTCTTTTAGATTAGGGTAGGTAACCTCTGCAAATCGCAGGGTAATTTGAGATCCTTTATTGCCTTGTTGGAGTCTTATTTTAGGAACCCCAACCATATTCTGTCCCATATCGTATACAAAAACTCCAGGACGAACTTCTTCCACGCTTTGAGCTGTGAGTTCCATACTTGGAATAACATTGGTTCCCATTTGTCCTATGAGTTGCATCTCACTAAAATCTAAATCGTATCCAATTCCGGTGGTTGCAGTAGTGTTTTGAAGTGGTATTTCTACGCAGCTACTCCAATGGTGGTCATCAAAATCAGCTGAAGTCCATCCTTTTATTGCTTCCTCATCTCTAGCGTCGTAGATCTCCCCTTGAAAGAAACTACCTACTTTGATTGGTCCCTCTTTGTAGTACTTCCAATCTTTGTCATTGGAGGTGATGATTTGTTCACTTCCATCTTCATAGCTAATGATTAATTGGCTCAACAGTGATTGACGATCTCCAAAAAAATTCCAATAATCTTCTCCTGAATAGGTGATGTTTCCACTCCACCATCCTTCTGCCAATAGCGCTCCAAGCACATTGTCTTTTTCAATAAGATCAGTAACATCATAGGTTTGATACATATGTGTTTTATTGTATTGGGTAAGTCCTGGGTTAAAAAGATCTTCACTAATGCGTTTTCCGTTTAAATAGAGTTCGTAAATTCCACGAGCAGTAGTATAAATTCTAGCCTTAGCTATTTTTTTGTCTTGTTTTTTGAATGAAGTTCTCAAGTGAGGCACTGCATTTTTACTTGGGTTAGCAATCATTAGTTCGTTCTTAGTTCCACCGACTACATAACTGTTGTTGTGAATTTTGATGTCCTTAAAGATTCCTTTATAGTTGCTTAATTCTTCTTCGAACAAGGTATTGCTGGGTTCTCTTTTGTTTTTGATTTTGAGATCTGAGAAATAAGCTTTTTGATTGGCCTGCGTTTTAAAACCTATATCGGCAAGCATCGGAAAACTGATGTAATCATGTCCTTTTCCAATAGGATTTAAGTTAAAAGCGTTGTTGGCATAAGGAGATGAAGATGTAGCTTTATTTAATTTGAAATCATTGATGTAAAAATCAAATCCTCCCATTCCTCCGTCAATTACAATCTGATGTTGGTGATAGGCATTGGTTTGATTAATGATATCTGTTGGAATCTCAAAGCTTTTAAAAGGAATGTCTTCTTTGTCTTGCTGGTCGTATCCAACTCTATAGATATGGAGTTTAGCTTTACTTGAATTGTCTTTTAAAGAACTGATGTCTAATTCAACTGCGAAATAACTCTCATTGATATTGGATTGAACTCCCTGAATATTTTTGTTGAGATCCATTAAACGAGAATCATTAGCTCCGAAAATAAAACTGGCTTTAGTGCTTTTTGATTTTTGGTCTAGTTGAAGTTTATAGGAGAGGTTAAATACCGATAAGTAATGAGAGGCTAGTGGAGTGTCTTCCATGGTGGTTCCAATCCACTGAGCTCCATTCCATGCGTTTATAGTAGTGTCTAAAAGTCCCGTTTCAAAAAAGGATTGAGATTGATATCTCTCGTTATGTTCATCCCAACTACTGACGTTCCACAGATATCTGGTTCTTGATTGTAATGGAGTCCCCTTGTATTGAATGGCAACTGAATGATCAGAAATCACCTTTTTACTATCCCAAACCAATTCTTTCTGCTCATTGAATACTTGAATTTGATATGCGGTTTGTAATTGACCTCTTTTAGTCTGATCTGTTTGAATTTGCCAACTAAAGAGTGGTTTTTCAACATCAATTCCAATGGGGTTTGAGGTGTACTCTACTTTTAATTGAACTGGCTTTTGAGCATAACTAAATAAACTGCTCATAACAATAAGTACAATAGCCAGTGTTTTTAGGTTCTTAGAATTCATAATTAATAGGTTGATGCAAGTATCAAATTAACTTGATCACAAGTTTTAGGTTTGGTTTGAGGTATGAATATAATAAATTGTGTATTAATAACACAATAATAGTTGTATATTTGTTTTAAGCTGTTAATTTTTAATCTAACTAATAGTGATTTACCAAACAATAAACACAATAGTTTAATGCTTATGAAAGACCTGAAATTGTTCAACAAACATCAATGGATTCTATTGAATTTTTTTGGTTTAATTCTTTTTACGAGTTCTTTATACGCTCAGATAAGTAAACAAAATAAACCACGAATAGTCATTACTTGTGATCCTGAATTAGATGATAATAACTCTTTGATTCGATTTTTGCTTTACAGTACTGATTTTGATATTGAAGGCCTTGTGTATGCGAGTAGTCAATTTCATTGGAAAGGAGATGGTAAAGGAACGAAATGGTTTGTGGAAGGGAGAGAATATACCCGTTTTGGATTAAATATGGGGCCGATGGAATCATGGCGATGGTCTAAAGATGAGCGTTTTATACACGATGCAGTAGAAGCCTATGAAAAAGTATATCCCAACTTAATAGTTCACAACGCAGATTATCCGACTCCAGACTATTTAAAGTCAAAAATTAAATGGGGTAATATCGAATTTGATGGTGTTTTTAAAAAAGACACAGAGGGTTCCAATCTAATTAAGACTTTGATTTTAGATGATAAGCCAGGTCCATTATACATCACTGCTTGGGGAGGTGCTAGTACTATTTCTAGAGCGTTAAAGGCAATTGAGGATGAATTTGCATCTTCAAAAGAGTGGTCTCTTTTAAAAGAGAAAATTGAAAGCAAAGTTGTATTGTGCTTATCTGGAGATCAAGACAACACCTTTGAAAATTTTATCAAGCCACACTTTCCTGGTATTGAAGTGTTGAAGACAACCTTTTCTTCGACCCCATTAGGTTACAACGCTCAAAATGGTGTATCCGATGAGAATCAAATTTACTACAGTCCTAAATGGACTCATGAAAATATCCTTAACAGAGGGCCTTTAGGTTCACTTTACAGAGTATGGGGTGATGGAAAGCAAATGGTCAAGGACGATATTTTTGATTTCTTTGGTTTTTCTGGATTAACTGAGGAGGAATTAAGAGCAAAAGGCTATGTGGTATGGACCCCTCTAAAAGATAAAAATTCATTTTTAGGAGAAGGAGATACACATACCTATTTAAATTTAATTGATAATGGTTTGAGAGCTGATCAAGATCAAACATTTAATGGATGGTCTCGACAACAAATCGATGAATCGATTGATTTTGAAACGTTATCAGTTGACCGTAGTCAAGAGGTATCAAAAGAGTTGGATTATATTCCTGCTGTTCAAAATGGATTGGCTGCTCGATTTTTGTGGTCAGTAACTCCTGTCTTTAATGATGCGAATCACGAACCTAAGATTAGTGGCCCATTGGAACACAATGTAAGTGCTGGTAAGCAAATAAAATTAAAAGTTTCCATAACTGATCCGGATGGCGATCGTTTACAAATAAATTGGGTTCCTTTCAACACGGAGAAGTATTCAGGGGAACTGCTAATAGAAAATCCTTTCGAAGAAGAGGTAACTGTTTTAATTCCTTCTGAAGCAAAAAAAGGGGAAGCCATTCACTTAGTTGTAGAAGTGACAGATGATGGAATAATTCCGATGACTCGATATCACAGAATAATATTAAAGGTTGTTTAAAATGAAATCAATTTTTAAACTCCTACTCTTTTCATCTTTAGCAGTTATTTCTTTAACTGTGAGTGCACAACAACGTGTTAAAACCATCATCACAACCGATGGTGAAATCGACGACGTAGATACCTTTATTCGTATGCTTTTGTATGCCAATGAATTTGATATAGAGGGACTGGTGTATTCGAGCTCCATGTGGCATTATAGTGGCGATGGATTGGGTACAAAATTTGTTTCTGAAATGCCCATGACCAAAGAGATGTATGGAGCACAAACAGATCTGAGGTGGCCAGGGGTGAATTGGATGCAAGAACTCATCTTGGACTATGCTCGAGTATATGATAATTTAATCAAGCACGATCCGAATTATCCAACGCCCGAAAAATTAATGTCCATGGTACGAGTGGGAAATATCGAATTTGAAGGGGAGATGGAAAAAGTGACTCTAGGATCTGAGTGGATCAAAAACAAATTACTTCAAGACGATATTGATGAATTATACTTACAAGCTTGGGGTGGAACCAATACCATTGCTAGAGCACTAAAATCCATTGAAGAAGCATATGCTGATTCTGAAAATTGGGAAGCGATTCATAAAGCGGTTACGGATAAATCTATTATTTATACCATCATGGATCAAGATGCCACCTATAGGGACTACATTTCTAAAAATTGGCCAGATATTCGAGTGTATTACAACGCCTCTCAATTTGCTGCGTTTGCCTATCCCTGGAAACGTGTGGTGCCTAAGGAATTTCAAAAGTATTTAGAGGGGTCCTTCATGGGGCCGATTATCAATAACAGTGGGCCACTTCTCAAGAAATACTACTCTTATGGCGATGGTCAAAAACAAGAAGGAGACGACGAGCATATTCATGGAGATCTTTCAAAAATTAAAGATGCTCAATGGGGGTCTTTTGATCAATATGCCTTCATATCAGAAGGAGATACTCCTGCCTATTTGCATTTAGTAGATTTAGGGTTGGATAATTATAATTATCCACATTATGGTGGATGGGGAGGGCGTTTTGCGCAATCAAAAGAAAACCCATTTAAATACGAAGATGGAGAACTCGTGGCTGATTTAAACCCAGAAACCGGTGAAAAAGATCCAATGTACCCTCAAACGAGATGGATCGAAGCAATTCAAAATGATTTTGCAGCTAGAGCAGCTTGGTGTGTGAGTGATTTTGAAGGGGCCAATCACGCTCCTCAAATTACTATTCAAGAACCCACAAGACAAACGGTTAAAAGAGGTGCTAAAGTGAAACTGAATTTTACTTCTACTGATGTAGATGGAGATCAAATCACACATAGGGTTTGGAATTATGCCGATGTTAGTACTGCTAAATCAACTGTTGTGTTTTCAGATGTGGATGCTATAATCAAAGTCTCTAAAAAGGCAAAGTCTGGTGATGAGGTTCATATCATAGTGGAAGGAACAGATTCAGGAGTGCCAGCACTTACAAGATATAGAAGAGTGATTTTAAAAGTAGAATAGAATTACTTCAGTATAAAGAAAGCCCATCTTACAGGATGGGCTTTTTTGTTTCACAAGGGTGCTTTTTAATTAGATCTACTAAATAAAAGTACTTGATCTCTGTTTTGAGTCACGATATAATTCTCTTTTCCAGAAGCTGTTTTAATTTTAGCAATCTCTCTTCCATCTACAGGAATCACAATTCCACTTTGTGCTGGAGGAATTACTTCAAATTTGTCGGTGCCAGTTCCTCTGAGAAGTAATCCATTAGAAGCATCTAAACGACCAATAAAGGATTCGTATCGGTAATCATTTCCAACTCCGATAATGTCTGGATAATCGTCATTGTTGTAATCTGTAATCATCAAATCAGTTAGAGGAGCAATCTGGACTTCTTGCGGAAGTGCTGTTACATTGAATTGATTGTTGCCTAAGCTTTCAATATAGATCGATAACTCGAAATTAGCTGTAAGCTTATGAGCATTTTGAAATTCTTCTTTGGTGTAGAATTCTTTGAGGTCTGTATTTGCGTAGTTCTTGTAGAATTTGAACTGTTTTCTAAAACGAGGACTTTGTTCTACTAAATTGTCTTTAAAAGCATAAGGATACGCTCTTTTAATGCTGTCTTTTCCTTTTTCGTAATAGAAAAGTACTGGATCAACAGAGCCATTATTGTCCAGATCATCCGCTACAAGAGTAATCGGTGTTTGATCGCTTAGGTGTAAATAGTTGTTTGCTCCAATATTACCTGCTAAGATGTCGAGATCACCATCAGCATCATTGTCAAATAAAACAACAGAGCTCCATAGGCCCCTGTAGTCATCTAAATTTGAATGGTAACGCTCTAATCCATTTGTGCTGTGCAAGTATATCTTGATTGGTTCGAATTCACCTACAACTACCAGGTCTAGTAAACCATCTCCGTTGAGATCTCCCCATTTAGCATCGGTTACCATTCCCATTTGATCAATATCTTTTATGATAGCAGCTCCACTGTCTTGAAGTCGGCCTCCTTGATTGATGAGTAATCGACTCGGTTTGGTTTGAGGGTATTCTCTCAAACGAGGACCTCCACCAACAAACACATCATCCAATCCGTCACCGTTATAATCTCCTACAGCGATTACAGAACCTTCGAAACTCTCATCAGCATTTTGAATGCTGAACGTTCCTTTACCATCATTGATTGCGATATAATTATTTTGTTGTTGGTAGTTTTTGCGTTTAGAAGTGATGATCAAATCTAAGTCACCGTCATTTTCAAAATCAAAAGGACGGATACACTCTTCGATGTTTTCAAAGTAATCTTTTATTGTGAATAGGGCAGAGGAACTAAAGCTTCCATCAGCATTTTGAAGATAGGCTGTGGGGAAATCAGATTCTGAAGATCCCAGAATGACATCTTCTAATCCATCATTGTTGATATCAGCTACCGCAAGACAAGGACCTGATTGAGAAATCTTGTGTTGGATGAGTCGTTGTACACTGAAATCGTCAAAGTCGAGTTCCGTGTGAACAAAACTGAGGTTTTTATCGGCTGATACTTCATTGAAAATTGTTTGTTTTTGAGCTGTCGTGTTTGATGTACTGCTCTGTGAAGCATCCGAGTATTTTAATGCAATACTTTGGTCGGCTGCTATGTTAGAAAGTTGTTGCGTTTTTCCGTCAGGCCATATTACTGAAAGGGATTCCACAGAGCTTTGAGAGCCCAATCCAAAATGAACTCTTGGATCAACACTAGACATATATCCTCTTGTTAAGAACTGATTGTAGTATTGACTTTTTCCGTCAGCTGTTTTGATTTGAATTCGAGATCCAATCCCATTAGAATTGTTCTTTGGTCCTTGTAATTCAATCTTTAAGTAGTGATTGTTAATTGGTTGTTCCTTTTTGTTGAGACTGTTGTTGAACACAAATGCTTTATCATTAATGTTGTTTACTACATAGTCTAAATCTCCGTCATTATCTAGGTCAGCATATACTGCTCCATTAGAAAAAGAAGGAATGTTAACTCCCCAATCATCAGTGACATTGTCAAATTGGTACGAGTCTACGTTTTTGTATGCGTAGTTTGGAATTTTGACAGAAGGCATCGAATCGAGTAAGATCTCATGACTAGCAAATCGCTCGTATTCAAACTTAAAATTGATAAAATCCATGTCGGTGATGTCTCTTGGAAATCCATTGGTAATCATCAAATCTTTATAACCATCGTTATTTGCATCCATAAACAAAGGACTCCAGCTCCAATCTGTTTGATAAACACCTGCCATCATTCCAATTTCGCTGTAAGGAATGCCAGTTGGATTTCCTTTTTGAAGCATGTTTCTAGACTGTTGAAACTCATAACCCCATTGATTATTGTGAATGATATCTTGGTAATCCGATTTTCCCATGGTCGTCTTCTTTCTGTAATTGGTTTCTCCTAACATATCAACGGTGATAATATCATCGATACCATCATTGTTGAAATCACCAGCATCATTTCCCATGGAAAACTTACTTTGATGCTTGAAATAGGAACTCATTTCATTTTTAAAGGTTCCATCTCTTTGATTGATATAGAGCACATCATTGGTCAGGTAATCATTTGAAACATACAAATCCGTCCATCCATCTTTGTTGATATCGAGTGCAGCTATTCCCAGTCCAAATCCTTCAATGGTAATACCAGCTTCAAGAGATACATCTTTAAAAGTTCCATCTCCCATATTTTTATACAATTGATCGGTGCTTTTTGCTGATCCGTCTACAATTTTATCTCTGTAATTAGTTGGGCTAAACTGTTCTTGTTCGTTGTTGAGCACATATAAATCGAGTAGTCCATCTTTATCGTAATCAAAGAACAATGCGGCCATGGTGTTTTTATCGTTGACAAGACCATACTCACTTGCCATTTCTTTAAATGAGATTTGATTATTTGAACCAATACCCTGATTGATATAGAGTTTATTTTCTTTTTTTCCCTCTAACATGGCGACACCCACAAAAATATCCTGCCATCCATCGCCATTGACATCCGCAACAGCAACTCCAGTTGACCAAAAGTCGGAAGAATTTAATCCTGCTTCATCGGTGATATCTTCGAATTTAAAATCTCCTTGATTGAGATATAATTTATTGGAAACTTGATTTCCAGTAAAGAACAAATCCATGTTTCCATCATTGTTAAAATCGGAAGCAGCAACGCCTCCACCATTAAAGATGTATTCATCAGTTAAGACATTGAAATCTTTGGTTTCAGTGATTTGGTTGTTGAAATTGATTCCAGAGTGATCGGAATCGACCAGTTCATATAGTTTAGGGTTTTTGTTCGAGCATGAAAAGAGTGTAACACTCAAAAGTATGAAAGCAAGAATTTTCTTCATGATTTTAACTTTATTAAGTATAACCTTATAGTTGTTTATTATTAAGGTCTATGGTTTTAAGTTTTTTTGATTTAAAGGTTTTAAGAACCGTTCCTGTCAAATTGATTTGTAAGTGTACTTAAAAAATTGGAGTTATACAATTCTTAGGTGTTTAAATATTTAAATCAATTGTATCGCTTAATTTTAATAGAATGTGTATATAAAACACATTATTTGTAGAAACTTTTTTATGCATTCTTATACAAAATAAAAAAATCACAAATTATCATACAATTGATGTGTTTTTTTTACGCATTAATAAAATAATTTTTATATAATTGTTAACGAAACTATAACGTTATAGAAAAACGTTATAAACAAACTAAATTAAATTTTAACTAAAACTAAACTTTATGAAATTAAACTTTCTTAAGTATGCATTACTGTTTGTAGCTGTTTTAAGCTATGGATTTGTTAGTGCACAACAGATTTCTGGTACCGTTTCGGATGAAAACGGACCGTTACCTGGAGCAACAGTTCTAGTGAAAGGAACCGTGAACGGTACTTTTGCTGATTTTGATGGTAATTATACCATTGATGCTGCCTCAGGAGATGTATTGGTGTTTTCTTATGTAGGTTATAACTCGAAAGAGGTAACTGTAGGAGATTCTGATACGATTAATGTGACTTTAGAAGCTAGTAACGCTTTAGAAGAAGTTGTTGTAGTCGGTTATGGTACTCAGCAAAGAGGATCGATCACCGGTGCTGTCGCTTCTGTAGACGTTAGTGAAGCTGCTAAAACACCAATGACCAATGCTGCTGAAGCATTACAAGGTCGTGTTTCTGGGGTTACTGTAGTGAGTAACAACTCTCCAGGAGCGGCTCCAAAAATTGTGATTCGTGGATTTGGTACTTCTAACAATACCGATCCATTATATGTGATTGATGGAGTACAAACGGATGATGCTTCTGTTTTAAATTCAATTAACCCTAATGACATCGAGCAGATGAACGTTCTTAAAGACGGTGCTGCGGCGATTTATGGTGCTCGTGCATCGAACGGGGTTGTTATTGTAACGACCAAGTCAGGTGGATACAACATGGAAAAAGCTAGAATTTCAGTAGATGCTTATACTGGATTTGCTCAGGCAACACGAGTTCCTGAATTATTGACGGCACAACAACACGGTCAAATGATTTGGGATTCTATGAAGAATGACGGATTGACTCCTACACATCCACAATACGGATCTGGATCATCTCCTGTAGTTCCTTCAACCCTGCAAGGTTTTAGAAGAATCGCTACTTTTAACCCAGTAACCTTTGAAACACCGACAGCAAGAGTATTGCCTAATGGTACTGATTGGTTTGGAGAGGCAACTCAAATGGCTGTTCAACAAAATGCCACAGTTACGTTAGAAAATGGTAACGCTCGTGGTAAGTATTTAATGTCCAATTCATTCCAAAACAGAGAAGGAATTTTAAAAACCACCTTTTTTAAGCAAGGAACAACGCGTTTAAATTCTGAATTTAAAGTATCGGACAAGATTACTATTGGAGAGCATTTAACGGCATCCTTCTCTAATGCAAACAATACCAATGTAACAGATCTACTTTTAAGAGCTTCCCCACTGATCCCAGTTTACACTGAAGATGGAGGATACGCTGGATCTGCAGCTGGACAGTTGTCAAACGTCAACAACCCGGTAGCTGATTTATACAGAAACGCTGATAACTACAACAAAACATTCCGTTTGTTAGGAGATGTATATATGAATGTCAATCTTGACAACTTTGTTGATGGCTTGTCGTTCAAGACGCGTTTTTCAGGAATGCTCCAGTATTTCAATGGAAGGTATTTCACTTCCAGAGTTCCTGAGGCAATTGAGCCACGTACCGATAACACCTTAACTGAGGTAGATTGGGCAAGAAACTCATGGACTTGGACCAATACCATGAATTACGATAAAGTTTTTGGAGATCATGCAATCAATGCAATTTTAGGTGTTGAGGCAGTAGACGAATTCAGAAAAGGAAAGTCCGTTTCAAGAACCGGTTATTTATTTGAAGATCCAAACTTCTACTTGTTAAACAACGGAGGTGGAGGGATCCTAATTGGTGATTCTTATGCTGGAGGTTCTTCATTATATTCGTTATTTGGAACGACTCAGTACTCTTTTGCTAATAAGTATTATTTAACAGCAACTGTACGTCAGGATACTTCTTCGCGTTTTAAAGGAGATAACAAAACGGATATCTTCCCATCATTCTCTGGAGGTTGGGTCGTATCTGATGAAGAGTTCTTCAATGCAGAAGGAGTGATTTCAAGATTTAAATTAAAAGGTTCTTGGGGACAAATTGGAAACCAAACCTTACCTGCAAACAACCCAACCATCAATATTTCTTCTTTAAATGAAGTATACGCTAACTACGCGATTGATGGAGGAAGTGTTTCTCAAGGGGCGATGTTATCTCAAGTAGGGAACCCTAACTTACGTTGGGAAACTTCTGAGGCTTTGAACTACGGATTCGAATTAGGATTGCTAGACAATGCACTTACTTTAGATGTTGATATCTTTAATATTGAAACTAAAGACTTGGTGACGCCAAACGAATCATTGATTTCAACTACTGCGATTGATGCAGGGGCTCCTTTAGTGAACTTAGGAAATGTAGTAAACAAAGGGATGGACGTTGCTTTAGGATATAACTCAGATGCTTCAAAAGAATTTGTATTTGGAGTTCAAGCGAATCTTTCTGCATACAAGAACGAGGTAACAAATCTGATTTCAGCATTCCAAGCGGGTAGAAATACACGTGTAGGATCGTTAACTAGAACTGAAGTTGGTCAGCCAATCTCATTTTTCTACGGATACAATGTAACGGGATTGGATTCAAACGGACGTTTTGTTTATGAGGATGTCAACGGAGATGGAGCAATCTCAGCTCTAGATCGTAAGAACATTGGTTCGCCACATCCAGATTTCACCTACGGGATCAACCTAACGGCTTCTTATAAAAACTTTGATTTTTCTGCATTCTTCCAAGGATCTCAAGGAAACGAAGTGTACAACTATGAGAAGATTTATACTGACTTCCCATTCTTTAAAGACGGTAACCGTTCGACTCGAGTGTTAGATGCGTGGACTCCTTCTAATACCAACACGAACATTCCAGCACTTAGTTATTCAGTAACTAATAGCGAAACAGATCCAAACTCTTATTTTGTTGAGGATGCATCTTATTTAAAACTGAAAAACTTACAAATTGGGTACACGATGCCTGATTCAATTGTTGATTCGATTGGAGCTGATTCACTTCGCTTATACGTTCAAGCATCAAACTTATTAGTTATTACCGACTATACAGGAGTGGATCCTGAGGTTGCGATCAGTGATAACCTTTCATTAGGAGTTGATGAAAACGTATTCCCAATGTCAAGAATTATAACTTTTGGAGTTAACTTAAAATTATAATCAAAATGAAAAAACACATACTATATTATTTATCATTTGCACTTGTTCTTGCTTCATGTTCTGATGAGTTTACAGAAAAACCAGCAATTGGAGCGTTAAGTGATGAGTCTTTAGCGAATGCTAAAGGAGTAGAATTACTCTTAATCGGTGCGTATTCGGCACTAGATGGAAACACCATTGGAGGTAATGAGATCTGGGGTGGAGCAAATGGATGGGTAAATGAATCCATCACCGATAACGCTCACAAAGGATCAACCGATAGTGATAACACGGATGCCTATAACTTAGAGGTGTTTAACTGGACAGCTTCGAATCCAAACCTCTTAGGTTCATGGAAGAGTTTATACTCTGGAGCTAACAGAGCTAATGCCGTGATAGACCTAATTTCGAAGGTTGAAGGAGATTATTCAGCTGAATTGGCAGAATCTAGATTTTTGAGAGGATATTTTTACTACAATCTACAAATTAGATTTGGTAATATTCCATACATCTCTGAAGTAGAATTTGCAGCTACAGAATTCAATCAACCGAATCCTGGACCTGTTTGGGATGCGATTGAAGCAGATTTTCAGTATGCTATGGATAATTTACCTCCTACGCAATCTGCTAAAGGAAAGCCAAATACCTATGTAGCTCATGCTTTTATGGCAAAAGCTAAAATTCAACAAAAGAAATATGCAGAAGCACTTTCTTTGTTAGAAGCAGTTATTGGTTCAGGAGAATATTCATTGCTTGCTGAATTAAAAGATAACTTTAATTCATCAGGTGAAAATGGATCTGAAAGTGTTTTTGCAATTCAGTTCTTTGCAGATTCAGGTCAGTCATTCAACGGTGCTGGAGCGGATACTTTAAACTTTCCTCAAGGAGGTCCATTCGGATCATGCTGTGGATTCTATACCCCAACACAAGATTTAGCAAATGCATATAAAACAGATGCTAATGGATTGCCATTATTGGACACTTATAATCAGTCTGATATCGCAAATGATCAAGGTTTAGATGATTCAGATGCGTTTACTCCAGAGGCTGGTAATTTAGACCCACGTATCGATTATACCATTGGTCGTAGAGGAATTGATTACAATGGATGGGGAGTACATCCAGGTCAGTCATGGCAACGTCCATCAGCTTCTGACATTGGAGGTCCTTACCTTCCTAAGAAGAATGTTTACCAAGCAGGAGACGACGGTATGAGAGGTACTGGAGCATGGGGAGAGCAACGTTCAGGAATTAACTGGCATGCTGTTCGTTACGCTGACGTTCTTTTATTAGCTGCTGAAGCTGCAGTTGAAACAGGTGATTTAGAAAAGGCTCGTGGCTATGTGAACCAAGTGCGTGAGCGCGCAATGAACATGACATGGGTTAAGGATGCCGCTGGTAACAATGCTGCGAACTATGTTATAGGATTGTACACAGCTCCATGGACTGACGCTGCTGTAGCGCGTAAAGCGGTTCGTATGGAGCGTCGATTAGAGTTAGGAATGGAAGGTCACCGTTTAACAGATTTAAGACGTTATGGAAACATGGCTGATGTGATGGCTGCTTATATCGAAAATGAAGCTAGAACTATTTCTACTTTCAAAGCGAAAATGGGAACCTATAAATCTAACTATGAGTTATTTCCAATTCCTCAAAACGCAATTGATTTAAGTGGTGGAATCTTAACTCAAAATCCAGGATATTAATTTTTTAGTTTAGTTGAATACATTATAGTATTTACTGGGAGAAGCAGGGTGAAAGCCCTGCTTTTTTATTATATTTAACGGTAATAAGTCTTTAAAATGTACTATTTAGGATACGATTTAGGAAGTTCCTCAATCAAGGTTGCTCTAGTGGAGTCTACTACCGGTAAATCTGTAGGGGTAGTGACTTATCCAGAGCAAGAAATGGAGATGATAGCAACGCATCAGGGTTGGGCTGAACAGCATCCCGATTTGTGGTGGGATTACCTATGTAAGGCTACTTCAAGGCTACTTCGAGAGTCGAATGTTTCTGCTGAATCGATTCAGGGAATCGGTATCTCCTATCAAATGCATGGATTGGTAGTTGTAGATGCTAAAGGTGTGCCACTTCGTCCATCGATTATATGGTGTGACTCTAGAGCTGTTGGTATTGGTAATCAAGCTTATCAGGATTTAGGTGAAGATTTTTGCGCTGCTCATTTTCTCAACGCTCCTGGAAATTTTACAGCCTCTAAGCTCAAATGGGTTGCTGAACATGAACCAGAGCTCTTTGCTAAGATTTATAAATTCATGTTGCCTGGAGATTATGTGGCCTATAAACTTAGTGGTCAATTTCAGACAACGATATCAGGCTTGTCAGAAGGTATTTTTTGGGATTTTAAGAATGAATCCCTAGCAGATTCCCTAATAAAGTATTACGGTATTGATTCCAAATTGGTTCCTGATATTGTACCTACTATCGGATTCCAATCAAAACTTTCTGAGGCTGGAGCTAAAGCTGTTGGATTAGCGGAAGGAACACCTATTTTTTACAGAGCTGGCGATCAACCCAACAATGCTCTTTCACTCAATGTTTTGAATCCAGGAGAGGTAGCTGCTACTGGAGGAACTTCTGGAGTGGTCTATGCGGTAACGGATCAACTTTCGGTCAAAGAATGCTCTAAGGTGAATAATTTTGCTCATGTCAATTATACCCCAAAGAACAATCACATCGGCAAATTACTTTGTATTAATGGATCTGGAATCCTCTACAGGTGGATGAAAGATAACCTAGATGTCTATTCCTATCATCAGATGAATCAACTTGCTGAAAGTGTATCTGTTGGAAGTGAGGGACTGTCTATTTTGCCTTTTGGGAATGGTGCGGAGCGAATGCTTGGGAACGTCAATATAGGCGCTCATATAATTGGATTACATCTCAATACACATCACAAATCACATCTTTGTAGAGCTGCTTTGGAGGGTATTGCTTTCTCCTTTGTATACGGAATGGAGCTCATGCAAAATGACGGTGTCAATTTATCGATGATTAAGGCTGGTGATGACAATTTGTTTCGATCTCAAATCTTTTCAGAAACCATTGCAACACTGATGGGTGTTGAAATAAAAATCTTTCATACCACAGGGGCCATTGGAGCCGCAAGAGCTTGTAGTCTAGTCAATGGAGATATGACTTCGTTCTCTGCCTTAATAGAAGAGAATGACTACAAGATGACCTATTTACCAAAAGACAATACAGAAGCCTTTAAATCGGCTTATACGCTTTGGAAAAAGCGTTTAGAACAAAAATTAAAAGAAGAATAAATCATAACAAACAAATCAATTATGGCTTTAATAGGAGATAAGGAATACTATAAAGGTATTGATGATATTAAATACGAAGGAAAGGATTCAGACAATCCACTAGCATTTAAATACTATAACCCAGATCAAGTAGTCGCAGGTAAAACAATGAGAGAACACTTTAAGTTTGCAGTAGCCTACTGGCATTCATTCTGTGGGACTGGTGCTGATCCATTTGGACCAGGAACGATTAATTATTCATGGGATCAAATTGCTGATCCTATTGAATCGGCAAAATCAAAGGCCGATGCTGCTTTTGAGTTCATAACTAAAATGGGGTTTGATTACTTCTGTTTCCATGACTACGATTTAGTAAGAGAAGGAAGTACGATAGCTGAGTCTGAAAAGCGTTTATCGACCATCGTTGAGTATTTAAAAGAAAAGAAGGCAGCTTCTGGAGTCAAGCTTCTATGGGGAACGGCAAACTGTTTTTCAAACCCAAGATATATGAATGGAGCTGCAACCAATCCAAATTTTGAAGTGGTGGCTAGAGCTGGAGCACAGGTAAAGATGGCCTTAGATGCAACCATGGCCTTAAATGGAGAAAACTATGTGTTCTGGGGAGGTAGAGAAGGCTATATGTCACTTCTAAATACCGATCTTAAACGCGAAGTTGAACATATGGGTATCTTTCTTCAAAAGGCGAGAGATTACGCCAGGGCTCAAGGGTTTAAAGGAACTTTCTTTATAGAACCAAAGCCAGCGGAACCCATGAAGCATCAATACGATTTTGACGCTGCTACTGTTGTTGGATTCTTGCATCAATTTGGACTTCAAGATGATTTTAAAATCAATTTAGAAGTCAACCACGCAACCCTTGCGAATCATACCATGCAACATGAAATTGCTGTTGCAGCTTCTCATGGTATGATGGGAAGTATCGATGCCAACCGCGGAGACTATCAAAACGGATGGGATACCGATCAATTTCCAAACAATATTACAGAGGTTACAGAAATTATGATTGAATTCTTAAAGGCTGGAGGTCTTCAAGGGGGTGGAATTAATTTTGATGCGAAAATCAGAAGAAATTCAACAGATTTAGAAGATATCTTCCACGCTCATATCGGAGGAGCTGATACCTTTGCTAGAGCACTGCTAATCGCTGATAAAATCTTAACCAAATCACCTTATTCAAAGATGTTTACAGATCGTTATAGCTCTTTTGATTCAGGAAAGGGTAAGGCATTTGAGAATGGTGAAATCAATTTTGAAGAACTCTTTGAGATTGCTAAATCAATTGGAGAACCTGAGTTGATTTCAGGCAAACAAGAGCTTTTTGAAAACATCATCAATCAGTATATTTAACCTTAATTTAGAGTTTATATTGTTAAAAAAGCTTCCCAATCGGGAGGCTTTTTTTATTGCTTAAACTACAAAAACTACACTTACTATAAATTTTACTACAACAGTGTAGTGTTGTAGATAATTTTGTACTTTTAAGGCACCTAACTTAACTACATCATGAAAAAGAAAACCACGCTAAAGGATATAGCTACAGCCCTAAATGTGTCTATTTCAACGGTTTCAAAATCTTTAAAGGACAGTCCTGAAATCGGTCAAGAAACAAAGGACAAGGTATTGGCTTATGCTAAAGAACATCACTACCAGCCCAATTTAATGGCCTTAGCATTAAAAAACAGTCTCTCAAAACATATTGGTGTGATTGTTCCAGATTTGAGGTATTTCTTTTTCACTTCGGTGATTCGAGGAGTGGATGCATACGCAAATCAACGTGGGTATCACGTAAGTATTGGTAACACAGAAGATTTATTGGAGAATGAAAAATCAAATATTGATTTCTTACTCAGAAACCAGGTAGATGGTCTTATTTTGTCACTCTCATCAGAAACGGAATTGAAAAATTCATTTGATCATTTAAAAGCACTGAACGAGGTAGGAATACCTGTGGTTCAATTTGATCGAGTTGAGGATTCTATTAAAGGCGATAAGGTGGTCGTTGATGATTTGGATAGTGCCTATAGAGCTGTCAAACACTTTATCAATAAAGGAAAGAAAAAAATAGGCTTTATATCTACAGAAGAACACATCAGTGTGGGACGCTACCGTATCGAAGGTTATAAAAAGGCGCTTAAAGATTCAGGAATTGAAATCGATGAATCGTTAATTCAGTACTATCCTGCGATGATTATTAAAGATGAACTCATTAGAGCATATTTAGAAAGAGTTGATATTGAAGCAGTTTTATGTGTTAATGAAGTTCTTGCAGTACAGACCTTAAGGGTGATGCACGAAATGGGTATCCCCAAACTTATGGTCATTGGATTTACCAATGGTTATTTATCTGAATACTCCAATCCACCTTTGACAGCTATCGATCAACACGGTGAGGATATTGGAAGGAAGACAGCTCAAATGCTTATTGAGCGTATCGAGTCTAAAAGAGATATTCCAGATCGAACTGAAATAGTTCGTACGACGCTTATTGAGAGGGAATCGACAAAACTTTAATCGAGTTCATCTAAAGAATTAAAGAGCTCTTCTTTTTCTTGCATCCATTTTTGCATCGACTGTGGTGAATCCATTAAATGCTTCATTTCCTGCATTGCATTCATATGATCTTGATCCCCCTTCTGGAGCATTTCCATGGCGTGCTTTTTACTCAGCTCTGCCATCTCTTTAAAAGTTGTTGCGTAAAACTCTTCATTACAAGCACCACCCAGTTCATAGCAGCTCATTTTTTTCATATGACGACTTTTATTTCTAAATATAGGAAAAGATCTAAATGAGCGAAACAAGATAGTTGATTAAATCGGTTGAACTGACAATTCCAACGAGCTCTTCGCCGTTTAAAACAGGAACAGCATGGAATTCGTGCTTTGATAATAGTGTTGCGACATCAGCGATTGAATCACTGACTTGAACACTTATAATTCGTTTGGTCATGACTTGTTCTATAGTCAAGTTTTCATAGATGGCTTTATTGATTTCTTCTTCGTCAAAAGCGGAGATGAAACTCGCTTTGTCGATGTCTGTTTTACTCAGCATTCCGACTATTTTTCCATCAGAAACAACTGGAAGATGTCTAATCTTATTTTTGGTAATGATGTTGTAGGCGTCTAATAATTGTTGATTAGATTTTACAGTAAAGACATCAGCTGTCATTATCTTCGAAATGGTGGCTTTCTCTTTCATGACATTTGAATTTAAGGATACACTAATTTACGTCTGTTATATCGAATCAAGTATGATTTTTATCATTGTTAACCATGTATGAGAAGGATCCAAATCGTAATCAAAAGAGGTCCTAAAATTCCAATGAGCAGACCATTGCTCCTAAAATCTTTCTGCTGTAGTTTTCCTGTGCTATATGCTATGGCATTGGGAGGGGTAGAAATTGGAAATAGTAAGGCACAAGAAGCACTTAGTCCAATGATTAGAGGAACGACGATTGGGCTTTGAGTTCCAAGTAAACCTGCTATTGGAATTAAAATAGTAGCAGTTGCCGTATTGCTCATAATATTTGAAAACAGCACAGTGAGTATGCCAAACAAGAGGGATATAGCCCAAAAACTCATTTGAAAATCAGCCAACTGGGTCACAAAATAAGCTGCCAATCCTGTTTTTTGAATGGCTAATCCTAAAGATAATCCTCCAGCGACGAGCATAAGCGTATCCCAAGGTAGTGATCGTACATCATCCGAGGTGATAATACTCAGCATCGTAAATACTAAAATTGGAATACCCGAAACAAGAGCAGGTGGAATACCGTGAACTTTTCCAGTCAACCATAGTAATATGGTTATTGTTAAAATTCCTAATACAATGTTTTTTTTGGATTTTAAATCTTCTTTTTCCCAGAGCTCTTCTTCTGATAATTCTTCTTTAGGTTTAATAAAACTCAAATCTAGATTTTGTTGTTCAGCTGGAAATAGTTTTGTCAATAAAAACCAAGTTAAGAGAGTGAGTGATAAGGCAATAGGAATTCCAACGATCATCCACTCTAAGAATCCGATGTTAAAATCAAAAAGATCACTATTGTTAATTGCATCGACCGCAATGGCATTTGGAGGAGATCCTATGATTGTCCCCATACCACCTATGGATGCAGCAGCAGGAATCCCTACTAAAAGAGCTTTGTGAAATTTATCTCCCTCGTTTAATTTGAGTAGTAGAGGAGATACAGAGGCAATCATCATTGCAGTAGTTGCTGTATTAGACATCACCATAGAGCCTATTGCTGTAGCTCCCATAAGACCTAATAAAACGTATTTTGGTTTGGTTCCAAATCCGCCTACAGCAATTCTAAAGAGCTCTACATCTAATTTGGATTTCTTCATTCCTTCTGCTAAAAAGAATCCTCCGAGCAATAGCCAGATTACCGAGTCACTCCAAGTATTAATAAATATGGTATAATCGATATAATCAGCACTTTCAGGGCTATTGACCGAAGGATTTCCTAGGGTAAATAACAAGAATCCAATAATGAATAAGACCACCGCAAATGGAGGTATCGCTTCAGTTACCCACAATAAGACTGAAAAAAACAACAAAAACAACACATAAGATTGTGGTGTGGTAAACGAAGAGTCTTTCAATAGATACATACTCCCTAAAGCAATGATGATGGAAAGTAAAAAAGTGATAATATTTTTTTGATTGTCAACAGTGCGTTGCATTTTCTGAGTGTAACGCGAAGATGCGCGTCTAGAATCGGCCATGATAAGTATATTTTGATTCAAAGAAAGTTACACTGCAAAGGTCGATACTTATTAAAACTCAAAAGATGATGTTTATCATTTGTAATGGATTATATCCTACATAACCAATTTCAATTAAGTATTTTCAAATGTTCAATTAATGATTGAGGCTCCTGGTAGGATTGGAGTACAGATTTAATTTTGTAGCTTTTATCCAATACTACAAGAGTCGGGAATATAATTTGATTTGAGTCCTTTGTTAGTGTGAGTGCTAGTTGATGGTATCCTTGAAGAGGATTATACAAATAGTTTTTATTTAATAATTTAATACTCGATTTGGATTCTGCATCGAGTTCAATACAGTAATAATTGCGATTTAAAAATTCAATTAATTGAAGATTTTTAAAACTAATCTCTTTTTGCATTTTACAGTATCGACACCATTTTGTATGGATGAAGATTAAAAGTGGTCGATTGTCTGTCTGTTGTAATTCAGAAAGTTGATCAAAGTTTATCCATTGAATTTCTTGTGCGTTGATCTTAAGTGAAAAACAGATTGCTGCTATGATGATTCCAATTCTTTTCATCGATTAAGCTGATAGCGAATCCCTGCAAATAATCGGATTCCTTGATTTGGTGCATAAATATAGGTAGGGTCAAAACTCAATGCTTTTGGGTTGTTTGGAGTCGGAATAATTTGACCGTTATTGTCAAATTTCACCTCTTTGTCAAATGGATCAAAAGCCCTGGCAATACTATTAGCAGGAGGAGTGAAATTCAATAGGTTTTTTACTCCAGTATAGAATTCCCACTCTTTGAATGGTTTTGAAAATTGAATATTTTGAAGACTATACCATTTTGAAAATCCAGGTCGATCATCTAAGGGACCAAGAAGGGGTAGTTTCATCGGACCAGTTACATTAGCGGTATAATCTATTTTTAGATTAGAAGCAAAGGTGTAACTCAGACTCCAAACTCCTGAAAATCGCTCCGTAAGTAATTGTCTATAGCTTTGTTTACCTTCAGTAATGGAAACATCCATCAGTGTTCCACCTGCTAATAATTTAATGCCGTTAGTAAATACTACGTCAATATTTGTAGAAATACCTTTAGATACGGCATAACCATTTAAGTTTTCATAAATGATTTGATTGGGATTGGTTTCGTAATCTGGAAAAATCGCATTGTTGAAGTGGGTATAAAACAGACTCGAGTCCAAGCCGACATAAATCCCTTTTGAGCTGTAAAATTTGTTGACCAAATTCAAATTTACATTCCATGATGTTTCAGGTTTTAATTCCTCTGTAAAGATTACTTCACGTGCACCAGTTAGTGCTGCGTGGTCTTCGGTAAAGACATTGGCAACTCTATATCCATTTCCAATACTCAAACGAATACTATTCTTTTGATCTAGAGAATTCCATTTGTAATTCAAACGAGGAGCGATAATTCCTTTGTGTACACTGTTGTAATCGTAACGCAATCCTATGAGTAATTTATTCTGTTCGTCAAATTGAATTTCATCTTGAATAAACAATCCAGGTAAGTGAATAATAGAAGGCTTGTTGTCTAAGTTCGTTGCTGAAGTAGCTACGGTGTTATCGTCATAAAAGGTATATCGATAAGCCAAGCCTAACATAAAGTCGTGGCTTTTACTGATGTGATTCCAACTCAACTGACTAAATCCAATGAGTTGATTGGCTTGATAATTGGTAGTGCCATAAACAGAATTTTGGTTGTGTCCATTGGCGCTAAACTGTAGTTGAATAGGCTCATCGAAAGGAAGTTCATAATTTCCGAGGAGCTCCCATCGTGAAGTATAGATACTCTCTCCATAGATTTGATCGCCACCCCTATAAGATTTATTCCAATTCATTTCACCGCCCCAACGATCTTCATAAACATAACGACTAGCTAAGGAAAAACTTTTAAGGCTTTTTCGCTTAAAGTCAATTTTATTGAATAGTGATATGCGGTGTTGAAGGGTGATGTCGGTAAATCCATCTGAATTGTTATCGATGGGATTTTGATAGTTAAAATAATTAATTCCCATCAAAGCCTGTGATTCATTCAGTTGATAGCGTAGCCCAATATCGGTATTAAACTCTCCCCAGCTGGTACCCATAAAATCCGCAGAAACAATTGGACTGGAAGCTGGTTTTTTGGTAATGATGTTGATCAATCCTCCAACGGCTTCAGATCCGTATAATGTCGAAGCTGGTCCTTTGACAATTTCAACACGTTCAATTAAGGACTGAGGGATTCCAGTAAGGCCGTATACTGTTGAAAGACCACTGACTATAGGCATGCCATCGATTAAAACCATGGTGTAAGGTCCTTCAAGCCCATTGATATGGATGTCTCCAGTATTGCAAATATTGCAATTGAGTTGAGGACGTACACCATTAATAGTTGTTAAGGATTCAAAAATCGAAGGAGTCGGGTTCGATTTAAAAAATTTAACCGAATACACTTCAATAGGTACTGAACTCTCTAATTTAGATACCTCTTTAAGGGTCCCAGACAAGACCACTTCCTCTAATTGTTCTGAGGATTCTCTAAGAACTATTTCAACATATTGATCACGAGTTGATCTAAGATCTATTTTAATGGATTTTGATTCGAATCCAATAATAGATGCCGTGATAGTATGTTTGTCGTGATCGAGTCCCTCTATAGAAAAATACCCATTATCATCAGTATAAGTGTCTGTTTTGCCTCCAAAAGCACTGATGTGAACATAGGCTAATGGATGGTTGTTTTGATCCAAAACACGACCTTCAATTTTTGTTGATTGTTGCGCGTTTACAGTTTGACCTAGAAGGCAAAAAATGAATATGATATAGGAGTATATGTTGTAGCTCACTTTTAATGTTTTATAATACAAAGTTAATAAGTTAGATTAGTCTAACAATTTAATTTAGATAAATTTTATATTTTTGATTAAAAAGCATTCATGAATTCACAAACCAAGGAGAATTATCTCAAAGCACTTTATAAATTAGCAGATGATAAAGGGCAGGTTAACATATCTGATTTAAGTGTTGCATTAGATGTGTCAATTCCTTCAGTAAATAATATGGTTAAAAAGCTTCACGATGCAGGTTGGTTGACTTATCAGAAGTACAAGCCGCTTACAATGACTCCAGAGGGAATGAAAAGAGCCGCATCAATTATTAGAAAGCATCGTTTAACCGAAATGTATTTAGTGGAAAAAATGGGATTTGGATGGGATAGTGTTCACGAAATTGCCGAGCAAATAGAACATGTGAAATCTGAAGCTTTTTTTGATAAGATGGATGAATTATTGGGCTATCAAAAATTCGACCCTCATGGTTCTCCTATACCAGACAAAGATGGGGTTACACTTGAATTGAATCTTGAACATCTCTCTGACTGCAAGCCTGGACAGCGAGTGGTATTAAAAGCCTTATCAAATTCAGACAAACAATTTCTTCAATTTTTAAGCAGTAGATCGATTGCTTTAGGTGTTGAATTTGAGATATTAAATAAAGAGCCATACGATAATTCAATGACCCTTTCTTACAAAAATCACCTCAAAGAAGTGCTGAGTCAAAAAGTGTGTGGACACCTATTAGTCAGTCATGTAGATTAGGAATAGGGTTAGGGTATTTTCATCCTTTCTTCGTATCTTTAATAGAAATACAAAAGGAGTGAAAATAAAAATTTTAATACTTTCTATTCTATTACAAGGAGTAGTAAGTTCCCTTTTTGCTCAAACTGCGAATCACAGCCCTACGCTATGCAACGCATCTAAGTCAATACGATTTTCAGTTACTTGGGGCTGATTACAAAGACTATTTAGCATTGGGAATGGGCTGGGAGGGAGCCATTATTGCGATCGGTTTTAAAGGAGAAATGACTTATTTTACCCCTGTTTTTTTTGATTCTTTGGTGGGTTCTTCGCAATCAATGCTAGATATTTTTCAATTCTCCCTGTCTTTTGATTATTACTTTAAAAATGGCTGGTATGTATTGTTTTCTAATTTGTATAATTCCCAGGGAATTTCAGGTGCAGATGTAAGTTCTTCGCTCTTCTCCAATTCGAGAGTTGATGTTACGAGCTTGATGCCCAATAAAAACACTTATTTAATTCAGCTTTCAAAACCGATCAATGCTCAATTGTCAACTTCACTTACAACATTATATGCGAGAGAGCTCAAGGCCTATTTCTCAATGCCACAACTCTCGTGGAGTCTATCTCAAAATTGGGATATCAATTTAATTGGTCAGTTGTACTATTCAAAAGCGACTACTGATTTTAGTAGTTCCACCTCCAATATCTTTATTCAACTGGGGTATTCTTACTGAGGATTGTCGTAGATAATCTTTAAAAGTCCTCTGAGTTCTCCATCGCTAAATCCCGTTGCTAAATCGTTTGGATAAAGCTCATAAAGAGTGCTTTTTACCGATTCTGATACCTGCGTTGTTCCATGGCAGTTTAAACAGAGAGGAGAATCGATATAAATGGGAGCGTAGAATAATTTTTGTGAACCCGTTTGAAAGAGTTTGGGTATTTTGCTCTTTGACTGATTGTACTGTTCAATCAAGGATAATTCAAAGCGAGATGCTTTGTTGAGAAGATTTCTGTTTCTGTGACTAACTCTTGAAAAGGACAGCTGTTTGGCCTTAGAAATGCTATCTGTTAATGGAATAGCATTGGTGTTGCAGAATTCAATAGCATTTTCAATTCCACCATTCTCTATAGCTGTTTTGAGATTGCTCTTAAGGGTGTTGCTGTACTCTTTAGCATATGTTTTGCTCATCGACATCAATTCAGAGTCATTGAACTCAATAGGTTTATCGCTACAACCCGATAAGAGTGTTACTGCAATGAGCAGTGTAATTCTGTTTAATGATGTGTTCACAGCAACGTATTATACTTGTATAAAGTTAAGAGTTTTACATCAAACAGCTGTCCATTTAAAATTAGTGTTTTACATTCTTAAAGTATTCTTCTTGTAATTTGAGGGATTGTTCATCAGCCTTTACATCTTTTATAGCTTTTATTAAAGAAGATACCATTGAATCTGAAAGTAGCTTTCCTAGCTCAGCAGTTGACACTTCTGCCTCACCTGCATAGTGGTTTGGAAAAGAAGCATACCACCAGATTGCGGTATACAAATCAGATGAGAGCTTTAGTCTTTTTTGATCTTGACCTGAATCCTTGTTGACGTAATCCATCTTGACGAGTTCGGGTCTTAGATGCATAAGCATCGAAGTTTCTTTTTCGCCTCCATGCATATCAAATGAAGGATCTGATTTTCTGAGTTTAGCAGCTTTCTTAGCATCAGACTCTGGAATCTTTGGATCGAAGAAATAAACGACATAATCGCGTTTCTTTTCCATTTGATTCTGAATAAAATAACGAATCATTTGAGGGTTTCCACCGTGTCCATTGACAATTAAAATACGCTTAAATCCATTTCTTCCCAATTCTTGACAGGTAGCCTCTAAAAGTTCCATAGCTAATTTGCTGGGAATTGAAAAAGTGCCATATTGCTGTCTGGCTTCATTTACTTGTCCGTAAAAATAGTCTGGAAAAACTACTGCGTATTCTTCTTTAGTAGCCATTGCAGACCACTCTCTAACCTTGATAAGGTCAGAACCGATTGGACCATGTGGTCCGTGTTTCTCTAATATACCAATAGGCAAAATACAAGTGTAATTTGATTTTTCAAGAGCTGTTTCCCAATCAGTTGCGGTGAGTTCATCCCACCTAGAAGGAAGTTCTTGTGAAAAACTAAAAATGCTCGTTAGTAATAATAGGGTTAAAGCAAAGTGTTTCATAAGTATAAAATTTTATTTAGTTCAATTTAATTATAATTGAACGTAAAACAACTCACAAAACAGTTTTATTGTGTAAAAATTACAAATTGATAATTTTCAGCTTATTTTATCAAATTAATGACAACACATTATAGAGATTGCTTTTGGAAACTAACAGTTTGTATTCCGCCTCAATGGCCTTAAGCTGATTTTCTATCAGTTTTGATTCTCTTGTTATAATGTAAAACAAAGAACTTTCTCCAAGTTCAAATTTACGCTGTTCGGCATTGAGTAATTTTTGATAATCAGAAACTATTTCATTGCTTAAAATCAACTGTTTAGAATAGGATTCAATTTCATTTTCTATTGCAGTAATTTTGTTTTTTAAACTTAACTCTGTTTGAAGTTGATCGTATTCAATGGCTTTTAATTTGAAGTTTGCGAGTTTTAATGCAGCTCGTTCTTTTCTTAAAAACAAGGGTAATTGAACTTGAACACCAGCCTTGAAGTTTTCAGGATTTAAATTGTTGAAGAGCTCTGAAGAAGTCTGATTTAAAAAGTTGTATTTTAAATTAACAGTTGGCAATAAATTATTTAATTGAAGATTTTTTTCCACTTTCAAGGATGCTCGTTTAAAACCTAAAGATTGTAGTTTAGGGTGTTGATCAATTTCAAAAGCATCAAAGCTAAACTCGTCTATTCCAAGAATAAGGTCAGCCTCACTTTGAGTGTTTAGATCAGGAGTAATGGTCTCCTTAAGTTCTAATGGAATGTCGTTTATCCAAAGAAAATTAGAAAGCCCTAATGAAGCTTTGAGATAGTTTAAATTTGCCTTTTCACTGCTTAATTTTCTGTTGTTATAAGCAATCTTGGCTTCTGTAATATCGATGGTTGGATTTTCACCTAACTCCACGTTCTTTTCGATACTGAGAAGTCTGGTTTTAGCGTTGACCACAAACTCTTTGTAAATGAGTTGTTCTTTATAAGCTCGAAGCCAATTAAAATAGGTTAACGTAGCTTCAGACAACAATTCATTGACGGCTAGTTGATTGTCTACAAGCGCTTGGCTTCTGTACAGTTTTGCTTGCTTTAAAGTAGCCATACGCTCATTGATGAGCAATCCCTTTGCTAACGCAATTTCTGCTCCGACTTGATACAGTTTTTTGTCAGAAGTATACAGATTAGGGTTGAGATAATCTCCTGAATTTTCTTCTAGAGCAGCTTTTAATTCTATACCATACCAAGTTGGAATCTTAAACACAGAGTTGAGTTGATTGTAATAGTTGGTGCCTTTAAATTCTTTAGAGGCATAATCCACTTCAATCTTTGGATCAAAGGCACCTCTAGCTTTTAATAACTTAGCTTGACTTTCACTGATGATTAAGTCTGCTTGTTTTACGATCGGGTGGTGTTTTTTGACATAGGCCAAATACTCTTCCAAACTCAATGTTGACATCTCTTGACTTTGCAAAGGATTTTGCCAAAGCAGGAGGGTTAAGATCCATAAATAACGTATCATTTTGATTCTTTATTTGAAGTTTGTGGTTTGTAAAAATCTGGTGGAAACCCATTGACCTGTCTCCATATTTCATACCAAATTGGTACGTCGTTTAAAAGCGCAATGGTCATGGCTCCTGAACCCACTCTGAGTTCTTTTGGCCAAGGGTGGTCTTCTGGGTCTGGAGAAAGCATGACGCGATACTTTCCATTGGGACTGATATCGTTTTCTAAAGCGACCACAATGGCGCCATAGGTACCATAAGAAACCGATTCCCAACCGTTAAACACGATTGCGGGCCAACCATCGAATTGGACGCGGACCCGTTCTCCTAAATGAATTAAGGGCATGTCAATCGGACGAACATACGTTTCAACTGCTAAATCAAATTGAGCAGGAGTGATGGTTAATAGGTTTTCCCCTTCTTTGAAGCTCTCTCCAATACCAGCCTTGTATATTTTGTTGACATAGCCATCTTGAGGAGCTCGAACCCACAATAAATCCCCCCTTCTCGAGTAGTTCTCAAAACTGTTTTCGAGTTTCGAAACCTCAACTCTATTATTGAGTTCTAAAGATTTCGCACTGTACAAATCACTTTTTACCTTGGACAGTTTATCTCCATAGGAAGCCTTGATTCGTGACAGTTCCAATTCAGCATTGAGAACATTGTTCTGACTCTCTAAAAGTTTGTTTTGTTGGGCGATGTATTTGGCCTGAGCCATTTGTAATTTCAATTTTTTATCTTCCACATCACGCGTTGCTTTCAAGCCCTCAAGGTTTAATGCTACTACGCGATCGTATTGCTTTTGAGCAATGGATTGATTCGTTAAAGCAGCCTCTAATTCGATGCTGTCGCTCTTCACTTTTAAGTGCGATTGTAGAATTTTATTGGAAGCTTGTTGCAGTTTTAAATTGAGTTCCTCTTCCAGAGCTTTTAATTGGTTATCAAGGGCTTCAATCTTATTCAAATAAGCTTTGGAAGATTCATTTTTGGCTTGAAGCTGAAGATTGGTGCGCTCGCTGAGTTTGCTGTCAAAGTAATCGCTTTTTACTTCAGAAATCCTCAAAATGGTATCTCCAGCCTTAACGTAATCCCCTTCTCGGATAAACCACTGCTCAACCCTACCAGGGATTTGAGATTGGATGTTTTGTGGACGTTGCCCAGGCATCAGGGTGGTTACTTTACCGTAACCTGTTATATTTTGAGTCCAGGGTAGAAAGAGGATGACCAATAAAATAATACCAAAAGCCAATAAGAACTTATTGAGTTGACGATAGTATTGTTTGTCACCTACTTTTTGTAGGGAGGTATAGTGATCGATCTGAACCTCTTTATAGAGTGGGTTTTTTGATATATTGAGCATATATAATGGGTTTAAACGAGTTTTCCTTTAGTTAACTTGATCACTTGAGTAGCAAAATTTTTCCAATAATCATTACTGCTCACCACCACTAAACTCCAGGGGTGTTGAGGATTTGTGAGGTAGTCGATAATTTCCTTCGTTTCAGATTGACTAAATTGATCGAGCGCATCTTCTAAAATTAATAGTTGCGGACTTTTTAAGATTGCTCGTGCCAAGATGATTTTTTTGCTATTGGTGTAGGATATTTGCCTTCCTTCAGGGTTGATTTCAGTATTCAATCCATGGGGTAATTCGGTTAGAAAATCAAGAAGCCCAACCTTTTCCATAACCTTGTAGATCTGATCGTCCGTAATCGAGCGATCATTAAAAGTCAAGTTCTCTCGAAGACTTCCTTCAAAAGGGTATTCCTCGGATAGAGAAAGGCCTAATTGAGCTCTGTAATGATTGATGAGGATTCCTTGACTGTTGAGTTGGTTGACAAATAAACTTCCTTTGGTTGGTTTGATTAATCCCGCAAGAATTCTCAACAAGGTTGATTTACCAGATCCACTTTCACCCTGAATTAAAAGGATGTTCTTTTTTTCAATACGCAGGTTGATGTCTGATAAGATGGGTTTCTCTCGATTAGGAACACTGTAGCTTAGATGATCCAATTCAATCTTCAGACGCTCTTTGAGATCGACGATTTCACCTGTTCGTGACTCAAGCGGTTTATCAACGACTTGCCCCAACTTTTCGATTGAAGTAAGCATATCATAAAGGGTTTCCAATCCAATAATAAGTTTTTCAATGGAAGCAATAACCAATAAAATGATGATTTCTGCAGCCACAAATTGACCGATGTTCATTTGTTGTCCAAGCACTAACAATCCGCCAATACTCAGCAGACCTGCGGTGATTAAGGCTTTAAAAACGATCATTTTAATGTATTGTGATTTGATTACGCCAAAGTGCTTTTCACGAGCGTTGAGGTATTTGTCGACCAAAAGGTCATTTTTGTGAAGCGCTAAATTGGTTTTTCCAGAAAGTTTAAAACTTACCACCGAACGCGCGACCTCTTGGATCCAATGAGCCACCTTGTATTTGTATTTGGACTCTTCTAGGGAAGTTGAGACCCCTTTTTGAATACTGTATTTAAAAACAATATAAACACCTCCTAAAAGCACCAATCCATAAGCTATGAACAGCGGATGATAGAAGGAGAGTAGCAAGAGCGCAAAGATCACCTGGAGTAAAGCCGCAGGGACATCGATCAAAATTTTGGTCAATCCCTTTTGAATGGTCAAATTGTCAAAAAAACGATTGGCGAGCTCTGGTGGATAGTAATTGCGGAGCTCTTCCATGGCCATCTTAGGAAATCGATAGGTCAGTTCAAATGAAGAACGCGTAAAGATGCGTTGTTGCATCGTTTCAATAATGCGAAGCTGCATCAATTGAAGCAGGCCATTAAAAACTGCACCAAGAGTTACCAAAACGATTAAAACAATCCAAGAAGAGGAAATTTCAGCTCCTTGAATCAAATTGATGATCGCTTGAATTCCCAAAGGAAGCGATAGCGCAACGATTCCTGAAAATAAGGCGTAGTAAAATATTTGAAAGATATCCTTGCGTTCTAACTTTAGTAGGTTAAAAAATCGATCCCAGGGACTTAAAGGTGAATTATTCATTCGAAATGGTGTTTAAAGTTCGTATGACTAGATCTGTTAAAAAGAATTTAGGAATGGCACTATCGTGACAATCAGTTATATTTTTAAAATGCTTGTTCAAGAAGTGTTGATGCAGGCTTGATTCGACAAGGGTGCTTGCCAAACTACTCGGATAATTGTAAGAAGCATCAACATCGCTTATCATTGTTTTGATTCTCAGGACCAGTCTCTTGTAAACATTGAAGTAACCTTCTTTATTTTCTTTGTCGACTTCTTTGGTCAAGAAGGATTTGGAATTTTCATTGATAATGATTCGATGTAGGGCTACTTCATTTATGTGCGTAATACTGCTGTCTTCAACAACGGGTTTTGAGATGACTTCAATGGCTTTTTTGAGTTTTTCAATGGGATTGTTCAAGCTGTAGGTTTCAATGAGAACTTGATATTCGATCCAAGTCCAATACCAAGAGGTTAGATAACTCAAAAGCTTGTGTTTGTTTTCAAAATAGCGATAGATAGAACTTTCGTTAGACCCAATGCGTTCTCCTAGTTTTTTAAATGTGAATGCTTCATAGCCAATTTCATCGATGAGTTCAATGCTCTCACGAACAATACGCTTTCCTAAAGCAGAAGATTCAGGGTCCTTATTGTAGATGGAATCTGCAACTGTTATTTTAAAGTTAGCTAACATGTTAATCATAACATTTAATCTTATTTTGTGCAAATATAATAGTAATACTATTAATAATGCAAATAAAACTTTCTTATGATGCTATAAGACTTGTTTATGTCAACTTGAGGGATTGTTTAGAGTAACTAGAAACTAGCTTCTGTTCAATAGAAAAATTCTAGTTTTTTAAAATTCAAATAGAAAAAATAAAGAATAAAAAAAGCCCATTCGTGTTGAATGGGCTTTTTGTTTGTTGTGGTACCTCCAGGAATCGAACCAGGGACACACGGATTTTCAGTCCGTTGCTCTACCAACTGAGCTAAGGTACCATGCTCTTAAGCGGATGCAAATATAAATTCTAATTGTGGAAAACC
>JABXHN010000027.1 GCA_013373635.1 Flavobacteriaceae bacterium
GCGATGTGGATGTCATCTCGGAGAAGAACGAAGTCCAACCGAAGGCTGCCAAGCCCTCCCTCGCACAGCAGCTTTTTGGACAAGCCATAGCGGTTCTTCGGCAGCGCGCACGCAGAGAGGCGCGTGCTGAGCTGGAGAAAGAGTTTTCGGAGATCGAGGCTGCAGATGCCGCATTGCTGGAAATTGCCAAAACGCTGCCACAACAGGCGCGCCAACGCCTCGCTCAAGCTCGCAGATCTCTGATCGGACCGCTGAACGCGCTGCGGTCCATGGCACAGACACAGTCTCGAAAGCGCGATCGGGGACCCGACGAAAAAAGTTGAAAAAATTGCCCATCTGATTTCCGCGGCCTCCGCACTGGCAACATGTCTTCAGCAGGCACAGAGAAACCTTGCGATGAGCGCGGGGTGGAGACTGTGAATACTCTGAGAGAAGGAGTCCCAACGATGCCTAGAAAGAGTAGGCACGCGGTCATCGACTACACTCGCTTGACCGACAAGCAGAAGCGTTTGAAAGAAAATGCGGAAAGGCTCACAGCGCAAATCGCGCTAGATCAGCATCAAATCTATGTCGATGCGAAAAATGCTCTCTTCGAGACCCTCGAAAGCGTCTTAGACGAGCTTGCGGATAAGCCCGAAATGGTCGAATTCTTCCGTCTCTTCAGCAAGCACGCAACGCTTGCCAACGCCAAGAAGATCGCCGCACATCCCGATTGTCCGAAAATCGTAGCGGACGAAATTCAACAGCGGATCGAAGAGAGTAAATCGGGCCGCAAGTGATGCCTTGTACGACACATGGCGTCCGTACCGTCACGCCATAGGCGATAGCCCGAGACATGACCAAACGATAGAAAGGGCGCGGCACATGCCGCGCCCTTTTCGCGCTATTTATGCCCAGCGGCACGGCCATCGGGCCGACAACTATCGGTCAGGCTAGGCCCCCTGCACACTCGTTGCGCAAAAAGAAGAGGGCGAAAATAACGCCTCATTGCGTTCTGAGCGAGCAACAGTAATGCAGGCCTATCAGCGGCTATCCAACCTGATCGACTACCTATTGGACCGCCTTCTGGGCTCGCCTCAGCGGTCGGCAACTTTGATCCTTCTTTACTTGAAGCAGTAAAGTGCATGAAGGTCAGCTTCGGGCACCCCGAATACCAATGCGGGATTTACCGATGGCCAAAGACAACCGCATGACATTGGCCTTGCTAGGCGTTGTCGATCCTGTTTCCCATCAAAACCGCAGAGCTAAAGTAACTGGTTGCTCGGATCCTCATGGACAACGGACTCATCGGCATTGGGGGACGCTGTCCAATGGCAACAGTTCTGCAGCGCTAAATGTAACGCGCAACGAGATATTGCTCCTTTCAGGCCCGCCCGCCGTCGCTTCGTCAAGAGAGGCAGCATCATCGTCATAAGACACCGAAATCGGCAGCATAATGGCAGGGCGAAGTCCATTGCTCGCTTGTTCTAAAACTTCATCGATCCTAAGTTCTCGAGTACCAGCGAAGTAGCGATTAGAAAGGTAGAGGTGCTGCTCTATTCGCAGATCGAGAGGAATGTTGGCGTCGATCTTCTTGACGATATCAAACGTGAGCAGCGCGTTAAAAGCGTCATATGAAGACGCGTCCAACTGGGAAGCCTCTTCCATCCTGCCGCCAAGTCCTAAACGAAGCGTTACCTTGCGGTCTGCTACGTATTCACGGGGCAGCATTCCGATTACACGAACTGTCTCGATCGTAAGTTCGTCCGCACCACTCAGGTTGTAGAGGACCTGACGCGCCTGGCGTCCAATGGAAAAGTCGTCAACTTGTTCCGCTGCCAAGGAGCGTAGAGCGGCGAGGCGAGCTGGTGTCCGTGCACGAAGGCTTTCACGAAGAGCTTCGTATTGAGTACTAAGTTCACCAGCGACCGCACAAACCTCGG
This sequence comes from Flavobacteriaceae bacterium, assembly GCA_013373635.1. Classification (GTDB taxonomy): domain Bacteria; phylum Bacteroidota; class Bacteroidia; order Flavobacteriales; family Flavobacteriaceae; genus MAG-120531. Next base: position 1,923 of record JABXHN010000027.1, read on the forward strand.
CGCTTCCCGCTCCCGACAGTTCCCGCACAGCAAAGTCATACCGCTGAACGTTCTCGGCCCACAACTGCTGTGAAGCGGCAATGCGCCGGTCCATGGCGTGCTCAAATGCGGCGATATGATCGCGTTTTGCTTCGTTGATCAATTGGCGCAAATCTGCCTCGAACTCTTCACGGTTCCAGTACTCGTCAAGATTCACCAAGGCGGCATCGGTCAAAACCCACGCGACGGCCCCAGCGCCCGCACCGCACACTGCCGCTCCGGGCCCGGACCAAGAGCACACGAGAGCACCCGCGCTTGCGCTGCTACCGGCAGCCGCCAACTTGCCACCCGTCTTCGCCGCTATTTTGGCTGTTAGTTTCCCAACGATCGACTTAGCGATCGTTCCCGACGCCAACTTGGCCGACAGCGCAGTACTCAACACGCCGGAGGTGGCGAGAGGCGCCGTCACAACCATGCGCTCGCGTGTATCGGCCACAACGGCGCGAGTCAGATCGCCGAGGGCTGAGTCGGCAAGTTGCGCGCCATCAAGCCCAGCCGCGAGTTCCGCCTCGAAGGCATCGCGGAAGTTATTGTCGATTTGGAGCGAAGCATTAGCCAGCCGATCCTCAAGCCTGTCGAACAGCGTCTCCTCAATTCTCATTCCGACATCGCCGAGAAAGGTAGCGCCGAGTTCCTGATATTGCCCCAACAGTGAATAGTGGTGTTCAGCATAAACGGGAACGGCCCTGTAAACCGGGTCATAGGCCTCGTTTACAAGGGGCATAATTAAAGGTCTGGCGGAGGCCTCGGCCTCTTTGAGAGCTTGATCGCCTAGACGTTGCGCAACCTCTGGGCTCCAATACTTATCGTTCTGGTTCACTGTTGCCTCAGAATGGCGCGCGCGTAAAAATTCGAGCGTTGCCGCCACGACAAACAGTAGTAGGAACGATCCCCAGAAGAAGCGGCGCAATCTCGATCTCGCCTTCTGCGTTGCATCCTCATCGACGATCGTGGGTTCGTCGGCTGGTGCGCCTTTGCCCAGCTCCCCAAGGATAATATCTTTAAGAAACTGAGTAAGTACGATCCCCGCGCGGCACCACAAAAACACAAAAAGCGCCGCATCAAGACTGAACAAATAGCCAACCATGGGGTGGTCTTTTAATTTCACGACCGCCCAGAGCTTGCCACCCTCCAACGCTTCCAGAAATTGGAGGACGGATGCGATCCAACCTTCCCGATCGGACAATCCAAGCGGATCGCGTGCCATTGCATCGGGTAGGCTCGCGTCGAGCACCTCCCCGGATATAGCTTCGAGTACCAACTATACGCGGCGAAGAGCAGTGCGCATGGCAAGGCGATGAACCGGGTGGTCAGCGACGTGGCAACGGTGCGCGCGAATGGCGGGTGAAGTTCGCGGCTCAATCTCGCTTCGAAGAACGAAAAGGTAAATCCGGATACCTAGAACACCACTAGCAGGATCGCAGCTTCGCCCCCTGTAGTGTTCAGCGTCTGCCATGCCAGAACTACTGTCGTTCCCAAAGCGAACATTATCGAGAGAACGGTAGCACGTAGCCCGCCCGTTATAAAACGCGCCAGCTTACCGTCCTCGCGCAAAGCAGCATGCAACATGGCGCGCCAAGGGTCTCGCGCGAGAGGCCACGCACCCTTAGCAAGAACGAATGCCAATGGCGCCAAAGCAATCACGGCCCAATCGGTCCGTTCGAAAGCGAGCTGCCATGATCGAAGCGAAAAAGCGACGAACGCTGCCGCCAAAAGGGGGCTGAAAAATTGCTTGGAGTACATGTCTTGTGAAAATTTGGAAAAAGTTAATCAATCACGTTAAGGTAGAGTATAGCGCAAAGCGGCCCAAGTGAACTACGGCTGTATGCGCAAGCGCCGAGCGAGGGAAATATTCGCCGTTGTGTGCTAAGGGCCGATAGAAAAGGTGTTGCATCTTAACGTAACGCGACTTGCTGCTATCCCAACCACATCGCAGCATCTGACTCAAACAGGCCACTCAGTTAAATTTTCAAATTACAGCCATTTGCCCAAGTCCGGATCGTACCCTTAAAACGGTCAGAACATGGCACAGGTTTTTCCATTTTCCTACGCTTTAGAGACTGTTTTCGGCCTAAAATAGCAATTTAAGACGCATCGACATTGCGCGGATGGTGTTGTGGCGCATGTCGGTGCGTCAAAGTCCATCTAATCCAGCGGGTTATCGGACGACGAAAAGTAGTCAGGTTGCTGGAATTGCTCGGAACCCCTATTTATTGAGTGTAAAGCCCGACAACTATCGATCGGGCTAGGCCCCCTCCCCTGCCGGAAATTGCACCTCTTTCTGCACCAATGCACATGCAGAAACGAATTTCGCC
>JABXHN010000070.1 GCA_013373635.1 Flavobacteriaceae bacterium
GCATCACCGCCCAAGTCGAGGTCCAGCCGCACCCCCGGCAGCGCGGCCCAGTCCTGCAGCGCACTGCCCAGCCGATAGGACAGCCCGCCCTGCGCCAGCCCCCGATCAAGCCAGCGATCAAAGGGCAGCCTGCCCCAGACACCCCATTGCCACCAGGCCGCGTTGATCCATTCCAATGGCGGGCGGGCATTGGCATGCACGATCACCTCCGCCCCCGGCTCGAACCAATGCGGCAGCGCCGCGGCGAACTGCGCCGACTGGTCGATCCAGCCCTCCTGCGAGACCACCGGCAACAGCCCTGCGGCCCCCGTGTTCCGCACCCGGTCCAGCGCGGCAAAGCTGGCTGCCATGTCCCCCGTGTCCTGCGCCCCCGGCCAGGCGGCGTAGCCATGCGGCAGACGCGCCGCCGTGACCCGCAGCCGCGCCCCCGTCAGCGGCAGCCAGCGCCGGCCCAGCAGGGGTCTTGCGGCGGTATAGACCAGCTTTTCGCCCTGTGGCGTCACCAGCCGCCCGGCCTGGGACAGCGCCGTCTGCAAGGCCGAGCTACCGCATTTCGGAGCCCCCACATGCAACAGGATGCGGCTCATGTCCGCGTCACCGCGACGGCCCGGGCCAGCAGGCCGGGCAGGTCGCCGGCCATCTCCAGCGGCAGCAGGTGCCCGTTGGGCGCGGCCTGCGCCGCCTCGGCCTGCGCGCCCAGATCGAAAACCAGCACCGGCAGGCCGGTGGCCAGCGCCTCGTGGGTGGCAAAGGAAAAGGTCTCGGGCCAAAGCGAGGGGATCAGCCAGCAGGAGATGCCATAGCGGGCCACAAGGGCGGGCAGGTCGGAGACGGCATAGCGCCCGTGGTGCCGTGCCGGGGCATGGATGCGATGCGCCGGGTCGATCTCGCCCAGCAGCACCAGCGCACAGTCCCCGGTCCGTCCGGTCTCGCGGCTCAGCGCCTCGACGAGTGCCGCCCCCTTGTGCGGCGCGAGATTGCCCAGCACGCCCAGCACACAGGGCGCGTCAGAGGCCGGGCGCGGCAGCCGCGGCACCGCTGTGTGCAGCGCATGGGGACGGACCCGCACCGGCGCCGCGGGATAGGCCTCGGTGACCAGTATGGCAGAGGAGGCGCTGAAGCACTCCACCTCCGACGCAGCATGGATCAGCCGCCCCCAGTTCGCCCGCCAGACCGACAGCGGCACCGGGCTGCCATCCGGGCGGCGGCTGACGTGACGCGGCGCCGCAGAGGCTGGGTCCGGCAGGCCGCACCAGCATTCGCCGTCCTCCAGCAATGTCGGGTTGGGCGAGAGCGGAAAGAAATCGTGCATCAGCACGCGCAGCCCGTCCCCCGGCCCGCGCAGCGACAACAGCAGGTCCGGCAACGCCACCGGGTCCGGATCGCCCACGCCGCAGGAATAGACCAGCGCGCGCTGCGTCACCGGCTGCAGCAGCCGCGCCACCAGCGCCCAGTCGTCCGTCCCCGCCGAGACCATGCCCGCGCTGCCATCCGCCCTGCGGTGCCACAGCTCCAGCGTAAAGCGGAACACCCCGCCGACGCGGATCACCAGCGCATGACCCACGGCATCCAGATCGGCCTGCAGCCGCCGCTGCAGATCCGTTTCGGCGCCGCCGCCCATGCTGTGCGCCAATGTGACGGGCAGGGGCCCCCGGCGCGTGATCTCGGCCCGCGCCAGCCCCAGCGCCAACCGTGCCGTGACCAAGGGATCGCGCCGCACGAAGCCATGCACCTGCGCATCGAAGGCCGGGTAGCGCCCCGTCAGAATCTGCGAATTGCGCTGAATCAGAGCCTGTTTCGCCGCCTGGCCAAAGCTTTGCCCGCCGATATGCGCCACGTAGAGGTCGGGCACGTAGACATGGCTGAAGCCCAGGGCGCGCGCGCGCTGGCACCAGTCGACCTCCTCGCCGTAACCGGGGGCGAAAACCTCGTCGAACAGACCCACCTCCTGCAGGGCCCGCGGCGACAGCGCCATGCAAAAGCCCACGCCCGCCGGTGCCGTGACCCGCGCCGCGCCGTCCGTTTCGCGCGCGAAACGATCGATCCGGTCGGCAACCTCGGCGGTTATGTCACTGGCGCGCCCTGCCTCGGGCACCGACGCCAGCTCGGCATCGTTCGACAGCGGCGTGACAGAGGCCACGCGCGCCTCCTCCAGCAAGGGGCGCAGCAGCCGCCGCGCCCAGTCCTCGGGCAGCAGCGCGTCCGAGTTCAGCAGCACCACTGGATCGGGATGGCCACGGGCCTGCACCAGCGCCCGGTTCACCGATCCCACGAAACCAAGGTTGCCTGGGTTCTCGATCAGCTGCGCGGAATGCCCTGCCGCCCAGCTGCGCAAAAAGGGCCGCGTCTCCGGGTCCGGCGAGGCATCGTCCACCAGGATCATCCGCCAAGGCACGTCGGTGTGGCGCACCACCCGCGCCAGCGCCCGCCGGACGAGGGGAAGATTGCCGTAGACCGGCATCACCAGCGTCACCCCCGTGGGGGTCGGCCCCCGCGACGGCGGTGCGAAAAGGCGTGGGTCCAGCGCCAGAGGCGCCGGGCCGGACAGGTCGAGCAATTGCTTCACCCGTGCACGCGCCGCCGGATCGCGGACCCGCGCCCATCGCAGCGCATGGGGAAAGGCCCGGAGTCCCGCCCGCAGGAAGGGCCAGATCAAGCGTAACCGGTCCCGGCGCGGATGCGGGCTGTCCTCGGGCAAATGGTAGGCGGCATAGATCGCGAACAGCCGCCGGATGCGGTGCAGCACGGGCGGCAGACCTCCGGTTGATCACCCGCATTTGAAACACGATTGCCGCGAGGGGGAAAGGCCCCTCAGCCCTGCCGCGCAGCGATCCAGGCTTCGAGATCCTTCAGGAAATCGGCATCCACGCCGCGCCCCTCCAGCAGCACCTGGTGCGCGCCCTGCGGACGCACATGCACCGGCGCCCTTGGCGCAGCAGGCAGCGGAGAAGCCTCGGGGGCAGGGCGCGCGGCCTTCGGCCTGGGCGGCGTCAGCTCGGCACGGATCAGGCCCTGTTCTGCTTCGAAATCCTGCGGATCACCCGCCGCGATTCCCTGCGCCAAACGCGCAGCCAGCGTGCCATCCGCCTCCAGCGCCTGCGCCAATTGCAGGCCCAGCCGCTCGCCGATCTGCGCCGGAAAGCGCAACACACCGTCCAACTCGGCGACCAGCGTCATGAAGCTCTTGATCTTCGACCGCTTCGCCCGCGAGGCGCCTTCATACAGCGCGACCAGGGCCTGTTGGACGTCCTCGAAGGCCTCCGCCTCCACTGCCTTCAGCGCGATGCGCGCCCGCTCGTAGTAGCTCAGCCCGAGGCGGATCTCGTTCTCCTCGATCATCGCGAGATAGGCGGCGCTGGCCTCGGCCGGTTTGCGCAGCAGGCCCAGCACCTCGCCAAAGCGCGCGTCACGCGCCCGCAGCGCCTTCAGGGCCTGCAGGCGCCGCCAGCCGGAAATCAGCCCGTAGCGGGGGGATTGCCCCGCGCCCAGGTCCACCAGTTCCACCGGCGTCTGCTGGCCCCGCCGCGCGATGCTGTCCTCGAGAGCGGCTTGTTCCTCGGGCGGAACAGAGACGCGATCGCGCACCAGATGCGCTTCGGCGACCTCCTCCAGCGGCACTGCGATCACCATGCGCCCGCCCTCGCGCGCGGCCCGCAGGGTCTCGGCCATCTCCTCAACCGCTGCCGCCTGCGACGCCTCTCGGGCCACATCGGCAATCGGCGCGCGCATGGGGGCGGGGAAGGCGGATTTGGCCTCGGGCGCGGGCTCCATGAAGGCAGGGTTGGCGGGGGTCAGGCGCTTGCGTTTGGCCATGTCAGGGTCTCCTGTCTTGTGCCGACAGTCCGGGAAGCGGGGTCAAGATTGTCTGAACGGGGCGCTCGGTTGAGGCCAAGTAAAGGGGGCGCTGCCCCCCGGCGCGAAACGCGCCTCCCCCCGGGATACTTTCACCAAGAAGAAGCAAAGGGCCTTGTTTCTCTTTGGCTGAAATATCCCGGGGGAGTCCCGAAGGGACGGGCGCAGCGCCCCCCCTGTCGGTCATCGCACGCGAAAGGCTCATTCGGCAGCGCGGGCCTGGGCCAGCTCGTCGCGCCGCCAGGCGCCCATCACCAGGCTTTTGACCGCCGCCCAGGTGGCGTCGAAAGTTTCGCGGCCGCGCGCGTAGGTCTCGCGGTTGAAGTCGCGGTAGTCGGCCTCGTA
>JABXHN010000084.1 GCA_013373635.1 Flavobacteriaceae bacterium
AGTGGAGTATGAAACGCGAATACCTGTCACCCCAGTACACTACCAATTGGCGACATATTCCGAAGGTGGGGTGTTGATGAATTTCTCGGAGAATAATTGGTATTTAAAGGACTAGTCAGATTTGCATTCAGGATGGTTTATGCCCCTACCTCCTGTTTTTGTCTTTAGTTGCCCTTCGTAGGAGGGGGAACCAACGCCCGCAATGTGCCAACAGCTGAAAGTTCCGCCGTCGGAATTAATTAAAGGCAAGTTACAGAAATCAGCATTTTTATTGTATTACTCCAGCCTAATGATAAAGTAAAAGGTAATCGTCATATTAGGACTTAGTGGATTTCACCGCTTAACTACTGATGCTACAGCCAATTCCTCACCTAACTAGCATTGAGAAAACGTCAGGGCAGATATGGAGTATCTCGTTAGTTTTCGAGGTAAGTGGTATTCATCACAAAAGCAGTATAACTTGTGTTCTAGACAATATGATGATTCCATTAGCTGCTGATATAATAAGCAGCGAATCAATTTCAGTATCTGCAACCGCCATTGCTTCTGCTTCCATAGCGTTTACTAATGAAGCAGTAGATATAAACAACAAGCAAGTTAGATTTACAATCACTAAGCCGAGACTATCTAGAAGAAAGGAATATCTAAAAAAGGAGATAAAATTTCAGTGGGTTTTGTATCCATCTGTGCCTGATAACGTTCGGATAGTCATTAAAGTTGGTACAAAACAGTATGTTCTTGAAGGTCTAAACCATGACAGCTCACTAATTGAGTTACTAAAACGAAATAATAATTCACACTTTCATTTTCCCAACTCTTCAAGTGTATTTGAGATACCTATTCAAGAGATATATAAAACCTGTACTGAGTTGTATGATAGCCAAGCGGGCGCAGCATGGGCTGTAACTTGGCCTCGGGAGGAGTCTTTCTGGTACAGCGAGCATGGTTTTAGGTTTCTTTGTTCGCAGTACAAAAAAATGATTACGTCAAACGGAATGTTTCAACCTCGAAGAATAGGCGTGTGTCCATTTAGTCTCGATTCTAATAACATTGTGACCAGAAGGTACTTTATAGCTTTGGAGGTTCAATATCTTATCGGCTTTGATATACGCATGATATCAGCGGAAACTATAGCAGCTTGTTTCGGTAAAGAAGATTTATCAGTTACTTTATACGGAAGTGCTGTAAGAATATTATCAAAGAATATCGGTGATACTGACGAAAACAATGCAGTTTACGCTACATTGGTTAAGAATGACGTTAACGAAGGACTCAAACTATATAAAGAAGCTTACTCAGCTTCTGAATATTGGTGCAATTATAAGTCAACTAATGATGTAAAGTTTAATCCTTCGGAGCTTGTTTACATAGAAAACCGTCAAAACAATATTAAGGTTTTTGGATGTAGTTGACCTTACTTATTCTGGAATAGTGTTATTTTATCAAAATCGCTTGGTACTTATATGGTTTGATTTCAATTTTACCTGACACATCCAATATAGAACTTAATCACTTCTCGAAATCTGTTCAGGGGCAAAAAAAGTTGTTTCCGAGTTATTACTGTTATGGTCAGATTTGATTGATTAACGGACACCCTTTAGAAAAAGCGTTAGTATTACTGGAAATTTCGGAGTGAAGGAAAACTATGAATACATGGGAAACTGCTTATAACGCCCTAGTTGATCTCGCAGACTATAAAGATAACGCTCTTGGGCTATTCGCCCTAGGCCTTAGGTTTGGTTTAGATGATTTATCAAGTATAGGAATAGACGCAGTAACAGATGGCAGTGATGACAAAAAGCTTGATATTGTTTACATAAATCCAGAGGAAGAATACGCTGTAGTAGGACAATGTTACTATTCATCAAAAGATAAACTTGCAGCTCCTTCGAATAAAGCCAGCGACCTCAATACTGGTTTAGCTTGGCTTCTTCAGAGAAAAATTGATGAAGTACCTAGTAGGATAAAATCTGCTGCAGTGAATTTGCGCCAATCCATCAAAGATGGAACTATTAAACACATATATCTATGGTATGTTCATAATCTCCCTGAATCACATCATGTAGAAGATGAATTAATCACAGTACAACAAACATCAGAGGCACTTCTGAAAAGAGAATATCCCGAATTTAAAGGTTATGTATCTTATAAGGAAGTTGGTTCGAATGTACTTAGAGAGTGGTATGAGGATTGTAAAACCCCCATTTTAATAAGCGAAACCGTATCTTTTAAAACCGGCGGGGGATACGAAATTAATGGAAATGGGTGGACATCCTTTTCTACAGCCATTCAAGCGCGAGACCTAGCTAGACTATATAAAAAGCATAAAACTAAAATATTCTCAGCAAATATTCGTGATTATTTGGGTTCTAGAAAATCTGACTCAAATATTAATAACGGAATAAAGAGAACAGTAGAAAGTGAGCCTGCGGACTTTTGGGCATTCAATAACGGTCTCACTGTATTAACTCACTCATATTTAGCGAGCGATAGATCTGTTGAGGTGAAAGGTTTGTCGATTGTAAATGGTGCACAAACGACTGGTGCAATTGGTTCCCTGAGTAAATTGCCTGATGCTAAAGCAATGGTTCAAGCTCGATTTATTGCCGTCGATACATCATCTGATTTTTTAATAGAAAACATTATTAGATACAACAATAGTCAGAATAAAGTCGAGGCTGCGGATTTCCGCAGCACCGATAAGATACAAAAAAGACTTAAAGAAGAATTTAATTATATTCCAGATGCTGAGTATGAAGGCGGAAGACGAGGAAGTACCAGTGACGTCATTCGACGAAGACCGAACTTATTAGGATCTTACACTGTAGGTCAAGCTCTTGCTGCATTTCACGGTGATCCAATTACGGCTTACAATAAAAAGGCTGGTATATGGATAAACAACAAGACTTACGACAAGCTATTCAATGAAAACACTAAAGCTGCCCATATTGTATGTTGTTATAGTTTAGTTAGGGCAATAGAGCAGAAGAAAAAGCAACTTCAAACAAAAAGCTCGTTAACACGAGATGACGAGCAAATCTTGGATTTTCTCCGTCAGCGTGGGGCCATATTTCTTACAACATATGCTTTTTCATATTGCTTGGAAACAATTTTAGATCGTTCAGTGCCAAACCTATTCCGAATTTCATTTGGTGCAAATTGTAGCCCATTCCAAGCTATTTCTAATTGGCAAACCGTTATTGATGTTTTGATTCCATTTGTCGAGCATTTAAATCCTGCAATAGTAAAAGGCCTGAAAAATACAACAGAAATAGAACAAGCTATACGAACGTTTAATTCATTGGCTAAATCAACTAGAACATTCAATGCTACCGTCTTTGATAAATTTAAGGCTAAAGTCGAAGCTCCATGAGTAATTAAAGTCAAATTTCCTAATGGCTATTGATAAGCAACAGGACATTGCACTAAGAGCATCTCAAGTGATGTCCACACTAGACCAGAAGCTGGGTAGTCAAAAAAGGCGAATCTGACCTGTATTCGCCAAGTAATAGACATATTGCTGTTACTTTCTAACAGTTTGCTTTGCACTTAAAGTGGCTTTGTACTTTGCTAGGGGAAAATGGATCCTGGCGTCTCGAATCGCAGGAAATAAATGTTCACAATGAATATCAATGTAGCGAAATAGCTCATTTCTCCAAAAATCTTTATACTTTTCACGATAGGTAATTAGCCACCGCTGACGGAATCCAAGATGATCGGGTTAATAAATCGGGAAAGCCACGCAAGCCGATGTAGCTAATTCAGCTGCGCTAAATGAAGTTGCGATTACCGTTGGCTGTATGCCTAATTTATACGCAGCTAAAGTAAGTGTGAGAACATTTAGTGGCCGGATCATTTATATATTATACACCCAGGATAAGAAAGTCTCTTTGCGGGTCTGGCGGCGCTTGTTCAAAAACTCACTGTCGGTATATATTAGTTGCTGGCTGATGAGACATCGGTAGTGTCTGGATTGCTGTAACGCTATGAGGTTATATTCAAAACTTTTTCGAATATTTCTTAGTCGAAGCGGATCGTATTTAAAGCAGTTCGGATATATCGAATAATTCAAAAGGATTTTCATGGATACGGCGAGCAATAAATAAGCCTTGAACCTGCATTTGCGGATATAACCTCTTAATTGAAATTTCAGCACCCTTATAATGACTGCCCGTTGTCAGCATATCATCTACGAGGATAATACACTCTGTACCATCAGGAATTCTGTCCTGGTGTATCTGGTAAGTATTAGCTCTATCTTCAGGATACAACCGGCTATTAGCAGACTCATGGTCGGGCTCAGCATTTGCAATTTGTGTGATACATTCTGATATCGGTAGTTGACAATTTAAAGTTGATGCTGCTTGATCTAATGACTTCCTCATTCTCGGGTCATAATCTGGATCACCTACAACTTTAGAGGGAGGAATAGGAACTAGCAAAGAATTTTGAAGCTTCTGGGGCTCGATAGCACTTGCGAACAAGTTCCCCACTTCAGCAATTGCTTTCAATTTATGATGCCATTGGCAAGTGCCCCTTACGGACATTTTCTTTTTGAAGTTTTTTATGAGTCGGTTAGTTTCGCTAAAAGACCAGTCTTTGTAAGCCGTATATTCACCAAAATACCAACACTCATCACTATCAGTTAAATGGTAATGATCAGTAAGACTCAACTCATCTATCTTTTGAATTCTAAACGTCAAGGCTGTAAATGCTCCTTGATGTCATCGTACTCCCTAACCCTAATAGCACCTTTCTTTTCGAATGTTCTTGGCCAAGTTATATCAGGGTTTTGAAAACAACTTTCTAGGATAAATAGTTTTCGCCCTTGCTCTAGTGCTGCTCTCGCTTGAACTAAAGTACCAGAAGTTTCGCTTGCTTCAATGATCACAGTTGCTTCTGTGATTGCCGACATTAGCTTATTTCTTTCGGGAAAGAAAAACTTGTTATACATCGGAGTCTGATTTGAATAGCGTACAAAAGGCACTTGACTAATAACAAGAAAGTTTTTACTTAAAAATTCCTGTAGATTCTTATTTTCTTTTGGGTAGCTTTCAGATAGCGGCGTACCAATTACTGCCATTGTTCTTCCGCCAGCTTGTAAAGCAGCTTTGTGAGCGGCAGTGTCGATTCCTTTGGCTAGGCCTGAAGTAATCGTGTATCCATCTTCGACCAATAATTTAACTAATTTCCCAGTACGCTTGATTCCATCTTCAGATGGCTCACGTGTACCAACAATCGCAATTGATGGTGAGCTAGCAAGATCCCAAATCCCTTGGTAGTACATCAATTCAATGGGATACCTAGCGTCTCTCAATTTCGGAATATATTCAGCGGTACCATGAATACGAATACCGAAATTTTCGACACCTGCTTTATGAATAAGATCTAAGGCTTTCCTTTTGTAACTCTCAATTTCATGGGGCTCAACAAAGTCAGATGGTAAAGAATAAGGTGAACCCTTAAATTTTTCAGCAATACGTTTAAATGTCGCACCTTGTTTTGCCCATAAAGCTTCATAGGCCCCCATCTCAGTCGCAGGACTGATAGGTTCAAATTGGCTTTTGTTTGAAAGGTCTAGCTGCATTTAATCTATTTCTCACAAACTGTATTTTTAACCAGTCTACCACTGAATTTACTTTGTCGAAACGGTGAATAGATGAATGTTTTTGTGAAATGATGCTGCACATATATAGCAAAAGAGTGACTATTCAGGTTGGACTAATTGAACTGCACTTAATCTTATCTGACTACTTTTTACCACCTTACGAGTTAATATCCACCAAATTAGAAGTTCTTGCGTTAGAATACACATTCAATTATGCAAATTGCGCTCGAAGTCGGCTTTGGCTCTGCCGCTTACTACAGCCGCTGTTTTAAGCAGGAATATGGCCATTTGCCCAAAGACATCGACTTACAAAGTGAAATAAAAACACCGCCAGATAACACATAGCATCCGGTA
>JABXHN010000006.1 GCA_013373635.1 Flavobacteriaceae bacterium
ATTACCTTAAAACAACCCTGTGCGAAAAGCTAGATGATAAAGCGCCTGCTTGATAAATGAACTAGCTGGCCAAACTGACATTGCCGATTGGTGGCGTTACTAGGCTAAAACCAACAAGTGTTGATAAAGCAGCTTTGAAAACTTAAAGCGGTATGTCCACTTCCCCTTTAATGGGACAGTTCTAAATTAGAGTTTTCCAGTTTTGCTCGGTAAGCTGCCGGAGGCAGTTTGCCTAGACTTTCATGTATTTTCCTTATTTGACCAACTAGCCCCAAAAGACTCCTGAGACGATTAAAATATCTTCTATACCAAGGCCTTCTCGTCCTAGCTATTCACAAACAACACCATCACCATCCCCATCACTCATATGCTCATATGCAGGATGACTTGATTTGACAGGAGCAATTCCGTGCGCTCTTGCTTCTGAGCACGTAATGCGACCGTTTCTGTTGCTGTCATATAACTCTAGTGCGTCTAAATTTGGGGGGGCTTCTTCATCAGAACTAAAACTTATCGCTGGATAGAAAATCAACTCGACACTTTCGCAAGACGACAGGACAGTTTCCAAAGCAGATGCCTCTGCTTGGTCTACGCTAAGGTCATATTTTGTTTTAATTAAAAGCACTCTATTTGCGAACCAACATTTATTTTTCTGTGGCATCCATTCAGCAGCATCTAATCCGCATTTGCCGCCATCTCCACACCGGTTAACCTCAGGAGATGCTAGTGTTAAATTCAGTTGGTCAGTTGCGAATTGAATTCGCTTATTAACTGGAGCATCACATAATCCGCTATCATGCCCTTCTGATGCCGCTACAATATGCTCTATATCTGTTTCTCTATCGTTATCAAAATAACGGCCAGTGTACGGGCCGTACACTATGCCTCCCATATTGGCGACAATGCCATCTTCAACGCTTTGCGGGTAAGGGTACTGTTCGCTTTTATCATAACTAGAGCATCGATATTCAGGCTCAACGGTTAATCCGCGCCATGTAGTCTCGGCATTTGAATTAAATGTAGCCAGAATAAGAACAATAAGTGTAATGTGGACACGCATTTTTCTTCCTTGAAATATAGATACTAATAACATCTAGAGGTTAGTACGATTTTTGAACAATTAGTTTGAGGTAAAATTGTCATTTGCGCAACAACAAAATCGCTGTTTTAAGCGTAACAATCACATCATCCATCGGGATGATAAAACTATCATCATCAGGACTTTTCAACGCCATTAGATTACTGAGCAATACTTCAGCTCTTTCCATCTGGTTATTGTTTTCCAGCAATGCTTCTTTCCATTTACATTGTTCAATACAAGCCTGCATAAGCTCTCCTTTGTTGGAAGAACTACATTACGACTATAACTTCAACGAAGTAACTGTACCTTGTAATTGTTATCACCAATAATTATCTATTTCAGATTATCATTGTGGAAGCGCGTCAGAAAAAAGACTTATTCTTGCTAGGGTTGGAAGTGAAACGTGTTGTATTGATGCCATGGTTGGTGGCAAATGCCATTAGTTTACTGTCGTAAAATGCTCTATCTCGTTCATAACGACAGATGAAATTCAGAGTTTCTTTATCTTCATCGTAGTATGCTCGAATATCATTTTCACCTGCATCAATATTAAAACCACCATCATCGAGCTTGTAGGCTTTCTGTCCTCCGACAAAGCACTCTTTGGCGAGGATACTAAGTGTACATTCCACCTGTTCTGGATTCATCGATTCAAATGTAGTGTGACAATGTAGCATGATTAAACCCTCTTGAAAGTTCATTACCTATTATAGCAAAAAGTCCCAATAGTCCGCAGAAATGAAGCACATTCACGGGTACTTGTAGTCTTTGTCTGTAGTGGCATAGTTAAGTTTAAGCCCGTTTTACATTCTAAATGGACTCATTATTTCGCAAGAGGATTCGGCCCGTTATTTAAACGCGGGAATGAAAAACGTATATTTAAACGGGGATAGCCTTGATTTGACGTGGCTACTACCCCACCACCGAGGGTTGTGGCGAAATATTTGTAAAGACTACTTACTTCACTATAGCTATGGTGCTTGCTTTGATGAGCATCTGGTTGATTTTGCTCAATGCCAATTTGACGATGCTATAGCCATTTCCTGACAAGTGTGAAAGTTAACATTAAAAGCAACGTCCAGATAATGAAACGTAAGTTAATTCGTAGAAATAAGACTCGCCTATCGAAGCAATTTATAAAAGCTGTGAGCGACCATAGGTCTCGATCATTCGATGTCAGCCAGATCACTTACGATTCAATAAGTCGTAGCAAACAGTTCGGCCAGCGTTTCCATCAACAGCGACTAGTTCGACAACAAAAAATGAACCCACGGCAGCTCAAGAAATTGCGTAAAAAACAGCGAATTTCAGGGTTGGTTGGCAGCAAATAGGGCGGTATCTGCAAAACAAAGTTGAGACCCGCAGGGGCTAATCTAATCAAAAAACTAGGCTTTTTTGATGAGAATAACCGTTTTATTTCAATCATAACGGGAAGTTACAAGCGGTTTGTTTCATAGCACCGTCTCTGTTTCCTATTCAGGCTTAATGGTTACAATAACCATTCTACATTAACTGTATGTACATACAGCTTTTATTGACGTTTCTATTGCTTTATGCCATAGTTAAAGGCAACATATCGTGCTGGGATTATCAAATCTAATAGTTATGGACAGGTATGAATAAGCTTAAAAAAAGTATTACTGTGAGGTTCTTCTCCATAGATGTTGAAAACTCTTTTTTAAATGAGCTTACTTCAAATTATAGAGCCAATTTAGTTAACGATAATAATACCCGTATTATTGGAATCAGAAATAAAAAGCATTTAGTAAAGACGTCACCGTCAATTTTCCACTTAGGTATAGAGGTCTATCCAGTAACTGTCGTACGAGAAAGGAATACTTGGCAAACAAAAGCAACTAACGATGGAAAAATATCTTCCATTGAAGTAAATCAAGGCATTATTGGTGACCCATATTTTTTCTTTATTGTTCCACAATTACAATTAGTTATTGGTTTTACATCTGGACCAAGCGTGAGTCTGAAGAGCGTAGGCACTTCGCTATTAGAACTATTCAGTAACAACCGTTCGAAAAAGATAAAACTTGAGCTAATTCCTAAAGAAAAGGAGTTTTCAAAATTAATTGAGATAACCGACTACAGCAGTCTTCACTTCAAGATTGGCTCATCGTCTTTATCAGATGTTTCAGATGATGCCCCCCAGCTAATTAAAGATCTTAGTAATGCTCCATATCTTGAAAGTAACATGCAGCTAGCTTTAGATTTAGCCCTAGATGAACATGAGGAAAGTGGGATTTCAAAAGAAAATATTATTGAGATCGTCAATTACTTGTCAAATCACGACGATTGTACTGTTTTAAAAGTTAAGGGTAGAAATTCGGATGGTTCTACTGTCCATTTAGACTTCGGAAATGCATTCGTTAATTTCAAAACCGAAATTTCCACCCGTCACAAATATATAGATGAAAAAATTGCACATAACGTTTTAGAAGATGCATTAAGTTATTTCAATTCGAAGAATTCTTGAAATGTCATACCTGCATCCAGAGAGCAGCTATCAAGTTACTTAGCCATAGCTTTCAGCTCTTTTTTGGTAATTGGGTGAATTCTATCAAGCAGTCCACTTCCGAGTATCCCAATCAACGAGTTAAGGGACTCTATTTCTACTACTGATGAAAGATTATCATTAATATCTTTCGCTGCTTCTCTGGATAGCCCCATATTTATTAAAGCAATCATTCTGTCTTCACAGGCTCCAATTTCGATATAGGAATGAAGCTTAGTGTTAGAAATATGGATATTTTTTAGAGCTAAGACATTAGTCAATAATACTTGATAACATCGCAAAGCATTTGAAAGTCTAAACCGAATGTCATTATTAATAACCTTGATCACATCTCTGACAGCTTTATTAGGATTAACATCGCCCTTATCTTCATTGTCCCTCAACCAATCAATCTGCTCACTAATAATGCCCTTAAGGCTATCACCCTGAAGCCACTTTTTGGTGATTAAACAAATATAAGTTAACTGATAATCTCCAGTAGGAGTATATACACCAAACAAAGTAAGCTTTTCACATACTTTCAATAGGGTGTCGTACAAATTTGCAGATTTGGGATGAGGTAAAGTCCAATCCTTTATATCGTTTTTTTCATTTAAAAATTTGAATAGTTTATCTTGCTGTATGTAACCAATAGTTGGGTTGGCTTCAAGCGTGAATGGTGCTACTTGCAAATTCTTGTAGGCTCGGTTTACGTCGTCAACCAGCAACTCCTTATCTTCCTGATTTAAATTAAGTTCAGGTGCATCAATCGTCCTTGAAAGTTTGCCTGAAGAGATTTCCTTAATTAACTTATTCGCAATTGTATAAAACTTATAATGTTCACCTCCATCATGAGGATATTGACCATTTAATGCCAAAATTACTGAAGAAAGTTCTTCGTTTAATGCTTTGAAATAAGTTGGAATCTTTTCCTCTTGGTCTTGTTCCTCATCAAAATAGTCATCTATTTGCCAAAGATCTGGTTCAACAACAAAAATATTGCCAGAAAAATGCTCTAACATTCTCCCGGCTCTACCTGTAATATTATTGATCTTTACATCTTCAAGTCGTTCAGAAGGTTTTCCTCTGATGGGCCTAATTGGATTTTTTAAGAAAAGATTCTTTGCTGGTAAATTTACACCTTCAGCTAAAGTACTCGTGCACGCTACAAACTTGATGAGATCTTCTTTAACTAGATTCTCAATCATTACACGTAAAGAACTGGGCAATGGACCATAATGAAATGCTACGCCTTTCCTCAAATTTTGAGCTAACGTAAAGTCGTTATGGATAAATTCTTCAACGTAGTTGGCTGCTTCCTCAAGCTCATCACTAGCTTCGAAATCAATTACTCTATCAGCAATCGCCTGAGCAAAATCTTCACAAAAGTTAGTCTGGTTTCTGTAAATAATGTTGCTGTTCCCTTGACCTAGCTTGAAAACGATGTCGGCGAAATTACTTCCCGTAAAACCTTTCTTTACAGATACCTCACTTTCAGTATTGTGTCGTTTAATCTTAAGATTCCTTCCTTCGGGCTTTACATCCATCATAATTTTCGCGACAGGAGAGAACGAGGTAATTTCCTTTTTAAATTCAACACCTTCAAATACGGTAGAAAATGAATCTTGGTAACTAGGTGAAGGCATGCTAACGATTACTTGAGGTAAACTGTCTTCCAGAAGCTTCTCAATTGTTAGGTGTAATAACACACCTCGACTTTCATCAGTAATATTGTGAGCCTCATCAATAAATAAATAGTTAAATGTTATGTCACCGCTCTGAAGCACATCAAATAGACGCTCTTGCGTCATAACAAAAAAGGTCTTCTCCCCATACCCTTTGTCATGCGGTAAGGTACATATCTCGATATCTTTTTCAAATCTTTGTTCTTTCGATATTTCATACAGTTTTGTCGCAACCTCGGTAATGAGCGCTCTTGTGGGAACAATTATTGCCGCAAACGCTTGCTCAGAATCTTTCAATTTCCTAACAAGATAACTTAAGATTATGTGGGTTTTACCCGCTGACGTGGGGGCAACAGTGATAATATCATCTTCGGCCATAAGATCAGCCCAAAGCATCCGTTGAAAATCAGTCAACGGAAAATCAAGTTCAGGGACCGTGTTTAATTCCTTTCTAAAATCCATTTCTGCTGCGGAGTAGAAGTGATAGGTAAAACTCAGTTCTGGGTATTTCCTTTCAATGAGTTTTAAATTAGGAAAGTCTCCAACGCTTGAAAAGACTTTATTGGCAATACCAATTATTTCAGGGTAATCATCACCGCACACTTCTATGAGCATTGATAGGATTGCTGCGCCTTCTTTGCGAAACTTTGGTTCATCAACTTTATATAAGAACTGTGCGACAGTTATTAACTGCTTCACCAAGCTTCTATCCAAGCTTGATTTTTCTCCAATGAGTTTAAAGATATATGAACTAAATAATCTATCACTAGCAGAACGGTAGCCTTCACTGGCTAAAGCTTTCAAAGAGAGCTTTTTTGCAAATTCGCTCATTTTTTAATATCCATATATTTAATAAATTGTTCAACCAGATCAGTAGTAGAATCGAAAGGCAGCAAAATTAGCGTCGTCTTATCAACAGTTATTCCCTGCTTTTCAATCTTTCCGAAGTAATATCCAACATGCTCAGCAGCTAGTGCGATGTATTTATCTATAAAACCGCCAACGTTGGTTTTGAGTAGTGCAGGATTTGAAAACCCAATAAAACATGGGGAGTGGATGATATCGTCTAAGTTAATATTCGAAAATGGGTCAAGAATTTCGAGAAGGTAGCTCTCCAGTTCTGAGTCTATATTGGGAAAATCGATATTACTATCAAGTAAATCAAACTCCTTTTCATAAGTATCTTTTGCTGACTTGATGGACTCTGTTGCTTTTGTCGCGGCAGAATTAAAATCTTGATGCAATTTTGACTCTCCTAGCATTAATCGAAACTTTCCATCATAGAACTGCCCATGCACGGCGTCCGCACCAAACACAGGCATACGTGGATTAGTTTTTGTAGAGACTTTACTTAGGAGTTTTGGTGCTTCTAAATAGACATCTAACAAGGTGAACAATATTAGCTCGCCAAGTTCCCCTTGAGCTGTATGCTGGCTTAATTTTCGGATTGCCTTTTCAAATAACTTTTTGGCTGCATCAGGTTTATTTACACCGAGCTTTTTCTCTATTTCTTTGCAAGTAAAAACAAAATGAGCCATTACGCCGTTTTTTATAACATCAAAAAATTCTGAGAGGGAGTTTCCCGGTTCATCTAAGGGAAGATAAATCAGAAGGGTTTCAACACGTCTACCATCACTGAGTTCAAAATTGACTTCTACTTGCCGCAAAAGCCTTTTTATTTCTTCGGAATTATTTAACTGAGGCTCTAACCGCTTGTCCATAACTTCACATTCCATTTTCGAGTCGATTTTAGCAAGAATATGCCAATATTATCTCAATATAAAACAATACTGAAAACTAATAAAACAGAGGCCTTCCGGCTCATAACTGGTTTACCTATAAAGATATGTTCCGATGTTAACCTGAATTATATCGAATAAACCAGATGTTACAGCACTTTGCTAGACAACAAATAGTTCTGATGCTGGCAGTTTTGCGATGTGCAGTGTGGTTTTTAGTCCGAACATGCCCTATTGGTAACAACCATTACCACCTCCAGAGACAACAAAAAAGCCCACAGTGTCAGTAGTGGGCTTTGCTGATTAAACTTCTTGTTCGTTGTTTTGGTTCGATTTACTTTTGTCTAAACCGAACTCAAATTTTAGAAACCAAGCACGAAATGCTGCGGAAATACTAAAACTTATTTTCATAGCCAACACCTTTGTTAGGGTTAGTGACTATCAGGCTTACAGGTTTGTAATTAGTTTATGTTAGCTTTAAGTTTTATCGATTTTTTAGTGTATTTAATTAGATTTGAGTATTTTAAGTTTTAGATTTGAATTTTAGTTAGATTTAATTTTTTTAGTCTAGGTTTCGTTATATTTAATATCTTGTTAATTTTGATTTTTGTTTATTTGATTAGCTTTGAGTATTATTAAGTTTAGTCATTGATTTGTAATACCTTTGCCTGACACCTCGCGGATAACCGCTTAACCGCAATAGTATGCCTTTTGCTGCATTGGTCAAGCCAAATGTGTATCCTAAATCGCCACCAATTATGTGGACACTTTCTAACATTGTCTGGAGTGGGCCGCGTTTAATAGACATCCTATGACATGCGCTAGCTTGAATACAACACAAGCCAGTCCTTCCAGCGTTGTTAACAATTTCCGCATGGGCAGAACAACACCAACGATTATTGATTAAAATACAATCAACCCCATATAGGATGATGTGGCAATTTTGCCACGGCATTTCGTTTGGGGAATTGTGATGGCTAAGAATATTCGTGGCAATAATGACGGCGAAAACGGTGAGAACGACTCATATACAATCGCTGGCCGGGGCGTTGTATCAAGGGATAAGCTTGTGAGTGAAGTTGAGAAAGGGAAACACCCTCAGCACCACGTTGTTAACGTTAACGGCGAGGATTATGTCAGGTCTAACCCTGATAAAACGACTGGAAATAATGTGAACAAAGAGTAGTAAAAAGCGATTTAACTACTCAGATAATTCAGCATCTGAAACAAAAAGCCCCACCATCTAAGGCTGTTGGGTTGGATTCAATTGTGGTTAACATACCAATAAAGCTATCCTCATCAAAAATTGGGGTATTTTGATGAGAATAAGCTCCGCATTCTAATCACCGACCAGATCTCCCCTTACATCTGAACCACCAAACAAGAAAAACAAAGCCCCGCACGAGCGAGGCTTTGGATTCAAAACTCTATAGTTTTTTATTAGGTAAATAGTCAGATTTTTACCCTATAAATTTCTTAACAGTCACGTAGTATGCCGAACCTCACTTTTTTAAAACCAAGACAATTATTGACACCCCAAAAATCACTGCTGAAAC
>JABXHN010000056.1 GCA_013373635.1 Flavobacteriaceae bacterium
AAGACTACCCCCTGCGTGGGCCATAGGGGGTGTCTCGGATAGCTATATATGAGGTCTGCAACACACGGGGTTTGGGAGATGGTGAAGCGTGAGTGAACAGTCGATAAACTGTTACGGCTACAGAGTTGACAATGGGGCCGAAAAGGGAAGCTGAGCCAACTTCTAGCTCCCCAAATGTCGCACTTGATCGGTTCAGCCATTCTTAATTATATGGTTAATGTGGATATAATTTTGAGATCATGCTGTTCTAAATAGGGGATGGTGCAAAATGAAGAAATAAGATTGAATAACAACTGATTATTTTACTGTGTATCGTGGAGCTTCTTTACAATGATCTCGCATAATATTTTTAATTTGGTCTATCGGATTGTATCGTGCAGCATCACATTTCCAAGATTAACGAAAGCTATTCCACTATCACTTGTATTTTCTGCGATATTAACCAGCTCACTGACGGCGCAAGAAATAAGGTTTGTCCTAGGAGGAAATCGATACGAGTCCACCTGGGTATTGTTGCAGGGGGAAATTGAAGCCGGAGCAACGCAGAGACTGGAAATTTTTCTGAACGAAAATTTTTTAAGCACGGGCCAACCTATCCCAGAGATTGTTTTGAATAGCCCCGGAGGGGATCTGATCGAGGGGTTGAAGCTTGGGCTGTTATTTCGAAAACTTAAGCTTCACACTACGATTGGGGAGATGACTATTACTGAGGATAGATCTCCTAACATTGGTTGGGTATCTGGGGGTGAAGCAATTTGTGCGTCAGCTTGCGCTTATGCGTTTCTTGGTGGAATAGAGCGCTCTATCGAAAAAGACTTCCAAATAGGATTCCATCAATTTTACAGAGAATCTAGCGCAGCCAATCTTGCCGAAAGGTTAGACATTCATGAAGCCAGTGCTGACGCTCAGAAAATTGGAGGCCTTTTAATTGATTACCTATATGAGCTTTCCGACATTGACTTTCGAATACTGTCAGAAGCCGCCAGTGCATCAAGAAATGAAGTGAATTGGATTGCACTAACGCGTGCCGCAGAACTGGGCATAACGACCAATGAGAAGTTCAACAAGTTTCATTTGGAACCGTATAAAGGTGGCGTGGTAGCTATTGCTAGAAGCATTACCTCTATTTCTGGCTATGATACGACAAGGCCATATGACCGTGTTGCTCAGATTACAACATTCTGTCGTGATGGAAGTAAATATCTCATGTTGTCCACAAACACAGATCAGAGCATATCAATCTCTGATAATGACGCATTGTGGTGGAGCTATCGCAAGGCAGGTGAAAATAATGTGAGCGGCTTTATTACTTACGGCAATGCTCAAGTTAGAACATTCGGTGGTCATACCTATGTTGATGTAAATGTTGATGAGTTTTTCGATTTCCTTCTGATGTCAGAGGCGGTGGAGTTATCAATTGAAGCGCCACGGTACCAAGGAGGAAATTTCACACTCACGAAAAGCCTAAGCGAAGATGAACGTTCATTCATCAAAGCCTCTTTCGATTTCTGCATTTAATACACGTATATTGGCGTGTTCAAGACATTCAGTACCTCCCCCATGTGGGCCATAGGGTATCTCGGATCGTTGTGTGTGATGTCTGCTACACACTGGCTTGGCTGGGTAAACTTAAACGGGCGTACAAGATAAATTAATTATTACGGGTAATGGATAAGGATGAAAATAAGGCGGGGGTGGGGGGAGTATATATATGGAGTTATATAATATAACATACCTATATGCGTTAAAGAATGTTGATGTCTATTATAGCGCTGATTGGACTTAAATTGTCTAGATATTACGTTAGATACTATCCCTAGCCATCAGCCCCAACCCCGAACTTTTAGCCTTAATGCCAGACTTAGCTAAGCGTTCCAAGTAGCCTTTGCATCGAATAATCTGCTTAGGTTCAGTCGAGGGCCGTTTGCCATTGTTGATTACTTCTTGCATCCACTCGTCCAAGCCGACTTCTTTCTTGTCAGTGAAAAAAAGCGCTTCCATTCAATGCCAGCGGCTTCAACCATCTTGGCTCTTAGGTCCAGAGACTTATCATACTGAATGATAAAACTATCGTGCATGCTTAATACTGGGATGTCTAGATCAGTAAAATGCTCAATCACTCGTTCAGCAATCATACTGTCCCGATACATCAATTCGAGTCCCTTACCCGTACATATATAATCTCGGATCGGTTCATTCTCGGTAAGGAAAGAGTCGAGAAATAGGTTCAGTTCTTCATTGGTGAATTTTTTGAAAGGACTACCGGCTTCTTGATCCGAACGGAAAGCCTTAAATGCCTGTTCTCGAGACGAGGCATTGATACAAGTCAGGACAAGTTTTTTGATGACATTCCGCTGATCTTTCGGGCTTAGGTCAAGGTGGGTAGACCTCAGCTTGTATGGATCGAATTCGCCCGTCTTACCAAGTTCTGCATAAAGAATTGACACATGCATGGCCTTGAAGTCGATCTCAATCGTCGGCTTATCGTTGATCACGATATCAACCCGAGACTCTTTCGGAATGCGCTGCCACCATCCTCCGTAGAAACGCCCGCCCTGCGTCCAGCTTC
>JABXHN010000087.1 GCA_013373635.1 Flavobacteriaceae bacterium
CAACAGAAAAGGCTCCTTTACCCTGGTCAGACTGTCTGGGAAACCCCGGAAAGACACATGCGTCGATTATTGTGTGAAATATTAACAGGCTGAACTTTTGATTTAATTTTAATCCTTTTAAAACAAATAGTTACACGATACGTCCAAATAAGAGATGTCGACTTTACCGAATTTCGGTGAACTTCTGTCAAAAAGTCCTAGGAATATTGAACTTTTATATCAAGCAAAATCAATAATTTGCAGTTAAAAGTTAATTACTAACTATAGGCGAAAAAAAAGCTGCTTGATAGCAGCTTTTTAGCATTGGGAGGGGAACTTATGCGGATTGTTTTTTCGTAGGTTTTCGGAAGTCGGTGTTGGCCGCCCTACTTCCGAACATCTGTTCGAGTGAAGATGCACAAAAACGAAAATCCTCAAACACATGATCATGGTGGTCAGGGGCGTAAATTGGCAATTCACCTGACGAAACAGGTTTTATTAGTTCGTGTGTTTTGAGTTTGTATTTTGACAAGGCCTTGTCATCACCCCAAGCAATGAATTCATCTTGATGTTTCTCATCATTCGATGCAACCAACGGTAATGCCTGTTGCTTTATGTCTCGAAAAAACGCAACTACATCATCTACTCTGCATGGCGATACTTTATCGGGAGAATTCATGTGCATTCGTCCCGGTATCAGGCCTCCTCTGATGAGAGATTTAATGCGCTCTTCATTTATTTTAAGCGTGTCTTTTAATTGTGGCCATGTTAACTCAAGACATGCTTTGTCAGGACTTGCATTCAATCGTCGGTGAGAAGTGAGTACTTGGTGACTCGACTCTTTTGGCTCAACGCTCTCGCCGATTGTATGCCCTGATTCAGTATCCAAACGATTGAATAGATAATCATTTGCGGCATCCAGCTTATTAAACAGCTCGACTTGCGGTTTGCCTGCTACTTTCGACTGCCAGTGTTGTATTCGTTTAACTTTCAATTGAACCATAGCGTCTTTTGAATGCGCCAATTGAAAGGCATGTTCCACATGCGCTTCCAAATCACATACATATTTGTCTATGTCTCTGAGCTTCTGAAAAGAGGCGTCAAAAGGCCGCAAGCCAATATTAAGCTTTAGAATGATCTGCTTAATCAACTCTAACTTAGCTTGACCTTGCACATTGGATAACGCGACTTGTGACGAAGGTAATTCTGCTTTGATGGGCGAAACATTTTTCCATTTCAATGCACAAGATGGACAGCCATCAAGCAACATACCATTCCACGTTAGCAATTTCCCACACTGCGGGCAGCGGTTCCAAAGTTTACATTCATGCTCATGGCAGTGAGTAGCATAGTAAAGGTGCCAATCCGCTTTGAGATACCCGTGCTTTGCGACGCACTTGGGACATACACTAGGGTGATTGACTAAAATATGGCGAGAAGAAAGCCAATCTAGCACCTGCACCTCCTTCTCTTGTTCAAAGTATTTGGCAAGTGCAGCACAATCAACCCCCATAGAGTTAGAAAGCACCTCTATAAAACGTTGGTGCTCAGGCGTACCGACGACATAGATTCTTTTGGCTACAGCCGCTATTTCAAAGGCCTTCACAAAATCCTTTAGCTCATCCCGCCCGTTACGAGATGCTAAACGAATGATGTAACCTTTAAAGAGCTCACCGTGAAAGGGCATAGGTCGAAAAGGCATGCGTTTATTAAGCGACTTCATTGGCTACTCCTTGTGTCGATGAAATACCATCAATATAGTCTTTGATGGTCTGACTCTTAACTGTGAATGGATTGAAATCGATGTAGTTGTTCATTGATTCTAATCCGTCAAAAATGAACGCTAGCGCGTCCAAGCTTGGCGAAAATGTTGGCTCGTCCTCCATCTCAATGTTTATCTCTAAAAAGATGTCTCTTAGCCCTCTTGGTAATCCGTTGGTGGCAGCATATAAGCGGTCTAACAATTTGATGTTGTTAAACGTCGCACCATCCTGCGTGAACGTCACAAACTTCAAGCTTTCAAGTTGCGTGGGGAGGTTTTCAGCAAACGCACTGGCCATCTCCGCGAAATCTTTTTTGTCTATCGCATTGGGACCGTAAGGCAATTTAGAGAAGGTGTATAAATAGCGCAATCGACTACCTAGCTCTTCATTCATTGAAGTCAGCAAGTTGGCTTGTTCCGTGCCCATAAATAAGATGGGAATTAGCGCCTCATCCATTAGCCACTTCAGAAATGATAAAGCGCGTGAGTCTTTAGAATTTCCTTTCTTAGGCAAGTAATCATGAATTTCATCCACGATAATCAACTCCACTTTCAGCTCTTTCAGCATTCGTAACAGACGGTTTATTTTGTCGTTATGCTTTCCCTGATTAGGTTTGATGTCGCCTAGCTCGTGCAATAACTTTTGCACCATATTCGACACTTGCGATTGCTGTGGTGCCGAAATCATCAAAACGGGCATGGTGTCATAATCGCCAATTGCCACCGAGCGAGCCATCAACTCATCTTTAAGTTTCTTAGCAAAGTGGGTTTTTCCTGTTCCTGCATCTCCTTTAATAATCATGCCTGTGGGCTTTATTCCGCGATAGCGCAGGCCGCGTTTGATCATACGCTCAGCACCCAACAGCTGCTCATTCCAAATGGCAAGTGAGGCGAGCTGTGTTGCTCCTGTAGACTGAGTGGTTGCGCTGGTTAGTGGCATAGTAGACTCCATTAGTTGTTGGTGGATGTGACTGTTTGAATTGGCTAATGACATAGTGATGACCTCTTTTGTTGATTGTTCGTGTGACGAGCTGTATTGATTGACTTGCTTGGAAGATTCATGGCTACTCCTTATCTGCGAGCCGACGCTCGAAACTTGGTATTTGTTGAACGTGGAGCCGCCATCGGAGGCGTACCTTTCGTCACTTTTTTGTGGTTATGGTTATCCGCATGTTTTCCGATGGCATTGTTGAACGTATCTTCAATTCCGCTCTGAGCAGCATCGATAGGTATGGCCTGCGTGGTAGAGCGATTAGTTTTGTTTTTAGCAGTCTTCAGACCCTCGGTTGCGGGCATGACTTGCGTCTTTTTATCGCCTCCTTTAGCTGCACGCTTGGTGGCCTTAAACTCTTCAAGAGTGGTTCCTTGAATCACACCTTGTGATATGGATGGAACGCAGATTATTTCATCATTATCCAAGGGGTTGATGACCGTTACCTCGGATATATCCGAAGT
This sequence comes from Flavobacteriaceae bacterium, assembly GCA_013373635.1. GTDB lineage: Bacteria > Bacteroidota > Bacteroidia > Flavobacteriales > Flavobacteriaceae > MAG-120531. Next base: position 3,197 of record JABXHN010000087.1, read on the forward strand.
GTTAAACATCAACTCTATTTTGCGTGCGCCGGGTCTGTTTTTATTTCTGCGAGCCAGCGTATGACCCAGCTTTTGAAGCTCTTGGCAGTTGTATTTCACGCCATTAAGTGAGAAACCAGTTACTGGCGAGATGACGCGCTCAGCACGCGCTCCGTGAAACTTATTCAGATTGCTAAAGTCACACAGAATAGGTGGTGGACAGTTATCTTTTATCGCTTCCCACGCATCAATCGGGGACCAGTCATCCAAACCTCTATGGGGGTTATGGTGATAAATGCTCAAGATGTAGGTTTCCAGCTTGGTCTCAAACTCATCTTTACTGAGCTGAGCTAGCTCTTCCAGTGTATTATCTAGCTCCACACCACGAATCCGGGGAGCAACATACCCCGGAAGTGTATGCATACACTGCATCTTGAGTGTGCTAAAAAAGCGCTCAACAAACGGTTTTTTCCACGGGGAGGCTTTTGGCGTAACGTCATGCAAAATAGCATTTGTTTGCAGCATCATTTGCACAGTCATGGCGTTAAATGCCGAACCAGAATCAGATACGATACATTCTGGTTTTCCGCCTAAAGGAAAAGGGATGCCAGTGTGCTTACCAAATTTGAACGGGTTGCAAATTTGCTTAATTAGCTGCGCGACAGCGTTAGCAGTTTCACCCGGTTTACCTTCAGAATAATCAACTACATACCCCACCACCAATCGAGTATGAACATCGATTGCCACATATATGATCGGGCGCACGAAAGTTATGGTGCCATCGACATTCTTTACTTCTAAACAGATGTTTGGATAGACGGCATCAATTTCAACGCGCTCTAATGGGCGATTGGTAACTATCTTGCTGTTGACAGTCCGGTGTTTCTTTCTGGCTGCTTTGACACCAAAACGCGCTTTATCAACTTCGTAAGCGTCATACTTATCTACATAGGCATAGAAACTTGAACGACTCATCGGCTTTATTTTGGATATAGTGTCGCCCGTTTGCGCATTATCTTTCCTGTTGGCGCGTTCCCACTCTGGTTGATATTCTTTGAATGCATCCAAGAAAAGCTTGTAGGTATTGGCTACCGAACAGCCATGTAATTTCAAGTAATGCTCTGCAATAATTTCATCTGCTAAAGCTTCACATTCACGCGTAAACTGACTGCGACGGCGCTCTTTACTCTTTTTTAGTATGTAACTGACACTTCTGCCGTTATCCGCCCACTTTTTGTACCAACGCTTTGCGGCGGAAGCACTTGGTTTGGTCCCTTCAAGTAAGCCATGTTTTGATACCGCATGCGCAATTGCCTGCGTAGCAATGCGCTCTGACATCGGAATACCAGAGTCATGCATAAAGTTTACGGTGGTCTGGATAAAGTTGTATTTGTTGCTTGTCTCTTTATCGATAATGTTTTTAACAACATTCACTGACTTGGCTTGCAGGATCTTAAACTCACCCTCGACATAGGCGTCTTGTAATTGATGAGGCTCAAACATCTTCAAGCCGCCCTCATCAAAGTCCATGACCACATAACGCTCTTTCACATCGTCTATGACGCCGGTAAGGCCACGAAACTCGAATGCTGACTTTTTAGGAATGGCTAACATAGTCATGATTACTTGCTCCAGCAGATGATAGTGTTCGATGAAATGGATGGGTTGCCGACAAAAATAATATTGTTGTAGTGCTGTGCTAAAAAAGCCCAAGCAGACACCCGATCTACGCCTCGTTGGATAAACCGTGTTTCTAGCGCGTGAATTGGCATATCTGCTTTGTATAAAGCTCTTATAGCCATTCGCTTTAATGCGTCACTGACACTGATATCCATGTATTTATATAAGATTTTTCGGGTTACATGGCCGGGGTCACGATGGATATCTTTAGATGTAACTACTGTCAGACTTGAATTTTGATATTTCCCAAACAAATCGGAAAGATAAGCGATTTTATCGCGCAATTCAGGAGAGTCAGCATATGCCGCATCTTTCACTTCAATGTGCTCAACCTTGCCGTTTTGGCGCATTAACACGACATCTGAGGTATAACGACGTTGTTTGCCTTTGAAATCATATGTAAAGCTTGTAGGTTGAGTCGCGTATCGTTTGACCGAGCTATCAAACTCCAAGTCAATGAGGAAGTCACTTTCCCAACGACTGTCGCACTGAAACGTTGCGCGATTTTTGACTGACGTAAAGCGCAGCCTTGGGTTGAACAGTGTTGCACCTTTGATATATCGCGCTTTCATACTGACTTCCTCTTGAACTGGTATTTTTATGTAGCTAACGTTTCGTGTATTTGCTGCTTGGATGGTTAAATGTTGTTCAAATATCGAGATTGTCAAATAGCAATCTCACACTTTCCAACATTTAAATACTTGATTTATATAATTATTTATTCATTTTATTAATTCGGGCATACCTAAGTATTTGAATAAAAACCCAATATTCAAACGTTTTAATAGATAATCTAAATTAAAACCCAGAAAGTAATGATTAGGTTATTTTTTAGACTATTTCGTTACATACCATTATTAGGCTTTCTTCACCTATAAACAGCGAGTGTTTGTGAGTTAAAAAGCGAACAAATTAGTGAAATTTTTTTTTGGCTTAACCGTTCGTAAACATTGCTTCTTTTCATTCGCTACTTGTGACGAGTGTTTGGCGGATTAAAAGCGAACGGGACATTGAAAAAATTTTCTCTTTGCACCACTTGCGCTCACTGCACCTTTTCACTTGTTCTTAGGAACGAGTGTTTGAGAGTTGAAAAGCGAACATCTGTAGAAAATATTTTTGAGGTGAAAGCTTGAAATAGATGACGTTGAACCATAACCCCCCATACGTCAGCGACATAGGGGACATGAAAAGGAAACAAGGAGAATGATTAATAATGAGACCAACAACAGTTGAAGATGCGGCAGCGTTGATATCGATAGATGAGGGGTTTATTAAAAAGACTGAGGCGTTAGTAAGAAATAATCTCGGCTCACACATCAAAAGCTCAAATGTATATTTCGAAATCGCGTCTGAGGCACGAGCTGATGCCGTTGAGAAATTACTAACCATAATTAAGCGAAAAGGAAAAGACTGGCCGCTTTATGAACAAGCCCTTTCTTCCTACGGCAAGGATGATTGTTTGATAACTCGATACCTCTACACGTCGGTTCGTCGATACACTACAACAAGACAGTATTATTGGGGAAAAGACCCTGAAACAGGCGTACCCCGGTATAAAGCAAGAGCCACTGGACCGAGCACTCGTGATTTGGACAATGGACAAACCAACGATGATTGGCTAGAGATTCTTATTGAAGCCAATAGCTCCAAACAAAAAGCATTAGATCAACAGCTTGCAGAGGTTGTTCAGGTACTCCGCGACAGTAGTATTCCAAGCGAACTTTTAGAAATAGTAAAAATGCGAGGTGAAGGTAAAACTTATCCAGAAATAGCCGAACATATGGGCATGACAAAGGATTCAGTCAGGATGAAAATGAACCGGGCGAAAACGATGCTCACTGAACTACTTCGTTAAAGCACTATTGAAATCTCATCAATGTCATGGTGTTATTTTCAGGGAACTTGACGGTCTAACTACCAAGCGATTTTGACGTAATCACACTTATTTAATTGAACACTATACGTAGTCCGCTTCAGACAAAGAGCGGACGTTTAACGCTTTTATTTAAAGGCAAACGGTATCACCGTTTGTCCTTTATAGAATTCTTTGTTACAAGCCCTTTAAAAGACATAGGGGCGCGTCGACTATCTTTATTCAGGTTTGTTAAGAAATGATATGCCCGATATAAGGATAGAAAAGTTAGCTAGAAAGCCCCAAACTGACCATGGCACAACTGGATCCGGTATCCACAGGCTTACTGACCAAATGGCTATTCCTGTTGTAATACCGATGATAGGTACTGACTTCGGTATGTTTGTAATACACCCCACACGAAAAAAGGAAATGATGACCATTGCCAAGACAGTTGGTATCCAGATTTCGTAAGCTTGTAGCATTAGCTCAATCATATTCGAGTTGAATGATGCTATCACTGCCCCAATTATAGATAGCGCTGCAATCGATAGCTTCATTAGAACGATCTTCTTATCTTCATCGATTTGGATAAAATAGCCAACAAAGTCGTCAATCAGCGTCCCACTAGCTGTGTTAAGCACACTATCAAGCGTAGACATGATTAGGCCAATAAATCCTGCGCCAATGATGCCTAGAATTAGAAAATACAAGAGCTCATTATTCCCTGATATCAGGTTCAATACCTCAATAATGCGCCCTTGGTCATTTGTAAAGCTGATGTTCTTATCAGCTATTGATAAACCGACCCATGTGATTGTCAAGAACCATACTATTGCAAGCGTGCCACCTATGATAAAGGCTTTACCAGCTTGCTTTGAGGATTTTCCAAAAAAAGCTCTTTGCATATACAGCGGCTGAAATGCGTCACCCAAAAGAAAAGTTAAAGCTATACCTAAAAATAACGGAAAATTAAAAGTAATATCTTGGGGCTGCTGATTTTGAATGGACGGGGAAATTTTAAGTTCCCCAATGGAAAGCCCGATGAAAATAAAAAAGACAAGAAGAATTGCTAAGAAAATAAATTGAAGGATGTCTGTCTTTATTACACCTGAAATGCCACAACTCAGAGAATATGTGGCCACGATAATCGCGATCAAAATAGCAATTGCTTCGCCTGATAAACCAAATACAACTTCTAGTATCACTATTGATCCCGTTATTAGCTGTGCTGCAAAAAAGATATATAGAACAACTAAGCCAATCCCTAAAATGGGTCTCGAAATCTGGCCAAAAGTATCCTCAAGCAACGCTCCAGCAGTGCGATATGAAGTTATTTTTTGCGCTCTTTCAGACTTCGACAAAAACACTCCAGTAATAATCATATGTATGGGTGTGCATGCAACGGCGAGCCCAAAAGTCCAACCCATACTACTGACACTGTCCACAGCTCCAACAGAAAATCCTGGTCCTATGAAAGTCGCGACAAGAGTAATTGTAAGTACTACCCAAGTGTAGTTTGATTTTCCTTTAAGAAATTGTTCAGCGGTCAGTGCTTCATTATTCATAATGACCTTGCTGGCGATTATAAAAAGTGCAAGGAGGTATATAGCTACTGGCCCATATAAGAGTATATCGTTCATAGTAATGTCTCCTAGAAAAGTATGGAGTTGATAATTAGCAATAATGAAGGAAACACTGCTGTGACAAGAAGCGCATAAATCGTTAAAACCAATAGGGAAATAATCATATTTGCAAAAGACAATGCTTTTTGTGCTTCTCGCAATCGCGAAAGTAATTCATCGTGCGCGACGGTTGGATCCTCCAGCAATTGGATCTTGACCTTGTCTTGCTCCGCTAGTAATCGTGAACACTTGGCTTTATTCTCTTCAGTACTCAGGTAGATATGTAGACAAGCAATAATGAATATGGAAGTTAAAAGTTGCGTACCTACTACTACACTAAGCGGTACGTTGAGGCTCACAGCAGATAAGTTTTCCTCAATCCTGAAAACGGTAGCAATAATTAAGGTTGTACAGGAAACCGCTGCTGCGTAGACAAACCTGTGATATCTGACCATCGATGGAGGAGGAGCGGCTATAGTTATCGCGCCTGAAAAAAATGGTGCGATTAAAAAGGGGATGGATTCCATGTCATTTTTCCAACTATATTATTATTGAGATGATCGGTTTGCACCAATCTCGCAGTGCTCGTAACGCCCTAATTTGGCGGCACAAACGCGTGGGATACACTGCGAAGCAGAGCCCGCGTGTTTGTGTCCCCAAAATTTGTTTGTTATGCGTGCG
>JABXHN010000035.1 GCA_013373635.1 Flavobacteriaceae bacterium
AAAGGACATGTGTCTTCGTTGCTTAGTAAAAGAAAATCACTAACCTTAGAGTTGGCTAAAAAGTTTCACAAGGAATTTGGAATTCCAGCAGAAGTGTTACTATCATAGAAAAAAGACTACAGTCCGTAGTCGAAACTGAAAGTTTTCTTCTCTAAACCCCAGTATTTAATGGGGTTTTTGGTTTTTTAACACGAAAAATAACTAACTTGTAGTCGAAACTTTTACGTAAAATTTCTGTTTTTAGATATTTATTAAACATGCTAAGCGCATGTTTTTTTAGCTCAAAAGTGGACGAAATTGGCTCAAAATCCGACAAATCCGACACTGGTTTTATACATAAAGTAACACTGCAATTATGGGAAAAATAGGTTTTAGAATTAGATCAACAAGAGAAGGACAGGTACCTGTTTATGTATATGTTTACTGGCCTTATGGAGCGAGAGAAGAAGTGAAGACAGGCTTGTTTGTTCAATTGGATAATTGGAATAAAGATTCGCAGCGAAGTGTTGGTGTTAGTTTATCTGATTTAGAACTCAACGAGGCTTTAGATCGTTTAGAACATCACCTTCTTAGGGTGATGAATCAGAATGACTTTAAGTGTATGGCTTCGGTTGATTCTATTTTAGAAAAACATGTTAATCAATGTTTTTATCGTGTTAAATATGATAAATCAGAAACGCTGCTCTACCATATAGAAAGCTATATTGAGTCGGCTTCGTATCGAAGAGTGAAGCGGACAGGGTCGATAGGTCTTTCTCAAAATTCTATTCGAAACCTTATGCGTTTTTATGAGGTGATTGAAGAGTTTGAGGCTTATAAAAATACTAGCATATATCTAAATGCCATAGATCATGGATTGGTTCATTCTTTTCAAGAATGGTTACTATCAGTGAAACAGTATTCAGTGAATAGCGCTGGTCTTCAATTAAAACTGCTTAAGATGGTCTGTAAAGATGCCGAGCGAAAAGGAGTAACCGTTCATTCTTATACCAGACATATTGAATCTTTCACTCAGCGATCTAAGGATCGTATACTACAGACACTTTCATTCGATGAGATTAGTCAAATTAAAGCCTTAAAAGATCTTCCATCTACTTTAGAGAATACCCGCCGTTGGATACTCATTGGATTGTTTATCGGACAGCGGGTTTCTGATTTACTTTCGTTAAAACCAAGTCAGGTAAGATTTGCTGAAGTAGGAGTGTATGTGGATCTCTTACAGCAAAAGACTGATAAGCATGTAACAGTTGGGGTAGTAGATAAGGAGGTGATAGAATTGCTTACTAAGTATTTTCCTTTTACTATTACCCAGCAGCAGTTCAATAAGCAGCTCAAGACCATTTGTCAATTAGCTGGAATTACTCAAATGGTAAAAGGCTATAAGACTTGTGAGGTTAGTAAACGACGTAAAATAGGAATATACCCTAAGTACAGTATTATTTCTTCACATGATCTAAGACGCTCGTTTGCTACGAATTACTTTGGGAAGATACCGACTCCGATTCTTATGCAGATTACTGGGCACTCAAAGGAAAGTACGTTCTTAAGTTATATAGGAGCGCAGGTAAACAAAGACGCTTATGCAGATGCGTTTATGAGGGTGGCGGCTACTTTGTAGGATCTGGACCACGATGCATTAGGCTTTCTTGATCTCTTTCTTTAAGCCGTTCTAGTGTGTATTGATCACGAACCGATTTAGTTTTTGGTAGTAGATAATTAGATAAACTTTGAACTAAACGAACTCGATCTGCATTCGACAGTTCATCTTGATGCATAATCAAATGATCTAAAACTTCTTCATAAAGAAGTTCCATTTTCTCTTTAATACTGGGTTCAAGCTTTTTCGCTGGACCTCTTCTGCTTTTTTGACCTGCTAAACGGGCGGTTTCTGATGTAAATGACATAACCTAAAGTTATGGCAATGAATTCTTTAAGTAAAGAGGGTTTATATGGTTCTTTTCAACAAGTGTTAACAATTAAACTGTCAATTCAGAATACATTTGCTCATGAATTTTCCCATCTCTTGTGCAATTTTTATTCGATTAAAATCGTTTAAAAGCCTCACACATCCATTTTCAAAATCGTCGCTATTTGGTAAACTTTCTATTTTTTCAAGCGTTTCTAAAAATTGTGTCTCATTTTCAGGCTCAAAACTTATACCGACGCCATAGCTTTCGATTATTTCCTGAGACTCACCTTCAACACCAAGAAGGATAGGCTTACGAGCCGCTATATTTTCAAATATTTTAGAAGGAATGACATTTTTAAATTCATCAGACTTTTTGAGGTTAACTAGAGCATAATCGCTCAAATGAATATGCTGACTAACCTCTTTCTTAGGAATCGTATTGATGAAAGTAATATTCGAAAGTTCTAACGTATCCCTGAGGGTTAACAATTCTTCTTTCTTTGCACCATCTCCAATGAATAAGAAGTGATATGGTTTCCCTTCAATTTTTTTGGCACAATACAATATAAAATCTAATCCGTGAGCTAACCCGTGAGTTCCTATGTAGCTGATAATTTTGTTCTCCGATGCAATCCCTAAAGATTCTTTAAGAATACTAATATCATCATTGTCATATTTTTCTAGAGAATTATTTGCCACTCCATTCTTGAAGACTCCTATTTTGCTCTCATTTATTTCATGTTTTTCAACTAAATACTTCTTAAAGCTATCCGTTACAACAATTACTCTATTAGCTGTTTTATAGAAATAACTTTCAAGGGTTTTTAGTATTCTATAAACTCTACTATTTGCAGTTAAAGAACCAACTGCTACAATGGAGTCCGGCCATAAATCTCGAATCTCTAACACCCAGGGTTTTCTTTTAAAAAATGAGAGGGCTTTTCCACTGAACGCCGTGAAAAATTGTGGACTTGTAGCCAGAATTAAATCAGTTTTAATAAATAGACCTGCAATAAAACTACTAACCGAAAAGCTAAAATAGTCTAAGGAGCGCTTAAAGAATCCTTCATTAGCACTTATATAAGACCATACTCGAATTATTCTGATACCATTCTTATGTTCTACGGAGAATAATGAGTTTTTGTACCCATCGAATATCTGACCCTTTGGAAAATTAGGATGACAGGTTATTACTGTTATTTTATATCCCATTTTTACCCATTCCACAGCGTGGTCATAACCTCTATTTGCTGGTGCATTAACCTCAGGAGGGAAGTTGTCTGTTATGAAAAGAATTTTCATAGCTTATTTCAGTTGTTAGGCTCTTAGAAAAATTGACACTAATCTTTTTTGATGATCTTAACTTATTGAATCCATCAGAGTAGTTATAATTATTTATTTGTATCTCTGAATCTGCATTAAAGGATATCTGGATATTATTGTTCAATTTCAAACTATTATTTGAAGTAGACATTATCTCTATCTCTGGGTGTAGATGAAGATTTAACGTACCGATAACTTTTTTTGGACTGTTTAAGTAATCTGAAATCAAAATTTTTGAATTTCCTACTTTCCAAGATCTTCTGTGAGTCGAATTTAAGTATCGGTAACCATTATGCTCTGCCTCTAAGTTTTGAGAAGAATCTTCAATTAAATTTATCTTAGCTCTTCTTCCTACTCGGAATGCACTCCATACTTCATTGTTATTCTTTTCCTGGATGCTAACTGTATTATGATAACTTGTACTTCGCTCTAAATTACGTTGGTTGCTATTCTCGTACGTGGATATACCTGGATCGACTATAATTGGTTTGTCTTCCAAATGAAGGGTAAAAGATAAAGAGTCTGCGTGAGAATGTCCCGGTTGATAACTAGGAGTGATTGATCCAACATTGGCGGTGATTAGTAAGTTGGTTTCTTTTAATACCCTATAACCAGAATCTGATAACTTTATAAGTTTTGTTGGAACCAAACCCAACTTATTAGAAAATTTAATCAACTCTGAGGTGGTAGGGGATATCCCTTCTACAGAGTCATTAAATCGCTGAAAAATTTTTCCATTGTCAGACATGGTTAACATCCACGAAACCATTCGATGTGCCTTTTCTTTTAGAAAATTAACAAAATCAATATTCCAAACCTTTGGATTAGCCTCTGAAAGCGATATACTTTCTAACAATCTTCCTAAGATAATCTGATGATACATATAAGATCTTTCATAATGACCACCATCTTCTAAAATTTGTTCTTCCAATTGCTCCTTTAGAAGTTTGATGGATCTTTGAACTAATTTTTCTTCTTCAGGAAAAATGTGGGCCCCAAAATAAAGGGCGAAAGCATTCTCTAAAAGATGATTCCCTAAAAGATGATATTCTAAAGAGTGAAACAATCTGTTAATATCATTTTTTAGGACAGTTTCAATCTTATCAGATTGATGTTGATTTATTACTTTGATCAAGTTCATTATCCGAAGGGAGGTCGGATACGGTTCTTTTCCATCTTCTAATAAATTATATTGATTGTAGAAGGATTCAATAATCGTTCTAATTTCATCAGAATTAAGATTTTCATTAGAGATGAAATCAAAGTAATTGAGGTTATAATTCCAAAGTTTGCCTTTTTTGTTATAGTTCCAATTTATTTCATCTGGAAATAACACAGATTGATTCAAAAATCTAAATTGGTAGGGTCCACTCTTAAACGTTAAGGGCGTTTTTAGAAAACCAAATGAGCTAACCTTGGTGAGATTGTTTTCTAGGTTTAAACTTTTAGGAAACAACTGAGGAGCGCCTAAGCGATATTTAAGTTGGTAAATTAATTGCTTTAACCTTAAGTGGTAAAGGGTCCTTATAACCGTTCCAACTTTTTTAAACATCAATCCAAGAATTCGTTTTTAAAGACTCTATGCAAAGGATTGATGCTCTAGAAGTATTATAAATGCTATCAAATGGGATTATTGGTTCTCCTCCTTTTTCTAGCATATTTAACCAACTTTTAAATTGACAGAAATGACCCTTATCTTGATTTTTTCTGTAGCCTTTATTCTTATACCCGAAGAATTTAATCTTTTTGAAATTATCAATGATTATATTTTTGCCAGATTGGAAAACTTCTATTCTCTCCTTTGGATAAGATTTACTCCCGTTAGAGAAATAATTGATAACTCCCAATGAGCCGTTTTCGTATTTTAATAGAATCGAAGCATTGTCTGTATTATCCTTTGGATTAGTGCCGTTGGAAGCTAGAAGAACTGATTTCACTTTGCTACCTGTAAAATATGAGATTAAGTCGATATAATGACATGCTTCTCCAATAATTCTCCCTCCACCTTGGTCCATGTCCTGCACCCAATGTTCTAAAGGAATTTCTCCAGCATTCATTGTCGCAATCACATTAATCGGTCCCGGGTTAGAACCTAATGCTTCTTTTGCAGATTGTGAGAAAGGAGAGAATCTTCTATTAAATCCTACAGTTATTGTTTTTTCATTTTTACTTTCAGACTCTAGAATGGATTCAAGATCTTCTAAATTAATTGCCAAAGGTTTCTCAACAAAAACATGTTTATTGGAGTTTAAGCTCTCTAGTACTTGTTTTGAATGCTGATTATGGCGGGTTGTTATAATTATTGCATCAGTACTAGGATCTTTGAGAATTTCATGATAGTCAGTAGTGGAGTAACCAATATCATACTTCTTTGCCAATAGTGTTCCAGATAGACCTGTAGAAGATGCTATGTATTTTATTTTAGCGTTTAACTTTCCTAAAGTAGGTACGATCATTGCAGAAGTGAAATTCCCTGCACCAATAATACCTATAACCCCATTGGATGGAACTAAAAACTTTTTGTTTACTTCTACTTTGGAAGATAAAATTTCTTCTTTCGTTGATTTGTAATTTATAATTGATGCAATCGCACCTTTTTTTGAAAGGTTATCGTATATCTGATTGTAATTTTCCAGATCAACTTTTTCTGTAATCAAGTCTGATACGTTCAAACTTTGATTAGAAAGAGCTTGTAGAATTGCCTCAAAGTTTCTTTTTTCAGTCCATCTTACGAATCCAATGGGATAATCAAGTCCCTTTTCCTCGTAATTATTATCATATCGTCCTGGACCGTAGCTACATGAAACTTGAAAGGAGATCTCTTTATCATAAAAGTCTGAACGGTTTATATTTAACCCTATTACTCCTACTAGAACTACTCGGCCACGTTTTCTGCACATTTGAGCCGATTCACTAATAATCGAGTCGGTTTGAGCAGAAGCTGTTATTAATACACCGTCAGCACCTCGATTATTAGTCAAAGATTCAATGGTCTTCACAACATCATTTTCTAATGCATTAACGGTATTAATACCCCAACTTTTTGCTAAGTCTAATTTTTCTTTGTCAAAATCAATACCAATAACATTACATCCATTGGCTTTTAAAATTTGAACTGAGATAAGCCCGATCAAACCTAACCCTGTTACAACGATAGTCTCTCCGAAAGTTGGATTAATTAATCTGATACCTTGAAGACCTATTGCCCCAACCACGGTAAAAGAAGCGTCTTCAAATGTTACATTCTCAGGAATTTTAGCAACTAAATTTTCTGGAATATTTACAACTTCTGCATGGTTTCCATTACTTACAACTCTATCACCTATATTGAATTCCTTTACTCCTTTACCAACACCAATCACAACCCCTGAATTGCAGTATCCTAGTGGTAGAGGTTCATTTAACTTTCGAAAAACTGTCTCTAATGTCGGCCTGAGGCCATCGGTCTTTATCTTATTTAATACTTGTTTGACTTTCTCTGGTTGTTGACGGGCTTTATCAATGTAGCTAGCTTTACCGAAATTAACCAGCATTTTCTCTGTACCTAAGGATACAAGAGTGTTTTTAGTTTGAATCAGTATATGACCTTGTTTAATACCGGGAGTTGGAATATTTTCAAGTATAGTCTTACCGGATTTTAAATCTTGAATTATTTGCTTCATCTATTTGATTTCTGAAATCACAAATTTGAATTTATTTGATTTTGTTTTTTCTATTTGTGTAACCTTTTTTATTTTGAATTCTAAATTATTTGAGAAGTATGAACTAATTTCCTTGTGAAGTTTTTTTTCTGTGTTAAAGTTGAAAGTATCTCTTGGAACTATGCGGACTTCAACACTAAAATCTTTTGATTGATATATTTGACTTTCCGCTACTTCCTCAAAAGATTTGAAAATATGATCTAACCGCCCAAGTTTTGTGCCATCTAGCATAAAAACATAATCTTCATCTCTACCTATTATTTCTTTAATCCCACCTTTTTCATTGAATAATACCTCATCACCACTTTGGTACCGAATTAATGGAAAAGCTTTATTACGATAATTTGTTCCAACTATTTTGTAAATACTTTTGTCAGAAGTAGGCATGAATTCTGTAAATGCAAAATCTTGATCAGGTGACAATGATTTATTTTTATCCTCGCTAATATTTGATACACCTTCTGCCAAACCGTAATGTTGATAAACCTCACATTTAAAAAAATTTGACAAAAAAGTGCGTTGTGATTCGTATAATTTTTCAGCACCAGTCGTAATTATTTTGATTCCTTGCGGCGGTTTTAAATTATTTCGATGAATAAGTTCTGCTAGATATGAAATTTGAGATGGATAACCATGTAGCCATTGAATTTTCGCTGACTCTATTTTTTGAATATACCTTGACACTGTCTCGTCATTGAGATGATATGCACTAAACATTACCTGGTTGAGTGGTAAAATCGTTCTCCAAAACCCGATTTTATTATTCGAAGGTGAAATTATCTTTCTACCCCCAAACCATCCACATTTTTGAAACAATGAAATACCAATATCATTTCTATATCTCCACCAAATAGCCCATTGAAAATTCTCCATGAGAATTGTTTGACTGAAGATTAGAGAACTTCCTGTTGTCCCGCTAGTCTTAACTTTGGTGGAAAGAAGTTTATAACACCGGATGTCTTCTTTATTTTCAGAAACCTCCTTCTTAGTTAATACGGGTAACTTTTTCAATTCACTGATTAGATCTCCACTCTCAACATTAAAACTATATTTTTCAAACCTGTGTTTCCAAAATTTTGAATTAGTATTCGCATGTCTTAAAAATAATCTTAGTGAGTTAAGATCTAAATCTCTTTTACTTTGATTAATCTTTTTTAGAAAATAAAAAAACAGAATGTTATATCTTCTGATGAAGATTAAACACGCATATAAATTCAGTACGATTGAATGGAGGAATATAACTAATCTGTTTTTCATTTAAATTTTTTGGTAAATAGGACTGCTCTATGTAAAACAATTAAATAGTACCAATATAATGAACCAATAAAAGGATTATTAGATATAACAATCGGTAGATATATTCGCTTAGTACACTTAGCGAGGAAGTACTTCAAATATTCTAAGTAATTCATTTTTCCGATAGTGTTTGGTGTACCTAATAAAATTTTTTCTTTATTAATAATTTTGATTTTATTTAATTCTGGACTGTAATACAAATTATATGTACTGATTCTTGTTAAATCAGAAATATCTTCAAATACGATTATCTTTTGTCGATTACATTTATCTGGATATTTATGATTTCCATTCCAAAATACTTTATGCGGAAACATAAAATTTCCTAATGTATGGGCTATAATACTTTTATTATAAACCTCTATTGGACCAACTACATGTGGATGATGGCAGATTATTGAATTCGCTCCTAAATCAATAAGTTCTCTGCATAGTTGCCTATGAGCTGGCTGTAAAACTGGTTCAAATTCATAGTTTAAATGAAAAATTATTATAATAATTAAATCTTCATCAACACTATAATGATTTAAATCTTTTACAATTTGTGATCTGCGAAGTTGATTTGTTCCATTAGTATTTTTTGATGCCTTTTTACAACCTATATGTTGCCATCCGTAATTTAAAATCAGAAGATTTTCATTCTTTTCTTTAATCCATAAACCTTTAGTGATTTCATCATTAAAATCATCCAATCCCGTAAAAGGGATGTTATGGGATTTCAAAACCTTATCTGTTTGATTTATGGAATTAGGAACATCAAATATGTGATTATTAGCTAAAAGGAATCCTTTGAAATTTATATCGCTAATGAGTTTTTCAATTGCTTCTTTAGAATTAAAAATAACCTGTTTACTTGAAAGTTTTAGATCTTTAATATCCCCATCCTCCACAATCGCGCCTTCAAGATTTCCGAACCAATAGGCTTGTTCCAATTCTTTAGGAAAACAGAATTTGGGAATATCAGAAACTGATGGTATAGCTATATCCCCCGTAAAAACTATTTTCATCATCCGTAATATTTATAAACCGCCTTCAAATTAATTTGAATTATAAAAATCAATTAGAGCGTTAAGATGTTCTCTATAGTTCCCTTTTTGATTAAAAAAATTATAGTAACTAGTATAATTAGGTGTTTCTTTTTCCCTTTCGAAAAGCTTAATCAATTTTTCAGCGGCGTCGCGCGGATTTGTCGATTCAAAATAATGAATATCATTTTTAAAAAGTGATTTATTAAAATCCTCGTCCGCGGCCAGAATACTTTTTTCATGAAACATTGCTTCAATTATTGTTGCACTGAAAATTTCGCATATCGAAGGCAGGAAGACTATATTACCTCTAGAATAAAACTCATTTATTTTAGTATGGGGAATTGAATCAATAATCTCAATCATATCTACAACATTCTGCTGTATCATCTTTTTTTCAAAAAGTTTTCTTTCTGAATTCTTTTCACCTAAGGTTATGATGAATTTGAAATCCTTAGCTCCTAGCTTTTTTAAATGATAGGCAACATCAGGAATTATCCGAACATTTTTATGCGGATAAGGGTAGCCCAAGGTGAGTATCACATTCTTTTCTAAGATATTTTTTTGTGTTTTTACAGCATATTTAGTTAGCGAGTTACTTATTACTTTAATCTTATTCGGAGGGACTTTTAAATTTTCTTGAATCATTTCCTTAGCCAAATCTGTCTGGGTTATGATAAAATGATTTTTTGATATAAATAGTCTTTGAACATATGTTTTTAACCAGATAAAATATTTTTTATAAAAGCTTGAATTGATCAAATAAGAGTCTCTAATTCCGATGATGTAGGGGTTAGTTAGCCTTAATACTTCCTTTTGTTTAAAATTAATATAAGAAGGCGCTCCAACACTATAAATAATGTCAGGATTGAAATTGTCGGCAATGGAGAGTATTTTATTTCTCGACCTAAAGGATAGCAACTTTGCTGGTGAAGATTCAATAACTTTCACATGTTTTTTAGTTTTCGGTTCTAGAGCTTCATAAAGATTTAAGGAAGAAATTATACATAACTCTAGATTTGATTCTTCAACAAAAGTTTCAATAATATTTATCGCTACTTGAATACCTCCACCATGCACAATAGTCGAGGCATTGAGTAATATTCTCATGGTTCTAAGGTGTTAATTGGTTTTTATCTTCGGTTAACAAGGATCTTAATTAATAAATCTAGTTTTAAGGTAATTTCCGAGTTTTACCTCTATATAAGTATGTGTCATTTTTGAGAAGACTAAGACAGTTAATACTAAAACAACATAAAATATTGGGTTTGACGAGTATCCTTTAAAATCGAATGATTCAAAAACATTGAAAACAAATGCATGCGTTAGGTATATGGAGTAAGAAATTAACCCTAATTGTTGGGTATATTTATGATTTAAAATATTGCTAATGAGACCTTTTTTAGATTTTAATAAAAGAATTATGGAAAGACACATAATAAAATTGGTTAAAAGGCTATCCATAAGAATGGAACTAGCTTCATTGGTGTTGCTGGAATCAGAAGCTATATTCCAAAATAAAAGGAACAATAATGCTGGGATTATTAATTCTAATTTATATCTAGATTTTCCTCGAAAAAAATCGAATAAATAAAAAGAGGTTACTCCAAAGTTAAAACCTATTAAACCTCTTATAAATCCAAAATCATTAGTAGAGAAGTAGTTGATTTTAAAATAAATTAGTGAGATTATACAAATAATAATAGTTGTTAATGAAGCTAGAAACTTTAGCTTTCTTGTTCTAAAGAGTAGATAAACTATTCCAATTAAGGTGTATGAAATAATCTCACTTGAAATTGACCAAGAAGGAGTGTTTATTCCATTTTCATGTGTAATAAAGGGGGTGGAGTTGGTAAGTAAAAGACTATTTAGGAATTTCTCACCAAAATTACTATTGTCATATGACACTAATAAAAATCCAATCAGGTAGAGTCCAAGTGTAAAAAAATGTAAAGGGTAAGTCCGAATAAGCCTTTTCAGAATGAATGTTTTGAAATTGTTGAAACTAAGTACTTTGTCAGAATACACGAAAGAGATTACAAAACCACTCAAACAGAAAAAATAATCAACAAAAACAAATGAATGTGAAATGAAAAGATTATTAATGCTAATATCAAAACTTTGAGGAAGATGATATAATACAATCATAACTGAAAATACACCTCGTAATCCGTCTAATTCTTTAAATCTCATAAACAAAGTTTAAATACTTTTTTGCTTGTGAAGCATCACTATAATTCTTCATTTTTGATATGGCATTATTTCCCATTAAATCACGCAACTGTTGGTTCTTCATCAATTTGTAAAGTTTTTCTCTATAATCTTTATTATTATTTAAATCAATCAAATAGCCATTATTTGAATTGTTAATTATTTCGTTTGGTCCCGCAACGCAATTGTATGAAATACAAGCTAAACCCGCTGACATTGCTTCGCATAAAGTATTTGGGTATCCTTCACTTATTGAGGTCATGGCATAGATTTTCGATATATTGTAATAGTATTCGATATCGACATTATCGGTAATTAAATGAATGGATGGATACCCTGCTATTTCTTCTTGTAGTTCTCTTTTTAACGGTCCCTTACCCACTATCATTAACTCCCAACCTTTTGTTGGTATTGATTTAAAGATCTTTACTAGCTCAATTTGATTTTTTTCCCAAACCAATCGACCTACATTCAATATAATATTTTTCTTTTCTTGGTTTCTTTGTACCCTTATATGCTTTATTGGATTATATATGACCTTAATATTTTTATTCAGTTTTTGATTTAAAAAGTGTTCTTTCGCTTTTATTGTTTGAGCAATTAAACCATCAGCTTTCGGATATAATATTCTCTCTAAAATTTGTTGTAGTCTTTTCTTTTTTTTGATTGGGCTACTTCGATCTGAAATAATTAATGGATACTGTCCTGCGTTGCATAATATTGAAATTAGGTTGTAACCAGACTGAAAGGATATAATTCCTCGAGGTTTTACTTTCCTGATCTCACGAAAAAGATAGATTATGAGTTTAAGAACATAAATCATTTTTGGGATACCTTCACGATTGAATTCAGGTTCAACAATTTTTACTTTATTCGAAACTTCATATTCTATAGGTCGTCTAAACATTAGAATAATAACCACCTCTAATCCTTCATTTATAAAATTATTTGCTAAGATGGTTATTACTCTTTCAGCACCACCAGTTAGTAAAGTAGGAGATATAAGAGCAATTTTTTTATTCATTAAATAGATTAAAAGTCAAAGTCTTTATTCCAAACTCTCCAATTATTTGATAAGAATAAACAATTACTTGTAAAGTAAAATAGACGTAGCAGTAAAGACTAAATAATTGTTTCGCAATTAACTTTTTTGGACTCAGTATGACTATAATATAGAAAGGTATGTATAACAAAGAATATCTGAGAAATACCTCTGGTATAAATAAGGTTAAGAACGAGATAGAGAGCGATATTATTGAAAGTGAATCAAAACGAGAAAACTTTTTTTTCATGAATAAAATTATACCATGATGGCACATGAAAAAGATAATTGCGATTCTATAATAGAAAAACAGTTTAAAGTTTAAATTTCCTTCACTCAGCTCCCTTATTGTTTTCGATTGTTCTAAAAAATAACCTGTCAACTTATTTTCGATTAACTCATTGATTGGTAATGCAGTCATCAGGGCAGAAATAAATACTTCCATACCTACTAGCCCTACAAGAAGAGCTAAGAATAAAATTAATTTAAGAGGTAACTCTGAATTTTTTCTATTAAAAAAAATTGAAAAAGTCATGAAATGAATGGCGATTCCTGGGTGTACAAGAACAGCAATTAAGCCTATTCCAAGCCTTTTTAATAAACCTGGATAAATTAAACTAAATAAAAGTAGACTTAGAGCCAGATAAAATCTTATACCCGAGAAAAAGTCTGCGAAGGATAGTGTTATTAGAATTAAAACGAATCCTTTTCTCAGATTTTTAGGCGACACAAATTGTTCTAAAAAACTAAAAAGAAAATATAACGTTCCGTAAGAGAAGATAAAGTTAATTAACTCAAAAGGGATTTTAAATTTGCTTCCAAAGAATAATAAAGGATAGAATATAAAATCGAGCTTAAACCCTAAAAGGTATATTAATTCGTCGACTCCTTGATTATAAAAATCTAGATACAGTGTTTGGTAGTAGTATTTATCATTTGTTTCGATTGGAACAAACAGTACACTAATTAGAGCGAAATAGAACGCAATGCTTTTTTTATTCCCTGATAAAGTACTGAATATAATTCCTATCCATGGGGAAATGATACTAGTCAGTATAGATCTTCTAACTTTCATTATTCCTTTAGAATATTTATCAGAATTTCTTCTGCTAGGTTTAAGTTACCGTCATGCCATTTCAAATTTTGATCCCAATAACCAGTGCATATGTCGTAAGCGTCTGGAATAAAACCATGGCTTATTTCAATTAGATGAAATTTATTATTTCTATCATATACAAAATCAAGTGCTAAAGATTGAGCCTTTAGCTTTTTCGATATTTGAAGAGAAGAGTTTAGTATTTTAACATCTACAGATTTGTAATTTAATGCTTGGAAATTCCCACTACCAGAAGCTTTAAAGTCATTCTTTCGGGTATATCTTTTTAAAGCAATGAGCTTTTGATTCCCAATTACAATAATTCGGATATCGTGATTAGCTCCTTCAATAAATTCCTGCATGTAGAAGTAACCTTTTTCTCTTCCGAATATTCTATTAAGTTTTGGTTTTTTTAGGAGAGAGGCGGTACCTACAATTAATTCGAATATTTTATTTTTCAGATTTTTCGCTTTGGATAAACGATTAAGAAGTAAATGATATTTACTGATTTTCGGAATTCCTAAAAAAAACATTCGAAAAACTAAGATGCGTGCAGAAAATTTAGATTTTATTAACTTAACATTTACTGAACCTGCTCCACCTTTGAGCTTAAATACAAAGGGGTAAGAACAGGTATTTACTTTACTAAGTGCTTCTTTATAGTTGAAAGAAATATGAGTTGGAACATGAACATCACTGATGTTATCCAGTAGATATTTTTGAATGATTTTGTCATCAAAAAACCAGTTGCTCCAAAGGTCAGGATATACTTTTTTACCCATAACCTCGGCTAAAAATCCAAGTTTATTACCAACCATCCAGTAATAAGGATCTTCTTGACTTAAATGACAAAGTATTATATCAGCTTCCGATAAAAGATTTTCTAAATTTTCATTTCGGATATCTACTTTTTTGAAAGGTATATTTTTACTCTGTAAGTATTTTATCCATCTTTCGGAAAAGCTCCCCGCTCTATGATGTAGTACGATATTCATTTGAATATATTCAGGGTGTCTATAACTCTTTCAGAATGTGACTCAGAACGTATAAAATTTATCAGTCTTCTAATTTTCATCTTGTTTAAAAGAAGTTTATACAGGCCTGATTTTTTCAACAAGTAATTTACCTTGTTAGGTAATATTGATAAATACAATTCGCAGAGAGTATCCAATTTATTTTGCTCGCAATAAGCTTTCCATACTGAATTTAATTTCTCAGAAGAGGCAATTAATTCATTTATTTTGTTCTGCGATTTTTTTAGCTCAAAAACTTCATTCTCCTCGAGTAGATATAAAATGTTTCTTCTTTTCTCAACAAAGTGTAATTTAAAGTCCTTGAGATTTTCTGATATTTCAACTAAAAGTCCTTTTTCATTGGTATGATTAATACCTACATCATTTGAAAAATAAAAATTACCTAATCCATAGAAAATATTCTTATCTCTATAAGATTCCCAGCCTGAGATTTTATGAGTGTGATGGGATATTACCAAATCTGCTCCAAAGTCCACAAGAGAGCGCAGGCGATCAACCATATTTGGTGAAGGTATATTTAAATTTTCTACTCCTCCATGATAAATAACTATTACTTTCTTCTTTTGTTTTTTTTGCTCAAGAATTTTTAAAAATACTAGATGATTAAATACATTAACTTTTCCTGCTTTCGAGACACAGTCGACCCATTCATTTTCGCAAATATTTAATACTACTGTATTCTCACTTATTTTATGATAATCATAATTAAATCCTGTATAACTAATTAAGTTTTGTTCCAACACTTTTAAAGTATTGTCAATGCCTTCTTTCTCATAATCGCATATATGGTTATTTGCTAAACAAACCAGATTTACATTTAATTGCTTTAAATAATTTACTGCTAATTCCGGACTGCTTAAATGAGGTCCTGATTTTATTTTTTTATTAAAACCTGATTTTATTAATGGTGATTCTAGATTTAGAATTGAAATTTTATTATCAAATAAATCGAGTATGGATTGATCAAAAATGGGCTCTTCTAAATTACCCGAGTAGAAATCACCTGTAAATAGAAATTTCATAAGCTCAATTTTTTTGTTGGCGCTTTGATGATTAAAACTAGATTTATAATCAGGCCGATAAGACAATAGATTGCTATGGTTAATTCAAATTTAGGTTTGAGGCTTACACATAGCAAAAGACACGCAACCCTGGTAAAAAATAAGATTTTCTCGAGCTTAAGTAACTTTTTTTGTTCCGAACAAGCATGATATTTCATTCGAAATGAAGTGCTTAAGGCCATAGCAAACATCCAAAGGGTAACAAATGGGATCAAATTACCAGCTATTTCCCATTCATTTCCAAATGCAAATGAAATTATTGTTTCTCCTGCGAGGAACGCTATTAGTATTAGAGGAAAGCCAATAAGGAGTAATTTTTTAAAAACCTTACGATTCAGACTGTTCATTTTCTCTGAATTGTTTTCGGAATATTCTTTAATGAGCACCTTTTTTAAACTACTGTTAATTATGTTAATGGGCATTTGGGTTACTCCAATTATAAAAAAGTAATTTCCTACTTCCTCGTTGCTATAACTTAACACCAGTAGTAGACTTGGTAAATACTGCGAACAAGTATTTAAAAAGTTTTGAATGGTTATGTCTCTTGAGTAATTTGAGTTCTCAAGAATAATTTTAGTAGAGGCTTTAAATCTGAATTTTTTTAAAGCAAATTGTGATTTTTTTTTAAAAAATATAGAGGAAATTGTTCTGGAGATAAACGCGGATAGTATTAATCCATATTCAATAACTCCTACTGCGTAAAATGCTAATTGTGCTATTATCATTGAAACTCTATAGAGTAAAACTCCTTTAGCAATGGTTGCAAACTTTTTAAATCCTGTTAATGAATTTTCTAAAATCCTATATGTACTAAACACAAAGGCAAGACATGTTCCTAAATAGATTAGTTTAAAATCGATATTTGCCAAGAATAAAACTTCATTAACTATTACACCAATTGAGATAACGATTAAAACTAGAAGGGTAATACCTATATTGATAAAAACAATTTCCGTTATCTTATGAGGATTAAATTCTTTGTGTTTCAACACAAGTAAGGTCTCGAGCTGTAAAGTGTTAAATGAAGAGATAATCATTGAGGTAGATACTACTATTGCTAATAAACCCCAATATTCAGAAGGATATATCCTAGTTATGTAAGGTAGTGATAATAGATAAAGAATCTGTGCTAAAATAGATCCAGAAGCTAGTTTTGCTATGTTTCCAGCGACTGAATCCTTAAACATAATTTTTTAATTTTTTTTGAATTGGAATTTCCAGATTTTGATTAATTAAAATGGAAATCAAAAAGAAAAAGACAAGTAATAGAATACCTGAAGAGATTGAGGGTAATTTTAAAATTTTAATGATTAAATAGCCAATTTCTTGATGAACTAGATACAGCGGATAGGTACTTCCAGCTAAGACTCCAAGAATCTTAATTTTCTTTTCAATTCTTAAACGTATTAAAATTGGAAAGAGTATTATAAATATACCTATAATAAGAGAAGAGAGCCAAGGATCAATTTTTAATTGATTAAGACTAATCGCTTCTGTGTAGGCAGATCTTAAGCATGTTAAAAGACTAAATACACTTAATAAAATGAGATGCTTTTTTAGACCTTCTTTATAAAGCCTGTAAAAAAGTATACCTATTATGAAAAAACCAGCATATTCTCCCAAAGTTAGAACTCGTAAAATCTTCAGTAATTCATTTTCAATTGTTAGATAGTTTAGAACAAGAGATATTAATAACCATATCAAAATAAGATGGTCAACTTTATTTCTTTTAGATACAGATTGCCATATAATTGCCATCAGACAATAAAACATTAATTCCACATGGAGAGACCAATAAACTCCGTCTATACTAGGGATTTTAAGTATCCAATTTGATAAAAGTACATTAGTAAAAATTTCAAGAAAAGTATATGAGGTATCAGCGAGAGCTAATTTTGTAATAATAGTTAATCCTAAGCAAATGATGTAGGCAGGATAGATTCGTATAAATCTTTTTATCATGAATTTTAATCCTGATTTATTATTCGCAGATTGAGCAATAAGAAAACCGCTAAGAATAAAAAATAAATTAACTCCTAAGTACCCGTATTTAGCAAAATCTAAAACAGGTAAGGAAATATCTTCTTTAAGAAAAGGTCCTCTATAAAAAAAATGAAAAACGACAACCATTGTTGCTGCTATTATTCGAAGAATATCCAGAGCAATAAAGTGTTGATTTTGAGTATTTATCTTTGAGGGCACTTTATAAGTGAAGGTTAAGTTTAGCGGTTATTTTTTGTAAGTCGGCTCATTATTTTTAGTATCCTAAAGCGTTTGACGATGCGGATAGGTACTAACGTTTTTAATATCAAATACAACAGGGTTTTTGGAGTTTGTAAGTTTTAAGATATCAATATCAACGAATTGACGGTGTGCAACTGCTATGAAGATACCGTCATAATCATTGGAAAGATTTTCAGTCAACTCCAAATTGTATTCATCGAATACTTCTTTTGAATCAGCGAAAGGATCATGTATCTCTACATCTAATTCAAAATCCTTTAGACGACTTATCACATTGATCACTCCACTATTTCTAATATCTGGACAATTTTCTTTGAATGTTATACCAAGAACTAAAACCTTGGCGTTCAATAATTTCACCCCATTCTTGATTAATGCCTTTATAAATGTGTCAGCTAGGTGCTGACCCATACCTTCGTTTAATCTCCTACCCGATAGAATTATTTCCGGATAATATCCTAGTTGTTGGGCTTTTTGGGCTAAATAATAAGGATCAACACCAATACAATGGCCGCCAACTAGACCAGGTTGAAATTTGAGGAAGTTCCATTTGGTTGCAGCTGCATCTAGAACGTCATAAACAGAAATTTGTAAAAGTTGACAAATCTTAGATAACTCATTTACAAAAGCGATATTTATATCTCTCTGCGTGTTTTCTATGACTTTTGCAGCTTCAGCAACTTTAATACTTATCGCTCTAAATGTTCCTGCAGTTATTACTTTAGCATAAATAGAGTCTATATGTCTTGAAGCATGTTCATTTGATCCAGATGTTACTTTTTGAATTTTAGAAACTGTATGGAGCTTATCTCCTGGGTTAATTCTTTCTGGTGAATAACCAATAAAAAAATCTTTATTTAATTCTAGAGAACTGTATTTTTCAAGTATCGGCAAGCATATTTCTTCGGTGGCCCCTGGATATACAGTGCTTTCATATACAACGTAATCCCCAGGTTTTAGAATCTTACCTATCTCTTCAGATGCTTTAATTAAAGGTCTTAAATCAGGTTGCATATTTTTGTCTACTGGTGTAGGTACGGTTATGATATAGAAATTACATTCTTTTATATACTCTGAATCATACACAACTTTGAGACCTTTACCTTTTTCTGGATTCTCACTGAGACAAGATTTTAAGGTTAATTCATCTATTTCATTTGTTCTGTCCTTTCCAAGGCTAATCTCATTTACACGATTTTTATTAATATCGAAGCCTGTCGTTTTAAAGTGTTTTGAAAACTCTACCGCTAATGGTAATCCAACATAGCCTAAACCAACAATGCATATAGCAAGTGATTGATTTTGTTCTTCTTTAATCATAATAAGTATTAAACCATTCAACAAATTTACCTACACCTTTTTTTATCGAGGTCTGTGGTTTATAATTTATATGTTCCTCTAGCTTAGATGTATCAGCATGGGTAGCTGGCACATCTCCAGGTTGCATTTCTAAAAATGTTTTTTCTGCTGTTTTTTCTAAACTTTCTTCAATGGCTTCTATGTAAGACATTAAACCTACTGGACTTGAATTTCCAATATTAAAGATCGAATAAGGGGCTGAACTGGAAGAGCTTACAGGGTTTTTACTATCCCAATCTTTATTGTGAATGGGTGGTTTTTTAAGTAAAAGACTAATACTATGAACGATGTCGTCCACGTAAGTAAAGTCTCGAATCATTTGACCATTATTAAAAACTTTTATCGGTCGATTATTCTTTATTGCATCTACAAAAAGAAATAAAGCCATATCCGGTCTTCCCCAAGGTCCATATACTGTAAAGAATCTTAATCCTGTGGTTGGTAAATGGAAAAGGTGGCTATACGAGTGGGCCATAAGTTCATTTGCCTTTTTTGTTGCTGCATAAATAGCCATAGGATGTTCTGTTGGGTGATCCTCTGAAAGTGGCATTTTCGTATTTAGACCATAAGCACTGCTAGTACTTGCATACAATAAGTGTTTAACTTCTGTGATTTTAGATCCTTCAAGGACACTTAAAAATCCGTCAATATTGGAATGTGTATAAGCTCTGGGATTATCAATACTGTATCTAACACCAGCTTGAGCAGCCAGATTTATGACATAATCAAATTTATGTTCAATCATAAATTCTACAATGAAATTGTGATCCGCTAAATCAGCTTGTATAAAACTGTAAAACTGATACTTTTTACTTGGTATTAGCGTATTCCGTTTAATCTCATTTTTTTGAATACCGTGATATTTAAGCCTATCATACTTTAAAGTTAAATCATAGTAATCGTTGATTACATCTAAACCAATGACTTCATACTCTTCTAGTTTTAGAAGTTTTTCAGCTAAATGAAACCCTATAAAACCAGCTGTGCCTGTTATTAATACTTTGGATCTTTTCATGATTAGATTTTGTCGTCGATTATAGTTCTACAAATGAGAGAGTTTTCTTACATACTTCATTTAAGTCAAATTCTTTGTGAGCTACTAAATAAATTAACAGATCACATTCTTTTTTAACTATTTCATAGTTACTGATGGGGAAGAGTTTATGTGAAGAAATATTAGGCTCAACAAAATATGTTAATTCGGGTGGATGGTTTTGTTTTATTTTTTGAGCAATATAAACTGCTGGTGACTCCCTTAAATCATCAATATTGGGTTTAAATGCTAGTCCGCAAATAGCTATTTTAGGTTTTCTATTATTCTCTTTCTCAAATTGAATAATTTCATTTTGAATCTTTTCAACACACCAAAAGGCTTTATAATTGTTTATTTCCCTTGCTGTACCAATAATTTTTGACTCTAAAGGGAAATGAAAAGTAAGGAAATAAGGATCAACAGCAATACAATGGCCTCCTACACCACATCCGGGTTGTAAAATATTAACTCTGGGATGTTTGTTCGCTAACTTAATTAATTCCCATGGATTTATATCAGCTTTATCACATATTAAGCTTAATTCATTGGCAAATGCTATTTGCACATCCCTACTAGCATTTTCGGTTAATTTACACATCTCCGCAGTTCTAGCATTTGTGCCATGCAACTCTCCTTTTACAAATTGTTTGTAAAAATCGATGGCTGCTAGAGTAGACTTTTTATCAATCCCTCCAATCACTCTATCATTATGAACCAATTCAAACATTACATTACCAGGCAATACGCGCTCTGGACAATATGCTATGTTTAATTTACCTATTAATTCTGGCCTTTTAGAGTAAATGAAGTCAGCCATCTTTTCGGTTGTTCCAATTGGAGAAGTTGACTCTATAATGTATAAATCATTTTCCTTTAATAATGGAATTATACCTTCTGTTGCAGCTTGTACATAGGATATGTCAGGTTCATGATTCCCTTTAAAAGGAGTAGGTACAACTATTAAATATACATCACTTTGAATCGCTTTTATGCCGGCTTTTAAAATTCCCTCATTAACCGCCTTTTTGACAATTTTGTCCAACGCGGGCTCTACTATGTGGATTTCACCTCGATTTATTGTGTCAACGACATTTTGATTTATATCTACTCCAAAAACAGGAACCCCATTAGAAGCAATTAAAGCCGAAGTAGGAAGTCCAATATATCCTAAACCAATAGTTACTACAGATTTCACGATTATTTAAGTTGATTAATAAATTCTACAATTCTTTTACTGGCATTACCATCCCCATATGGGTTATGGAGTTCACTCATTGATTTGAAACGATTTTTATTTTCTAACAAATCTATAGTTTCATTCACTATTAAATCTTTGTCTGTACCTACAAGAAGAACGGTTCCCGCATCCACTGCTTCTGGGCGCTCAGTGGTGTCTCTCATTACTAAAACTGGTTTTCCTAGGCTTGGAGCTTCTTCTTGTACACCTCCGCTATCGGTTATTATAAGTTTAGATCTATTCATGAGCCAGATGAAATCCGGGTAGGATAAAGGGTCGATGAGCGTGACATTCTCAAGATTAGATAAATGCTTTTTTACCGGTTCCTGGACTTTTGGATTTAAATGAACGGGATAAATGATTTTAATTTCAGGTTTTTTCCTTGCAATTTCTCGAAGAGCTAAACAAATTCGCTCAAATCCATCTCCGTGATTTTCACGACGATGTCCTGTTACAAGGATAACCTCTTGATCATCTTTTAATTCTGATTTAATAAAATCAACTGTTGGATTTGAAAGATTCTCAACCCTGTTTACACTTTCAAACAAAGCGTCAATTACTGTATTTCCGGTAACCAAGATTGAATCGTTCGCTATATTCTCTCTTAACAGATTCTCTTTTGAAGTTGGAGTAGGAGCAAAATGATAATCACAAACCCTACCCGCTATCTGACGATTGATTTCCTCAGGAAAAGGAGATAGTTTGTTAAAAGTTCTAAGTCCTGCTTCCACATGACAGACTTTAGCTCCTGAATAAAAGCTAGCTATGGAGGAAGCCATTGTAGTAGTAGTATCCCCATGCACGAATACATAATCAGGAGTAAACTCTTCCAAAATAGGCTTCAAAGACTCAATAATCGTTGCGGTTAAACTATATAGGTTTTGACCTGGCTTCATGAGATCGAGATCATAATCCGGCTTAATTTCAAAAAATCCAAGCACTTGATCTAGCATTTCTCTATGCTGAGCAGTTACACAAACTCTAGTTTCAAAGTCAAGTCTATTTTTTTGAAACTCCTTGACTAAGGGCGCCATTTTTATAGCTTCTGGCCGAGTACCAAAAATGAGTAATACTTTTTTCATCTTTCTCTATTAAGTAGCCAACTACTAGATTGTATTTTATCTCCAAGCCCATCAATAAGGGCTACATTCATTTCTTCACAAACCGCTCTCTCAGGAATTGAATTATTATTCTGATCCCCACCGTTAGCGAATGCCAATTCATAATCCGCTCCATAATCATTTGCAATCATCTCAATTGTTGCGCAAACTGTACGATCCTTATCAATTGATAAGATAACTTTATTTACAGCTTTAATATTCGAAACAATGATGATTCGCTCATCTTCTTTCTGAAATTCCTTACTTCCCTTAAGGGCTCTTTGACGATCATTATTTACAATCACAAATAGTTCATCAGCAAGTGCCTTAGCGTTATTAAAATACTCTAGATGCCCCTTATGTATTGGGTTAAAGTATCCGGAAACTATAATTGCTTTTTTCTTCATAATTCTCCTATGGTATAAACTTTGAACCCTTGTTCTTTAAGGGCTGTTTTATCAAGCAGTCGTCTACCGTCGAAGATAAAGGCTGGCTTGAGCATCTGATTAAAAATGCGAGCGTAATCATAGCTCTTGAACTCATCCCACTCAGTAAGTACGGCAATGGCATGCGCTTTATCAGCTGCCTGGTAAGGGTCACTAACTACTTTTAAGTAACGTTCATTCTCCTCAGGGCTTCGTGTACCTAAGTAATTCAGATCACTTAGCATTTGTGCTCTAGATACCTTAGGATCGTAAACGGTAATCTCAGCACGTTCTTCGATTAGAGCATCCGCCACATAAATAGCTGCAGATTCTCGGGTATCGTTGGTGTCCTTTTTAAAGGCCCATCCGTAAAACGCAATCTTCTTACCTGAAACGGTATTGTATAGACTAGAGATAATATGATCGGCAAAGCGACGCTTCTGATGATCATTCATGATAATTACCTGTTCCCAGTAATCAGCTACTTCAGTAAGCCCATAACTACGAGCAATGTAAACTAGGTTGAGAATGTCCTTTTGAAAACAAGATCCACCGAAACCTACGGAAGACTTTAAAAACTTTGGACCAATACGAGAATCCAACCCAATAGCCTTAGCTACTTCGTCTACATTGGCATCGGTTTTTTCACAGAGCGCAGAAATGGCATTGATCGATGATACACGCTGGGCTAAAAACGCATTAGCCACCAGCTTTGAAAGCTCTGAAGACCAAACATTAGTTTGTAAAATACGCTCTTTGGGTAACCAGTGTTCATAGATCGAAGAAAGGGCATCCTTAGCTGCCTTTCCTGAAGGAGTGTTATCGCCACCAATAAGTACACGATCGGCATTGAGTAAATCATCAATGGCTGTACCCTCTGCTAAAAACTCAGGATTCGATAGAATCTCAAACTTCACTCTGTTACCAGTGTTCTCTAAAATATTTTTAAGTGCTTGAGCGGTACGAACCGGTAGAGTAGACTTCTCAACCACAATCTTATCGGTAGTAGCCACCTTAGCGATGGTACGAGCCGATAACTCAATGTATTTAAGATCTGCTGCTTGTCCTTTTCCCTTACCATAAGTCTTGGTAGGAGTATTGACCGAGATAAAGATGATATCTGCTTCTTCGATGGCACGCTCTACCTCGGTAGTAAAGAACAGATTCTTACCACGCTGCTGACCCACAAGCTCAGCAAGGCCTGGTTCGTATACCGGAAGCTGATCTAAATCATCATGATTCCAAAGCGCAATACGCTCAGGATTAATATCTGCTACATTAACCGTTATCTCAGGACACTGTGAGGCGATGACTGTCATCGTTGGGCCACCAACGTAACCGGCACCGATACAGCATATGTTTTTAATTGCTGTCAATCCCTAACTTCTACTAAAATCATCCTGAACTCGAACAATATCCTCCTCGTCAGAAGGAATTAAATCGGTATGCTGCCAGATTTCAGCTACAATACCGTAGTCCTCTAATCCTATAAGACGATGTCTTTCCCCTTGAGTCAATCTTACTTGTTCACCTTCTTTAAATCTTACCAATACTCCTTCAGTATCATCATCACTGCGAATAATCCCAACCTCACCTTTGTAAACCTGCCAGATTTCAGCACGGCGATGGTGGTATTGCCAAGAAAGGCGTGCACCTGGTTTTACTATCAAAATCTTAGGGCTAAGCTTACCTTCAACGCGTAAGGTATCAACATCAATTCCATCAAAAAATCGATTCGCAAAATCCTGGGCTTCTTCCTCTTTAATAACTAAAAAAGCACCCCAAGGGCGCTCAAAATCTTTAGCTACGATGGTGAACCCGTAGCTTTCTATTTCTTGTTGTATTTGGATGTATTTCTCCTTGCTCATAAAATTGAAAAAGATTGATTAATCAATCTTGTCTTGGCCTTTCAAGAATTAATAAACATTAATTAATTAAACTTTGGAGTTTGATGTCAACCCTCCGGAATTAAAAAAGATTATTAATAATTTCAACTACTGCTGGTAATTGAAAGTTGATTTAAAATAGAAAATAATTGAGATACAGCTTCGCTTCTTGAGCTGTAATTTTTACACAGCTTCGCTTCTTGAGCTGTAATTTTTACACAGCTTCGCTTCTTGAGCTGTAATTTTTACACAGCTTCGCTTCTTGAG
>JABXHN010000040.1 GCA_013373635.1 Flavobacteriaceae bacterium
CGGGGGCTGGCGCAGGGCGGGCTGTCCTACCGGCTGGGCAGCGCGCTGCTGGACTGGGCGGCGTTGCCGGGGGTGCGGCTGGACCTCGACTTGGGCGGCGATGCGGTGGCGGGCTTTGCCGCGCGCCACGGTCTGAACCTGCCGCGGCAGGACGCGGCGCGGCGGCGCAATGCCGCCCTGCCCCCGGCGCTGGTGGGCTTCCTGCTGCGCAACCGGCGCTTTCGCCCGACGGGGCATGACAGCGCGGTGGATTTCACCTTTCAGCGCTGGTGCGAGATGCCCGAGGGGACGCCACGGCTTTGGGCGCTGGCCCCGCGCCACGTGGCCAGCCTGCGCGCGCCGCTGCGCGCAGAGGTCGACCGGCTGCTGGAGCTTGTCCCCAAGGAGGAGGCGCGCGTGGCCTTGGGGGCACGGCCGGGATGGCGGGACGAACGTATTTACGCCGAGATGCTGAACTCCGGGCCGTCGCGGGTGCACGTGGCCGAAGAGCAGGCGGAGTTGCATGCCGCTCTGCTGGCGGGGGTCGCCGCGGTCTGCGCGGCGCTAGGGTGCCAGCCACCTGCCCTGCCTGCGTTTCCGAGGCTGCGCGGTACCTCCCACGCTGATCGCGATGGCCCCATGGCTTTGGTGTTGGAGGCTCTGACGGGGCTTGATGCACGCTGGCGCAAGCGACAGGGCAGCTGGTTCTGACCCTGTTTCGCACGCGAAACTCGTCTTCAGATCGGGTGGGGTCAGTTAAGAACTTGGGCCTAAAGTTCAAGCAACGCCTTATGGTCGCGGTGTAGTAGCGTCAGCCCCAGAACCAGCGCTATTAGCGAGACGGTCATCACGTAGGGTTCCGACACATAGGGTGCATCGTAGTTCGGGTAGAATCCGCGCCGCATCAGTCCAACCACATGCACCAGCGGATTGAACCACAGGTAATTGCTGTAAGGCTCGGGGATTGTATCGAACAGGAAGAACACGCAGGAGATCAAGAATAGCGGTCGCATAGCGATCGACCAGATGCGCTGGTAGACCGGGAAGCGCACCGTCATGTAGCTATTGAAACAGCCGACGCCCAGCGCGAGCAGTGCTGCCAGTCCGTAGGAGGTTGCGATGGTTACTCCGTCCAGCACCACACGGGTCTCGAAGATCAGCAGGATGCCTCCCAACACTGCGTAGCTGACCAGAAGCTGCGTCATCAGGTTCAGGATGAACCGCGCAGCAATGGCATCGACAAAAGTCACGCGTGGATAAATCAGTAGCTGCTTGGAGTAGTTTAGCGATTGCGATAGTTTCGCCGTCAGATCAGTGAACATAATAAAGGGCAGCATGCCGGTGGCATAGAACATGGCAAAGCTGATCCCCAGAGCCGGCGAGCGGAAGCCGATCGAGAATACCGCCGTCAATAGCGCAATCCCGGCGACGGGCTCTAGAACCGCCCAAAGATAGCCGCCCGGCGACCGGCCATAACTGGTGGACATCTCGCGCAGAATTAGCGCCGCGATGGCACGCAGCGTGGCAAAGCGCGGCACGCTACGGCGGCTTCGGGCCTCGGGCCGAGGCCGTTGCGGGGCGGGAAAATCGGTCATGGAATCCGGCAGTGGTTTTTCTGACTATAAGACGCAAGGTGCAGGGCTTGTCCACCGGTGCGGCGCTGTTTCCGGCCATGCTAGCGGGTCTGCTCGGGCTGAGGTAATATGCGGCCTTAGGCCGCGAGGGATGGACAAACTGTGGGCGAGGGTTCTAGCTATTAGGGCGAGAGTGCAATCTCTCTAGAAATAATTGAAGAGACGGGAATTTTCGTGACCAAGACGCCGGTTTCCCCAGTCACGCAGAGCACGTTCAAGGTCTGTGAAGATGATGCTTGTAAAGAGGTCCGCAAGGACGTTTACGACGGTACACTGCAGACTAGTGTGCATACGGCGGTGCCAGAGACCACGTCCCCGAAGGTGGCGCAACGCGCACAGGTCGCTACCACCCGTGTCCAGCAGGCGCAACAGCAGCAGACCCGGCCCGTGCAGGCGGGGCTGACCAACCCGCCGCGACGTCCCGGTGTAGGTCCGAAAGCTGGCCAGATGCCACGCCCGCCGGGGGCTGCTGGTGCGGGGCCGGCGCAACCCGGACAGACGCAGGGACCCGCGCCGCGTATGGCCTCGCAGGCGCGGCTGCGCCGACGCCATTGGGGCGTGCTGCTCAGCTTCCTCATCGGGGTGATCCTGCCGGTGGCGATTGTCGGCTGGTATCTCTGGGAACGCGCCGCCGACCAATATGCCTCGACCGTGGCGTTTTCCGTGCGCACCGAGGAGAACAACTCCGCGCTGGAGCTGCTGGGCGGCATCACCTCGCTGTCGGGCTCGTCGTCCTCGGACACCGATATCCTCTATGAATACCTGCAAAGCCAGAAGCTGGTGGCCGACATGGATGCCGCCATTGACCTGCGCCGCATCTGGTCGCAGCCGCTGGCGCAGGACCCGTGGTTTGCCTTCGATCCCGAAGGGTCCATCGAGGACCTGGTCAGCCACTGGGACCGCATGGTGAAGATCTACTACGACGATGGCGCAGGGCTGATCGAGGTGCGGGCGCTGGCCTTTACCGCCGGGGATGCGCAGCTCATCGCCGAAACGCTGTTCGACCAGTCCTCGGCGATGATCAACGACCTGTCGGCCATCGCCCGCGAGGATGCCATCCGTTACGCGCGCGAGGATCTCGAAGAGGCGCTGGACCAGCTCAAGACGGCGCGCGAAGCGGTGACGCGGTTCCGCAATCTCAACCAGCTGGTGGACCCTTCGGTCGATCTGCAGACGCAGGCGGGGCTTCTGGGCAATCTCGAAGGGCAGCTGGCCAATGCGCTGATCGAATACGACCTGCTGACCCTGTCGACGCGCCCGGACGACCCGCGGGTGACGCAGGCGGAGCGCAAGATCGAGGTGATCCGCGACCGCATCGCCGCCGAGCGCCGCAAGCTGGGCCTGGCAGGCGGCGACGGATCGGCGGGAGATGATGTCTATGCCAACCTCTTCGGAGAATACGAACGCCTCGTGGTGGACCGCGAATTCGCCGAGGCAAGCTATACCTCGGCGCGCGCCTCCTATGACGCCAGCCTGGCCGAGGCCCGCCGCCAGAGCCGCTACCTGGCGGCCTATGTGCGCCCGACGCTGGCCGAAAGCGCCCGCTACCCGGAACGCGAGGTGCTGCTGGGCATGGCGGCGCTGCTGATCCTGCTCGTCTGGGGCATGTTGGTTCTGGTGGTCTATGCGCTCAAGGACCGGCGATAACCTGATGTTTCGCGCGCGAAACACGGCCAGCCCGCGGCTTTCCTGCCTTCTTTGGTTTGAAAAATACCTCGGGGGGCGCGCGGCACGCGCGGGGGGCAGCGCCCCCCTCGACCTTTCGTGGCGCGCTCCGGCCCCTGTGCCGTTTCGCGCGCGAAACAGGCCCTGTTGCGGCGCAATCGAGGGAGGCGGCGCGTGATTCGCTTCGAGAATGTCACCAAGGAATACGTCACCGACGGCAAGGTAAAGACTGTGGTGCGCGACCTGAATGTCACCGTGCCCTCGGGGCGATCGGTGGGGTTGCTGGGGCGCAACGGGGCGGGCAAGTCGACGCTGCTGCGCATGGTATCCGGGGCGACCACGCCGACCTCGGGGCGGATCGTGACCCGGGGCAATGTCTCTTGGCCCGTGGGCTTTGCCGGATCGTTCCACCCGGACCTGACGGGGTTGCAGAACTGTCGGTTCATCGCGCGCATCTATGGCGTCGACACCGACGAGCTGGCCGCCTTCGTCGAGGAGTTCGCCAATCTCGGCATGAGCTTCCGGCTGCCCTTCCGCACCTATTCCTCGGGGATGCGATCGCGGCTGGCCTTTGGCATCTCCATGGGCATACATTTCGATATCTATCTCGTGGACGAGATCACGGCAGTGGGGGATGCGGCCTTTCGGGCGCGCTCCGATCGGCTGTTCAAGGCGCGGCTGCGCAACGCGGGGGCGGTGGTCTGCAGCCACGCCATGCCGCAAATCCGGCTGCTGTGTGATTGCGGCATCGTTCTGGATGACGGGCACGGCTACTACTACGACGATCTCGAGGATGCCATTGCCCACCATGAGGAGACTATGGCTCGCTTGGCGCGTCAAACAGGGGCCTGAATTTTCGGGTCCGTGACTTACCGTGCCGCCGGTAGGGGCTCGGCACTGGCCCTTTCGAAAAACCCTGATACAATCTCGGTAAGGTTGAATTTTGCAGGGATCATTCCATGTCCGACACGCCGCCGTTGTCACCCGAAGTCCTTGAACTCATTCCGCGTTTGGGAACGGGCCGTGTCGAGGCGCCACAAGGCTTCCTGATGGATGCGGCAGGGGTTCTGACACGGCGCAGCATCCATGGCGGGTCGGACAGCGATCCGGGGCTGGTGCATTACCGCGCCAATCCCGGCAGCTGGGAATGGACGCCGCTGACCTGGGCGGTGATGACGGCGGGCGACAGCCTGACGGCGGTGGAACTGGGGGCAGGCTGGGGGCCGTGGATCTCGCGCGCTTATGCGCTGGCCCGGACCCTCGGGATCGAGACGCGCAAGGTCTACGGTGTCGAGGCCGAGCCCACGCATTTCGGCTATCTTACCCGGCACATGGAAGACAACGGCATCGCGCCGCAGGAACGCGTCCTGTTCGAAGGGCTGAGCGCCGCGCAATCCGGTGTGGCGCTCTTTCCGATCACCGAAACCCCTGACAAAAGCTGGGGCCTGCGCCAGGTTGGTCCGGCGGGGGCCACGCGCGAGGCGGTGCTGCAACAGATGCAGGCCATTGCGGTGTCGGGCGAGGAGGGGGTCTACACCCTGCCGCGCTCGCCACACCGCTACCAGGTGCAGGAGTCGATTTCCCTAGCGGATCTGATCGGCGACGAGCCGAAGGTCGATTTCATGCATGTGGACATCCAGGGCAGCGAAGGCGAGGTCATCCCCGCCGCCATGGATCTGCTGACGGAGCGCTTTCGCGTGGTGGCGATCGGGACCCACAGCCACGAGATCGAGGCCACCCTGCGCGAGGGCTTTGCCGCCGCCGGCTGGGTCTGTCACCACGACAGCGAACAACACCACGACGACAAGGGCATGCTGCGGGACGGCCACCAGGTCTGGCGCAACCCGCGCTTCGCCCCGGCCCCCCCGGTCGCCGCCGAAGCCGCCGACCGGGTCGAGGCCCGTTGAGCTACTGCCATCAGATCGGCCAGGCGGTCGGCGCGTCGTTGGCCGTCATGACCTATCATCCATGATAGCCGAGCGCGGAGGCTTGCCATGCCGACCTTGCTGAATGAACCCCTGGGAGCGCTGTTCGTCCATGTGCCAAAGACGGCCGGTTCCTCGATCAGCCGGGCCTTGCGCAGTTATGCGCCGCCCGCGACGGTTACCGATCTGGCAGACCTGGACCGGCTGGACCCGGATCATTGGTTGGGGGGCAAGCGGATTGACGGGGTGGAACAGGCCATTGCGCACAACCTCGGAATGCAGGGGCAGCGCCGCAGCCTCGCCATGGGCCACGCCCGCGCCATGGACATCCGCAAGCTCATCGGCCCCAGTCGCTACGACGGGCTCTATAGCTTTGCCGTGGTGCGCAATCCCTTCGACCGCATGGCCAGCACCTATCACTACATCCGCGACAACCCCGACAATGGGATGCGCCCCATGTGCTTAGAGCTGGGGTTCGAACAGTTCGTGGTCTACAGCTGTCTGCTGACGGTCCAGTGTAACCGGTGTCTGCGGCCCACGTTGCTGTGTGTGGGGTCGACTGCGAAGTGATACGCATCTCATGATGGGGAGTGCGTTTCGCAATGTGCGCGATCAGATCGTTTCTCAATTCTCTGGGCGTCGAGATCCATGCGTCGGGTCATCGCCGCTGGCCTGATGCAGCCAAGGCCCGTGCGGTTTCGGAAACGCTTGAGCCCGGCGTGACGGTGAATGCGGTGGCCGAGCGGTACGGCATCCGCCCCAACCAGCTTTCGGCATGGCGACGGCTTGCAAAGGACGGCAAGCTGGTGCTGCCTGCCGCTGCTACCGACGAACCGGTCTTCTCGCCTCTCGTGGTCTGCGATGTGGTCGAAGACAGCGGGACGCGTGAGGCAGAGCCCGTTCAGCCGCCGATCCGGATTGCCAATGGTGGTGTGGTGATCGAGTTGGCACATGACACGCCAGCAGCCCGGATCGCAGAGATTGTTCATGCCCTCGGGATGACGTCGTGCTGATGCCCTCGCAGGGCGTGCGGATCCTGGTTGCGACGAAGCCGGTAGACTTCCGGAAGGGCCATGACGGGCTCGCAGCCTTGGTCCAATCCACGCTGGCCGAAGATGCTTTCACGGGAACGGTATTTGTCTTCCGCTCGAAGCGGGCAGACCGTTTGAAGATCCTGTTCTGGGACGGCAGCGGTCCGGTCATGGCTTACAAGCGCCTGGAGGAAAGTACCTTCACCTGGCCTGCCATCCGCGACGGCGCCATGACGCTGAACCGGGCGCAGTTCGAGGCCCTGTTCGCAGGCCTGGACTGGCGCAGGGTGCGATCGCTGGAGGTGCGCCGACCGACTGTGGCAGAGTGACTCGGCCTTGGGAATATCCGCGCAGGGCGGCCTGAAGCGCGGTATCATCCGGCTATGTCCAGCGCCCCGCCCATCGACCTGTCCTCAATCCCCGAGAGCCAACGCGCCGCTGTTCTGGCGCTGCTGCAGGAGCGCGATGCGCTGAAGGACGCGAACCGGCGGCTCGAGCATCTCGTGGCCGAGCTGAACCATGTCGTGCATGGCAAGCGGTCCGAGAAGCTGAGCGAGGACGACCGGCAGCTGGCCTTCGAAGACCTGGAAACCGCCGTCGCCGAGGTCGAGACCCGCAAGGAGCAGGCTGCGCCGTCCACCACGACGCCACGCCCGGCACGGCAGCGCAACCTTGGCCATTTGCCTGCGGACCTGCCGCGCATCGAGCGTGTCATCGAACCCACCAGTCTCGATTGCCCTTGTGGTTGCGGCCGGATGCACCGGATCGGAGAGGATCGGACCGAGCGCCTCGACATCATCCCGGCGCAGCTGCGTGTACTGGTCGACATCCGGCCGAAGTATGCTTGCCGTGTCTGCTCGGATGGGGTCACCCAGGCGCCAGCAGCACCTTGGCTGATCGAGCGTGGGCTACCGACCGAGGGCGCCATCGCCCACGTGCTGGTGTCCAAGTTCGCGGACCATCTGCCGCTCTACCGCCAAAGCCAGATCCTGGCGCGCTCCGGCATCCAAGTCGACCGCAGCACCTTGGCGGACTGGGCCGGCACTGCGGCCTTCCACCTCGGCCCCGTGGTCGACCGGCTGGCGGAACACCTGAAGGGATCGACCAAGCTCTTCATGGATGAAACGAAGGCTCCTGTCCTCGACCCGGGCAGAGGCCGGACCAAGACGGGATACCTCTGGGCGCTTGCCCGCGATGACCGCGGATGGGGCGGAGGGGACCCGCCCGGAGTGGTCTTCACCTATCAGCCCAGCCGCGCCGGCGTGCATGCCGAGCAGATCCTGCTGGGCTTCGACGGTATCCTGCAACTGGATGGCTATACCGGTTACGACCGACTGACGCGCCCCTCCCGCAAGGGCGGCGCGCCGATCACGGTTGCCCACTGTTGGGCACACGCACGCAGGAAGCTGAAGGAGATCTTCGACCAGGACAGCTCCGACATCGCTGCCGAGGGGCTGCGCCAGATTGCCGAGCTCTACCGCATCGAGGCCGAGATCCGCGGCATGGGCCCCGGCCAACGTCTGTCCGCGCGTCAGACCCGCAGCGCGCCCCTCATGGCCGAGTTCGGTGATTGGTTGCAGACGCAACGCCTTCGGATCTCTGCCAAGTCCCGCCTGGGTGAGAAGCTAACCTACATCCACCGCCACTGGGGCGGCCTGCAGACCTTCCTCCAAGATGGCCGCGTCGAAATCGACTCCAACGCCGTCGAGAACCTGATCCGACCGATCGCCTTGACGAGAAAGAATGCCCTCTTCGCCGGACACGACGAGGGCGGTCGCACTTGGGCCCGCATCGCCTCCCTGATCGCCACTGCGAAGATCAATGGCGTGGATCCGTTCGCCTATCTGAATGCGACCCTGGAGGCCATCGCCGCCGGTCATCCCGCCAGCCGGATCGACGAGCTCCTGCCTAGGAACTTCACCCCGTCAAGCTGAACACGCGTGGGGCGGCGACACCGGTTACGGTCCAGTTGCAGTATGACTGGCTGCATGACCTGGCGGGCCGCCGCTTGGTGCAGCAGGTCTTTCGCATCGAGGAGATGCCGGACCTCGGGGCGCAGGTGGGCCAGAGGATCTATGGCCACCCGATCCGGATCGGCCATCGCAATGCCTCCAGCAACGCGCAACGCGACCGCGCCAGCAGCTGGGACGTGGTGCCGGGCTGGGTGGTGGATCTCTTCGTGAAAACCTATGCCGCCGATTTCGACTGCACCGGATACGCGCCGGATGTCAGCCCGTTCAAGCAGCGCGATTCAGTCTCTGAACAGGCAGAAAACGGCGCCTGGGAGGCGCTGCCGCGCCACATGAGCCAGCGTGTCGGCATGGAACTGCAGCGCAGCCGGGCGCTGGAAAAGGCGCGCTACATCGATACCGAGGTCAAGCCGGGGCTGCAGAAGGCCTGACTGCTTGTTTCGCGCGCGAAACAAGGGCCCGCGCCGGCTCACGTTCTTGCGTAGACGTCCTCGTAGCGGATGATGTCGTCCTCGCCGAGGTAGCTGCCGGTCTGGACCTCGATCAGAACCATCGGCACCTTGCCCGGGTTCTCCATCCGGTGCACCGCGCCCAGCGGAATGTAGACCGACTGGTTCTCGGTGATCAGTTTCACCTCGTCGTCCACCGTCACCTTCGCCGTGCCCTGCACCACGATCCAGTGCTCCGACCGGTGGTGGTGCGACTGCAGCGACAGCGCGGCGCCGGGGTTCACGTGGATGCGCTTCACCTGGAAACGGTCCGACAGCGCCAGCGTCTCGTACCAGCCCCAGGGCCGGCGATCGACGGGGAATTCCAGCGCCTGCTTGGCCGCGCGGCCCTTCAGCACCTTCACCGCCTGCTTGACGTTCTGCGACTGGCTGAGGTCGGCCACCATCACCGCGTCCTTCATCGCCACGGCGACGATGTTCTTCAGCCCGATGCCCACCAGCTCCTGGTCGGAGGCCTCGGCGCGCAGCAGCGTGCCTTCGCAGTCCAGCGCCGTGGCA
>JABXHN010000057.1 GCA_013373635.1 Flavobacteriaceae bacterium
TAGTGGCGGATTGAATCTAAAACTAAATGATCAAATTGGAATA
Source organism: Flavobacteriaceae bacterium (assembly GCA_013373635.1). Classification (GTDB taxonomy): domain Bacteria; phylum Bacteroidota; class Bacteroidia; order Flavobacteriales; family Flavobacteriaceae; genus MAG-120531. Next base: position 44 of record JABXHN010000057.1, read on the forward strand.
GAACCAAGTATCTTATATCGATTCGTAAGTGGAGCACCTAATCTTGTAACAGCTTTTGCGAATATTAATTTTAATGACAAGATCAAAGTAGGAACCGGTATTTCAAATAATAATTATGTTTCTGGTTTAATATTATTTAGTTTACTTGAAAATATAGATGTGGGATACGGTTATGAAATGGGTCAAAGAACTTATAAGGTTGCACTCAGAGCTAATTCACATGAATTAATGATTAGATATAAATTCCTTTAATGAGTATTAATAGTTATATTTCAATGATATCTAATAAATAGCTCAAAAGTATAATCTGCTTAACAATATGCGAATTAACTCTTTTACTTGATTTAACAAATTATCATCAGGATATCGTATTAATTTCATATAAATACATTGTCACCATTCTAAATTAAAGAAGTGTGCTTTGAAGTATTGGCAAGGTTGACACCCTATATAGCGTCTCTAAACGCTGATTACCAGATGTATAGAGATGTTACTATCAGGTGTTTTGTTATGCACCCTTGATGAGGCCAAGGGAGGTTATGTTTCATCTCTGAGTCTGAGATCATTGAAAAAGGTCGAGCTGGCGGCCGAAAGAGGGAGCTTGGGTAATGGGTTGGGTAACAACTCACTTTTTTCTTCCTCCATATTTTTTTCCTGTAGTATTTGCCATTCTATTTAATACTATTATAGTTTAATGTCCTTGAGGTAATTGTATTATTCTATTATTACCTGTAAAATCAAAAGGAAAACCTCTTTTATCAGCAATATTTGCTTCTATAAGTAAATCCTTCAAACCGTAGATGTTTAGTAAGCTTTTATAAAAAGAGTTCGAGAATGGAACCGTAAGGTGTACAACAACCCTTGTTAATCTTCTGATTTTCAAGGGTTTTTTGTTTTTAAACAACTGCATTAAAAGGGAACAAAATACCGATCAATTTAGTCTCTTATACTCTTTAAACTGATAGAGATAAGGTGCTTTATTCGGAGCACCTGTGTACTTCTTTTCAAGACGTTCTAAAACATTTAAGCTTAAAATTTTCTTTTGAAAATTATTCATTGGGAACTCTCTTTCATAGACCGCCTCATAAAGAAGTTTAAGATCTTTCATGGTAAAAGTTTGAGGCAGTAGATTAAAAGCATTTAATTTAAAATCAAAGTTCTGCCTCAATGACTCAACAGCATCATTGACAATCTGATGATGATCGTGCATTAAATTTGGTAAATCATGGATCGATCTCCATTCAAGAGAGGAATCTAGCGCTCCTGTCACTGGTTTAACTTTAGAAATGTCTACCAAAGCATAAAAACCAATACTTATAAAACGATCTGTAATCCAGTCTATAACGGATGGAGGATAGTGATCCTTCAAAGAATTTACAATTGTATTTTTATGAAGACTGTTACTAATTCTTTTTGAATCACCAAATACCTTAAATTGAAACAAATGCAGTTTTTTTAATTGTGTTTTTTCATAAACTAAGCGTTCTGCCGCAGATTCAATCGATTCATTTTTACGAATATGACCTCCAGGCAAATTGTATAAATGTTCCCCAAAAATTGATTTACCTAATAACACCTTTAATTGATGATCACGATACCCAAAAATAACACAGTCTATAGAAATGTTTGAAATGTAGTGATTTAGATCTGCGGTTTTCATTGAACTCTTTTTGTTTCTCTAACAAATGTATCAAAAATTACTAGTTCAAAAAATCTATTATCTATTTATTAGACAATAGAGAAAATAACCTATATTAGTAGAAATCAAAAGAATCAAATCCATGAAAAACTATTTCAACTTAGTGTTTTTAGCACTGGTATAAACAGTATCAAGTGCTCAAACTACTAATGACTCCATTGCTATTAAGGAATTATTAGTAAAGGAAGGGGCTACGTGGCGAATTGGAAACATCGAAGAACACGCATCCTGTTGGATGGTAAGACCTTATAACACGGTTTTATTTTCAAACTCAGAAGGTCAAGTTTTAGACATTGACCCTGATCTTATTATCAATCCTTCAAAAGAATCTATAGGACAAGGTGGTTTTCAATGCATTCTAATTTTACATTCAGCATTTATGATCAAAATGCATGGGTGAAACACGATGAAATTTCAATTGACACCAATGGAAAAAGAACCTATACGAAAGAAATTCGTTTGCTTGAAAAAGATGCAACAAATCATTGGAAACTAGTAGGTCGGACAGGTATGAATTACAAGCCTACTGATGTGAAGGAATCAGATACGATATCTCATATTCAATCCGTAGATGTATACAGTAAAAAAGTCACCTCAATAATTGATTTAAAAGGGCATTATGAAGCTCCAAATTGGTATCGAGATAATTACCTCATCCTCAACAGCAAGGGTCGGTTAAAAAAACTCGATTTAACAACCAAAAACATCAGTGAAATCAATACTGGATCCATAACTTCTTTGAATAACGATCACGGTTTGTCACCCGATCAAAAGACTCTCGTATTGAGTAATTTTGACAAGATGGGATCCTCGCTCTCAGAGATGGTTTCATCACTATATCTCGTTCCTGTTGAGGGAGGAACTCCTAAAAAAGTATCCACAAATGCGATTTGCTTTTGGCATGGTTGGAGTCCCGACGGAAAAACCTTGGCCTACGTGGGAATGAAAGGTGATAATTTGGACATCTATACCATTCCTGTGAACGGAGGAAAAGCGAAACGATTAACAAGAACGGAAGGACTTGACGATGGACCCGAGTATTCTCCGGATGGGAAATATATCTACATCAACTCCTATAGATCCGGTCACATGCAACTTTGGCGCATGAAAGCAGATGGATCCAATCCGGAACAATTAACCTTTGACTCCTACTCCAATTGGTTTCCACATATCTCTCCAGATAATAAATGGATCGCATACATTTCCTACATCACTGATCAAAAACAAGATCATCTTTTTGGAAAGAAAGTCAAACTGCGTCTCATGAATATTGAAACAAGAGAAATCACTGATTTAACTCCTGTATTTTATGGAGGTCAGGGAACCATCAATGTTCCATCTTGGAGCGCTGACAGTCGAAAAGTAGCTTTTGTTAGTTATTCTGTCAAATAGATATCAATTAAAAACAAACAAACGATGGATCAAAATACATTAAACAACAGAAGAAAATTTCTCAAGAGCATCGGAGTTACTGGTTTAGTTGCAGCTTCGGCTCCATTTAATTCTTATGCTAATGCACAAAAAACAGAGGAACGCATCCTGCGATACGAACGAAAAATAACCTCAAATGACATTATTAGAATTGGAGTTATTGGTTATGGTGTACAAGGACATTTTGATTTGAATACCGCTCTTAAAGTTCCTGGTGTTGAATTGGCAGGGATCTGCGATCTCTACCATGGAAGATTAGTAAATGCCAAAGAACACTACGGAAAAGAGCTCTATACCACAACAAATTACAAGGATTTATTAGATCGACCAGATATCGATGTCGTACTCATCTGCACTCATGATGTTTGGCATGCCCGAATTACTTTAGATGCTGTAGCGAAAGGAAAACACGTGTATTGTGAAAAGCCGATGGTTTATAAGATTGAGGAAGGACATCCAGTCATTGAAGCAGCAAAAAAATCAGGCAAAGTACTTCAAGTCGGGAGTCAACGCGTCAGTAGCATTGGTTATTTAAAAGCAAAGGAGTTGTTGGCTTCAGGTGAAATTGAGGAACTCAATATGGTGAATGCCGTTTACGATCGACAAAATTCCATCGGTGCCTGGGAATATACGATTCCTAAAGATGCCAATGCCCTAACGACGAATTGGGATCAATTTATCGAAGCGACTGAAAAAATGCAGTTTGATGCTAAAAAGTTATTTTGGTGGAGAGCCTTCAAGGAAGTAGGGACTGGTGTTGCTGGAGATTTATTTATTCACCTCTTAAGCGGAACTCATTTAATCACAAATTCTATTGGCCCTGAAAGTATATACAGTACAGGACAATTTAGCTATTGGAAGGATGGCAGAAATATGCCTGATGTGATGTCTGGAGTATTACAATACCCCAAAACAGAAGCGCACGCCGCATTTTTAATGACGCTTCAAGTAAACTTTATCAGCGGAACAGGAGGTCAAGAAATCATTCGTTTAATTGGTTCCGAAGGCGTTATTGAAGTCAATGGAAGTAATCTATCATTAACGCACAGCATACTTCCAGAGGCTCCAAGTTTTGGAGGTTATGATTCCTTATTTACTTTTTCTAAAAGCATGCGAGAAGAAATGGAGAAAGAATACCATGCGAAATGGACCCCAGAACAACAAAAGAGAACAATTAAAAAGGATATCACTTTTAAGGCTTCAGAAGGCTATAGTGATCACTTAGATCATTTTACGAATTTCTTTGATTCTATACGAACAGGAAAACCAGTGGTGGAAGATGCAGTATTTGGGTTTAGAGCAGCTGCACCAGCTCTAGCTTGTAACGAAAGTTATTTTAACAAAAAAATTATTGCTTGGGATCCTAAAAACATGATCGAAAAATAAGTATCTTAAGTACCGTTAACATTACACATCTCTAGCATGAAGCGTTTTTTATTGTTTTTAATAGCATCTCTAGCTGCAACTATCATCATGTTTGCACAAGAAAATTATACATTAATTGTTGAAGGATTTGACTGGGGACCTGCAGTGAGTAAGGTAGTACTTCATTTAGATCAGGAAATTTCTGAAACTCCCGATGCAGCTGCATTTCAAGTTTTAGCATCACGAACTACAGATAAGACAGATAGCGCCCTAATCCCTAGCTCAGGAAAAAGAGACGTATTAGCAGCCTATATATCCGATGTATCTGGCAACAAAACAACGAGCAGCAACTATCTAACACTCATTTTAGAAGTAGGTCCTACTTTGCGTATATCCTCTCCATTTCATTATCAGCGGGGTAATTTTTGGATTGATTACCGTTTACAAATTACGAACACCAATAAGTTGACCACATGGAATCACGAAGCGAATCGAATCATTCCCTTGGTAGACCAATTTGATTTACAGGGTGTACACTATGGTGGGAATTCAAAAAAAGAAATTCACTACGCATCCTATGTTCCAAAATCGAAGCTTGCCAAAAAGCCTTTAATCATATGGCTGCATGGAGGTGGAGAAGGTGGAATAGACCCTACAATTCCACTTTTAGGAAACCGAGCAGCTAACTACGCGTCTGATGAAATTCAAAATTATTTTGGGGGAGCTTATGTATTGGTGCCTCAAAGTCCAACACGATGGATGGATAGTGGAAATGGCTCCACAAGTGGACAGGTCGACGATATTTATTTCAAAGATGTTAAAGGACTTATTGATGACTTCAGTCGACAACATCCGGATATTGATAAAGAACGAATATATGTAGGTGGTTGTAGCAATGGTGGCTACATGAGCTTTAAACTTTTATTGGAATACCCTAATTATTTTGCCGGGGCTTATATCAGCGCTTTAGCCTACCGAGATGTCAATGTTTCCGATTCTCAAATCAATTCCATTCAACATCTCCCTATTTGGTTTATACATTCCAAGGATGATACCACCACGGTTCCTGAACAAACAGTGGAGCCAATTTACAACAGACTCATTGCTAGTGGTGCTAAAAACGTACACTTTTCTTATTATGACCACGTTACAGACATCACCAATGCCTATGGAGGTAACAACTATCACTATCCAGGGCATTGGTCTTGGATCTATTCCCATGCCAACGAAAGCTATAAGGATTTTAATGGAAATCCAGTTATGCTAGAAGGGGTGCCCGTTACCATTATGCAATGGCTAGCCCTACAAAAAAAATAATTTGATCAAAATCCAATACAGTTTTAAGAAAAGTTTCAATCAACATCCTATTAAAATCTAGGAAATTTTAACACTGGTCATACTCAAACTACCAGCAACAAGTTTGTCATTGAACAATTCCAAGGATTCACCTTTTTGACGCAAGGCTAATACATAAATCAAAGGTAAATAATGATCTGGGGTTGGTACTGCAAGATTGATGGCTTTGGAAATTTGATGATAGTTGATCAATGTTTTAAAATCTCCGTTTAACAATAAATTATTTAACGTTTCTCTAGCTTCAATAGCCCAATCATGACCATGGTTGTCTTTTTCAAAATTTTTCCAATCAACAAGAGCTAAATTATGAACGATATTTCCACTACCAATGATCAATATTCCCCTATTTCTTAGAGAGTTTAACTTTTGAGCCAATTCAAAATGATATTCAGCAGGCTTGGTATAGTCAATACTCAATTGCACCACAGGAATATCGGCATTGGGAAATAAATGTTTGATCACACTCCAAGCACCGTGGTCAAGGCCCCATTTTTCATCTAATTCAACGAGTGTAGGTTGAAGTAAAATTTTGGTGTCTTGTGCCAAACAAGGACTTCCACTAGCTGGATATTCCACCTCAAAAAGTTCCTTTGGAAAACCTCCAAAATCATGAATTGTTCTTGGCATTTCCATGGCGGTAACTTTTGTCCCATTGGTATACCAATGGGCAGAGACACAAAGTATGGCATTGGGTCTTAGCAAAGTTTTAGCAACAGCTCTAAAACCCTTGACAAACTGATTCTCTTCAATGGCATTCATAGGATTTCCATGCCCTAAGAATAAAACAGGCATTTTTTCTGTAGCTGAAAAACTTTGAGAAAGTTTATCTAAATCGTTTAAATTCATTGAAGTATCAATTAACAATCAAATTTAAGATAAAAATTAAGAAATTGAGTCTGTTGTAATACCCTTTCGTCACTTAAATGATCCTATTTTAAAATTAACAAAACACACCGCACTTCCTTGAAATAAGATCGCTACTTTTGTGATCAACACCCCTATGTTATGAAACAGTCAATATTACATAAATCAGCTTCCAGAGGAATCGCAGATCACGGTTGGTTACACAGTAGACACACCTTTAGTTTTGCCCATTATTTTGATCCCCAACGGATGAATTTTGGAGCGCTTCGAGTATTGAATGACGATACTGTAGCTGCGGGAATGGGGTTTGGCGAACATCCCCATCGAAATATGGAAATCATTTCCATTCCACTAAAAGGGGAGCTCAGACACCAAGATAGCATGGGCACTACCGCGATCATTAGAGAGGGCGAAATTCAAGTCATGAGTGCAGGAAGTGGAATTACCCACAGTGAGTACAATCATCAAAGCAATCAAGAAGTCCAATTTCTTCAGATTTGGATTGTACCTAATCAACAAGATGTTACACCTCGCTACGATCAGATCTCCATTCGAGAACTTGAAAAGAAAAATGATTTTTTTCAAATTCTATCTCCTAATCCTTCGGATCAAGGAGTGTGGATTCATCAAGAAGCGTGGTTTCATATGGGTATTCTAGAAAAAGAGCACAGTACTACCTATCAGTTTAAAAATCCTGACAATGGTTTGTATGTTTTTGTTTTGGAAGGGAACATCAAAGTCGATGGACAGGAACTTTCCGATCGAGATGGGCTAGGTATATGGGAGACCACGGAGGTTCTCTTTGAATCCGTTACTCATGCACGCGTACTATTAATGGAGATTCCCATGAATTTCTAGTAGGTTTAGAAGCACCCTAAATAGTCATCAAATCTCCGTATTTAAATTGATAATCTAAAAAGGTTTTGAGTTTTTGAGAATCCACGATTTTATAGAGACAAGGAGTTGATTCGTCAAACACTGGAGTTGGAACTCCCGCTTTTTGAGTCAGTCGAATGTAAAAGTCACGCCTTTTAGGATGGGAATCCGAACACACATTTAAGATTTGACTCCAACGATTCATCTGAATCATCTTCAAAATGATCGCGATACCATCCTCTTGGTGAATAAAGTTAATATAACCTTCAGGATGTGCCACCACTTTACCACGGATGAAATTCACAGGTTGTCGCGTTGCTCCAAATAAACCTCCAAACCGAAGAATAGAGGTCTCAAAAGATTTTTGTGACAAAAACAAGTGCTCTATCCTAGCCAAAGGAGTGTCGAGTGTTTTGGTTTGTTCGGTAACCACCCCATTACACATTGGATAAACTGAGGTAGAGCTCACAAACAGCACTCGTTTTACAGGGGAGACTGCTATGGAATCAATCAAAAGCTGAAAATCTTCAATACTCTTGGAGGTTATGGCAATGATAAGGATATCTGAACTTAAAAAGGAGGAACTATGAAGTTGATCTTCTTTGTGAATGTCGATCAAAAATGGACGAATTCCAAGGGACTCCAGCTCTGAAAGTTTTGAAGGTGTAGTGGTAGAACCCAACACCTGAAACCCTTCTTGGATGAGGGTTCTCGCTAAAGGCATACCCAACCAACCACATCCTAAAATACTCACTTGTTGTTTCACTTGTCAATCATTTACTCATTGGATTTCTCAATCGATGCTCCAATACATACAAAAATACAAGGAGAAGAATTCATATAAAACAATTCAGCTGTATATTTGCACTTGATAGCATTTGGACAGTAACCCATGAAAAAGTATTCTGAATTAGTCATAACAGACCTAAAAGCGGCTGCAAAGACCTTGTCAAATGACGACTTAGTAGCCATTCCGACGGAGACTGTATACGGATTAGCGGCCAATGCCTTTTCTGAAAATGCGATTGACAAAATATATCAAACCAAAAACCGTCCACAGACCAATCCCTTAATTGTCCACCTTCACAATTTTGAGCAATTGCCTAAAGTCGCTAAAACAATCCCAAAGGAAGTCGAGCTCCTTGCAGCTCATTTTTGGCCAGGACCGCTTACGGTAGTTCTTGAAAAATCGGATGCTATTTCAACTAAAGTCACTGCAGGTAAAAACACCGTTGCAGTTAGAGTACCCAATCACGAGCTCACTTTAGCCTTACTTCGTTCCCTAGCGTTCCCATTGGTAGCTCCAAGTGCCAACAAATCCAATCACATCAGTCCTACCTGTCCCCAGCACGTATTCAATTCCTTAAAAGAGGACAGCCCTTTGATTTTAGATGGCGGGATTTGCAGCAAAGGCATTGAATCCACGATTATTGGATTTGAAAATCACAAGCCGACAATTTATCGATTGGGATCTATTTCCAAAGAAGCCATAGAAGCTGTTTTGGGGACCTCAGTACAACTTGCCAATCACGAGGTGTCTTCGATTGCGCCAGGAATGCAAAAAAAACACTACGCTCCTAGAACACCATTCATCAGCTGTACTAATTTACAGGAAGAATTAAAAAAATACCCCAATAAAAAAATTGGAGTTCTTTTTTTTACAGAAAATCCTCTTGCCAAACAAATGCTCCACTATCGGATCCTTAGCAGTTCAGGTTGTGTTGAAGAGGCAATGGCTAATCTTTACAAAATGATGCACGAACTTGATGAATTAGAATTGGATGTAATCCTATCCGAACTAGCCCCTGAAAAAGGGGTTGGAGCCTCGATTAACGATCGATTGACTCGAGCTTCATCCTAGCATAGAGCACCCTAAAATCAAAATAAGGATTTATTTCGTTTGATAAAGTATGGTACTTACTTTGCTAAAGATTTTTTGTAAACTTTGATCCAATAAAAAGTAAGTAAACTAAAGGGGGTAACACTGTTCAAACAGCGGGTGACGCTCATCGGAGTAAGAGCTGATAATACTTAGGCTTCTGCAATACTGCCCTTGTAATGCAATATCAGTTACTAAAAACAGATTTAAACCATCACTTTGCCTTTTTGTAATCTGATTTATGATGCATTTAATTGATTTTTCACGATAACATTCTTCTATAAATTTTAACTTTATTCTTTTATGATTTGATAAATTTAATCAAAGTGACTCATAGACGATTTCAAATAAAAAAGTGGCAACAGTATTGGTGGTTCCCTTTGTTAATTGGATCGATGATTTACATTTTATTTAGATCCGAATCCCTTTTATACAATCGACTTATAGGAACTGTATTTCATCCTATCGCGACCCCAGAATCAGTCCTTGAACAAATAATTGTTTATTCCTTACCAGATGGACTTTGGGCTATGTCCTACACTATGCTTATTTTAACTATTAGAAAAAAAAGGGACGGAGCTACCTTGTTGTGGTCTATGATCATTCCGATAATAGGATTCTGTTCTGAAATTGCACAGTTCTATTTCATTATCCCAGGAACTTTCGATATATTTGATTTAGTGATGTATTTATGTTTACCTCTTATCGTAATTAATTTTAGCAAATGAAAAATTTTTTATCTGGACTCGCTCTTCTATTTTTTATCGTCATTGCGTTTGGGAGCGTAGATGAAGCTCCGAAAATCACTCCTGAAACCTTACCAAATGTAGAAATTACAGCACCTCAATTATATCAGGCTTATCAAGCCAATGAAATAGCTGCTGACGAGAAATATAAAGATAAAATTATTCAAGTTAGTGGCCGCATTAGAGACATCGGAAATGACCTTATGGACAATCCCTACATTACCCTCGTAGGAGATCAATATTTTGGTGATGTTCAATGTTTTTTTAATGAGAAATCTGTGGTCGCCAACTTATCTAAAGGACAACAAATTACTGTTTTGGGTATTTGTGATGGTCTCATGATCAATGTTTTACTCAATGATTGTGTTGTTAAATAATCTATTTTTATCTAAAACAATTCGACTCCTAATTGTCAGCATTGTACTGATCAGTTTCATTCAATGTACCAACAATACAACTCCCAAATTAATTGCTGACACTTCATCAATGGTGTTTATTCCGGCGGGAGTATATACCATGGGAGGGCGATCTGATCAAGCTGATTTTGATGAATTTCCAAGGCATGAAGTTCGTGTATCTGCCTTTTATATGGATCCTACCGAGGTGACCAATAGTGAATTTAAAACCTTTGTAGATGCAACAGGATATATCACTACTGCTGAGAAGGATATCGACTGGGAAGCGATGAAGAAAACCATTCCAAAAGGAACTCCAAAACCAGATCCATCTGTTTTAAAAGCAGGATCACTAACCTTTGCTCCTACCGATCATCCTGTTGATTTAAGAGATTATTCACAGTGGTGGGAATGGACTCATGGAGCCGATTGGAAACATCCTGAAGGTCCCGATAGTTCCATCAAAGACCGAATGGATCATCCTGTTGTTCACATTTCTTGGGATGATGCCAACGCCTATGCTTCATGGGCTGGCAAAAGACTTCCTACTGAGGCTGAATGGGAATGGGCTGCTTCAGGACCTAATACAGATAATAAATATCCCTGGGGAAACACCCCAATTGAAGGAGCAACTGATAAAGCCAACTTTTGGCAGGGCATTTTTCCCTATAAAAATGAACTATTAGATGGTTATTACACTACTGCTCCAGTTAAAAGCTATCCCGCAAATGGATATGGCTTATACGATATGGCTGGAAATGTGTGGGAATGGACCCAAGATCGATACGATATCGACAGTTATCAAAACTTTGCCGATCAAGGAGTGGTTAAAGATCCCGAATGTACCACCACCTATAACGATCCAAGAGAGCCCTATTCGCCTAACCACGTAATTCGTGGTGGATCATTCCTTTGCAACGAAAGTTATTGTTCTGGCTATCGGGTGAGCAGAAGAATGCGTTCTAGTAAAGACTCAAGTTTTGCACACACTGGATTTAGATGTGTGGTTGACGTCGATTAATACTTTAGATATTTCATTAATTGGTTTAAAATTATCACAAAATACTATTATGTATTTTTAACACAATAATGTATATTGTAACTTTAAAATATACAACCAGCAAACATGAATAAACTAAAACCTTATTTCAAACTCTTAAGTTTAATGATTGCAGCTTTGTTGAATCAAGCCTGTGATACAACTAATGGAGAAAAGAAAAGCACTTCGAATTCGCGTCCAAACATCATCTTTATTATGAGTGATGATCACGCGTATCAGGCAATTTCAGCCTATGACAATAAACTGATTGAAACTCCCAATATCGATCGTATCGCTCAGATGGGAATGCTCTTTACCAATGCGAGTGTGACCAATTCAATTTGTGCTCCTAGTAGAGCTACCATCCTCACAGGAAAACACACCCACCTTAACGGCAAGGTAGACAATCACTTTGCTTTTGACGACAGCAATATCACCTTTCCTCAAATTCTTCAAGAGAATGGATATCAAACGGCCATGTTTGGAAAGCTTCATTTTGGAAATAACCCAAAAGGATTTGATCAGTTTAAAATACTCCCAGGTCAAGGTGCTTATTGGAATCCTGATTTCATTACTAAAAATGAAGGAGAAATTAGAGTTGATGGTTACGCTACCGATATTATTACCGATTTTACACTCGATTGGCTACAAGAGGAACGAGACCCTGCCAAACCATTTTTATTGATGTATTTACACAAGGCACCTCATCGTTCTTGGTATATGGCTAACCGTCATTACGATGAATTTTTAAACAGAACCTTTCCAGAACCTAGCACCTTATTCGATGACTATTCTGGAATGGGAAATGCCTCAAAGGAAGCTGAAATGAGCATTCTTCACCATATGGGATGGTCAGGAGACAACAAAGTGTTTCCAGAGGTGATGGATGAGATGGGACTCAGTGAAATTGGTTATGATAAATTCAGGACCGATATGATGATGAACCGTATGACTGAAACTCAAAAAGCTGAATTCAAAGAGGCTTACGCTCCTATTTTTGAAGACTTCAAGAAGAAATACCCCTCAATGGATTCAAAGGATTTGATGCGTTGGAAATACCAACGTTATATGCAAGATTATCTAGGAACCATCAAGGCCGTTGATGAAAATGTAGGTCGTGTATTGGATTATTTAGAAGAAAATAACCTAATGGAAAACACCATCATCGTCTATACCTCAGATCAAGGTTTTTATTTGGGTGAACACGGATGGTTTGACAAGCGATTTGCCTATAACGAATCGTTTAAAACACCGCTACTCGTTTCTTGGAAAGATCACATTAGAGCAGGCTCAAGATCTGATGAAATGGTTCAAAACCTCGACTTTGCTCAAACCTTTTTAGATGCTGCTGGAATTGAGGCTCCAAAAGAAATGCAAGGAGAGAGTCTTCGACCCTTATTGGAAGAAACTGGGAAATGGGATCGTGATGCTGTCTATTACCACTATTACGAATATCCAGCTGAGCACATGGTCAATCGCCATTATGCCATTGTAACCAAAGAATACAAACTCATTCACTACTATTTCTCATTAGACGAATGGGAACTCATCGATCGATTAAAAGATCCTGAAGAACTCACTAATGTATACGATGACCCTGCTTATGCAGAAGTGCGAAAAGAGCTTCACAAAAAATTAGAAGAACTCCGAGTTCAATACAAAGACAGTGATCAGCTCAGTGATGAATACATTGATAAATTTCTAGCCGATGCTGTCGAGGGTAAAGTCTATGGACTCACCAAAGAAAGAGCAAAAGCAATTCAATCAAAAAGAGCAGCTGAAAAAGCAGCATTAAAAAATTAAGACACTATGAAAAAACGATTCTTACTCCTTATACTAGGAATTGTACCCGTATTAAGTTTTGCGCAATCTGAGTATACGTTTAAAGAAAACATCACCTATAGAGCGGATCCGTTTTATAAAACTGATTACCAAAAAGAGCGTTGTATTTTAGACACCTACATCCCTGAAGGAGTGAGTGATTTTCCGACTTTGGTGTATTTTCACGGAGGTGGATTAAAAGGTGGAAACAAAAACATACCCGAATACCTCAAAGGAAAAGGGATTGCAGTGATTGCTGCCAACTATCGCTTTTTTCCACAGGTGGGCACCGATGTGGTGGTTGATGATGCCGCTGCAGCAGTAGCATGGACCTTTAACAATATAGAGGCGCTTGGAGGTTCTAAAGAAAAGATATTTTTGTCAGGCCACTCTGCGGGAGGATATTTGACTTCCATGCTTGGATTGGATAAGCATTTTTTAGCAAAATACGATATCGATGCGGATCAAATCGCTGGTTTAATTCCTTTAAGTGGTCATACCATTACCCATATGACTGTTAGAGAAGAACGAAATATTGGTCCCTTAAAACCATTGGTTGATGAGTGGGCTCCTTTATATCACGTCAGAGCAGATGCTCCTCCTTATATTATGATCACTGGAGATCGTGAATTAGAAATGCTTGGTAGGTATGAAGAAAACGCCTATATGTGGAGAATGATGCAACTCGTAAAACACCCGCAAACAGAACTACATGAAATAGATGGATACGGCCATATGATGGTGTATCCAGCTATTCCAATAGTAGTAAGAAAAATCAAAGAGCTCACAAAAGCAATTGATTCTAATAACTAAGTTTTAAGCACAACGTACAGTGACCGAATGGGTATGAGCGTCATCGCTCGATGAGGTCACTGTAATCGATTGATTGGATTGTAGGGTAGAAAATTGACTGGAAGTAATTGTTACTGTATGGGGGTGATTTGAAGTACCTTGAATATTATAGGTCTTATCACTTCCCGCTAAAACATCGGCCTTAGACACTATAAGTGTATGGCCGTGATTGGAACTTATAGACGAACTCGTTCCATTGTCTAAACAACTTTTTGCTGTAGGGGTTGTTCCTCCTGTATCATCTTCTTCTTTTGAACAAGAAGAGATACTAGGTACTGCTGAAATAAATAGCAGAGCTCCGATACTTCTTTGTAGAAATGTATTTCTGTTCATGATGCTATTTTTAATGATTCTTAATAAGGTAAGAAGTATTTCGAAACAAATAGCATTATAAACTGTTAAATAATTCTTATTTAACAGTTTGTATTTGAATAAAATGAGGCTTAAAAATTAAAACCAAGCTTTGTTAAAGCTGCTTGAATCTCCTGATCTTTCATGAACATATTCCATAAAAGTCCCGATCTGTAATTCTCGATCATCACTACGATAGGCCCTTGGTCGATGGCTAAATACCCATCGGAAATCCAATTATCCCCTACGCTAAAAGCATCGTAAAAACCATAGGGTCCCCATAGTTCCTTATGATCGTAATAAAAATGACGAACAGCTCTTAGAGATTGACTAGATGAATAAGGAATCGATGAAAGAGCAGCTGTTGGAGTTATGACTCCTTTATCGTTAGTAGGAGAATGAGCACTGTAACCATTGACACTGTAACTAGCTGTTAGACCCCAACATTTATCACTGTAATGAGGATAAGATTTTGGATTAGCCTTACAGTATTCGTAATTGATTAAACTGTGCATTTTATTCTGATTCCAGTAATTTGCATAGGTATCAGATAGGTTTCTTGGATCCAATCCTAAAAAAGAATAATGTGAAAAAAACAACGGCCCTCCATAACTTGGACCTAATGGTAATTTGAGATTATTATAGTAAGTAGCACCATTGTAAAAATTTCCTTTGGTCCATAGATTGTGATAGAGATCCGTGTCTATAGGATGGGTAGGTGAAGCTGCTCCCAGGATATAGGTGATTAATACTTCATTCCAACCCTTTAATTGATGATTCTTTGAAAATCCGTAATTTGGAGACCAGTGCCATAAGTAAGTGGTTCCTTCTTTGGTATACCAATCCCATTCTACCTCTTCCCAAAGCTTTGTGATTTTGCTTCTAAGAGTGGTTTCTTCAGTGGTATTTTGATTAAAGTATTGACGCGCCGTAAGCAATCCTTGAATCATAAATGCCGTTTCGACAATATCACCTCCGTTATCATCAGAAGAAAATGGTTTTACTTTTCCAGTATCTCCATAATACCAATGTGGAAAAGCCCCGTGAAAACGATCTGAGTTCAATAAGAAATCACATATTTTATCAATCTTTTGTCTTGCTTCTGTTCTGGTCAAAAAACCTCGATTCACTCCAGCGATGATGGCCATGACTCCGAATCCACTACCACCTGAGGTTACCGTATTCAAATCAAAATTGTTACGAGCAGGGTGATTTCGTTCCCTAGCCATACCACTACTGTGAGCAGCATCCGTAAAATACTTGAGTGTATAATACTGAATGCTGTCCAATAGTTGGTTATCGGTAAGTTCCTCTTCAAGTTTTGGATTCAACTGATCAAATATATCAGGATCCGCATCTTGACTAGGCGAGGGCTTGGAACAAGATATGATTACGAGTCCCAATAAGAATAGACCATATACGGTGTTTCTAGTCATTTATTCTAGGGTAAATGAATTTGTTAAATCAGCATCACTATTAGGTGCGATGTTAAATTTAAAGGTTCCAGCTTCTACTTTAAACTCCCCTTGATTCCAAAAACCTAAATCTTCTCTAGTGAGTTTAAAACGAACTGTTTGTTCTTCTCCAGCTTTGATCCAAACCTTTTCAAAACCTTTGAGTTCTTTTGCAGGCCTGGTAATCGATGCTGCTACATCTTGAATGTAGAGTTGAACGATTTCATAACCATCGATTTTAGAAGTGTTTTTAACACTCACAGAAAAATCTAATACTTCTACTCCATTTTCAACCTTCTTATCTAGAGTGACATTTGAGTATTCAAATTTAGAATAACTCAAACCATACCCAAATGAAAATAAGGGTTTATTAGGAATGTCTTGGTAAAAAGAACGATAATCTCCTTTAGGGTTTTTTGGATTCATCGGTCTTCCAGTTGTTTTATTAGAGTAAAACACTGGTACCTGTCCTACATTTACTGGAAAACTAATAGCTAATTTAGCAGACGGATTGGTTTTACCGTAGATAATTTCAGCAATTGCTTGACCCCCCATAGTCCCAGGGAACCAAGCTTCCAAGACTGCATCTGCATTTTTAACTTCAGCTGTAATATCTAAGGGTCTACCATTCATTAAAACTAAAACAAGTGGTTTGTTTGGATTGTGCTTGCGAATTTCAGCTAATAAGTCTGATTGATTTCCTGGCAAATTGATAGAAGATCTACTTGCTGCTTCACCACTCATATTAGAATCTTCGCCTAATACCATGACAATAGCTTCTGCTTTTTTAGCGGCTTTTAATGCCGCTTTAAATCCAGAAGAGTCACTGGTTTCAATTTTAGTTCCCTGAACTGCCTTTAAATTAGGTAATTGAAGTAACTCACTCAATCCTTCTTGAACACTGATCGCTTTGCCTTTTCGATCACCCTTTGCTGCCCAATCTCCAATGATACTGCTCTGATCGTCTGCAAGAGGTCCTATCAGTGCAATATTTGAAGTTTTTAATGGAAGAACAGCCTTGTTGTTTTGAAGTAATACGATAGATTGACGAGCAGCTTCTACTGCTGCTTCAAGTATATCTGAACGGTAAATCGTTTCAGCTTCACGATCGAGGTCGCTATAACGATAAGGATCTTCAAACAATCCTAATTCAAATTTAAGAGTCAAGATACGACGAACTGAATCGTCGAGAAGCTCTATACTTAGAGCCCCTTCTTCGATCAATTCCTTGAGATATGAACGGTATAGATCCCCCATCATATCCATATCAAGGGTGGCACTAAACGATTTTTGAGCAGCATCCTTTCCATCAGCAGCATAACCGTGTGGAATCATTTCATTGATAGAGGTATAATCCGACACCACCAATCCTTCAAACCCCCATTCATCTCTTAAAATATCCTTTAAGGTGTATTTATTACCAGAAGCAGGAACATCATTGATCACATTAAAGGAAGTCATTAGTGTTCGAGCTCCAGCATCAATTCCCGCTTTAAAAGGAGGCAAATACGTATTTCTAAGTTCGTTATCCCCCATATCAACGGTATTGTAGTCTCTACCAGCTAAAGCAGCACCATAACCAATATAGTGTTTCATACAGGCTGCAATGGTTGTAGGAAGTGATAGATCATCTCCCTGATACCCTCTTACATAGGCCTCAGCCATTTTTTTTCCGAGGTATACATCTTCTCCCGATCCCTCTGAAATTCTTCCCCAGCGTGGATCACGTGCAATATCAACCATAGGAGAAAAGGTCCAATGAATTCCTTCAGCTGCTGCTTCCTCAGCTGCCTTTTCTGCTGTGAGTTGAACAAGCTGTGGATTCCAACTCGATGAGAGTCCTAGATTTATTGGAAAGATGGTTTTATAACCGTGAATAACGTCATATCCAATTAATAATGGAATCCCTAAACGAGTTCCTTCAACAGCCAATTTCTGAATATCTTTGGTTGCTTTAGCAGTAACTAAATTCAAAAAAGAACCAATTTGTCCCTGCTTGACAAGATCTTCATTGACATCACTAACCGTAGGGCCAGTGACATCCCAACCTCCACTAAATTGAACCGTTTGTCCAATTTTTTCTTCGATGGTCATCAATTGCATCAAAGAATCAACTTGTTTTGTATAATCTTTTTGTTGTTGTGCAAAAGAAACTGATGACAACAACCCTATGAGTAGTAATGATTTTTTCATTGTATTATTCTTTTATCGTAAATCCTAAACGTTTAAGTCCGTGTTGAACTTCAGTATTGGTCATAAACAAATCCCAAAGTAGACCAGTTCTGTAATTTTCAATCATCACAGGAATTGGTCCTTGATCGATTGCCAAATACCTAGGAAGCATCCAGTTATCGTTTAAACTAAAAGCGTCATAAGGTCCGTATTCTCCAATGAGGTCTTTGTGATTTTCATAAAGATTTACGAGCATTTTTATTGAATTATCTGGTGTATAAGGCATCGATGATAATGCAGCCGTTGGAGCAATTACTCCAAGGTCATTACCTGGTCGATGACCTGCATAACCTCTCATTGAATAACTTGAGGTTAATCCCCACATTTGATCACTGTATCCTTTGAAATTTTTAGGATTGTCAATCGCATAAGCTAAGTGAATTTTAGCGTGATTTGTAGTAAGAGTACCATAATCAGCATAGCGATCACTTATCTTAAATGGGTTCAATCCTAAATAGGAATAATGCGCCCAAAAAAGAGGTCCAATTTTGGCCTCATTGTGCTGGTAGTAATCTACTACGGTAGGAATACCGTACATTTCAGCATTTGATGCAAGTGTTTCATTTCGAGCCCATCCCTTGTGGTACACTTCTGGGCTAATTGGATAAGTCGGTGAAGAAGCTGCTAGTACATACATGATTAGACATTCGTTATACCCTCCAACTGCAAAATTCATCTTCCATCCATTATTCGGTGACCAGTGCCAGTAGAGCACTTCCTTGCCTTGAGTATACCAACTCCATTCAACTTCTTCCCAAAGCTTTTGAATGCGGTTTACAAGTTCTTGTTCACGTTGACTTCCATCTTTGTAATACGCTTGCACGGTTAATAATCCCTGAATTAAAAAAGCAGTTTCTACAAGATCTCCACCATCATCGTTTTTACTAAATGGGACTACTTTACCAGTATTTCCATCCATCCAATGAGGCCAGGCTCCGTGAAATCGATCTGCCTTTTCTAAAAAAGATACTATGCGTTCAAAACGTTCTAATCCAGCTTGTGGATTAATAAACCCTCTTTCAATTCCAGTAACTAAAGCCATTAATCCAAAACCAGACCCCCCTGTTGTAATCACATTAGAATCATTTTGGGGATAAATATTATCCATGTGCACTCGTTCTGGAGCTAATCCTGAAAGTGTTTTATCTGCTTCTTTCCAAAAGTAATTGATGGTCTGTAATTGAACGGTATCGAGATAGTGATCAGTTTCAGATTTCGGCTCTTGACTTTGCTGCTTTACCACAGGTTGACATGATACCACAGCAATTAGTGAAACAAGCAGTAAAACTGTGTTATATATATGTTTCATTCTTTAATTTTTGAAAATAAAGGTTTTAGGAAAAAAGGAGAAACCATAAGTTTCTCCTTTTAAACAAAAAAACTAAACTAAAATTTTAACCTTTATGATTAAAAATTCATTACGGTTGAGATTTCTTCAGCTGTTAAAGCCTTATTGAAGAATCTCAATTCGTCTATTAAACTTGAATCTGATTTGTGATTCCAATAACTAAATGTAGGTCCTCCTGAACCAATTACAAGCTCGGAACATCCTGTCCAGTCAATTGGAGCCGCTAAATCAGAAGAGCGCATTTCAACTCCATTGAAATAGATTGTAGATTTTGTCTCAGAAACTGTAAATGCAATATGTACCCACTCTCCTGCAGCAACATCGATTACATCGCCGTCATTCCAAGATTCACCAGCACCAGTTCCAACGTTTAATTTGATACGTTGTGAATCAGCATTTCCTTCTCTAAAGAGTCTAAATCCTTGTTTGCGATCATCTGCATCATCACCTACTGTTAGGATTCCGGCTCTAGTTGGATCTGCATTAACTTTATACCAGAATGCTCCAGTAAATTCTGAAGATTCAAGGGCAGCAGAAGGATAGCTTAAATAACTATCAGTTGCTCCTTGGAATGAATTGTCTCCTGTTTGTCCTGCTCCAAAGTCAGTGTCACCAACTTCAGTTGCAAGAGCAGCGTTTACAAAGTCTTTATAGTCTCCTTCGAATGGCATATAGAACACTTCCGAGTCAAAATCAGGAACATAAGTCGGTGCTCCTTGATCTCCCATCACACTGATCATCTCAGCAGTAGTAAGTGCAGTAGAGAACAAACGAACTTCGTCGATTCCAGATTGATCTGTTTTGTGATTCCAGTAAGAGAAACTTGGTCCACCTGCACCAATCACAATATTTTGAACATCTGTCCAATCCATTGGACCATCAAGTGTTATTTCTTTGACTATCGTTCCATTGATATACACTCTAGCTGTATCTGCAGAAACAGTTAATCCAAGATGTGTCCACACTCCATTATCTGGAACTACATCAGCATTTGATCCACCATCAACCCAATGATCTTTGGTTCCAACACCGATATTCGCTTTGATACGTTGTTTTCCTCCAGCATTTTCTCTAAAGAGTCTAAATCCTTGTTTTCTAGAAGTTGAATCTCCAAAGTCAGCTGAAATAATTCCTGCGCGATCTGGTGAAGAATTTAAATTAATCCATAGAGATGCACTAAATCCATCTGCAGCTGTAAAAGCAGTAGCAGGAACTGATAAATAACTATCAGCTGGTAATTCTAACGCATTGTCTCCGATTTTTCCAGTTCCATAAAAATCTTCACTTCCTGTAACTACTGGATTGGAAGTGGTTACTAAATCAATGATAGATCCGTCGAATGGAAAATAAAATTCTTCTCCACTATACTTAGGTGAATAAGGCGATGCCTTTGTGAAATTCACAGTTTTAGTGGTAGCTTTTCCGTCTAAATCAGTAGCAGTAATCGCCAATTGGTGATTTCCGCTAGCTACTTGATCGTAAACAATTTCATCTAGAAAACGTCTGTAATCAGTAAAGCTATCATAGGATGCAATTGAAGCTCCATCGATCTTAACATCGACAGTACTCAATTCGATATCATCAGTAGTTTCGAATTTAATAGTGATGGTTGCAAATTCCTCGGGAACTCTTATAAATGTTCCTTCAGTTGGATAGCTGATCACTAATTCAGGGGCTGAAGCATCAACTCCTGGAGCAATTTCAGTAATCGGATCTAAATCATAATCGCATGATAGAAGCGATACTGTCGCTAGTATTGAAAATATATATTTTAATTGTTTCATGGTCTTTATGGTTTAATTAGTTCTGTAAAGCTGGTAATAAATCTACCTGTGCCTGTGGATAAGGAAAATAACGCTTGCTATCGTCGTAGTTGGCTCCATTTTGATTTAAATGTGAGGTGTTTCCTGTACGAACAGAATCGTAAAAACGATCTCCCCATTCCATTGCGAGCTCTGCAAGTTTTTCCTCCATAACATCTGAAGAAGTCACTCCAGATAATGGTGCCATTCCGGCTCTAGATCTTACTGCGTTTACAGCTTGATCTGCAGTCATACCACTTCCGTTTGCCCCATTGGTCAATGCTTCCGCATGCATCAACAATACTTCAGCGTATCGAAGCACTGGGAAGTTTTTGTTAGAACCATAAGAAGTTCTTCCTGGAATTAAATAAGAAGATGGCATATAGTGTTTTCCTGAAGCATACATTGCTCTTGGATAATCCTGGAAGGTGTCTCCATAAGGAGTCGTATTTGAGACATAAGAAGGCAGTGAATAACCATCAGCTTCTAACTCACTCATTCCTCTTGGAGTAAAGAGTACAGAAGCGACTAAACGCTCTTCTTCTCCTCTATCCAACATGAATTTGATGTATTCTTTAGAAGGCTCCCAGAATCCCCATCCTCCGCCTGCACCGGATACGGCAGGAGTCCATTTTTGTGGACCATAGAAGGCAAATAAGTGATACGAACGGTCACCAGAACCTTGATTGTAATCAGAGTGTTGCATTTCCAAAAGCATTTCATCTGAAAGCTTCCCATCAAGTTTAAATGCCTCAGAGAAATCCTCTACTAACGAAAATCCTCCATTAGCGATGATCTGTGAAGTTGCATCAGCTACCGCCTGATAATCATTGAGTTCTAAACTCACTTTTGCTTTTAAAGCTAAAGCAGTTGCTTTAGTAACCCCACCTTTAATATCGGTACGCTGATTCGGTCTTCCCTCTGGTAGATTTGGAATAGCCTCATCTAAAAGTGATTGAAGGTAAGCAAAAACCTCATCTCTTGGAGTTAACTCTGCCACCAATAAATCAGATGGCGATGAAGTAGTTGGAATTAAAATATCACCCCAAGCTCTTCCTAATTGCAATAAGAAAAAGGCTTTTAAGGTTTTAATTTCAGCAACGTATTGTTCCGCTTTTGAGGCAGAAGCACCAGCTTCCATATAATTGTACACCTCGTCGATAGCCACTTGCATTTTGTAGATATCACTGTACAATCCTTGCCAAGCTGAATTTAACATCCAGAAATCTTTGTTGTAATTGCTAAAATCATCGATGTCTTTAAGATCTTTTTGATCTCCGAGACCACCTTTGTTAACATCGTCACCACGCACTGCTAATAATGGGTTAAGTTCCCATCCCATATTTGAGAAATTAGCATAAGCACCAATTAGTGGTAAGATCATATTGTCAGAAATACTGTAATCAGTAGTTTCTGTAAATGCTTTGTTTTCAGGGAGCTCATTTACAACATCAGTACATGAGATTGTCAAGGTTAATGCCCCCAATGCTAAAGCGAAACTTTTGAATAATTTATTTTTCATTTTGTTTTCGTTTTAAGATTAAAATTTGAGGTTTACTCCCAATGTAAATACTGCAGGTATTGGATAGGTTTGATTGTCAATACCACTAGCAACCTCTGGGTTAAATCCATTGTAATTAAACATGGTTAAAGGACGATCTGCAGTCAATGTCAATCTCGTTTGTGGGAAATTGTTTGGCTTTAAAGTATAGCCTAACTGCACGTTTTGAACTCTGAAGAATGAACCGTCTTCTACGAAGAAATTACTCATCTTTTGATTCCATCCTCTTCTAAGTCCTGATGAAGAAGGATACGTATTTGAGGTTCCTGCTCCGTGCCATCTGTTGACTGCTAAATCAGCATCGATATTGGTATCGTTCGTCCAAATATACTCTCCTCTTTTTCTGTTGAGAATTTTATTTCCAGATTGTCCCATCCAACTAATTGAAAGCGATAATTGATCGTATTGGAAATTCATATTACCTCCATAAGTAAAGTCTGGTAAATAAGATCCTAAATCAACTCGATCCTCACCGTCGATTACACCATCGTTGTTTTGATCGACAAATTTTAAATCTCCAGGAACTAAGTTATTTGCAACAGCAATTGGGTCTGCAGCAATTTCAGCTTCTGTTTGGTAAACTCCAGCTCTCTCCCATCCGTAGAACGCAAGGATAGAACCACCAACAGTAGTACGTTGTCTAAACTCAGCTTGACCACCGTTTAGGTAATCTTGACCGTAAAGATCTAACACTTCATTTTTAAGAGTTCCAATATTAGCAGAAATCTCATAAGAGAAACGATCTGATACTTGATTAGACCAAGTAGTTGACAATTCAACACCAGAGTTTCTAATTGTTCCTACGTTTCTAAGAATGGATCCTCCAACTACTGGAAGCAATACGGGGATCACTGCATTATTGGTATCTCTGATAAAATAATCTGCATCGATACTCAATTTGTTGTCAAACAATTTTGAAGTTAAACCAATATTGGTTTCTTCAACTACTTCCCATCCTAATGATGAAAAATTGTTAGTTGTAACTGTACCAGCTGTTAAGGTATCGTCAATCGCTGTATTGATAACAGAAGTCGTTGCAGCTCCATCTGAAGCAGCTACTTTATCATTACCTAATTGACCCCAGCTAGCGCGTAACTTTAAGTAGTTTACGATATCATTTTTAAAGAAATCCTCTTCTGATACGATCCAACCAAGTGATAAAGTTGGGAAATAACCCCATTTTTCTTGGTATTTTGAAGATCCATCAGCTCTCATTGTTCCATAGAACATATACTTGTCTTTATAAGAGTACTGTACTCTTGAAAAATAAGAAAGTCCATATTGTACATATCCTCCATCTCCTACAGCCTCTGAAGGAACTGTCGCTGCTTGATCGATATACCATGATTTTTCATCGTCATATGGAAAATTCAATCCTTGAGCACCAAGAGATTGTCCACGCTCGTTTCTATAAGCAGAACCAACCATTAAGGTGTAACGGTGATCTTTAACTTGATCTTGATAAGTCAAGACGTTATCGATGATTTGATTTGAAAAAGTGCTAAAGCTTTTAGAAATACTAGCATCTACTCTTTGAAAACCATTACTTAAATAGAAAGGTAATCGAGTATATCTTCCGTAGTTATCTCCATAGGAATGGTAATAAGTCGTTTTAAAGTCTAACTTATTTGGAATTAGCTCTACTTGTGCATATAGATTAGACACGGTTTGTTTCCCTTGAATTCTGTTATCGCTATAACGCATAGCAGGGAATGGGTTTTGACCTCCTCTATAACCTAAGGTACGCGCTGAGGCAAAATTGTCAGGCCATGCTCCTTCTGTATTGTCCTCGTTGTAAATAGGAAGAATAGGAACTGCCGTATAAGCCGATTTCCAAGCACCGTATTCTGGAGCAAATTTCTCGGTATTGGTTGTGATAAAATTAGCACCCACTTTTAACCAATCATTCGCCTGAAAATCAACTCTAGCTCTAAAGTTAATTTTAGTGTATTCATTTTTCATATCGAGAATACCCTCTTGAGCTAAATAATTTCCTCCCATCGAATAGGTTGCCTTATTAGATCCTCCTGAAATATTAATCGAATGATTTTGAATTGCAGCTGGTCTCATAATTTCCTTATACCAGTTGGTGTTCACATCTGGAATATTTGGATTCACACGACTACGACCAAAAAGCTGCATTGCATTTAAGAGGTATTCAATATCAGGAGTAGATCCCGATTCCAATACCATTGTTGTAAACTGCTCAGCATTTGCCATCTTCAAAACGTTCTGTGCTAGCTGAGTACCATAGTAACCATCGTAAACCACTTGAGTTTCTTGATTTGCCTTACCTGATTTTGTTTCAATTAAAATTACACCATTCGCAGCTCGAACTCCATAAATGGCAGCTGATGACGCATCTTTTAAAACAGATACAGAATCGATATCAGATGGGTTTAAGAAATCGATATTGTTAAAGAACATTCCATCCACCACATATAATGGTGTTGAATTTCCTCCAACAGGATAAGAACCCACACCTCTCACTCGAATTGTTGGAGCTTCACCAGGAGCACCGCTAGATACAACTTGAAGTCCAGCTACTTTTCCCTGCAAAGCTTGCATTACTTGAGAAGATGGTGTTTTTTGGATCTCTTCTGATCCAACGGTACTAATAGATGATGTTAAATCCTTAACCTTCATTGTACCGTATCCAACAACAACTACTTCTGATAGATTAGTCGTATTGGTTTTCATTGTTACCTCTAAAGTGTCTGATTCAACAACAATAGATTGTGACTCAAATCCGATAGAAGAAAAGATAAGCGTATCACCTACACTTGCTTCAATTGTAAAGTTTCCATCAAAATCTGAAAATGCCCCTCTTTCAGTACCCTCTACTACAATACTCACACCTGGCAAACTCAAGCCATCATCTGAACTGATGATATGACCAGAAATGCTCTGTGCGAAAACAGTAGCAATACCCAAAAGAAACATTGTAATAAATAAATAGTTTGTTTTCATTTGAATTAATTGTTTAGTTATAAGTCCAAATGTATATAACTGACCTAGGAAACAAACGTAATGCATGGAACATCGCTACGTCATAAATCAATTAGTTATATCTATTTGATTTTTAATTACTTAAAAATAAGTTTAGATGAATGCAGAATTACAGAAAAACACAAATGACGTACTAATGAAGTAGGAATAAAGTAGTACTTTAAAGCGTCTTAATAAATTCGAAGATATTCTCCTCTTTTAGATCGAGCTTCTTTTTCAATCGAAAGCGATGTGTTTCAACTCCTCGAACGGTGATGTTCATAAGAGGAGCTATTTCTTTGTTGGAAAAATTCATTTTAATATAGGCACAAAGCTTTAAATCTTTAGGGGTAAGCTTATTGTTTATCTGTGCTAATTTCTTAAAGAACTCTTCGTGAACTTGGTTGAAGTTTCTCTCAAATAGCGCCCACTGATCCTTATCTTCAATCTCTTTATTGATTTGTCGAATCACTTTCTTTAACCAATACTCATTGTTGATGTACTCTCTGTTGTGAAGCAACTCATTTCTGAGATTCTGAAAAGCCTCATTTTTCTTTCCCAGTTCCATCGCTGAATCAGCGAGTCGTTTACTCTTCAATTTAAGCTCACTTTTAAGAGCATTTGCCTTGAGTTCCAAAAGCTTTTGCTGTGCTTCAATTTCTTTCTCTTCAAGGAGTAATTTTTGTTTACGATCAAAATCAGCTTTGATTTGAGCCTCTTTTCGCTTGAGTTTTCTTCTTTGATAAAGGTAGATTAGTCCAACAATCAATAAACCAATCAATGTGAATATAAAATAACCCAAGGTGGTCGCATACCAAGGAGGTAATACCTCAAAATTAAATTGTGAAGTTTCTGAATAATTTAAATTAGAGTTCACAACTCTGTATTCGAGATTGTAATTGCGTTCTTTGAGGTTTTCTAAAAACAGTTTATTAGTCGCTAAACTTTTCCACGAGTCCTCATGATGGAGCCTATACTGGTATTGATAGGCTTCGTTCTTAGGTGCTGTGAAATAAATTTCAATGGAATTGTTTCTATGGGGCAATTCTACTTCAAAATCGAGTGGGACTGTTTCTTGGTCCACAATAATTTTAGCTACACGCGCAGCTTGTAGCTTTAAGTCTTTTTCAAAGGTGTTTACATAAGAAAACCCATCGACAATATTGATAATCGTCTTGGAATTAACCTTGGTCAACAACTCTTTACCAATGAGAATTTTTTTGTGAATGATTGGATTTACAACGGAGACAGAAGCCGTATCTAAGATGTGTTCCTTAATAAAAATACCATTATTGTTTTTAATTCCCACTTGAGTTCCACTGGTCTCACTAAAGAGTATGGAACTATTAGGACCTATGGAATTGTTTAAGAGATCATCTTCTACCAACTCATCTAAAACTGCATCGTATTTCATCCAACCCGAATTCGTCTTAAAACGAATCCCTCCATTAACATTGACAATCTTTACGTTGTATTCAGAGCTTAAGCCTTTATTTTTGAAATTGATCATCTGATCAAATGATCCATCCTCATTTAATTTAAATCGATAGAGTCCTTTATAAGCATGAGCTGCCCAAATAACATAAGGAGTCTCGAATTCTACATATCGAAAAGGCATTGTAGTTTTACTTAAACGAGTAGAAATCCATCTCCCTTTTACTTTTTTGAGATGAGCTAAACCTATATAAGATCCAATCACATATTCATTGGGTCTATTTGGAAACGCCTTAAGAGTCCAACCTCCTGCAAAATCAGAAATTCGTTCAAAACTTTTTTCAGACACCAAAAAGGTTCCAGAATTATGACCACATATCAGCTCTCCATCTATCACTTTTAAAAACCAAACTTGTCCCTGTGATCCTTCTACAAAATGAAGCGTGTCATTTTGAACGAAATAGAGTCCAGTATTGGAACCTAGAAATAATTTACCTTGGTACTCGGTAACAGCGTAAACGACGCCCAATTGACCTGTCTTATCTGTGAAATAGCTTGGTTGATCGAGAAAAACCTTGGAAAGCCCATTGTCTAATGCTATCCAAAGTGTTTTATTATCAAAGGTTGAGTGATTGAGAACCGTATTGTTATCCAGACTGTTTTCTCTGTTAAAATGATAGAGAACAGATCCTTGATTAGAAGCTACATACAAACCGTTTTTAATAGTTCCAAATACCATTCTACCGTCGTCCAGAACACTAAAACTATTGAGTAAATCTTCCTTGATACGATCGTTGATTTCAGATTTAAACTCTTGAAGCCCCTCCTCTTTATTATACACAAAACAACCATTTAAGGAAGTTGTAATAAAAAGATTTGCTCCTTTTTTAGAAACGGATATAATATTTGATTCGTGAAGAATTTTATGGTCTACAACAGGAACGACAATATCATTACGGAGCATAAAAACTCCATTAGATTTTGTAGACAAATACAATTGATCCTCTACTACATTAATGGCTATAAGTAATGAGGGCAATTCAATAACACTTAATTGTTGATCTTTAAGCCTAAAGAGACGACCAAAAGACTGAAAGAAGACCTCATCACCAATTGATTTTATCTTCCAGATTTCTTGATCTTTGATTTGATCGAGTTCTAAAGAATTCTTTAAAGAAGTGTATTTTAAATCTCCGTAGATATCCCATTGCCAATACCCAAATTCTTCATAAGACCCTGTAAATATCTTATCTCCAAGAGCTAGAACTGAACGAATTACCGTTTTATTTGGAAGCTGGTATAAGTTCCAAACTAAACCATCAAATCTCAAAAGTCCCATGGTATTTGCCACATACACTGAACCATCATCAGCACGAGTGACTCCCCAGTTTTGATTGGAAGCTCCAATGGCATTTAATTCATAATTTTCAACTGGGAGTTGGAATTGTGAATAGGCCTTGATGGTAACTGCAAAAAACAACAATACACCAATGATTGTTGTTTTTATATTTTTTATGTTCCTTACACTTACCATCTTCAATAAAATATGACACAAAGATATTAGATATTAGACATTTCTATAGGGCTATTGGGGACTTATTTCATTTAATTAGAACCTATTTTATCATTTGAATTTCACTTCTTTCTGAAATTCCATTTTCATTAAAAGCTTCAATTGAAAAATAATAAGAGGTGTCTCGATCTAAACATCTCATAAAATGAGAATTGGTATCATAAAGAAGCCAAGATTGGTACAATTTATCAGGAGCTATTCCCCAACGAATATTATAGCCTTGAGCATCTTCAACAGCATCCCATGAAAAAGAAGCATCCCTGCGATCCGTTTGGCGATTTATTTCAAAGTTTGATACTGAATTCGGTTTCTCACCATAACCTAAACCAAAAACCCTAAGTTCAGACATCGCAAAATTTGCACCAGGAACTTTAATATTGTTATAGCGCACATATTTAGCATCGACAGGAGTGTCTAATTCAATATAGGCATTGGGTGTGTCTTTTTGACTTTTACTTCTATCGACTACTGTTTGCCAATGTGTTCCATCTTCAGATACCTCAATACTAAAACGATGCTTTAAGCCTTCTGTGCGTGTGTATATTCCTGACTCATAATCGTGAAAATTTAACTGAAAAGCGTATATTTTTCCTGATTGCTGCATTTCAATTTGAATCCATTGCTGGTCATCATTTGCCTGGGCAATCCAAAAAGACTTTGGGTTCTCATCTGTCAATACATTCGAAATAATAGCCCCCTGATCATTTTTTTCAAGTGGTAATTCTGTTACTTTAACCTCATCATCATTCGATGTGAATTTAATAACTTGAGAAAGTGAAGATGAAACTAGAACATTACCCTTATAGGAGAGTAGCATCCACCCATTGTGATGTCCAGATTTGGTAGGATGGTTAGATCCAAAACGAGGGTAATCTCCATAATCTGTATTGGTATACATCAGTCCCTCATCATCAAAATAAGTTGGGAACATGCAAAGACGACGCTCCCATTGTGAGTTTGAAGCTAAAGCCATTGTTGCAAAATGCCAATATTGTCCATTGGTTTGTTTTACAGTAATTCCATGACCTGCACCATTTGTAAATCCTCCAGGTTTAAAACTCATTGGATTGCTTTTCATATAGGTAAATGGTCCTAGTGGCGAGTCTCCAATATAAACCCCATCTGCATACACGTTAAATTGCGTACCTGGAGCAGCGTATTGCAAATAATACTTTCCGTTGTGTTTAGTCATGGAAGCTCCTTCCATATAGCCTTCCTTTAAAGTTGGATGAAAATTGTTTTCTCCAAATCGCTCCCAACCGTGTTCCTTTTCAACAAGATTAATCAAGTCTTTTCTAAGCCCTGTTTCTAAAAAACGATCCTCTCTATTGAGCATCTTTACACGAATAGGGTGAACGTTTGAAGATCCCCAGTACAAATAGGATTTCCCATCATCATCGATGAATAATTCAGAATCTTGAATGTTATTTGAAATAGATGCTGTAGGTTTCCACAATCCACTTTTAGGATCATCAGTATAGAGTATGCTTCCATAACCAGCAGGGTCTCCAGCAAAATACACTAGAGAATCCTTGTAATTAAAGGCAGTAGGAGCATTACTTCCTTCGAAATACCACTGTTGTGGCTTAATAAATTTCCAATGCACTAAATCTTTTGAATGCCAATAACCAAAAGATCGCGTAACGAACATATAGTACTCTCCTTTGAATTCAATGACGGCGGGATCGGCTCCTGAACGATACGAAATATTTCTGCTTGAATTGTAAACCATATAGCTATAATCAATGTCAATAGGATTGCAATAGGTTGTTCCCTGATAATCTGTATAAGTAATCGTATCATCGGATTCTTTTGTAGAACAGGATATGCTCATCATACCTATGACAAACAAAATAAATAGTTTGTTCTTCATCTTAGCGTTCAATTAATTTATCGGATCTTCCTCTTAATTTTTCAAAGTTTTTATAGGCGCGATCTACTTTTTCTTTTGGAGTCTTCTTAAATTCATTATCAGTTACACCGTACTGAGCCTGCAATTCTTTTAATCGAGCATGTAGTTGTGATTGAACCTCAGCATACTGCTTGTCTCCGTAAAGATTGTTTGCCTCTGTAGGGTCCTTTTCTAAATCGTATAGCTCCCATTGATCATTGTCGTCGTAAAAATGCATCAATTTATAGCGATCCGTTCTCACGCCGTAATGACGTTTAACCATATGAAAGGCTGGAAAATCGTAGTAGTGATAATAGATTGCATCTCTAAATACTCCTTCAGAATTATTTTCAACTAATGATTTGAGTGATTTTCCTTGAAAATCTTCAGGAATTGGAACCCCTGCATAATCTAAAAAGGTAGGAGCAAAATCCAAGTTTTGAGTCATATCTTCAATCACGGTACCTGCTTTTATTCCTTTTGGGTATCTCATCACCATGGGCATTTCAAGAGAAGGCTCATACATAAAGCGCTTGTCAAACCATCCATTTTCTCCTAAATAAAAACCCTGATCAGTTGTGTAAATAACAATCGTATTCTCAGCTAATCCAGATTCGTCTAAATAGTCTAAAAGGGCTCCTACTCCATCATCAACAGCCCTAATGGTTGCTAAATAATCTTGCATATAGCGTTGAAACTTCCACTCAGCAAGTGCTTTACCACTGAGATTCGCCTTGTGAAAAGCGTTGTTCTTAGGTAAGTAAGCAGCATCCCAAATAGCTCTTTGCTCCTCATTCATTCTAGTAAAATCTCTAGTCCAAGGATTGTGTGCTAGTTCAGTAGATCCGTATTCCTTGCTCATACGAAGATCATGTCCCTCGTACATATCGTTGTAGATGGTTTGTAATTGATCTTCTGAAGCCTCTTGCTTTTCAAAATGACGATAATAGCTATCTGGTATCGGAAATTGAATTGAATCAAATAAATGAAGGTAACGAAGTGGTGGCATCCAGTTTCGGTGTGGTGCCTTGTGATGAACCATCATCATAATTGGTTTACCAGAATCTTTATTCTCCTTTAAGAAGTTAAGTGCCTTTTCTGTGATTATATCAGTGGCGTATCCTGTTTCGATAATCGTATCGTATTTCTTATCCTTAGAATTAGATTCGTGAATAAACTCAGGGTTGTAATAATTCCCCTGATCGTTTAAAATATCCCAAGAATCAAATCCCTGTGGAGCTCCTCCAATATGCCACTTTCCAAAAAGAGCGGTCGTATAGTTATTCTTCTGAAGCATTTTTGGAAAGGTACGCTGATTATTATCAAACTGTTCCCCATTCATCCTAAAACCATTGATATGAGAATGTAATCCTGTCAATACAACAGCTCTACTTGGTCCACAAAGAGAATTTGTGCAATAGTTGCGTTTAAACAGTGCTCCTTCTCTAGCGATACGATCAATATTAGGAGTTGGAGCTAATTGGCTTACAGGGTGACCATAGGCGCTAATGGCTTGCTGAGCGTGATCATCTGCCATGATATAAATAATATTTGGTGCTTGAGAGGCTTCTTGATCTTTATCGTTACATGAATAGACAAAGAATAAACTCATAAACAATCCAAAAGACAATAATTTCTTCATTAAATTAATTTTAAGGGGTGACGTAGTTGTTTAGTTCAAGGACTTATATAAAAAATCCTTTATTAATAGTAGCTGCAAATTATAAATTAAAAAACCATATTTATAAAAATAGCTTAAATGAAGTAGTTATGTAGTACTATATCATTTCTTTAAAATTACATAAAATCAAACTTTTAAATGGATTCAAAGCAACTTTTGACTTTAGAGATTAGATTCATAAAACTGCTATATCTAGTACTACTTTAATACTTCAACACAAATAATTATTTTATTGCTGTACTTAAAATCTTATATTTAGTAATTCAACAAAACAACTGCCTATTAACTTTACTATTGAACAACTAATGAAACTCAAAACCCTTAGCTTCCTGCTTTTATGGAGCATCCCCCTTTTAGGATTATCACAAGAATGGACTCCATTATTTAACGGCAAAAATTTTAACGGTTGGGAAAAACTAGGTGGAAATGCCACCTACCAAATTAATGGCAATACCATTACAGGTATTTCAAAAATGGGAACTCCTAATACCTTTTTAGCGACTAAAAAAACCTATGGTGATTTTATACTCGAACTCGATCTCAAAGTAGATCAGGGATTGAATTCAGGAATACAAATAAGATCATTAAGCACTAAAGACTACAACAATTACAGAGTTCACGGATATCAAGTTGAAATTGATCCCAGCCAGCGAAAGTGGTCTGGAGGACTCTACGATGAAGCTCGAAGAGGATGGCTCTACCCTCTTTCACTTAATCCAAAAGGAGCAGAAGCATTCAGACATGGAGAGTGGAATCAC
Source organism: Flavobacteriaceae bacterium (assembly GCA_013373635.1). Lineage (GTDB taxonomy): Bacteria > Bacteroidota > Bacteroidia > Flavobacteriales > Flavobacteriaceae > MAG-120531. The sequence goes on from JABXHN010000057.1 coordinate 33,440, forward strand.
TATCGAATAGAAGCCATTGGAAACAACATTAAAGTATGGGTAAACGGAATACAAACAGCTCATATTGTAGACGATATGACTGATGAAGGTTTTATCGCCTTACAAGTGCACTCCATACACGATGAATCACTCGATGGATTAACTGTATCTTGGAGGGATATTAAAATTGCAACTAAGGATGTCTCTACCTATCAAATGAGTGATGACCCACAGGTTCCTCAGGTGAATTACCTAAAAAATCAATTGACCGATCTCGAAAAAAGAAAAGGTTGGAGATTGCTTTGGGATGGTAAGTCAACCGATGGATGGATCAGTGCTAAAGCCGATCATTTTCCTAAAATGGGTTGGGAAATCAAAGATGGTGTTCTTACGGTTCTCGAATCAGGAGGTGGTGAAGCCGAGCACGGAGGAGACATCGTTACCGTTGACAACTTCAGAAACTTTGAACTCTCCTTAGAATTTAAAATTACCGAGGGTGCTAATTCAGGAATCAAATATTTTGTGGACCCAAGTCTAAATAAAGGCAAGGGATCTGCTATTGGACTCGAATATCAACTTCTCGACAATGAAAAGCATCCTGACGCTAAAATGGGAATTAAAGGTAATCGCACCCTAGGATCACTCTATGATTTAATTCCAGCCCACAACCTTTCAGAAGATAGTTCCTACTTGAGATTCAAAGGAGTCAATGAGTGGAATAGAGCCAGAATTAAAGTAGTTGATGGAGCTGTTGAACACTGGTTAAACGGAGTAAAGATTGTGGAATACAACCGTTTTACTCAAATTTTTGTAAGCCTAGTTAACTACAGCAAATACAAAGTATATCCTGGTTTTGGACAGGCTAATGAAGGTAAGATACTCCTTCAAGATCACGGAAATCAAGTATCTTTTAGATCAATCAAAATAAGAGAATTTTAAGATGAGCAGAAGAACCTTTATCAAACAGACCGCTCTTGGAGCAACTGCCTTAAGCATCGCTCCATCACTGATGAGTATGAGTAAAAGCAGTTACAATCGCATCCTTGGAGCAAATGATCGAATTCACATTGGATTTATTGGACTCGGAAGACGTTATCCTGCCTATATTCCATCATTACTAAACAAGGACAACAATGTACATCTGTCTTATCTCTGTGATGTTATGCAATCACAAATCGATAAGCGCCAAGCAGAATTAAAAGAAAAGTTGGATTATATGCCAACAGCTACCGATGATATACGAACCGTTTTAGATGACAAAGAGGTTGATGCAATTTTTAACGCTACTCCTGATCACTGGCATACTCCAGGAACGCTGATGGCTTTAGAGGCAGGTAAACACGTTTACGTTGAAAAACCTTGTTCTCATACTATGGAAGAGAATGAGCTCATTGTTGCTGCTCAAAAAAAGCATGGAAAATTCGTTCAAATGGGGAACCAACAACGCTCATCGGACTACACCATTAAACTTGTGCAAGACATTGCAGATGGTGCAATTGGTACGCCTTATAAAGCAGTTGCATTTTACAGAAATCAGAGAGGTCGCGTTCCTAATCAACAAGCTGCTCCTATTCCTGAGGGTTTAAACTGGGAACTCTTTCAAGGTCCTGCACCTAGAAGAGCCTATACCTCAGAAACCTGGGATTACAATTGGCATTGGTACGGTTGGGATTACGGAACTGCAGAAGCTGGAAATAACGCAACTCACGAATTGGATATCGCTCGTTGGGCACTAGGAGTTGAATTCCCTAAATCTGTTTCTATAGATGGTGGAAAACACCATTTTATTGACGATGGATGGGAAATGTACGACACCATGGAGGCCAAATTTAAGTTTGAAAATAACAAGACCATCGTTTGGGATGGCAAGAGTCGAAACAATTATGACACCTATGGTGGAGGAAGAGGAACTGTGATTTACGGTAGTGAAGGTTCTGCCTTTGTCAATCGATCCAGATGGGCCTTATTCGATCGCAATGGAAAACAAGTGAGCGGCGCTGATTCAGAGGCAAAAGAAACTGGAGTACAATTGGGTGGTGAGGGTGAAATGTCTACAGCCCATGTAGATAATTTCTTTAATACCATTAGAGGTAAAGCAAGCTTAAATGCACCTATCGATGACGCAGCTGTTTCTATGGCCATGGTTCATTACATCAATTTAGCATATCGTGTTGGAGAAGATTTCAACATCAATGCAGATGGTAGCATTGACCATAAAAAAGCTATGAAGCTATGGAGTAGAGATTACGAGAATGGCTGGAAACCAAAACTATAATAGAGAATAATGAAACATATCAATCGAAAAGATTTTTTAAAAAAGACAGGAGTCGCTGCCACAGGAGCTCTTGTACTACCTCATCTGAGCTTTGCTAAATCCATCAACCTCAACGCTACTGTAAGTGTTGGAGTCATTGGAACGGGAATAAGAGGCCAAGAGCTCACTAAACTCATCAACAACATCGATCAGATGCAGGTCATTGCTTGCTGTGATGTCTTAGATTTTAGATTAAAAGAAGGCGTTGAGGCTGTCGAAGGCAAAAAGCCAAAAGCCTATAGCGATTATAGAAAATTACTCGAAAACAAGGATGTAGATGCGGTGATCATTACCGCTCCACTTCATTTGCACTCTGAGATTGCCATCGCTGCTCTAGATGCTGGTAAGCACGTCTATTGCGAAAAGACAATGGCCAAGGGAATTGAGGGAACTCAAAATCTCGTTAAAGCTGTTAGAAATTCCAATACAACTTTTCAAGTGGGACATCAATACCACCAATCGAGAATGTACGTCGCACTTAAACAAATGATCGATGAAGGCAAAATCGGAAAACTAGTTTCTCTTGAATCCCAGTGGAATAGAAATGGCAATTGGAGAAGACCGATCCCCTCTCCAGAATTTGAACGTCAAATCAACTGGAGAATGTATCGTGATTACTCTTACGGTCTTCTTGCTGAACTTAGCTCTCATCATATTGATTTCACCAACTGGGCACTCGAAGACCATCCAGAAAAAGTGGTAGGAATGGGCGGTATTGACTACTGGAAGGACGGTAGAGAAACCTATGACAATATTCACTTAACTTACGGCTATAAAAGTGGTTTTAAAGCCTCCTTTACTTGTTTAACTGCAAATGCATACGAAGGATACAGAATCATCATCAAAGGCGATCAAGGAAGCTTAATTGCCTATATGACCGAAGCCTTCTTTTATCCAGAAGGAAAAGAAGAAGAAAAAATCACTGGTACCGTGGACGGATACTCAGGAGCGACCATTGGTTGGACCAAGAATAAGGGAATTCCACTGAATCTTGACAATACGGATCCCACCATCCATTCCCTAAGAGATTTTAGAAATAATATTTGGGACCATAAATTACCGCTCTCCAATATTCACTCTGGAGCTCAAACAGCCTATGCAGTTGAAATGGGAATTCAAGCAATGGATTCAGGAAATACCATTCACTGGGATGACAATACAATGATCTATTGATTAAAACTTCAACTGAGCTATCAGTGGATAATGATCCGATGGATAACTAATTCCATAGGTTTCAATTAGGGTTAAAAAGCTTTTGACCCTAATCCCTTCACTGACAAAAATATAATCAATTCTTCGATCAGCATCTTTAGTGATATCAAATCCATTAAAGGTCTTATTGAAATTTGACTTGAGTTTTTGAGCCACTAAAAGAGCGTCGCTAAGCTTTGATTGTAAATTTTTAATTGCTGTATGATCATCGTTTAAGTTAAGGTCTCCCTGTACGATATAGGGTTCCTCATGGATATTTAATTCATTTACTTTTGAGAGAATTAAATCAATAGAATTGATACGTGCCTGCTCTCCTAGATGATCAAAATGCGTATTAAAAACCCAAAAGATTTTTCCTGATTGATCTTTTAATCGCACATAAGAACAGACTCTATTTAGAGCCGCATCCCATCCTTTTGAGGGGATGTTTGGAGTTTCAGAGAGCCAAAAGGTCCCACCTTCCAATTTTTCAAAGAGATCTCTCTTGTAAAAAACAGCTGAATACTCGCCTTTGTGAGCTCCGTCATCTCGACCAACTCCTTCCATCTCAAAATTTGAAAAAGCTTTTTTTAAATCCTCAATTTGATTGGGCATTCCCTCTTGGATTCCAAATACTGATACTCCAGACGATTTAATTTGCTCAAAGATTTTAGATTTTCGAACAGACCATGGATCTGAGTTCTTAGCGGTATAATCCAAGCGAATATTATAGGTCATGATCTTGTGTTGAGCATTCATTTGAATACTAAAAACACAGAGCATTGTGATGAGAATTAGTTGTTTAATGAAGTTCATTATCTAGATATGGTTTTTGTAATATGTGTATCCTTTACGATTGTTGATTTAAAGAAATCAAAAACATCGGTTAAATCTCCAAATGGTATCCCTGAGATTTCATGACGGCCTTTCTCATAGGTATAAAAGAGATAGGATGTTCCTAAGAGGCTCAATCGATCCACAATCTTATCGGATCCATTGAGCACTAAATAACCTGCATCTTTAGGATTGCAATAATGATGTGCTGCTTTAGAATAAGGAACTAAATTATCTGCAATTCCGTGAAAGAGTACTGAAGGAACAGCTGTCTTAGAAGTGATTTCATCTAGGTTGACAAGAGCTCCAGCCAAAGAAAACACTCCAGCAAATGAAATCTGATCATAGGCCCCATCTAAATAATACTTAGGCATATAAACAGCAGAGAGAATGGCCTCTGCTCCTGCTGAAGATCCTCCAGCGATTATTTTATCTGTATCAATATGTAAATCATCACTGTGATCTATTAAAAACGATACCGCATCCATATAATCAATAGCAGCTTGTTTGAAGGTTTCTTTCTTTTCAGCAGCTGGACAATCACATCCAAAATAGGTTGCTGTTCCTTTTCGAAGTAAGCGATAGGAAATGGAGACAGCCACAAATCCTTGCTCAGCAGCAGTTTCACATAATTTTGTTTCATTTTGATTATCCCTCACTCCTCCAGAGAATCCCCCTCCGTGCATCCATACAAGGGTTGGCAACTTTTCTGATTTAGAGCTAAATTCAGGTGAGTAGACGTCTAATTGTAATTCTTGACCATCCTTTGTAGCATAGGTATAGGTCTTCTTTTGTTGTGCTAAGAGCAGGGTACTAAAGCTAAATAAAAGCACCCCTACAGATATCTTTAATTTCATTTGTAAGTTTTTAACTAAAGTAATCCTTTTAAGGGCTTCATTCAAATGAATTCCTACGTCATTACTACGCTAATTCAATTGAATTTCTTCATTTAAGCTTGGAATAGCAATAGAACTCCACTGTTTTTTTGATTCTAAGAGCTCTTTAAATGCTTTACTGGAACTAGGTTCACCGTGAATTAAAAAACACTTCTGAGGTGGGCTTTCGAGTTCAGAGAGCCAATCGAATAACTCTGATTGATCTCCGTGTCCTGAGAATTGACTCAGATTTTTAATTTGAGCTCGAACCTCATAATACTTCCCTCTTATTTTAATACTGTTAATACCTTCAAGCAAATCCCTTCCCCTAGTTCCCTCAGCTTGATATCCAGTAAGCATAATGGTTGTTGACTTTTTAGCACTAAAAGCCTGTAAATAGGTAAGCATTCTACCTCCTGTTAGCATTCCAGAACCTGCAACCACAATTTTTTTAGAAGCTGAGTCGATGACTTCCCAAGTCTGTGCATAATCTTCAACGATTTCAAATGCATCAATAAATGAGTATAAATCAGGTTCACTTATGTGATGATAGGAGTTGTGAGTTTTAAAAACTTCTAAAACTTTAGTAGCCATTGGACTATCCATCACTAAATCGATATTCGGAAGCGCCCCCTCTTCTTTTAGTTTCCAGAGCAAGTACATCATCAGCTGCGTTCGTTCAATCGCAAAACTAGGCAGTAATATGACCTTACCTCCTTTTGAAAAATGTCCCAGTACTTCTCTTTTAAATTCCTCATAAGGAGCACCCTGAGGATGCAAACGATCTCCATAAGTCGTTTCCATAAACAGGTAATCGGCTTTTAATGGTTTTTTATAAGGGTTTAACAAAAAATCTGATTTTCTACCTAAATCACCTGAAAACACCAATCGTATGGATTGAAGTTCCAGTTCAATAAAACAGGAGCCAATAATGTGTCCATTGTATTGAAAACGAACACTTATCCCCTCAAATAAATCAATCCACTCTCCTTCATTGACAACTCTCATTAAAGGTAGTGTCTGTTGAACGTCTTTTGAAGTATAGAGGGGTTTAGCAATAGGGTGTTTCGAATACCCTTCCCGATTGGCCTGCTGGGCTTCTTCCTCCATAATTTTAGCTGAGTCAGAAATTACAATTTCAGTGAGTGCTAAGGTTGGAGAAGTCCCCAAAACTCTTCCTTTAAAGCCCTGCTGTACTAGCTTTGGCAAATAACTTGAATGATCTAAATGACCATGAGTAAGAAGTACTAAATCAACCTGATCAATATCGATAGGTAAGGGTTCCCAATTGAGCAAACGCAATTCCTTCAGACCTTGAAACATCCCACAATCGATCATGATTTGATGTCCTAGAGCTTTAACTAAGAATTTAGAGCCGGTTACGGTTCCTGCCCCTCCTAAGAATTTAATATCAATGTTTGATGGTTCCATTAGATGATAAATAACACACAAAACGACATTCTTCTACTACTCTGTCAATTCTATTTTTAGAAAGTCCAATTTTATCCAATAATCCTCGATCTTTATTGAGCTGACTACAGAGTACTACATCCATCTGCAACAACTGTTGCTTTTCATCTTGAGAAAGACTCGAAAGTGTGGTAATGGGATACAATTGATGTTTATCTACTAGAATTTTAAGTGAAAAATCCAATGGATAATTCCAAGAAATCAATTTCATATGACAACAACGCGCATAATCAATGGCGTCCTTAGTAAAACGAGTATTAGTGACTACCCATTGTTTAAAGGATTGATACTGCTGCTTTTTTTGAGTGTCAAATCCATTGACAACATCCATAAATCGGGATTGTAAATAAAGAGGATCCTTGACATTACACACTCGAGTACGATCAGAGTGAAACTTGCATTCAATAAGATATAAGGAATCCTTTTTCTGTGCTAAAATATCGATCTCATGACTGATGCATTGACCCGTTAAATATTGATTGAGCTCAGAAGTAAATCCCTCTCTAATTAAAAGTTCATTGATGTATTTTTCAAATGGAAAACCAGAGGGCCCTAATTCAAATAGAGCCTTTTTAATCTTGTATCGAGCTCCGTAAAAAGACGAGTGCTCCAAAAGCATCTCATAGGCTAAATCGTATATTTCTTCAGTTGTAATGGACGGGTATAACAATCCATTGATACGTTTGATGATCGAACCAATAATCGATGCTGAAGCTCCAGAAAAGGAAAGAGAATTTCGAAGTTTTTCCTCATCGTACACAACACGGTCACCAGATGATTTGACTATATTTAATTTAGATCTAGCCATAGAAGCTTTGTTCAATCATATCCATAAGATACAAAAATAACTTCAAATTATTTTATTGAAATGAGAGCATTGAGATTACTTTCGAAGTGAGGCTGCAATCAGCTCTTTGTATTTGGTAGCACTCCAACCATGAGATCTATCTAAGTAGTATACTTCAATTCCTAAATCATCACCAGTGTAAGACTTGTTTTTGTAATCATCACCTAAAAATCTGAGATCAAAAGAACCGTTTTCTATCAGTTCATATAGCTCATTTTCAAGCGTATAAGGAATGACACGATCAATAAATTTAATCGATTCCAATAGATCCTTACGCTCTTTAGTTGAAAAGATTGGTTTTAATTTTTCAGGACGCTCTACAGTTGGATCCGTTTGTAAAAACACCACAAATTCTTCACAGAGTTCCTTACAAGTTCTAAACATCTGAATATAGCCTGGGTGAACTACATCAAAATTTCCAGCAACAAATCCCCTTTTGTAAGCTTTTTTCATAAGCTAAAGATAAAACTTAATAGGATCCAATCTCTGAATCCATCCAATTCAATCGATTGGACAGAAAATTTCGTAATTGATTGATACGATCGTTATAGTCAAATGATAGGATGGGCCAACGATTGTAGTTTCGTTCGATTGCTCCATTTTCAATGAGGTAAGTAGCTGTTTGATCAACTAGACCAAGTATCTGATCATCACTAAAAACACTTGCTCTAAGTGCAAACCATCTCGTTTTTAACTGTGATTTAAATTGAGGATCCTGCATCAATCGTTTCCACCAAAAATGTACTAACCACAAATCATTTGGTTCAAAGTCATTGTAATTAATAATCCAATTGTCATCAGGTACTCGACCACCAATATTATATGCAATGTTCAAATCCCAAATGGGTCCCATTTTAAGTTTTCCTCCTTTATCTTTATGCATATAGGTGCTCAAACGATAACCATCGACGTTTTTAGTGAGTTCATTGATGATAAAATAATCCACAAAACTCTCTACATCAATATAATTGGTATACGTTCTACTATCACTAGTAAAATCATCGTTGAGTAAAGCGAGTTCAAACTCGTGAATATAGTTCTGAATATACGATTTTTGTTGATCACTAATTCGATCGGCTTTTGGATATTCGTATAAAAAGTAAGTTTCTTGAGAAGTTTTTGCTCCATAGGGTTCTGAATTCAATGGCGCTCCAAAAGTATCAAAAGCGGATCTAAAAGAATTGTCTTGAGAGTACTTTGCATCGTCTCCCCAATTGTTTAAATAGTACTCCAAGGGTTGACCTGGAGCAACATCTCCACCAGCCGTTTTATCAATTTTTAAGATATAACCTCCTGTTATATTCAATTCATCATTCTCATTAGGAAGCAAATCATCGACATCAATTCGGTCTCCATCTTCCTTTAGCTTTTCCATAAACAAGTAGACTCCCTTGTATTTACCATTGATTTCAAGGTCTACAAAGGTACTTCTAGAGGCGTAATGTCCCATAGCTGCATACCATTTATATCCCAAATAATGATGTAAGAAAGTAGCGTCCCAAACCCAATTATCTGTAACATTTAACACTTGGCCAGTAAACATAAAGTCTTCTCCAAGGGGATAATCTAACAATTGAATATCGGTATCTGCACCAGAGGCATCCCAAGCTTCAATTCCATAGGATTTCTTATCAGACAATCTAAATGAAGTAGACCCCCTATACTCAATACCAATGTTTGATTCAAGCGTTTTAATCTTGTTTTCAAAAAGTTTTAAAACTGCAGGTACTTTTGGCTCATTTTGGATAACTTCAGCTACTTCTATCTTGAAATAAGGCAATTGGCTTCCACTAATATCGACAGCAAAAACTTCTTCACTATTTTTAGTATCATCAACATCTTTGGCACAACCAAATAGCAGTAGCCCAACTAAAAGAAAAAGGATTTTATTCAATTCAATACAATTTAACTTATTCGAGTAAGGGTTTCTGGTCTCATATTGAGCATGGATGCTAAATACTTTTTTGGAATGCGATCAAATAAGGTTGGAGGAGTTATTTTAATAAAAAACTCATAGCGATCCTTTGCATTTGGGATACGTGCTAAATAAGATCTTATTTCAGAATTTGAATAGTATTGTTCGATCGTTTTTCTGTAAACAGTATTGATCTTTGGAAAATTTGCAATAGCGTAATTTAAATCCTCATAGTTAAAACACTCAAATTCACAGTGCTCTAAACACTGGATATTTTCAAGTGCTGGTGACTGTGAAAAGAATCCTTGAACAGAGGTAACCAATGAATTTTCAGCACAAATCCAAGTTGTAATTTGCTTGTTGTCATGATCAAAATAGGCACGTACCAATCCCTGAGTTAAAAAGAAAAACTGATTACAAACTTCTCCAGACTTAATAATTACATCACCTTTAGAAAATGATTTTCGAATCATTTTAGAAGTAACAAAATTTCTAGCCTCCTCACAAAGTTCGATTTGACTTCCTATTTGCTCTAAAAAATATACTTTATTTTTATATTCCTCCATCTAGTATAAAAGTATAAAAAAGTACTTGAGTTAAAAAGGAAATATAAAACTAAATTGATATTTATCACTTATTTGTCATTTCTGAGATCCAGGAACTAATTCGTTGGCACTTATAATAGATTCTACGACGGCGTGGATATGAACGGCCAAACACTTCCTGTGGGAACCTATTACTACATCCTCAAAGTGATTGCTAATGGAAGTGAAGAAAACTTTAAAGGATTCTTATACATCAACAGATAATAATTAAGCATAAAAAAAGCGAGTAGTTAACTCGCTTTTATAGTTTAAGTTTGGTAGTGAAAGACTACTTGACGATAATAAATTCAGAGCGTCTGTTCTTTCTATTTTCTTCTTTAGAACATGAATTACATTGATCTAACAATTGTGATTCTCCATATCCTTTATAAGTCATTTGAGAAGCTTTAGCCCCTAATCCAATTAAGTAATCATAGGTGCTTTTTGCTCTCTTGTCAGATAAGATTTGATTGTATGCAGCAGTACCAATTGGATCGGTATGCGAACGAATCTCTATTTTTAAATCAGGATATTGAATCAATACTTCTGCAATTTTAGCAAGGTCTTCTGCTGATTCTTTAGCAATATTCCATTTATCAAAATCGAAATGAATCATTTCAATTTCAAAGAATTTCGCTAAATCATCACCTACTGAAAGAGATTCTATACTCTTTTTAAGTTCAATATCGCCTAAATCAACAATACCAAATGGCTTTGAAGAAAGTTCGATTTCTTGAGACTCATATCCCTCTTTATCTAAAGCTAAAACAAGCTTAGAGGCTGAAGAAAAATCAAATTTGAACTGACCATCTTCAGAGGTGTGATTTGAAATCGGATCAGCTTCTAAATTATTTAAATTTAGCGCCACTTCTGAAAGTGGTGTTCCCTGATACACAACACGTCCTACAATTTGCCCTTTAGGAGTAAAATCCAAGGTTTTATCGTGTTTAAACACATAGATGTCATCAGAAGATTCTCCTGCTCTGTTAGAGGCTAAAAATCCGTGTGATGGCTCACAGTAAATCAATGAAAAATCATCTTGATTTGAATTATAGTTTGAACCTAAATTAACAAGTACAGGTTGAGCTGCATCTACATCAATTCCAAATAAATCAAATCCTCCATATCCTTTATGTCCATCTGAAGAAAAAATCAATTGATCCAAAGGAGTCACCTGAGGAAAACTCTCTCTACCAATGGTGTTTACAGATGCACCTAAATTTCTAGGTTCTGCAAAATTACCCTCTGAATCAATAGATACCACATAAATATCTGAAGATCCGAATCCTCCAGGACGATCAGAACTAAAGTACATTTTAGTTCCGTCTGAATTCAATGCTGGGTGAGCGGTATTGAACCCTTCACCGTTGAACGGTAAAGCACCTTGATGAATCCAACGCTTTCCTTTTTTGTTAAACTGATGAATTTTTAGAATCTCAACCGTTTCATCTTCACTCGATGTAGTTCCATTTCCTCCCAGGGTCAAATACAGACGTTGACCACTTGGATCGATCGCCACTGAACCCTCATGGTATACGGATAATCTTGGAAAAACAATTTCTTCCTCATAAGCCTCATTGAGAGACTTTCTGTAAAGAGTGTAGAGATTTTTCCCTGACCATTGATCTCCTTGCTTCTCAATATTTCTATTAGAGATAAAATATAAGGATTGATTATTTACAAGCGCAGGATATTCACTTAAATTGGTATTTAAGGTTGGTTCTGATTCAATTAGAGGTACTTCATTGAAATAATCACTGTAAGTTGCAATTTCAGAAGCATTCGGTGTATCTGAAAACTTATCGTAATAATGCGCTGCTTTTGTATCTAATCCAGCTGCCTCTAGCGACTTTGCATATCTTAAATAATAGATCGCAGCAACCGAAGTTGATTTATTGATATAACTTTCAAAATGTGGAACTGCATTCACATATTGAGAATTAAAATAGAAGGCATCTGCAAGTCTTCTGTGAATGTCTTGTGAATCGTATCCTTTACTTAAAAGGTTGCTGTAAAGCTGTGCTGCTTCGTTGTATGCTTTAGATTGATATAATTCATCAGCTGTAGACTGATTTTGAGCCATCATAAACTGCGAGCTCAAAAGTAATGTCGTTACGTATATGTATTTTTTAATTCCTTTCATCTTAGAAAAATCTTGGAGATTGAAGTTTTAATTTATTGAGTATAGAGAATTCATATCGAAGAAATAATTCATGTGAACCCTTATTAAATTGCTGGAGCGCAGTAGTTTCTCTATCGTAACTATAACCAATTAACACTTGTGGACTCAACTGAAACGCTGTCATCACAGAATAAGCAGAATCAAAACGATAGGTCAATCCTAATTGAACTTTTTCTTGTATTAAGAAATTACCTGATATATCAAATTGTTGAATTATGTTCGGTACAGATCGATAAAAGACCGTCGGCTTAAACTTTAACTGCGGGCTTAAATCGAAGACATATCCTGCGGATAAGTATAAGTGACTCCAATCCTCTGCAGTAAAATTTGCAGTATCGTAGTGCTTATTTTGAAATAAATAAGGAATTGAACCACCTACGAATAATCGATCCGTGTAGTAAAAGAAACCAACTCCGAAATTGGCAACAAATGGACGATCGATATTAGCGTACAAATACGCGTCATCTTGGTACTGATTAATTCCTGATAAATCAACATCAAGTTTATCTAGGGTTCCTTTGATACCAAAGGCTAATTTCCCGACTAAACCTAATTGTAAGTGATAGGACCAATCTAGATTCAAAGTTGTTGAACGAATCGGACCAACTGCCTCCGTTATCGCATTAAATCCAAGTCCAACCTTTTGATTGTCTAAAAGTGTTTGAAATCCTACATATGAAGTCTTTGGAGCTCCTTCCATCTCCACCCATTGAGATCGATGATGCATATAAAGACTACTGACCCCTCTAGACCCTGTATATGCAGGATTAAATAGCGCTGGGTTGAACATGTACTGTGAGAACAATGTCTCTTGTTGTGCAAATGA
>JABXHN010000079.1 GCA_013373635.1 Flavobacteriaceae bacterium
AAATCTTCGATGCCGATATTTTGGCTTCTACCATGGAAGGGCTATCTCAATCACTCCTCGAAGCCATGGCCTTGGAAACTCCTGTAATTGCAACCGCTTATGCCGGTAATCTCGATCTCATAGAAGACGGGAAAAATGGCCTCCTTTTCGAAGATGGAGACATTGAAAAAATCGCTGAGTTGATTCAAAGAGTTAGAACTGACCAAAGCCTGAGAAATACGCTAATTGCCAATGGAAAGGTTACGGCTTTGCAAAAATTCAATATTGACAGAACTATTACGAACTACGAAGAATACTTCCAAAGTTTGATTGCCCAAAAATAAACCAATCAGTAACTTATTTGAATTGAAAGACTGAATCAACCCAAAAACATTCAGATAAACATCATTTTTTTCAACTTTTTTATTCTTAAAGGGTGACATTTACCTTTTTTAAATCACTAATTCCATAGAGGCTAAAATAAACACCAATCTCTATGCTCAAGCAAATCCAGAGAATTGAACGGTTACACCACCTGATAAAGCTTAAAGCTACTGGCTCTCCTAAACAATGTGCCAGAAAACTGGAAATCAGTGAGCGACAACTCTACAATACGTTAAATCTAATGAAAGAGCTAGGCGCTCCTGTTTATTTTTACCTCTCAATTGGCTCTTATTGCTATGAACATGAGGTAGAATTCGAGTTTGGCTTTTGCCGCAAAAAGGCATGCAGTGATTAGAATATTTTTCATTCTTTTCTAATTAATGCAATTTTATTTCAGTAAAATAAATTTTATTTGACTAAGCAATATTTTATTCAACTTATTCATTAAATAATAAACATTAGATCATGAAAAAAATTAAACTAATTTTAGCAAATGCTTTTGCACTTATCGCTTTTGGGGCGTTCTTCTTAACTTTCAATTTATCTATTGCTTCGGAAGGAGAAGGAACGAAAAGATATAGTGCTATCGGGGAAGATGGGGTTATTCAGTGTTTCTGCAATAAAGATGGACAAACTTGCGAATGCCAAATTGGCACTGAATAAGAATTAATTTAATAAATGGAAACATTTTCAAAGTCTTGTTTATAAACAAGACTTTACTTTTATGAAAAAACCACTTCTACTCTATTTATTGATCCAAGCAACATTTTTCTCCTGTAAAAGAGATAAAGTCAGCATTCAGCAAAACCATATTTCGTTTAATAAAAGTTTCGTCTTTGAAGTTCAGGATACAATACATGTTAATTATTTAACAAAAAACCTTAAAGTTTTTGACTCTAGTCCCAGTCTAAAAAAGTATTTAATGATGAGCTCCACGGAAATGGATACTATCTTATTAGTAAATGAAAATGGAGCGATCGAATCAAAGTACTCATTATTAGGGCAAGATGACAAGTCAGTTGGATTATCAATTTTTGGATTAGGTTTTGCAAGTGATTCCACATTCGTTGTATCTTCTTCAAGAGGATTCTATGTTTATCACCTCAAATCAGCAGATCAAATCCAGTTCTATCCAGAAAAAACATACCCTCAAGGTTATGGTGGAGCATACTCCTATAATGTTGAAAACTTTGAACACGAAGGCAATCAGTATTATGCTTCATTTAGAAAAGGCTCTTTGGATGATGTAAATATTCTGAAGCTAAACAAAGAAGATTTGAATAGATATAAACCAATAACTTTTTTTAACACCTCCAATTCTGAAGTTTCTCTGAGCTTCGGGATAGGTCAAAATTCTTTATATCTAAAAGGGCAGGAGCATTTTGGCGAACTATATACCTTATTTGATTATTCATCAAAATTTAAAAAATTTGCTTTAATCAATAATCCCAGTAATACATTATTGATGTATGAGTCTCTGAAAAACAATCCAACTGAAGTCCCTTTAATATTGGAACACTTTCAACTGCCCATAAAGTACAAATACGGCAGAAATTACGAGCAAAATTTTGAAAATCAGATAGTTAATAGCATGTATAGAGATATTAATTGGGGAGATAGATATTTACTGATAACTTATAGAACTGGCATCCCTATGGAGGTTTATGAAGAAATGCAATCCTTTGCGCAACTACCTGAATTATTTAAGAAACATATGCAATATTACTCCGTTTTAATCGATTCTAGTCTGAAAGTGAGTAGTGATATAATGCTGCCTAAAGATGCAGTTGGAGTAGCAAGTTACTTTTCAAACGAAGAAGTATTATTGTATACCAACCCGGCTATTACAGAGACGGATTCAACAGTTGTTTTTTATAAGGCCAAGCTAAAAAGCTCAAACGATTGAAGAACTATTTAATTTTAGCCTTATTATTACTGGTTAGCTGTTCTAATCAGAAATTGACAGAAAAGATTATTCTGGAACTTAAAGAAGTTTCTCCCGCTGAGAAAGAAGAAAAGGTTGTTTTAATTATTTCGAAGACAGACTGTTCTCTCTGTATTAAGGATAAACTAATAAATTTCTTTAGCTCTTCTTTATGTAAAGAGGTCTTCATCGTTGGTGTGGATGAAAATTCCAAACCTTCAATATCTCCTGAAATAGCGCAAGTTTTTGAAAGCTTTGATGTAAAAATCCACCATCTTAATTCAATAAACCTTCTTATAGAATTAGCAAAATACACTTCGAATCCACAATCTCCTTACATTGCGACCTATTCCACCAGAGAAACGAAACTCCAAGATTTCAGTTTGTATTAAGTGATTTCTATCTCAACTTGATAACTAAGGCTAATTAATTCTATAAACGAATCATTCATGTAGTATCAACTACAAAAAATCATTCGCAAGCCTTAACTTGCGAACATTGTAAAAAAGCTCGCTGTTCTTAATGGATTACCTCTCATCTCTTAATGAACCCCAATACGAAGGTGTGGTGAACACCGAAGGCCCCGCCATGATTATTGCAGGTGCCGGATCGGGCAAAACACGCGTGCTTACTTACCGCATTGCCTACTTGATTAAGGAAAAGGGAGTAGATCCGTTTAACATACTTTCTCTCACCTTTACCAATAAGGCCGCTCGGGAAATGCGGGAGCGTATTGAGCGTGTTGCAGGACTGAATGCGCGAAACCTTTGGATGGGTACCTTTCACTCAGTATTTGCGAGAATACTCCGAGCCGAAGCCGATAGACTGGGCTACCCTAGCAACTTCACCATTTATGATTCTGATGACTCAAAGTCGCTTATAAAGACTATTGTAAAAGAGTTTGGCCTGGATGATAAGGTTTACAAACCCAATGTGGTATTGAACCGAATTTCAGG
>JABXHN010000096.1 GCA_013373635.1 Flavobacteriaceae bacterium
CTAATTGAGTTTTAGTCTAATTTTAGTTGGTTTTGGTTACAGAAAAGCCGTTCCGCTTTGCGGAGCGGCTTTTTGAGTTTTTCAGTGCTCTTAGTTTGTAGTCAGGCCGAGTAATTTAGCTACCTCCAAGGTTATGTTATAAGTAGCATTGGTCTGCTGATCTGCATAAAGTATGACCGATTCGCCATTTCCTGAAGATTGAGTTAGTAAATGTTTGATCTTTTTAGTCTTAACCACTTCAGCTATGGCATTGTCGACTTTGAGAATTAAATCGTCAACAGCTTTTTTCTCTAATGTTTGATAGTCCAATTCAATCTTTTCTCGTTCTTCTTGAGTGTTTAATTGAAGACCTTCAATCTGTTGAGTAATTCTTTGTTGCTCGCTCGAGCTGGTGGCTTTTTTTCTTTGATCTACCAGTTGAGTGATTTTTTGAGTATTTGCCCTTTGCGTTAATTGATATCTTTGGTAAAGAGCATTTCTTCCTGAATCAAGTTTTTGCCTTATCCCTTCTTTGGCTCCGAGGTTATTTACCAAAAACTGCTTTTGAACAAAGCCTATTTTTAATTCTTGCGCGACTAAGCAGTTGCTAAGTGATATAAAAAATAGAACGACAAATAAATTGATGATTAACTTTCTCATTTTTCTCCCACCCTTTCTACTACTAGTTCAGTGATATCGATAAAGTTTTCCGACCCAATATATTTTTGAAAACCATCAGGAATATGATTTGGATTTAAGACCATGTTTATTCCCTCCTCTAATGCAATTTCTTCTATGCTAGCAGAAAGCTTTATATCGAATGGCTGAACTAAGTTTCTTTCCCTTTCATTCAATCCCTCTATTATTTCTATTGTTTTTCTACTCACTTTACTGCTTAGAATGTCAAGCTTATAAAGTAAACCACTTCTTTGCCGTTCATCAGTTGCGCCATTCATTTCTTGCTTAATGTCCTCCAAAACTTTATTCATGCTATCAATTTCAGCCAATTTGGACTCTCTTAGCTTCAGATATCTTTGTTTCAACATTTGAAATTCTTCAATCTGCTCTTTGGCAGCATTTGGGTCAATTAAGCCTATTTTGATTTGGGCTCTCAAACTCGAGTAGGACACGAGCAATAGAATGACTAGAATGGTTTTTTTCATAAACTATCTATTACAATTTTCATTGGCTGGGCAAAAGCGCTTGAGGACTCTTTCAAAAACTGGGTGATCAACATTTTCATTTACCCCTTGATTGGCGTACTCAACAGCCAAATTTTCAAATGACTTATCTTTAGTTCTTAAAGCAAGGGTATAATGACCTTGGGCTAATTTTTGAAGCACTTCGTCTTTTAATGGTTTGGGTAGTTCTAAAGCCTTCTGGTAGAACTCCATAGCTTTGGGATAATCATTGCTTAGATAATAGAGATCTCCCAAATTCTTTAGGTTCTCTAGGTTGTTAGGATCAATTTCTTGGGCCTTTTGTGCCATTTTGAAGGCCTCTTCCAACCCTAATTTTTCTTTGATGTATAATGCCGTTGCAGCAACAATCAATTCTGCATCTTGAGGATAGTCTTTAATATAGTTTTGAATTTTAGTGCGTGCTTCAGATAAAAAGGCTTCATCGTATTTATCACCATTTTTAATCTCTTCCTCAATTTCTTCGATCAGACTCGCCTTTCCTTTTCCTTTATTACTGAGAGCCGCTTTGGCTGATGCTAGTTTATTTTGGCCCAGACTATTCTCTGGATCTACTTTTAGAGCCCTTTCATAAATTAAAATAGCAGTGGAAATGTTGCTGTTCTTGAGTTCCGTATCACCCTGACGGATCAAACCCATAAATTCCTTTTGCTTTTCTTTAGCGTAATAGGCTTCCAGGTTCTTTTTGAATGCCTCATTTTCAGGTTCAAATTCAATGGCCAGCTTTAGTCTTTCTTCTGTATCGCTGTATACATAATAATTATCTAAGTTAAATTCTCGAGCATATTCCAGAGCTCTATCCCTTTCAGATCTGCCATTATAAATTTTTAGGTTTAGACCATTGGCATTTTTATTCGGCTCAATATCATAGCGATTTTCAATGTATCGAGCTTGATTCAATGAAGAATCAGCTTTTTCATAATCTTTAGCTTCGTAGGCTTCTAAGGCTTCATTAATGACTGAATCATACTGTTTCTGCATGTACACCAATTCCTTGGACTGGAATTCTTTGATTTCTGGTACCAATTCCTTTGGATCCATATCTATACTTCGATAGACTTCAATCAATTCCTTATAAACCAAAGCTATTTGCTCGTATTGGTTTTGACTTGCAAGTGGTTCTATGCGGTTTCTGAGAGTCTGTATTTTCGCCAGTTGATTTTGTCTGAATATTGCTGCCTCTTTTGCCTTTTCAGCTTCAGCAGCTGCTTTGGCTTCTTTGTTTCTGATGGAATTGTCTAGTTTTTCAAAGTTGATATTTGTCGCTCTAAAGAAAGCATTCATAAAATATTCCTCGAACCTTTCCCTGTCTTTTACAAAAGCCAGCCGCTGGCTTTCAGATAAAGTAAAAGTCCGATCAATTCTCCTCAGTTTTTCATTTACATAGTCCAAATGAGATTGGTAGATTCGTTTTTCAAGGGAGTTTTCTGTCGGTTGGTTTCGCTCATCTCTATAAGTAGCGATATTACAATCATCAAATGCCGAAAGGAGAGGGATGCTCAGACTCCAATCGCGTATTTTTGAAATGCTCAATCTAAACTGTACTGAACTTAACAAGTCCTCAGGGTTTGGAGCACTGATGTTGATTTTTGCAGAGTAGAACGACTTGGTGGATGATTTTCGAATTTTGCAATTCCCTGGAATAACGTTTACCTCCGTTCTAATGGCGAATCTTACCTCTGAATCTTCCAGGGAAACGCCCCAATTGGTAGAAATAACTTCATTAGCAAGTTCATTTACCAATATTTTAAAACTATGTCTTTCTATTGTTGGCCGTTTTTCTACCAGCCTTCCATACCTCATTTCGGTACCTCCCAAACCTTTCTCATAAATAGATCCGGAATATTCTAGTCTATTGTAGAGCTTGCCAACGTAGTAACTATTTCTGGTAAAAGCATCTCTCAACTTGACGGCCAGGTCATAAGCCTCTTTCCCAACATTAACAGCTTCTAATTGAGCATTTAATCTTTCAATCCTTGCCTTCTGCTGAGCTAGTCTTTTTTTCTCACTTTCCCAACGTTGAGCAAAGTTGTTATTGATTTGCTGAATTTCATCATTAACCGAAGTGATGTAAGATGCTATCTGGCGCTTTTGAGATTCATTTGGTTCCAGAGAATTAAAAATCTCAATGCTTCTTCTAGCTCGGGCGATGTCTTTTTTTCCATGAAAAGCTCTAATTCTTACCAGTTCAAAAGCTGCAATATTTTGACCTGCCAATTGCTGGGCATTATCAACGTTACTCAAAGCTTGATCCCATTGTCTTTTTTCGAGCGCATTCAATGCGCTGGAGTAGTAAGCTTTTAGCTGGTTTTGTTCACTATTGTTTTGTGCAACCGCGTAGGACACATGTAACAAAAGGAGAATAAGTATAATCGCTAGTCTTTTCATCCCAACCTACTTGTGTCTATACCTTGAGCTTGAAGATCTTTTTTAAATGCATCAAAAATGGGTTCGTTCAATGCGTTACAGCGTTCTCGTTCTGCTGCTTCTTTTTTCCTTGCTTCGGCTTGTCTTCTTTCTCTGGCTCTTTTTTCTTCAAGCGTTTCATCAGGGTCATAAGCAATCAAAACCAATGGCGTTGTACTTGTATCGCTACCAGTGCCATTATAACCGTAAAAGGTAACTGCAATTTTCTTTGGTGGAAGAATTGACTCTCCACTGGAGTCAACGGTACTGACTTCAACAATCTGAGCTCGGAAAACTTTATCACAGCTGCCGTTCCTGGTTCTAACATCTAAGTTTTTCTCAACTTTGGCAAAGCCTGTTTTAGGATCGTATTCAGTAATATTCCATTCTCTAAAGGGTATCAGAATTCTTCCGTCTTCCGAAACAACACCTACTTTTCTTTCACGTCTTGATATTTCAAATTTCGTAACGGGTCTATCACTGACATCGCTTAGCAGATCATTCAGTGTATTTGCTTTAGATTTTGCTTCACTTGGTTTTTCAATACCTTTCTCATAAGCATCATACTTCTCGATGATGTTTCTCATTTCTGGTAATGGCCATTCAACCTCTAATATTCTGGCAGATAAACTGAAGGAATTGGTTTTAGAAAACCTATTCTTATTTTCTTCTAATAACGTTTTGTCGTTTTTATTTCCCTTCTCATAGGTCTTTATCCTATTCATATACTTGCTCTCTTCTGGCCAGAATAGAAATTCATTCCAATGTTGTGAGCCTGGAACTATGCCACTTCCTTTATTAGCAGCATAAGATGGAACAAGGTTAGCATCAGGGATTTCATAAACAATATCACCCCATAGCTGATAACGGTCATATGATTGACCATCTTTTTTGTAGTTAGAACGGGCACGGGTATTTAAACCTCCGGTGTTCGGAACACGCCCTCTTTTTACATCTAAGGCACCTGCATCAGCCACACCTGAGATCTCGATTTTTATATCTATGGGAGTAATTCTTTCAAACCTTCTAACTAAATCAGGGTACTTGCTTAATGTGGCCTTGGTCATAGTTCTCTGTCGGCCTTTAACATCCACTGTATATTTACCGGTTGAGAACCAAGTAAAGTCGTAATATTCCACAGGCTCACTCATCAAACTCCACCACTGCAAGTGCAAGTCGAATCTATCCATTAAACCGACAGGGTCTGAAACATTATTACTCTTAATATTTCCCATAAACCTACCATCTGATTTAGATATGGTGGTTAGGTCTTGTTGCCCATAGAGACCAAAAGAAAGAGTGATTAAGCAAACTTTAAGAATAGTTTTGTAAACCATATGCAGTAGTCAACGGTGTTTTCCAAAGGAAAAGAATATTTCAACCGGTTTACTTTTTGAGTCATTGCTAAAATAATAACTTTATTTAAACTAGGAAATTAACCTCCTTGTAGAGTGTCTATTTCACCCTTCCCGGATTTTCGCTGATGAAGTTCTTCCAGCTGGCGGATCTGCTTTGAGCCTGACCATTCTGAAAATGGTGGCATACGGCTACTGCCAGGGCATCCGTAGCATCAAGCATTTTCGGAAGCTCTTTAATAGAAAGCAAGGTTTGAAGCATGGCTGCTACTTGTTCTTTAGAAGCATTACCGTTTCCGGTAACAGATTGTTTTACCTTCTTGGGGGCATATTCTGTAATTGGAATATCTCTAGCTAGAGCAGCTGACATGGCCACACCTTGCGCTCTGCCAAGTTTCAACATTGACTGAATGTTTTTGCCATAAAATGGTGCTTCCAGAGCAACTTCGTCAGGATGAAACTCTTCAATGATGGAAGTGACACGCTCGAAGATCTTCTTTAGCTTTAGCTCATGGCCTGCATATTTCTTTAAGTGGATGACCCCGAACTGAAGGAGGCTAAGCTTTTTGCCTTCAACCTTAAGTACACCATAACCCATTACGCTGGTGCCCGGGTCAATGCCTAGAACAATCTTCTCCTGAATCACTTTTGCCATCTACCGGCAATATAAGCATAAGCCGAATAGGCAGGTTTTTAAATTGATACGGATTAGTCAAATTGCAATGTGTATTTGGCCTTCGGACTATTGCTTTTTTATTCCTTAGTACTGATTTGGATGACCGTTCAGTGGGCAAAGCATACCAACTTAAAAGGTACTCTGTCCGAGCCTATAGCTTGTTCAGTTTTGGTGCCATTCAGAAATGAAGCTAAGAACTTAGAGGCATTGGTTCATGCCTTGAATTCCCAAACCCATCCGAACTTTGAGGTGGTGTTTATCGATGATCATTCTGAGGATTCAGGAGCGGAAATACTCTATGAGTTTTTGGCAACTACTGAGTTGAAAGCCAGAGTTATTTCATTGACTGATTCGTCTGGCAAAAAAGCTGCTCTAAAATTGGGTATTGAAACAGCTAGGCATGAGTTGATTGTAACTACCGATGCCGACTGTCTAATGAAGCCTCAATGGCTTGAGTCCCTAATTGTTCCATTCCAATCTAAGTCAGTGCAAATGGTACTTGGGTCGGTGATGCTAGTTGGCAAAAGTATTTGGGAGGAGATTCAATCTATTGAATTTAGTCCGTTAATTGGTGTTACTGGAGTCATGGCTAAAGCCGGAAAGCCAGTGATGGCTAACGGAGCTAATCTGGCCTATAGAAAATCGGCTTTTCAAGCAGTGGAAGGATTCAATAATATTGAGAGTAGCCCATCTGGAGATGATGAATTACTCATGAATAAACTCCAAAAGCATTTTGGAAAAGCTATCGTATTCAATGGCTCTCCCAATGCTCTGGTCGAAACCGCTGCTTTCGAACGTTGGGGGCAGTTCAGGAATCAGCGCATTCGTTGGGCTAGTAAGTGGAAGCTGGCAGCCAGGCCAATGACTATCTTTACCGCCTTGGTTATCGTCTTAATTCAATTGGCTCAGGTAAGTGCTTATTGGTGGCTTGTCCAGAATCAGGCAGTAGTTCTTTTTTCGGCTGTACTAGCCTTAAAGCTTCTGAGTGAGCTGATTTTTATTTCTTCAGTGAGATCTCATTTCGGGCACAGAACCTACATCCACTATTTTCTCCTTTGCTTCATATTATACCCCTTCTATGCTATTTATTTTGGCATAGCCGCTAACTTTAAGAACTTTGAATGGAAGGGGAGAAATTACCC
>JABXHN010000045.1 GCA_013373635.1 Flavobacteriaceae bacterium
AATTTCAGAATCTTTCTCACAAGAAATGATTGTAAGGGCAATAAATAGAAAGGAGAAACCAATTTTGAAGATGTAAGATTTCATGATAGAATAATTTTTTCTATCAATTTATGAGCTTTTATTGCTTGTTGTTAGGTTTTTCGATGAACTGCATTTTTAGTCTTTAAAGAGTGTTATTTATTTCAAATTAATTGAGTTGTAGCATAGGGTTCAAAGCGTTATCTTTGCAGTCAGTTAAAAATAAACCTATGCAACTTTCAGAACAAGAAATCATTCGTAGAGAAAAGTTAGACAAGTTAAAAGCGATGGGGATCAATCCTTATCCAGCAGATTTATATCCAGTAACCCTTCGTTCTTCCAGTATGGAAGACGCCTATGAGGAAAGTAAATCAGTGGTGATTTCTGGTCGTTTGATGCGAAAGAAAATTCAGGGTAAAGCTTCTTTTGCGGAGCTTCAAGATTCTGAAGGTAGAATTCAGGTCTATTTTAACAGAGATGAAATTTGTCCAGGAGAAGATAAAACTCTTTACAATGAGGTCTTTAAAAAGCTCGTTGACTTAGGGGATATCCTAGGCGTTGAAGGAACTATGTTTACCACTCAGGTGGGTGAGAAAACCATTTTGGTAAAGAACTTTGAGATTTTGTGTAAGGCACTACGTCCCTTGCCACTTCCAAAGGTCGATGCAGAAGGAAAAGTTCACGATGAGTTTAACGATGCGGAGCTTCGTTACCGTCAACGCTATGTGGATTTGATCGTAAATCCTCAGGTAAAAGACACCTTTGTGAAGCGTACCAAAATCACCAATACCATTCGTAAGTTTTACAACGATATGGGTTATTTAGAAGTAGAGACTCCAATTCTTCAACCGATACCTGGAGGTGCAGCTGCACGTCCGTTTATCACGCATCACAATGCGCTCAATATGCCACTTTACCTTCGTATTGCAAATGAATTGTATTTAAAGCGTTTAATCGTAGGTGGTTTTGAAGGAGTGTATGAGTTTGCCAAAGACTTTAGAAATGAAGGAATGGACCGTACTCACAATCCTGAGTTTACAGTGATGGAACTCTATGTAGCCTATAAGGACTACAACTGGATGATGGACACAACTGAAAAGTTATTGGAGACTGTAGCGATTGAAGCGACTGGAGGTTCTAAGGTTCAAGTGGGCGAACACCAGATAGAATTTAAGGCTCCTTATCCAAGAGTGCCAATTCTTTCGGCCATCAAAGAACACACCGGTTATGATGTTGCTGGAATGGGAGAAGTGGAACTCAGAGAGGTCGCTAAGAAATTAGATCTCGATGTAGATGAAACTATGGGAGTTGGAAAACTCATCGACGAAATATTTGGAGAGCGTTGTGAACATCACTACGTGCAACCAACCTTTATAACGGACTATCCAAAAGAGATGAGTCCACTGACTAAAGAACACCGTTCTAATCCAGATTTAACAGAGCGATTTGAGCTTATGGTTAATGGAAAGGAACTAGCCAATGCTTACTCAGAGCTCAACGATCCTATCGATCAACGCGAGCGCTTTGAAGAGCAATTAAAACTATCTGAAAAGGGAGATGACGAAGCGATGTTTATCGATCAGGACTTCCTTAGAGCCTTAGAATACGGAATGCCTCCAACTTCTGGTATCGGAATCGGAATCGATCGACTGGTGATGATGATGACTAATAATGCTTCGATCCAAGAAGTATTGTTCTTCCCTCAAATGAGACCTGAAAAGAAAGCAGTTGAATTATCAGAAGCTGAAACTTCTGTTTTCAATTTACTTAAAAAGCAATCACCACAATTACTTGCAGAACTTAAAGAGGCAACAGGGATGAGCAATAAGCAGTGGGATAAGTCGGTTAAAGGTCTTACGAAACACAAATTAGCTCAGGTTTACAAAGAAGGTGATGCTTTAATGATCAGTCTTGTAGACTAATGAGTTTGAATAAGCACATAGAGGTTCAAGACATCGGTCTTAAGGATTACAAAGAGGTTTGGGATTATCAAGAAGAACTCTTTGCAAAAATTGTAGCTCAAAAAAGAGCGAATCGAGAGCTTGAAGAACCTATGGCTACTTCAAATTATATGCTTTTTGTAGAGCATCCTCATGTGTTTACCCTTGGTAAAAGTGGAGATATTACCAATTTATTAGCTTCTGAAGAAGAACTCAAGTCCAAAGGAGCAACCTTTTACAAAATCAATAGAGGAGGGGATATCACATACCACGGACCAGGACAAATGGTCGTTTATCCTATCCTAGATTTAGAGAATTTCTTTACAGATATTCACAAATACCTAAGAATGTTAGAAGAAGCTGTAATCCTTACTCTTGCAGATTACGGAATTACTGCTGAACGTTCACAAGGTGAAACCGGTGTTTGGTTAGACGTGGGGACTCCATTTGCTCGTAAGATTTGTGCCATGGGTGTTCGAGCGAGTCGTTGGGTGACCATGCATGGTTTAGCACTGAATGTCAATGCCAATTTGGGTTACTTTGATCTGATGATTCCTTGTGGAATTCGAGACAAGTCGGTAACTTCGATGCAATTAGAGCTTAAAAGAGAAGTGGATATGCAAGAAGTGAAGGATAAATTTTCTGTTCATTTTGCAGCTCTTTTCGAAGCAAATTTATCCTCATTGTAACAATTTTGTGATCAGCTCGTCTAAACTAAAAAGACCGACCTTATGAGTTTTTGGAGAGTATTATTAGCGATTTTATTTCCACCCTTATCTGTTATTGGAAAAGGATGTGGATCTATTTTAATTGTTTTTTTGTTGACCCTATGTGGATGGGTACCAGGAGTTATTGCTGCCTTAGTGATTCTCAATAATCCCGATCGTTAATCAAAGTCCACTGTAAACAATGATTCCGTCTGGTCCATCTAGACTAATGAGTTCTGCCTTTCCATCTTCATTTAAATCATCTAATTGAGCGGTGCTAAATCCAAAAACCGGAAATTGGTTCAAGAGATTAAGATTGGAATCAAACAAATAAACTTGATGCGTATCTTTATCAGTAGTAGTGATAAAATAATTGTTACTGAATTCAAGAACCTTCACTTCAGCGTAGGAGCCATAGGGTAGGGTGAATAGTTGATCTCTAAACTTTAATTGAGATTCATTTAGACTGAGAATTCCTTCTTCACTGATATCGATTAAATGATCCGGACCAATCGCTAGATTTTGAATGATTTCTTTGCCATCCTGATCGATAAAATGTAGGTTTCCTTCAGTGTCGGTAAAGACAAAATGTCCCTGAAACACACTGAGTTGATTTGGAGAATAATCGTAGTAGTTCGGTGTTTTAATTCTGGTGTTTCCTCTTCGATTTAATATTTTTAAAGCTCCATTGGACAATTTAAATACGAGAAAATCTTTATTGTTGAGTCTAAAGTGTTTGGGGACTTCTGTAAGTGGAGCCTCCAATTTTGAATAGTTAAATCCACTGACATTCGATCCTTTGTTATTGAGCATATACAGTGTAGTCCCCTGTGAAAACACCATTCGATACTGTCTAGAGTTGTCGTAATCAAAAACAGCTAAGGGAGTGAGTCCACCATCTTTGAAATTTTTAATTAAACTGTTGACTTCTTTTCCATTTCTGTCGAGTACCATGAATTGATTTTCAGTGGTAAAAGCAAATTGAAGTCTTTTGTTTCTATAAAGGTCAACTTGGTGAATGTATTTTTGAATTGGAGCATCTAACTGTTTTTTCCAAAGCAGTTTTCCTCTGTGATCAATAAGGTATAGCTGGTTGTTCTCGTCTTGTACAATAAGTTCTTTTGAATTGTTGCGATGATTGGTTACAATAAAGGGGCCTAAGCGTACAGGAGCTTCGAGCTTAACGCTAAACAGTGGCGCAATTTGTTTTGTTTGGGAAATGGAATCCAACCCCCTTAAACTCAAATGAGTGTGGAAGAAATCCTTATTAGAAACCCATTGATAAGAGAACACTTCATTGGCTTCGTCTTTTAGTTCTTGAATACTGTAGGAGAGCTTTCCAATATAGTTGATGGTAGCTTCCTTGGCGATATCTTTTTCGATCGTCTTAAAACTAGGGCTTTTGTCAAAGGTGGATTTAGTATTGTAGGAACTAATAACGGTCTTTAAGGCTTCCTGACTTTTGGAAGTCAGGAGTACATCGTCGATTAAACAGCCAAAAGCATCTTCACTCAGATCCAACATAGGACTAAAGTGATTTTTGAATTCTTTAGGATTGATGGAGGCAATAGCGATTCCTTGATATTCGATTAGATTTGAACTAAACTGTTCAAATAATTGATCAGCAAAAACGGCTCTAAATAAATGAACGGATTGATTGTTGAATTGAATTTTAGCAAACTCGCTTACAGAATTGAAAAGAGAATCTATATTGTGTTTTTTGCCCAGGTATTTATCTCTACTCTGATCGAATCGTTCAAAGTCTGATAGACCAAAAGACCAAAGACCGTCTGTCGTATAAGGAGCATAACGATTTGAAATCATTCGAATCGGTTTTTGATCTTTAAACAAATACAAGAAGTGTTCAATAGAGTCATTTAGAGTGGTTAAGCCATGCGCTTTGGTGTGGTTTAATTCTGATGAGGTTTCAAGAGCAATCCAACTACCGAGATTCTTGGGGAGGAAGGCTCCAACTCTAAGTTTTTTACTGATCCATGAATCTCCATTGGCTCGAATAAACAGATTGTTTTGAGAAGATTTTTGATAGAGTAGTTTTAATTCAGTTGCGGTGGTATTTCTATTGTAATTTCTGATACTATTTTCAATTAACAGCTGAGAAGAGCTTAAAAAATGATGGTATTGATTGGACCAACTATAGAGGGTAGCGTTTTCAAATGATCGACTGTGTATTTTTTCCCCGTCATAGTCAAAGGAAGCGATGGAGTCCGATCGTATCGCTAAGGCGTCTTTATATTCTTTTACTAGTATAAAATCTAATTTGTCTCGTTCTAATTGTACAAAAGAAAGTAGGCCTTCGTTTTCTGGGTTGTATCCTTTTAAAACTTTAAGTTGTTCTTGAACATTTTCAAGTTCATCAAAGTCTAAAAATCGTTTTAAATGATCATTAAGATCTGTAGCTTCTGATTTGTAAAGCCTTATGAGGATTTGAGTTTGATCGGGAATGTGATTGATGAGTTCATCTGAGGAGTTTATATTGTTACAACTGCTCATTGAAATGAGGAATCCTAATAAGGATAATGTGATGTAGAGTTTGATGCGCTTCAAAATTCCAAGCTAATTTGAGTTGGTAACTGTTTAAATGAGGTTCTGTGATAAGGACTGAGTCCGTATTTTTTGATTGCCTCTCGATGTTCTTTGGTCGGATACCCCTTGTTTTGTCTCCAATTGTACATGGGATATTGGGCATCGAGTTCTTCCATATAGTGATCTCTGGCAGTTTTTGCTAGAACAGAAGCAGCAGCGATACTGAGGTATTTTCCGTCCCCTTTAACGACACACTGATGAGGGAGTTCTTTATAGGGTTTAAATTTATTGCCATCCACTATGATCATTTCGGGATCCATATTCATGGCGTCCAAAGAACGGTGCATTCCTAAGATGGAGGCATTTAAGATATTGATTTGATCGATTTCCTGATGTGATATATGACAGATTCCATAGGAGATTGCTTGATCTTTGATCAGCGGCATTAATAACATTCTTTTTCTTTCGCTGAGTTGTTTGGAATCGTTTAAGAGTTCATTGTAAAAATCAAAGGGAAGGATGACTGCTGCCGCAGTCACAGGACCCGCTAGGCATCCCCTTCCAGCTTCGTCAGTACCGGCAACTAGGATGGTCTTGCTGAATTGTTCTAGCATAGGATCTTCTCTCTGTTGGATTTTAACTGTAAATTTAGATAAATTTTTAAAGTTTAGGTTCTAATCAAATAATTACCTTTGCCTTGAACAAACAATTATGAAATTACACTTCTGTCTTTTATTCGTACTTCTGTCTCAGTTTTCATTGGCACAGGTGCCTAAAAAAGGGAACAATTCCTCCAGACAATTCGATGAATCGATGCGAAGAGAGGTTCAATCAGTTCTCTCTGAAAAGGGAATGAAAATCGATACGATTGTCAAACGCGATACGATACGATTGGGAACTAAAGATTTTAAGATTATTTCTCATAAAAGGGATACTATTGCATTAGATAGTTCACTTTCCATTTCTAAGTACTACAAGTTTAATTTTCTCAGAAAAGATGATTTAGAGCTGATGCCTTTTGCTAATATGGGACAGGGTTACGCCTCTTTAACTGGTGACTACAAAGAGAACAATCAGACCTATTTGCCTTTTATAGGAGGGAAAGCTAAGAGTTATCACTATATGGATACGGAGGATGTCAACTATTACAATGTTCCGATTCCAACTACCGAGGCTACCTTTATCACTTCGGTCGACAATGGGCAATTCTTAGATATCTACATCACCTTTAATATGTCTAAGCAGTTTAATATTTCATTAGAGAACACTGGATTTAGATCGGTTGGAAAATACAGTAGTGAGGATGCTCGTTTTGCAAATTTTAGAACGAGTTTTAATTATACCTCTAAAAATTCTAAATATGCCCTACGTGGACATTTTGTGGGACTCAGCTCTGAAAATGAAGAACACGGAGGTTTAACAAGAGAAGAAGATCAGTTTGAATCGGGCGATTCCCGTTATTTGGATCGCAAAATCGTAGACCTACGTCTTTACGGTGCGAGTTCAAGCTTTAAAGGGAAGCGCTATTATATGGATCACCAATATGAACTCACTAGAGTGAATAAGGATACGGCCCAAAAGCGAAAGAGCGATTTAAAGCTCGGTCATATGATGAGTTACGAGAGTCGATCTGTCGGATTTTCTCAAAATGGAGCTTCTGACTTATTCGGAGATTTTGAGAATTCTATCATTGATGATAAAGCTATTTTAGAGCTGGGCAAGCAACAAGTTTCAGCGGAATTTACCAATCCTATACTAGGAGAGCTTACAGCTTCTCTTGAGAGTGATCACTACAGCTATCGTTTTAATTCGACTTCTGTTCCGGATAGTTTGGGTCTAAATCGAATGGAAGATACAGAACTCATCTTGGGAGGTCGTTATATAAAGAAACTAGGAGCCTTTAGTTTAAAAGGTGATTTGCAATACACCTTAGTTGGTAATCTATCGGACTATTTGCTAAACGCAACTCTAAGTGGAGCGATCAAGGATCAGCATCAATTCGATCTGAATCTAAAACTCAAATCGAGAATGCCAGACTTTAATTATCTGTTTTATCAGAGTGACTATACTAATTATAGATGGGATCATCGTGAGGATTTTAGTTTTGAGAAATCTTCAGCACTTAGTTTTGTAATGAAGTCATCGCTCTTGGGGAACTTAGATGCCTCCCTAAGTCTCATCGATCACTTTACGTATTTGACTAATGATTCGGGATTGGTCCTTCATACGGTAGATAGTTCGTCGCCTACAATAAGGCCTGTTCAATCGGGCTCAACAGTTGGACACTTAAAACTCAAATACAATAAAGAGTTCAAGTTTGGTAAGTGGGCCTTTGATCACACCTCTTTGATTCAAAAGGTAGAACAAAAAGAAGATGCTTTAATGTTGCCTCATTATTTAACCAGAAATACTCTTTATTTCTCATCAGATGTGTTTGATCACGCCATGTTTTTGCAGACAGGAATCTCTTTTAAATACTTCACTTCATATCGAGCAAATGGATATCTTCCATTAATGGGTGAATTTTATACCAGATCTCAGGGTGAAAATCTAGGGGCTTATCCCTTAATTGATCTTTTTATTAATGCTAGAATTCGTCAAACTCGTATCTTTTTTAAAGCCGAACACATCAATGCTCCCCTTTCTGGGTACAATTATTATGTGGCGCCGAGCTATCCTTACCGAGATTTTGTAGTGAGATTCGGTTTGGTTTGGAATTTTTTCAATTAATTTTTTCCTTGTAAAATGCAGCTTTTCAGCTGTTTAGTTTTTAGTCAAAAAAAAAGATGAAAATTTTTTGAAAAA
>JABXHN010000093.1 GCA_013373635.1 Flavobacteriaceae bacterium
CTATTGGAGAACTGACCAAAGCATTGAAGCTAGATGAGGTGATATTCTGTGGCAAGCTCATGATCTCGGCTCATCAGGCCAATCCTGACTCATTGTATTTTGAAAGCAAGGCTGATTTGGCTGACCATCTTTCGGCAAACAAAAGAACGGAGACATCTTATCTGGTAAAGGGCTCCAGAGGAATGAGTTTGGAGAGTTTGGTAGAACTGCTGTAAAAAATAGAGGGACGGCACCACCCATCCCTCAACCTCAACCTAAGAATCAGTGACTGAGCTGCTTAACCGTTAAACAATAGTCACCTTAATTTTAAATGTTATTTGACCTTGAAGATGATCTTGTTGTCATTTTCATCCACTTCAAAATCTCTGCCCTTAGATACTGCAATAGTCTGAGCAGCATCTCCCATGCTTGAGAAGGTAGTAGTAATCGGACTGGTCAATTCGCTTTCTGAGAAATCGTGTTCGATTTGAGCATTATATAATCTTTTGACTTCATCCAGAACCTGCTGAAGCGGTATGCTCTCATAATCATACTGGCCATTCCTCCAGCCATCAATTCTGCTCAAACTTGTTTCCATTGGTTCTGAAACCAAACCCTTTTCAACAGTTACAGCCAAGCCTGGCGTGATGATTTGCTCTGAAGAATTATCGGCAGAACTTACTTTTACTTTTCCGGTTTTACATGCAACTTGTAAGAGGTCTACTCTGGAACGTACGTTGAAGCTCGTTCCCAATACCTGAATCGAGCCATTTTCGGTTTTTACAGTGAAGCTGCTGCCTCGTTTTACATCGAAAAAAGCCTCGCCAGAAAGCTTCACCTCTCGGCTATCTGTCCAGCCCTTCTCCGGAAATGAAATAGAGCTTTCGGCATTTAGATAAACTGTCGATCCATCTGGCAGATCGACCATTTGAACCTCAGCAAGAGAGGTATCTATTGTGATTAAATGGGTATTCTGTTGAAGAATAAAAAAAGCACCGATTGCCAAGATCAAAGAGGCCGCTATTCCTATTATCCAGTTTCTCCGCGAGAGCGATATGATTTTAGGTGAGCTGTCCATTGAAATAGCACTCTCTAATTTCTGCCAAGCCTCTTCTTTTGACACTCCGTGAGGAGCATCAAGGTTTTTTACACGCGAAATGAATTTCTCCAATGACTCAAATTGGGCACCTTCACCTGAGAGTTCTCTGGCTTGCTCACTTGAAATCGTGCCTTCAAGCCATTTTTTTTCCCAATTAGTCTGGTGATTTTTTTCTGTCATGATACCTTTAATACCCTGGGTGTTAATAACACCCTACCCTTTGTTGTAAAGAAAATCAGAAGTTCAGATTCAGAAAAATAGATGGAGTTCTATCGAGTAAAACTATGTTTCGGAAAAGATCTGAAGGGATTGTTGCGTTAGGGGCTCCGTTGATAGCCCTCTCAATCTCATCTCTCTTTAGTCTCTTGCTATGAATGTTTATTCTATTATAAGTATTGAGTATTGAGAGTCCAATTTCTCCTTTCATGTATTCATTCTCAAACTTCAGTGCAACAGAAAGATCTAGCCTATGGTAAGCGGGAAGCCTTTCGATGGTTTTCTGATAGTTGATTACTTCATAGTTGACAATATTATTCTGATTGTCGCGAATGAGATTAATAGTTGGGCTGTAAAATGGTTTTCCGCTGCCATATACCCAAGTAGCAGAGAAATTCCATTTAGGTAACTTATAGATGTTCACAAGCTTAACTTCGTTCCTTTGATCTTCCCTTGCAGGTATGAAGTCATTATTATTAATTCCCTCAAAGCGGTTTCGAGCTTTACTTCGAGTATAGGAAATCCAACCTTGATACTTCTTGAATCTTTTTTGAAGCAGAATGTCAACTCCTTCAATTTCACTCGTGCCTTGAGTAATATTGATTAAAGGATTTTGCATTTGAGTATTCACATCATAGACGTGAGAGATGTTATATTCCGTGAGCCCGCTGGTTTGTTTTTGGTAGTATTCCACGTCAAAGGTGAAATCATTTTTGGAGTATTGGAATCCGAATATGTAGTGGGTAGATTCCATTACCGGCAAAGCTCTAATATTAGGATTGTTTTTATCGAAAGCCAGGCTCCAACCGTTCTCGTTGTTTGAATAAGGGTCATCATAAACTTCTTCTCTCATGAGTTGGAAGTATTTCCCGGTGGTAGCTTTTAGCTCCAGTGAGGGGGAGATTTGATAAATCAAGGCAAGCCTCTGGCCGAAGTAGTTTTTATCACTCACATCTGTAGCATTAAATCTTCCTCCTATTCTCAATTGTAGACTTCTGCTAAGTGATATATGGTCTGAAAGATAGGCTGAGAAAATATTTCCAATCATTGCAGGACTTCCGTTATCAGGCGTATTGCCGTTGCTATTTAGGTCTCTTATGTTCGCCTCTTTGAATACATCAATATTTGAATAGCTGAGTCCCGTTTCCAAACTATGTCTTGTGCCTAAACTGATTTCATTTCTAAAGTTGAATTGAAAATCTCTTACAGAGTTGGTTCTCAGCAATTCATAAAGTCCAGTTAGGTCACCAGTCTCTGTTCTCCTTTCATTGTTGTATAAATAGTTGAAGAAGTAGTTCGAATAGGCGGCCTGAAGGCTGGAGTAATAATTTCTGTTCCAGTTTCTGGACCAAATAAAACCTATACCTGTATTTCCCCAATCGGCATTTTCAGTATAGCTATCAATCTGATCAATGGTGTTAGTGTTATTTGGGTCGCCAAAGTTTAGAATGTCGTAATCTGTATCCAAATAGTCTTCTCCTTTGTAGAAGCTCAGACTCATGACATCACGATTGGAGACTTTATATGAAGCTTTGAGGTTAACATCGAAAAAGTGGAAATCCGGTCTGATGAAATCTGACTCATTTTGCCCATTGTTGAAAGCCTGCTGATTGACCTGAGTAGACTTGTTCCTATAATTGGAGTACAGGTTTTCGAACAGCTTACTCCTTATGATATCTGTATAAGCACGCCTGCCGCTTATGTGGATAGCTCCACGACCCTTAGCAAAAGGTATATTGGAACTCATTCTAGCGCTTAACAGATTTACCCCAAATGAATAGTGAGGCTCATTGAAATTTCCGGTAGTGCCGGTAATATCAACTACACCTGAAACACGGCCACCGAATTGGGCGCCATAGCCACCTTTGTAAATCTGAATGTCCCTAACCGCATCGGCATTAATGGCACTAAAAACACCAAAAAAGTGATCTAATCTATAGATTGTGAATCCATCAAAAAGTACTAGGTTATGAGCTGAAGGGCTACTTCTAATGGTCAAAGCTGAAGAGGTTTCATCGGAGCCGCTAATGCCTGGTAAATATTGCAACGATCTGAAAATGTCTAGTTCACCTAAACTAGGTAGTGCCGAAAGGTTCTTGGGGTCTATAGTAATTTGCGAAATTTCATCGCCATATTTTATCGTATTGTATTTGTCATCAACTACTGTGAACTCGGAAAGATCAAGGGCACTTTCCTGCATCATGATTCTAAGCGTTTGTTTAGTTTTCCCAGGTTCTAGCTTTAGTGTTTCCTTTTTGTAACCTAAATAATTCACTGAGATAGTACTGGTGTCGGTAGGTACTTGCGTAAGAGAGAAATACCCATCTTTGTTGGTTACTGAGCCTTTTCCAAGGCCACTAATACTAACTAAAGCATTGGGAAGGCTTTCGCCAGTTTTGGCATCTTGTACCACACCGAAAACCGTAATACCGAATAAAGTAGGTGTTTTTGAATCCAAGTTGATGCTTTTTGGAATGAGTATGATTTTGTCATTCAGGAGTTGATAATCTATCCCTTTATTCAGGAGAATTAGATTTAGGAAGTCTGTTATAGATTTATCTGAAAACTGACCACTAATGGTAGTTCCGCTAATGAGGGCATCATCATAAGCTATTTTGAGGTCGTATTTGTTTTTTAATACTCGAAGTACCCTGGAAAGGGGCGCATTCTCAAAGGTCTCGGTTATCTTAACGAAATGGATATCCTGAGCCAGGCTGGTTTGGCTGAAAATCAACAAACATAAAAACCACTTGTGTATACGCACTATTCAATGGTCACTTGGTTGCCGTTCTTTTGAACCTTGAGAAATACTAACTTCCAGGCTTTGGTCAGGACAGCTCCATTAAAATAACCTGAATTGGAGCAATTTTCTTTGTCTATCTGAAGTTTTTCTTCTTCAAAGAGCTTCGATTGAATCCATTACAGTATAAATCTATCTTCTATTACTAACCTGAAGCTGGTTAAATTTTGTAGTTTATGTGTAGTCGTATATGTCCGAGTGCTCCATGCATTCTTTTCTCTACGGCTTTCACACTAAGTCCTAAACGATCTGCAATCTCCTTGTAGGTCATTTCCTCAATTCTATTCATCAGAAAAACTTCTCTTTGCTTCTCAGGCATGGCTCCAATTACCCGCTCAAGTTCGGATTTAAACTCTTTCTCCTCTAAAGCGAATTCCGGTGATTGTTCTTCCCGATGAGTTTGCTGTCGCTCGGCAAAAGTCATCACTACCTTATCATGACGAATTTTATTGAGTAGCATGTTATTGGCGATTGTATAGAGGTAACTCTTAATGGTTTCTTGCTGTACATCCTTGCGCTTATCCCAAAGCTTCATAAACACATCTTGGGTAATATCTTCAGCCAAATCAATATCGCCAGACTTATAATACAAGAAGTTCTTGATAGGGGAGTAATATTGATCAAAAATGCTCTTGAATTCAGAAAGAGTCATGTAGTGCTAGAAGCTTTGTCTAAAGATAAAGAAATTTAGATTTTTTTGAACTTCTGTTTTATTGGAGTGTGGTTGAAATTTTTTCTGAAATATTTTCAGTAAGCCATTTGCAATATTGAAAACCGATGCTACCTTTGCACTCCGATTTA
>JABXHN010000060.1 GCA_013373635.1 Flavobacteriaceae bacterium
AGCTAATTATTTGCACAACCTTACTCAGGTTGAAATTGACTTTCCGGTAGCCAAACCATTGGAAGAAGAGGCTTACGCTTAAGACTAAAGCTATTTGTGTTTGGGTTAAAGGGCTACCTCATTTTGGGGTGGCTCACCTGACAGCCAATTATAATAGACCGGACTTGCCAGCTACTCCTCAAGTTGGTTTTAATATTTATCTCGCTCAAAACGGAGAGTTGGCTAATCTAAGAACAATCTTCGAAAACGTTCAACTACAGACATTTTAGGGTTCACCGCGGGTTGCCAATAGGTTTATAAGGGACTCACCCTAGTTCGCGATGCAGTAGGAACTTATTTTATTCAACACTAATACTCGACAACATGCAACTTGAAGATTAGCACTCACTGCAAGTGAGCCCTAGTTAGTCAAAGCAGGACAAATCCCGAATTCAGTAGGAACTTTAATCTAAGAGTAGCATAGATTAAGTCAAGGAAATTATTTCCCTATATTAAATCCCAACCTGATAACCCAGGCACTGGAGTTAGGACTGTTTATCGGGTTAAAGAACACATCGTAAAAAGTGGTTACGCTTAACGCTATTTTCTCCTTTATTGTAAACTTCCTACCCAAACCTACGAGCAGAGTATTGTACCAAACCTGAGAGGTGGTATTGTCCTGATTATTTAGGAGTGAAACCTTACTCACCTCATAGTTTGCTTGAGCATAGAAAAAAGGGGTAATATGATATCTGGCTACACTTCTAATACTCCATTGACCTTGGCGATCTAGCTGGCCCTGAATAGCCGGATCAGCCTTTTCTAGTTTGATTCTACCAGCGGTTTCAGCTCCCAAACTCATTCTTTTGTTTATCGGGTAAATTACGTTAAGGGCTAGATCGACTGAAACAGGCTTTTGAGATACATAGCTGAGGTTTCCTCCAAATTTAAGTCGTTTAAAGAATGGCTCATCTCTATAGGGATTGTACCTTTTTGGAGCCTCTTCCAAGCTCTCTAAACTAGGGAATTCCTCCTTTGCTTCTTGAACTTTAAGTATAGCATTATCGAATCTCTCTTGAATACTCTCTCCAATTTTCTCCAACTCTTCCGACAAGGTTTCCAACTGTTCTTTAACAAACTCATTGGTTTGAAACTTGCTCATATCCTCCCTATATCCGTCTGGTAAAGCCTTGTACTCAGCCGCTTTTTCTATTTGCTCTTTCAATAGCTTAGCCTCAGGAATACTCTCAACCTTAGACAATAGTGCTTTATCCCAATCTTTGAATTGAGACTTATAATCGCCAAGATCTTCTAACACATCTCCAGCCTTTTTATTTATCTTTTTCAGATTTTGAGTTGTAAAGATATCTTTTGCCTTGATGGAGTCTTTCTCCAACAACTCCATGGCTTCAAGTTCTTTCAACGCTTCTATGCTTTCTTTTACCTCATCTGAAACCGGCAGTTTCTCCGGTGTTTCTAGTATATCCTCTACCATCTGCTTCCTGATTCTAGCCAAATCGGTTTCAGCAGAGTCTTTCAGGTTTTCTTCTATCTCCACTTTTCTTATCTCAATCAGAGAATCTAGTTCTGCCTCGGAGGCATCGGGATATTGATCAGAAAGCTCCTTTCTCCCTTTCTTTTTTAGTCTCTTTAAATCTCTAAGCAGTTTGCTGTTAGAAGACTGAAGCTTTCCAGAACTGGTCTCAATACCATCATCATTAGAAAAGCTAATTGACTGGGCCTGAAGGATACCCGAAGTGATAGAAAAGAAGATAAGAAGAACAAAAAAATATTGTGTGTGCTTCATCTTTCAATATACATATGATGCATTAATTACACTCTGCATTAAGCCATTTTTAATTCTTCTGTGATGTACTTCAAACGCTTTTCTTACCCGAAAACTAGTTCGCAATGCAATGCGGACTCATTTTATTCAACAGTAATTTAGCACAACATCTGCCTTGGAAGATAAGTACTCACCGCAAGTGAGCGCCAGTAGTAGATAGGTACTCGCCAAAGGCAAGCACCAGTTAAAGCGGCAGACATGTATGCTCTTCTTCAGGAGATCTACACTACCAACTCTATTTCTAGCTCTCCAACCATATCTGCATAATTTCTAGCCGAAGAATATATATAGTCTTGTGGGCTATCCACAATTCTTTCTGCAACAGGGTTTTGATGAATATAATCTAGCTTTTGATAAAGTATCTCTCCATTTAGAATCTCAACCGGATGAAATCCATCTCGCCAAAGTTTAAAGGATTTGCCTCTTACTTTTCTATTGGCTTCAAAAGCAAATTTATTAAGTAGCCATTCTTTTCTACTTTCATTTATTTCTTGAATTTCCTTTACCAACTGCTTGGAGGTGTAGGTCTTAAAATCTCGGATAATTGAAGGTAACGAGCAACCTTCTTTTGCACTTACAAGCATGTGGATGTGGCTGGTCATAATTACATAGGCATGAACACTTAAGCCTTTATGGTCTATACAGTATTTAAGCGAATTAATGATGATGTCTTTGTAACATGGCCTTGTGAATAAATCTACCCAACCGACCACAGTACAGGTGATAAAGTATACTCCATTGGGGTTATGAAC
>JABXHN010000074.1 GCA_013373635.1 Flavobacteriaceae bacterium
AGTGGCTCTGGTCCTACAACAACGAGCGATCCAACATAGGCAACGGCGGGATGACGCCCGCACAGAAATTGAAGATGGCCGCGTAAACTCTACGATCAAGCCCCTGCAAAAATGGGGGGATTACCAACTGCGCATCGGTGAAACGGCTCGTTCGCGTGTGTCCGCTCCTTAAGAGTTGGCGCGGACGCCAAATCACGGTGAGCGATTTCGCGGAGGCAAGTCAGGGGGCATGACTGTTTCAGGTGACGTTTTTTCCATTTTCGAGCCCACTCTTGGGACCATTCGTCATAAGTTTCTGCACGCCATTGCACTGCTCGCGAACGCTGGACCGCCTGAAGCTGGAATTTCCCGGCTGTTTCACGACGACGGGCGGGTAGCGTCATCGGTGCCGCCTCATGGCGATCGGGACGTTGTAACCGATCGCGCTGTGGGGGCGATCCTCATTTTTGTGTCTACGCCACGCTGCCAACTTTTAACGGGCATCGAGAAGACTCATGAACCCATACGCGTTCAGACGTCTTGACCGCAGCTTGCTGTTGAATGCCTCGGTGAAGCCGTTTGTGAACAAGCATGCAAAATTGACCCCGTGGCGGGGGTGATCGGCATCCAAAAATGACCCGCCTTACACTGATTGTGATGATGCTCCCGAGGTTATCGGGGAGCACAGTGTGGGATGTTGGTCGTGGAGACGATTTCGAAGATCCGGCGGGCGTATTTTCAGGAGAAGAAGAAGATCAAGGAGATCTGCCGCGAGTT
Source organism: Flavobacteriaceae bacterium (assembly GCA_013373635.1). Taxonomy (GTDB): domain Bacteria; phylum Bacteroidota; class Bacteroidia; order Flavobacteriales; family Flavobacteriaceae; genus MAG-120531. Next base: position 757 of record JABXHN010000074.1, read on the forward strand.
CCGGGTTTCGCGGAACACCGTGCGCAAGGTGATCAGGTCCGGGGTCACCGAACTGACCTATGAACGCACCGTCCAGCCGTTGCCGAAGATCGGGCCGTGGACCGATGAACTGGACGAGATGCTTGCGGCCAATGCCCGGAAGGCGAAGCGTGACCGGCTGACTCTGATCAGGATTTTCGAGGAGTTGCGGGCTCGCGGGTATGATGGCGGTTACGACGCCGTCCGGCGGTATGCGGCATCCTGGAGTAAGGAAGAACGATCGGCATCAGCCGCAGCCTATGTTCCCCTGACCTTCGATCCCGGCGAAGCTTACCAGTTCGACTGGAGCCATGAGATCGTGCTCATCGACGGGGTCACGACCACGGTAAAGGTCGCCCATGTTCGTCTGTGTCACAGCCGCATGCTTTTTGTCCGGGCCTATCCTCGCGAGACGCAGGAGATGGTCTTTGATGCCCATGACAAGGCCTTCGCTTTTTTCGGCGGCACCTGCACGCGGGGCATCTACGACAACATGAAGACGGCGGTGGACACGATCTTTGTCGGGCGCGACCGAGCCTACAACCGGCGATTCCAGCAAATGTGCGGTCACTACCTCGTCGATCCGGTCGCCTGCACCCCGGCTTCGGGCTGGGAGAAGGGTCAGGTCGAGAACCAGGTTGGCGTCGTGCGACGGCGGTTCTTCGTGCCGCGGCCGAGGTTCAAGAGCTACGCAGAGCTCAACGCCTGGCTCGAGGATCGCTGCGTGGCCTGGGCGAAGGCCAACCCCCACCCGGAACTCAAGGATCGAACGAACTGGGATGTCTTCCAGGCCGAGCGCGAGAGCTTGGTTCCCTATGTCGGACCGTTTGACGGCTTCCATTCTGTCCCTGCCGCAGTGTCCAAGACCTGCCTCGTGCGCTTCGACAACAACCGGTATTCGGTGGACGCTCGGGCCGTCGGACGCCCGGTCGAGATCCGCGCCTATGCGGAGCGCATCGAGTTCTGGCAGGACGGCAAGGTCGTCGGCCAGCACGATCGCGCCTTCGGCCGCAACAAGGACATCTACGACCCGCTGCACTACATCCCTGTTCTTGCTCGCAAACCTGGCGCCCTGCGCAACGGCGCACCGTTCAGGGAGTGGGACCTTCCTCAGGCCATCAAGCGGGTCCAGCGCAAGCTCGGCAAGGTGCCGAACGGCGACCGTCAGATGGTCCAGATCCTGAGCATGATCCCGACAGATGGACTGGATGCCGTGGAAGCTGCCTGTGCCGAGGCTCTGAAGGAAGGCGCACCAGCCGCAGCCGTCGTCCTGAACATTCTGGCCCGACACCGCGAGCCTCCACCGCCACTCACGATTGCCACACCCGATGCCTTGCGCCTGACCTGCGAGCCGGTGGCCGATTGCAAACGCTATGACAGCCTGAGGAGGCCCGAACATGGAAAGATCACAGGTGCTGGACGCAATGAGCCAGCTGAAGCTCTACGGCATGAAGACCGCTTATGATGAGATCATCGCCACGGCGGTGAAGCGGCAGCATGAGCCGCAGCAGATCGTCGGAGACCTCCTGAACGCCGAGATCAGCGAGAAGCAGGCGCGTTCGATCAAGTATCAGCTGACCATCGCCCGTCTGCCTTTGGCCAAAGAGGTCGACGAGTTCGCCTTCGAGGACACGCCCGTGAACGAGACGCTGGTGCGGGACCTCGCCACCGGTGACTTTCTCGAACAGCAGCGCAACGTCGTGCTGATCGGTGGCACGGGAACCGGCAAGTCACATCTCGCGGTCAGCATCGCCCGATCGTGCATTCGGCGAGGCAAGCGCGGTCGGTTCTTCAATGTGGTC
>JABXHN010000069.1 GCA_013373635.1 Flavobacteriaceae bacterium
GAGCCTGTCCCGAGACCTCGGGAGGCGGAAGAGGAAGAAAGTGGCCGTGCTGTTCCTGAAAGCTAAGAACTAACCCAACTTTTAACCTTTTTCCCTATATTCATTGGCACTTCGCTGACACACGATGAAATGATTGACTTTTGTTTTTATTCACGTTAGCACTCCTATTTGATTTGCTATCCGGAATGAATCACAACCTATATTAAATATAACAGCCACCACAGTGCTGCATAGCTAACTTAACATCATCAACATGAGTAGAATTATCGTTCTGTTTTCGTTTATCATTTCTATCACCAACCTAAACGCACAGCAAAAGATTGGCTACTTGCTTAACCAGCAAACAGATTTAGATAAGCTAACTATTCAAATCACATTCGATGCGCTATCGGCCAGCGATGCCAATTTGGTGATCCCAAGAAGTGCCCCGGGAACCTATATTCTGACCAACTACATAGCCTTTGTCGATGATGTTGTGGGTTATACCACTACGGGGAAGCAGTTACAAGGAATGATAGGAGACGGAAGCTTCTTTACGTTTGGTGAAAGTAATGACCTTCTGAATAAGGTGAGTTATACGGTCGACATACAAAAAATGGAAATTGATTTATTGGATGCCTCCACCAGCTCTAAAGCCAGAGAAGACTATCTGGGGCTGCTTGGCTATTCAGTATTTGGATTTATGGAAGGACTGGAAACAGAGCCAATCAACATAACAATCAACACCGACCCTTCATGGCCTGTCTTCAGCACCTTAAGACCCGATATCAATCGAAAATTCGGAACAGATAGCTATGAAGCTAAAAACTATGGCGAGCTGGTTGATGCTCAGTACCTCTTAGGTAAGGGCGTTCAGGTGATTCGTGTTGAAGAATCCCAAATCCCTTTATATGTAGCAGCCTATGCCGCGACAACCGATAATTTGGAAGGTATCGGGAATACAGGAATATCATCACTGCAGAAACTTGCTGATTATTTTGGATACGTTCCCATGCCTCATTATACCTTAGTTTATGAGTTTCTGAAACCTATATCTGCTCGACATGACTATGGTTTTAATATGGAACATCTCAATAGTATGACAGCACACCGGGATATAACGCAGGATTACACTCCCAATAGAGATTTAGGTAGTATCATACATCATATGGGGCACTCATGGGTTCCCTTAAGATCGTGGGGAGAAGGGTACCGCCCATTTGCATGGCAAGTGGCGCCACTTATAGAGACCATCTGGCTAAATGAAGGGTTTATATGGTATGTCACTTTCCAAAGTATTCTTCATGACGAGACAAGATTGAACTGGTGGAAGTCCAACATGGACAATGCTCCGGATTTTATTAAAACCAAAACCTTAAAGGAATTATCTCTTTTGGGTTCAACCCAATATGCCTCTGATTTTAGAATAGGGAAAAACCTTTTCTCCAGAGGAGCTTTAATGGCTCATGATTTAGACGACTATATTCAAAAACAAACCAATGGAAAAAAGTCCTTTAAGGAAGCCATTCTTGGATTGCTTAATTGGTCAAAAGAGAATCAAAGAGCATTTAAATACAATGAGATTGAACCGATCATGTCTGAGGCAACAGGTGTAGATTTAAGTTCGGTATGGAATAAATGGCAAAATGCTCCGGAATAAGTAAATCCATCTGTGGCATTTTACTTCAGTAATGGCAGGCAATGAGTTTGTTACCAAAGTTTGCATCCCTATTAAACCAATCCTGGTCTTAGTGAGACATTAGACTAGCCCTGAGTTACTCAAATTAACCTGAGTTCGATGTAAGGAAATGGTAAAAGATCAAATTAGGACTATTTTTCCGGCATGATGTTCTTTTCTTACATCGAACTACTCACGTTAAATTACTTGGTCAACACCCCATACAAAAACTCCAACCTTTCCGCATCTGGCATTGGGTCAGAGGTAATTTCCTTACCCAGGAAGATGATTTCCTTTTTATCAGTTGTGAATTGAGGCCATTGTGGTAAGCTAGTGCCATTGGGGTTTCCGGTTTTGATAAAGTTGGTCCAGTAGTCAGACATGGCTTCAGATAAATCATGGTCGGTTTACAAATTTGAGATTGTCATAAGCATAAGGTACTTCTCCGGCTAGCCGCTACAAAAGCCCCTTGAATGTCACTTTCTTCTGTGTGTGATTATTAACCAAAGTAGGCATCAATAAATGAACACCAAACAATCTTGTCTATCACATTTAGTAAAATATGATAGACAAACCATTTTGATGATCACTCGTGCAGCTCAAAATTATTTGATGATCACTAGCTCCATATTTTGATAGTCAAATTGATTTGATATTAAAATTTACGTACATTTTCACATCAAAATAGCTTTAAGTTTATGAACTTCGATAGCGCAGTACGATATCACTACGAGAAATTCCCTCCACAAGCTCTTGATTATAGCCGGATAATTTATCCTTTAATCAAGGCAACAGATGCATTGGCTAGATATGACCAGATGCTCAAGAATATGCACAATAGTGAAATATTGCTGGCTCCATTAAGAAACCAAGAAGCTGTTATCTCATCCAGAATGGAAGGAACCATTAGCACAATGGATGAAATTCTAAAATTTGAAGCTGACAGTGAAAATGATACTGAAGAAGCTAAAAATGTAAGGTCTGAGATTTTCGAAACCATACTCTACCAGAGAGCTCTATTGAATGCTCAAAAAGCTATGGTCGATGGTTATCCCCTATCGCAACATTTGGTCAAAACTATACATCAGCAATTACTGTCTTTTGGTAGAGGAGCAAAGAAATCACCGGGGCAATATAAGACTGAACAGAATTATCTGGCTGACAAGATTAAGCAACAGGTTCTATTTGTTCCTATAAGCCCAGAGAAACTAAGCGAGGGTCTGGAAAAGCTATTTGATTATGTGAACAATAGTAACGACCCCATATTAATCAAGACAGCCATAATGCATTTGGAGTTTGAAGCATTGCACCCTTTTCAAGATGGAAATGGCAGAATTGGACGGATGCTAATCACCCTATTACTTTGGTCTACAAAGACAATTTCAGAACCCCACTTTTATATCAGTGGCTATATGGAAGAAAACAAGGATGAATACATCGACACCATGAGAAATGTATCAGAAAACAATGATTGGGAAAAGTGGTGTACCTTCTTCTTGAACGCTGTTGAAAAACAAGCTATTAAAAACCTGGAAGTAGCTGAAAGGATACGAAGCCTTTATGAAGAAATGAAACATATCTTTTCAGACACATTATCTTCCAAATGGAGTGTCAACGCTTTAGACTTTATATTTACAAACCCCATTTTTAGGAATAACCGATTTACCTCGAAAAGTGGAATCCCAGGCCCAACAGCCGCAAGATTTACACGAATTCTCTTAGAAAAAGAGCTTATTAGAACGATTGAGGAATCATCAGGAAGGAGGCCTGCCCTTTATTCCTTTGAACCATTACTAAAACTAGTAAGGGTATAAAGTCACCAACACTTTCAAACTACCTCTTCAAAACTCCATACAAAAACTCCAACCGCTCCGCATCGGGCAGTGGGCCTGAGGTAATTTCCTTGCCCAGGAAGATGGTCTCCTTTTGGTCGGCGGTGAATTTGGGCCATTGAGGTAAGCCAGTGCCATTGGGGTTACCGGTTTTGATAAAGTTGGTCCAGTAGTCTGCCATGGCATCTGATAAATCATGGTCGGCTTGCTCCCAAGGTCGGTTTACAAACTTGAGGTTACCATAAGCATAAGGCACTTCACCTGTATGGAAGGCTCCATAATCGGCATATTCTCCTTCGCCCGGCACATCACGGGTAAAGTTGTAGACATAGACCTGAGTTCCGGCCTGCGCCTGAATCTTCGCCCAGGTGTAATTCTGCACTCCGAAAATTTGATCACGCCCCAAATCATACTGCGATTTTTCAGCTTCTTCATCAGTGCTACCGGGATAGTATTTCAGGTACTCATCGGACCGGTCTCCATACTGGTTCCTCATCTGCTGCTGATAGCCTTCAGCCCCTTGAATGCTACCGAGGGTAAAGCCTTCATCTTCATTCCATCCTGTGAGTAGATCGACCCGGTTTTGCTCATTTGCAGCAAAGATGTCTTTGATGTCCTTGGGCAACACATAGCCATCCACTATAGGGCGAGCATTCACTCTGGCTTTAAAAATCTCTTCAGTGCTCAAAGCCCTAAGCTCCTCAATGGAGGCCGCATCAAACTGACTTACCGCCTGAACGCCCGCTTGCTCGGCTTGGGCTAAGGTTTGCGAACCACCGGTAAAAAGCGCTCCACTTTCTGCAATGGCCTTGTTAAACAAGCCTACCGCCAAAGGAGAGGCCACCAAGGTGTTCACGCTCATAGATCCAGCCGACTGACCCGCAATGGTGACATTGGCAGGGTCGCCACCAAAGGCGGCAATATTTTCCTTCACCCAGTGAAGCCCGGCAATCTGATCCTGAATACCATAATTACCTGAAGCATTGTGCTCCGATTCTGCCGTCAGCTCAGGATGTGCCAGAAAGCCGAAAATGTTTACTCTATAATTAATGCTAACAAACACCACTCCCTTGCGGGCAAAGGCTTCACCATCGTAAATCGGGACATTAGAACCGCCACTGTTAAAGCCTCCTCCATAAATCCAGATCACCACTGGTCGTTTTTCGGAAGGAGATTGGGCGCCTGTCCACACATTGAGGTATAGACAATCTTCTGAGATAGGCTCATCTCTGATCAGGTATTCCTTGCTCCACATGCTAAAAGGTCGCGGTTCCCCCTGCATCGGGCTTGGCCCAAAGTCCGTGCATTCCAAAACACCCTCCCAAGGCTTGACAGGCTGCGGAGGCTTCCATCTCAATTCTCCTACCGGAGGTGAAGCAAATGGGATCCCCTGGTAAATATGGACAGCGCCATCGGCAGTTTGCCTGCCAGAAATTTCACCACCAGTGATTTTGATGGTATCGAGGTTTTGGCTGGAACATCCGAGACAAAAGAGCAACGCGAGAGAGAGCATAGAATTCTTCATTAAGGAAAGTTAGAAAAAACTCAATCCCGATCTGTGCTGGACAGTAGGAATAAGATATCTGTTCTGGTTTAGCGTCTCGCTAAAACTGGCTTAGGGAGTGATAGTATCATATGATACTATCAGATTGGCAGCTTCTTATTTCCAATCTTGAGCGCAGCCGAAAGATCGGCCGATCCCTCCGCTACGGTCGGGATGGAAAGAAATTAGCCACGAAAACTAAAAGTTTAGTACATTTAATGA
>JABXHN010000052.1 GCA_013373635.1 Flavobacteriaceae bacterium
ACGCGCCAAGCGCAGCTCTGGTTTTGAAAATTAGAAAAGGCGGTCCAACGGGCCGCCTTTTTTTGGTTTGGGAGTGCCCAAGGGCAAAGGGCGGATGTTAAGGCTTACAGCTCTTGCGTGTGCCGTGGGGCGGGCTAAAGTGATGGTATTGTTTATCTCATTTGAAAAGTGACTGCGGTGACAAGCCTCACGACTGATCCTTCAAAGCCAGCCCTCAACGTCAAAGAGCCGATGACGGCGCTTTTGAAAGCCGCCGGTGAGGCTGCCTTTCTCAATGGCGGCGGAACGATTTCCAATATCATAGACGCAGCCGGGGCCCTGGGGCGAGAAGAAGAAACCGGCGCGCAGGCAGCGCATTCGTTCTGGCGCGCTGTTCTTGCCTATGCGGTGATGGATGTGATTGGCCGCAACAAGATTGCCGACCTTAAAACGGATAGCGGTCGTCTCGCAAAGGTGACGGATCAATTTGGCCCGGTCATGGAGGAGGCTGCCGCTTATGATCTTGCCTGTCTGCAAGAGCCAACCAGTTTCAAGCCTTATCAGGGCGTGCGGGAGCAGTTTTGGGATATGGTGAATGCCATTTGCCCGGATCGGGAGTTTGAAAAGGACCTCTTGGAACGGCAACTCGACAATGGGTTGCGCGAAGGGGTTTGGAAGATCTGGTGCGCGGAGAAATCGGCGGCCTTCAGGGACTATGCCAACAGCGTTCTGACCGGGCCGGTTGCGGAGGGAATTTCTAGGCGGATGGCGTGGCAGCGGCATTACAGCTGGATTGACCATCGGCTCAGCAAGGAGCCAGTGTTCGGGCAGGAAGAAGCTGGCATCACGCTACGTGATGTCTATGTGCCGCTCAGAAGCAATTTTCATACAGAGGTTCCCATTGAAGGTGACGACGAAGAGAACAGACCGGACGCTCGTCGTGCCGGACCTGAAGCCAAGACACGGCGGGTGGCAAATGTTGGCTGGCTGGAAGAGACGGTAAAGTCCTGGCTCGATGGACTTAAACAGACGGCGAACAAAAGGGAGCTTCAAGACACGTTGCGCGTTGTAGCTGGTCCTCCGGGGGGTGGAAAATCAGTTTTTTCGCGCGTTATCGCACATGATGTAGCCATGGCGGGCCGGTGGAACGTGGCCTATGCCGAATTGCAGCACATGTCCTTCAAGGATGACTTCCGGGATCGGATTCGCGCCTATTTCGAGCCGAACAACATGGGAGCCGGCCTCGGCGATGATATCTTCCAGATGCTGGATGTGCCAGCTTCGCCGCCAGTGCTGTTTGTGTTCGACGGGCTAGACGAACTGTCGCACAGCGAAGACGCGGCGAAGGACGTCTCGCGCAAATTCATCCGCAACGTGAAAGAAATGCTGAGCAGCCTCAACAGGAACGGCCTGCGCGCGGCAGCTCTCGTCCTGGGGCGGTCCGTGGCGGTGAAAGAGGCGCTGAGTGAAGCAGAGCTGCCCATCTCGACATTGCTGCATGTCATGTCGCTGAAGCCGTTGGATCAAAGGGCTCTGGAGATTGGATATCAGCGGTCGGGGGGAGGACCCGATGATGTCAAAGATCCTGAGGGATTGCTAGGCGAAGATTATCGGCACTCCTTCTGGAAAACATGGCTGGTGGCATCCAGTCGGCCAAGCGAGACGAGAGCCGCAGCCCTTGAAAATGAGAAACTGGACGATCTGACAGCCGAACCTTTGCTGTTTTACCTCCTCATCCTGTCCGGCTATGCGGACGAGAGTGCTGACAGGGCGGCGGACAACCGCAACCAAGTCTATCAAGAAATATTTCGCAGAGTACACGAGCGGGACAAGCACAAAGCACATTCTGCCAGTCATGGGCTAGACGAAGACGGATTTTTACATCTGATGGAATGTCTCGGTCTCGCCATCTGGCAAGGTGGAGGTCGGACCGGGGAAGAAGGAGGCTATGGGAAGTATCGAAAACTGCATGGCTTCAAACGTAAAAGAGCTTTCGAGGACAAGGAATTTGCCTCGCTGAAAAATGTCACTTCACAATTTTATACAAGAGAGGTTGGTGGGGCTGAAAAGGGTTTTGAATTCGTTCACAAGAGCTTTGGCGAATATCTTGCCGGATGTTCGTTACTACGTGCGGCCGAAGAGCTTGCGCACCTTTTCGAGGATGATGACGAAACGTTTTGCGTCAAATGGCTGGACCTCTTTGGTGCGCAGCCGGTGACGCCGGAAGTCTTGCAGTTTCTTAAGGATGAAGTTCGACTTCAGGCGCTGGGCCTGATCGAACCCGTGAAGGAAAAGCTTACCAAGCACATGAACTGGGTGCTTAAAAATGGCTTTCCGGCAAACAGTGATAGCTATGGCTCATGGCGTATTGCGGAGACCCATCAACGTAACGCGACCGGTGCTTTGCTCGCGGTGCTGAACGCCCTGGCCTCGGCGCAAGGAAAGACACTGGTGCGGGCTGAAGCCGCACCGGCGAAGGAAGGCAAGAAGGCTTCTGAAATGCACCAGGAGGCGCTGCAGCAGATCCGGATACGACCAGACTGGCCAGACCCGTTGGCGCCGCGCAGACTGATCGAACAGCTTCATATCACGCATGGGCGGACCGCAGCGCATCACCTGTGCCTTGGATGGTTCGACTTTGCCCCGGTCAATGGTCAGAATTGCGGCTTGCAGTGCTTGGGTCTGCATTTTGCGGATCTTAGAGGGGCGAACCTGATGGAGGCGGACCTGAGTGGGGCGAACCTGATATGGGCAAACCTGGGTGGGGCGAACCTGA
>JABXHN010000021.1 GCA_013373635.1 Flavobacteriaceae bacterium
ACCTGGGATTTGAGGTATGAGCCCATTGTTAGAGCAAAACTCCTCACCCAACCACCAGGCAGGCCATGGGTTCAATTGAATGGTGAAGGCTGGAGACCTCTCGTGCAGTGGGATCTGGATCTGATGGCAGGACAATACGGCCCTCGCGTAGCACCTGGCAGTTATACTGTGGAATTGGTACTGGCAGATGCGGATGGGAATGAATTGGAAAGACATACCAAATCACTCACTGTATTGAAAGATCCACTTTCAGAAGGTACTCAGGAAGATATTGAAGCTCAGGTGTATTTCGCTTTGCAATTAAGGGATGCCATTAATGTGGCTGTAAGTAATATCAATGCAGTGGAAGTATTGCGCAGTGAGCTTGAAGACATCATTAATGAGGAAAGCGATAAGAAAACACAAAAAGAAGCCTTGCGCCTCTTGGGCATTGCCGAAGACATTGCAGGCAAGTTATATGACATTCACCTGACCGGAGCACGGGAAGATGCCTTTAGAAACCCTATCAAGCTCTATGGAAGACTAAGTGCTTTAGCCAGTGACATTAATGGCAGCGGTATTGACTTCCGCCCTACCAACCAGCAAGGAGAGGTTTATGAGGTGCTAAATGAAAGATTGCAGACAGTAGTTGAGCAGTTCGATCAAATCATCAATGAAGACATTCCTAAGTTCAACAAGGCGCTGGAAAGAAAGAATAGAACCATTGAGATTGAGAAGAGTGGTGGAAACTAGCTCCAATGTGGTTGACTGTGCCAGTTCTTTATTTTGATATAAATTGGATTAATTGGAACGGTCTATTTTTAATTATTAAATGTAGATTCAGACAGCATAATTTAATAACCCATTATAGGAAACATGCACGTTGATCAAACCAACCAAAAATTTGAGGAGTTCGTAAAAGAATACGAAAAATTTAAAAGTCATGATTTATCAGAGTCAGACACTAGATCAAAACTTATTGATTTTTTATTATTGAACGTTTTAGGCTGGTCTGAAAGCGATATTCTTAGAGAAGGTCATGTTGACAGTGGTTATTTCGATTATAAAATTTCAATCCCTGGTGTTCATTTCGTAATTGAAGCGAAGAAACAGTTTATTGATTTTGAAATACCTAAAAATCATCAACGTGTTCTGATTTCCACTCTTTATAAATCAAACGAAAGTTACTTTGTCCAAATAAGAAATTATGCGCTCGATGCAGGTGTTCAATATGGACTTCTTACAAATGGAAAACAGTTTATTCTGGCTAAACTTTTCAACTCAGATGGCAAATCTTGGAAGGAGAATTATTGTCTAATATTTAATGGCATAGATGAAGTCCGCAATCGAATAGTCTCATTTTATGAAAATCTATCTAAATCAGGAGTTGTCCAAAATGGAGGTTTCAAATTCGATTATAACTCTGAAATATTAAAATCTAAAACAATCTCATCCAGCCTTATCGATAAGGACAAGGAGATAGTGAGAAATCAGTTTAGTGCTAAATTAACTCCAATCATTGAAGATATCTTTGGAGAAGTATTCAGTGAGGAAAAGGATGATGACGAAGAGTTTATTAAAAAATGCTTTGTAAGCAATGTGGAGATTTTAAAGAACAAGGATGAAATTCAAAAGCTCTTTGAAGATAAAGCTCCTCCTCTAGAAGAGGTAATTCCTGCGGTAAATAGTCAAAGCATAAAGACCCAAATAAAAGATGATATAAATAATGATGAGATCTCTATAAAAAAACTTGTTCCACCTAAACCCATTGTCGTCATAGGATCTAAGGGTTCGGGTAAAACAACATTTATAAACCATCTCTTCAAGTATGATTTAAATGAATCTGAAATAAGCGACCATTTTACGGTTTACGCAGACTTTAGACGATTTTATGAACTTGGTAATGATATTAACTCCTCTAACATAGCCAAGCATATTTTAGATACGTTGTATGACAAGTATGTTGATTTATCATTGCATAGTCTCAAAGTACTAGTTAGAATTTATATTAAGGAGATTAAAAGAAATGACGAAAGTATTTGGCAATATGAGAAAGAAAATAATCAAGAAACATACAATCAGAAGTTATCACAGTTTTTAACGTCAAAAAAGGATGATTCATTCAATCATCTATGTATGCTTTCTCAGTATTTAATTCGAGAAAGAAGAAAGAGACTTTTGGTCATAATAGACAATGGAGATCAATTTGATGACTCTATACAGAAACAAATTTTCTTGTTTTCTCATGCTTTAGCTAAGTCTGCTTTGTGTGGTGCTGTTATTTCTTTAAGGGAAGGATATTACTATAAGTGGAGGAATTCACCACCTTTTGACGCATATGTGAGTCACGTATACCATGTAACAGCTCCTCGTTACACAGAAGTATTGCAAAAAAGATTAGATTTTGCTTTGTCCAAAATAGAGGTAGATGGAAAAACTTCTGGAGTAACGGAATCAGGATTTTCGGTACAAATTGATAATCAAAGTGTAATTGAATTTCTCTCAAGTCTTCAAAATTCTCTGTTTTCAGGTAAAAACATGGATTTAATCAATTTTCTAAGCTATACGACATACCCGAACATTAGAGAAGGATTAAGAGTCTTCAAACAATATTTAACATCTGGTCATACCAACGTTGCAGAATATATTGTCCGCCAACGTTTTAAGCAGCCGTTCAAAGATAGAAGTGAGTCTATCCCATTACATGAGTTTATTAAAACTGTCGGACTTCAGAGTAAACATTATTATAATTCCGAAACATCAATAATCCATAATTTATTTCTACCTCCTCAGGATACAACCGATCATTTCATTAAGCTATACATATTAAAATATTTACTTAATCAATTCGAATTAAAGGGAAACACAGGTAAGTTCGTTTCCTATGAGAATGTAGTAAACTTCTTTAGTGATTTGGGTTATAGAGTTAATACCATAAATGAATGCCTTCAAGTTTTACTCAAAAACATATTGATCGATACCGATGATCAAATGTCAGACATAATTTGGGATAGACTGCCTTCCCAATTCAATATCTCAATCACTTCTAAGGGGTATTACTACTACAAAGAACTATTTACAAAATTTCACTATATGGATTTGGTAATACAGGATACCCCCATTTTTTCAAATGATTTTTTTGAGAAAATGTTATCTGCATTTCCAAAATCAGATGAAAAAGGGAAAAGAAAATTGGATGAGAGATTAAATTGCATATTGATTTTCAGCCAATACTTGCATGAAATGGAAGAGAAACAGCCAAATCAAGCTATTGCAGTTTTTGGAAAAATCACTACCCTGATCGATCTTGGACTGGCTGGAACTAAGGCCAAAATTCAAAAATACTTAAAGACAAATAAAGGAAATTGGGAGTTTTATTAATTCACAAAAACCATTGTCTTCGGCCCCATCTCACCCCCTCTTAAACAGCAGATTATTCTCATCTGAACCTTCAACATCGAACCAATAGTCTTCGTAATCAAAGCCTTTGATGCCTTCAATATCATTGATACGGTTTTTGATGATGTACTGAGCCATGAGTCCCCTGGCCTTCTTGGCGAAGAATGAGATAATTTTGTACTCGCCATTCTTAAAATCTTTGAACTCAACGTTCACCACTTTGGCTTTGAGGCTTGGTCTGTCAATGGCTTTAAAGTATTCCTGA
>JABXHN010000015.1 GCA_013373635.1 Flavobacteriaceae bacterium
GGTTTACAAGGACATAGCTGGGGAGGTTACGAGTCAAGCTTTATCCTTACCCAAACCGATATGTTTGCCTGTGTCGTAACCGGAGCACCATTGACCAATCTGATTAGTATGTATAACATTATCTACAAAGGCAGTGGTAACTTCAACGGCCCTATCTTAGAATGGTCACAGGGTAGAATGGGAATGAGCCCTTATGAAGACTTTGATCTGTATGTAAGCCAGTCTCCAATACATCATGCGAAAAACATTAGCACACCATTCTTGATTCTACACGGTACTGCCGATGGAGCAGTTGACTGGAATCAAGGAGTAGAATATTACCAGACTGCCCGTAGGTTAGGTAAGGAGGTGATCTTATTGTCCTACCCTGATGAGCCTCATCACTTAGGCAAAGAAGACAATCAGAAGGACTTCCAGATCCGCATGAAGCAATACTTCGATCACTTCCTGAAAGGCTCTGAAGCACCATTATGGATGACTGATGGGGTAGATCACTTAGACAAGAAAAGAATCGGACCCGATTATCAAGAGGATAAAAAGTAGGCGATTCACAGCCTACTTTATTATTCCTTCCACAAAAACACCAGGCGATAATTACCTGCTATTGAGTATTTTTTCTTTAGCAGGCAATCGCCTATTTTAAATATGACATTTAACAACCATCTACTATTATGCAATTCATAGGAAACCTAAACCCAGCCAATCAAAACGATTATCAGGCTATTTATGCCAGCCAATTATATGGTACATTCTTTAGTGTATTTGCCAAGTTTACTTGCCAGAATATACAGAGCGACCATTATATCATTGAAAAAATAGACTTCAAGCTAATTAACTATAAAGGAGTCGTTAATCTCGGCATATCTAATGTTCAGGGCGTTTTTGATGTTATTGATGACGAAGGAAACCAACGTAAGCTTGTCAATTTAGAAGTACAAGGACTCAATAGCAATGATGAATTTGAATTCAATTGTTCTGGTTTGAGTCTTCCAAAGAATGATTTATTTATTCTTCAAAGAACCTTAAAGCCTATGCACAACCATGGAAGTGCAATAGATAATAGTGTATTTGATGATGAGTATTTCTATCGTGAAGGGCTGGCTGATGCTACGGATGGTTTCCTTCATAGAGAGCCAAAACCACAATCCACTTTTAACCCAAATGATGTATTTAAAGAATGGCCAGATTCAGTCTGTCCAAGATCTACCAACCGAATCAACTAAGTATGATAAAACGGTTGGTTATTTGCCTGTCTTTCTATCTAATATGTGAGCATTGCACTTTGGCAATGCCCACAGATATAGATGACCTAGGCCTTTATTTCTCTGAATTAAAAGAGCTGAATTATAAATCAGCTGCGGATTATGCCAAACAGTTTGATAATGGGCTCCTAAGAAATAAATCGATTCAACTGACAGAAATTCTTTACGCAGCCGGGCAGTCCAAAATCCAGATAGAGAATGAGGCTGAATATGATAAGCCCGAAGTTCAGATCATCTCATTGTTTATTCAAGGGTATCATAATTTATACACCAACCCCTACAGCAATCAGCCTTTTCGATACTTCAGTGAGGCATTAGCCAAGGCCAGAGAAATTGACCTCTTACCGGCTCAGAAATTTGCTCTGATCTCAATACTGGAAGTTTACAGTTTCGAAATTTCTCAATCCAATGAAGATGCTCAGTCCTATCTTCAGAGACTTAAGGAATTAGCTGAAGACAATGCTGATCTCTATCATTATTATCTTAATGCCCTCCAGCTTGACTTGAAGGATATATTTTTAGACATCAACATCGACTTGTCCTTCTTTCAACAATTTGACAAGGTGATGAATCAATATCAATCCAATCATCCCTTTTGGCCTAATTACTATTCATTCAAAGGTGTGTTTTACGAAAAAATCGACAGGGTAGAGGAAGCGATTTCATTTCACAAAAAATCCATCGCCAGTATAAAAGATGAACCTTTCCTGAAGTTTATTAAGTTTCGATCGAACATTCGTCTATCAGAGATTAATAGGAAACGCGGTTCATTCGAGGAGGCATTGATTTACATGAATGAGGCCGATCTGAATATTGATTTAGCTGATACAACGCGCTCCAAATTCTATATTCATTATTATCTATCAAGAGTTTATGATCAAATGAATGATCATGAAAAGGCTTATAGTAGTCTTTTAAGGGCTACAGATCTTAAGACCAAACTAGACTACGAACAAAATAGCCTTGAAATAGCTCGGCTCAATGTTCGGTACCAAACTCAGGAGAAAGAGTTAGCCTTACTCAAAGAGCGAGAGAAGGTAAGAGACACTAGGAATATGCTGGGAGGCTCGGTACTACTGATTGTCTTTATTTCAATCACTTACTATCTGGTTCAAAAGAATACAAAACGAAAGCAGCTATTAGCGGAAAGCGAAAAGGACCTGGAAAGACAGCGGGTGGTAAGCCTCTTAAAAGAGCAGGAATTGGTTTCTATCGATGCCATGATTGCCGGTCAGGAAAAGGAACGTCAGCGACTGGCCAATGAGCTCCATGACGATTTAGGAGGGCTGCTGGCTTCCATCAAACTGCACTTCCATACTTTGCTCTATACTGAAGACACAGAATCGAATAAGAAGTTTGAGAAGACTGATTCGCTTATTAATGAGGCTTATGATAAGGTAAGGGCCATAGCTCA
>JABXHN010000022.1 GCA_013373635.1 Flavobacteriaceae bacterium
AGTAGGTAATGCGTTACCTCTTAAAAACATTCCTTTAGGTACAATTATTTCATGTATTGAATTACGTCCAGGTCAAGGTGCGGTAATGGCTCGTTCAGCGGGTTCATTTGCTCAACTCATGGCAAAAGAAGGGAAGTTTGTTACAGTAAAATTACCTTCAGGTGAAACTAGATTAGTTTTAGCTGATTGTATCGCTACTGTAGGAGCAGTATCAAACTCTGATCATCAGTTGTTAGTTTCTGGTAAAGCAGGACGCAGCAGATGGTTAGGTAGAAGACCTCGTGTAAGACCAGTAGTGATGAACCCTGTTGATCACCCAATGGGTGGTGGTGAAGGTCGTGCTTCTGGAGGACACCCAAGATCTAGAAATGGTATTCCAGCTAAAGGTTATAAGACTCGTTCTAAGACTAAGAGTACCAATAAGTATATCATAGAACGTAGAAAAAAATAATTAAGATAGTATGGCACGTTCATTAAAAAAGGGACCTTTTGTTCACTACAGTTTAGAGAAAAAAGTCCAAGCAAATATAGAATCTGGAAACAAATCAGTAGTTAAGACTTGGTCTAGAGCTTCGATGATTACACCAGACTTCGTAGGTCAAACCATCGCAGTACACAACGGGAAACAATTCGTTCCTGTGTTTGTTACTGAGAATATGGTAGGTCACAAATTAGGAGAATTTTCACCAACACGTCACTTTAGAGGTCACGCTGGTGCTAAAAACAAAGGAAAAAAGTAAGCTATGGGAAGTCGTAAAAAACAAATGGCTGAACGAATTAAAGCCGAGAAGAAAGAGCTTGCCTTTGCAAAGTTGAACAACTGTCCAACTTCGCCTCGTAAGATGCGTTTAGTTGCTGATTTAGTTCGCGGTAAAAAAGTAGAGGAAGCTTTAGCAATTTTGAAATTCAACTCTAAAGAAGCGTCAGCTCGTGTAGAAAAACTTTTGTTGTCTGCATTAGCTAACTGGCAAGAGAAGAACGAAGATGCTAATATTGAAGATGCAGATCTTTTTGTAAAAGAGATTCGCGTTGACGGTGGAAGTATGTTAAAACGCTTACGTCCAGCTCCTCAAGGAAGAGCTCACAGAATCAGAAAACGCTCTAACCACGTAACACTGGTATTGGGTGATAACAACAATATTCAAAGCTAGATAATAACATGGGACAAAAAACAAATCCAATTGGAAATCGTCTAGGTATCATCAGAGGTTGGGAATCTAACTGGTACGGTGGAAATGATTACGGAGATAAATTATTAGAAGACGATAAAATTAGAAAATACGTTTTTGCTCGTTTGGCAAAAGCAAGCGTATCTAGAGTTATTATCGAGAGAACTCTTAAGTTAGTTACTATAACTGTAACTACAGCTAGACCTGGTATCATTATCGGTAAAGGTGGTCAAGAAGTTGACAAACTTAAAGAGGAGCTTAAGAAAATTACCAAGAAAGAGGTTCAAATCAATATTTTCGAAATCAAACGTCCAGAATTAGATGCTAACTTAGTTGCTGCTTCTATCGCTAGACAAATCGAAGGTAGAATCTCTTACAGAAGAGCTATCAAAATGGCGATTGCTGCTACAATGAGAATGAATGCTGAGGGAATTAAAATCCAAATCTCAGGTCGTTTAAATGGTGCAGAGATGGCACGTTCTGAATCTTTTAAAGAAGGACGTATTCCATTATCAACATTTAGAGCTGATATCGATTATGCTTTACACGAAGCTCATACAACTTACGGTCGTTTAGGGATCAAAGTATGGATCATGAAAGGTGAAGTATACGGTAAAAGAGAATTATCTCCACTAGTAGGTATGTCAAAAGGTACTGCTTCAAAGGGTGGAAATAAAGATAAAAAACGTCGTAGAAAGTAATTAATAAAGAGAAAGAACAATGTTACAACCTAAAAGAACCAAATTTCGCAAGGCCCAGAAAGGGCGTATGAAAGGGATTTCTCAGAGAGGTCATCAGCTTTCTAACGGAATGTTTGGTATCAAGACTTTAGACTCGCATTTCATTACGTCACGCCAAATTGAGGCGGCTCGTATTGCAGCGACTCGTTATATGAAGAGACAAGGACAGTTATGGATTAAAATATTTCCGGACAAGCCTATTACTAAAAAGCCATTAGAAGTACGTATGGGTAAAGGTAAAGGAGCTCCAGAATATTTCGTAGCTGTTGTAAAACCAGGTAGAATTTTATTCGAAGTTGCTGGTGTTGAACACGATATTGCAAAAGAAGCATTGCGTTTAGCAGCACAAAAGTTACCTGTGAAGACTAAGTTTGTAGTTTCTAGAGATTATTCAGCTTAATTTTTAAAGAAGAACGTATTATGAAACAATCAGAAATTAAAGAATTATCAGCTGAAGGATTAGTAGAGCAAATCGCGACACTAAAGAAACAGTACGCTGACCTTAAGGTAGCTCACTCAGTGACTCCTTTAGAGAATCCACTTCAATTAAGAGAAGTGAGAAGAACAATCTCAAGATTATCAACTGAATTAACTAACAGGGATAACCAATAATTGGTTCTGCTTTATGGAAAATAGAAATTTAAGAAAAGAAAGAATAGGCGTAGTTACTAGCGATAAAATGGAGAAATCAATTGTGGTTTCAGAAGTAAAGCGTGTAAAACACCCTATGTACGGTAAATTCGTGTTGCGTACTAAGAAATACGTAGCTCACGATGAGAAAAACGATTGTAATATTGGTGATACTGTAAAGATCATGGAGACAAGACCGTTAAGTAAAACCAAGACTTGGAGACTAGTTGAAATCTTAGAAAGAGCTAAATAATTATGTTACAACAAGAATCAAGATTAAAAGTAGCAGATAATACCGGGGCAAAAGAAGTTTTGACCATCCGTGTACTTGGAGGTACAAAGAGAAGGTATGCATCTGTCGGAGATAAAATAGTAGTTACTGTAAAAGAAGCAACTCCTAACGGACAAGTTAAGAAGGGATCTGTTTCTACTGCTGTTGTAGTTAGAACTACTAAAGAAGTTAGACGTCCAGATGGATCTTATATCCGTTTTGACGATAATGCTTGTGTGTTATTAAACCCAACTGGAGAGATGAGAGGTACTCGTGTTTTCGGACCTGTGGCTAGAGAATTACGCGACAAGCAGTTTATGAAGATTGTTTCACTAGCTCCTGAGGTGCTTTAATACAAGAAGGAAAGATGGCAACAAAAATGAAAATCAAAGTAGGAGATACAGTTCGTGTTATGACTGGAGATCACAGAGGTGCTGAAGGAAAAGTACTTTCTATTGACTCAGTTAAAAACAGAGCAATTGTAGAGGGAACAAATATGGTTTCTAAACACCAGAAACCAAGTGCACAGAATCCACAAGGAGGAATCGTGAAAAAGGAAGCACCTATTCACGTATCTAACCTTTCATTGATCGATGGTTCAGGTAATGCTACTCGTGTAGGTTACGAAACTAGAGATGGTGAAAAAGTGCGTTTTTCTAAAAAATCAAACGAAGTAATTTAGTTATGGCATACGTACCAAGATTAAAACAGGAATACAAAGAGCGCATCGTTAAAGCGCTTACAGATGAATTTGGTTACCAAAACGTAATGCAGGTACCTAAACTCGAAAAAATCGTAGTGAGCCGTGGAGTAGGTGAAGCTGTTGCTGACAAAAAGTTAGTTGATCAAGCAGTTGAAGAACTTACAATGATCACAGGTCAAAAGGCAGTTGCTACCATTTCTAAAAAGGACGTCGCTTCTTTTAAACTTAGAAAAGGTATGCCAATTGGTGCTAAGGTAACGCTAAGAGGAGAGAGAATGTATGAATTCTTAGATCGTTTAGTAACGACTGCACTTCCACGTGTACGTGATTTCAACGGTATTAAGGCAACTGGATTTGACGGTAGAGGTAACTACTCTTTAGGAGTTACTGAACAAATCATCTTCCCAGAAATCGATATCGATAAGATCAAGAAGATTAACGGAATGGACATCACTTTTGTGACTAATGCTCCAACCGATAAAGAAGCAAAATCATTATTATCAGAATTAGGTTTACCTTTTAAAAAGAATTAATTATGGCTAAAGAATCAATGAAAGCCCGTGAGGTTAAAAGAGCAAACACTGTAGCCAAGTATGCAGAGAAAAGAAAAGCTTTAAAGGAAGCTGGAGACTACGAAGCGCTTCAAAAACTTCCTCGTAATGCTTCTCCAGTTCGCATGCACAACAGATGTAAACTTACTGGTAGACCAAAAGGTTATATGAGAACTTTTGGAGTTTCTCGTGTAATGTTCAGAGAAATGGCTAACAAAGGGTTAATTCCTGGAGTTAAAAAAGCTAGCTGGTAAAAAAATTAATATTAATTGGTTTCAGGTTTAACACTAGTTAAAAACCGTTACCGCAAATTTATAGTTATGTATACAGATCCAATTTCGGATTATTTAACAAGAATTAGAAATGCAAATTCTGCGGGTCACAGAGTCGTAGAAATTCCTGCTTCTAATCTTAAAAAAGAGATTACTAAGATCTTATTTGATCAAGGGTACATCTTAAGTTACAAATTTGAGGAAAATGGACCACAAGGTTCCATTAAAATTGCCTTAAAGTACAATCAGTCTACAAAAGAGCCTGTGATTAAAAAAATCACTCGTGTGAGTAAGCCTGGTTTAAGAAAGTACGTTGGTGCTGGTGATTTACCTAGAGTTTTAAACGGATTAGGTATTGCAATTGTGTCTACTTCTCACGGAGTAATGACTTCAAAGCAAGCTAAAGCGGAAAAAGTAGGTGGTGAAGTAATTTGCTACGTTTATTAACAGTTAAAGAAGAGTAACAATGTCTAGAATAGGTAATAATCCAATAGCAATTCCAGAAGGCGTTAGCGTAGAAGTAAACGATAACATCATCACTGTAAAGGGAAAACTCGGAGAGTTGACTCAAGAGTACTCTAATGTATCTGTAGTTGTAAACGAAGGACAAGTAGTAGTAACAAGACCAACTGATTCAAAAGAAAACAAAGCGAAGCACGGTTTATACCGTTCATTGATCAACAATATGATCGAAGGTGTTTCTAAGGGTTGGACTAAAGAATTAGAACTAGTAGGGGTAGGATACCGTGCTAGTAATCAAGGACAAAAATTAGATTTAGCAATCGGTTTTTCTCACAATATTGTTTTGGATATCGCACCAGAAGTGAAAATCGAAACAGTATCTGATAAAGGTAAAAACCCAATCGTTAAATTAACCTCACACGACAAACAATTAGTAGGACAAGTTGCTGCTAAAATTAGATCGTTCCGTAAGCCAGAGCCTTACAAAGGAAAAGGTATTAAGTTTGTTGGAGAAATTTTAAGAAGAAAAGCAGGTAAATCAGCTTAATAAGTAGCATTATGAAATTATCGAAGTCAGAAAGTAGAAAAAGAATAAAAAGAAGAATCAGAAAGATTTCTTTTGGTACGGCTACTAAACCACGTTTAGCGGTTTATAGATCAAACAAAGAAATCTATGCTCAGCTTATTGATGACAACGCTGGTGTTACATTAGCTGCTGCATCTTCTAGAGATAAAGAGATCAGTTCTGCAACAGGAACTAAATCAGAAATTGCTACCCTAGTTGGTAAAGCAATCGCTGAAAAGGCTGTAGCTTTAAAAATTGACACTGTCGCTTTTGACAGAGGTGGATTTTTATACCACGGTAGAGTTAAATCATTAGCTGAAGGAGCTAGAGAAGCAGGACTTAAATTCTAAATAATATTATGTATCAGAATTACAAAAACGTAGAAACTGTAAAACCAGGAGGTTTAGAATTAAAAGACCGTTTGGTAGGTGTTCAAAGAGTTACTAAGGTAACTAAAGGGGGTAGAGCCTTCGGATTCTCTGCAATTGTTGTTGTCGGTGACGAGAACGGTGTTGTAGGGCACGGGTTAGGAAAATCTAAAGAGGTAGCTACTGCAATCTCTAAGGCAATCGAAGATGCTAAGAAAAACTTAGTACGTATCCCATTGAATCACGGAACCCTTCCTCATGAGCAAAAAGGTAAATTTGGTGGAGCTAGAGTATTCATCAAACCTGCATCACACGGTACAGGGGTTATCGCAGGGGGAGCTTTAAGACACGTATTAGAAGCGGTTGGAGTACACGACTGTCTTTCAAAGTCACAAGGGTCTTCTAACCCTCACAACGTAGTAAAAGCTACTTTTGACGCTTTATTGCGTTTAAGAGATGCGAAGACTGTTGCTGCTGAACGCGGTATATCTTTAGAAAAAGTATTTAAAGGATAAGCTATTATGGGAAAAATTAAAGTTACACAAGTAAAGAGCGCTATTAAAAAGCCTCAAAACCAAAAGCGTATTCTTGAATCATTAGGATTACGTAGAATAGGACAAGTAGTAGAACACAACGCTACTCCAGAGATCCTAGGTATGATAAATAAAGTTCAACATTTAGTTTCTTCACAAGAAGCTTAATTATAAACCAACAAAATGAATTTAAATAATTTAAAACCTGCCGAAGGTGCTGTCCACAAAGCTGGAAAAGTAGTAGGTAGAGGTCAAGGATCAGGAAAAGGCGGTACTGCCACTCGTGGGCATAAAGGTGCTAAGTCTAGATCTGGGTATTCTAAGAAAATCGGATTTGAAGGTGGTCAAATGCCTTTACAGAGACGTGTTCCAAAATTCGGTTTCAAGAACATTAATAGAAAAGAGTACACTGGAATCAATTTAGATCGTTTACAATTGTTGGTTGACAACGGTATTGTAAAAGATACTGTTGATTTAAATGTATTGATAGAAAATAGATTAGCAGGTAAGAACGATTTAGTTAAGATTTTAGGTGGTGGAGAACTCAAAGCTGCATTAAAAGTATCTGCTCATAAATTTACTGCATCTGCTAAAGCTGCAATTGAAGCAGCAGGTGGAGAAGCACTAAGTTTATAATCTATTATTATGAAGAAATTTATAGAGATCATATCGAACATTTGGAAGATTGAGGAATTAAGAGGAAGAATCTTAATCACCTTAGGTCTTTTGTTAGTATACCGTTTTGGAGCACAAATCGTACTTCCAGGAATTGATACGACACAATTGGCTCAATTGTCTTCTAATACCGATCAAGGTATATTAGGAATTCTTAACGCCTTTACAGGAGGTGCATTTGCAAATGCTTCTGTATTTGCATTGGGAATTATGCCTTATATCTCTGCTTCTATTGTTGTGCAATTGATGGGAATTGCAATTCCTTATTTGCAAAAACTACAAAAAGAAGGAGAGAGCGGTAGAAAAACGATCAATCAAATTACACGTTGGTTAACAATTGGGATTTGTGTGGTTCAAGCACCAGCATATCTTTATTCTCTTGGAGCTTTAGGAGTTCCAGATACAGCCTTCGTATTAGGTAAAGGACTCGACTTTATGATTCCTTCTGTAATTATCTTAGTAACTGGTACTGTATTTGCAATGTGGTTAGGTGAAAAGATTACTGATAAAGGAATCGGAAACGGTATCTCTTTATTGATTATGGTGGGTATTATCGCTCGTATGCCTCAGTCTTTTGTTCAAGAGTTTATCTCTAGAACAACTACTGGTAATGGTGGAGTGATGTTTGTCCTTATCGAGCTCATTCTTTGGTTTGTAGTAATTTTAGCCTCTGTATTATTGGTTATGGCAACTCGTCAAATTCCAGTACAATACGCTAGAAGAACTGCTTCTGGAGGAATAGATAAAAATGCTATGGGATCTAGACAATACATTCCTTTAAAACTCAACGCTTCTGGGGTAATGCCAATTATCTTCGCACAAGCATTGATGTTTTTACCAGGATTGTTAGGAAGATCTTTTAACGAAACTGCAGTAGGACAATGGATGGAAGTTCAGTTCCAAGATATCTTTGGATTGGCTTACAATATCTTATTTGCATTCTTAATCATCGTATTTACGTATTTCTATACAGCAATTACTGTACCTACGAATAAGATGTCAGATGACCTAAAACGCAGTGGAGGTTTTGTTCCAGGTGTGAAGCCAGGAAAAGAAACAGGTGACTTTTTAGATAAGATTATGTCTTTAATTACGTTACCTGGATCAATTTTCTTAGCTTTGTTGGCTGTTTTACCAGCGATTGTCGTTAAAGTATTAGACGTACAATCTGGTTGGGCATTGTTTTACGGTGGTACTTCACTTCTCATTATGGTGGGTGTTGCTATCGATACGGTACAGCAAGTGAATGCCTATTTGTTAAACCGTCATTACGATGGCTTAATGAAATCAGGTAAAAACAGAAAAGTTTCATAAGTATGGCTAAGCAAGCTGCAATAGAACAAGATGGAAGCATTATCGAAGCATTGTCTAACGCAATGTTTCGAGTAGAATTGGAAAATGGGCATGTAGTTACCGCTCATATTTCTGGAAAAATGCGTATGCACTATATCAAGTTATTACCTGGAGATAAGGTAAAGCTTGAGATGAGTCCATACGATTTAAGTAAAGCGAGAATTACATATAGATATTAAGAAACTATTAGGATGAAAGTAAGAGCATCAATTAAGAAAAGAAGTGCCGAGTGCAAGATAGTACGTCGTAAAGGAAGATTGTACGTAATTAACAAAAAGAATCCTAGATTTAAACAAAGACAAGGGTAATTATGGCAAGAATTGCAGGGGTAGATCTACCCAAACACAAAAGAGGCGTTATCGCGCTAACCTATATCTTCGGAGTAGGAAAAAGTAGAGCTAAGGATATTTTAGCAGAAGCTAAGGTAAGTGAAGACACAAAGGTGTCTGACTGGGCTGATGAAGACATTGCAGGTATTAGAGCTGCGATTGGTAATTACACCATCGAAGGTGAATTGCGTTCTCAAACTCAAATGAACATCAAACGTTTGATGGACATAGGTTGTTACAGAGGAATTCGTCACAGAGCAGGGTTGCCTTTAAGAGGACAACGCACTAAGAACAACTCTAGAACCAGAAAAGGTAAGAGAAAGACAGTTGCAAACAAGAAAAAAGCATCATAATAATTAAGTAGTATAATGGCAAAGACAAATACAAAATCAGCTAAAAAACGCAATGTGATCATTGAGTCTGTAGGTGAAGCTCATATTACTGCTTCATTTAACAACATCATTGTTTCATTAACAAACAAAAAAGGTGATGTGATCGCTTGGTCTTCAGCAGGTAAAATGGGCTTTAGAGGTTCTAAAAAGAACACTCCATACGCAGCTCAGTTAGCTTCAGAAGATTGTGCTAAAGTTGCTCACGAAGCAGGTTTACGCAAGGTAAAAGTATTCGTTAAGGGACCTGGAAACGGTAGAGAATCTGCAATCAGATCATTACACAATTCAGGAATTGAAGTAACTGAGATCATCGATGTTACTCCATTACCACACAACGGATGTAGACCACCAAAAAGAAGAAGAGTTTAATTAAGGCCGCAAGGCATTATAATTCACAGAAGCTGTAGTTACGATTATCGAAGGATAAGCCTTAATTCATAATCACAGTTTCAAAATTTTAGAAAATGGCAAGATATTTAGGACCAAAATCAAAAATCGCTCGTAGATTCGGAGAAGCGATATTTGGAGACGACAAATCTTTAGAAAAAAGAAATTATGCTCCAGGACAACACGGACAATCAAGACGCCGTGGAAAACAATCAGAATACGCTGTACAGCTTATGGAAAAGCAAAAAGCAAAGTACACTTACGGTATTCTAGAAAAACAATTCAGAAATTTATTTGACAAAGCAAACCGTTCAAAAGGAGTAACAGGTGAGGTATTACTTCAACTTTGTGAGTCTCGTTTGGACAATGTTGTTTACCGTTTAGGTGTATCTAGATCTAGATCTGGTGCTAGACAATTAGTTTCTCACCGTCACATTACTGTGAATGGAGAGATTGTTAATATTCCTTCTTACCAATTGAAGGCAGGTGATGTTGTAGGAGTAAGAGAAAAGTCAAAGTCGCTTCAAGCGATTAAAGATGCTATCGATTCTAATAGCTCTGTTTACGAATGGATGACTTGGAATGGAGCGACAATGGAAGGTACTTTTGTAGCTGTTCCTGAGCGTCTTCAAATTCCAGAAAACATCAAAGAACAATTAATCGTCGAGTTATACTCTAAATAATCAACACAAGATCCTATTATGGCATTATTTAATTTTCAAAAGCCCGATAAGGTTATCATGATTAATTCAACAGATTTTGAAGGGAAATTCGAATTTCGTCCTTTGGAACCTGGATATGGATTAACCGTTGGTAATGCTCTTAGAAGAGTGATGCTTTCTGCATTAGAAGGTTTCGCTATTTCATCGGTACGCATAGATAAAGTTGAACACGAGTTTTCTGTAATACCTGGTGTTGTAGAAGATGTTACAGAAATCATCTTAAACTTAAAACAAGTACGTTTTAAAAGACAGATTGACGATGTAGAAAACGAAACAGTACAAGTTTCTGTTAGTGGTAAGAATCAACTTACTGCAGGTGATATTCAAAAACACATCTCAGGTTTTCAAGTATTGAACCCTGATTTAGTGATTTGTAATATGGAATCTGATGTTAACTTCACAATGGATCTTTATATTGAAAAAGGTCGTGGATACGTTCCAGCTGAAGAAAACAAAAAATCAGGTGCTCCAATTGGAACAATTGCTATCGATTCGATCTTTACTCCAATTAAAAACGTTAAGTACTCAATTGAGAACTTCCGTGTAGAGCAAAAGACAGATTACGAAAAGTTAGTTTTTGAAATCATCTCTGATGGTTCAATTCATCCAAAAGATGCATTGACAGAAGCTGCTAAAGTTTTGATTCACCACTTTATGTTGTTCTCAGATGAGCGTATCACCCTAGAGGCTGATGAAATTGCTCAAACTGAGACTTATGACGAAGAATCATTGCATATGCGTCAGTTATTGAAAACTAAGTTAGTTGATATGGATCTTTCAGTCAGAGCATTAAACTGCTTAAAAGCTGCTGAAGTAGACACCTTAGGTGACTTAGTATCATTCAACAAAAACGACTTGATGAAGTTTAGAAACTTTGGTAAAAAATCATTAACTGAATTAGAAGAGTTAGTGATCAACAAAGGTTTGAGTTTCGGAATGGACTTGTCAAAATATAAATTAGATAGAGATTAATCAATCCAAAGCATCGCTTTGTGATAAAGAAATAGAACAATGAGACACGGTAAAAAAGTTAATCATTTAGGAAGAAAGAAAGCGCATAGAACTGCTATGCTTGCTAATATGGCATGTTCGTTAATTGAGCACAAACGCATCAATACAACTGTAGCTAAAGCTAAAGCATTGAAAGTTTTTGTTGAACCGATCATTACTAAAGCAAAAGCTGAAAACAATCAGACTACTGAAAAGGGAACTCACAACAGACGTGTTGCTTTCTCAAGATTGAGAGACAAGAACGCAGTTACAGAGTTGTTTTCTACAGTATCTGAAAAAGTAGCAGATCGTCAAGGAGGTTACACTCGTATCATTAAATTAGGAAACCGTTTAGGGGATAATGCTGATATGGCGATGATCGAGCTTGTAGACTTCAACGAGATTTATAACGCAGACAAGCCTAAGGCTAAGAAAACGCGTAGAAAGAAGAAATCATCAGCTCCTGCAGCTCCTGAAGTTGTAGCAGAAGAAACTACTGAAGCTCCAGTAGAAACTGTTGCTGAAGCACCTGCTGAAGCAGCTGAAGATGTAAAAGAAGATGAAGCAAATGACAAACAATAATGTTAATTTGTTTTTAAAATAGAATTAAGGATAAGTCTTTTGCTTATCCTTTTTTTTTGTTTTTTTGTGAAATGTAACAATTGATTTATGAAATACACAACTAGAAAACCAGCATTGATCTTACTCGCAGATGGAACTATTTTTCACGGTAAAGCCGTAGGAGGAAAAGAGGGAACTTCTTTTGGAGAAGTTTGTTTTAATACCGGAATGACCGGGTATCAGGAAATTTTCACCGATCCATCGTATTTTGGTCAACTTATGGTGACTACCAATGCTCATATCGGAAATTACGGAGCAACTGAGGTCGATACCGAATCAGATAGTGTTAAGATAGCTGGTTTGATATGTAAGAATTTTTCTTACACCTATTCAAGAGATTTAGCTCAGGAATCACTCGAAGAGTTTATCAGTAAGAGCAATTTATTTGCGATTTCTGATGTGGATACCAGAGCACTTGTAAGTTATATCCGCGATAATGGTGCGATGAATGCAGTGATTACTACTGATGTTGATAATTTAGACGCTATTGCTAAAGAATTAGCTGCTTTTCCTTCGATGAAAGGATTAGAACTCGCTTCAAAAGTTTCAACGAAAGAACCGTATTTTTATGGAGAAGAAGACGCTCCAATTAAGATTGCTGCTTTAGATATTGGAATTAAGAAAAACATTCTGAGAAACTTTGCAAAACGTGGAGCTTACGTAAAAGTATTTCCATACAATACACCCTTTTCTGAATTAGAAGCGTTTAATGCAAATGCTTACTTCATTTCAAATGGTCCTGGAGATCCAGAACCATTATCTGAATCTATTGAATGTGCGAAGGGAATGATCAACAGTGGAAAACCAACCTTTGGAATTTGTTTAGGACACCAGGTGATTGCTTTAGCAAATGGAATTTCGACTTATAAAATGCACAATGGTCATAGAGGTATCAATCATCCGGTTAAAAACTTAAAAACAGGTAAAGGTGAAATTACTTCTCAAAACCACGGTTTTGCGGTTAACAGAGAAGAATTAGAAGCGAACCCTAATTTGGAACTCACTCACGTACATCTCAACGATAATACGGTGATGGGAATTAAAATGAAAGGCAAAGATGTGTTTTCGGTTCAGTATCATCCTGAAGCTAGTCCTGGTCCCAATGATGCTAATTATTTATTCGACGATTTCTTTGAATTGATGAATTAGTATTTCTCAGTCAATTCTGTTTTTATTGCTAATTATACAATACAAACTCAGTTGATTGTCAAAATTTTAAAAAGTAATTGAATAGGACATATGTCATAATAGGAAAGCGTTTGCTTTCATATATTTGCAAAAATTAATTTATAAACAAAGCATTATGAGTATAATCGTAAGTGTACACGCAAGACAAATTTTAGATTCTAGAGGGAATCCAACAGTTGAAGTAGATGTAATTACTGAAAACGGTTCATTAGGACGTGCAGCAGTTCCTTCTGGAGCTTCTACTGGTGAGCACGAAGCACACGAACTTAGAGATGGTGGAAACACCTATATGGGTAAAGGAGTTCTCAAAGCAGTTGAGAATGTAAATACCGTGATCGCTGAAGAGCTTTTAGGAATGTCTGTTTTTGAACAAAACGCCATCGATCAAGCGATGATTGAATTAGATGGTACTCCAAATAAAGCAAAATTAGGTGCTAATGCGATCCTAGGAGTTTCTCTTGCAGTTGCAAAAGCAGCAGCAGAAGAATTAGGAATGCCATTATACCGTTATGTTGGTGGTGTAAGTGCTAACACACTTCCAGTTCCAATGATGAATATTATCAATGGTGGATCTCACTCTGATGCTCCAATTGCATTCCAAGAATTTATGGTGATGCCTGTAAAAGCTGAATCTTTTACTCATGCAATGCAAATGGGTACTGAAATTTTTCACCACTTAAAGAAAGTGTTACACGACAGAAATCTTTCTACTGCAGTAGGAGATGAAGGAGGTTTTGCACCGACATTAGACGGTACTGAAGATGCTATTGAAACGATCGAAAAAGCTGTTACGAATGCTGGATACAAATTTGGAGACGAAGTAATGATCGCATTAGATTGTGCTTCTGCTGAATTCTATGTAGATGGTAAATACGACTATACTAAATTCGAAGGAGATAAAGGAGCAGTTCGAACTTCTGAAGAACAAGCTGAGTATTTAGCTGAATTATGTGCTAAATACCCAATCATCTCAATCGAAGACGGTATGGATGAAAACGACTGGGATGGATGGAAATCACTTACTGAAAAAGTAGGAGATAAAGTTCAATTGGTAGGAGATGATTTATACGTTACTAATGTGGAGCGTTTATCAAGAGGTATCGAAAATGGAATTGCAAACTCTATTTTGATCAAAGTAAATCAAATCGGTTCGTTAACAGAAACCATTGCAGCTGTTAATATGGCTAAAAACGCTGGATATACTTCTGTAATGTCTCACCGTTCTGGAGAAACAGAAGACAATACAATTGCTGATTTAGCGGTTGCTTTAAATTGTGGTCAAATCAAAACAGGTTCTGCTTCTCGTTCTGACCGAATGGCTAAATACAACCAATTATTACGCATTGAAGAAGAATTAGGTTCAACAGCTTATTTTCCACAATTAAATGCATTTAAAGTAAAGCAATAATCGCTTTGCAATATTGAATATCAAAGGCGCTTTTCACAAAGGCGCCTTTTTTTTGTGATATTTATCATAATAATCTGTTAATCCCCTTTTTTACGCATCATATGGATTGTTTTAGTGCAGTCTTTTTATTAATTTTGAAAACCTTTTAAAATCTACACAATCTCAATGAAAAATAAAGCCACATTAGAATATCAAGGAAAAAAATATGAGTTTCCTGTAATTGAAGGAAGTGAAAATGAATTAGCTATAGATATTAAGACCCTTAGAGCGCAATCAGGAATGATTACAATCGATCCGGGTTATAAAAATACAGGTTCTTGTGAGAGTGGAATTACGTTCTTAGATGGTGAAAAAGGCATCTTGAGATACAGAGGGTATTCGATTGAAGAATTGGCTGAAAAAGCATCCTTTTTGGAAGTCGCTTATTTGTTGATTTTTGGGGAACTTCCTACAAAGAGAGAGTTGGAAAAATTCCATACGGATATCGTCAATGAATCCATGGTAGATGAGGACATGAAAAAGATCTTGGATGGTTTTCCTAAATCAGCTCATCCAATGGGTGTTTTGTCTTCTTTGACTTCAGCATTGATCGCTTACAATCCAAAATTTGTGAACGTTAGTTCTGAAGAAGAAATGTACGGTGCAATTGTAAGAATTGTCGCTAAGTTTCCAGTGTTGGTTTCTTGGACTTATAGAAAACAAAAAGGTCTTCCATTAGACTACGGAGATGATTCTCTAGAATATGTGGAGAACTTTATCAAAATGATGTTTAAAAAACCTAATCACGATTATCAACGCAATGATACTGTGATTAAGGCGATGAATAAATTATTAATCCTTCACGCAGATCACGAACAAAACTGTTCAACTTCGACGGTTAGAATCGTTGGTTCTTCTCACGCAGGGTTATTTGCCTCATTATCTGCTGGTATATCAGCCCTTTGGGGACCACTTCACGGTGGTGCAAACCAAGCCGTACTCGAAATGCTTCAAGCAATTCAAGAAGATGGAGGTGATACGAAGAAATATATGGCCAAGGCCAAAGATAAAAACGATCCATTTAGATTGATGGGATTCGGACACCGCGTTTACAAAAACTTTGATCCACGTGCCCGTATCATTAAAAAAGCTGCAGATGATGTATTGGATGCACTTGGAATTGATGATCCTATCTTAAACATAGCTAAAGGATTAGAGCAAGAGGCTCTAGAGGATCCGTATTTCGTGGATCGCAAGCTATATCCAAATGTGGATTTCTATTCTGGAATTATCTACAGAGCACTTGGAATTCCTACAGAAATGTTTACTGTGATGTTTGCACTTGGTAGACTTCCAGGTTGGATTGCACAATGGAGAGAGATGCGACTCAACAATGAGCCAATTGGTCGTCCTCGTCAAGTCTATGTGGGAGCAACCACTCGAGAGTTTGTCTCGATTCAAGATCGATAATATCCAAGCCCTTTTCTAAAAAGGGCTTTTTTTATAAAAAAATTAAGCATCTTTGTAGGATATATAACAATATCCATATGCTAGATCTTAAGATTCTCAATGAAACATCGATGCTAAAAGCAGTTGTATTAGGAACTGCTGTAAGCAATGGTCCTGTTCCAAAAGCAGCGGATGCCTATGATCCAAATTCATTGATGCATATTAAGGCAGGTACCTATCCGCTTGAATCCGATATGGTTTCTGAAATGGAGACATTTTCAGAAGTTTTAAAGAAGTATGGAGTTGAGGTTTTTCGTCCTGAAATCATAAAAGATTGCAATCAAATTTTTAGTCGGGATATCGCCTTTGTAATTGAGGACTATATTTTTAGATCCAATATTTTACCACATAGAGAAGAAGAATTCGAAGCTATTTTACACGTATTAGATCAAATCAATCCTCATAAAATTATCAGCCCTCCAGAAGAAGTTCACATTGAAGGTGGTGATGTGATGCCTTGGTTTGATTATATATTTGTAGGAGTGTATACCGGAGATGATTATGCGGATTATATCACTGCTCGTACCAATAAAGAAGGCGTAGCTTTCTTGCAATCGTTCTTTCCTGAAAAGAAGGTCAAATCCTTCGAATTGAAAAAATCAAATACCAATCCTGCAGAAAACGCACTCCATTTGGATTGTTGTTTTCAGCCTATCGGGACTAAATACGCCTTAGCACATCCAGAAGGATTCTTAAATCCAGAAGAATATCAATGGATATTGGATTATTTTGGTAAGGAAAACGTGTTTGAAATCACTAAAGAGGAATTAGTGATGATGGGCTGTAATGTGTTTTCAATAGCTCCGACTGTAGTGGTGTCTGAAAAGCGACTTACTAGGGTCAATCAATGGATGCGATCCAAAGGGTTTACCGTTGAAGAAATTGCCTATGCTGAAATAGCTAAACAAGGAGGGATGCTACGTTGTAGCACGCTACCATTAATTAGAAACTGATGAAACAGACCACTAATACACTTTTAATGATTCGTCCGGTTCACTTTAGAGCCAATGAAGACACTGCGGGAGATAATTACTTTCAAAAGAATTTAGACCTGCCTCAAAAAGAATTACTCAAAAGAGCTCAAGATGAGTTTGACAACTTTGTAAGCCAATTGAGATCAGTTGGAGTTCAAGTTATAGTAACAGATGCTCAAAGTGAAGTAGATGTGCCCGATGCTCATTTTCCAAACAATTGGATTTCTTTTCACGAGAGTGGTATGGTAGGGATATACCCCATGTTAGCTCCTTCAAGACGTTTAGAGCGCAATGAAGAGGTTTTATCCTTGTTGGAGGATAAAGGCTTTACAATCACTGAAATTATTGATTATACGGCTGCTGAAGAAGAAGAGCTCTTTTTAGAGGGTACTGGGTCCATGATTTTGGATCGAGAAAACAGAAAAGCATATGCTGCAATTTCTCAGCGTACCGATGAAGATTTGTTTGTGGAATTCTGTGAGGATTTTGAATATACCCCTATAGTATTTACAGCAAATCAAGAAATTGAAGGTAAACTGATGCCAATTTATCACACCAATGTCATGATGTGTGTAGGTAGTAAGTTAGCAGTTGTTTGTTCGGCTTCCATTACCGATAAAAAAGAGCGCAAAAACGTCATGAAGCAGTTGAAATCGGATGCTAAGGAACTCATCGATATCAGTATAGCTCAAATGAATCAGTTTGCTGGTAATATGTTAGAGGTTCGAGGTATGGGAGATCAGCCTTATCTGGTTATGAGCACATCGGCTTTTAATTCACTTAGAGGGGATCAAATTAGTGCTATTGAAAAGCACTGTAGAATTCTTCACGCTGATTTAGAAACAATTGAAATTTGTGGAGGTGGTTCTGCTCGTTGTATGATGGCAGAAGTATTTTTACCTAAATCTTGATATAAGGACACAGTTATCGAGTCATTTAGTATATTTGCACTCCATAAAAATACTTCATGAATATTCAGGATCACATCTCGCTAAAGGCTAATGAGCTTTTAAAAAAAGAGTTCGATACAACTTTTGAATCTTTTGATTTTCAGCCTACACGTAAAGATTTTGATGGAGATATCACCCTAGTGGTGTTCTCTCTCCTTAAAAAAATTAAGGGAAATCCAGTAGCTATTGGGACTGCAATAGGGGAGTTTCTCAAAGAACAGCTAGATGAAATTACAGATTACAATGTTGTAAAGGGGTTTTTAAACCTTTCTTTATCAGATGCTTATATACTCGATCAATTCTACAATTTAGATTCTAAAAAAGGAATCAAAGCAAAGGGAGGTAGATTGGTTGAATACTCATCGCCAAACACCAATAAACCACTTCACTTAGGTCATATTCGAAACAACCTCTTGGGGTATTCTGTGGCTAAGATATTAGAAGCGGCGGGGCACAAGGTGTACAAGACTCAAATCATCAACGATCGAGGTATTCATATTTGTAAGAGTATGTTAGCCTGGAAGCGTTTTGGAGAAGGACAAACTCCTGTGTCAACAGGACTTAAAGGAGATAAACTCGTAGGTAATTTTTACGTGGCTTTTGACAAGGCCTACAAAGAAGAAATAGCAGCATTAATTGCATCGGGAACTGATAAAGAAACTGCTGAAAAAACAGCTCCTATTCTTTTAGAAGCTCAAGAAATGCTTCGCAAATGGGAGGCAGGAGATCAGGAAGTGGTTGATCTTTGGAAAACCATGAACGGATGGGTTTACAAAGGATTTGAGGTGACTTACAAGAACCTCGGAGTAGATTTTGATTCCTATTATTACGAGAGCGATACCTATCTCTTAGGAAAAGATATTGTTGTAGAAGGTCTTGAAAAAGGAGTCTTTTTCAAAAAGGAAGACGGAAGTGTGTGGATTGATCTTACTGAGGATGGATTGGATGAGAAAATCGTTCTAAGAGCTGATGGAACAGCTGTTTATATGACTCAGGATATCGGTACTGCAATTCAGCGTATCAAAGATCATCCTGATGTCAATGGAATGGTTTATACCGTTGGTAATGAGCAAGATTATCACTTTAAAGTATTGTTTTTAATTCTCAAGAAATTAGGATTTGATTGGGCGAATCAACTTTACCACCTCAGTTATGGCATGGTTGATCTTCCTTCTGGAAAAATGAAATCCAGAGAGGGGACTGTAGTTGATGCAGACGATCTAATTGTAGAGATGAGTGATACGGCTGAGAAATTATCTGATGAACTCGGCAAATTAGAAGGTTTTAGTGAAGAGCAAAAGAAAGAGCTTTACAAAACAATAGGACTTGGAGCCTTAAAATACTTTATTCTCAAAGTAGATCCTAAAAAGAGAATCTTATTTGACCCTGCTGAATCTGTAGATTTTCAGGGAAATACGGGGCCTTTTATACAATATACTCACGCTAGAATTCAATCAATTCTCAGAAAGGTTGATTTTGATATTAACGCCAATGCTGATTTGAGCTCTTATTCACTTCATCAAAAAGAGCGTGATCTCATTGCGATATTAGAAGATTATCCATCGGTATTAGAGGCTGCTGCGTCACAGTATTCACCAGCTCTAATTGCTAATTACACCTACGATTTAGTAAAAACGTTTAATTCGTTTTACCAAAATGTATCCATTTTAGGGGAGTCAAATCAACAAGTAAAAAGCTTTAGAGTTCAACTTTCTAAAAAAGTTGCAGCGTATATTAAAGAATCATTTGCGCTACTTGGAATCGAGGTTCCAGATCGTATGTAGTACAGTATATTCTATTGCTAAATAATAAAGGCCGCATAGCGGCCTTTATCTTTATTAAAACATTTGTTATTTGTTTTTGATTCCAATTGGAATGTGAAAGTTAGGAATGAACTTAACTATTTTCTCTACCACGGTGTATAGGAATCGATAGATTGTGATATTCACATACATAATGGCTAATCCAATGATGACATTAAAGAACGAATACGCGATAATGACTAGTTCGAAGAATGAATAACCATTGTTAGTTCCAAGCTGAGAATTGAGACTTAAATCGTAAAAAGAATTGATGAAACTACTCAAAAAGTAAAGATCAAGACTTTCTAAAATACCCGATAAGGCACTAATTGGAATGGTGTAAATAGGGTTGAGCATATCCATTAAACTTGTTCCATTTGCTGTGAGTAGGTCTGCGTCAAACACAAAAGCAAATACAGTGTTTAAGGCTCCAAATAATGCTGATAAGGCAATGATTTCTCCCATGATTCTAATATTGGTCAGCACAAAGTCTTTAAAAACAAACTCTACCATAGATTTGTGTTCCGTGTGAAAACTGTCTCCGTGGGTTCGAATTACTTGTGCCATTGGAAATGCAGCATAGGCAAAGAGCACAAAAGAGAGAACAGACCCAATTTTTGCTAACATTCCAGCTGAGCTATCACTAAAATAATCGATAGCATTTGTGATGACGGTGTATTCCATTAAAATAAAGAATACTAATGCCGCTAATTGATAAAAATACTTCACATAGCAACGTATACCGTCTTTTGAATTGAAATTGCTTAATCCAGTGTTGAGTTTGCCTTGCATGATCTTTTGATTGACCATTGAAGGGAAATCTAAAACTTGTTTTAAATAATCGTTCATTGTTGATTTGGTTTAGTTAGTCTACTCGTTGGCTTTTCGAAACCGCCCTGTGATTAAAGTGATTGATCAGCTTCACTTTTATACTAACATAACTTAAGGTGGTTTATTATAGATACAATAGGTTAATTATCAACACTTTAAGTTTAAAAATGTTAATAAAGATTTTGTGGTGCATATTTTACTAGGTTTTTAAAGCCCTAATTTTTATTAAAAAGGAATTCTTGAGCTATCATTAGGCCTTAAAAAATCCTTATATTTGCAGCCTTAGAATACCGTAAACTATGTTTGATAATTTAAGCGATAAGCTAGAAGGTGCCCTGCATAAACTCAAGGGCCGTGGACAGATTACAGAAATCAATATTGCAGAGACTCTCAAAGAGGTTCGCCGTGCTTTATTAGATGCTGATGTCAATTATAAAATCGCCAAAGAATTCACCAATTCAGTAAAGGAAAAAGCTCTTGGGCAAAAAGTATTGACCAGCCTTCAGCCAGGTCAATTAATGGTTAAAATTGTCAAAGATGAGCTTACAGAGCTCATGGGAGGATCAACTGAGGAAATCGATCTCAGTGGGAAACCGACAGTTGTATTGATGTCTGGATTACAAGGATCTGGTAAGACTACCTTTTCTGGAAAACTCGCTTTATATCTAAAATCCAAAAAGAATAAGAAACCTTTATTAGTTGGTTGTGATGTTTATCGTCCTGCTGCGATCGATCAGTTGCATGTAGTTGGGGAGCAGATTGGCGTGGATGTGTATTCTGACAAAGGAAATAGTGATCCTGTTTCTATTGCTAAGGCTGGTATTGCAAAAGCAAAGGAAAACGGAAACAATATTGTGATTGTCGATACTGCTGGACGTCTCGCTATCGACGAGCAAATGATGGAGGAAATTGCCAATATACACAAGGCAATCAACCCAAATGAAACACTATTCGTAGTGGATTCAATGACCGGT
The DNA here is from genome assembly GCA_013373635.1 of Flavobacteriaceae bacterium. Taxonomy (GTDB): domain Bacteria; phylum Bacteroidota; class Bacteroidia; order Flavobacteriales; family Flavobacteriaceae; genus MAG-120531. The sequence continues at coordinate 21,349 of JABXHN010000022.1, forward strand.
CAAGATGCTGTCAATACAGCCAAAGCATTTCACGATGTCTTAAATTTTGATGGGGTAGTGCTCACCAAACTCGATGGTGATACTAGAGGTGGAGCTGCGATATCGATTAAATCGGTTGTAAGCAAACCGATTAAGTTCATCGGTACTGGAGAAAAAATGGAAGCGATTGATGTTTTCCATCCAGATCGTATGGCCGATCGTATATTGGGAATGGGAGATGTGGTTTCTTTAGTAGAACGTGCCCAGGATCAATTTGACGAAGAACAAGCCCGTAAAATTCAAAAGAAAATTGCCAAGAATACCTTCGGTTTTGATGACTTCTTAGATCAAATTCAACAGATCAAAAAGATGGGGTCTATGAAAGATTTAATGGGAATGATTCCTGGAGTTGGAAAGGCGATGAAGGGATTAGATATTGATGATGATGCTTTCAAACACATTGAAGCGATGATTCATTCGATGACTCCAAAAGAACGTTCCAATCCATCGGTGATTGATATGAGTAGAAAAAAACGAATTGCTAAAGGATCAGGAAGATCACTTCAAGATGTCAATGGACTCTTAAAACAGTTCGGACAAATGAATAAGATGATGAAGATGATGCAAGGTGGTGGAGCTAAAAAAATGATGCAAATGATGGGCGGTATGCCTTCAGGATTTCCTGGTAAATCATAAATTTTATAGTATAAATTATGGAATTATTAGACGGTAAAAAGATATCAAACGACATAAAAGATGAAATCGCTGCTGAAGTAGCTGCAATGAAGCAAAGAGGAGAACGAGCTCCTCATTTAGCAGCTGTATTAGTGGGTAACGATGGTGCGTCGCTCACCTATGTAGGGGCTAAGGTACGCTCTTGTGAGCGTGTTGGATTTGATTCAACACTTGTTAAATACGACACTGATGTTACTGAAGCTGAATTACTTGCTAAAATTGATGAGCTCAATAATGATAATGCGATTGATGGATTTATCGTTCAGTTACCACTTCCAAAACACATAGATGAACAAAAGGTGATCATGGCCATTGATCCTTCTAAGGATGTGGATGGATTTCATCCGACCAACTTTGGTAAGATGGCCTTGGATATGGAAACCTTTTTGCCAGCAACTCCTTTTGGGGTGATGGAGCTCTTAGAACGTTACAATATTGAAACATCTGGAAAACACTGTGTAGTGATTGGAAGGTCTCATATCGTTGGAAGACCGATGAGCATCCTCATGGGAAGAAAAGGAAATCCAGGAGACGCAACAGTAACCTTAACACACTCTAGAACTCAAAATTTAGAAGCGATTTGTAAACAAGCTGATATAGTAATTTCTGCTCTAGGAGTTCCAAATTTTGTTAAAGCAGAAATGGTTAAAGAAGGAGCTGTAGTGGTTGATGTAGGTATTCACAGAATAGCTGATGATTCAGAAAAGGGTTATTACATCACTGGTGATGTTGATTTTGAAGCTGTGAGTAAAAAAGCTTCATATATCACCCCTGTTCCTGGTGGTGTTGGTGCAATGACTATTGCAATGCTTCTTAAAAATACGTTAATCGCAGGTCAAAACAGAAAATAATGAGCACACTTTCTCCCTTCCATTTAGCAATACCGGTTCACAATCTCGAAGAATGTAGAAGTTTTTACAGAGATGTATTAGGGTTGAAAGAGGGGCGATCAGATACACATTGGGTCGATTTTGACTTCTTTGGACATCAAGTAGTGATTCATTACAAACCAAAATCAGAAGGTGATTTACACACCAATCCTGTCGATGGTAAAGACGTTCCTGTTCCACATTTTGGAGTGGTACTTCCATGGGATGAATTTGAACCTTTTGCAGATCGATTAAAGCGAGCTTCTATCGACTTTGTAATTGAACCTTATATTCGTTTTAAAGGTGAAGTGGGGGAACAAGCGACAATGTTCTTTTTAGATCCATCAGGGAATGCCTTGGAATTTAAGGCATTTAAGGATTTAGGACAACTCTTTGCTAAGTAGTGATAAATTCACTAATCATTTGATTGATTTCTGCACTTTTTAAGGAGTGGCCTAAGCCTTGAGTTAAATGTAGGCTACTACCTTTCCAATGTTTGTGAATTAGTTTTGCATCACTCACTGGAATCACTTTGTCTCTAATGTCGTGTACAATCAATCCCTGAACCTTAAATTGATCTGCCCAATTTGCAACAGTGAATTCAGTTGTTTTAAAATTAAATTCTCGTTGAAAAAAAGATTCCATCCCATTTTGAAGACGACTGTTAAGACCTAACAACTGATAGTAATTGTTCATGATTCCTTCCAATTGAGCTGGAGCTCCAAGACAAACGAGTTTTTCAATACTAGAGATTGGGTTCAAATGTTGGTTAAACAACAGCATCATACCCCCCATAGAGTGACCAATGGCAACACTTGGATTGAATTTTTCAATCATCGCCTTACCAATTTTTTGATAAAGAGGTACATAGAGAATATTACCTCCTGAATTTCCATGAGCAGGAGCATCACAAGCGATAATATTGTAGCCTTCCTCTTGTAGTTTGGCGATTAATTCTTTCCAACGAAATGCATTGCTTTCCCATCCGTGAAACAAGAGAATCGTTTCTTTATAACCTGGCCAATGATAGGTTTGAATAGCGAGTTTATCGACAATTAAAACCTGTGCTTTAGCCTCTTCTAAAAAGGCTCTTTGGTTTTCTCTAACTCTTCCTTTTCGAGGGCTTACAAAGAGCTTAAAGGCTTTATTAGCAGCTCTCTCCTTTGAGAAATAGGAAAGGCTATTGAAATAACTTCTAAAAAATCCAATCAGTAATTTTTTCTTGACTTTAGACATTACCACTGTATCATAATATTGGATATGGTAGCATTGTCAGGAATTTGAAGTGCTTCAATAATTGCAGCTCTATCGTATTTTAAGACATCAGGTAGTTCATTTCTATCGACACTGTAAAAGATTGATGATCCTTTGATGGTAATAGATACGGAGTTAAGAGCAGGAAGAATTTTGTCGATTGTACCTGTAGATTTTAAATCTTTAAAACTGCTTCCAATACGAATATTTTTATCTGTCTTATATCGAGAATCATAGATTCGTATCGATCCAACTGTTTGAGAACTATCACCCTTGGGTTGTAATCTGAGAAGTCTAGATCCTTTTTTGTCGTAAATCAATAAACTAGATGTTAATGACCCATTTTTCAACCCAATCGAGTCATTAGTGACAATCGAATCTTTGGAGTATATCGTTTCCAATTCACTAATTTTTGTCGTTTTTGAAAGTTTTCCAACAAATGACTCATTAATAGTGAATTCAGAGGGAGTCGTCTCACAAGCACTTAGTCCAATAAGAGCTAAAATCAAAGTGATTAAAACATATTTTTTCATTTGATAAAAGTACTAAAAAAGTTGATGAATTGATCTAAAAATGATTTGAGTAGCATTCTTTTAACTCTGCTGAAATAGCGTATCTTTGCTCCATGTCAGAGAAAAAGCAACAAATCGATGTCAGTACTGGTAAAGCCTTACCACTTATGGAGGCTTTTTATACCATTCAGGGAGAAGGTTATCACAAGGGTGCAGCGGCTTATTTTATACGTGTCGGAGGATGCGATGTCGGATGTCATTGGTGTGATGTTAAAGAGAGCTGGGATGCCGATAAACACCCAGCAACTTCGATTGATGCTATTGTCGAATTAGCATCCAACTACCAAACGATTGTCGTTACTGGAGGTGAACCTTTGATGTGGCCAATGCAACCTTTAACTTCAGCTTTAAAAGAGAAGGGGATGCAAACACATATTGAAACCTCTGGCTCGTATCCCTTATCGGGGCATTGGGATTGGATTTGTCTCTCTCCAAAAAAGACTGCTTTACCACTTGAGGGAATCTATAAAGAAGCAGATGAGCTTAAGATTATCGTTTACAATAAGCACGATTTGCAATTTGCAGTTGAGCAAGCTGAAAAAGTATCTGATGACTGTAAATTATTCTTACAACCCGAGTGGAGTGTTAGGGATAAGGTAATACCACTAATTGTTGACTTTATAATGGAACACCCACAGTGGAAGGTGTCCTTGCAAACTCATAAGTATATGAATATTCCCTAGTTATGGATGTATTAGGTACTGCACTTCTCGATCATTTTAAGGGACTAAACAAAGAGGATATCAAAACTTTTTCTGAACTAGGAGGATGGGATGAACTTCCCTTAGATTACCTTTTTAGGTCCTTTGATCAAATGCCAATTATCGAACAAAAAGCTCTTGAGCTATCAAGGGGCAGGATACTCGATATTGGATGTGGGGCTGGGTCTCACAGTTTGTATTTACAATCTGTTGAGAAAGAGGTGTTGGCATTGGACAATTCTAAAGGAGCTGTAGAGGTCTGTAAGCAAAGAGGTTTAGAAAATGTGATACTAGCGGATATCAATAGTTTTAACCCAGACCATACTTTTGATACACTTTTGTTGTTAATGAACGGGATTGGTCTTGCTGGAACGCTTAAATCACTTCCTGATTTTTTGCTAAAACTCAAAGAGTTGATAAAACCAGATGGTCAGATTTTACTCGATTCATCGGATGTTGTCTATATGTTTGACCAGGATGAGGATGGGGGATATTGGATCGATGCATCTAAAGGCTATTACGGAGAAACTCATTTTCAAATGCACTACAACAATATGATATCAGAATCATTTCCTTGGTTGTATATCGATTTTCAATCTCTAAAGGAGATCGCTGATCAGTGTGGTCTAAAAGCAGAGCTAATACAAGAGGGAGAACACTACGATTATCTATCACGATTAACTCTAGAATCCGACAGAGTTTAAATCTAAATCACTATTCTCAACCAAGAAGGCAAAATTGACTTCTACATCATCTTTAATCTTGATGAGTTTGAAAAGTTTTGAGGGGGGCTCTAAGGCAAATGCACTTAAATTAATAGTATTTCTTCCTTTGATATAGAAAGAGTTGTCTCCTACTTGAAAGCAATAGACAGGAATTGTATAATGCTTTGTGACTCCTGATAAGGAAATATCACATTCGATAGTGTTTACAAGTGGGTTCTTGATATCAGTTGTAGAAAACGATATCTTTAAATCAGGGTAATCATGATGATTGACCATTTCAAGGAAGTTGTTGTAAATAAGTTTCTTCTTGGTTTTAAAACTGGTAAATGGCACCTCTAAATTTAATTGATGCGATTGGTTTCTAGAAGTGTAATTAGTCGTATGGTCTATACTTGCCTTGAGTTCAAAAGAATTGATATTGGAATGACCTTCGATCTCAATATAGGATTCTGTCGACTGCGTATTTCCTTCTATTTGCCCATAGGTCAACAGTGGAAGAAGTAGAGTCCATATGATATTTTGGATCGATTTCATTGATTTAAAGATAGTTGAAAAAACAAACTGCACTATTGGAATTTTATAGTGCAGTTTGCTTAACATATTAACTTGTTTATTTAACTAAACTCAGATTAGAAAGTAATTGCAGTTTCTAAAACTACACCGTTGAATTTTCCTCCTTCAAGAGCAGTACCGTCATAAGCAGCTCCAGAGTATTTTTGAGTTACTAAATCTAATTTAGCAAGTACGTTAGGAGTGATATACCAACCAGTTGACAAGTTGAAACGGTTCACTACTTCTTCAGCAGATGCAGCAGTTTTATTTCCTTTAACTTGATTTAAACGAGTTGCTAAGTATAATTTTTTGTCAGTTCCAAAACGGTAAACTAAATCAGCTCCTGTTTGAGTGTATTTACCATCATTATCACTTTTGTCTTTGTCGATTTCATAAAGTCCGTAGAACTCTAAGTCTCCTACTTTTACAAATGGTGCAATTTGAGTTGCAGTGTGTTGTTTGTAACCTGGGCTTAATCTACCAGATCTGAAGTTGTCAGATGCACCATCTTCTACCATTACCCAGTAGTAACGAGCTCCTGCACGGTCTCCGCTAAAGAGGTATCCGCCATTAGATGTAGATGAACTAGTGAAAAGTGATCCAGTTAAACGAACTCTTAGATCATCATTGATTTGTTTGTCAAATCCTAGTTTAGTGTAAAGAGATGCTCCGTAATCAGCTTTAGAACTAGTTTTAACTGATTGGTTCAATTTACCGTTTGTGATACCAAATACTCCAATAAATCCACTTTCAGCCATGATGTTCAATTCAGCAAAAGGCTCAGTTGTAAAAGCATCCATGATGTAGTTTCCAACAAATGGATTTGCAGTTGCATAACCGTTATCTGTTCTTCTAAACCAAGTATCTCCGTAGTTAGGCATGTCGTAACCAACTCTTAAATAAGCGATATCCATAAGTTCAGATAAGAATCCTTCACTGATAAAATCTAGGTTGTCCATTCTAAGGTGTCCACCCATTACCCATGCTTCATTGTGGTGACGTGAAGACATATAGTTTCTAAGATACATAGTCATACCATCTGCTAAATAAGCGCGGATGTCTAAGTTCGCTGTAGGTAAGTTGATGTCTTTTCCGATCATCTGTAAGCTACCTGATACATTTTCGTGTTTTAATCCTTGGAATTGTAGAGCAAATCCACCGCCTACTTCAACATTAACTCCGTCGAATTCTTTTAATTCAGATTTTGGAGTCTCGAATTGAGCAAATGCCAGACTGCTAAATAATAAAGTAAGGATACTTAATTTAATTGTTTTCATGATTGAGATTTTTTGCGTGAATAATTAATGTTGTTTTTTACTTTTTTTAAATGTTATTTAGATTTCAATTTGATTGCGTAATGTATAACTACTTCATTTCCAGTTTTAATTGTACCCATCAAGGCTGTTGGTGGATCCATTTTAAAATCGGTCATCAAAAGACTCTTTTCTCCATTGAGACTCAATAGACCATTTTCAATAGATCCACTGATTTTTAAATCAATGATCTTTCTAAAACCTGCCATATAGAGTTCTCCTTTTAAAACGTCGTCAAAACTTCCATTAGTGATTGTAACTGTTTTTGCTTCTTTTAAAGTGTATACAATCATTGGATAATCCTCCGATTTTAATGCGTTATATGTTTTTTTATCCATCATTTTTCCGTGTTCACTTTTTAAACTTTCAGCTTTAGCTTCAAAAGTGAGCCCGTTAAACACAACTTGATTTTCATTTACATCGATATCTGCATTACAATTCATTTCTTGGAGTTCAATTTCCCATGGATGGAGGCTAGATGTACCAGAAACAGTTAATTTACTTTGACCTACCTCTATTGAATAGGAAGCTGTAGAATTCGATATTGGGAGGGTAAATAAAAGGGTTGAAATGAGTGTTATAATCGCTTTCATAACTTTGTTTTTAAGTGAAAAATACTTTTAACTTGTATTTCTTATACGAAGGTATGTCGAAGAAATATGGAGATTTATGACTTCTGTCATGTGTTTTATTAAAAGTATTATTTTAACATATTTGATATATATAAAATACCAACAAGTCATTTATGTTGAATAAATGATAAACAAATAAGCTGTTCTAATTAGCAATATTAATTAAGAGTCCTATACTTGTTAAATGCAGATTTTAAAAGCGGAAGAAGTTTACTATTAGAAACCTTGTCTGGGTAGGTATCCAAACCGTATACAATTTCTTTTGAATCTAGCTCTTTATAGGTGTGAAACAGGTGATCCCAGAATCCAAAGATATTTCCGTAGTTGGAATCGGTATAGGGAATGCTTTGATGATGGTGTACCTTGTGCATATTTGGGGTTACTATCAACCAATGTAGCCAACGATCAATAGATTTAGGAATACTGATATTGGCGTGGTTAAATTGGGAAAGTATCACAGAAAGGGCTTGATATAGCATAATGGTTCCAATAGGAGCTCCACTGATAATCACAGCTAAACAAGTGAATGCAAATCGCACAACACTCTCAAGAGGGTGATGTCTGTTAGCAGTAGTGGTGTCAACATGATGATCGGTATGGTGAACGATATGAAATCCCCAAAGGACTTTTACTTGGTGCTCTACAAAGTGTGCAAAATAAGCTGCGATTAAATCCAGAAGGATTACACCAATTAACACATTTAACCATAATTGATCTAATTGGAGCCAATTTAAAATTCCAAAATTGGTTGAACTCACCCAATCACTGCTCATTAATAGTAAAAATGCTAAGCTAAAATTGACTATAATGGTAGTCATGGTAAAAAAGATATTGATTCCTGCGTGTTTGACCTTGTGATATGAAAACTTAAAAAGGGGAATAACAGATTCTAGGATCCAAAAGAATGCGATTCCACAAATAAGAATCAATGATCTGTGAAGAGAAGGAATTGTCGAAAAATATTCAAATATCGCTTCCATGAGTTTCAATTTACAATTTTATTTCTTTCTTAAGAGCTTCCATCACTTCATAAGTAGCAGGACAAATCTCTGTATTCTTAAGAGTGATTTTTCGAATTTGATGAAATTTCTTTCGGTCTGTATGAGGAAATTCTCTACAGGCCTTGGGTCTAACTTCGTAAATAGAACAGTAATTGTCCGCTCCTAGAAATGGACACGGCATCGATTGAAAAACCAAATCATTGTCTTCATCGACTCTTAGGTATTGTTCAATAAAGCTTTGAGGCTTTAATTTAAGGTGCTTTGAGATTCGAACTACATCATTGTCGGTGACTAATGGGCCTGTAGTTTTACAGCAGTTAGCACATTGTAAACAATCGATTCGATCAAATACTTGATCGTGTATGGATTGCATGGTATAATCCAAGTTTTTTGGAGGTTTTTTGGCAAGCTTGTCGAGGTATTTTTTATTTTCTTTTGCCTTTTCAGCAGATAGCTGCTTGAGTTTGTCGAGTTGTTCTTTCATCAAGGATACAGCAGGTATTTTTTTCTGATAGATTTAAATATATTGATGTCCTTTTGCCAACTCATTCGAATTTGATCCTCTGTCAAGCCTTTTTCAATCTGCTGTTGTAAGAGTTCTGTGCCAGCGTGTCTTGTAAAACCTGAGGTGATAAAAAATGCATTCTTGTCAATTGAGTTTTCATAGGCTTCCATCAACCATTTTAAACTTACTTTGTTGGGGATTTCAACAGTACTTAAATCTCTTCCATAACATAGTTTTCCATCCTCTTTTGGATATTTTGAACCCTTATTAGGATGTGGTGTATAGCTAAAATCAAAATATGTATTATCTAAAAATGAGGCTCCAAATCTAGAGAATTGATAAGGTGTTCCTCTACCTGCATTGACATTGGTTCCCTCAAAGAGCCCAAGACTGGGATATAGTCCTATGGATTGATCATTTGGAAGGTTAGGAGATGGTTTAATGGGAATATGATAGCTGCTTTGGTGAGTATATCCTTCGAGTGGGATGATTCTCAGGTCTAAATCATTATCGACTCTCAACCACTTTTCTCCTTTTAACATATTGGCATACTCTCCAATAGTCATTCCGTAGACTAAGGGAATTTCATTTAATCCCAAAAAACTACTGTGTTTTTTTTCTAAGACAGGTCCGTCAATATAACTTCCATTAGGGTTGGGTCTGTCAAAAACAATTAAAGGAATATTGTTTTCAGCACAAGCTTCCATGACGAGCTGAAGCGTAGCGATATAGGTGTAGAATCGAACTCCAACATCTTGAATGTCGAAAACAACGAGATCGAGGTCTTCTAATTGTTCAGATGTGGGTTTTCTGTTTTTTCCGTATAGTGAAACGATAGGCAGTCCTGTTTTAGAATCTATTTCATCTTGAATCTTTTCTCCAGCATCAGCATCAGTTCTAAATCCGTGTTCTGGCGAAAAAATTGTTTTGATATTTACTCGATGAGCGAGTAGTGAATCAACCAAGTGGATGTAGGTATCGTCTTTGAAAATGACTGATGTAGCATTGACAACTAGTCCAATTTTCTTTTCTTTGAGAAGAGGAAGATAGCTTTGTGTCTTATTGGCTGCAACTAGAATTTCTTGTTGGGCATAAACTGAACCAATAAATGACATAAGCAAAGCTAAAACTAGATATAAAACCTTATTTTTGAGATAATTTAAAACTGTATTCATTGAATTTTCCCTTGTTTATTAGCCAGAGGTTAATCAAAGGCCATCCACATAAAAGTAGTATTTCTAGGCCGATTATAAAAATTGCTGTGAGTGCAATTGCAATTGGTATTGTGATGATGTTGATTGCTATCGGTACAGGTATCGGTTTAAAACAAAACATTAGAGACAAAGTAGCTGCTTTTAACGGTCATATTCAAGTACTAAATTTTGATCAAAACAATTCCAATGTCAGTCTAGTCCCATTAGACAAAAATCAAGAGTTCTATTTGGAATCACCTCCAATGAAAGGAGTCGTCCACCGTCAGGCCGTGATTTTGAAAGCAGGAGTCATCAGAACTTCTGAAACTTTTGAGGGAATTATTGCAAAAGGAGTTGGGAGTGATTTTAATTGGAAACTTTTCGACGATATTTTGGTTGAGGGAAGCATTCCAAATTACAAGGATGAATTAAACAATGAGGTCTTGATTTCAAAGACCTTAGCTAAGGCTTTAAAATTGAGTTTAGGAGATCAGTGCAACGCCTTTTTTTTAAAGGATGAATCTTCACAGTCCTTACCCAATCAGCGCAGATTTACAGTCAGTGGTATCTATGACAGTGGATTTGATGAATTTGACAAATCCTATATCATGTTAGATATCAGACATCTACAGCGAATTAATCGATGGAATGAAAACCAGGTCGGCCTTATTGAGGTTTTTATAGATGATTTTGACAGCTTGGATTCCTATGCAGATACTATCTACAAACAGAGTAGTTCTCAATTAGATGTTCGAACCGTTAAAGATCGTTACTTCACCATCTTTGAATGGATTGAACTATTTGATTTCAACATAGCGCTTATTATTGGAATCATGATTTTAGTAGGTGGGATTAATATTGTTACCGCCTTATTGGTTCTCGTGTTGGAAAAGACTAATACAATAGGGGTTTTAAAAGCCCTCGGTGCTTCGAATTGGACCATACGTAAGATTTTCATCTATCAGGCTATTTATCTGGTGATTCGAGGTCTGTTTTGGGGAAATGTGATTGGATTAAGTCTTTTGGGTGTTCAGTATTTTTTCAGATTAATTCAATTTCCAAATCCTAAAGAATATTTTATGAGCTATATCCCTGTGAGTATTTCTATGTCAGATATTCTATTCCTAAATATAGGAATTGTCATCATCAGTTTTGGGATGTTGTTAGTACCGTCCTTTGTCGTTTCTAAAATTAGCGTTATTAAATCGATAAAGTTTGATTAATTGCGATGCTCTTAGAGATATTTTGTAAATTCAACCTTCAATTAAACCGCTACAAATGAAAAAATCACTTCTTTTTCTGGGTCTACTATTGCCATTATTGAGCATGAGTCAAACTAAATTATCTAGAGCAGAAAAACAAATTGTTAAAACGATTCGCAAAAACTCAGCTGATCAAATCAACTTTTTAGAGAAGGTTGTAAATATCAATTCAGGAAGTTTAAATCTCGATGGAGTACGTGAAGTTGGATCTGTTTTTGACGACGCTTTTAAGGAAATTAACTTTGACACTAAATGGATTGAGATGCCCTCTGAAATGAATAGAGCGGGGCATTTTTTTGCTGAGCGAAAAGGAACGAAAGGAAAACGAATTTTATTGATAGGTCATTTAGATACGGTCTTTGAAGAAAATTCTCCATTTCAAAAATTTGAGCGCATCGATGACAGGTTAGCTCATGCTCCTGGAGGAAATGATATGAAGGGTGGCGATGTGATCATTCTTTACGCCTTAAAAGCCTTACAAGAAAATAATTTGATAGATGATGCTCAAATCATCGTTGCCTTTACAGGAGATGAAGAAAGTACGGGTAAACCACTTTCTATCTCGAGAAAAGATTTAATCGAGGCTGGAAAGCGATCAGATGTGGCTCTAGGTTTTGAAACAGCTACAGGATACGACTATGCAACAGTTGCTAGAAGAGGTGCTTCAGGCTGGGAAGTTAAAGTCTCAGGTAAAAGAGCTCACTCATCAGGTGTTTTTAGTGAACATGTTGGAGCAGGTGCTATTTTTGAAATGGGTCGCATCCTAAACGATTTTTACCAAGAAGTAAAAGGTGAAGATTTGTTGACTTTTAATCCAGGTGTACTGATGGGAGGAACCTTTGTGGATTACGATAAGATGAAAAGTGGAGGAGAAGCATTTGGAAAAACAAATGTTGTTGCTCAAACTGCGATGGTACGTGGTGGTTTGAGATTTATTACTGAAGATCAAAAAGAGCGCGCTAGAGCTAAAATGAGAGAAGTAGTCGCTAATAATTTACCGCATACTTCAGCAGAAGTAAGTTTTGAGGATTCTTATCCATCTATGCCTCCAACAGAAGGAAATCACGCCTTGCTAGAACAGTTATCAGAGGTAAGTCAGGCCTTGGGTCAAGGTGAAGTTAAGGCCTATGACCCTGGAAAAAGAGGAGCTGCTGATACCTCTTTTGTAGCTTCATATGTATCTTGTCTTGATGGATTGGGATCTATGGGTTCAGGAGCTCATACACCACAGGAAACAGTAAATTTACAAACCTTAGAAGATTTTACACTTAGAGCGGCTATTTTAATATACAGGTTGACAAAACAAGATTAATGAATAAGAACAAACTTATAGAACAATACGGATTTCTTTTTGAAGAGGAACTCATCGATGAAATGGATAAAGTTGGAAAATACATCAGTGTTCCCGCTGATAAAGAAATCATCGATATTGGAGATGAGCTCACTCATATTCCACTTTTGTTATCTGGAGCTATTAAGATTTTAAGAGAAGATGAAGACGGAGATGAGCTATTGCTCTACTTCATTGAAAAAGGAGATTCTTGTGCCATGTCTTTTAGTTGCGGTATCGAAGGAAAGAGAAGTGAAATAAGAGCCGTAAGTGAATCTGATTCTGAAATCTTGATGATTCCTGTAATGTATATGGAGCTTTGGATGGCCAATTATCGATCATGGAGAAACTTTGTAATCGATTCTTATCACGCAAGAACGAAAGAATTACTTGAAACGGTCGATACCATTGCTTTCTTAAAAATGGATATGCGCATATTAAAATACCTTCAAGACAAGGCTAAAGTCATTGGTAATGATTTGTTGAACACAACTCATGAACGAATCTCACAAGATCTTCACACATCAAGGGTTGTCGTATCTCGAATCCTAAAAAAATTAGAGAAAGATGGTAAGATTAAACTCTTTAGAAATGAGATTAAAGTTATAGAGCTTTAAACATCTTGATTTTTAAATAAAGCCAACTATAAAAAAGGCTATCATATTTGACAGCCTTTATTGTATAAACTAAGATTTTGTCTATTTGACAAATTTATAGGATCGTTCAATAAACTCCGTAAGTGCTTCCCCTTTGAGGAGTCCCTTAGAAAGTTTTGCTAAATCGACTGACTGTTTGATAAGACGTTCTTTCTTTTTAGCTGTCTTGGTATTTAAGATTTCAGCTACCAGTTCGTGATTTCCGTTGACTACTAAATTGTACATTTCTGGCATATTGCCCATTCCAAACATCCCACCACCAGTTTGTTGCATTTCCTTCATTCTTCTCATGAATTCTGGTTCTGTTATGATGAATGGAGAGGCATTAGAATCCAAGGCCTCCACTTTAACAGTGTAGGTTTGAGTTCCTAGAGTTTCTTCAATTGAAGTTTTTAAGGTCTCTTTTTCTTCGTCAGAAAGTTTTGAGATTGAATCTTCATCCTTTTTGATGAGGTTGTCTAAATGATCAGCATCAACTCTTGCAAAGGTGATGTTTTCATTCGAAGTTTCAAGTTTCTGTAAAAGGTGAGAAACGATAGGCGAATCCAATAATAAGACTTCGTATCCTTTGTCTTTTGCAGCATTGATATAGCTGTGTTGTGCTTCTTTGTCAGAAGCATAAAGGATAACGAGTTTACCGTCCTTATCTGTTTGATTTTCTTTTAACGCTTCTTGAAGTTCATTCCAAGTGAAATACTTATTATCTACCGTTGGATAAAGTGCAAAAGCATCCGCTTTTTCCATGAACTTATCCTCTGAGAGCATTCCGTATTCAATCACGACTTTGATGTCATTCCATTTTGCTTCAAAATCTTCTCTGTTTTCATTGAAGAGACTCTTTAATTTATCAGCAACTTTTCTGGTGATATACGAAGAGATCTTTTTAACCGCACCATCGGCTTGTAAATAGGATCTAGAAACGTTTAGTGGGATATCTGGAGAATCAATAACCCCTTTGAGCATCGTTAGGAATTCTGGAACGATTCCCTCTACATTATCCGTTACAAAAACCTGGTTTTGATAGAGTTGAATTCTGTCTTTTTGAAGACTTAAATCATTGCTCAATTTAGGGAAGTAAAGAATACCTGTTAGGTTAAAAGGATAATCGACATTGAGGTGAATGTGAAATAATGGCTCCTCAAATTGCATTGGATACAATTCTCTGTAGAATTGTTGGTAATCCGCAGTCTCTAAATCAGCTGGTTGTTTCGTCCATGCTGGTTCAGGGTTGTTAATGATATTAGGTACTTCCTTAGTAGGTGCTGGATCTTCTTCTTTTGCTCCTTCCGGTTTTGGAAGGGTTTCGGTTTTGGTTCCAAATACAATAGGAATAGGCATAAACTTATTGTACTTGAGTAACAATTCTGAAATCTTAGACTCTTCTAGGAATTCTTCAGAGTCTTCAGCGATATGGAGAATAATTTCAGTTCCTCTTTCTTGCTTGTCAGCAGCTTCTAATGTGAAATTTGGCGAACCGTCACAAGTCCAGTGAGCAGCTGGTTCGTCAGTATAACTTTTTGTTATGATTTCAACAGTGTGAGCAACCATAAATGCAGAGTAGAATCCAAGTCCAAAATGACCTATAATTCCACTGTCTTTAGCAGTGTCTTTGTGTTTTTCAAGGAATTCCTCAGCTCCTGAAAAAGCAACCTCATTGATGTATTTTTTTACTTCGTCAGCAGACATCCCTAAACCTTGGTCAATGATGTGAAGTTTTTTTGCTTCTTTATCTATTTTGACATGGATCTCTGGAGTTCCGTATTCAACTTTTGCTTCGCCAATAGACGTTAAGTGTTTTAATTTTAGCGTCGCATCAGTTGCATTGGAGATCAGCTCGCGTAAAAAGATTTCGTGATCACTGTATAAGAATTTTTTAATCAGTGGAAATATGTTTTCTACAGAAACATTAATCTTACCTTTTGACATAGTATTGTGTTTTAATTTTTGTGAATTTTAATCACATAAGTCAAAACAAGTGCCAAAGAAGGATTTATGACAAGATGTCACTACCAACGAATAATCACAGAACCCCAGGTAAAACCAGAACCAAAGGCAGCTAAAACGACAAGATCTCCTTTTTTAATTAGACCTTTTTGATGAGCTTCAGCTAATGCGATAGGAATTGAAGCTGCTGTAGTGTTTCCGTAATACATAATATTGTTGTAAACCTGATCATCACTGAGTCTAAATTTCTTTTGAATAAATTGAGCAATTCTGAGATTTGCTTGATGAGGGATGAGTAAGTCGATGTCGGATGCCTGAAGATTATTAGTTTTTAGACCTTCGTTGATGACTTCAGCAAAACGAACCACCGCATTTTTAAACACAAAAGTTCCATTCATATAGGGATAGTAGCTGATGTCTTCTGGATCATTGTCTTTGAGAATATCTGTAACCCATCTCGAGCCTAACCCAGGAGCGGTCATTGACAAGGCCTCAGCATGTTCTCCTTCACTGTGTAAGTGAGAGGATAAAATCCCTGTATTTAAATCTTCAGATCTTCCAATGATCGCAGCACCTGCACCATCTCCGAAAATGACAGAGATACCACGTCCTCTGGTGGTCATATCTAAACCTTTAGATTGTAATTCAGAGGCAATGATTAAGACGTTTTTATACATGCCCGTTTTAATGAACTGATCTGCAATTGAAGTTGCATATACAAAACCAGAACACTGAGCACGTACATCAATAGCACCAACATTTCTAAGGCCTAATTCCTTTTGAATATACACTCCAGGCCCTGGAAAATACATATCAGGACTAAGAGTAGCAAATACAATTAAATCGATTTCATCTTTGTCTAAACCAGAATTTTCTAGAGCTATTTTAGCAGCTTTCAAGCCCATCGAAGTTGTGCTGTCTTCAGAACCAGGAATGACATGTCTTCTTTCTTTTATTCCGGTTCGTTCCTGAATCCATTCGTCACTTGTGTCAATTATCTTAGATAAATCGTCGTTAGTGACCACATTATCGGGAACGTAAAAACCTAATCCTTTAAAATAAGAAGTGTACATATCGAGAGCTTTAATTTACCTAAATATACGATTTATTATTTCTTTCTAATCAAGTAAAGCCCAATAAAAGTAATGAGTCCATTAAGGGGTAAGAGCTCGTATCCCACCTGGTAACCGCCTAGGTAATCAGCAGGTATAGTTCCAATCGCTGTGGCTGAAATAATCGAAATAAGGGTCACGAGCCAGGCCCATTTATCATTGATTTGGTATTTTGTAAAAATCCCAAAACTATACAAGCCTAATAAGGGGCCATAGGTGTAGGAAGCCACTGTGAGAAGACTGTCAATGATATTAGAAGTTAAGACGTATTTAAAAATAATGATGACGATCATTAAAAATACGCTCATCAAAATATGTGTCTGTTTTCTGATTCTTTTTTGACGCTCTTCAGTTTTATTTTCCAAACCTATAAAATCGACACAAAAAGAAGTTGTAAGGGAGGTTAATGCAGAATCAGCACTTGAATATGCTGCAGCTACTAAGCCGAGCAAGAAAGGCACAGCTACCCAGATTCCCAATCCAGAATTCAGTGCAATTTGAGGAAAGAGCAAATCCGTCTTTGCCTGGCCATCCATCAGTGGAATACCAATATTGTTCTTCTCGGCATAGATAAACAAAAGTGCACCCAATAGCATGAAAATAAAGGTGACAACCACCAAGCTAATACTCATACTGATCATGTTTTTTTGTGCGTCTTTGATGTTTTTACAACTCAGGTTTTTTTGCATCATATCCTGGTCTAAACCAGTCATTCCGATAGTGATGAATGCTCCTCCGATCAGTGATTTTAAAAAGTAAGAGCGATTGTTGAAATCATCAGTAATCCACACCCTTGAATAGTTTTTAAGTTCTTCAGATGCAAAGAAATCTCCAATACTCCATCCTAAATCTTGAGCGATAAAATAGATGGAAAATACAACCGCTAAAATCATAAAAAGGGTTTGAAGAGAATCGGTCCAAACAATGGTTTTGATTCCTCCCTTAAAGGTGTAGAGCCAAATCAATAAGATGGATATCACAACAGTGAGTTCGAAAGGAACGTTCCAAGCGTCAAACACAAATTGTTGCAACACGATGGCGACTAAAAAAAGTCTAAAAGATGCTCCGAGGACTCTCGATATAAAAAAGAAAAAAGCTCCTGTCTTATAGGAGGTAGGCCCAAAACGATCTCTGAGATATTCGTAAATAGAGGTGAGATTGAGTCTGTAATAAAGTGGCAGTAACACAAAAGATACGATGAGATATCCAAAGAAATAACCGATGACTACTTGAAGGTAGGTAAACTCAGTTCCCCCAATCCAACCAGGTACCGAAATAAAGGTAACTCCTGATAGAGAGGCTCCTACCATTCCAAAAGCGACTACATACCAAGGAGATTTTTTACCTGCTCTAAAGAAGTCTTCATTCGAATCATTTTTGGAAGTGAGTAAAGAGATGCCTATTAGCATTAAAAAATAGGCTCCTATGATTAGTGTAATGGTTATTGGGCTCATAAATTTTTTTTGCAAATGCAAAGTACAAAAACTTCCTACATAAATCTAAAGTTGTAATTTTGAGGCATGGAATTTTCATCGAAACTTTTAGAGGATGCCGTTAATGAGGTGTCTCAACTTCCTGGAATAGGAAAGCGAACCGCACTTAGATTGGTTTTGCATTTGCTTAGACAGCCTGCATCTCAGACTCATGATTTGGCTACATCTCTAGTTCGATTAAAGGATACGATTAAGTATTGTAAAGACTGTCATAGTATATCTGATGCTGAACAATGTGATATATGTGCCAATCCTTCGAGAGATGGAGAGGTGATTTGTGTTGTTGAAGATATCAGAGATGTGATGGCTATAGAAAGTACCGCTCAATTTAAAGGTAGGTATCATGTGTTGGGTGGAAAAATTTCTCCTATTGAAGGAGTTGGTCCTCAAGATTTGACGATTGAAGCATTAATAGAACGATTAAAATCTGGTTCGATTAAAGAACTTATCTTTGCTATGAGTTCTACAATGGAAGGAGATACTACTAATTTTTATATCTATCGACAATTAGAAGGAATGGATATAAAGACTTCGACAATTGCTCGAGGAATTGCTGTTGGAGATGAGTTGGAATACGCAGATGAAGTTACCTTGGGTCGAAGCATTTTAAATCGCATTCCATTTGAAAACTCTATGAAGACACAATAACGAATTATTATTCTTATTTTTAAGTATTAATAACACTATGGCAAAGTTTGAATTGAAATTACCTCAGATGGGTGAAAGTGTAGCAGAAGCTACTTTGACTTCTTGGCTAAAAGAGGTTGGCGAGACGATTGAACTCGACGAAGCAGTTGTTGAAATTGCAACTGATAAAGTTGACTCAGAAGTTCCTTCAGAAGTTGAAGGGACTCTTGTAGAAAAACGATTTGAAGTCAATGATGTTGTCAAGGTGGGAGAGGTGATAGCTGTTATTGAAACCGATTCAGAGGTTAGTTCGAAACCAATAGTTGAGACTGTTGCTGAAACAACTCCTGCAGAGGAGCCAAAGGAAGTTCAGCAGATCGAAAAGCAGGTGGAAAAGGCTCAGCAACAATTAGAGCCAGTACAGGAAACTTCAGAGCGTTTTTATTCTCCACTAGTTAAAAATATTGCAAAGAAGGAAGGTATATCATTGGCTGAGTTAGATCAAATCACTGGAAGTGGTTCTGAGGGTCGTGTAACAAAGAATGATATCTTATCCTATATAGAAAATAGATCAGGTGAGCCAGCGGCCGCTACTGTAAAAGTTGAGGCTCCAGTTGTAGAACAACCTAAAGAAGTTGCTCCGCCACCAGTTGCATCACCAGCTCCACAGGCTCCTAAAGCACCGACATATATTCACAGTGCTGATGATGAACGTATTCCTTTATCTAGAATGGGTAAACTCATCGCAGATCATATGAAGGCTTCTATTGCAACCTCAGCACACGTACAGAGTTTTATTGAAGTCGATGTGACTAATGTGGTAGCATGGAGAAAGAACGTTAAAGATCACTTTGAGCAACGAGAAGGTGAAAAATTAACCTTTACTCCTATCTTTTTAGAGGCTGTAGCTTATGCTTTAAAAGAATATCCTCTTTTGAATATCAGTTTAGAAGGAGATACAGTAATCAAGAAAAAGAATATTAATTTGGGAATGGCTGCTGCCTTGCCAGATGGCAATTTAATAGTGCCAGTGATTAAGAATGCCGATCGTTTGAATTTAGTCGGAATGGCTGCTCAAGTAAATGATTTAGCTAGAAGAGCAAGAAACAATCAATTGAAACCCGAAGAAGTTCAGGGAGGAACCTATACGGTGACCAATGTAGGGTCTTTTGGATCTGTTTTTGGGACACCAATCATCAATCAACCACAGGTTGGAATTTTAGCATTGGGAGCCATTCGTAAGGTTCCTGCTGTTATTGAAACTAAAGATGGGGATTTAATAGGAATACGTTCTAAAATGTTCTTGTCACATTCCTATGATCACAGAGTGGTTAACGGAGCCTTAGGAGGCATGTTTATTGCCAAGGTTAAAGAGTATTTGGAAAATTGGGATATGAATCGTTTAGTTTAATCTCATGGAATTAAAACTCACTCGACCTATATGTTTTTTTGATCTTGAAACCACCGGAATCAATGTTGCTAAGGATCGCATTGTAGAAATCTCAGTACTTAAGGTA
This sequence comes from Flavobacteriaceae bacterium, assembly GCA_013373635.1. Lineage (GTDB taxonomy): Bacteria > Bacteroidota > Bacteroidia > Flavobacteriales > Flavobacteriaceae > MAG-120531. The sequence continues at coordinate 41,321 of JABXHN010000022.1, forward strand.
TATCCTAACGGAACCAAGGAATCCAAGACTTGGCTGGTGAATCCAACAATTGAAATTCCTCAGGAAGCCATTGATATTCATGGAATCTCCAATGAAAAAGTAGCCAATGAGCCTACTTTTAAAGAATTGTCTCGTGAAATTTTTGACTTGATTAAAGATTCCGATTTAGGAGGTTACAATTCGGATCGATTCGATATTCCATTACTTGCGGAAGAAATGCTTCGAGCTGAAATGGAGTTCGATATGAAAAACAGAGTAGCTGTAGATGTTCAGACCATCTTCCACAAGATGGAAAAGCGAAACTTGGAAGCTGCCTACAGGTTTTATTGCGACAAGGATCTAACTAATGCACATTCAGCAGAAGCTGATACAGAGGCGACTTATGAAGTGTTAAAAGCGCAGTTAGATCGCTACCAGGAATTGGACAACGATATTAAAAAATTATCGGAGTTCACTCAGCGTAAAAAGTCGTTAGATTTTGCTGGTTTTATCGTAGAAGATAAAAATGGAGAAGCTGTATTTTCATTTGGAAAACACAAAAATCAAAAGGTAAAAGATGTGTTGGCTAAAGAACCTGGTTATTTTGGCTGGATCCAAAATGCTGATTTTCCTCTCTATACTAAGAAAATACTCACTCAAATTCGATTAGAAGACTTTAATAATTAGAGCATGAAACTCATTTGTATTGGTAGAAATTACGCTGCTCATATTGCAGAATTAGAAAATGAACGACCAACCGACCCAGTTGTATTTATAAAGCCCGATTCATCAGTTCTCCCTAAAGAACAAGATTTTTATATTCCTGAATTTAGCGATGATGTTCACCACGAGGTGGAGCTATTGGTTAAAATCAAAAAAGTTGGAAAACATATTGATCCTAAATTTTCTAATTTGTATTACGATGAAATAGGGTTGGGTATTGACTTTACAGCTCGTGACTTACAATCCAAGCTTAAAGAAAAAGGTCTTCCATGGGAAAAAGCAAAGGGGTTTGACGGAGCTGCAGTTATTGGAAAGTGGGTTTCAAAAGATCGTTATGCTGATTTAGAAAATCTAAGCTTTCAATTAGAAAAGAACGGTGAAGTCGTTCAAGATGGGAATTCGAGCCTCATGCTCTGGCAAATTGATGAACTCATTTCATATGTGTCCAAGTACTTTATGTTAAAAAAAGGTGATATCATCTTTACGGGAACTCCTGCTGGAGTAAGTAAGGTAAATCCTGGAGATGTGTTAGAGGGTAGTATCGAAGGAGAATCATTCTTTAAAGTCAACGTTAAGTAAGTTTCTGATGAAAGCTGAGATTATTACCATTGGTGACGAAATACTCATCGGACAAATAGTCGATAGCAATTCAGCATTTATTGCTAGAGAACTCAATGAGGTCGGAATAAGTGTTGTTCAAATCACGTCTATTAGTGATGAGCCCAATTGTATACTCAATGCACTAGAGCAGGCTCAGTCAAGAGCAGAACTAGTGATTACTACTGGTGGTTTGGGCCCCACCAAAGACGATCTTACCAAGCAAACCCTCTGTGATTACTTCAACGATGAACTAGTTGAGAATAAAGAACTGCTCAAGCATATTGAAGATCTTTTTGCAAAGTATGTGGAGACTCCAATTAATGAGTATAACCGATCACAACGCTTTCAACCTTCCAAAGCAGAATTGCTCTTTAATACCTATGGGACTGCACCTGGTATGTGGATGTCCAACGATAGAGGAGTTGTGGTTTCTATGCCTGGTGTTCCTTTTGAAATGAAAGCGATGGTCAAGGAACAATTACTTCCAAAAATTGTGGAGCGTTTTAATAGGCCTTATATCATTCATAAAACACTGGTGACCTATGGACCTGGAGAAACAGCCATTGCAGAGCATATCGAAGAATTTGAAAAACAGTTACCAAAGCAAATTGGATTGGCGTATCTACCTAATTTAGGTAAGGTTCGACTGCGTTTAACAGCTAAGGGTTCTGATCAACAACAATTAGAAGATTTAATCGATCAATCCTACAGAGAACTTAAAAATCGATTAAAAGATTTTGTGGTTTCCTTAGGTGATGATGTGGATATCGAATTGGAAATAGCTCGATTGCTCACCGAAAAGAATAAAACCTTAGCAGTAGCTGAGAGCTTTACCGGTGGAGCAATATCAGCTCGTTTTACACATAATCCTGGTGCTTCTGCTTATTTCAAGGGATCTGTGGTGTCCTATGCAACTTCAGTAAAAGAAGAGGTCTTAGGAGTTTCAAGACAATTGATTAAGCAGTACTCAGTGGTTAGCTCACAAGTAGCTGAGGCTATGGCAATTGGAGTCAAAGACAAGCTAGAATCTGACTTTGCAATTGCGACTACCGGAAATGCTGGGCCTTCAAAAGGAGATTCAGATCAGGAAATTGGAACAGTCTTTATCGCAATAGCGACTCCAAAAGGTGTTTGTTCAAAAAAATACAGCATGGGAAAAAACCGCGAACGCACTGTAGAGAAAGGGGTTAATCGTTCTTTATCACTTTTATTTGAAGAAATTTCAAAATTCTAGATAAGAAGTTTTGTAGAGCGATAAAAATGATTTAAATTTGCAGCCTGTTAAAATAACTCAAGAAGAATAGAGATGTCTAAAGTTTGTGAAATTAGTGGAAAGAAAGCGATGGTTGGAAACAATGTTTCTTTCTCTATCAATAAAACAAAGAGAAGATTTGAAGTAAATCTTTCAAAGAAACGTTTTTATATTCCTGAAGAGGATAAGTGGATTACTTTAAAGGTATCTGCAAAAACTTTAAAAACGATTAATAAAAAAGGAATTTCTGCCGTTTTAAAAGAAGCGGGAAAAACTGGATTGGTAAAATAATCCTAAAAAGGAATAAAGATGGCAAAAAAAGGGAATAGAATTCAGGTTATTTTAGAGTGTACTGAGCACAAAGAGTCAGGTATGCCAGGAACATCTCGTTACATCACTACTAAGAACAAAAAGAATACGCCAGATAGAATGGAAATCAAAAAATTCAATCCTATCTTAAAGCGTATGACTGTACATAAAGAAATTAAATAATAGAAGACCATGGCAAAGAAAACAGTAGCATCTTTACAGACTAGTTCGAAGCGATTAACCAAGGCTATTAAAATGGTTAAGTCTCCTAAATCTGGAGCTTATACATTTGTTGAATCTGTGATGCCACCAGAAATGGTTAACGATTGGTTAAACAAAAAATAATCCTCGGATTAATTGACGATACAAAGCTGCTTTTTTAAGCAGCTTTTTTTTTGTGTTAATGCTTAGGGATAGTTGTATCTTTGCCCTTAAATAGTTAAGAATATGAGTTTTTTTAAGAAGATATTTTCATCTGAAAAGAAAGAGCGTTTAGATCAAGGTTTGGAGAAATCTAAAACTTCCTTCTTTAGTAAATTAGAAAAGGCTGTCGTTGGTAAAGACAAGGTTGACGATGAAATTCTAGATGATTTAGAAGATGTGCTCATTAGCTCCGATGTGGGGGTAAGTACGACTCTAAAGATTATTGAGCGAATCGAGGCTCGCGTTAAGAGGGATAAATATGTAGGAACTGATGCTCTTAACTCCATTCTCAGGGAAGAGGTTGCTGGATTACTTTCTGAAAACAATTTAGATGATGCTGAGGATTTTTCAGTGGAAACCACTCATAAACCCTATGTGATTATGGTAGTAGGAGTGAATGGAGCTGGTAAGACTACAACAATTGGTAAATTGGCACATCAATATAAAAGCAAGGGATTGAAAGTTGTTCTTGGAGCAGCTGATACCTTTAGAGCAGCTGCTATTGATCAACTTCAAGTATGGGCCGATCGTGTAGATGTTCCAATTGTAAAACAAAAGATGGGTTCTGATCCTGCATCTGTAGCTTTTGATGCTCTAAGTGCAGGAGTTGCTCAAGGAGCTGATGTGGTTATTGTCGATACTGCAGGAAGACTGCACAACAAGGTGAATTTGATGAATGAGCTCACCAAGATTAAACGCGTAATGGATAAGGTTGTACCAGAGGCTCCCCATGAAATATTGTTAGTATTAGATGGTTCAACTGGTCAAAACGCCTTTGAACAAGCAAAACAATTTACTAAGGCAACAGAAGTAAACGCCTTGGCAATAACTAAATTAGACGGTACCGCTAAAGGTGGTGTTGTAATTGGAATTTCTGATGAATTTCAGGTGCCTGTTAAATATATTGGAGTCGGAGAGAAGATGGAAGATCTTCAAGTGTTTAACAAAATGGAATTCGTAGATTCATTCTTCAATAAAGTTCAATAATGAGAACCAAAAGCCTCAAGAAAAATAAAATCAATGTAGTGACTCTTGGATGTTCTAAAAACATCTATGATTCAGAAGTGTTGATGGGTCAATTGAAAGCCTCTAACAAGGATGTGGTACACCAAGGTGAGGGGAATATTGTAGTAGTCAATACCTGTGGATTTATTGCCAACGCTAAAGAAGAAAGTGTCAACACTATTTTGGAGTACGCTGCACAAAAAGAGGAAGGCCTTATTGATCAGCTCTATGTGATGGGATGCTTATCTGAGCGTTATAAACCAGATTTAGAGAAAGAAATTCCCGATGTAGATCAGTATTTTGGTACAACAGATTTGCCAAATCTCTTAAAGGTATTGGAGGCAGATTACAAACACGAGCTCATCGGTGAGCGTTTGACAACTACTCCAAAAAATTACGCCTATTTAAAAATAGCTGAGGGATGTGATCGCCCTTGTTCATTTTGTGCGATTCCGCTAATGCGCGGTAAACACAAATCGACTCCCATCGAAGATTTGGTCAAAGAGGCTGAGAAATTAGCTGCTGATGGAGTTAAAGAACTGATTTTAATTGCTCAGGATTTGACCTATTACGGTTTGGATCTTTACAAGAAAAGAGCACTTGCAGATCTTTTAAAAGAATTGGTTAAAATCGATGGAATCGAATGGATTCGTTTGCATTATGCATTTCCTACTGGGTTTCCAGAGGATGTGTTGGATTTGATGAATCAGGAGCCTAAGATTTGTAATTATATCGATATTCCACTTCAGCATATTTCCGATTCGATACTTAAGAGTATGAGAAGAGGAACGACCAAAGAAAAGACGACAAAACTCATCGAAACATTTCGATCTAAAGTACCTGGAATTACCATTCGTACCACACTCATTGTCGGATATCCTGGTGAAACCGAGGAAGATTTTCAGCAGTTGAAGGATTGGGTTTCAGAAATGCGTTTTGATCGATTGGGATGCTTTACCTATTCTCATGAAGAAGATACCCATGCCTATCAGCTTGTAGATGATGTTCCTGAGGATGTGAAAGAAGCAAGAGCTTCTGAGATCATGGACTTACAATCTCAAATTTCATGGGAGCTCAATCAAGAAAAGGTTGGTAAGACTTATCGTTGTATGGTAGATCGAAAAGAAGGAAATTACTTCGTAGCTCGAACGGAATCTGATTCTCCTGATGTCGATAACGAAGTGCTAGTCGATGCGACTAAACACTATTTAAGAGTAGGTGATTTTACAAGTATTAAAATAGACGAAGCAGCTGATTTTGATCTCTATGGAACTCCTATTGAGGACTAAATAGATTTAATTCTCCTGTCTTTTTCTCTTTCTTTCGTATCGGTAAATCTCTTTGCCCAAAGCACTTAGAAAAGGAATTCCTATCTCATCGTACTCGTAATTATTATCGTTAAAGATTTGATTCTTGTTGACTAAAATTGTTGCGATTAAGATGAATTCAACCTTGTTTTTAGAATTGGTAATATAGGCACAATCGGTTAAGGTTCCGTAGGCATAACCTACCTTATTGTAGATTTTAAATTCTTCAGGAATGGGTTTTTTGGAGTCGCCAAAGAGAAAGAATTTCCCATAACTATCGTAGTACTCTCTGGAGTCATATCCTACTTCTCTAGGGAGACTGCTCATGCTTTTGAGTAAGAAATTTCGTTGTTCAACTGACAAATCAAAACCTTGGTCATCGTTGAATAGTTGAGGGAAAATCACTCGTTTTAATACTTCGTATTGGCTTTGAATCGGATAGTAATTCTTATAGCTAAAATCAAAGGGTTCGTAGATAGTGCTTTCTCCGTACACGAATCCTCTTCCCTTCTTTAGATTATTCATGCTTAAAGCAGTTGAGGGCTTGTCCTTCTCAAATTGAAGTATTTGTGAAGATTCGCTTTCTGGATTGAGAATTATAGCTGTTCGATCCAACTTATTGGCATTGGGTGTGGAGAGTCGATGTGCAATTCTAAAGTGATTGATCCCTTTGGAATGTATAGTTGAATTGATGTGTTTCTTGCCAAGAAATTCATAGAGTCTATTGTATGCAGTATTACTACTCACCGCAAATAGTTCTTGAAGGGTCTTTTTAAAACTTGAGGTGAGGGTATCAGTGACTAATTTGTATGGTGTTTTATAGTCAATATCCATCTGATGAAGTTTTTCTAGACTCATCACAGCCACTGGAAATTTTACAGTACTTGCGGGATAGAAATAATTGTAGTCATCTACTTTGTAGAGGTGTTCTTTTAATTCAATACCATTTGAACTTCTGTTGATTTGAGCAAATAGAATTTGAACCTGATAAGTATCGGAAGATTCAAAAACCGGAGCCAATCGTTTGTCTTTTGAAGAAAGTGCAAAGTCTAATGCATTGCTGTATTTTTTTGTGGAGACACAACTCAAAAGAGTTGTGAAAACAAGACTGACAATTAGAATTCTGTAGGTTGGCATAAAAGACTAACGTTAATTTTATTCTAAAATTAGTGAATATCTCATTTAGCTGCTCCCTAGTCTAAGCTTATTTTTTACATTTGTAACAATGGCAAACAAACACAAAACTAGTCGCCTTTTTTGGGGAATCGCTGTCCTTTTATCAGTGATGGTATCCTCATGTGAATACTTTAATGATCCTGATCAGATCAAGCCGATTGCTCGTTTAGGTGATAATTTCATCTACAGAGAAGATATTCCAGCCTATGTTTACAGTGGACGTTCATCAGCAGATTCGGCTGCAGCAGTTAATGATTTTGTAAATAAATGGGCTTCCAAACAAATTATGATATCGAAGGCGCGATTGAATTTACCTGCTTCTCAGATTCAAGAGTTTGAACGCCTAATCGCTAACTACAGATCCGATCTCTATACTTTAGCATATAAAGAGGCTCTTGTGAATCAGAATACAGATACGCTTGTGGATTCTAAAACGCTCTTGGATTTTTATGAGACTGAAAAAGAAAATTTTAAGCTCAGAGAAAAAATTGTAAGGCTTCGCTTTATTACCGTATCAGATGATTATTCCGATATAGATCAGCTCAGAAATTCTTTGATTTCCTACAGTGAAGAAGATCAGCAGACATTAGATTCTCTGAGTATCTATTTTAAAAAAATCAACCTCAATGACTCGATATGGGTTCCGATGAGTATGGTCCTTAAGGAAATCAGTCCCTTAAATAGTAACAATGAACATTTATACTTAAAAAAATCACAATTTTTTGAAATTCAAGATTCAATAGGGGTATATTTGGGATTCGTAAAAGACGTCTTAGGAGCCAATGAAGCTGCTCCAATTTCTTATATTGAACAAAATATTAGAACCGTTTTACTCAACAGGAGAAAACAGGCGTTTTTAAGATCACTTGAAAGTGATATAATCGATGAAGCAATTAAGAATAATGAATTTGAAATATATGAATAAGAAAGCGGTTTGGACCATTCTATTAGGTTTGCTCTTAACCTCCGGGTGGGGTTATAGTCAACAAGAACGAATTAAAATCGATGGAGTAGCGGCAGTAGTAGGTGATTACGTAATCTTAGAATCTGACATTGAAAAAACACTGATTGACCTCAAGAGTCAGGGTGTGTCTATGAACGATATCAGTCGTTGTCAACTCATTGGAAAATTAATGGAAGATCGTCTCTATGCGCATCAGGCAGTACAGGATAGTATTCTGGTTTCTGATGAAGAGGTAAGATCAGTAGGTGAGCGTCAAATTCAGCAATTGTTGGCTCAAACAGGATCTATGGATCGAATTCTCAATATTTATAAAAAAGAATCAGAAGAGAGCTTTAGAGAAGAACTTTACAAAATAAACAAATTGCGTATGCTCTCTGAGCGTATGCAGAGTGATATAGTCAGTGAAGTTGAGATTACTCCTGAAGAAGTAAGGCAGTTTTACAGAGCGATTCCTGAGGATGAGTTGCCGGTCTTTGGAGCGGAGCTTGAAATTGCCCAAATCGTAAAGATTCCTGAGGCACCTCAAGAAGAAAAAGACAAGGTAATTAATAGACTCAAACAAATTAGAGAAGATGTCATCGACAATGGTGCTAGTTTTAGTGTTAAGGCTATTTTGTATTCACAAGATCCTGGATCAAAAGCTAAAGGTGGTAAGTATACCATGACACGTGAAACTCAATTCGTAAAGGAGTTTAAAGATGTTGCTTTTAGCCTTCAAGAAGGTGAAATCTCAGAGCCTTTTGAAACGGCATTTGGATATCACATCATCTATATCGAAAAAATTAGAGGACAAGAAATCGATCTTCGTCATATCTTATTGATTCCTGAAATTCCAGAAAAAGTAAAACAAGATGCAATTGCTGAACTAGAAGAGATTCGTCAAAACATCATGGATGGTAAAATGACTTTTGCAGAGGCTGCACTTGCAGCTTCAGATGAAGTAGAAACCAAATACGACGGCGGACTGCTCAGAAATCCAACCAACTTTGATTCAAAGTTTGAACTCACAAAGATGGATCCAACTTTAAATGCTCAGGTTAGAAATCTCAAAGACAATGAAATTTCGATGCCTATTCCTGAAGTAGATGAACGTTCAGGTTCGACAAAATACAAGATATTAATGGTGACCAATCGCTTTGATGAGCACAAGGCAGATTTTGCAAAGGACTATTTAAAAATTCAAGAATTAGCTTTGACAGAAAAGCAATTTGAAGAGATTAACAAATGGAGAGCCAAACATATTGAATCTACTTACATCTCAGTAATAGGTGAATATCAAGAATGTGACTTTGCAAATAATTGGATAAAAGACTAGATAATATTCTAATTGTTAAATTTTTGTCCTTTAAAATCAATTTTTATTAAAAAGAATAATAGCTCTGGGTTTTATGATGAACACCCACTGAAATTTATTAATTTTACTAGCTAAACCTAATTAAATAGAACTCTATGGCATTTGATATCGAAATGATAAAAGAAGTCTATTCTAGAATGACTTCTCGTGTTGACAAAGCTAGAGAGTTAGTGGGTAGACCATTAACACTCTCAGAAAAAATATTGTATAACCACCTTTGGGAAGGAACTCCTTCTTCTGCATTTGAAAGAGGTGTCGATTATGTGGATTTTGCTCCAGATCGTATCGCATGTCAAGATGCTACTGCACAGATGGCATTATTACAATTTATGCAAGCTGGTAAAGCAAAAGTAGCAGTACCTACTACTGTTCACTGTGATCACTTAATTCAAGCAAAAAACGGTGCAACACCAGATTTGAAAGTTGCCAATACGACTTCTTCAGAAGTATTTAACTTCTTAGAGTCTGTTTCAAACAAATACGGAATTGGATTCTGGAAGCCTGGTGCAGGTATTATTCACCAGGTTGTTTTAGAAAACTACGCTTTTCCAGGAGGTATGATGATCGGAACTGATTCACACACGGTGAATGCTGGTGGTCTTGGAATGGTCGCTGTTGGTGTTGGTGGAGCTGATGCAGTTGACGTAATGGCTGGAATGGCTTGGGAATTGAAATTCCCAAAATTAATTGGAGTTAAATTAACAGGTTCTTTAAACGGATGGACTGCTGCTAAAGATGTGATCTTAAAAGTGGCTGGTGTTCTAACTGTAAAAGGTGGAACTGGTGCAATTATCGAATACTTCGGTGACGGTGCTAAAAACCTTTCTTGTACTGGAAAAGGAACGATTTGTAATATGGGTGCTGAAGTAGGTGCAACTACTTCTACTTTTGGATATGACGACTCTATGGAGCGTTATTTAAGAGCTACTGATCGTAGCGATGTTGCTGATGCAGCAAACCAGGTAAGAGATTATCTAACTGCTGATCCTGAAGTATACCAAAACCCAGAACAATATTTTGATCAAGTTATTGAAATCGACTTAGATACTTTAAAGCCACATTTAAATGGTCCATTTACTCCGGATTTAGCAACTCCTGTTGGAGAAGTTGGAGAAAAAGCAGCTGCTAATGGCTGGCCATTAAAAGTGGAGTGGGGTCTGATTGGATCTTGTACCAACTCTTCATACGAAGATTTAACTCGTGCTGCATCGATTGCTAAGCAAGCGATTGCAAAAGGAATTAAGCCTAAGGCTGATTTTGGTATCAACCCAGGTTCAGAGCAAATTAGATACACAGCTGAGCGCGATGGCCTTTTAGGAACTTTCGAGCAATTAGGTGCTAAAATATTTACCAATGCCTGTGGTCCATGTATTGGACAATGGGATCGTGAAGGATCTGACAAAGGTGAGAAAAACACCATTGTTCACTCCTTTAACCGTAACTTCTCTAAAAGAGCAGATGGTAACCCAAATACACATGCCTTTGTAGCTTCTCCAGAGATGGTAGCTGCACTTGCAATTTCAGGAAGATTGGATTTTGATCCTACTAAGGATACCCTAATCAATGAGAATGGAGAAGAAGTGCTATTAGATGAGCCACAAGGATTAGAACTTCCAACTGCAGGATTTGCTGTTGAGGATGCTGGCTATATCGCTCCAAAAGAAGATGGTTCTTCAGTAGAAGTTGTCGTAAAACCAGATTCTGAGCGTTTACAATTGTTAGATCCATTTACTCCAATGTCAAACGAAAGTCTACAAGGAGTAAAACTTTTAATTAAAGCTCAAGGAAAATGTACTACTGACCATATTTCAATGGCGGGACCATGGTTGCGTTATAGAGGTCACTTAGACAATATTGCAAATAACACACTAATTGGTGCAGTGAATGCATTTAACGGACAAACAAACTTCGTTAAAAATCAATTGACAGGTGAATACGGTGGTGTACCTGATGTTCAGAGAGCTTATAAAGCTGCTGGAATTCGTTCGATCGTAGTTGGAGATCAAAACTATGGTGAAGGATCTTCTAGAGAACACGCTGCAATGCAGCCAAGACACTTAGGTGTTGGTGCTGTTCTTGTGAAATCTTTTGCGAGAATTCACGAGACCAACCTTAAAAAACAAGGAATGTTAGGGTTGACATTTGCTAATGAAGCAGACTACGACCTTATTCAAGAAGACGATACCTTTAACTTTATTGATATCGATGGATTTGCTCCTGGTGAACCCTTAACTATTGAAGTAGTTCACGCTGATGGATCAAAGGATACTATTGTAGCAAATCACTCTTACAATCAATCTCAAATCGATTGGTTTAAAGCTGGATCTGCATTAAACATGATTAAAGCTCAAAACGCATAGTTTATAATCGTTTTGACAATATGAATTAAAACCCTCCTCATTGGAGGGTTTTTTTGTTATATATTTTTTTGGGCTTCATTTTTTTGCTGTTTTTTTCTACATTTAAGAAAAAATACACCCTCTATGAAAAAAAAAGAATCAATTAGCAGAAAACAGTTTGTCAAAAATTTAGGTTTGGGAACAATTGCTTTAGCAGCTACACCGAGCATTGTAAAAGGTGCGCAGGTAAATACAGTAGCGATGACTAAGGCGTATCCCAATCAAAATTCCAACCTTCAAATCGCATTAATCGGTGCAGGAGGTATGGGTTCAGCTGACACTGATACTGCATTGCGCCATAAAGGTGTTAAATTAGTAGCCGTATGTGATTTATACGACGGCAGATTAAAAAAGGCAAAAGAGCGTTGGGGAGACCACCTCTTTACTACTAAAGATTATCGTGAAATCATCAATCGTGATGATATCGATGCAGTTATTGTTGGTACTCCTGATCATTGGCATAAACAGATTTCTGTAGATGCGATGATGGCTGGTAAACACGTTTACTGTGAAAAGCCAATGGTTCATTCAGTGGATGAAGGACCTGCAGTGATCGCTGCTCAGAAAAAATCAGGAATGGTTTTTCAGGTAGGATCTCAAGGGATGTCATCTCTCGGTAATGAAAAAGCCAAAGAACTTCTTGCACAAGGAGCGATTGGAGATTTAAACTACGCTGAAGGATTTTGGGCTAGAAGAAGTTCAACAGGTGCTTGGCAATACGATATACCTGCAGATGCAAGTCCTGAAACTGTAGATTGGGATACTTATATTTCAAATACCAATCAAAGAGACTTTGATGCGACGCGTTTCTTTAGATGGAGAAACTATCGCGATTATGGAACTGGAATGTCCGGTGACTTATTTGTTCACTTATTTTCTAGTTTGCACTTTATTACAGGTTCTATGGGACCAGATAAGATATACGCTTCTGGTGGTCTTCGCTATTGGAAAGACGGAAGAGAGGTGCCCGATGTGCTCTTAGGAACTTTTGATTACCCAAATAGTAACGAGCACCCAGGATTTAACTTATCGCTTCGCTGTAATTTTGTCGATGGAACTTCAGGAACTACCTATTTGAGATTAGTTGGTAGCGAAGGATCTATGGATGTTCAATGGGACAAAGTAATCTTAAAGCGCAACACTCAAGTAGACGATAACGATCCATTCTTAAAAGAAAAAGCATCCTCTGGAGCTTCTAGTGGAGATAGAGCATCCATCAAAATTCAACCAGAAGTTATTTATGCTGCTGATGGAGATTGGAAAGGAGCTCATTACGATCACTTCTACAATTGGTTTAATGCCATCAGAGGAGGAAAAGCAGTTTCTGAAGATGCTGTGTTCGGTTACAGAGCTGCAGCCCCTGCTTTATTGTGTAATGACTCATTCTTTCAAGATGAAGCCATTCTATGGGATCCTGTTAAGATGAAGCGTAGAAAATGATTCGGCTTTTAGGAGTTTTATTTACTGTTCTTCTTATTCCTTCATGTGAATGTACCAAAGACAATCAGTGGGTTTCATTGATGGATGAATCTTCCTGGAAGGGGTATCTCATGGATGAGGTGCCTGCCCATTGGGTCTTTAAGGATGGTGAATTAATCTGTAGTGAGTTGGAAAACAAACCACAGATTGATATCATCACTAGAGATTCCTATGAGAACTTCGTATTGGAGTTGCAGTGGAATATTGAGCCTAAGGGAAATAGCGGTATTTTTTATCACCTTGTAGAAGATCAAAAGTACGGCGGCCCATACCAGACGGCTCCTGAGTATCAATTAATCGATGATATTGAATTTCCTTCTCCTATTGAAGAATGGCAAAAAACAGCAGCAAATTACGCGATGCATCCTCCGTATAAACTAGACTTGTTCAAAGGAGCAGGGAAGTGGAATACGAGCAGAATCAGTTATGATCACGGCAAGGTTCAACACTGGTTAAACGGGGAACTCGTAGTTGAGTTTGACCAAAATTCAAAGCAGTGGGAAACCCTTAAAAATTCTGGTAAATGGAAAGACTATCCCGATTATAAGATATCCAATAGTGGTCCTATTGGATTACAAGATCACGGGGTAGGAATTCGATTTAAGGATATTCGAATTAAACGTTTAGAATAACGAACACCATACCCTTATCTAAAACGATCTGGATGAAAGGCCTCAATTGACATTGAGGTCTTTTTGTTTGTTAGTAGTTCACTGATGAGTTTCCCTGTCGCGGGTGCCAAACTCCATCCCATCATGGCGTGACCAGTAGCTAAGTAGAGATTGTCAAAATCCTTACTTTTTCCGATATATGGTAATCCATCTGGAGAAACAGGTCGATTTCCAAATCGAGCAGCATTCTTCTCTTCTTCAGTAATTTTTAAATTATTGTAATGATTCTCTGAAGCCTTTGCAATCGCTTCTACGCGTTCTTTTCGAACTTTGTTGTTAATACCAGAAAGTTCCATGGTTCCTGCAAATCTGGTAAATCCCTTCATTGGAGTAATGGCACATTTAGCCTCTAAAAAAATGGCAGAATACTTGACAGGAGTTTCACGATAAAGATCAATTCGATAACCTTTTCCAGCCTGAATAGGCATATGGAGCTTTAATTTCTTTAAGATTCCTTGACTCCAACTTCCAGCAGCCATGACAACAGCCTCTGCAGCATAGTTGTTTTGTGTAGTAATTGCTTCTTTAATCGAAGATCCATCGTATCTAAAGTCTATAACTTCCTCATGAATGAATTCAACTCCTTTTGATTCTAAATAGGTTTTGAGTTTTGGCATTAGCTCAGTTGGAGTCGTATGGGCATCGCATTTGTAATGAATGGCTCCTAAGACTTCCTCATTGAGATCTGGTTGTAATTGATCTAATTGTTGGCGATTGAGAATGGAGGCAGCTAAACCATCGGCAATTAATCGCTGAGCAACTGCTGCTTCGTGATCACCAGCCTTATTGGTTTTATAAAGCATCAATACTCCTGATTCATCCAACTGAAAATTACCCATCTCCATAGAATTGTGCATATCTGAATAGAGATCCTTACTTAGTATATTAATATCTCTAATGACAGGAATAGAGCGCTCTACATTTCCAGGAGTCGCTGATTGGTAAAACTTCCAAAGCCAATCGATGAAATCCAAATCTAATCTGGGTTTTAAATAAAAGGGACTCGAGGAGTTAAACATCCATTTAAGCCCTTTTTTAATCATTCCTTTATTCGCTATTGAAATGATGTGACTTGGAGTTAAATAACCTGCATTGACATAAGAGGCACCAGTATCATCGGTTTTAGGATCAATAATTTTCACATTAAATCCTTCTTTAACTAAATAGTAGGCAGCGCATCTTCCTTGAATTCCACCACCGATAATTAGTATAGATTTAGGGTTCATAGTATAGGTTTAATGAATTAAAAGTAAGAAATACTTCGAAAGCAAAAACATGATAATTCGCATAAAATCAATTTTTTTTGAAGAATTAATTTACATTAGTTCTAGAATTTAGATTATGGCCAAGAAAAAATCAGCAGCATTAGGATTTATATTTGTAACACTTCTAATTGATGTTATCGGTATTGGGATTATCATCCCAATTGTCCCCGTGTTAATTCAAGAATTAACAGGTGAGGGACTTAGTCAGGCTTCGGTATATGGAGGCTGGCTTTTGTTTGCTTATGCTTTTATGCAGTTTGTATTTGCTCCCATACTGGGAGGTTTAAGTGATCAATATGGAAGAAGGCCTATTCTATTAGCTGCTCTTTTTGGTTTTGCAGTCGATTACAGCATAGCAGCATTAGCCCCTACGCTGAGTTGGTTATTTATAGCTCGAGTTTTAGCAGGGATTACTGGGGCTAGTTTTACGACGGCCTCTGCCTATATAGCTGATATTAGTACTCCTGAAAAGCGTTCTCAAAATTTCGGTATCATTGGGGCTGCTTTTGGATTAGGGTTCATTGTAGGGCCTGTAATTGGAGGAATCCTTGGGCAATACGGTTCCAGAGTTCCTTTTATTGCTGCAGCTGTTCTTAGTATCTTGAATTGGCTGTACGGATACTTTATCTTGCCAGAATCACTCCCCCAAGAAAAGAGGAGAAAATTTGATATTAAGAGAGCGAATCCACTTGGTTCATTTATGAGACTGATGAAGTTCCCAGCAATATTTAGTCTCGCAATCGCTATGTTCTTTCTTTATGTTGCTGGACAGGTAAATCCAGCGATTTGGTCTTATTTCACCATGTTAAAATTTAATTTTGATGAGGCTTGGGTAGGCTATTCTTTAGGCTTTGTTGGATTGATGGTCGCTATTGTACAAGGAGGTCTCATCCGAATGGTCATTCCATTACTGGGGGATTGGAAAGCTCTAGTTATTGGATTTTTGTTCAATATCGTCGGCTTTGTAGCCTTTGCGTATTCTACACAGGTTTGGATGCTATTTGCATTTATCGTTCCTTTCTCCTTAGGAGGATTTGCTGGACCTGCGCTACAGGGAATTATCTCAAAGCAAGTTTCAGACAATGAACAAGGTGAACTTCAAGGTTCCTTAACAAGTTTAATGAGTATCAGTTCTATTATAGGTCCTCCAATCTTTACAGGCTTGTTTCATTTCTACACCGAAACGCCTCAAGAACGTTATTTTCCAGGTTCTCCATTTCTATTAGCGGCAATTATATGTGTTGTTGCAGCACTTCTAGCCTTGAGATCCTATAGAAAACACCATCAATAGTTGAATGATTTATAGTTCAATTTAACTATAAAAGTAAATTTGCTTTTAGCATGGTCATAAAAAAAGGATAGCTCTGATGAACTATCCTTTTTTGTGCTCACGACTGGAGTCGAACCAGCACGTCCTTGCGAACACTACCCCCTCAAGGTAGCGCGTCTACCAATTCCGCCACGTGAGCCTTTTAAAAGCACTAAAATAGTGATTTTAAACAAAAAAAGTTAAGTCTTGGACTTAACTCTTTTGTGACCGGGCTGGGGCTCGAACCCAGGACCCTCTCCTTAAAAGGGAGATGCTCTACCAACTGAGCTACCAGGTCATTGCTACACTTAATTGTGTTTGCGGGTGCAAATATACTATCATTAATTTATTTTCCAAGCCGATTTTAATTAAAATTTATTTTTTTTCTTTTCCTTTACAATCTAATCTTAAAAATGCACTCAAATTTTATGAAAATTGTACTAGTTGGCTATATGGGAAGTGGTAAATCAACTTTAGGAAATGCATTGTCATCTCATTATCAAATTCCGTTTATTGATCTAGATCAGTTTATTGAAGAAGAGCAGGGTATGAGTATTCCTGAATTATTTGAAACAAAAGGAGCCATCTATTTTCGAAAAGCAGAAACAAAAGCACTAGAGGGGCTAAGTGAACGCCAGGATGACTTTATATTGTCCACAGGAGGAGGAACTCCCTGTTATGGAACTAATATGGATATCATACTTTCAATGACATCCTTTGTGTTTTATATAAAACTTTCAGTAAATTCTTTAGCAAAGCGTTTAGAAGGAACACAGTCAACTCGACCACTGATTGCATCACTAAAAAATAGTGAACTACCTGAATTTGTTGGAAAGCATCTTTTTGAACGGACTTATTATTACAACAAATCACATCACATCATAGCAGCTGATGGTCAATCTGTGAATCAAACTCTGGATGAACTAATAAAATTAATCGGCTAATTGAACCTGATCTCCTTTTGTTGAAAAGATTACTTCAACACTTTCTTTCATTGAAGTCGATAGGGAGATTCCTTTAAAGTCTGCCTTAACTGGAAACTTTTTAAAGTTTCTATTGACAAGCACCACAGTTTTAAGTTGTTTTAAAGGTACATTTAGGAAGTGGTGGACACCATAGATTAGAGTTCTTCCAGAAAATAATACATCGTCTACTATTACTACTGACTTATTTTGGTATTGTTCTGCTTTTAAAGAAGTTTTGATTTCAGATTTGATAGGGTTCTTTTTATCCATGGTGATTTCACACAGAAGAATATTCTTATCTGAAATTTTATGAAGTACAGTAATAATCTTTTGAGCTAATAGAAGCCCTCCTCCCTGAATTCCAGCGACGATGATTTCTTTTTCATTGACATTTGCTTCTAAAATTTGAAAAGCAATTCGCTCAATTTTATGAGCAATCTGTTGATTGTTGAGTATGATGTTTCCCATAGATGTAAAGATAGTAAGCTTTTAATTAATCTGTATCGATTTCACCTTGGTTTTCTTCAGTGTAGTCATCGAGATCACGTCGATCCTTTTTAGTAGGTCTACCAGTCCCTTTTTCTCTGTAATAGCGCTGAGCGCTTTGAATGAGCTTTGCTGTTTCAAGATTTTCTTTTGGAGTGGTGTCTTTTCTGTAGATGTCTACTAGTTTAGCAGCAACTCTACTGGGAGGAATGTCTAATATTTCGAAGCTGTAATTGATTTGATTTTTTCTCACCTCAAGTCGGTCCATTGGATAAACCTCTCTTGAGGGTTTAGCTTTAACTCCATTAACGCTAATCATCCCTTTTTTACACGCTTCTGTAGCAATATTTCTGGTTTTAAAATATCGAACAGCCCATAAAAATTTATCAATTCTCATAAATGAGTGAAATCTTTGTTAATCTCTCAAACAAAAATAACGGAAAATTGTATCTTGCGGCCCATAAATTATAGATAATGCATAAGAGTAAAATACTTTTACTATTAACAGTTGTTTTTATAGCTGTTTATTCCTGTAAGAAAGACACTGGAACTGAAGTGATCACTATTCCGCCAGAGCCGCTTTCTGATGTTGTTGGAGTCAACGCTGAACAGATTGAAGTTTTTCTTAAAACTCACACTTACAACTATGAGGAATTCAAGTCGCCAGCAACGGATTTTGACTTTGAAATTAAAATAGATACGCTTATAGAAGGCAACTCTAAGAAATCCTTGTTTGAATTAGCAACTCCAAGGACGCTATCTGTTAGTTCTGATTATTTCGGAATTGATTCTGATGAGGTAGTAGATTTTACTTATTACTATATTATTGCTAGAGAAGGAGCAGGATCATCTCCAACTGTCGCAGACTCGACTCTTGTAAAATACAAAGGTCAATTGTTAGACGGTAGAGTATTTGATCAATCTTCAAATTATTTATGGCAGTATCTACCTCTTACTATCAGGGGATATTACGACGGAATATCGCAACTTAAAAGTGGAACGAATGTAATTGAAAATTCTGATGGTACTTCAAAATACTCAGATTCAGGTATTGGACTATTTGTTTTTCCATCTGCTTTGGGATATTACAGCGGATCTCAAGGAATCATAGGGCAATACGAAAATTTAGTATTTACATTAGAACTTGGAAATTATGTTCCAGATACAGATTATGACAATGATGGTATTCCATCAATCTTAGAAGATCTCAACGGAGATGGTATTCTTACTAATGACAATACCGATGAAGCGGAAGAAGTTAGAGCTTACACTCCTTATACAGCCAATCACATCGATGCAGATGATGATAATGACGGGATCCCTACTAGATTCGAAATAACGATCAATGAAGATGGTACCATATCGTTTCCTGATACCGATGGAGATGGAATTCCAGATTATTTAGATAAAGATTAATTTGGTGTTATAACATAAAAAAAAGCCTCTTCAATCGAAGAGGCTTTTTTATTAATATCAATTGTTGATTTAATTCAAATTATAAGACAGAGAAAAAATCAATTGTCGAGGTCTTGAATCAATTCTGTCATTTACATCCGTTATTTTAGTGTTGACTAAATTAACTTCATTTGGAGTCAATCCTCTTTCTAATCGGATATCAATTCCAATTTTGTTGAGATTGAAACCAACTCCTAATTGCATTCCAAGAGTGATGTTCTTTTCGATATCACTTAGTTCAAAATCTTGTACACCATCGTTAAAGGTGTCTTTGAGAACATATTGAAATGCTGGACCAGCAAAAACGTGTAATGGTCCAAGTAATTTGTATCCAACTATAATCGGTAGATCAATTTTCGAACGCTCGAAAATAGCAGCTGTATTTTCGATGTTGTATTCACTCGAAGTTGATGTAAAAATGATTTCAGGCCTTAGATAAACCATTGGTAAATCGATCTTTTTGTAAAGACCAATATGATATCCTGTCTTTTGAGATGCACCACTTAAGATGTCATCAACAGCTCCGTTCACATCAGATTTTAAATCTCCATTTTGACTGTAATTAAGTCCTGCCTTAATTCCGACTCCACTGTATCCTTGAGAAAATCCAAAGGCAGTGAAGGCCATAAATACGGCTGTTAGTATTGTTTTTTTCATAGTGTAGTTTAAATGCGTTACTTAAAGGTATGAATTATTTTCTAGAAATTACTTTCTCAGAAGCTTTGACAATAGCTTCAGCGTTTAATTCATACTTCTCCATAAGCTGTGCAGGAGTACCACTTTCACCAAAAGTATCCTTGGTTCCAATGAATTCTTGAGGGGCAGGTAAGTTAGTTGCAAGTGTTCTTGCCACTGATTCACCAAGACCACCTAAGATATTGTGCTCTTCAGCTGTAACCACACATCCTGTTTTCTTTACAGAATTGATAATCGCTTCTTCATCTAAAGGTTTGATGGTGTGAATATTGATCACATCCGCTGAAATTCCTTTGTCGTTTAGTGTTTTTGCAGCTTCAAGAGCTTCCCAAACTAAATGTCCAGTAGCAATGATGGTTACATCAGATCCTTCTTGTAATTGGATGGCTTTTCCGATTTCAAACTTCTGATCAGCAGGAGTAAAGATTGGAACTGAAGGTCTACCAAAACGAAGGTAAACAGGTCCATTGTGCTCAGCAATTGCAATGGTAGCTGCTTTAGTTTGGTTGTAATCACAAGGATTGATCACTACCATTCCTGGAAGCATTTTCATAAGTCCTATGTCTTCTAAAATTTGGTGGGTTGCACCGTCTTCTCCAAGAGTTAGACCAGCGTGTGATGCACAAATCTTTACATTCTTTCCAGAATAAGCAATCGACTGTCTGATTTGATCGTAAACTCTTCCAGTAGCAAAATTGGCAAAGGTTCCAGCAAATGGAATCTTTCCACCGATGGTCATACCAGCAGCCATTCCCATCATATTCGCCTCAGCAATTCCAACTTGGAAAAAACGCTCAGGGTTTTCTTTAATAAACTCACCCATCTTTAATGAAGGAGTAAGATCAGCACATAATGCCACTACATTTGGATTCGTTCTTCCTAGTTCAGCTAGTCCAGCTCCAAAACCAGAACGCGTATCTTTTTTTTCTGTATAGGTATATTCTTTCATGGTCGTTTTTTTAGTAGTCTCCTAAGGTTTCTTTGTTTTGAGCTAAAGCATCAGCTAATTGATCGTCGTTTGGTGCCATACCATGCCAGTGGTGAGTTCCCATCATAAAGTCAACTCCATTACCCATTTCTGTTTCCATTAAGATACAGATAGGTTTTCCATTACCAGTTAAGCCTTTAGCCTTATTTAAGGTTTCGATAAGAGCTTCTATATTATTTCCTTCCTTTAGTTCTAATACAGTCCATCCAAAAGCTTCAAATTTAGCTTTTACACTACCCATATTTAGTACTTCATCAGTAGGACCATCAATCTGTTTTCCGTTGAGGTCTACAGTTGCGATAAGATTGTCAACTCCTTTTGCAGAAGCATACATAAGCGCTTCCCAGTTTTGACCTTCTTGTAATTCTCCATCACCAGTTAAACAGTAAACTAATTTTGAATCGTTGTTCATTTTCTTTACTTGAGCAGCTCCGATAGCAACAGATAATCCTTGCCCTAAAGATCCAGAAGCCATTCTGATCCCTGGTAATCCTTCATGAGTCGTTGGATGTCCCTGTAGTCTTGAATTGAGTAATCTAAATGTTGATAACTCTTCAACTGGGAAATAACCTCTTCTAGCTAATACACTGTAAAATACTGGTGAGATATGACCGTTAGACAAAAAGAAAACATCTTCATCAATTCCATCCATGTCAAAACCAGGTTTTAAATCCATGATTTCATTGTAGAGCGTAACTAAAAATTCTGCACATCCCAGGGATCCTCCAGGGTGTCCAGAATTTACTTTGTGAACCATTCTCAACAGGTCTCTTCGCACCTGTGTGGTTAAATCTTGTAATTCTTGTGTATTAGGCATTTTATGTGGTTAAAAATTCAGCACAAATGTAACCTCATTATTATAGGAATACAAGCTTACTTATTAGTTTTTATCAACTGAGAATTAGAGATTTGTCATAAATGTGAGCTTACGGCTCTTCAATCGGTGATTCTTAGTTATATTTGTGCCCAATATGCTAGATTTTAAATTAGAACATACCGACAACAATTCGAAGGCTAGAGCAGGTCGAATCACCACCGATCACGGTGTCATTGAAACACCAATTTTTATGCCTGTTGGAACGGTGGCTTCTGTAAAAGGAGTACATCAAAGAGAGTTGAAAGAAGAAATCAATCCCGATATTATTTTAGGCAATACCTATCATTTGTATTTGCGTCCTAAGACGGAGATTATCAAAAAGGCTGGTGGACTTCACAAGTTTATGAATTGGGATCGAAATATTCTCACTGACAGTGGAGGTTATCAGGTATATTCCTTGTCTAATAACAGAAAAATCAAGGAGGAAGGTGTGAAGTTTAAATCTCACATCGACGGTTCTTATCACGTTTTTACTCCAGAAAATGTGATGGAAATCCAACGTGTTATTGGAGCGGATATTATCATGGCCTTTGATGAGTGTACTCCTTATCCATGTGATTACAATTACGCAAAGAGGTCGATGCATATGACCCATCGTTGGTTGGATCGCTGTATCGCCCATTTGGATAAGACTCCTTTGGAATATGATTACGATCAAGCTTTTTTTCCAATAGTTCAGGGATCGACCTATAAAGATTTAAGACGACAATCAGCTGAGTATATCGCCAATGCTGGTGCATTTGGGAATGCCATCGGAGGTCTTTCAGTAGGGGAGCCTGCTGAAGAGATGTATGCCATGACTGATGTGGTTTGTGAAATTTTACCTGAAGACAAACCTCGTTATTTAATGGGTGTAGGGACACCAATTAATATTTTGGAAAATATCGCATTGGGAATTGATATGTTTGACTGTGTCATGCCAACGCGTAATGCTAGAAACGGAATGCTCTTTACTGCACACGGTACCATCAATATCAAAAACAAAAAATGGGAAGATGATTTTTCTCCTATCGATCCTATGGGGATCACCTTTGTAGATACTGAATATTCTAAGGCGTATTTGAGACATCTTTTTGCAGCCAATGAATATTTAGGCAAGCAAATAGCTACAATTCACAATTTAGGTTTTTATCTTTGGTTAGTCCGTGAGGCAAGAAAACATATCATTGCAGGTGATTTTAGAACTTGGAAAGATCAAATGGTAAAACAAATGGATAAGCGATTGTAGTGAAACTTATCGATAAATACATATTAAAAAGATACATCTTTACTTTTCTAGGCATGATGTTGTTATTCATTCCTATTGGGATCATGATTGACATTGCCGAAAAAGTAGGTAAGATGATTGAAAAGGAAGTTCCACTTGCTGAGATTTTAGAGTACTATTGGAATTTTACGCTCTATGTAGGGGCAATACTCATGCCTATATTCTTAAGTTTATCGATTATCTTTTTCACTTCTAAACTAGCTTCTAATACTGAAATAGTAGCCTTGTTGAGCTCAGGTATCTCATTTAAAAGGTTTTTAAAACCCTATTTGATAGGAGCTTCTTTAATTGCTTCATTGATGTTTGTTCTTGTGATGTTTGTGGTTCCCAAAGCCAGTGAAGGTTATCACGAGTTCTATCACAAATACCTCGGTTCTCAGAATTTGAAAACGATTTCGACTAATGTTTACAATCAAATCTCCGATAACGAATTTGTATATGTGAGTAGTTATGACCCGGTGAGAGCAAGAGGTTATAACTTTACTTTAGAACACTTCGATGAGAACGACAAATTAGATTATAAGATTTCAGCTTTTAGTATTCGATACAAAAAATCAGATAGTACCTACCAAATGACGACCTATCAAAAGCGAACCATATTGGATAGTATTACCCTAATCGAAAACAAAGCAACCCTAGATACAGTCTTGAATTTTAAAATATCGGATTTAACACCGGTATCTTATATTGCAGAGACTAAGAATCTAATGGAGCTCAATCAATTTATTAAAGAACAAAAAGCCAAGGGAGCTGCGAATATTAACACCTATTTATTAGTTCGATACAAGCGTTGGTTTTTACCGCTCTCTATCTTTATTTTGACTCTAATAGCTGTGTCTGTTTCAGCGATCAAACGCAGAGGAGGTATGGGGTTAAATTTAGCCATAGGTGTTCTAGTAGCCTTTATGTATATCTTCTTTGATCGGGTATTTGGAACCTTGGCCACTCAGTCGGGACTATCGCCTTTTTTAGCGGTCTTTATTCCTAATGTTCTCTTTGCTCTTTTGGGATTTTATTTGTTAAACAATGCAAAACGCTAAGCCAATTCACTATTTGCAATTACACTTTATCGTGTTGTTGTGGGGGTTTTCAGGAGTACTTGGAAAATTAATCAGTTTTGGAGCTCTTCAATTGGTCTGGTATCGGTTGGGCATCGCTTCACTTGTATTATTCTTATATACAGTTATCAGAAGAAAGACTTTAAAAATCCCAAAATCAATTCAGTTATTGTCTGCCATTGCTGGAATTACCATTGCAGTTCACTGGATCTTTTTCTTTTATGCTATAAAAATTTCAAATGTATCGATCACTCTAGCCTGTATGTCTACAGGAGCTTTTATGACTGCTATCTTGGAGCCGATTTGGTACAAGAGAAAAATGGTGCTTTACGAACTCTTATTAGGACTTTTAGTGATTATTGGACTAGCGATTATCTTAGAAGTTCAATTTGAATATTTAATGGGTGTAATCTCAGCGCTTATAGCTGCATTACTCTCATCAGTATATTCGCTTATCAATGGACAATTGATTAAGAAGGCTTCTTCAAATGCCCTCGTTGTACAACAGTTGTTTATTGGTTTTCTGTTTTTATCCGTAATACTGTGGTTTAATTCAGAACTGAACATCGAACTTCTTTCCATTGATAAAATGGATCTCACCTATGTGAGTATCATTGCAGTTTTCTGCACCGCATACGCTATAAAGGCATCGACAGAATTGTTAAAATACATTTCTCCTTACTCTATGATATTAACTCTAAATATGGAGCCTATTTACGGTATTATCTTGGCAGTTTTGATATTTAAAGAAAGCGAAAAAATGCCTGCTCTTTTTTATTTAGGTGCGCTCATAATTTTAATTTCGGTGGTATTGGATGTGATGGTGAAGTTTTGGTCTAAAAAATCTCAAAAGCAAAGACTAGAATAGGAGATTGTTATATATTTGTAGATCAAATCAACTACAATTAAATGAATTATGGAGTATTTAGATTTTGAATTACCGTTAAAAGAACTTGAAGATCAGTTAGAAAAATGTGTGATGATTGGAAAGGAAAGTGAAGTAGATGTAACAGATACCTGTAAGCAGATTGAAGAAAAGCTTTCTAAGACTAGAAAAGACATCTATAAAAACTTGACAGCCTGGCAACGAGTTCAATTATCTAGACATCCCGATCGTCCTTATACCTTAGATTATATTAGAGCTATCTGTGGAGAATCCTTTTTGGAATTACACGGTGATCGCAATGTGAAAGACGATAAGGCTATGATAGGTGGTCTTGGTAAGATCGGAGATCAAAGTTTTATGTTTATCGGACAGCAAAAAGGATACAACACTAAGACTAGACAATACAGAAACTTTGGGATGGCGAATCCTGAAGGCTATCGAAAGGCGCTTCGATTGATGAAATCAGCAGAGAAATTTGGAATTCCTGTAGTGACTCTAATTGATACTCCGGGAGCTTATCCAGGGATTGAAGCAGAAGAACGCGGTCAAGGTGAGGCGATTGCTAGAAATATTTTGGAAATGACTCGCTTAAAAGTACCTATCATCTGTGTGATTATTGGTGAAGGAGCTTCAGGTGGCGCTCTTGGAATAGGTGTTGGAGATAAGGTATTAATGCTTGAGAATACCTGGTATTCAGTAATTTCTCCTGAATCTTGTTCTTCTATTTTATGGAGATCATGGGAGTATAAAGAACAAGCTGCAGAGGCTTTAAAATTGACAGCTCCCGATATGAAGAAACTCAAGTTAATCGACGAGATTATCAAGGAACCAGAAGGAGGTGCTCATAGAAATAGAGAAAAGACTTTCGAAATTGTTTCTAAGAAAATAATGAGCCATTATAAAGAACTCAGTAAATTATCACCAAAAGAATTGATTCAATCTCGTATGGATAAATACACTGAGATGGGATCCTTTAAAGACTAAAACTCTCATTATCAACTCTTTTAAGAAAACCGACTCTTTTGAAGTCGGTTTTTTTAGGGTTATAAACAATAATTTGAAGTTATCAACAGTTAAATTGTTAAAGAGTGGTTGATATCCAGCTCTTTAAATAATTAGCTTGAGCATAAAAATAGTATACATTAGCATCAGTGGAAAAATTACAACCAACCATAGAACGAAATTTGTCAAAAGCTTCCTTAGTCAACCTGGAACGTGGAAAAATTCCACCACAAGCTGTTGATTTAGAGGAAGTTGTGTTAGGAGCGATGATGATTGATAAAAAAGGTGTCGATGAGGTAATCGATATTCTTCAACCAGAGGCTTTTTACAAACAAGCGCATCAATACATCTACGAAGCTATTGTAAAGCTTTTCGAATCCTCTGATCCGATTGACTTATTAACCGTTTCAGATCAATTAAAGACTGATGGAAAACTCGAATCTGTAGGAGGGGAGTATTATTTGGTTAGTTTGACCCAAAAAGTGGCTTCTTCGGCTCATATTGAGTTTCACTCACGTATCATTTTGCAAAAGTATATTCAGCGTTCACTCATTAAGATTTCGAATGAAATTATCGAATCTGCTTATGAAGATGCAACTGATGTATTTGATCTATTAGATGAGGCAGAGTCTAAATTATACGATGTCACTCAAGGTAACATCAAAAAATCTGCAGAGACTGCTCAAAATTTGGTGATACAAGCCAAAAAGAGAATTGAAGAGATTTCTAACAAAGAAGGACTCAGTGGGATTCCATCTGGTTTTGATAAACTCGATAAATTAACCTCTGGTTGGCAGCCTTCAGATTTAATCATTGTAGCTGCACGTCCAGGTATGGGTAAAACAGCTCTTACGCTTTCAATGGCAAGAAATATTGCTGTAAACTCTAATATAGGTGTTGCTTTCTTCTCTTTAGAGATGTCATCAGTGCAGTTGATCACCCGTTTGATTTCTTCTGAAACAGGTCTTTCTTCTGAAAAACTAAGAACAGGTAAATTAGAGAAACACGAGTGGGAACAACTCAATGTAAAGGTGAAAGCATTAGAGTCTGCACCACTGTATATAGATGATACTCCATCGCTCTCAATTTTTGATTTGAGAGCAAAAGCAAGGCGTTTAGCTTCTCAAAAGAATATCAAGTTAATCATCATAGATTATTTGCAATTGATGTCTGCTGGAGTCAATACTAAGGGGGGAAATAGAGAACAAGAAATTTCGACCATCTCTAGAAACCTTAAAGCACTAGCTAAGGAACTCAATGTGCCTGTTATTGCACTTTCTCAGTTGTCTCGTGCCGTTGAAACTAGAGGAGGGTCAAAACGTCCAGTTCTTTCCGATTTAAGGGAATCAGGAGCGATTGAGCAGGATGCAGATATCGTTTCTTTCATCTATCGTCCAGAATACTATAAGATTGACGAATGGGATGATGAGGAACGCTCTCCAACAGCAGGTCAAGCTGAATTTATCATAGCGAAGCACCGTAATGGAGGTTTAGATGAAATTCGATTGAAGTTTGTTGGAAGTCTTGGTAAGTTTGATAACTTAGATACCTTTGATTCGCCTTTTGAGTTCCAATCTAAGATGAATGCCAACGAGGATAATCCATTTACGACTAAGGATTTTCCGTCGACAAACGATGCTTTTGACGCTCCAGATGATGATTCAGACGTACCCTTCTAAGAGAGGTCTCTAATTAGTTTTTCAAGTACTTTTTCTACTCCAAAATTATTGTTGGAACTCGTTTGATGAGTTGCTGCTTTTAAAACGTTTGGATGTGAATTTTCCATGGCAATAGAATACCGAGCCTGTTCAAACATTTCAAGGTCGTTGTTGTAATCACCAAATACCATAGTCTGCTCTTTTGAAATCCCTAAGTGTTCTTGTAGTTTTTGGAGGGCATAGCCTTTATTGCAATTCAAATGGGATAAATCAACCCAATTAGGTCCTGATATTTTAACCTGAAGTCGATTTTCAAACTGCTTTACTTTTGGATAGATATTTTTTTCTGAACCATCTGCGTGATAGAGAGCAATCTTAATGATTTCCTCTGGACAATCCATTAAATTGTCTATATAATTAGTAGACGTGTAGTATTCATCTACAAATTTTTTAAAGTGTTTTTGATCCGAACGGATGTAGGCACTCTTTCTAGTACAGAGGACTGTGTTGATATCGGTATGTCTTTCCAGTAATTCAATAGGCTCTGCAACTAGTTCTTTTGGAAAGGCAATAGATAACAGTTCTTGATCATTCTTTTTGATCATCCCGCCGTTTTCTGCAATAAAGTAGATATGATCAAATATGGGTTGAAGTTTTTCTACGATGGAATCGTATTGTCTTCCACTAGCAGCTACGAAAAGAACCCCTCTGCTTTTTAATTCTTCAAATAGTTCAAAAAATTGATCACTCACCTGATGTTCACTGTTGAGGAGAGTACCATCCATATCGGATACCACCATTTTTATCGATGAAAAGTCAGGAAAGTTCATAGGCTAATTTTTAAAATGTGAAGATAAAAAAACCCGTACAATTTGTACGGGTTTTATAAGTGAGTTAAATCAGAGTTATTATTTTACTTTTTCTACAACTGCTTTAAAAGCTTCTGGGTTGTTCATTGCTAAATCTGCTAAAACCTTACGGTTTAATTCGATGTTGTTAGCTTTTACTTTACCCATAAACTCTGAATAAGACATTCCATTTAGTCTTGCTGCTGCATTGATACGAGTGATCCAAAGAGCGCGAAATGTGCGTTTTTTGTTTCTTCTATCTCTGTAAGAGTAAAGCATCGCTTTCTCAACAGCATTTTTTGCTACAGTCCAAACGTTCTTTCTTCTTCCGAAGAATCCTTTGGCCTGCTTCATTACTTTTTTTCTTCTAGCTCTTGAAGCTACTGAATTTACTGATCTTGGCATAATTTAAATTGTTTTTTGTAGTAGGCGGCTTTCGCACTTTTATTGAGCCTAACTCCAGGGTTAATAATTACCTCAATTACGATTATTTTAAACGTAATTGTTCTTTGATTGAATTGACATCATTATCGTGAACGAGTCCCGAATGTGTCAAAGCTAGCTTACGCTTTTTAGACTTTTTAGTCAAAATATGACTTTTAAAAGCGTGCTTTCTTTTGATTTTACCAGAACCTGTAAGCTTAAAACGCTTCTTAGCACTGGATTTTGTTTTCATTTTAGGCATCTTCTTCCTATTTATAATTAAAACTCACTTAATTTTTCTTGTTGGTCTTGGGAGCAATAAACATGGTCATACGTTTACCTTCTAACTTAGGCATTTGTTCAACCTTACCTATTTCTTCCAATTCCGAGGCTAATTTTAAAAGTAAAATTTCACCTTGATCTTTATACACGATGGATCGTCCTTTAAAGAATACATAAGCTTTTAACTTAGCTCCGTCTTTTAAAAATTTCTCAGCGTGTTTCTTTTTAAACTCGTAATCGTGGTCATCAGTTTGAGGTCCAAAACGAATCTCTTTGATCACTACTTTAGTCGCTTTAGCCTTTAATACCTTTTCTCGTTTCTTTTGCTCGTAAAGAAACTTCTTGTAATCCATAATCTTACAAACAGGAGGGTCAGCTTTTGGAGATATCTCCACTAAATCAAATCCTTGTTCTTTGGCTTGATTTAATGCATCTCTAGTGCTGTAAACACCGACCTCAACATTATCTCCGACTAAACGTACTTCGCGTACTTTAATGTCTTCATTGATGTTGTGAGGATTCTTAATCTCTCTTCTCTGTCTGAAATTATTATTTCGTCTTCTTATTGCTATGGCTAAACGATTTAAGTTAAACTTATTTAAATGACTTTAAAGTCGAATTTATTTCTTTATTTATTATTTCTGCGAAGGCTTCAACGGATATTGATCCTAAATCTTCACCCCCGTGTCTTCGTATGGAAAGGCTTTTATTTTCAGCCTCTTGATCACCTACGATGAGCATGAATGGGATCTTACTCATTTCTGCCTCTCTAATCTTCTTCCCAATAGTCTCGTTTCTAGAGTCTATGAGGCCGCGAATTTCGTGATTTTCTAGTGAATTTAAAACTTTTTCAGCATATTTTTCGTGTTTTTCGCTAACAGGTAAAATAATTGCTTGTTCAGGAATGAGCCAAAGCGGGAAATTTCCACCGGTATGTTCTAGCAATAAAGCGATAAAACGTTCCATAGAACCAAATGGTGCTCTGTGGATCATCACAGGTCTGTGTAGCTCATTATCACTGCCTTTGTAGGTGAGATCAAATCGCTCAGGAAGGTTGTAATCTACTTGAATGGTACCCAATTGCCACTGTCTTCCTAGGGCATCGCTCACCATAAAATCGAGTTTTGGACCGTAGAAGGCAGCTTCACCTGATTCAATCACATAATCCAATCCTTTTTCTTTAGCTGCATTGATAATTGCATTCTCTGCTTTTTCCCAATTTTCAACAGATCCGATATATTTATCTGGATTGTCTAAATCACGAACGGATACTTGAGCTGTAAAGTTTTCAAAACCAAGTGAACCGAGTACGTAAAGCGATAAATCGATTACGTTTTTAAATTCTTGATCTAATTGATCTGGTGTGCAGAAGATATGCGCATCGTCTTGAGTAAATCCTCTTACACGTGTCAAACCGTGTAGTTCTCCTGATTGCTCATAGCGATACACTGTTCCAAATTCGGCATAACGCTTAGGAAGTTCTCTATAACTGAAAGGTTTGGTATTGTAAATTTCACAGTGATGAGGACAGTTCATCGGTTTTAATAAAAACTCCTCATCTTCTTTAGGAGTCTTGATGGGCTGAAAACTATCTTCTCCGTATTTAGCATAGTGACCTGATGTCACATAAAGTTCTTTTTGTCCTATATGAGGAGTTACTACCATCTCATATCCGGCTTGTTTTTGAGCTTTCTTTAAAAAGTCTTCTAAACGAGAGCGAAGTGCTGCTCCTTTAGGTAGCCAAAGTGGTAGTCCTTGGCCCACTTTTTGTGAAAATGTAAAGAGTTCTAATTCTTTACCAAGTTTTCTGTGATCTCTTTTCTTCGCTTCTTCTAAAAGTTCTAAATATTCTGTGAGATCTTTTTGCTTAGGGAATGAAATTCCGTAAACACGAGTGAGTTGTTTCTTTTTTTCATCACCTCTCCAGTAAGCACCAGCAACACTGAGAATTTTGATCGCTTTTACAATCCCTGTATTTGGAATATGTCCACCACGGCAAAGATCCGTAAAGGTATCGTGGTCACAGAAGGTGATTTCTCCATCGTTTAAGTTTTCGATGAGTTCTACCTTAAACTCATTTCCTTCAGACTTGTATTTTGCTAAAGCATCAGCTTTAGATACTTCTCGCATTTTAAAGTCGTGTTTTCCTCTAGCGATTTCTAATGCTTTGTTTTCAATTGCTGGAAAGTCTTTTTCAGAAATGACTTTTCCTTCAGGTAAATCTACATCGTAATAAAATCCATTGTCGATTGCAGGACCTATAGTGAGTTTTACTCCTGGGTATAATTCTTCTAATGCCTGTGCAATAATGTGTGAACTCGAATGCCAAAATGCTTTCTTACCTTCCTTGTCTCTCCAGGTGTATAGTACCAATGAACCATCACTCTCAAGCGGGGTTACGGCTTCTACAGTCTCATTGTTAAAACGTGCTGAAATAACAGCTCGAGCTAATCCTTCGCTTATGCTCATAGCAACGTCCATAGGTGTGGTCCCTTTTTTGAACTCCTTTTGAGTTCCATCAGGTAAGGTAATTTTAATCATAGTGCGCAATAAATTTCAGTGAGCAAAGATAAGCTCTTGTCTCCAAGGAAACAATTAATTTTCAGTTAAGTATTGAGGCTTATGCAAACAGATAGGCTATTGTGATTCCCAGTGCGATGACAAGGATTTTTTTAATATTGAATTTATGACCGTCAGAACTCTCAAATAGTATGACTGTAGAGATGTGTAAAAGCACCCCAATTACCAATGAATTTAACGCCAATACTAATTGTGGAAAGGCGTTCAAATACTCCATGGTAAACGAACCCAATGGAGTCATTAAAGCAAATACGGTAATCAGGCATATTGATTTTACAAAACTGGTTTGAGAGTCAATTAAAAACATGCTTAAAATAAAAGCGATGACTAATTTGTGAATTAAAATAGCGTAGAGTAGTCCTGAATCCGATTCGAGTGGAATCCCTTCGACAAAGGCGTGTATAGAAAGAGAAATCCATAGCAACACTGGAATGGAGTTGGATTTTTTGTCTAAGTGAAAATGTCCGTGTTCAGCTCCTTTTGATAAAAATTCAAGAATAATTTGAAGTAAAATACCCAAAGCGATAAACAACCCGATAGTTTTAGAATCAGCACTTTCGTATACTTTTGGTAGCAGTTCAAAAATGATGATTGAAAGTAAGAAAGCACCGCTAAAAGAAAGACTTAAAGCAATGATGTTTTTGTTTTTGGGCTTCAAACTGTTTGCGAAAAAAAAACTGAGAAGTACCGCTAAAAAAGGTGCAATTAGAACCATTGATAAAATTGGTTTTCACTCTGTGATGAATATGGGATAAAATTAGCGTATTTTTGCCAAATAGTTTGCTATGAGACAGAACAATAATTTTAAGATGATTGCTAAAACCCTTTATGGGTTTGAAGAACTTTTAGAAAAAGAGCTAAGATCTTTAGGTGCATCAAAGACTGAAATCGGTGTTAGAAATGTTAGTTTTGAAGGGGATAACGGTTTTATGTACAAGGCGAATCTCAATTTGAGAACGGCGATTAAAATTATCAAGCCCATCTATGAATTTAGAGTTCGCAATGAAGAAGATCTCTACAAACAAGTCTATTCATTGGCCTTAGAGCACTATTTGAGTGAAGATCAAAGTTTTGCCATCGATACGACCTTGGCTACGGATTTGTTTTCTCATTCGCTGTATGTTTCTCAAAAAGCAAAGGATGCTATTGTCGATAAGTTTCGAAAGAAAACAGGCCGAAGACCTAGTATTGATATCAAGAATCCAGATGTAAAATTCAATCTTCACATTCAGAGAAATCACTGTACCTTATCACTAGATTCTTCTGGTAGTTCACTTCATCACAGAGGCTACAGAACAGCGACTAATATCGCTCCAATTAACGAGGTATTAGCAGCTGGAATCTTACTTTTAAGTGGATGGGATGGAAGAGGTCATTTTTTAGATCCAATGTGTGGTAGTGGTACTTTTTTAATCGAAGCAGCGATGATCGCTTGTAATATACCTGCAAACATCAATAGAAAGGGATTTGCGTTTGAAAAATGGAAGGATTTTGATTCTGAACTCTACCAAAAAATAGTTGAAACTAGCTTAAATAAGGTCAAGGATTTTCACTATACCATCAAGGGATACGACAAAGCACCTTCTGCAGTTCGAAAAGCCATCGATAACGCTGAAAACGCAAATTTATCGGAGTACATCACAGTGGAGCAAACTTCCTTTTTTGAATCTAAAAAAGATACTGAAGGCCCACTTCATATGGTGTTTAACCCTCCCTATGGTGAACGACTCAGTATCGACATGGAAGAGTTTTACGCATCAATTGGTGATACTCTTAAACAATCTTATCCAGGTACTAAGGCTTGGATGATTAGTTCTAACCTCGATGCTTTAAAACACGTAGGCTTAAAAACATCGAGAAAAATCAAACTTTTTAATTCTCAGTTGGAATCCAGATTGGTGTGTTACGATATGTACCAGGGAAGTAAAAAGAGAAGAGACTAAAGTTCTTTGACTCCTTTTACAAAGGGAATCTTAACAAAGAGTTTTCTGCCTTTTTCAGTCTCAACACTTGCGAATTTTGGGCTTAATACCATTGATAAAACAGCGGAAATAAGTGTTGCTGTCAGCGAAGATGAAACAATCCATTCAGATAGGAGGTATCTAAATCCAAAGAACAGGATCGCAAAACAAATAAAATTATACAGAAAGGCTTTGAATTTTTGCATGATTTAATTTCTTGTATTAAATCCTCTGTTGTTATTGTTGTTTAAATCGACTTCCTCCACACCGTCGGTTGGAAAAAATTCTTTTTCTTTTTTGTATTTGCGAGGCTTCTCAAAAAGTGGAATCAAATAACTTAAGGTATAGTTGTAACTCGCTCCAAACTTTGAATCTTCAGTAACATTATTAAATCCCGGAATCCAATTGTTAGGGTAGTTTAGACTGTTGTCATGTGCTAATAACATACCAATTCTAACAGATCCACCGAGATAAATATTTGCAAAAAGTTCTGTTTTAATTCCCAGTACAAGTTCCAACCATGAAGCTGACAATCCTTCAATAGGATTAAGATTCAATCTCGAAGGATCAAAACTCTCAGAGTTCCAATAGCGATCTGTATTGTAGAAGTTAAAATCGTTTAAAGTTTGAGCGTAAGAGGCATGTGCGAATCGCATCCCAAATGTTATCATGGAATACATTCCATACCAATTTTCATAATTGTTGTAGTCTCCACCAACTTTAAAATAAGAACCAGATGAGGTGTAATTATAAGTGTCTTCAACTATTGTCTTGGTTTCTTTGCCTAGTTCAGCAGCGAGATACCACCATTGATTTAATCTAAAATCAGCACCTAATTCAGAACCTGAATAA
This sequence comes from Flavobacteriaceae bacterium, assembly GCA_013373635.1. GTDB lineage: Bacteria > Bacteroidota > Bacteroidia > Flavobacteriales > Flavobacteriaceae > MAG-120531. Next base: position 75,820 of record JABXHN010000022.1, read on the forward strand.
TCTTTGTTTTTGAGTTCTAATAATTTTTTACTCAAATCTAAATTGATCTTGATTCCATAAGATTCCATTTGAGCAGTAGAATCTTTAAGGGCAGAATTATCTGTAGTCTCTTGTGCTATAACAAAAGTTGAAGCAAGCAGAAATAATAGACTAGTGATAGATCTTAACATGGACTTCGTTTTCGTTTGTTACACTTGAATTTTCAATACGGATATTTTGAATCCAGTTCTGATCTAGTTCTCGATCAATTTGTAATTGCTCAAAATTGGCTATGTATCCACATGCTTTCGATAAATAGACTGCTTTGAGATCATAGCTAATAGTCAATAGTTCAACTTCACCACTGAGCACCCCATCTACTATGGAAGCATTTTTAAACAAATAATAAGAACTTGAATCTTCACTAGGATTTAAAGGAATCAACAATTCATACCCACTATTATCTGAAGGAACCATTTTGCTTAAAGTGGTCGTTTTATCTTTTCCAATAATAACCAAATCAGTAGGTTCTTTTGCTGATGCAGTATCATTGCTATCGTAAAATCCGATTCTGAGTTTTGGCGTGTCTCCAGCAATACAGATGTCGTCTTTTTCACAGGAATTCATCGACAATAAGCCGAAAAATAGAATAAGTAGTGAAGCGATTTTTCGCATGGATGAGCTTAAATTTTCTCTAAAAGTACAACATTTTCTACATGATGTGTCTGTGGAAACATATCAACTGCTTGGGATTTGATTACTTTGTAGTGATCTCTTAACAAATCGAGATCTCTAGCTTGTGTTGCTGAATTACAACTCACATACACGATACGCTTTGGATTAGCCTTTATGAGTTGATCGACCACATCTTTGTGCATTCCAACTCTAGGAGGGTCTGTGATAATTACATCAGCAGCACCGTGAGTTTCGACAAATGAATCGCTAAAGACATTTTTCATGTCCCCCACATAGAATTCTACATTGTCTATTTTGTTGACCTCTGCATTTGATTTGGCGTCTTTAATCGCATCTTCCACAGATTCAATCCCAATGACTTTTTTGGCGTCTTTTGCTACAAATTGAGCGATAGTCCCTGTTCCGGTATATAAGTCATAAACGAGTTCATCTCCAGTTAATCCAGCAAAATCACGAGTAATTTTATAAAGCTCGTAGGCTTGATTACTATTGGTTTGATAGAAGGATTTAGCTTGAATCTTAAATTGCAATCCTTCCATTTCTTCAATGATATAATCACGACCAGCGTAGCATTGAATCGTTAAATCGTAGATGCTGTCATTTTGTTTTTGATTAACGGCATACAAAAGTGAGGTTATTTGAGGGAATTGATTCTTTAAAAAGGATAGCACCTGTTCAATTTGATCCTCATCTGGAGCTCCAAATTGAATTAGAACCATCAGTTCTCCAGTACTTGCCGTTCGTATCATTAGTGATCTAAGTAAGCCTTCATGTTCTCTTAGATTATAGAATGAAAGTCCATTTTCAGAAGCAAATTTTCTCAGTTCATTTCTGATTTCATTAGAAGGATCCGCTTGAAGATGACACTTATTAATATCTAAAATCTTATCCCACATGCCTGGAATATGAAATCCTAAGGCATTTCTATCTTTAAGTTCAACATCAGAATTAATCTCTTCGTATGATAACCAACGATGTGATGAAAAAGAAAATTCCATCTTATTTCTGTAATTGTATATTTCTTTAGAACCTAGAATTGGGATGTATTGATCAACATCAATTTTACCCAATCGTTTAAGATTATTGGTAACTTCTTTTTCTTTAAAAGCGAGTTGATGTTCATAGGACATATTTTGCCACTTACATCCCCCACATACTCCAAAATGTTCACATGCAGGATCCGTTCTTTTTTCTGACAACTTGTGAAAGTGAGTTACCTTTCCTTCGTAATAGGCTTTGCGCTTTTTAAAGGTTTCAACATCTACTATATCTCCAGGTACAGCATTGTTTAAAAACACCACTTTTCCATCTGGAGCTTTTGCTACGGTTTTTCCTTTAGCAGCTGTATCCACTACCTCAAGGGACTCAAATATTTGTTTTACTTTCTTTTTTCGCATAGGCAAAAATAATTCTTTTTGTGAGCCTTTGAGTCCTTTCAAAACAATTTTATTATTGTATTTTTGGGACGGTGGATGATTTCTCTCCAAAAAGAAGGAATTGTTAATGTTCAATACTAATTATTTTATATATGAACCAATCAGAAATTCTTAGTTCAAAGACAGCAATTGAATTAGAAAATCAATTTGGAGCCCATAATTACCATCCACTTCCAGTAGTTCTTTCTAAAGGGGAAGGTGTTTATGTGTGGGATGTAGAAGGAAAAAAATACTACGATTTTTTATCTGCATATTCGGCAGTAAATCAAGGTCACTGTCATCCGAAAATTGTCAATGCTTTAATAGAGCAGTCAAAAACACTTAGTTTAACATCCAGAGCTTTCTATAATGATAAGCTTGGCCAATTTGAAAAATACGCTACTTCGACTTTTGGTTTTGACAAGATGCTTCCGATGAACACTGGAGCTGAAGCTGTTGAAACAGCCATTAAATTATGTAGAAAATGGGCCTATGAGAAAAAGGGAATTCCAGAAAATGCTGCAAAAATTATTGTTTGTGAAAACAACTTTCACGGAAGAACTACGACTATTGTTTCCTTTTCAAACGATCCTGTAGCTCAAACAAACTTCGGTCCATTTACATCAGGATTTATCCGAATACCTTACAATGATGCAACTGCTTTAGCAGAGGCTTTAGCTTCAAATGAAAATGTAGCTGGATTTCTTGTAGAGCCTATTCAAGGAGAGGCTGGGGTATATGTTCCAGATGAAAATTATTTAACTCAGGCAAAAGCGCTTTGTGAAACTCATGGAGTACTTTTTATTGCTGATGAGGTTCAAACGGGTATTGCAAGAACAGGTAAATTACTTGCCACCTGTGGTCATTGTAGTTGTGAGAATCGCCATTGTAGTGGAACTCCAGAGGTGAAGCCAGATATATTAATTTTAGGAAAGGCCATCTCAGGAGGAGCATATCCTATTTCGGGAGTATTTGCAAATAACGATATCATGGAAGTCATCACTCCTGGTTCTCACGGTTCTACCTTTGGTGGAAATCCAGTAGCTGCTTCCGTTGGTATTGCTGCCTTAGAAGTTGTAAAAGAAGAGCAGCTTGCTCAAAACGCCTTTGATCTTGGAGAACTCTTTAGAGCCGAACTTCAAAAGTATATCGACAACTCAAATATTGTACTTAAGGTTAGGGGTAAAGGGCTACTCAATGCTATTGTGATCAACGATACTGAAGAAAGTGAAACGGCTTGGAATATCTGTGTCGCTTTAAAGGAAAACGGTCTTTTAGCAAAACCAACACACGGAAATATTATTCGATTTGCACCACCGCTTGTGATGACTAAAGAACAATTATTAGATTGTGTGTCAATTATTACAAAAACACTAGAAGATTTCGAATAGAAAATAGAAATAGTTTAAATTTAAAAAGCAGATCTTTCGATCTGCTTTTTTTATAGTAAACTTTTTTGAATTCTATTTCTTATTCAAAGTCTTTAGGATCTAGGTTAAAGAAGCGAACGGCATTGTTAAAGAAAATATCTCTCTTTTGATCGTGAGATAAATAACCTGCGTTTTCAATAAGTCCTATAGATGTTTTTAAAAGACCTGGCCACATCATTAAATCGGTTCCATAGAGGATTCTTTTTCCAAATCCAGCTTGTACTAATCTTTTGATATAGGCGTGAACTTCCGCTTTGGGATAGCTCCATATAAATCCAGCAACATCTACATATACATAGGCATTAGCTCCCATTAGAGCGATCATTTCATCCACCATTGGGTATCCAGCATGCATCACCCATATTTTTAATTTAGGATGTCTCGCCAGCATATCTTCAAGTAGGAACGGACGCCCCAATGAAGCTCTGTATTTAGGATTCGTAATATTGATTGTTCCGTTTCCTCCAGTTCCCATATGGATTCCAACAGGAATTTGAAGTTCTTCTGCAATCGCAAAATATTCATCAAGACTCATGTCACTTGGAGACATTCCTTGGTATTGAGGAGCAACTTCACCCATCACTTTGTAATAGCCAGAACTGATAGAATCTCTAAATGCCTCTGGTGTCATTTGATTGGCATTGCTAATTCCTAGCGAAGGAATAATTCTTTTTGGTGCCTTATTTTTCATTCGGTGTATCACATTGGCATCTCCACTAATCACATAGGTAACGTTTAAACGCTCTGCTTCCTCTAAAAGCAAACGCTCGTATTCTTCAGTTGATTGGGCCACCGGTAGGGGATCAGCACAACCTTCTCTAATAAAAGCAGGGGCTTCCTTGTGTGGATCACCTCCAGGCATATCACTTAAAAACCATGGACATAGGTCTGTTCCACCCGGTCGTACATTCATTGCATGTACGTGTACATCAATAATTGGAAGTGGTTTTTTCTTTTGGGCTAATGTAATTGAAGATGTAAATAGTACTATTACAAAAGCAATAGGAGTTAAGTAAGTTCGGTTCATTTGTTTGTTAAATTGTATTATTTACACAATAATAAATAAAAAAAACTACTTTTTTTAAATTTAATTTGATGACGAGCTCTTAAGGAGTGCAGGTAACAGTAAAAAATCACTGATAAGAGCTGTAATTACAGTTATTGTACAAAGAATTCCAAAATTTTGAACAGAGGGTACAGAACTGGTAGCGATGACTAAAAATCCCCCTGTGAGCGCTATGGTAGAACCTAAAAGCGCTTTTCCTGTATAGTTGATCGATCGATCAATACTAAGCTCCATCGAGCATGACTCCATTCGAAACCTTCTAAAGTTATACAACAGATGAATACTGTCATCCATAATGATTCCAAGCATGATTGGAGTAATCATTGCAGTTGTTACATCAATAGGGATGTCAAAAAAGCTCATCGTCATCAATACAAATCCGATAGGGATGATATTTGGGATCAAGATTAAAAAGGCTGTTTTAATTTTCTTTACAAAAAATAACAAGCAAAGGTATGCTGCTATAAAAGCAAATAAAAACGATTTTAATTGTGTTTCAAGAATGAATTCATTGAGTTTGGAATACAAGACGGCAAAACCATTAAATTTCAATTGGATCCCCGTATTGTTGAAAATTTTATTAAAATCACGTTCAATAAATTCAATCAATAATTTTAACTCTTTGGTGTTTAATTGTGGGACATTCAAAGTCATCAGTAACTCACTCCCTTGAGCGCCCATAAAATTATAAAACGTTGAGGAATCTTTTGTGTTTTCAAAGGTGTCAATAATTAGTTTTTGATCGATGGATTGATTTGAAAGTTGGGGATATCGTTTGTTGACAAAATCTTGAAGACTCACCAGCGAAATAGGTGTATTGATATTCTTGTTTTTTGCAATACTATTTTCAAATAACCGAAGTTTTTTAAATGTAGATGCATTCAACAATTGAGTTGCTGAATCAGCATGGATCGTTAATTGAATTCTCGAGCTTCCTCCAAGTTGACGCTCAATAAGTTCTAAATCCCGTTTTGTTGATCCATCGGCTAATAAGTCTAGTGATCTCGTGTCAATTGATATACCTGCAATAGAAAGAATACTTATCAATAAAATGATGGTGAAGACGCCGATAATAGATTTTCTATGAATTTTTGTAAGACTATTAATACCCTCTAGAAGTGGCTCTGTGTAGCGATCAAAAAACCGCTTTCCAGAATGTTTTTTCTGGGGTAAAGTTTGGAGGTAACTAAATCCAATCACATTGATAAGATATACAAAAACAAAACTCAAAAAGAGTCCTAAACTGCTTAAAAATCCCATGTCATTCAAGGCAGGTAAAGGCGAGAGATAAAGCGCAATATAACTGATCATTGTAGTTAGGGTGGTGATACTACAGGGCACAATGCTCTTTCGAAGCATCATTACAATGCGATCAATTAATGGTAATTGAGGTGCCTTTTGAGATTCTTTGTGAAAAATATTGGTGATGTGTATACTATCAGATACACCGTAAACTAAGAGTATCGTTGGTATTAACATAGAAATCATGTTCAGTTGATATCCCATATAAGAGGTGATGCCAAAGAGAATTACAATAGGTACGGCGATCGATGCCAGCGCAATGGGCAGGTATTTGATATGGGGAAGTAGTAAAAATAACAGCAAACTAATCAGGAGTATGGTCATGACACCGAACCAAATACTTTCATTAAAGATTTCTGTATTGTAGGCATTGTTTAAAATAGGGGGGCCACTTAAATAATACTGATCAAAATTCGATTCGAAAATTGCAGTGATTTGGTTTACTAATTCTGCACGTTTGGATTCAATTTCAGGAGTTGGTTTTAATTGAATATAGATGAATAAATTTTTTTGATCCTCAGAGATAAGTTGATTGGTCAGTACTGAAAAATCTTTAAATAATTGATTTCTGCTTTTAGAGGATCGCTTGGAATCATATAAAGGAGCGAGGATTAGCTTTGATGATGAAATTACAGGATATGTGGCCTTTGCGAGACTAAAGCTTTCAGCTACAAAATCGGATGCTTCAAGTTGCTGATGTGTCTTTTTAAGTTGATTGATGGTAGCTTGATTCAGTTCCTCTTGTAGGGGGACCATTCCAACGATGATCTCATCGGAACCGTACTCTTTTTGATAATTGGTATATTCTTGATACTGAGGATCGTCTTCTAAAAACCAGATTGAAAGAGAATTGTCTATCGTTAAATTGTTAATGATCAAATAGGTGCTCATCAACATCCAAACTGCGATCACTCCAATAATCCAAGTGCGAAAACGTATGAGCGTTGCAATGTATTTTTTTAGGTACTGTTCCATGGATCGAAGATTAAAAAAAGCAGACCCATCGGTCTGCTTTGTACATAAAAAGGAGTGCGTATTACAAGTTACTTGAAAAAGACACTTTAATACTTACACTCCTCTCAGAATTTTCATAAGACATAAAGCACCTCCTTTCTATATTAAGTTAAACTTTTGCTGTTGTCACAGCAACACATAACGAAAGTATTTAATTATGATTCTAAATTTAAAAAAATCAGTTTTTTTTTAGAAAACTTTATGATTTATGAATTAGTTGTTGGTGTGATAAGTTTCAAGAGTTTCTAGAGCTACATAATCTAAAGTTTTGAGGTGTGTCGCTTTTAAGTTAATCTTTGGAGCAACTCCTGCTTTGTGAGCTTCCATCCATCGAGAGACGCACAGACACCATCGGTCACCAGCTTTCAGTCCTTTGAAATTGTATTGCGGATAATCTCTGGTCAAATCATTTCCTCTAGATTTTGAGAATTCCAAGAATTCCTCTGTTACAATTGCACAAACCGTATGTGTACCTGCATCAAATATTCCTGTATTACAACATCCATCTCTAAATGATCCTGTCAGGGGGTCTAGTGAACAGGTCTCTAGTGGTTTTTTATAGACATTAAGTGCTGGTTCTTTCATTGATGATGTCCTATTTTAGTTGATTTTTGAGGAATTGAATCGATATGGAATTAAAGATTTTGGGTTGTTCTACATTCACAACATGACCACAATTGGGGACGATTTCCAGCTTGGAGTATTTGTGTTTTTCTGCAATTTCTTTAATGCTGGGTAAAAACATATAATCTTGTGCTCCCATCAGATACAGTGTTGGGATGTTTACTTCAATTTGTCTAAATAATTTAAGAAGTGGTTTGAGTTCTGAGGTTAACTTAAACCATCTTATAAATTCTTTTTGAGCCAATTTTTTAGCTTCGCGAACAAATAGTAATCGAGATTTTTTGTGATTGTTCTTAGGCATGATGATATAGGCAAATAGTCGGTATAACCAGATGTAGGGAACAATCGATTTGCAGATGTTTCCAAATTTCATCAATAGCCTCGATTTCAAGTTTAATTTTACTATGGCACCACTTAAGATCATTGATTTGATGCGATGTGGATTTGTTTCGCTGATTTGTCTTATTAAAATAGTTCCTAGAGAAACACCAATAAAATGAGAAGATTTAATTTTTATTTGATCTAAAACATCGAGTATGTCGTTTGATATTGCCTCAAATGTATACTCTTTGTTGAGCGAATCACTGAATTTAAACTTTGACTTTCCATGGCCTCTTAAGTCGATTAATAGTAAATTAAATTCCTTAGATAAATCTCTTAATTGATGATGCCAAATCGAAGAACTTCCTCCTGCTCCATGTACAAAAGTTACCCACTCTGTGGAATTTGGATTTTCATAGGTAATGTAATGTAGCATAGTTGAGGTTAGTTGTTAAAGCCTAGATTATTGTTGTTCTTGTAATTCTTCCAACATCATTTGAATGGACTGTTCGTCTATTCCTTGAGCCTTTAATATAATGTAAAAAGCAGCCATGATAGCACTTAGTATTAAAGCTACAATGGCTACCACCTTAGCAGTTTTAAGCTGTTTGTAGTTGTCGTAAGCTTCTGGGTTTTCAGCATAAGTCTCTTCGCCTTTTTTTACTAAATAAAGCGAAATCCCTGAAAGTAGAATCCCAGAGAACCCCGTAAAACAACAGCAACCTACATAGGCTAAAATTCCAAGCACTAAAGCTGTGGTTGAGTTTGGTATTTTGTTCATGGTATAAATTTTAAGATATAGTTGCTCATCACCGCAATTCCAGTGATGATTAAAAGAATGTTGGTAATGGTATTTGCGTATTTATAACTGATAAACATTTGAAGAGCGATATTTCCAAAAAGGGCAATGAGACTATAGATAGCAGGATACATATAAAAAGCTTCGACAAACCTTCCTTCTAAAATCAGAGCTAAAGATCGTTGAAGACCACATCCCATACATTCAACTCCAAAATAGGACTTGTTAAGACATGGTAGCATGTATTGGTTTAATATAGTTTCCTTCATTATAAATACTCTAAAGTAAAAATAGTTATTAATTTTAAGAACCATAAATTAAACAATCAGATATGTTTCAAATAGGAGATCAAGTAGCGGTTATCGATGAAAATATCGAAGGAATAATTCTTGATATTTCAGGAAACCAAGTCGTGATAGAAACTCTAGAAGGATTTAGTTTTTCATATTCTTCTAAAGAAATCGTTAAAACAGCTAATGAAATATCAGTGACGAATCAGCAAGTATTTAATGCGAAGAAAACTAAAAATGATTCTCATCAAAAAATGAAGAGCTCTATTGAGAAACTTAAATCTAAAACGATTTTGGAGGTAGATCTTCACATAGAAAAGTTAACAAGTCACTCAAGGGGAATGGATACTTATGACATTCTTGAATTACAGATCAATACCGCTAAACATCAGATTAAATTTGCACAATCGAAACAAATTGATAAAGTCATTTTTATCCACGGACAGGGTACTGGAGTATTAAAAAAAGAGTTAGAATTTTTGCTCAGTCAATATCCTTCAGTTACCTATACGGATGCTTCCTATCAAAAATACGGATTTGGAGGGGCTTTAGAAGTCCAATTTAACTAAATTTGTTCCCTATTAATACCTTTAAAAGTGTTCAAAAAAGTTTATTTTGACAATGCTGCAACAACAGCAGTTCGAGAAGAAGTCGTAGAAGCGATGGCTAAGTCTTTAATGGAAGATTTTGGGAACCCTTCTTCAACTCATGGGTTTGGAAGAAGCTCGAAGTCCATTGTTGAACAAGCTAGAAAAGATATTGCCAAAGTACTCAATGCGCATTCCTCTGAAATTATCTTTACCTCTGGGGGAACCGAGGCGGATAATTTAGTATTGAAATCAGCTGTCAAAGATATGGGGGTTGAGCATATTATTTCAACCGGAATTGAACATCACGCTGTGGTTCACACTCTTGATGAATTGGAACATCAGGGATTGGTAAGGGTTCACAATTTGAATTTAAACTCAAAAGGAGAGCCTGATTTAAACCAACTTGAAGACTTGTTAAAGAGCTTGGAGGGGAAAGTTTTAATTAGTTTAATGCACGTTAACAACGAAATAGGCAACTTATTAGACATAGACAGGGTCACATCTCTTTCAACTCAATACGGAGCTTTGTTTCATTCGGACACCGTACAATCGGTAGGTCATTTTCAATGGGACTTACAAAAACAAAAAGTTGATTTTCTGGCGGTATCTGCACATAAATTTCACGGTCCCAAAGGAGTGGGTTTCGCCTATATTCGAAAAGGACACCCTATTAAGGCTTTAATCAGTGGAGGCTCGCAAGAAAAGGGAATGAGAGCAGGTACGGAATCCATTCACAATATAGTGGGTTTGGCAAAAGCACTTCAATTAACACAAGAGAACTACCATCAAGAACGATCTTATATCGAGGGAATCAAACGCTATTTTATCGAAACATTATCTAGAGAAATTCCTTCAGTTGTTTTTAATGGAACTTCAGCAGATTTTGAAAAGAGCACCTATACAATGGTCAATGTTTCAATTCCAATTGTCAATGAAAAAGCTAGTTTATTGCTCTTTAATCTAGATTTAAAGGGAATTGCTTGTTCAAAGGGTAGTGCATGCCAATCAGGAAGTCAAAAAGGATCTCATGTCCTATCTCAGATACTCGATGAAAAAGCTTTGGAGTTTCCAGCGCTTCGATTCTCATTCTCTAAATACAATACTAGAGAAGAAGTAGATTATGTTGTTGAGGTTTTAAAGGAGTTGCTAGGCTAAGAGTTTATTCCTCTTTTTCGTAAGGAAACTTTCTTCCAGCTGATCGCATCATTGCATCGATGAGGTCTTTGGTATTCTTGCCTGTTTTTCGATCGATGTCTTTTTCGTATTTCCAAAGTAATTTACCGCTGATTCCATCACTGAGTTTGATAGCTATTCTACCAAAACTCTTACCAAGGAAGTAATCCATCAATGAGAAATCTTCATCTCTAACTCCCTTGGATAGTAATACATTTAAAGCGATATTTCCAGTTATGATGACATCTACCCCTAGTATGTCACAGAGTTCTTTGGTAGTGTATAAATCAATATTTGAATGATTGATATGATTCTTGCTTAACAGTGTGTTGGTTTGTTCAATATTCTGAAAATCTACAGAGAACTTTTTACGTTTTTTAATCTTTAAAAAATACGATTCCAAAGCATCCTGAACAGCTTCTCCTTCATTGATTTCAAGGCTTGTTTTGGTTTTGGTGTCTACATTCGTACTCAAGTTGACTTGAGAAGAAAAGGGGAGTATAGCCAATAATTTATGATTTTGACTCAATTGTTCGAAATTGACATTTTCATAAATGTTCTTTTGAGCAAACACTTTAGTAGAAGCTATTAATATCAATAGCAGTGTGCTCAATATATAAAGTTTGTTATTTCTTTTTCTTGAAATAGGCATGAAACTCCTTGCTGTTATTTAATTGATCAGTAACTACCACGCGAAGATGGTAAGAATTGTTGTCCCCTGCAATTTTATCGTCAAAATTATAAGTTAAGGTTTGATCCTTGGGCTCGTATTCTAATAAAATCCATTGATCGTTCATATATCCTTCATAGGATTTTATACCACTTTCAACATCTTCAGTTTTGAGAATTAGTTTGCTGTAGTAGTTGAGGAGCTCTCCATCTTTAAAGTTTTTGGGCTTAATAGAAGGAGGAATACTGTCAAATTTAATTTGATAAACCCCCATATTGTTAACCCCAGCGATTAGTTTGCCATCCTTTTGCTCACTATTTACAAAGGTAAAACTCTGATCTCGCGTTTTAATTCCTAAGAAAGCAAAAGGTCTTAAAGACGCATCTATTGAATCTAAAGAAAATTCAACTTTTATGGGTGTTTTAATATAAAGGTTGTCAGGACTGAGTTCTAACTGGTTCGCCTCTGAAGAAATCAGAACATCTTCTGGTTCGTAAAAGGTATTTTTTTTGAAATGAACATTGACATTTGAAAAAGTTAGACGCTTCTCATTTTGAGGATTTATGGTGATAGCACCTTCTAATTTTTCCTTTTTGATTTCCGCTTCCATTTCTTGATATTCGATGGGGACCTTGATGATAGTTTTGTTTGATGCTGCGTCAAAAAGGTGAATTTCGAGAGTGTCCTTGGTGGTTTGATCAACTTTTATGGTGCCGTTATCAATGGACTGTTCATAGAGCACTAGGTTGCTGTAATCCTTTTTAAACAAAAACATGATGCGTTCTCTAAAGCGCACTAAATGCTTGTAATCCATCAGGGTATTGATGTGTTTAGAGTCTTCAAATGAGAAGTGATTAAAACGCATTCTCATAAGTAGTTGGTCTTTAAATAGTTGATCGACTTTGTAGAGTCCATTGTGATTTGCAGCCAAATCTTGTCGGTCATAAGCCTTGATACCAAAGCCGATTTGACCTTTAGCAGAAACCTTATTGGCGATATAACTTCCGTCTTTTTGTCTGCTAAAAGGAATCTGAACTTTGAGTTCACTTTTATTAATCACAGCGTCACTACTGATGGGATAGGCAAAGAGTTTTTGCAGTACTGGTGGATTCGTGTCTTTGATATCGATATCGAACAGTAAGGGATTTTGAGGATTGGAATTTGTGGATTCTCTGAGCTCAAAATGTAAATGAGGTGCAGTAGAACCTCCAGTGTTTCCAGAGAAAGCAATCAATTGACCTTTTTCAACTGGAAATTGATCAGGTTTTAAAAAGGTTTCAATTGTAAAGCTTTGCTTTTGATATTGAAGTTCTTTAATATAGCTCTCTATCTCTGGTGAAAATTTTTGAAGATGGGCATATACTGATGTAAGTCCATTGGGATGTGTGATATACAGAGCCTTACCATAGCCACTAGTCGAAATTTTAATTCTAGAAACATAACCCTGATTGACCGATAGGACTGACAATCCCTCTCTGTGATAGGTTTTAATATCCAATCCAGCGTGGAAATGACCGGTCCTCAATTCTCCAAAATTTCCTGCTAAGATCAAGGGTATCTTAAGAGGTGGATGTGGAGGATTGTTGATTAACTGAGCTTTTAATGGTAGCATCAGAGGTAAAGCAACAAGAATTAGATAAAGGGTTTTTCTCATAGTTTCAAATTTAAAAATTATTGATTAAACAAATACCTATTGTATTTTAAATACTACAATTTTAAATCTCTAGAGATATATGTGTTAAATCGCAATGATAATTCAGTAGAAATCTCTACTTTTGTTAAAACGCATAGTTGTAGATGAGTGATTTTGTTTCCCTTGTAACGTCTCTAGAAATCAAGTTAAAAAAGCTGATTGAAAGACTTAACACTGAAGAAAAGAAGAACCAGATGTTGAGTGTTGAACTAGAAAATCTAAAGGATCACAAAAAGCATCTTGAGCAAGAGCTCAAAAGTTGGGAAGACCAATACAATGCTTTAAAACTCGCTAATTCTATGTTGGGCAGTGATAACAACACTACCGAAGCTAAATTGAAGATTAACACATTAATAAAAGAGTTGGACCATTGTATTGGTTCGCTCTCTGCATAAAATGGCAGATAAGTTAAAGATAAAACTTTCCATTGCCGATAGAGTGTATCCATTGACGATACATCCTAAGCAAGAAGAGGGTTTGAGAAAGGCTGCAAAAGAGATTGAACAGCTTGCGAAAAACTTTGAGAAGAATTATGCAGTAAGAGATAAACAAGATGTTTTGGCGATGTGTGCCTTACATTTTGCCTCTAAATTGGAACAACAACAGATCGATGAAGATCAGATGTCGGACCAAACTCGTGAACGCTTAAACGCACTTCACACAATCTTAGATGAGGTTTTGGATTAGATACGTTCTTTAAAATAAAATAAAGTTATTGCCCACATTAATACTTATTTGACAAACTCAACGTTACATGAATTAAAAAAGGTGAGTCGAGATTGTTAGGATATGCCTGCTTGACTGGAAATCCGACCATTCTGTTAACCTTAAACCTGTTTAAAGGAGTTTGTTCATTTCTATTGATGTGGGTTTTTTTTTATATAAATAGTAAATCAAATGGATAATAGTACATTAATAATTATAGGGATTGTTGGCCTAGTGATTGGATTTGCAATCGCCAAGGTTCTTGAAAAAGGAAAGGCCTCTAAGACCATTGCTGAAGCTAAAAAAGAAGCTTCAAGCATCATTAAAATCGCTCATAAAGAGGGTGAAAACATAAAGAAAGACAAGATTTTTCAAGCAAAAGAAAAATTCTTAGAGCTCAAAGCAGAACACGAAAAGCACATCGTTGCAAAGGATAAGAAAATCAGTGAAGCTGAAAAACGAACTAGAGATAAGGAGTCTCAAGTGAGTTCAGAACTTTCTAAAAGTAAAAAACTCAACGAGCGTCTAGAAGAACAACTCAAAGAGATTACCCACAAAAATGAATACTTAGAAAAGAGAACTGCTGAGGTGGAGAAAATGCACCAAAATCAGGTTCAACAATTAGAGGTAATTTCTGGATTGTCTGCTGATGAAGCAAAACAACAATTAGTTGAATCGCTAAAAGATGTTGCAAAAAGCGATGCGATGGCCTTCTTACAATCAAGTATGGAAGAGGCTAAACTCACTGCTCAACAGGAGGCTAAAAAAGTTATTATCAATACCATACAAAGAATCGGTACAGAAGAAGCAGTGGAGAACTGTGTGTCTGTATTTAACTTAGAATCGGATGATGTAAAGGGTAGAATTATCGGTAGAGAAGGTAGAAACATTAGAGCTATTGAAGCTGCAACTGGTGTTGAAATCATTGTTGATGATACTCCTGATGCGATTATTCTCTCTTGTTTTGACTCTGTTAGAAGAGAAGTGGCACGTTTGTCATTACACAAATTAGTAACCGATGGAAGAATTCACCCAGCACGTATTGAGGAGGTTGTTCAAAAGACAGAGAAACAAATCGAAGAAGAAATTATCGATATAGGTAAGCGTACTGTGATCGATTTAGGAATACACGGATTACACCCTGAACTTATTAGAGCTGTAGGTAGAATGCGTTATCGTTCTTCATATGGGCAAAATTTACTTCAGCACTCTAGAGAAGTTGCAAAACTTTGTGGAGTGATGGCGGCAGAAATGGGGCTCAATGCTAAATTGGCTAAAAGAGCAGGTCTTCTACACGATATTGGTAAAGTTCCTAATACAGAAGCTGAAGTAGAAACTCCTCACGCAATCTTAGGAATGCAATGGGCAGAGAAGTACGGAGAAAAGCCAGATGTTTGCAATGCTATTGGAGCTCACCACGACGAGGTAGAAATGAAATCCTTGATCGCTCCAATCGTACAAGTTTGTGATGCGATCTCAGGTGCACGTCCAGGAGCGAGAAGACAGGTTTTGGATTCATATATTCAACGATTAAAAGATTTAGAGGATATTGCCTTTGGATTTAAAGGAGTTCAGAAAGCCTATGCAATTCAAGCTGGTAGAGAGCTCAGAGTAATCGTTGAAAGTGAAAAAGTAAACGACGATAAAGCTGCTGAATTATCATTTGAAATCTCTCAAAAGATTCAAACGGATATGACCTATCCAGGACAAGTAAAGGTTACTGTAATTAGAGAAACTAGAGCAGTAAACGTAGCTAAATAAAACAGACAAATTGTTATAATTAAAAAAGACCTAAGTAATCTTAGGTCTTTTTTTGTATTTGAATAATTGTTTTTTACTTATTCTTCAGTAGTTTTTTCAGAAGATTCATCTTGATCTACTTCATTTTCTTTATCGAATTGGTGGGATAAGATATTTAAACTCTTCAATTTTTCTTTTAGTAAATCAACTTTCTCTTTTCTAGCCTCAATTTTATTGTGAACATCTTTAACTAAAGGAGAGTCGTCTGAAGCATTCGAAAAGAATTCAAGGTTGTTTTCTAATTGTCTTATTTCAGCCTTTTCCTCATCGATCTTTCTCTTGATAAATGATTTCTCTCTCTTAACTTCATACTCTTGATTTTCAGACTTTTTGATTGCATCAAGAGTGTTTTCATACTTGATTATTTCAGCTTCTTTTGGATCGATACCCAATTCTTTTAGACGAGCTTCAAAGGCTTTGTTGAATTTGTCTTCGATATTCTTTTTGTTTCTTGGTACGTATCCAACGCTATTCCAAGACTCACTAATTGATTTAAGAGTTTCTAAATCTTTTTCTTGATCTTTAGAAGTCTTAAATTTTTCAATCTTGAGAATGAGCTCTTCTTTCTTTTTTAGATTTTCTAACTCAACTTTTTGATGACTGTTTTTAGAAGCGTGTAATTGATCGAAGTAATGATTACAAGCGGCCTTGAATTCCTTCCAGATTTTATCGGAATGTTTTCTAGGTACATGTCCTATTTTCTTCCACTCTGATTGAATGCGTTTCATCTCTTTTGTAGACGCACTCCAGTCTTGACTGTCTTTTAAAGATATTGCTATTTCTAATAGAGCTCTCTTTTTAGTGAGATTGTCTTGTTGATCCTTTTTGATCTCTTTGTAAAACTTGTTTTTAGCTCTATTAAAAGCTCTGGTAGCCTCTTTAAATCGCTTCCAAGTGGCTTCGTTTTTTTTAGAAGGAACTTTTCCAGCTTTAAAAAACTGATCTCTGAGCTGTTCGATTTCTTTGATTTGTTTTTGAACACCTTTGTGTGAATCTGAAATAGCATTAGCTATTGCAAGAATTTTGTCAGAAATTTTATTTTTTGCTTCTAAATTGCCTTCATAGGACTTTTCGATGTTAGCAAAATGTTCTTGTCTCTTATCGTGAATTAATTTAGTGGCATTGCTAAAACGCTCCCAAATTTCTTCTCTTTTTTCTTTGTCAACTGGTCCTAATTCTTCTTTCCAAATCTTGTGTAGCGTTTGAAGCTCGTGAAATGCTTTGCCGATATTTTCTTCTGTAGCTAAAGCTTCAGCCTTTTCGATTAGTTTAAGTTTTTCTTCGAGATTGTGTTTAAAATCTAGATCTCTCAATTCTCTATTGAGATTTAAGAAATCGTAAAAGATCTCAATATGGTGGTGATAGGTTCTCCAAACATTGTTGTATTCACCTCTAGGTACAGGACCTGCGGTCTTCCATTGAGCTTGAATATCTTTAAAATTGTGATAGGTAGTATTGATATCCTCTTCGACATTCACCAAGCCTTTTAAACTTTCAATTAGTTCTAATCGGTGTACTAGATTTGCTTTGAGTTGCGTTTCTAGGTTTTTATAGTATTGATCTCTTTTTTCGCGATATTCTTTATAGAGTTCGTTAAATTGGCGTTTAGCAACTGAAGAATATCTAAAATCAATTTCATTTCCACCATTTTGGATGAACTCTTCTTTCTTTTGATCTAAAAGCTCTTGAAATTTTTGATCGAATTCGTTCTTGATTTCATCGACGTGTTTTCTGATTGCCTGAATCTTCTCATTTTTTACTAATCTTTGAAATTCACCGACAAGGTTTTCTAAAGACATAGAGTGATAATCCAATAAGGGTATTCGATGTCGCTCCTCATTGTGATGGTCTTCGGCATCTTCAGCATTCGATTCTTCGATCGCTTCGATGTGATCGTCTTCTTTTGGACTTTCTTCTTGAATTGCTTCTGAAGATGTACTCTCAGAAATCTCTGTAGTATTCGATTCTTCTTGTTGATTAGCTTCTTGAGCTTGTTCTACTTCACTTGGAAGTTTACCGTCTTCTGATAACATTTTTTTAATGTTTAGGGATCAATTTCGAAGTAAGATACTAACAAGCGCGTAAATAGCAAAGACTTGTTGATTAGAATTTTAAATAAGCCCTATAAGTTTATGAGAACTTTAAGAGTTCCAGAGTTCCCAAGCCTTCTCAGCCTGACCTATCAACATCTGATATCCATTGGAAGTTTGGGCTCCTCTTTGGGCTCCTTCTTTGAGAAATGCTGTTTGTTCAGGGTTGTAAATTAAATCGAATAACAAGAACTCTGAGGTGATTCCCTCATAAGGTAATTGAGGTTTTTGATCGATATTGGGATAGGTTCCCACAGGAGAACAATTGATGATCAGTGGATGATGCACTAGTTTATCTGCCTTAAGACGGTCATATGTAAGCTGCCCTTCTTTTGGATTTCTAGAAACGAATAGATAATCGATGCCAAGTTTCTTTAAAACATAGGCTACCGCTTTCGATGCGCCTCCTGTTCCGAGAATCAAAGCCGAACAGTGATGAGGTTTTAAATAGGGTTCTAAAGCCTTCTGAAACCCATAGGCATCGGTATTATAACCGATAAGCCCCTCATTGGTTTTTTTTATCGTATTGACAGCTCCAATTTCTTTAGCTTCTTCAGACAACTGATCCAAATAAGGAATAATTTCTTGTTTGTAGGGTATGGTGACATTAAAGCCACATAGATGTTCTTGAACTACGACTTTTGTTTTAAATTCTTCTATGGTTTGCAGGTCAAAATTCTCATAGGAATGGTTGAGAAGTCCTAATTCTTTAAATTTTTCTGTAAAATAACCTCTTGAAAAAGAATAATCAATATTCCTTCCAATCAATCCAAATCTATTTTTTTTGTTTTGATCCATAGTGTTCTAATGTAATTAATACAAGGACTCCAATGAGTATAAAGCCCATGGCATACAAATTATCTTTTGTGCTTAAATCTGGAAGGAAACGATTGTAGTTGTAAAGAATTTTGTTTCCATCCGTATCGAGAATGAACTGTCCAAGTTCATCTTTCATATATTGAAGTTTTTTCCAGGGCCATACAACACCTAAAGAACCACTGATAAAGCCAATGATGGTGGCTGTTGTTATTTTTTGATAGTGTTTGAGTACATAATTGATCAAATGTGATAAACTGACTAATCCCACGATAGAACCCAGTGTGAAAACGGCAATAATTTTTAAATAATTAAGGTTTTCAGGAACTTCAAAAAAAGCTAAATCCCAAGAAAACAATGCGATGATGGCATTTAAAAGGGCGTTGACCGACTCAACCATCAGCAGAACGTAATTTCCCATAAGTATGAGAATGAATGAACCTGATAGGCCTGGAAGCGTCATTCCAGAAACTCCTATAAAGCCACAGAAGAAAACAAATAAGAGATTGTCGTTCTGTTGTGCGGGATCTAAAGAACTAATTATGATACCAAGTAGTAAGCCCATCAAGGCGTATCCCATACTTGTGCGATCCCACTGCTTAAAGTCTTTTCCGATATAGTAGATCGATCCGAGAATCATTCCAAAAAACAGAGACCATACCAGTAGGGGAGCAGTGGATAGAAAGTGATCAATAACTAGAGAAACACTAAAATAGCTAAATACCATTCCAGATATGATATAGAGCATAAATCCTCCGTTGACATAGGTGAACAGTGACCTAAACCTGCCGTTGAAAAGAAGTATAAGTGCCTTGAAGTTAATTTTGGTCAACGAATAAATAAACTCTGAGTAAAATCCTGCTACAAAGGCAACAATGCCACCAGACACTCCTGGGACCTTATTGGCAGCACCCATTCCAAGCCCCTTGATAAAGAGAAAAAATTTATCGATAAGACTTCTTGATTGTGCCATTTTAAGGATTTTTTCGGACTGATTTTTCCAAGATGTAAATTAATAGAAATCCTCCAACTGACAATAATAAGGCAGTTATAAATTCTGAGCTGTTTCCACTGTGAAAAGGAGATACATTTTGCTCCGCTATTATGAACTTTTTACCGTCGATAAGTTTAGACTCTAAGACTTCTTTCCAAGGCCAAATCTTATTGAGTGAACCCAAGATAAAACCAGTCAGTAAGGCTAGAGTTATGTTTTTATAGTGATCAAAGGTCCATTTGAGGAGTTTTGAAAAACTCAATAGGCCGACAATGGCTCCTGCACCGACAATTGCAATGGTTTGTAGATCTCTTTGATGGACGGCATTGAGAACCGTTTCATAGGAACCGAGTAATACCAGGATAAAGGACCCTGAAATACCAGGAAGAATCATCGCACAAATCGCCAATGCTCCAGACAAAAACAAATACCAAGGATTATCGACATAGGCTCCAACTTTAAGTTGAGTGATGTACAAGGCGATCAGTACCCCTAATACTAGTGAAATCCATGAACCTGCTTTGGAACGATCGATATCTTTTCCTACAAAAAGCACAGAGGCGAGTACCAAACCAAAGAAAAAGGACCAGAGTTCGATGGGATAATTGTGTAATAGAAAAGAGATTCCTTTGGCAAAACTCATTACTGATATAGCGATTCCCAATAAGAGTGATGCTAGAAAATTACCATTGATCGCCTTCCAAAATTCTTTAAAACCATCCTTGAAGAGGATTTTAAGGGTTTTTAGATTCAATCGATTAATGGTTTCTAGGAGTTCTTCGTAAATCCCAGAGATAAAAGCAATAGTTCCACCTGAAACTCCAGGAACAACATCTGCAGCTCCCATAGCCATTCCCTTAAGGGTATTGAAAATGTAAAATGTTTTTGATCGTTTACTCATGTAAACAAAAATACATCAACTGAGTTAATTGGACTTAGTATTTAGAAATAATCTCTTTAGCCCAACTGGTACTAAGAGATAATATTCTAGAGTTTTGAAAGTTTTTAAGCACATTTTTATCGATGCTCAATCCCTTTTTGAGGTGTTTTTCAGCTTTGAATAGTTGGGTCGTGTCGTGGAATAGAGATGCTAAGAAGTAGTGGATTTCAGCCTGTTCAGGATAAAATTCCAAGGCTTGTAATAAAATTTCAATAGCAGAATTTACATCGTTGATAAGTACCATCACTTCTGCCCAAGATACCCAAGTTTCCAATTCGTAATTTCCGTATTCTACTGCTTGTTTAAAGGCGTAATCAGCTTCAAAGTACTTAAACATCGCTGTGTTTATCTCTGCGCAACGCTTCCAATACAATGGGTTTTCAGCATCGATATTAATCGCTTTGTTGATGTAATAGGACGCTTTTTCAAAATTGTTATTGGTAAAGTAGAAGTTGGTAATTGCCAACCATCCTTTGTCCAAAAGTGGATCTTCATGAACGGTTTGGTAATAGTAGCTCTGAGCGAGATCTAAATTGCCCAATTGCTCGTGACATTGACCTAATCTCAAATAGGCATGAGAAGTAGGATCCTCTAATTTAATTGTGATCTCATAATTTTCAATGGCCTCCTCATAGCGCTCTAATTTTTCGAGAACCATTCCCTTTTCGTAATAAGCTCCAATAAATCGATCGTCGGAATAAATTGCAAAATCAAAGGAAGACAGCGCTTCTTTATAGAGTTCAAGCTCTGCATACATTTTACCGAGTTGATGCCAAGCTACTTCGCAGTATGGATTTTTATTGAGGTAGTTGTTGAGGTATTCGATTCCGCCTTTATAATCTTCGAGGTATTCAAAGCAATAAACGGTATTGTAGAGTGCTGCATAATCTTCAAGATCTAAGTCAACACAAGTAATAAAACACTCTTTTGCCTTTATGAAATCTTCTAAAAAGAGGTATTCCATCCCCATCAAGGTGTAAATATCGGGTTGATCGGGTTGAATTTCTAATGCTTTTTGAAGTGCTCCAATAGCATCTAGGTGTTTATCTTGCTTTGAGTAAATATTCGCTCTCTGAATATAGATTTCATCGTTAAACTGATCGATGAGTTCTATGGTATCGAGAATTTCTTCTGCTTTCTCAAGCTTGTTTTCAAATACCAGTACTTCAACATCAAGTAATCGCAGATTGATCACTTGAGGGTGCTGATTCAGCCCAAGTCTAATCGCTTTTTTAGCCAGTGAAACCTTCCCTGCATTGAGGTAGTAGTGAATAATTTCCTCGAAATCTTCTGCGTCGAAAAAGTAGACCTCATCAGTCTTTAACATCGACTCGAATTTTGCGATAGGTAATTCAGAATTTTCGTTTTCGTCTAATGACATAGTGAATTCTTGTGTTCCTAATGCAAATAAATTTAGAAGTTATCCTTTGCCATATGAAGCAAGAAGGTTTATTCTTATTAACAAAATAGTTAACAGTTTAAGAAGGATAAGTGTCTAAAATGGAAAGAATTATATCACAACCCTTCATGAGTTCTTCCTCTGAAATGGTAAGCGGAGGGGTGATTCTTGCAGCTTTTTTCTCAAACAACAACCAAAATAAGATTAGATTATTTTGGGCAGCTTCAAGGATTAAGTAATTGGCAATAGCTTCGTTTTTAAATAACAATGCGAGCATTAATCCTTTGCCGCGAATCGATTTAATCAGTGGATGTTTTAGTTTTTCTCTGACTAATTGCTCTTTTTTAAGAGTTTCGATAATGAGTTGTTTGTTATTTTTAGTAAGCTCTTTTAAAGTAGCGAGTGCAGCAGCTGCAATTACTGGATTTCCTCCAAAAGTGGTGATATGTCCTAATTTAGGATGATCACTCAGTAGTTGCATATGCTCAAATGATGATATAAATGCTCCTCCTGGTAGGCCCGAACACATTCCCTTACCAATGACCAGTATATCGGGAACGCAATCGAATTGTTCAAAGGCAAACAGACTGCCCGTTCTTCCAAATCCCGGTTGAATTTCATCGAGAATGAGAAGTGCACCTACTTCTGTGCAACGCGCTTTAACTTTTTTGAGGTATTCGTTCTGTGGTATAATAAATCCTGCTCCACCTTGAATGGTTTCTAAAATTACTGCAGCTGTTTTCGAAGTGATAAGTGATAAGTCCTCTTCGCAGTTAAACTCAATAAAGTCAACATCACCTATTAGGGGTTCAAAAGGTTTTTTGTTTTCTTCCTTACCCATTAAACTGAGCGATCCCATGGTATTGCCGTGATATGCATTCTTTGCGGCTATGATTTGACTTCTGCCAGTAACTCTTCTTGCAAGTTTGAGTGAACCCTCTATGGCTTCAGTTCCTGAATTGACTAAATAGGTGCAATTAAGTGAGTTTGGAAGTAAGTCTGCGAGTAATTTAGAATAGTCTACAGCTGGTCTAAGAGCGTATTCACCATAAACCATCACATGCATATACGAATCGACCTGATCTTTAATCGCCTTGATAACTGACGGGTGACTATGCCCTAAGCTACATGCTGAGACTCCTGCTACAAAATCTAAATGAGCCTCTTCTTGATCGTCAAAGATATAAGAACCTTTCGCCTTACTCACTACCATTTGAAGTGGGTGAGGAGTGGTCTGTGCTTGGTATTTTAAAAAGTCATCAGTTTTCACCTTAATTCTTTTTTTTCAAAGGAGGCTTAGATCTATTAATCACTGGTTTTTTAGTCGGATTCATCGGATTATTTAAACCTCTGATCATTTTTAGTTGTATGGAATCATCATCGACAAACAAATCATTCGACGATTTGATTTGCTCAGTTCCATACCACAAAAATCCTTCTAATTTACGATCTTCAATGGGTATATCGCGTAATGGATAGATATTTCCCTCGGGGTTGAGAACAAAAGATATTTCTTCGATTCCACCCTCGAGCATTTCCATGGTAACTGCACTACAAATAGTTCGATTAATCCCAATGAGTTCATCCTTATCATCGTACACATAATAAATGACCTCTGTATTTTGATCGACTTGAATGTGTTCTAATTTATTGTCGTTAAACTTTCCGTTGAGAATTTTACCCTTGATTTGATTATATCCTGTTTTGCTGATACTGTCGAGTGAAACCACAAAAGCATTATCGATCACTTTAAGAGAATCTAAAGCCTTGGTCTTAGGATTAGACAAGAGATAAATTTCTTTTCCGGTCATCTGGCTGGGACCATTCCAGAGAATTGGTCTTCGAATCAGCTCAGTAATTCCTGTGGTTTGATCGTAGTGAATCGAATCGCATTTTCCAGATAATCCTTCTTTGAAAAACTTGGCATTTTGAAAGGCTCTGATGATTTTTTGATCTTTTTTTCCAGTAACCATAATGGTGTCTCCATGCATATAGAGTGAATCATTTTCTACTAAACTTATCGATAGGGCTCGTTTTGTTGCAAAGAGCGAATCCTTGTCTTTATAGATTTCAGCATAATGAGCTCTGAGTACACCTTTGTTGATCGTATCTGTGATTTTAATATTATTGGTTGCTGAGGCAAAGTTTTTGGGATGGTTGAGGTATACGGAGTCCCCTTCAATTATTCTGTTGTCGTATTCTATTTTGGTGTTTTTAATCCCATAACCTTCTTGAAGTTCGGTATCGTAGAATCCACGTTCACAATATAAGGTGTATTCCTCGGCCTCTATTTTTGAAGGTCCGTATAAATAAGCGTGTTTGGTTTCTGTGTGGTAATCTAATTGATCTGAATGGAGTTCGTATTCTGGATTTGTAATGTGCACCTTGTTTTCGAAGGCGTATTTCTTGAGTTTGGTGTCATAGCGTCCAATAAGTGACCTCAAGGTATTTTCTTTGTCTTTTACAATAGCTCCTGATTGGTAATAGGCCTGTTGCATTTCTCGGTTAAAATACAATGTATCTGTCTTGAGATTCATCTCAGGAGTGGTAAGTACCACATCATCCCAGCTCTTTGCCAATTGAGTTTCTCCGTTGTAATCGAGTCGCTTAGATACCAGTTCAAGAGTGTCGCCTTGAACGAGTTTTATAGATCCAATTGCCTTGATTCTGTTTTCTGCTTGGTAAAAGATGGCTACATCACACCAAAGCTGAGCTCCTTTGTGTTTAAATTCTAATTGACGATCGTCTTTGGTAAAGATGGAAGCACCAGGGTATTCAGCTTCATTTTTAGTGAAATTTCCTCCGTATACGATCTCAATAGGCTCTTGTTCCTCTTGTGACCAGGCCACTGAAGTTAGGATGAATGAAAGAATGAATGTAAAGGCTTTTTTCACGGTTCTAATTAAGTCTTACAATAATACTATAGAATTGCCTTAAATAAAAAAAAAGCCACATTTAAGTGGCTTAATCTTATCTAAAAATAGTTTGTGTTCTATCAGGTCCTACTGAAACAATCTTGATTGGAACTTCAAGTTCTTTTTCAAGATATTCGATATAACTCATAAGACTTTCAGGAAGTTCTGAGGCATCCGTAAGTCCAGTTAAGTCTTTTTTCCAGCCATCGAGCTCGGTATAGATAGGGCTGACATTTTCTTCCTCAATATTGTATGGTAAATGCGATACTTCCTCACCTTTGTAATTGTAGGCAGTACACACTTTAATTTTTTCAAAACCACTGAGTACGTCAGCTTTCATCATCATAAGCTCTGTTACTCCGTTGATTTGAACAGCGTATTTAAGAGCTACTAAATCTAACCATCCACAACGTCTAGGTCTACCTGTAGTTGCTCCGAATTCATTACCAACTCTTCCCATAGTTTCACCATCGGTGTCGAATAATTCAGTTGGGAACGGTCCAGATCCAACTCGAGTCGTATAGGCTTTAAAAATTCCAATAACTCTTCCAATTTTGTTAGGAGCAACTCCTAAACCTGTACAAGCTCCTGCTGCAGTAGTATTTGAAGAAGTCACAAATGGATAGGTTCCAAAATCGATATCTAAAAGAGATCCTTGAGCCCCTTCTGCCAAGATTTTTTGATCAGCACTAATCGCATCAAAGATGTATTGTTCTGAGTCGATAAAGGTCAATTGTTTTAAACTCTCAACCGCTTCAAAGAATTCGGCTTCTAATTCTTCAAGGTTGTATTGTAAATCAACATTGTAATAGTCGATCATCGCTTCGTGCTTATCGGCTAATTTACGGTAGCGATCTTTCCAGTCACTGAGTTCTAAATCTCCTACTCTCATTCCATTTCTACCAGTCTTATCCATATAAGTTGGTCCAATTCCTTTAAGAGTAGAACCAATCTTAGCCTTACCTTTAGAAGCTTCAGAAGCTGCATCTAATAAACGATGCGTAGGTAAAATAAGATGTGCCTTTCTAGAAACAAATAATTTAGAAGTGTAATCTAAATCAAACTTGTCTAAGTTGCTCAGTTCTTTTTTAAAGATGACAGGATCAATAACGACACCATTACCAATGACATTTTTAGAGTTTTTGTGAAAAATTCCTGAAGGAATTGTGTGTAATACGTGTTTGATTCCATCAAATTCTAAAGTGTGTCCTGCGTTAGGCCCTCCTTGGAACCTTGCGATGATGTCGTAGTCTTTTGTTAAAACATCTACAATTTTACCTTTTCCTTCATCTCCCCATTGAAGACCTAGTAGTAAATCTACTGCCATGTGTTATTTATTTTGTATTATCTTTTGATTTTGTTCCGTAAAAGTAAAGCGAATGATTGTTGATCTTTACGTCAAATACTTCTTCTATAGTTTGTTTAATCGATTGAATTCTAGGATCGCAGAATTCGATCACTTCACCAGTATCAGTAAGGATTAAGTGATCGTGTTGTCTGTCGAAATAAGACTTCTCATACTGTGCCTGATTTTTTCCAAATAAATGTCTTCGCACCAGTTTACAATCCATGAGTAACTCTATAGTATTGTAAAGCGTAGCTCTACTCACACGGTATTTCTTATTTTTCATTTGGATATAGAGCGACTCTATATCGAAATGAGAATCTGATTCGTATATTTCTTGTAGGATGGCGTAGCGTTCAGGTGTTTTGCGATGACCCTTTTCTTCCAAATAGGTCGTAAACACTTCTTTAACTATCTCTTGATTTTTTTCAGAGGCCATGAGCTCGATTAATATGTTGCAAATGTAAGGCTAAAATTTAAATTCTAAACACTTTATTGAGACCCTTCATCGACTTGATTTCATCAATGAGTTTTTGTAAGGCAGTATTGGAATTGACTCCAATAGTAATTTTGCCATTAAAGGTTCCTCCTTGAGCCTCAAATGATATTTTATTTAACCTCACATTGGAGTGTCTGCTAATCACCATAGTAATTTCATTGACGATACCCATATGGTCAATTCCATGAAGCTCAATTGTCGTGTCAAACTCAGTAATACTAGAGTCTATCCATTCTGCCGAAAGAATTCGATAGGCGTAATTTGATTGAAGCGCAATGGCGTTTGGACAATTTTTTTTGTGAACCTTAATCCCTTCATTAATCGAGGTGAACCCAAATACATCATCTCCAGGTATGGGATTACAACAGGGAGCAAAGGTATAGGGGAGTTGGTCTCGATTCGGTCCAAAAACTAAATCATCGTATTTTGGTGCTTCAACAGAGTGTTGTTCTTTTTGAGTCGATTTTCTTCTGATTCGATTTTTTAAGAAATTCAGAATGGCGTTATTGTACGAAGAAGCAAATTCTTTAATCGCTTGATTGTCAATAGATCCAGAGCCAACCTGATAAAACAAATCCAAACTTGTATTGAGTTTAAAGTGTTTTACCATTTTGTCTATGACATCATTTTTAAGGGTTATTTTTTGAGATTTTAATTTTCTTCTCAATATTGCCTTTCCTTCCTCTGCAATTCTTCTAGTCTCTTCCTTAAGAATTGATTTAATACGAGCTCTGGCTCTAGCAGTAGTAGCGTAATTAAGCCAGTTTTGAGTTGGTTTTACTGATTCAGAGGTAATGATTTCAACCGAATCACCACTCTTTAGTGTGGTGTTTAAAGGAACGAGCTTGCCATTGACTTTGGCACCTCTAGTATGTAAACCAATTTCTGTGTGTATGCTAAAAGCGAAATCTAGTGGTGTCGCATTTTTAGGCAGAGATTTTAAATCTCCATTTGGGGTAAATACAAAAATTTCTTTGGAGTAGAGATTGAGTTTAAACTCTTCTACAAAATCGACGGCATCTGATGTTTGATTTTCAAGTGCTTCGTGCAATTTGTTGAGCCAAGCATCGATACCCTTTTCTTTTTGATCTCCGTGTTTGTATTTAAAATGAGCAGCGTACCCTTTTTCGGCAATCTCATGCATGCGTTCTGATCGAATCTGAACTTCTACCCATCTGTTTTTAGGTCCCATAACTGTGATGTGTAGGGCTTCGTAACCTGTTGATTTAGGAGAGGTAATCCAATCTCTAAGTCTGACTGGATTTGGAGTAAAGTGATCCGTAACAATGGAATAAATTTTCCAGGCAAGGAATTTCTCCTGATCAATTTCAGATTTGTAGATGATGCGAATCGCAAATTTATCGTACACCTCTTCAAAACTGATTCCCTTGATTTTCATCTTTCGATGAATGGAAAATACGGATTTGGATCTACCAGTAATTTTATAATCGATATGCTCTTTGTTGAGCGATTTTCTAAGGATGGTAGAGAAGTTTCTAATGTATTTGTTTTGATCGTCTTTGGATTCACTAATCTTTTCCTCGATACTATCAAAAACTTCAGGTTCGGTGTATTTTAAACTGAGGTCCTCAAGTTCTGTTTTGATATTGTAAAGACCGATTCGATGCGCTAATGGAGCGTAGATATAAAGTGTTTCAGAAGCAATTTTAACCTGTTTGTGCTCTGGCATGGATTCCATGGTAAGCATGTTGTGATAACGATCGGCAATCTTAATGATGATCACTCTTACATCATCATTGAGTGTCAATAGCATCTTTCTGAAGTTCTCTGCCTGCATGGAAATATCCGTTTCCTTCTTGAGGCCTGCAATCTTGGTAAGACCATCTACAATTCGAGCTACAGTAGCTCCAAAAAGGCGTTCGATATCGTCGAGAGTGACACTGGTGTCTTCTACTACATCGTGTAGTAATGCAGCAGCGATGGATGTTGCGTCTAATCCAATTTCTTTAGCGACAATTTTAGCGACAGAAATGGGGTGAAAAATATAGGCTTCACCAGATTTTCTTCGCTGTCCATTATGAGCATCTACTGCCGTATCAAAGGCCAGACGAATCATTTTTTTATCTTCTGCCGTTAACCATTGATAGCTAATTCTAAGAAGGTTTTTATACTCCTTAGCAATCGCTTTGTTTTCTTCTTCCTCTGTCAGTGTAATACTCATGGATTAAAAATACAGTTTTTGTGTTTAATTTCGTTGACGAACAGCCTCAAAAATTAATACAGAAGCAGCGACAGAAACATTCATTGAATCGATCGCTCCTCTCATGGGTATAATAATATTTTTGGTGCTTTCTTTTCTCCACTGTTCCTCTAAACCTGTCGCTTCAGTACCTACCACTATGGCAGATGGTCCTCTAAAATCAATATCGGTATACTCTGTAGAATCCTGAAGTGTTGCAGCGTAAAAATTGATATGATTCGCTTTTAAAAATTCAATGGTATTTGAAGTACTCGCTGTATAGGTTTGAACACTAAACAAGCATCCGAGACTCGCCCTAATAGTATTGGGGTTGTAGAGATCTGTTTTAGGATTTGCAATGATAACAGCATCGACTCCAGCTGCATCTGCAGTTCTTAGTAAGGCGCCAATATTACCTGGTTTTTCAGGTGCTTCAGCGATGAGAATTAAGGGATTCTTCTTTTCGATTTTCAGCTTTGATAAGTCGTGTTCTTTTGCTTTACATATGGCGATGATTCCCTCGGTAGTCGAACGATAGGCAATTTTTGCATAGACTTCATCAGAGACCTCAAAACAGTTGTTGATTTTTGTGGATTGAACTAGATTTTGAACTTCATCAACAGATATGATTTTTGGATTGAAAAACAATTGTTGAATCTGATAATTAGCTCCTAAGGCAATTTGCAACTCTCTAGCTCCTTCCAAAACAAAAAGACCTTCTTTTTTTCTCACTCTAGACTTTTCCTTGAGCGATAATAGGTCTTTAATTTTAGAATTAGAGGTCGAACTAATAGAGACTGTTTCAATCATGAAGTAAAAATACGAAGATTGAGCATAGGGATAAAAAAAAGGCCCCTAAAAAGGAGCCTTTTGAATGGAATTAAATCTATTAATGTCCGTATTTTCCAGAATAGCGTTTATATAAAGTGGTTTGATGTGTTTCCAATGATAGGGAACGACCATCGATATAAGCTGCGTCTAGTTGATTGGTTCTCATATCAAGAGCATCTCCATTTGAAATGAATAAGGTGGCTGATTTACCAACTTCCAAACTTCCGTAGTGATCATCAATACCGAGCATTTGAGCAGCTTTAAGAGTAATCATTCCAAGAGCTTCTTCTTTGTCCATACCTTGTCCGACTACTTGACCAGCGAAGAAAGGTAAGTTTCTAGTCTGAAAATTAGCCTTGTCCATGGTGTGAATTCCTACGTTGATACCAGCATCAGAAAGAAGCTTTGGCAATTTGTAGTAGAAATCGTAATCCGCATCCTCAGTAGGAGGGAGTTTGTGGGTAGCAGCTACAGCAACACTGACGTTGTTTTCTTTTAAGAAATCTGTGATTTTATAGGCCATAGTTCCTCCAACAATCACAATACGATCGATACCTAATCCTTTAGCTGTTTGAACACCATCGATTATTTCTTGCTGGGTATCAGCGTTGATATAAAGCGATTGAGTTCCTTTAAAAAGACCTGCAGTAGCTTCTAATACTTGATTTCTTTCAGTGCTAGAAGCCTTGTTGTAGGCCTGTGCTTGTTCTAAGAACTCTTTGATGGCAGCAACTTGCTTAGGGTAGTTTGTGTTGGTTTTTAATCCGGGATCTTCTCCTAACCACCAGCGTCCTCTTGAAAAAGAACTTGGCCAGTTGAGGTGTATAGCGTCATCGGCTTTAACTGTTGCATCTTCCCAATTCCATCCGTCCAGTTGCATCACCGATGAGGATCCAGAAATGATTCCTCCTTTTGGAGCAACTTGAGCGAGTAAAATACCGTTAGGACGCATGCTTTCGATTACTTTTGATTCAGCATTGTATGCAATTTGAGATCGAACGTGAGGGATAAAATCTCCAAGTTCATCTTCGTCATCAGAAGCTCTAACTGCATCTACCTCTACAAGTCCTAGAGAAGTCTCCAAAGCGATTAATCCTGGATATAGATCTTTGCCTGAAGCGTCGATTACTGTTCCCTTAGTGGGAGTATTGGCATCTCCAATGGCAGTGATAATTCCATTTTCAAATACCAGAGTCGCATTGGCGAGCACCTCACCGTTTCCGATATGGGCGGTAGCACCAACAATACTAATGGGCTGTGTTTGTTTAGCTCCTGGTGTCTGTTGTGCCTTTACTACTAGGACTACAAGTGCTAGTAGAAGTGTGCTTATAATTCTTGTCTTTTTCATAGTCATTGTATTAAAGGGTCTCACAGCTTAGGTATTTGGTTTCTTGAGTCTTAGGTTTTTGAGTTGGTTTTCCTAAGAGTTTTTCTTGAAGCATCATTTGCATGAGTTCTCCTTTTTGTTTTTGAAGAGTTTTGCGTTTTGCTAAATCTTCTTCTAAATCAAAATATACTGCACCTTCGATTAACGTCTTTTCAGCTTTCGCATAGACAGACATCGGATGGTCGTTCCAAAGCACTAAGTCGGCATCCTTACCTTCTTTAATACTTCCAACTCTATGGTCTAAGTGTAAGAGTTTAGCAGGGTTAATAGTAACCATTTTCCAAGCTTCTTCTTCACTCATTCCTCCGTATTTAACTGTTTTAGCAGCTTCTTGATTGAGTCTTCTGTTCATTTCAGCATCATCAGAATTGATGGCTACAGTTACTCCTTCACGTTGCATAATCGCAGCATTGTAGGGAATGGCGTCATTAACCTCAAACTTATAAGCCCACCAATCGCTAAAGGTCGATCCTCCAACACCGTGCTCAGCCATCTTGTCAGCAACCTTATATCCTTCTAGAATATGGGTGAAGGTGTTTACTCTAAATCCAAATTGTTCTGCTACCTTCATCAACATATTGATCTCCGACTGCACATAAGAGTGACAAGAGATAAATCGTTCCCCATTGATGATTTGAGCGAGAACCTCAAGTTCTTCATCATATCGTACGTCCTTACCAGCTTTTTTAGCCTTGTCGTATTCTTTTGCTCTTTGGAAGTAGTTGACAAATAGTTGTTCCACTCCCATTCTCGATTGAGGGAATCTCGAATAACTACTCCAGTTCGATTGTTTTACGTTTTCACCGAGAGCAAATTTGATAAACTGTGGAGAATTTTCATAAACCAATTCATCGGCTGTGGCTCCCCATTTAGTCTTTATGATTGCAGATCGACCACCAATTGGATTGGCAGATCCGTGAAGCAATTGAAGGGAGGTAACTCCTCCTGCAAGAGAGCGATAGATTCCAGGGTGATTGGAGTCAATAGCATCTTCCATTTTTACTTCAGCAGTTGAATTGTGACCAGCTTCATTAACTGCACTAAGCGCTAAATGAGAGTGTTCGTCAATAATTCCTGCAGTTAAGTGTTTTCCAGTTGCATCGATTACTTGAGCGTTTCTAGCACTGAGATTGGTTCCAATCTTAGCAATTTTTCCATCCTTTACCAAGACGTCTGTATGCTCTAAGATTCCAGCAGCTTCACTGGTCCAAACAGTTGCATTTTTAAACAAAATAGTTTGTTGTTTTGGAAGCTGAATATTACCGAATGCTTTATTAGGATAGCTAACAGGCATTAACTCATGAGTGTTGTATTGTTGACCTTTATCGCTTTTTTGATCAGCATTCGCATCCTTTGTAGCAGTAAATTTAAAGTCAGAACCATCAGTTGCAATTCCCATACCACTAAATGAACCAGCTTTATCAATTCTAGCTGATAATAGGTATTTAGCAGACTTATCTTCATTATCAACACTGAGCTCCATCCATGAATCTGCATAGTTGAACTTAGAATTGAGTTTAATAGAATCTTTAAAGACTTTAACAGATGGTTTATCCTTACTACCGCTAATTTCTAATTTTAAATTAGTGCTGTGAATCGCAAGAGAGTAGTTTCCTCTGATATCTACATCGTTTTCATCTTCAATCACATAAGCAGTACCTTGAGTCCAGTTTTGAAACAACTTTGTATCCGCTTCAAAAAGATCTCCTGAAGTGATTAAAAAGTTTGCTAAATATCCAGCTTTGAGTTGTCCAATATTCGATTGTTTTAAGATTCGAGCAGGAGCAGTCGTCAAGGCTTCCAATGCTTTGTTTTTTGACAATCCATAGGCGACTGCTAAACGCATATTGGAAAGCAGATCTTTAGGATTCTTGAGTTTGTGAGCTGTAAAGGCGAAAGGAATGCCATTCTCTTCTAATACCTTAGGATTCGAAGGAGCTTGGTTCCACTCCAAAAGTTGTTCTAAGGATAAGATCTCCGCCTCAGCAGGATTGGATACATCATAAGCCTTTGGAAAATCTAATGGTACAATTAGTGTCGCACCACTAGCTTTAACCTTTTGAGGATTTTTATAAGAATCACCACCGGAAAGAATGGTGTATTGAACCGCATTTTGATCACCTAACTTATCAACTCTAAGCAAATTGTCTAAACTTCCTGCTTCAAAAATTTGTGGAAGGCTTTTATTGGATAAAAAGGCCTCAATCGAGCGATCTTTTGTTTGACTTTTCCCCTGTGCATACCATTTAGAATCAGCGTAAAACTGTCTCAGTAATGCGAGAGATCCCATCAGTGAAGTAGGGTAGGATTGATTTGAAGTTATTGATTTTGAAAGAGAAAAGTACTGAGCAGATTTATTTGAGAGTACACGTACGCTATTGGAAGCATCTAAGTTTAAGGAAACCAAGGTTCCTGTACCTCTGACAATACCATCTGAAACAAAGCTGTTGACTACTCCAAATCCTGATTGAAGTAATTTTTCAGCATCCTTTTTAGAGAATGAAAATCCTTCTATGGTATTTTGATCACTCATGATATGATCATTCCAATAGAAGCCTTCTCTCGAAGGTTCGTACTGAGCTGATCTTCCGTTGGAAGAGGCTCTTTTGGGTTTTTTAGCACCAAAATTACTGTATGCATCTATAAATGATGGATAAATGTGTTTTCCGCTAAGGTCTTTAACAACTGAATTAGCAGGTATTTGAACAGATGTTCCTACACTTACAACTCTACCGTCATGAACTAAAAGAGTTGCGTTTTGTAGTGTTTGTGAAGGACTGGTGTGAATAGTAGCATTGGTAAAGGCGTAAAAGTTGTTGTTTTTTACTTTGACACCATCGTGTTTGGGAAAGTACTCCTGTGCGGATACCATACCGAAACTACTAAAAACCAGACAAACCAAGAGTTTGTTGAGTTTCATATGAAGGTTTTTTTAAAGTTAGAACTATAAAGATAATAGAAGTTCTGATTCAAAAAAATAAGGCTATAAAAAAACCTCCAAATAGGAGGCTTTTGATATTGTAAAAAAGAACGATTATTCTTTAACTCTTGATACCACTTCAACATCAAAGATGACAGAAGCGTTTGGAGGAATGACGTTACCTGCTCCATTTTCTCCCCATCCTAAGTGTGGAGGAATGAATAGTCTCACTTTTTGACCGATCTCCATAAGGAGTAAACCTTCTTTAAATCCTGTGATTAAATTAGCTTCCATACTACATTCCATAGGGATTGGGCTGTAACCTCCAGCATTTTTTCTGTTGGCACTAAACTTACCGTGTTCCATTGAAATGTTTTCAATATTGGAATCGAAGAGGGCTCCAGATTCAAAATAACCTGCATAGGATACATTGACCATATCTCCATTTTTGATTTTTTCTCCGTTTCCTTCTTTCAAAACGTATACCCCTAATCCAGAATCAGTACGCATAGCTTCAGCCTTTTGAGCTTCAGCCTCTTTAGCCCAATCAGAAGTTTTAGCTTCGTAATTAGCTTGAGCTTGTTTTTCTTCTTCAAAGTAATCCGCCATAATCTTATTGGCATCGAAAGAGTTTGCAGCAGCACCATTTCTGTAAATGTCGATATGCTTGATGTAAAGATCTTCAACAGGACGATCTGACTCAGTAGCAACATTGGCAATAGAATCAACCACATTGAGACCTTCTACTACTTTTCCAAAAACAGAATGTCTACCATCTAAATAAGGAGTTGGCGTGTGAGTGATAAAAAATTGAGATCCATTAGTTCCGGGACCTGCATTGGCCATAGATAAAATCCCTTTGTCATTATGAGATAAGGTTTCGTCAAATTCATCTTTAAAACGGTACCCTGGGCCACCCATACCTGTTCCTTGAGGATCACCAGTTTGAATCATAAAATCTTTGATGACACGGTGAAACAAAATGGAATCATAGAATGATTTCCCTTTGTATTGTTCATCTACAAATTGATTGGTTCCTTCAGCAAGGCTCACAAAATTTGCTGTTGTAACAGGTGTTTTTTCATATTCTAATTTGAGAATCATCGCTCCTAAATCGGTATCGATCTTAGCAAAAATTCCATCTCCTAAGTCAGCTCTTGGACTGGTGTTACAACTTTGGATTAGAAGTGCAACTAAAGCAAAAAATCCTAATAGTTTTTTCATTGGTACGTATTGTTTATTGTTTGAATTTTAAAAGTGGAAAGTTAAATTAATTCTAGGAATTCTAGTAGTTTTTAACTTATTGATTTAATTTTTCTAAATACTGAGGGAGTAGTGATTTAAATCGCTCAATGGTTGTTTCTAAGCTATCATTTGATTTACCCCCGGCAGCATTGTCGTGACCACCACCCTCAAAATGAGCTCTTGCAAATTCATTTACTGAAAAATTACCCTGAGATCTAAAGGATATTTTGATAATTCCTTCGTCTTTGTGTTCGATAAAAATGACAGAAAAAATAATTCCTTTAAGAGATAAACCGTAATTGACAAGGCCTTCGGTATCTCCTTTTTTATAGTAGTGTTGCTCTAATTCTTCAGCTGAGAGCCTGAGAATTGCAGTATTGTAATCTCTGAGAACTTCCATAGAGGAGAGGCAACATCCCAAAAGTTCTAATTTGCTCTGATCGTTGGTGTCGTAGATCTCTTGATGTATTTTAAAGTGATCTACCCCCAATTCCATTAAATGAGCAGCAATTTGATGGGTAGTCGCTGTGGTATTTGGAAATTTAAATTGCCCAGTGTCGGTTAAGATTCCTGTATAGATACAAGTGGCAATATTTTTATCGATGAGCGCCAAAGCTCCAAATTGATTGATAAAGTGATAGACCATTTCAGAGGTGGAACTCATTGAGGTGTCTGAATACATAAATTCAGCATAGTCAGAAGGCTGTTGATGATGATCAATCATGATATAGGTAGCTTTCTTTTTGTGAAGTACTGCTTCCATTTCACTTCCTGTTCTTGAAAAGTCATTAAAGTCGAGTGTGAATATAAGCTCAGCTTCATCGATGAGTTTTAAAGCTTGTTCTTTTTGTCTGTCAAAAAGTACCACAGACTCAAAGCCAGGTAACCACTGTAAAAAAGAAGGTGCCTCATTAGGGGAAATGACAACGGCATTTGCTCCCATTTTATTTAAAAAGGAACAGAGGGCAAGCGTAGATCCCATCGCATCTCCATCTGGGTTTCTATGAGGGATCACTACGCATTTCTTTCTCGGTATTAAATAATCTTTAAATTTGATGTAATCTTCATTTTTCATGCTCGTAAAGATACAATTAATTCATACATTTAAGGATTAAAACAGCTTCTATTGATGAAAACAACAACTGTACTTGGACTCGTATTTGCACTTGTAATAATGAGTTGTAAAAATGAACAAAAACAAGAGGTCGCCAATGAAAAGAATTTTGATTTTTCAATTGCTGTAGGTTCTTGTAACAATGTGAGTTTGCCAAATGAACTCTGGGATGATATGATCGATTTAAATCCAGATGTCTTTGTTTGGGGTGGAGATATTGTCTACGCTGATGGAGGCGATATGAATACCCTGAAACTTCAATACGAACAACAAAATAACGATGCTGCTTATCAAAAACTAAAAGAGCAAACAGAAGTGATTGGAACCTGGGATGATCACGATTACGGGCTCAATGATGGAGGTCGAAATTTTGAAGATAAGGATGAAAGCCAACAACTCTTTTTAGATTTCTTAGGAGTTTCAAATGAGGATCCCAGAAGAAATCAACAGGGGGTTTATCACTCGAAAACCTATCAAGTCAAAGATGCGAAGATAAAAGTCATTGTATTGGATACTCGTTATTTTAGATCAGATCTCACCAAGGACCCCTCTGGAGAAAAGCGCTATATCCCCAATCCAAACTCAGAGGGAACCATGCTCGGTGATGCTCAGTGGAGCTGGTTAGAACAAGAACTATTAGAGCCCAGAATCGATTATAACGTCATCATCAGTAGCATTCAATTTTTATCCTCTGAACACGGATTTGAATCTTGGGGAAATATGCCGCATGAAGTTCAAAAATTTACAGATTTATTAAAGTCTACTGGGGCTTCTAATGTGATGATTGTATCAGGAGATCGTCATATTTCAGAATTTTCAAAATTAAATAATGAGGATCTCGCTTATCCTCTAGTAGATTTTACTTCAAGCGGACTCACTCATTCCTATACGAGTTTTGAGTCTGAAACCAACCCCTATAGAGTAGGAGAAGTAGTTTCCGATCGCAGCTTTGGTTTATTGGGATTTAATCTAAAAGCTAAAAGAGTTTCTTTTAGTATTCATTTAGATTCACTGCCGTTTAAACAAGAGCTTTTGATCAACTACAACTAAGATCAAACTAAATGTAAATTTTGTTTGGATATTTACTTAAAGACTGTAATTTCGCCAAAAATTTAACAAATGATCTCAAATAGAACCTTCACAATGATCAAACCTGATGCCACAGCAAAAGGGCATATCGGCGCTATCTTACAAATGATCAATGAAGCTGGATTTAAAATTGTAGCTCTTAAAATGACACGTCTTACAGATGAGGATGCTAGATCGTTTTACAGTATTCATCAGGACAAACCATTTTTCGAAGGCTTAGTTGATTTTATGACTTCTGGAAAAATTGTTGCAGCAATTTTAGAAAAGGAAAATGCTGTTGAGGACTTCAGAACACTATTGGGATCTACTAATCCACAAGAAGCGGCACCAGGAACTATCAGAAATAAATTTGCTGAATCTATTTCTTACAATGCGGTTCACGGTTCTGATTCTGATGAAAACGCTCAGATTGAATCTGAATTTTTCTTCGTAGAAGAAGAGGTTTACGCCTAATTAGCGTAGTACAACTTTTGTGATGAGTTCTTTACCAAGAGCCTCATTCATCATTTGAATAATCTTTGTTTTACCGTAGGATAATTCTTCTCTCAGAACTGCAGAGGAAAGACTAACAAAAAGGGTTTTGTTGCTCAATTGTATACTTTGAGTGTAATTTGCAACACCTGATCCCATCTGTTGTTTCCACAAATCTACAATTCTTACATTGTCGATTCCTTGTTCGAGTTTATTGTCTTTGATAAATTCTTTTAGTACCTCTGATATGTTTTCAGGATCTTTACTCATTGGGTGTGATTGATAAAGGTTCAAAAGCTTTATAGTGAAAGTTTGTAGAATCAAGTGTTTGAATGATGAGCTGTTTACTGTTTAATCGACTTATTTTTTCCCTAATTCCATTTTCAAAATTTAGAAACACTCCTTCTTCAGTAGTTTCTACAGAAAATAGTTGACTGTCATTCGAGGATTTAAAACTTCCGTCAAGTTGTGGTTGAACTTTTTTGACAAAGCCTTTGCCGTCTTGATATTGAAAATAATCTACGGTTAAATTCATAGCGTATTTCTTCTTGGTCGCATTGGCGAACATCACGTGATCAATTTCCCAATAACCATTGAGTTCTTCTAGTTGAATCTCTTGTCCACAAGAGCTGAGTACAATCAGTGATAAGATAAAAATTACTTTTTTCATTGCAATTCAATTAATGCATAGGACTGATCAGTGGACTTAATGACTTCTTCAGTTCGATCTCTATGAGTGTCAGAAATAAAGATCTGTCCATAGGTGTCCATGTTGACAAGTTTGATAAGCTGAGCAACACGCTGATCGTCTAATTTGTCAAAGATATCATCTAATAATAAGATGGGGTTGGTTTTTAATCGTTCTTTGATAAATGCGTATTGAGCGAGCTTTAAAGCGATTAAGAATGATTTTTGTTGTCCCTGTGATCCAAACTTCTTAATGGGATAATTTCCAATTTTAAATTTGATATCATCCTTATGGGTTCCTACAGTTGTGTATTGTAGTATTCGGTCTCGTTGAAGGTTCGATTGCAATAAATCTTCAATAGTAGCATCGTGTAATTGACTTTTATAACTCAAAGAGACTTCTTCTTTGTCCTTTGAGATTTTTCGGTATTGCTCCTGAAAAATAGGGGCAAGTTTTTCGATAAAATCTTTTCGTACCTTATAGATTTCTGTTGCCAAACCAGCAAGTTGGTGGTTGTATACCTCAAGGGTGTCGTTGTTAAAAGTTTGGTTAAGCGCAAAGTATTTGAGTAAGGCGTTTCTCTGGGCGACAATTTTATTGTAGGAAATTAAATTGTCTAAGTACATCTTGTCCGATTGTGCGATAACACCATCGATAAATTTTCTTCTGGTTTCACTTCCTTCGACTATTAAGTCGCGATCCGATGGAGAAATAATGACTAGCGGTAAAAAACCGATATGATCCGATAGCTTCTCATAGATTTTGGCATTTCTCTTTAGAATTTTTTTAGAGCCTTTTTTTAAACTACATACAATTTTTTCTTCCTTTTGATCTTTATCAAAAACTCCTTCAACAACAAAAAAGTCTTCTCCGTGTTTGATATTCTGAGAGGATAACGGATTAAAGTAACTCTTTCCAAATGCCAAATAATAAATGGCGTCCAAGGCATTTGTTTTGCCCACTCCGTTCATCCCTACAAAACAGTTGATTTTTTTGTCAAACTGAAAATCAGCTGAGTCAAAATTCTTGAAATTAAGCAGAGAAAGCTGTTTTAAAATCATAAATTGGAGGCAGATTTAATAGTTTGTGCAAATTATCGAAAATTAACGGATAAATAAGCTTTTGAATTTGGATAAAAAAATTATTTTTGCTCATCAAAGAAAACAAATATGGCAACTTATAACAAGAGAGGATATAAAAAATCCAAAAATGAAGAGGTTGATGTTCAAGCTCACGAAGATAGTACAACAGCAGAAGTATTTACAACCCTAGATGAAAGTGCAGGAAAAACAGAGGCTTGGGTATCTAAAAATCAAAATATCATCTTAGGAATTATTGCGGTAGTAGCAATAGGCGTATTGGGTTACTTAGGATATGAGCAGTTAGTTCAAGCACCTAAGGAAACTAGTGCGGCTAATGAGTTGTTCTACCCTCAACAGTATTTTGATCAAGCAGTAAATGCCACTGAAGGGGGGCAAGAATTATTCTTAAAAGCACTTCAAGGAGCTGATGGAAAATACTCTTTAATCGATATTATTCAAGTGTATCCTGGAACTAAGGCTGCCAACCTTGCTCGTTACGAAGCAGGTATTGCATATTTAAATTTAGCGCAATACCAAGACGCTATTACCCATTTATCGGCCTTTTCATCTGATGATGTTGTATTAGCAGCTTTAGCTGAGGGAGCTATTGGAGATGCCTATGTTGCTCTTGGAGAACATTCATCAGCACTGATACATTACAAGGCTGCTTTAAGTGTGAATACCAATGATTTTTCAACTCCTAAATTCTTGTACAAAGCTGGAGTTACTGCTTTAGAATTAGGAGATCGATCAGGGGCTGCTAGCTATTTCGATCAATTGAAATCGAACTATGTAGGTACTTCAGAAGCAAATTTAGCTGAAGCTTATATAGGGATGTTAGAATAGTCATGGCAACTGCACTCAAAAATCTTTCCGATTACAATTCAGGTGAATTAGAAGATGCTTCTTCACTTCGCATTGGGATTGTTGTTTCTCAGTGGAACGAAGAGATTACTTCAGCACTCTATCAAGGCGCTTATCAAACACTTGTCAATGAAGGTGTCAAAGAAGATAATATTCACACCTATCAGGTACCTGGTAGTTTTGAATTGGCACACGGTAGTAAAAAAATGATTCACAAACACGCACCAGATGCAGTGATCGCAATTGGATCGGTGATTCAAGGAGAAACCAAGCATTTTGATTTTGTGTGTCAAGCTACGGCTCAGGGGATTATGGATCTCAATACGCAAACCGATGTTCCAGTCATCTTTTGTGTTCTTACAGACAATACGCTTCAACAGGCTAAAGATCGCTCTGGAGGTAAACACGGAAACAAAGGAGTAGAAGCTGCAGTAGCTGCCATTAAAATGGCCCAACTTTCTTAAGATTGTTAACAATTTTTATAATTCTTTAGTCGTTAAAGAAGGTGATTTTAAGTATTTTTGATGGAATCATCAATTATGAGACTACCTACTTTATTTAAGCAACAGAAGAATAGAACCTATAGCTACGAACCTCGTTACTACAATGAGCGCAAAGAACGCATTGAGCGTTTACAGCGTGATAAAGAGGCTAGAGAGAATACTTCTCAGGATTCTAAAGATTACTTTCGAAGAAATGCTGCTCGATCTTTTAGAGAGGATTGGCGTAGAAAAAAATCACAGGCTCAGGATAAAAATAGAAGGATTCGATTCTTTGTGATTCTCATCTTCTTATTTTTAATGTTTTATGCTGCTGTTCAAAGTGGTTTTATTCAATTTATTCAATAATGGCAGGAGATATAAGGCGTTTAGATCCTCATGTAGCAAATCAAATAGCAGCAGGAGAAGTGGTTCAACGACCCTCTTCAGTTGTTAAAGAATTGCTCGAAAACGCTATTGATGCAGGAGCCACTAAGATTGATTTACACATTGAAAACGCTGGAAAGAGTCTTATTCAAGTTCAAGACAATGGTAAGGGGATGAACCCAGAAGATGCAGCGCTTTGTTTTGAAAGACACGCTACCTCAAAACTCAAAACATCTGAGGACCTCTTTGCAATTATGACTAAAGGTTTTAGAGGCGAGGCACTAGCTTCAATTGCAGCAGTTGCTCAAGTGAGTTTAAAGACTAAATGTGAGGATGTAGAATTGGGTACTCAACTCATTATCGACGGAGGAGCTCAAAAGGATTTAGAAGACACCATTTGTAAACAGGGGACACTGATCAGCGTAAAAAATCTGTTTTACAATATTCCAGCCCGTAGAAATTTTTTAAAGTCAGATCGAATTGAACTCAATCATATTATCGATGAATTTCACAGAGTAGCACTGGTACACAACGATATTGAATTTTCGCTTTTTTCCAATGGGAAGGCTTTGTTTCAATTAAAACCTTCCAATAAACGTCAACGAATTGTACAGATATTTGGCAATAAGATGAACGATAAATTAGTTCCCATTGAGGAACAAACCCCTCTTTTAAAGTTATCCGGTTTTGTAATAAAACCAGAGGCTGCCAAAAAGACTAGGGGAAGTCAATACTTCTTTGTCAATCAACGCTATATCAAGAGTCCTTATTTAAACAAGGCTGTTAGTGATGCCTATCAAGGGCTTATCAAAGCTGATAGTTACCCCGGTTATTTTATCGATATTGAGGTGGATCCCAAATCTGTAGATGTCAATATCCACCCGACAAAGACAGAGGTAAAGTTTGAAGACGATCACAGTATTTACGCCATTCTTCGTTCTGCTGTTAAGCACAGTTTAGGTCAATTTAACGTGGCTCCTAGTTTGGATTTTGAAACTGATCAAAACCTTCAAACTCCCTACGATTACAAGAATAAATCAGCTGTGATTCCAAAAGTAACAGTGGACAAAAGCTTTAATCCTTTTGAGGAGGATTCCAAGTTCAAGAACAGTACGCCCTCTTATAAATCATCATTTAGCACCACTTCTTATAAAAAGGAACAATCATGGGAAGGACTATACGCAGGAGTTCAGACCGCAAGCGAAGAAATAAATTCTGATTTAGGAACTCAG
Organism: Flavobacteriaceae bacterium; assembly: GCA_013373635.1. Taxonomy (GTDB): domain Bacteria; phylum Bacteroidota; class Bacteroidia; order Flavobacteriales; family Flavobacteriaceae; genus MAG-120531. The sequence goes on from JABXHN010000022.1 coordinate 118,374, forward strand.
TTGCTATCGACTAATGAAGATTACAATCAAGCAGTGACCTGTTTTCAATTGGATAAGAAATTCATCATTTCCAAGAACAAGTCTGGAATGATCGTTATTCATCAACAAAGAGCGCATCAACGCGTTCTTTACGAGCGATTACTGAGTTGTATTACACTCGATGAGGGAATGAGTCAAGCCTTGATTTTTCCAATTCTCATTGATTTTGAATTGCCAGAGTTGCGATTGCTCGAAGAATTAACGCCTTATCTTCAGCAAATCGGTTTTGATTTTACAATTGAAGATCAGCAATTACAACTCAAATCCTTACCTGTGCTCTTTAGGGCAGAACAGTTAGAAGATATCTTAAAAACGATGCTCAAGGCGTATAAAGAGGAGGAGTCGGGAAGTCATTTTTCGCAATCAGATATTTTGGCAAAGGCTCTGGCTAAGTCAGGTAGTATACGAACTGGGGATGAGCTTTCTAGAGAGGAGCAACTCGCTTTGGTCAACGATTTATTCTCTTGTAAGGAGCCTCAACTGAGTCCTTTTAATCGATTGACCTTTAAAAATATTAATACTCAAGAATTGTCAACAAATTACTTTCAATGAACAATATAACCGATACCGTTAAGCATTTAATAATTATCAATATTATTTTCTATATAGGGACAGCTCTTTTTGGAGATCTACTTTATGGATGGTTTTCATTGTGGTTTCCTAAGAATGAACACTTCGGGATTTGGCAATTTGTAACTCATATGTTTATGCATGGAGGCCTGATGCATATTTTTTTCAATATGTATGCGCTCTTTGCATTTGGAACGCCTTTAGAACAGATGTGGGGAAGACAAAAGTTTTTGTTCTTTTACTTTTCTGCTGGAATTGGAGCTGCTCTATTGCATACAGGAGTTAATTATTTGTATGTTCACCAGGCTTTGGAAGCATTGGGGAGTCAAGGAGTTGATGTCAATCAGGCCCTAGAGCTCGTCAGTAGTGGAAGGTATAACACCAACTGGTATTCAATGGCAGATGCTTCAGTGATCGATAATTTTCTAAGCGCTATGAACACTCCTGCAGTTGGAGCTTCAGGTGCCATTTACGGTGTCTTAGTAGCTTTTGGAATGGCTTTTCCTGAGTCAAAACTCTTTTTGATGTTTGTTCCAGTTCCTATAAAGGCTAAGTATTTTATTCCAGCATTAATTGGTCTCGATTTGTTTTCAGGGGTCACTGGTTACAGTATTTTTGGATCTGGTATTGCTCATTTTGCTCATGTTGGTGGTGCGCTTATTGGCTTTATTATGGCTTGGTATTGGAAGAGAAACCAATTTAACAATCGTCGATGGGATTAGCATACGAGATAAAGACCGCTTGGAAAAGAGCCTCAATTGCAGAGCGATTCATAGTTGCAAATTTCATTGTCTATTTGCTGCTTCGATTGATTCCTTTTCTCTTTTCGTTCCCGACTAATAGTCTTTTGAGTTGGTTTGAGCTATCCCAACAATTAGGTGAATTGATCTATAAGCCATGGACGTTGCTGTCCTATTCTTTTTTTCACTTGGATTTTTCGCATCTTTTTTGGAATATGATTCTCTTGTGGGGAATCTCAAAAATGTTCCTAAACCTATTTGACAAGCGCTATTTTATTCGCGTATACCTTTTAGGTAGTTTTTTTGGTGCACTATTCTATCTGGTGAGTTATCAATTGTTTCCAGCCTTTATGGGGATGAATTCATCCCTAATCGGTGCTTCAGCTGCGGTTATGGCACTTTTGATCTTTCTTTCGACTTATAGTCCGAACTATCTGCTTCATTTTTTTAGTTTTAAAATCAAGTTGTGGTATGTAGGATTGTTTTTAGTGCTCTTGGATTTAGTTCAAATACCCAATGGAAATGCAGGTGGGCATATCGCTCATTTAGGAGGTGCTTATTTAGGTTTTTTATACGCTCGTCGTATTCAGTCTTCTAAAGACATCGGAAGTTCTTTTTTTGCCTATTTTGAATCTCTATTTAAGAAGTCTACTCCACTAAGAACAGTACATCGTAGTACAAAACCCAATAAAAATGAACCGATTAGTAAGGATGAGCATCAAAAGAAAATAGATGCTATCTTAGATAAGATCTCTAACTCTGGATATGAGTCGCTTTCAAAGGCTGAAAAAGACTTTTTGTTTAGAGCTGGAAAACAGTAGTTATGTTAAAGCGATTTTTGAATAAATTCATCTACTTGCTCAACTTAGTTGTTGCAGTATTCTTTGTGCTTTCATTTATCATACCCTACGTACCTTTAAAAATCGTTCCGATTTTAGCAGTGGTAAGCTTGGGAATACCACTGTTGTTCATCGTCAATATATTCTTTTGTATCTACTGGATTTACAAGGCGAAAAAACACTTTGTAATTTCCCTTTCCCTTATTGTGATCGGTCTTTTAGTATTCGATTCTTTTTATCAAATAGAGCCTAAGACCGAACTCGTTCCTTCGCACTCTATTGATATAATGACCTATAACACTAGACTTTTTAATAAGTACGATTGGATGGATGATGAGAATATTCCCGATGAAATCATTCATTTTATCAATGAGCAGCATCCTGAGGTTCTGTGTTTGCAAGAATTTGATATGGATTATAAAGACGCCTTTGAGGAGTATCCCTATCAGGTGTTTAGCAAAGAGGACAATAATAAATCAATACAAGCCATCTTTTCTAAGTATCCCATTAAGGATTTTAAGGTGCTCGATTTTGAATCGAGTAATAACGCTGCCTTGTATGCAGATCTTCAGGTTGCTAACTATACGCTTAGAGTCTTTAATGTTCACTTACAGTCTTTAGGGGTTTCTGATCCCAATGCGATCAGCAATCAAGAACCTAAACGACTGCTTAAAAGAATGTCATCCATGTTTTCAAAACAGGAAGAGCAGGCAGCGCTTATTCGATCTGAAATCGATGCATCTTCTCATTTCAACATCGTCACAGGTGATTTTAACAATACGCAGTTTTCAAGAGTTTATCGCCTTATTAAAGGAAAAATGAATGACAGTTTTATAGAACGAGGAAGTGGATTTGGAAGAAGTTTTGATTTTAAACTCTTTCCCATGAGAATTGATTTTATACTTACAGATGATCGTTTAGAGGTAGTGGATCACCAAAACTTTGATGTGTCGTTTTCGGATCACTATCCTATAAGTTCTACGCTTAGCTTATAAAAACAAACAGTCTACAGTGTCAGCTAGAATATGAACACACAAGGCTAGTCCAATCAATCTTGTTTTGGGAACAAAGGCTAATAATAGGTAGGCTCCAATCATCCAATAGCTGTGAAGTGGATGAAATCCAATAGAACATCTCATGGAATCAAAGATGGGATCAGCTATCACATGATCGATATCGATTAAAATACCCGCCCATAGAACGAACAGTGCGTTTTTAAAATTACTTCTGTAATAGAAAAAAGCAATTCCAATGGGAGCGATTAAGTGAATGCCGTAGTGGGCTAAAAAGCGAAGAACTTCCATTAAAAATCAAGTGCTTCATTCTTAAGATAGGCAGCCGCAGAGGGACCTTCATTACAGATGAGGTCCAATGCTGAAAGATTCCCTATAAAGCCGTGCTTATCACTAAAAACCTGATGGTATTCAGTGGAATTATATTCAAGATTTCTTTTAGCATCAATAAGAAAACGCCTATCGATACTGGGATCTAAATTTTTGATATAGGTTTCGTTCTGCTTTTGAGGCATGGGGAGTTGAAGGCAGTTTAATAAAATCTCTATACTCTTTAAGTTAAAGTCTATTAAATAGCGTTCTTGTTCTTCAAAGAGCGGTTTGAAATAGTGCTCGTAATATTCAAAAAAGGGAGAGGTACGATAGGCTGTTTCAATTCCTCTCCAATGGGTTCGCATCCAAGGTTGACTGTGGTCAACTAGAATGTCTTTATAGTTTTGATGACCGCTTTTTCCCTTGTGAATCACTGGAATACTCAAGAGCAATTTACCTTGATCAGTAGCGATAAAGGTCCTGTTTCTGTAGGTTTGCTTTTGAAAATTACCAGATATATCCCAGATAATTTCTTCCTGAGCCATTAAGGCTAAGTTGGCGATATTGGGCAAGTATGCAGGGTGGAGATACATCTAGGAACTATTGTGCTTTCTTGTTCTTTTTGCGCTTTCGATAATAATCGACACCGTAACCTAGTATTAGGATTGCCAAGAAGTGTTTAAAATATGATCGAGGCGCTCCTTCACCGTCAACAGTGGTGAAAACGCGATCCCAACGAATCTTCCAATTGGAAATACCATCGTTAATACCATCGATACTCATCCAAATAAATATGGGTTTTCCTAAGATGTGATCCTCAGGTACAAACCCCCAATACCTACTGTCCTCTGAGTTATGTCGATTATCTCCCATCATCCAATAGTAGTCTTTTTCAAAACGATAGGAAGTAGTAGTTTCACCATCGATTAGAACTTGAGTTCCATTTTGAGATAATTCATGTCCCTCGTACTGAGTAATAACTTCCTTATAGAGATCTATATTAGTTGGATTGAGCTCAATTTCAAAATCTTTTGAAGGGATGGTAAAAGGTCCCATTTGATCTACGTTCCAGGGAAGTCTTCTCGAATGAGGGTATATGCTGGCATCAAATTGTCCCTTGGGCTGTAGCTGTTTGACAACTGAATCAATACTTGAATAGGATAGAAGCTTTTGAGCCATTTGCTCGGTCAGACTTGCATTGCGCTCTTTGTCGATGATTTCAGAAAGAGCTAATCCCTGAGAACGAATTAGATTGGGATCAATTCCTGAACTCATGGTAGTGATTAGATAGCCGTTTCCATTAGGATTGTTGTACACTCCGTGTCCTGACATATACAGGGCATTAGCCTGTGTTTGGTTGAGGTTCTGGGTACTGTAGGTTCGCATGAACTCTTTTACGCCTGCTTCGATCAATAATTTAGAGGACACTCCTTTTTGGGCATAGATCGTATAATTGATTTGTGGTTTTGCACGTTCATCCAATACAAGAGGCTCACCATCGATATGTATTTTTCCATCGATAATGGAGAATTGATCACCAGGCAGACCCACAAGACGTTTGACATAATTTGATTTTTTGTCAATAGGTTTGTCAACTCTAATATTGGAGGGATCTCTAAAGAAACGCACGGTGTCGATAGGCCAGTTAAATACTACCTTGTCATTGCGTTTTGGAGAAGTTATTCCAGGTAAGCGCAAATAGGGGAGTTGCGGTTTCTTGAGATATGATTTTGTTCCTATAATTGGCAAGGTGTCGTGAACCATAGGAGCAGCAATGGGAGTCATTGGAACTCTGGCTCCGTAGTGATACTTGCTCACAAGTAGAAAGTCTCCCACGAGAAGGGTGCGTTCTAAAGAACCAGTTGGAATCACAAAGGGTTGAATAAAATAAGCGTGAACAATACTCGCTGCAACAATAGCAAAGACAATTGAACTGACCCATTCACCTAAAGCAGTTCTGGGGTTTAAGCTTCGATTCTCTACATAACTAACATCGCTATTGTTTACAGCATAGGTGTAGAGTCCTAGAGTAAGAACTACTAGCCAGGTGTCTTTTTGAGTGTTTTTGCCAAAAGACCTAATGGTTTCAATCCATACCACTGGAAACATCAATAAGTTGATGATAGGGATAAAAAGTAGAATGACCCACCAAGTAGGTCTTCCGATGATTTTCATCAAGATATAGGCGTTGTAAATGGGAACTAGAGCTTCCCATGATTTTCTTCCTGCTTTTTGATAGAGTTTATAAGTTCCACCGAAGTGAATTAGTTGAATAATTCCAATAAACAATAGCCACTGTAGTCCATTCATAACTTCTAATTTTGATCAATAACGTCTTCCATTGAGAAGACCCCCGTTTTACCTATAATCCATTCAGCTGCAATTACGGCACCAAGAGCAAATCCCTCCCTGTTGTGTGCAGTATGAGTGATATCGATGGAATCCACCTCTGTTTTATAACTGACAGTATGAGTTCCAGGAACCTCTCCTTCTCTTATGGAATGAATAGAAAGTAAGTCTTTTTCAGTGGCATCGAGTTTCCACTTATCGTAATTTCCAGCTTCAATTACTCCTTCTGCTAATGTAATAGCAGTTCCACTAGGAGCATCTAATTTTTTAGTGTGGTGAATTTCAGTAAGTTCAGTAGTGTACTCCTTATAGGGAGCCATTAGCTTTGCAAGAATACGATTGAGTTTGAAGAATAAATTAACTCCGAGAGAATAATTAGAAGCATACATAAAGGCTCCGTTTTTATCCTTACAGTAGGTAACCGCTTCATCGTAACGATCCAGCCATCCTGTTGTTCCACTGATCACAGGAATACCTGCGTCCATACATTTGACAATATTATCAAAGGCCGCTGAAGGCATACTAAAGTCGATGGCGACATCAACTGAGGTCAAGTCTACTTCCTGATCGGTATCTACAATAATGGGTATTTCATGTCCTCGATTTAAAGCGATTCCTTCAATCATTTTTCCCATTCTTCCATATCCTAATAAGGCAATCTTCATGTTCTAATAAGTTAAGTTAACAGTCAATCCCAATACGGGAGTATTTGTGACTGGATTGATGATCAGATCAGGATGGTAATCCAAACTGAGATCTTCATTGACATTAAATTGTTTTAAGTGAGCATCCACATTGGCATCAATAATATTTAAGGCATACATCCCTATGGTGAGAACCAGTGAAAAATCTCTAGCTTCCTGAGCGCGTTCTTGTGCAGTTTGTAAGGAACTGTCAGAAACATCAGGTTGTCCAATCACAATTCCTGAGTCGTTTAAATCGTAATAGGGATCTGTAGTAAATCCCATACGTCTCGACTTAAAGGCATCTCTAAATTTGTGATAAACTTTATTGTTATTTACATAGGCATAAGCAGTACTTCCAATAGCGGCATAAACAAGAGGAATTTTCCAATAGCGCTTGTTGTAGGCCTGACCTAATCCAGGTAATACTGCTGAATAAAAAGCTGCTTTAGCAGGTGCTAAAGGATTCATCTTTTGATAGTCACCACTCTCAAACCCTTCTAATTTTTCTTCTTTTTTCTTTTTTTCATTACTCATCATATACACCGATTCTGAATCCTGAGCAAGGCTTAAATTGCCAAGAATGAGAAAGAAGATAAGTAGAAGAAGCTGGTTATTCACCTAAAATTGATTTTTTGATTTGGTTGAGTTCCTCCTCTGAAGTAAATCCTATTTCAATCTTACCCTTACCAGAGGCATAAGTAATTTTAACTTTTGAATTTAACTGAGATTCAAAGGCTTTGCTCAAGTCTTTAATTTCTTGAGGAGTATCTGCCTTGGCTGGTTTTGCATTAGGACCTGCTTTGATTTTTTGAACCTCGCGTTCGGTTTCTCTTACCGATAGTTTTTTTGAAACAATGGTATTGTAGAGGTCTATTTGTTGCTGAGGATCTTCAAAATTAATAATGGCTTTACCGTGTCCCATAGAGATGAATCCATCGCGAATTCCCATTTGAACTAAGGGATCTAAATTGAGTAATCTCAAATAATTGGAGATCGTAGATCTTTTCTTTCCAACTCGTTTACTCATTTCTTCTTGAGTGAGATTGACCTCCTCGATCAATCGTTGATAAGATTGAGCAATTTCAATAGGATCGAGATCTTGTCTTTGAATATTTTCAACAAGAGCCATTTCTAGAGATTCCTGATCGTTTGCAATTCTTACATAGGCAGGAATACTGCTTAGACCTGCGAATTTAGAAGCTCTAAAACGACGTTCTCCTGAGACGAGCTCGTAGGAATTAAACTTTAATTTGCGAACCGTAATGGGTTGAATAATTCCCAATTCTTTAATAGAGGAGGCTAATTCCTCGATAGCAGTTTGATCGAAATTGGTTCTAGGTTGATGTGGATTGACACTGATACAGTTTAAATCCAATTCAATGACATTACCTACTAACTGATCTGCATTCTTATCTGATACTGTATTGATATCGTTTTTTGGATCGTTTAATAAGGCTGATAATCCTCTTCCTAAAGCCTGTTTCTTTGTTGCTTTTGCCATTTTAACTATTATTTGAAAGTAGTTCTTGAGCTAATTTTAGATAATTATTTGCTCCAGTACTACTAGCGTCGTATTTGATGATGGTTTCTCCATAACTCGGAGCTTCACTCAATCGAACATTTCGTTGAATGATGGTTTTAAAAACCATTTCACTAAAGTGCGTATTGACTTCATCGACTACTTGATTGGAGAGTCGAAGTCTACTGTCAAACATGGTGAGTAATAATCCTTCAATGTCTAAGTTAGGATTGTGAAGTTTTTGAACACTCTTAATGGTGTTCAATAGCTTTCCTAGTCCCTCAAGTGCAAAGTATTCACATTGAATCGGAATGATAACTGAATGCGCTGCCGTCAAGGCATTCAAGGTCAGTAAACCTAAAGATGGTGCACAGTCGATGAGAATATAGTCATAACTGTCAACAATCGGCTTTAAAGCTTCTTTGAGCATGTATTCTCTGTACTGCTTGTCGACCAATTCAATTTCAATTGCTACTAAATCAATATGGGCAGGAATGATATCGACATTTGGAGAATTCGTAGAAACAATAGCTTCCTGCGCTGAAATCGTATGTTCTAAAAGCTGATAGGTTCCCAATTCAACCTCTTGCACATCGATGCCTAATCCTGAGGTTGCATTAGCTTGAGGATCCGCATCAATGAGGAGTACTTTCTTTTCTAGAACCCCTAAAGAAGCAGCTAAATTGACAGTTGTAGTTGTTTTGCCAACTCCACCCTTTTGATTTGCGATAGCAATAATTTTGCCCATAGAACTAATGATTTGCGGATAAAAATACAATTAAATACGCTGCTATAAAAAGGTTATTTGTTAACAGCAGTATAAAATTTACTAAAGAAATTAAAATTGTTTGATTTCCCTTGTTGATAGAGAAGCTTATAGCTGTTTTAAAATAAGAGAAGCTGCTTTTAAAATATTGGTACCTGGACCAAATATGAGATCCACTCCTTTGTTGTGAAGTTCAGTGTATTCGCTTTTCGGGATAATGCCTCCTAGTATGACTAGGGCTTGTGACTTATGTTTTTGTAAAGAGCTTTTAAGTTCTGGAATCAAGCTACTATGTGCTGCTGTTAAACTGGTCATGGATACAGCATCTACTTCTAATTCGACTGCCTTTTTTGCAACTTCTTCGGGAAGTTGAAAAAGAGGAGTCATATGAATTTCAAGTCCCAAATCTTCTAATGCGGATGCTACGGCCCCATAACCTCTATCGTGACCATCTTGTCCCATTTTTGACATTAAAAGGCGAGGTGCGCGACCTTTTTTCGATATATAGTCTTTTAATTGTTCTTTCACCTCTAAATAGTCTTTACTGTCTTTTACTCCTGCGAGGTACACTCCTTTTATCGGATGCGCTACAGCGGAGTATCGACCGTAAACTCGTTCTAAGGCATAGCTCATTTCACCTAAGGTAGCACCTTTTTGCGCTGCGATAACACTGAGTTCTAAAAGATTGTCAGTGTTGTTTTTGGCTCCTAAATACAATTGTTCTAGGGCCTCTTCAACTAGTTTGTTTGACCTTGATCTTTTGCGCTCTTGAATACGTTCCACTTGTTGTTTTCGCACTTTTGTACTATCGACCTTTAGTATTTTTATACTCTCATCAGCATCTGTAGTAAAAGAGTTCAGTCCAATAATCAGGGTTTTACCACTGTCAATTTCAGCTTGTTTTTCAATTGCTGCTTTCGCGATTCGCTCTTTAGGAGCTCCAGATGCTATAAATTGAGTCATTCCACCTGCATTGATAATAGATTCAATTAGTCTTGAAGCTTTTTCAATGAGATCATCAGTGAGCTGTTCCACCACATAAGAACCTCCAAATGGATCAACAGTTTTAGTGATTTTGGTTTCTAGTTGTAAGTGTAATTGAGTGTCTCTGGCAATCTTAGCCGTTTGAGGGGTCGGTAAGGTCATTGCCTCGTCAAGGGCATTGGTGTGAAGCGATTGAGTTCCTCCAAAAGCAGCAGCAGCAGCCTCTAGTGAGGTTCTACAAATATTGTTTAAAGGATTTTGAGCGGTAAGACTCCAACCACTTGTTTGACAATGGGTTCGAAGCATCAGCGATTTTGGATTCTCAGGATTGAATTCACTCATCAGTTGAGCCCATAGAACACGAGCGGCTCTCAATTTGGAAATTTCAGTAAAGTGATCCATTCCAATTCCAAAAAAGAAGGAGAGACGAGGAGCAAAATCATCGATTTTCATTCCTGTGTCTAAAGCTGTTTTTACATATTCTAATCCATCGGCTAGGGTATAGGCTAATTCTATTTCAGCAGGGGCTCCAGCCTCTAACATATGGTAACCAGAAATACTGATTGGATTGAATTTGGGCATGTGTTCACTACAATAGGAAATGATATCAGAAACGATTTTCATCGATGCCTTCTCAGGGTAGATATAGGTGTTTCTCACCATAAATTCCTTGAGAATATCATTTTGTAAGGTGCCTCTGAGTTCATTTAAGGGTACTCCTTGATTGAGTGCACAGCAGATATAGAATGCCATTATTGGTAGAACAGCACCATTCATGGTCATGGATACGGAGATATCTTTCAGTGAAATTCCATCGAATAGCATTTCCATATCCTCAATACTGTCAATTGCAACCCCCGATTTACCTACATCGGCATAGATGTTTTTAAAATCACTGTCGTATCCTCTGTGAGTAGGAAGATCAAAGGCTACAGAAAGCCCTGTTTGTCCACCTCTTAAATTGTTTTTGTAAAATTCATTGGATTCTTCAGCAGTTGAAAAACCAGCGTATTGTCGAATCGTCCAAGGTTTTTTGAGGTACATACTCGCATAAGGACCTCTGAGATAGGGAGGACTTCCCGCTCCATATCCTTGGTGATCAAACTTTTTTTTAGAGGAACTCTTAGGGTATACCGGTTCTATATGTTGTAGTGACCTTCTACTCATGATTCCATCTTTTTTCTTCCCAATAGGAAGCGATTCTTCTTTTTACAATTGGAATAATTGCTGTTTTTCTAGATTTCTTTACTAGAAAGGGTTTTCGTTCTGCTACTTTTTTTAGGCGCTCCCTTTTGTCTTTAAATGCAGTTGCTCCAATGAGCACCTCTTTATTTGCTTTGTAAAGTTCGAGTTCTTTTAGATGTTGTTTCTCAATTTCTTTTTGAATACTGCCGTTTTTGAGTTGAAATAATAAACCTTGATTCTTTTCAATGAGCTTAAATATTCCAAGTGCCTTTTGAGAAAATTGTTCGGTTAGATAGTTGATGTAATACGAACCGTTGGCAGCATCTTGATGCTCGTTTAAACCTGCTTCATTCTTGAGCAATAAGAGTTGATTTCTGATGAGTCGGTTACTGCTTTTGTTGGAATTGTAGATCAAACTGTCATGAGCAATTCCTGAAACAGTATCGGCAGTTGAAAGCACAGAGGAAAGCAGTGAATTTGAAGAACGCACCAGATTTTGAACTGAATTATAAGCTGTGTAATAACGCGAACTCGTTTTAGAAGATAGATCGTATGAAATTTCCACATCGAAAGCCTCTAGCAGACTAGGAATCAATAAACGCAAGGCCCTAACTTTTGCAATTTCAAAGAAAAAATGAGTTCCCACACCTAGTTTGATAGTAACTCTTTTAAGGAGGTGAAGTTTGTTTTCAGCTTCAAAATAATGTAAGTATTCAGCAAGATGAGCAAGGACCATTGCTATTTGATATACATTGTTCGCTCCAGCCTCAGCGATGCTGTAATTATCGAGTTCCAAACTCGGCTGAAAACCTTGTTGTATTAATTCTAAAAATGTGGTCAGAAGTTTTAAATCACTTTTTTGATTCAAATACCAATTACCAGTTACATAGAATTTTGACAGCGGATCAATGCTAAAAACAACTTGTTTTAATTGAGAAGAAACAATTCGATCGATCAGTTCTTCGCTGAGTTGTTGAAGGCATAAATGAACCTTTATAGTGTTCAAATCAATACCCTCGACCAGTAGATTGAAGTTGCAATTAGGAGTAAAGACCTTAAAGTGAATGGATTCTGCTCCTAGATCAATCGCTTCAAGAGCTAGTTTGTTGGCTTCTACATCCTGATAAACAGCAATAGATTCCTCAATAGACCAATCTCTTTTAGCAAAATCGATAGATTGATTAAGGTCTTCTTCAGTGTAAAAGGGTTTGATGTCGATTCCTTCTAGGCTGTGAAAAATCATTTGCTGGGCGTAATCCTCACCCTCTAGTTGAAATTGAATCATTTGTTTCCAGGCCGAAGGATTCAGCTTAGAAAAACGATTATCAATTTCAAGTTTACTCATCTAATTTGTTTTTGATACTGTCTTTAAATTCAATGAGGTAGACTTCCTCATTTTTTTTCTGATAATAAAAATGCTCTCTGGCAAATTTTTCAATGGCCTTATCCGAAGATAACATCCTTACTGTTGCAGAATCTTTTGCTAATTCCTTTTTAAGATAATCTCGTTGCTCTTCAAGTTCATTGATTTGCTTGTTGAGCTCTCTTTGTATTAAAAGAGAATTGGTGTCGAAAAACAACATCCAAATAGCAAAAATGGTCAAGATCAAGACGTATGAATTGCTCAATACTGCAAACCATTTCTTAGCTCTTAAAGACTTTATCTTTTTAAACATTGAGCAGTTTGTTGTTTATTATCGTTTTTACAATATCGATTGCTACTGTATTATATCTGTTGTTGGGAATAATGATGTCCACAAATTCCTTAGTAGGCTCTATAAATTCATCGTGCATCGGCTTGAGATTTTTTTGATACCAACTCAGAACTTCCTCTGCATCCCTTCCTCGTTCTCTAGTATCTCTTTTGAGTCTTCGAATTAGACGCTCGTCAGAATCAGCATGTACAAATATTTTAATATCGTAAAGCGATCTAAGTTTAGGATCCGTCATAATGAGAATTCCCTCTACAATTAAAACCTTTGTTGGAACGATCTTGGTGTATGCTCCTGTTCTGTTGTGTTCTACAAAAGAGTAGTGGGGTTGTTCAATCGATTTTCCTTCTTTGAGCATGTTTAAGTGCTCTTCAAGTAACTTGAAATCTATAGAGGAAGGATGGTCAAAATTAACCTTTCTTCGCTCCTCCATATTTAGATGCGATAAATCGTTATAATAGGAGTCTTGTGAGATAACTCCTACATCTAAAGTGGATAATTCGTCAGTGATTTGATTGACGACAGTGGTTTTTCCACTTCCAGTTCCTCCTGCAATTCCAATAATTAACATGGGCGCTCTTTTACTTCAAAGATATAAAATTAGGCAGCATTATCTAGGCTAATTTTTTTTACCTTCAACCTATGAAATCATATCGCGTTATCGGATTGATGTCTGGAACCTCACTCGATGGTTTGGATATCGCTTACTGTACCTTTACAAAATCAGAAAACAGTTGGAAATACAGTATCGATCATGCCCAGTGTATTGAGTACGATCAAAAATTTAAACAGCAACTCAAAGAATCAATTGAATTGCCAGAGCAAGAGTTGAAAAAGCTCAATCTGGAATTTGGGAGATGGATTGGAAAGCAACTCAAAATCTTTGTTGAATCTAACAAGCTAGAGGTCGATTTAATCGCCTCTCATGGACATACGGTACATCATAGGCCAGATCAAGGGATTACGGTTCAGATAGGTGATGGTGCTCAAATTGCTACACAAACTGGAATTAAAACCATCTGTGATTTTAGAACACTCGACGTGAGTTTAGGAGGTCAAGGCGCACCATTGGTTCCCATAGGTGATCAATTGTTATTTTCAGAATATGAATTCTGTTTAAATCTAGGTGGTATTAGCAATATTTCATTTGAAGATCAACATGGCGTTAGAAAGGCTTTTGATGTGAGTATCGCCAATATGTTACTCAATTATTTGAGTCAAAAAATAGGAATGGAATACGACAGTCAAGGTCATCTTGCTCGAAGTGGAAGTTTGGATATTAGTCTTTTAAATCAATTGAACGAGTTGGATTTTTACAGTCAAGACGGACCTAAATCAATCGGATATGAATGGTTTACACAAGAGGTGAAACCTCTTTTTGATTCATCCCCATTAGCAATTGAGGATCTTTTGCATACAGCTTGTATTCACATCGCCTATCAGCTGGTGAAAACCATCAAAGAATACCATACAGCCGAGAGTTCAAAACTCTTAGTCACTGGAGGAGGAGCTTATAATGACTACTTGATTGAATTGATGCGAAAAGGATTAGGTCCCAGTGTGGAAGTAGTGCTTCCTGACAGAGAGCTCATATCTTATAAAGAAGCTCTGATTTTTGGTTTTATGGGCTTGTTAAAAGAATTAAACCAAAACAATTGTCTTAGTTCAGTTACCGGAGCCTTAAGAGATTGCTGTGCGGGAAAAGTGTATTTGCCCTAAATAAAAAACGGCAGGCTGAAGAGGGTATCAGCCTACCGCTACCAAACTTAAACTTACAACATTTATTTAGGAAAATATTGAACAAAACCTTCGATTGCTTCGTACTCTGCTAGTCCTAGTGCATCGTAACGACTTGCTGTCGCTCTGTTTCTGTCTTCTGATCGTTGCCAAAATTCACGCTCATCAGATCCAGGGAACATCGCTCTGTCTTTTTGTGATTGGTGTTTGAAAATTGCGTTTCTCTTTCTAGATAAGTCTCTTGGTCCAATTGGAACTGCCATTTCAATTTCTGAAACATCCCATTCTTGCCAAGCACCTCTATAAAGCCAGATATAACAATCTTTAATCCATGAAACATTATCTGCGATCAATTGATCGATTGCTTCAAAAATGATACTCAAACAAACTCTGTGTGTTCCGTGTGGATCAGATAAATCTCCTGCGGCAAAAATTTGATGAGGTTTAATTTTATTGAGTAAATCGTATGTGATTTTAACGTCTTCTTTAGAGTGTGGTTTCTTCTTTACAGCTCCTGTTTCATAAAATGGAAGGTTTAAGAAGTGAGCATTGCTCTCCTTCACACCAGAAGCTCTACAAGCTGCTAAAGCTTCACCTTTTCTGATATTTCCTTTGTAGTCTTGAACTAGAGGAGTATCAACCTCTCCAACTTTTTTATTTTTGAGTATTTGAGTGATGCGTTCGTACTCATCTTTGAGTTCTTTATTATCAGGCATCATATCTCTCGCAAAATCCATAAATCGAATTACTTCATCATCAAATACAGCAATATTACCAGAAGTTTGATAAGCAACGTGTACTTCATTTCCTTGATCTGCAAGTCTTAGAAGGGTGCCTCCCATAGAAATCACATCATCATCAGGATGAGGACTAAAGATGACAGAGCGTTTTGGGAATGGATCCCTGCGTTCCGGTCTATTGCTGTCATCTGCATTGGGCTTTCCACCTGGCCAACCAGTGATAGTTCTTTGTAGAGCATTGAAGACCAATAAATTGATGTCTTCTGCAGATCCTTTTTCAGCTACAAGATTACCCATTCCGTATTCATTGTAATCTTCATTAGTCAATTTAAGAATGGCTTTATTGACCTTCTCAGATAGCCAAATAGTAGCTTTTTTAATTAATTTATCATCCCATTGACAGTCTTTTACAAGCCATGGTGTTTTAATTCTCGTAAGATCTGATGAAGCAGCATCGTCAACTATGAAGGTGCAACTCGGATGCTCTTGTAAAAAGGTAGCTGGAATACTTTCAATGATTGGGCCTTCTATTGAAGCTTTCACAACGGCAGATTTTCCTTCTCCCCATGCTACGATGATAATATGTTTGGATTGCATAATGCTTCCAACTCCCATGGTAATAGCTTTAGAGGGTACGTTTTCTTGACCAAAGAAGTCGGAAGCTGCATCAAGTCTTGTAATTTTATCCAAGCGAATCAATCTCGTCTTTGATTGCATAGAAGATCCAGGTTCGTTAAATCCAATATGACCTGTTCTACCAATACCAAGTAGTTGAATGTCAATTCCACCTAAATCGGTAATTTTTTCTTCGTACGTTTCGCAAAATGCTTTTATTTGATCTCGCTCCAAACTTCCATCGGGAATATGAATGTGATCCTTTGGAATATCGATATGATCAAATAAGTGTTCCTTCATGAATCTCACATAGGAGTGAATGGATTCAGCTTGCATTGGATAGTACTCATCGAGATTAAAAGTATATACGTTTTTAAAACTTACTTCTTTGTTTTGATATGCTTCGATGAGGTAATCGTATATTTTTATAGGAGATGAGCCTGTCGCCAATCCTAAAACAAAATTTTCACCTAAAGCTACTTTATCGTTGATTGCTTTGACAATGGTCGTTGCAATTTGTTTTGAAGCTTCATCAGAATCCTGATAGATTAGTGTAGGAATCTTTTCGAATTTTACCTCTTCTGTAGAGATATTTTTTTCTTTATCTGAATATATGAGACTCATATGATTGTTTTGATGGTACAAATATAGAAAATAAATGCAAATAATGCAGTTTTTTGCAAGTAAATATGCAAGAAAATGCAAATAACTTGATAATTAAACATTTAAAACAGAAAATAATTGCAATGAAAAAATTGTATATTTGTACAAAACTCAAGAATGTTAAAGGAAGAACGACATCAAAAAATCCTTTCAGAAGTAGCGCTACACTCGAGAATACTGCTAACCGATATAGCCGATGATCTCAATGTATCTGTTGATACAATTCGCAGAGATGTAAAAGAACTCGACAAAAAACAGCGTCTTAAAAAAGTTCATGGAGGAGCTGTTTCTCTTGGATTTGTTAGTCACAATCCTCAAACAGAAATATACGCCCTTGAAGAAAAGCAAACTATTGCAAAAAAAGCTGCAGAACTTGTCAAAGACGGTTCAGTGATATTAATCGATGGAGGTACGACTTGTATGGAGTTTGTAAGACAAATTCCCATTAAAAAAAATATTACCTGTTTCACGCTCAGTTTACCAGTAGCTTTAGAAATGATGAACAAGCCTAACGCTGAGGTTATATTTATTGGAGGAAAACTCTTTAAAGATGGTCAAATGGCTATCGGTGCTTCAGCGATCAACAATCTTTCTCAAATACGATTGGATTATTCTTTTATTGGAACTGGTTATGTAGATCCTATATACGGTTTAACTGAGTTTGATTGGGATATTGTACAATTAAAAAAGGCAATTATCAAAGCTTCAAAGAAGACGGTATTGTTGTCAATTTCTGAAAAGTTTAATTCGCAACAACGGTATAAAACTGCTGATATTAACGCCATTAATACAATGATTACCGAATTAGATCCAAAAGATTCAAAATTGTCAGCATTTCAAAACCTAGATATCCATATATTATAATGACTGCTTTTAAAAAGACTACCGAGTCCGATTCACTCCATAACGATTTAGATAAAAAAACAGCAAAAGAACTTCTCGAAGGTATTAATAATGAAGATCAAAAAGTGTCTTTGGTTGTCCGAAATTGTATTGACCAAATTGAACCATTAGTCAATGCCTTAGTAGATCGTTATCAAAATGGTGGTCGACTTTTTTATATAGGAGCAGGAACCTCTGGGAGATTAGGTGTAGTCGATGCTTCTGAAATCCCACCCACATTCGGGATGCCTTTTGATAGAGTTATCGGTATTATTGCAGGTGGTGATTCAGCGATTCGAAAAGCTGTTGAATTTGCGGAAGACGACACAGAACAAGCCTGGAATGATCTATTGGAATACGACATCAATAGTAATGATGTACTAGTGGGTATTGCGGCCTCCGGAACCACACCCTATGTGATTGGAGGAGTAAAAAAGGCTAGAGAAATGGGAATTTTAACAGCTTGTATTACCAATAATTCTGGTTCTCCACTAGCCAAAGCAGTTGATCTTCCAATCGAAGCAGAGGTAGGCCCTGAGTATGTTACTGGATCGACTCGAATGAAAAGCGGAACAGCTCAAAAGTTGATTCTCAATATGATCTCTACAGCTTATATGATTAAGGTAGGAAGAGTTAAAGGGAATCGAATGGTACATATGCAGCTTTCCAACAACAAACTAGTCGACAGAGGAACTCGATATGTAGCTGAAGCTTTAAATATTTCCTATGAACAAGCGAATCAACTGATTGAAAAACACGGTAGTGTCGATGCGGCTGTTTCTAATTACACGGCTAAATAAGGTGAATTACAATTGTTAAATAAGTGGTGTATTACGATCATTTTGACAATATGATAATCAAATAGATGCTTGATTTTCATATCCTTACTATTTTGTTAATATACACAATGAGAGAGCAGATTATTTGTCATTGGGTGTTATTAGCCTTAAATTTGCAGCTATGGAACTCATTACAGATTTAAGTAAAAACAGCAGAATCCTAACTTTTCACTATCAGGTTTTTAGAAACCAGTCGGATAAATTTATCCCTCCCTCAAACTAAAACAACCTTCTATCTCATCGATGATCGTCAGTAATTAATAGCAAATGCTATTAATTTTCTTTGACTTGTTATACCTATCTGTATCATCGATCTATCACAAACACAAAGGAGAATACGCTGCCTCAAAAAGGGTGTATAATTAGTAATAACAATATGAAATTAATTAAGGTTAAAAGAACCACACGTTACGAAAAAAGATATTCCAAAAAAATGGGAGAGTTGACTACAACTGTCACTTATATCAAGCGCTATATACTTGGCATCCCTACTAAAGTGCTTCACAAATACCGCATGACCTATTACGGAGAAATCAAAGATTGCGATCAATGCAATTTAATGGCATAAACTTTAGTAAGCATAAATCACATAAATACACTATAAATGAAAGTACTTGTAATTGGAGCAGGTAATATGGGTCTTACCTATGCTACTGGAATGTCCAAATCTAAAATATTAAAAAAACACAATATCATGGTCTTGGATAAGTCCGAGAAAACCTTGAAAAAAATTGATAAAATCGCCCATTTTGACGCTATGGATAAATTAGAGGATTGTGTTCCTCTAGCGGATATTATATTCGTAGCCGTTAAACCTTTTCACGCCGAAGAATTATTTCAGCGTATGAAACCTTTGGTGAATTCCAATCAAATGATCGTTTCGATCATGGCAGGAGTCACAATTGAATTCATTAAAAATTCTTTGGGAATTGATAAAATCGTCAGAGCGATGCCCAATTTGCCGGCCCAAGTAGGAAAAGGACTTACGAGTTATGTTTCATCTGAAGAGGTTTCCTATTTGGAGCTAATTTTAGTCGAAGAATTACTCAATACAACAGGTAAATCAATTCGCGTAAAGGAAGAAAAATTTATCGATGCCTCTACTGGTATATCAGGTAGTGGACCTGCTTATGTGTTTTATTTTATGGAAAGTATGATGGAAGCTGCACGTCAAATGGGGTTTTCAGATCGTGTTTCAAAGGTACTGGTAAGTCAGACTTTTTCAGGTGCCATTGAACTGTTTAATCAATCCAATATCAGTCCTGACGACTGGATGGATAAAGTAGCCTCAAAAGGGGGGACCACCAGAGCTGCTTTGGATTCAATGCATACAAATAAAGTGAATCTGTTGATAAAGGATGCTGCATTTGCAGCCTTTAACAGGGCAGTTGAATTAGGGGAGGAGTACTAATGAAAAACAAAAAACTGATTGTTGTTAAGGTCGGTACGAATGTAATGACTAATAAAGACAACAGAATTGTAAGACCAGTACTTAAAAACCTAGTCAAGCAAATTGCAGAACTATACGAACGAGACATTCAGACCATTTTAGTTTCTTCTGGATCGGTGATTGCAGGGAAAGAAGTCCTCGGAAACTCTGTTATTAAAGACAAAACTAAGAGAAGACAGGTTTATTCATCTATTGGACAACCTAGGATGATGCGTCTTTATTACAATATTTTCAGAGATTACGGAATGAAGTGTGCTCAGGTACTTCCTACCAAAAGGGATTTTAACCCAGGAGTTCACAGAGATAATATGATTAATTGTATCGAAGGCTTGTTACAAGAAGGGGTTGTGCCTATTACCAATGAAGATGATGCAGTATCCTTAGAAATGTCCATGTTTTCAGATAATGATGAACTAGCGACTTTAATTGCAGAATTGATGAATGCTTCAAAGATGATTTTGTTGACTGATATTGATGGTTTATACGATGGAAACCCAGATAAGGAACACACAAAATTAATTTCAGATGTTGAACCCAAAGAAAACCTATCGAAGTATATCTCTGATAGCAATAAGTCAGAAGGAGAAGGAAGAGGAGGGATGGGTTCCAAATTAAACCACGCCCAATTAGCAGCTAAAAAAAATATAACTACCTATATCGCTAATGGAAAAAATAAAAACGTCATTGTTGATATCATAGACGGAAAGCAGGTAGGTACTAAAGTTTCATTATAATAAAACAGTTACAGTGCTTTTAAAAGAACAATTAAAAAATAATGTACTGGCTTCAATGGAAGCCTTATTAGATCAAAATAGATCGAGTTTAATCAAAGCAAATCAAAGAGATTTAGATGCTTTTGATAAAGACGATCAAGCTTTATACGATCGATTGATTGTCGATGATCACAAGATTGATCAAATGATTCAAGCAGTTAAAGAAGTTCGTTTACAAGAGGATCCAGTAGATAAAGTAATCGAGAGTAAACAATTAGACAATGGTCTTAAAATCATTAATAAGACAGCTCCTTTTGGAACGATTATGATTATATATGAATCCAGACCAGATGTTACAATTGAAGCTGCAGTTCTCGCCTTTAAAGCCAGTAACAAGATTTTACTCAAAGGAGGAAAAGAAGCCTATCACAGCAATAAGAAATTGGTTGATTTTTGGCATTTAGCCTTAAATCAAAATGAGCTTTCTTCTGATTATATTCAGTTTTTAGAAATGGATCGCACCCAAACGCAAACCTTTTTAAAAGAGCCAGATCAAGCACTTGATTTGATTGTTCCAAGAGGAGGTGAACGATTGATTGATTTTGTAAAGCAACACGCAAAATGTGCAGTACTCGTCAGTGGTAGAGGTAATAATTTTATGTATGTTTCTAAAGATGCCGACTGGAAAATGACTCTAGAAGTGATTGTTAATGCAAAAACAGATAAGATCTCAGCCTGTAACGCTCTCGATAAAATATTGATTGACAGGCAAATTGAAAACTATCCAGAAAAACTAAAGGAATTAAATGCACTATTAGATTCGCTTGAAGTGGAGGTTGTTGTTGATCAGAGCAGTTCTAAAATTCTCGAGTCTAATGATATCGTAAAAGGAGTCGAGCAGTGGAAAGAAGAGTTTTTAGCGTTGAAATGCTTAATAGGAAGCGTTTCTTCTTTAGATAATGCTATAGCGTTAATCAATGAACATTCAGGAGGTCATTCAGCTATTATAATGAGTTCTAACTTTGAAGAGGTGCATCAATTTATGCAAGAAGTTGACTGTGCAGCTGTCTATCAGAATGCTTCGAGTCGATTTACGGATGGAGGACAAATGGGCGTTGGAGCTGAACTCGCTATTAGTACCGATAAATTACATCACAGGGGTCCCTTGGGATTAAAGCAATTAGTAACCAATAAATACTATGTGTTTGGAACTGGACAAATAAGGAAGTAAGTAAACTGAGAATTAATCTTTAGTTTTTTTTCTTTTTTTCTTAGGCTTGGGTTCTGGTAATTCACGTACCGTCAAACGGATGAGCTCACTTAACCATTCACTGTCTTCCAATTGGTTTTCTATCAGGAAACTCATCTTTGCTCCTGGATAGGCAGGAGCTTCAGTTACTTCACCAATAAAAACTCTTCCAGCTTCTGTAGGTTTGATAAACAATTTGTTGTCGCAGATAAGACCGAAGATTTTATCATCTGAATAAATACCGTATTCACCGAACATTTTAAGAGTTCTAATTTGACCGGCATTGTTTATTTGATCAACAATGAAATCCACAAAATCTTGATTGGTAGCCATTTCTTAATGATTAAGAACTACAATTTAGCTAATTAATCGAAGAGCAAAAAAAAGGAACCTAAAAAGGTTCCTTGTTTTGTCGGGGTGGCAGGATTCGAACCTGCGACCTCCGCGTCCCAAACGCGGCGCGATAACCGGGCTACGCTACACCCCGAAGAATTATCGGATGCAAATATAAGCTAACTAATTAGAAATCTATATCTTTAATCAAAAATTTTTATGAACATGAGTAAAACCCTTATTACCCTTCTATTTTTTATTGTTTTTAGTTCAACAATTTTCGCTCAAGATCAACCTAATTTAGTCAACGATTCTAAAGTGGATTTAGTTCGTGTTGAAACAGTTGTTGAAGATGTCATTTCTCCATGGGGCTTGGTCTTTTTAAAGGACGGATCCATGCTGATTACTGACAGAGGTGGTGATCTTATCTTGTTTAAAGATGGAAAGAAAACCATTGTAAGAAACACTCCAGAAGTTTATGCTAATAATCAAGGAGGTTTATTGGATTTAGAACTTCACCCTGATTATTTGAATAACGGATGGATCTATATGAGTTATTCCTCTACTGAAGGTGAAGAAAAAGGAGCTCATACAGCATTAGTGCGATTTAAATTAGTTAGTGGACTAATGATTCAAATGGAGACACTTTACAAGGCAACTCCAAATACGACTAAAGGACATCACTTTGGTTCGCGTATTGAATTTGACGATAAAGGATATGTCTATTTAACTATTGGAGAACGAGGCGAGCGTGATGTCAATCCACAAGACATCAAGCGCGACGGAGGTAAGGTGTATCGTTTTTATGATGATGGAAGCATCCCAAGCGACAATCCCTATGTGGGAGTTGCAGGAGCTAAAGAAGCTATTTATTCATACGGTCACCGAAATCCTCAAGGAATGATATTTCACCCTCAAAGAAAAGAAATTTGGGTACACGAACACGGACCTAGAGGTGGAGATGAAATTAATATTGTCAAGGCAGGAAAGAATTACGGATGGCCCATAAGCACTTATGGGATCAACTACAGTGGAACGCCTATCAAGTCTGACACAGATCAAACAGAAGGAATTGAAATGCCTATCCATTATTGGTTACCTTCAATTGCTCCTTCAGGTATGGCAATGGTGACTTCAAATAAGTATCCTAATTGGAAAGGAAATATATTAGTAGGATCTTTAAAGTTTGCTTATTTGGAACGACTGGTGTTGGATGGAACGAAGGTGACTTATCGAGAACGTCTCTTAAAAGACATTGGAAGAGTCAGAAATGTAAGACAAGGCCCTGATGGTTATATCTATGTGGGGGTCGAAGGAAAAGGAATTCTAAGATTGGTTCCCAAATCCTAATAAAACATAAAAACCTAGCATTGCTAGGTTTTTTTATGGGTTTAAGAACTAAAAGTTACTTGTTGTAAGTTCTTTGGTGATGTGTGTAAATTAATAGAGCTGCACCTATAATAGTCAGGTTCTTGATAATGTACTGACCTACAAGAGTAGGGGTAAACATAAAGGCCCATGCATCTTTTGGCAATACGACCATCGGTAAAAAAGTGGAGAGCATATGGAGTAAAAATACCCCAACAGCAATTTTTGTATACTTAGGAAACAGGAATAAAATTCCAATTAAACACTCAAAAATTCCAAAAAGCGGAATGAAAGTTGAATCGTCTAAAAAGTAATTGATGGTGAATTCACTTAAATTTTGAACTAAAGTTTCTGCTGGGGAAATTCCAATTGTCTTTAAGATTCCAAACCAAAAATAAACTACGAATAAACTGATTCTAGTGTATTTTACAACTTTGTTTTCATCTAATTTCATATAGTCTGTTTGTTTGTTTTGCTCCAAATGTACAATCTTGAATCTTAAAATCCACTGATTTTTATCAACAACTACTTTGAGTACTTATTTTTTATATTTTTATAAAAATCACTTTTATGAAATTAAGAATCCTCTATATCAGTTTGTTAGCTCTTGCTTTATTTTCATGTAATGAACAGAATTTAAAACAAAATTCTAGGCCAAATATTGTGTTAATTCTCGCAGATGATCTCGGTTATGGGGAATTAGGTGCCTATGGTCAAGAACTTATAGAGACACCAAATATAGATGCTCTTGCTCAGTCAGGAATGAAATTCACCTCTTTTTACAGTTCTGCTCCTGTTTGTGCTCCTGCTCGCTATATGCTGCTTAGTGGAAGACATTCTGGTCATTCCTTTATTCGAGGAAACGACGAGTGGAGTGAACGAGGAGCTGTATGGGATTACAATGAAATGATAAAAGATTCTACTCTGGAGGGACAGCGTCCTATTCCATCCAATACTCCAATGCTTTCTAAAATGCTTAAAAGTGTTGGATACAAGACTGGAATTGTGGGTAAATGGGGATTGGGTGCGCCACATACAGAATCGATCCCCAACAAAATGGGATTTGATTATTTCTATGGCTACAATTGTCAGCGTATCGCTCATACTTATTACCCTGTTCATCTTTATGAAAACGAACATCGTGTAAACCTAGAAAACGATACCATAGCACCTCATATGAAGATGAAGGAAGGTTTAGACCCAAATTTAGACGACTCCTATGCAGAATTTAATTTAAATCAATATGCGCCAACTTTAATGTATGAGAAGATTGAACAATTTGTAGATCGTTCAAAAGACAATCCTTTTTTCTTGTATTGGGCTTCTCCAATTCCTCATAACCCACTTCAAGCCCCAAAGAAATGGGTGGATTATTATCAAAAGAAATTTGGCGAAGAAGAACCCTATCTCAATACTAAAGGGTATTTTCCAAATAGGACCCCAAGGGCGACATATGCTGCAATGATCTCATATCTCGATGAAAACGTCGGTAAACTTGTGAAGAAATTAAAAGAGGAGGGAATTTACGAGAATACCATCATTCTATTTACCTCGGATAATGGAGTAACTTATTCAGGAGGCACCGATGGGATTTATTTCAATTCATCTGGCCCTTTTGGAGAAGAATATGGTAGAGGTAAGGGTTTTGTGTACGAAGGAGGTATAAGAGTGCCATTGATTGCTTCGTGGCCGGGTAAAATTCAGGCTGGTACTAAAACTGAGCATATGGCTGCTCAGTACGATATTGTCAAAACAATTTCTGAACTAACAGGCTTTGAACTTGAGGGTTCTCAGGATGGAATCAGTTTTTACCCTACGCTCTTGGGGCAGGATCAAAAAGAGCACGAGTTTCTCTATTGGGAATTTCCAGAATACGGAGGGCAAATTGCCATTCGAATGGGAGACTATAAATTAATACGCAAAAATCTTAAGAATCAGGAAGAACCAAGCTTAGAACTCTATAATTTAATAGAAGATCCTGCTGAACTCAGCAATATCGTTGACAAGCACCCAGAACTAGTTCAAAAGGCTTTAGAGATATTTAATCGAGAACATCAAACGCCTGAAGTCGATCGGTTTAAAATTCCACTTTTGGAAAAGGGTCTTTTGTCAAATGACAAGCAATAGAAAAATTCTCATTTAGATTAAATATAAAATTGAATTGTTTTTCTATTTTTGCCACTTCAACGGGATGTAGCGCAGTCCGGTAGCGTACACGCATGGGGTGCGTGTGGTCGCTGGTTCGAATCCAGTCATCCCGACTTCATAAAACACCAGACTAGTTGTAGTTTGGTGTTTTTATTTAAACTTAGTTCAAATCACTAGGTCTTAATGAGGAAATATTTTTGAAAATATCTGAAATAGTTAATTCTCGAAGCTCTGTGATTTCTTTAACGGTGCTGACTTGTTCCTGTGGTAGTGGAGCGTCTCGAGACTCCATAATATCAACAAATCTATTAAAATAGTCTGCCGTTATATAATTGATGACTTGATCAGTTCCTAAGTAATTATTGAGAACTTTATAGAGCTCCCATCCAGTTCGAACGCCATCTCTTTGATGCATTGGTAAAAACGTGTTGATTTCTAAATCTTCATAATCACTCTCTCTAAATTCCTCGACACTCATGTAGTTTAAAACCATAAATTTTGATGGTTGAGAGCTGTGTTGAGTTCCAAAATGCCCTTTGGAAGATACCATGTATTCAGAAATAGAGGTATAGTCGTCAAACACAGATTGTACAACGCTTCTAAACTCTTTATTTTTTTCGTACTTTTCAATCTCAGAAACGCGTTCATCCCATAGGATTTCCCATTTTTCAAAATCGTCAAAATCGTTAAAAAAAGTTATGTATAAGAAAGTCGTCTGTTTGGCATTTGCAGTCCCAGAATTGACCATTTGCCACATATCCCAAGCGAGAATTTCTCCTTTTTTCATACGGTATTCGTGAATTTTCTTAAACGTTGAGAGTTCATTTTCGATATGCTTTTTGACTTTTTGAGAATCAACAGTACCAAAATAAAAATGAGCATAGACGGTCTCTTGAGCAAAGGCAAAAGAAGTCACAAGTGTGAGTAGTAGAATGACAAATTTTTTCATAAGAAGAACGTTTAGGTGAATAACCAAATTATAGCTTTAAGTTAGTCAATTTTATGGTTAAATGCAAAAAAAATGGTATTACTAAGTTTTTGGTTTTCAATTAAATGAATCATGTTTACTAGGTGTTCTACTTAAATTACCTTTGAGCGATAAATTTCCAGTGATAAATATCAATTTGTGTAAAACGCTTGTTTTTTTGTTTTTATTTTTGAAAAATATTATTTTTATTTTACTGACTACAACACAAACCGATGAACCGTATTCGATCTATACTCATTATAATCCTCGTTTCCCTATTGGGTATGATTACTTATTCTTTGTATGGGTATAATGCAGAGGTTCTGGGGATGTATCCAACACGACCCAGTAATTTCTTTAGAAATACCTTAGGAGTTTCTGTTGAAGTGGGATGGGTCATCTTTTACAGTATTGTTTTGTTGTTTTGTTTGATCTACAGAAGATTTAAGCAAATGATTCGAATTAAATCAACTACCTTAAAGGGCATTGTTTTTGGAGCTATTATGTTTGTGTTTTTCACAGAACTATTAGTGGCAATTTTAAATGCAGTAGGTGATTTACCCAAAGAATCTGACATCTTATTGAAGTCACTAAGCTACCTTATAGCTCACCTGATTTTAGGAATTACGATCGCTCATAGTTATGAATTCCTGAATAAAAAACTTCTCAAATAAATTGCATTTTTTCTCAATATGTAAATTTTGAGATCATTTTTGACTCTGATTCTTGTATAAAATTCTTTGAGATTGCAAGTGGTTTTAAAATACACTCTTTTTACTTGAGTATATTTCATTTAAGTCGCGTTAATTCATTGTATTAAAAAAATGAATCAGTGTATTGCAATTGTTTTTAAATCTCTGCTCATCTGACTTATGGTAGTCCTGCTTACCTATTTGTTGATCTTTGTCTTTGTATTTTTAGGTATGTACAGGCTACATCCTGGACTCTTCTTTTCGGTTATCTACGGCGTTTCTATGTTTCAAGGATGGTTGATGTATGGGTTGATGGCCTTTGGTTTGTCTTGGTTGGGGTTATTACAGATACCTTCAATTGTCAAACATAAAAAATACTTACATGAATGGATTAATTTGGGGAGGAGTATTTTTTCTGGTCACTCAATTCGTAATTGCCATTTTTAGATTTATTTTTTCTTTTGAAAAGGATTATGAAATATCAAATAAGACCCTATCACTAGTTATTTTGCATGTGTTGATCGGTTTGTTGATTTCGTAAGCCACAAAATTCTTATATTCTAAAAACTAAAAATTGTGAGATTATAGCGCATTTTTAGTGATAAAATAGCGCCAAGCTATTATTCCCATTTGAAATTTACTCGCTTTTGAAATATCTAAATTCTTCTTGGTGTAGGAGGGTAGAACTGCTTTATTGATTTTAGCAGTAATTTTAAACAATTGTTTTTTGATCATTCTTTTGTTGTTTGCACCGTTAAGTTACAATAAATTTGTATTCTTTTGTGATTATGGAAACACCATTGACACTATACGATCGACTTGGAGATGATAACCTCAAAAAACTACTCGATACTTTCTACGATAAAGTTTTTGAGAGTCAGGTCATCGGACATATGTTTAAATCTACTCCTAAGGAGGTCATTAAAGACAAACAATTTTGTTTTTTATCTCAATTTTTAGGGGGTCCACTTCGATATAATCAGAAATACGGACCACCCAAAATGCGAATGAGACACCTGCCTCACCCAATTGATCAGGCTGCTAAAGAGGAGTGGTTGTCTATCATGAAGTCTTCCATAGATACATTGGATATCGATTCTGATTTTAAAGAAACGCTTTACACTTGCTTTCCAAAAGTGGCAGAATTTATGGTTAACCGATAGATAGGTTAAAAATCCTGTGACAAATCCATATCTTTGATTTATGATTGACTTTTTATACATCGTTTTGGGATTAGCGATTCTAATTCTAGGAGGTAATTGGCTTTTAAAAGCTTCTGTCGCTTTATCCTTAAAAATAAACATCCCCAAGATCGTTGTCGGTATTACAGTGGTGTCTTTTGCTACTTCAGCTCCTGAGCTTATTGTCAGTATTAAATCTGCTATGGATGGATATCCAGATCTTTCATTAGGAAATGTCGTGGGGTCTAATACCGCAAATTTAGGATTGGTTCTTGGGATTACTTTACTGCTGGGGAAGATCGATATTACTAAATCCTTTTATAAGACGGATTGGCCGGTGATGATGATAGCGACTCTTTTATTTTTGTGGTTTATTTTTAATGATCAGGTACTTGTGTTTTGGGAGGGCCTTAGTATGTTTATCATACTCATTGTTTTTATATGGTATTTGGTGCGTTTTCAAAAGTCGGCCGTTATTGATGAAATGCCAGAGGACGATCAGCTACTGCCATTTATTAAGATTTTTTCATTTTTAGGGATAGGAGGGATTGCCTTATGGGGAGGTTCTGAACTACTCATTAAAGGAGCAGTTGCAATGGCTTATGATTTTGGTGTTTCAGAGAGAATCATCGGTATTACAGTGGTGTCTGTGGGTACAAGCATTCCTGAACTTGCTGCATCTGTGATTGCGGTTTTAAAGAAAGAAAAAGCAATCTCTTTAGGAAATTTAGTTGGATCCAATATATTTAATCTTTTAGCAGTTTTGGGTATTACCTCAATGATTGTTCCTATTCAGGTAATCGATCAACAACTGATTAATTCTGATGTCTTTTGGATGCTAGGTGTATCTGTGCTTATTTTTCCATTGGTGTTCTTTCCAAAAGGGATGAGACTTTCTTGGCCTGATGGATTGATTTTACTTGCTGTATATTCCCTTTTCATCTACAATACAATACAATAAAAAAACACCGCCTTTTGAGCGGTGTTTTCTATAGTTAAATAATAATGTTATTATTTCTTTTCAGCAGACTTAACTGTCTTGATAATTCTTGAAGCTACTTTGTATGGATCAGCGTTAGAAGCAGGTCTTCTGTCTTCTAGGTATCCTTTCCATCCGTGTTCTACAGTGTAAACAGGAATACGAATTGAAGCTCCACGGTCAGAAATACCATAGCTAAAATCATTGATTGAAGCAGTTTCGTGTTTTCCAGTTAAACGTTGATCATTGAATTCACCGTATACATCGATGTGAGCGTCAACGTGTGGTCTAAATGCCTCACATACTCTTAAGAAGGTATCTTTGTCTCCACAAGTTCTTAATGTAGTATCAGAGAAGTTAGCGTGCATACCAGAGCCGTTCCAGTCACCTTTAATTGGTTTTGGGTGGTATTCGATATAGTAACCATATTCTTCAGTTAAACGGTCTAATAAGTAACGTCCGATCCAAATTTCATCACCGGCTTTCTTAGCACCTTTTGCGAATAATTGGAATTCCCATTGTCCACAAGCAACCTCTTGGTTGATTCCTTCAAAGTTTAATCCAGCTTCGATACAAAGGTCTGCGTGACGCTCAACGATTTCTCTTCCGTGGGTGTTTTTACCACCTACTGAACAGTAATACATTCCTTGAGGTCCTGGGTAACCACCAACTGGGAATCCTAAAGGAAGTTGAGTATGAGTGTCCATGATAAAGTATTCTTGCTCAAATCCAAACCAGAAGTCATTTTCATCATCATCGATAGTTGCTCTAGCATTTGATTCATGAGGAGTACCATCAGCATTGTAAACTTCAGTCATTACTAACCACCCGTTTACACGTGCAGGATCTGGGTATACAGCTACAGGTTTTAGGATACAGTCAGATGATCCACCTTCAGCTTGTTTTGTAGAACTTCCGTCAAATGACCAGTTGTCAAGATCTTCTAATTTACCACTAAAGTCGTCTACAACTTTAGTTTTACTTCTAAGGTTAGCTGTTGGAGTATATCCATCTAACCATATGTATTCTAATTTAGATTTAGCCATAATGATATGATTTATTGTATTAAAGTTGCACAAAAATAATTAAAACTAAGATTAGGTGATAAATTTTAGGGGTGTAAATATTAAAAACTTATCAAGAATTTCGACACCCTCTTTTTTTTAGGGGGTATTTTATCAATAATTAAAAAAAATATATTTATTTTGTGATATCATTAAATAAAACCTCTAACTAATGGAATCACAACGATTTAAGGCTGTAAATAATGTACAAGAACGCCAGCCTATTACCATTGATGAACAACAGAGAAGATCTACCTACTTTGCTACAAATGTCTTCGGTGATTTCAATATGCAACAATACCTTACTTATGATGCTTTAAATGCGGTAAGAGCAGCTATATTTGAAGGGACCAAAATCAGCAGAAAAATTGCTGATCAGGTGGCCGAGGGAATGAAAACCTGGGCAATTGAAAAAGGAGCGACACATTATACGCATTGGTTTCAACCTTTGACTGGTTCAACAGCGGAAAAACACGAGGCATTTTTTGATTTACAACCCAATGGTCAAGCTATTGAAATTTTTGGAGGGAGCCAGTTAGTACAACAGGAATCAGATGCTTCTAGTTTTCCATCAGGAGGAATCAGAAACACTTTTGAAGCAAGAGGTTTTACAGCTTGGGATCCGAGTTCTCCAGCCTTTATATACGGTAATACCCTATGTATTCCTACCATCTTTGTCTCTTACACTGGTGAAGCATTGGATAATAAGGCTCCACTTTTAAAAGCCTTGCACGCCATAGATGAGGCTGCAACTGATGTGTCTAATTATTTTGATAAATCAGTTGCCAAGGTCAATGCGACTTTGGGATGGGAACAAGAGTATTTTTTAATTGATAAGCAGCTCGCTAATTCCAGAGTGGATATTAGTTTATCTGGAAGAACACTTGTTGGGACAGCGCCTGCTAAAGGTCAACAATTGGACGATCATTACTTTGGAGTGATTCATTCTAGAGTACTCAGTTTTATGAAAGAGTTAGAGCAAGAGTGTATTAAACTTGGAATTCCAATTAAAACTAGACACAATGAAGTGGCGCCTTCTCAGTTTGAAATAGCACCAAAATATCAAGAGGCGAATTTATCAGTAGATCACAATTTACTATTGATGGATTTAATGGAAAAGATAGCCGATAAGCATCAGTTTAAAGTACTTTTTCACGATAAGCCATTTAAAGGACTCAGTGGATCTGGAAAGCACAACAACTGGTCACTGCTTACTGATACAGGAACCAATCTCTTGTCTCCGGGATCGACCCCTACTAAAAACCTTCAATTTTTAACTTTTTTTATCAATACCATCATGGCTGTTGATACCTATGAAGAGGTTATTAGAGCTTCACTTAGTTCTTACAGCAATGATTTGAGATTGGGAAATCAAGGTGCTCCATCTAAGATATTTTCAGTTTTTGTTGGGGCTCAACTAGCTTCTGTTTTAGATGATTTAGAAGGTGTTTCTACTGGAAAATTATCTCCAGAAGAAAAGACGGAATTAAAACTCAATGTCGTTGGTAAAATTCCAGAAATCCTCATGGACAATACCGACCGAAATAGAACATCTCCTTTTGCTTTTACTGGAAATAAGTTTGAGATTAGAGGGGTAGGAGCTAAGGCTAATTGTGCACAAGCGATGACAGTGCTCAATACCGTTGTCGCTCATCAACTCAAAGCCTTTAAAAAAGAGGTCGATCAATTAATCGACAAAAAAGGACTCAAAAAAGACGAAGCTATTTTTAATGTGCTTAGAGAGTATATTAAAAAATCAAAGAGAATTCGATTTGATGGAGATTCTTATAGTGATCAGTGGTTTAAAGAAGCTGAAAAACGCAAACTTTATAGTTTTAAAAACAATGTTGAGGCGATAGGAGTATACGCGGATCCAAAAGTAATTGACTTATTTGAAAAGGTCCATGTATTTACAGCTACTGAATTAAAAGCTCGACAGGAAGTTGCTTTGAAATCCTATGTGATCAATGCTCAAATTGAAGCGAAAGCATTGATCGAAATGGTCAATACTCAAATTATTCCAGCGGCTCTTTCGTATCTAGGATCGCTCTCTTCTTCAGTTGTCAATATCAATCAAGCCTTGTCGAATTCTAAATCTAATTATTCAACTGATATGGTTCGATCGATTGACAATCAAGTATCTGAATTAAAATCCTTGACTGATCAATTGATAGAAGCCGTAAGTGCTTCTGAATCTAAGGAGTCTTTAGATCAAAATGCAAAACTTTCGAGTGAAACGGTGGTTCCTTTAATGGATGCAGTTCGAATTCAGGCAGATGCATTGGAACTTGTGGTTGCTGATCAGCTGTGGCCAATTACTAAATACAGAGAACTGCTCTACATAAAATAGTTGGTAAATAAATGGGTTTGGGCTTCGCTACTTGTAAGCTTTCTTTTATTTTTGCCCTAAATACACTTTTATGAGTACGAATTCGAGTGAACGTTACAGTGCCAGAGGAGTATCTGCCTCAAAAGAAGATGTGCACAAGGCAATCAAAAACATCGATAAAGGATTATTTCCAAAGGCTTTTTGTAAGATTGTACCTGATTACTTAACAGGTGATGATGATTATTGTTTGGTGATGCACGCTGATGGAGCAGGAACCAAATCATCCCTGGCTTATATGTATTGGAAGGAAACTGGAGATCTGTCTGTTTGGAAGGGTATTGCTCAGGATGCACTCATCATGAATATTGATGATCTTATCTGTGTGGGAGCTACGGATCGAATTACGCTTTCTTCGACTATTGGAAGAAATAAAAACTTGATTCCAGGAGAGGTGATTTCTGCTATTATCAATGGAACTGAAGAACTTATCAGTGATTTGAAATCCCATGGCATCAAAATTTATTCGACTGGAGGAGAAACCGCAGATGTAGGTGACCTAGTTCGTACGATCATTGTTGATTCAACTGTTACTGCTCGTATGAAGCGTAGTGATGTGATCGACAACGCTAATATCAAGGATGGAGATGTGATTGTTGGATTGGCCTCTTATGGTCAGTCAACTTATGAGAGTGAGTACAATGGCGGGATGGGATCTAATGGATTGACTTCTGCTAGACATGATGTATTTGCATCTTATTTGGCTGCAAAATATCCTGAGAGTTATGACAACTCAGTTCCTGAAGATTTAGTGTATTCAGGAAAAATGAAACTGACAGATCCAGTTGAAGGTTCTCCTATTAACGCAGGGAAACTAGTTCTTTCTCCAACCAGAACTTATGCACCTATAGTTAAAAAAGTGCTTGAGTTATACAATTCGGATGATATTCATGGAATGGTTCACTGTAGTGGAGGCGCACAAACTAAAATATTACACTTTGTAGAAGGATTGCATATTATCAAAAACAATATGTTTAAAGTTCCACCGCTTTTTAAATTAATTCAAGAACAATCAAAAACGGATTGGAAAGAAATGTATCAAGTGTTTAACTGCGGTCATCGATTAGAGTTCTATCTCAATCCTGAGGTTGCACAAGATGTGATTGCAATAGCAGAGTCTTTTGGAGTTCCTGCTAAAATTATCGGTAGAGTGGCTCAGAGTAGTGAGAAAAAACTGACCATTAACAGTGAATACGGTGAATTCACTTACAATTAATCTTTAGTAGTTTAGAAGGAGGACTTAAGAATATGTTAGATAAATTAAATGTAGTAAAACAGCGCTTCGACGAAGTATCAGATTTGATCATTCAACCCGATATCATCTCTGATCAGAAACGTTATGTTCAAATCAATAAAGAGTACAAGGATCTCAAGCTTTTGATGGACAAAAGAGATCAGTACCTAGCGCTTACCGATAATATCAATGAGGCTGAGGAAATTATTGCCGATGGCAGTGATCAAGAAATGCTTGAAATGGCGAAGATGCAATTAGAGGAGGCTAAAAATCAATTGCCTACTCTAGAAGAAGAAATCAAATTCTTATTGATACCTAAAGACCCTGAAGATGCCAAAAACGTCGTGATGGAAATTAGAGCAGGAACGGGTGGTGACGAAGCGAGTATCTTTGCAGGTGATCTCTTTAGAATGTATACCAAGTACTGTGAGAGCAAGGGTTGGAAAACCAATGTGATTGATCTCAGTGAGGGAACTGCAGGTGGTTATAAGGAGATTCAGTTTGAAGTCAATGGTGAAGATGTTTACGGTACCCTTAAATTTGAAGCTGGAGTACACCGCGTTCAACGTGTCCCTCAAACGGAAACTCAAGGTAGAGTTCATACCTCAGCTGCAACAGTGATGGTGCTTCCTGAGGCTGAAGATTTTGATGTACACATCGATCCTAAAGACGTTCGTATCGATTACTTCTGTTCTTCTGGACCTGGAGGACAATCGGTAAACACTACTTATTCCGCAGTGCGTTTAACACACGTACCTACAGGACTTGTAGCTCAATGTCAGGATGAAAAGTCTCAACACAAAAACAAAGACAAAGCATTTAGAGTACTTCGTTCGCGTTTGTACGATATGGAGCTCGCCAAAAAACAAGAGGAGGATGCAGCGAAGCGTAATTCTCAGGTGAGTAGTGGAGATCGTTCTGCTAAGATTAGAACCTATAACTATCCACAGGGAAGGGTGACGGATCACAGAATCAATTTAACCCTTTACGATCTGCAAAATATCGTCAATGGAGATATTCAAAAAATTATCGACGAGTTAATGCTTGTTGAAAACACAGAAAAACTAAAAGAAGCCTCAGAATTATTCTAATATGAATCTAGAATTGCTCCTTAGTCAAATTCAAAAAAAGCAATCCTTCCTTTGTGTGGGATTGGATGTAGATTTGGATAAAATTCCCGCTCACTTATTAGGGGAGGAAGATCCTATTTTTGCTTTTAACAAGGCGATTATCGATGCGACTCATTCCTATGCAGTAGCCTACAAACCCAACATTGCTTTTTATGAGGCCTATGGAGTAAAAGGTTGGCAAGCACTTGCTAAAACGGTTGATTATATCAATTCTATCGATGAAAACCTCTTTACGATTGCTGACGCCAAACGAGGAGATATTGGAAATACTGCTTCTCGTTATGCAAAGGCTTTTTTTGAGGATTTAAATTTTGATTCAGTTACAGTTGCGCCTTATATGGGAAGAGATTCTGTAGAACCCTTCTTGGAATTTAAGGACAAATTTACCATTCTTTTAGGTCTTACCTCTAATCCTGGAGCATCTGATTTTGAACTTCAAGAAATTGATGGTAAACCACTTTATATGGAGGTGATCGAAAAGTCCGCTACTTATAAAAACGCACATCAATTGATGTATGTCGTTGGAGCGACAAAGGCATCCTACTTAGCTGATATTAGAAAGCTTATTCCAAATCACTTTTTGTTAGTGCCAGGTGTTGGAGCGCAGGGTGGAAGCCTTTCAGAAGTTTGTGAATACGGTTTTGCAAAAAATGTGGGATTGCTCGTCAATTCTTCGAGAGGAATTATCTATGCTTCAAGCGAAAAAGACTTTGATCAGGTGGCTGCACAAGAAGCGCAAAAGCTTCAGCTTCAGATGAAATTAGAACTTGAGAAACGTTTGTAAAGAAAAAAAACAAAACCGATGCTCCCATCGGCTTTGCCTCACTCAAATAAAACTAAACTTTTTAAAACTTCAACACTGTAGTGGAGTTGTGTGAAGGATAATAAAAAACAATCTCTACATTTATAACGCAGCTGTAATTGCTTTATTGTATGAGGATTAAATTTTTTTATGAAAAAATAATTGTCTTGTTGTTGTAGACAATTGTTTTGCGGTTTAAATGCAGTGAAATAGCCTTAGATAGTACAATTTTTTCAAGATCTCTACCCTTTGAAATAAAGTCTTGAACCGAATGAATGTGAGATACCAGAGTGGTGTCTTGTTCGATGATTGGTCCAGCGTCTAAATCTTCGGTCACATAATGTGAAGTAGCTCCAATAATCTTAACTCCTCGATCAAAAGCAGCGTGATAAGGTCTTGCTCCAGCAAAAGCAGGAAGGAAGGAGTGGTGTATGTTGATGATCTTATCTTCGTACTTGTTTATCAAATTTGGAGATACAATTTGCATATAGCGAGCTAATACGATAAAATCTACGTTGTGCTCCTTCAAAAGAGCTAATTGCTTTGATTCAGCTTCCGCTTTCGTTTCCTTACTTACTGGGATATGGTAAAAAGGAATATTAAACTGTTTAGCGACAGCTTCTAAATCAGCGTGGTTTGAGATAATAAAAGGAATTTCAACTTCCCAATCCCCAGCTTGGTATCTAGAAAGTATATCGTATAAACAGTGGTTGAATTTAGATACAAATACCGCCATTTTAGGTTTTCTAGCTGTATTGTATAATTCATAGGTCATCTGATAACGATCAGCCACCTGAGCTTTAAATTCTCTTTCAAAGCGTTCCTTGGAGACACCATCCTTTAATACGAGTTCTGTTCTCATAAAAAAGACGTTGAGGTTTCGATCTACATGTTGATCTAAATAGACAATATTTCCACCTTTTTGTTGAATGAAATTGGTGGTATTGCTAATGATACCAATTTGATCATTGCAATAGATGATGATGCAGAGTTTCATTTAAGATATTTTCAGGCAATTTAAGTTCCCTCTCCATATCTCGCAAGAGATGTGAGGCATTATTACAAATACGTTAAGGGATGTGATACTATTAGTAAGAAAAACTCTTAACCCACTTTTTGTAAAGTTTGCTGAATTGAATGGCTTCGTATTTAAACAAAGAGATGTATTCTCTGTTATTTGAAGGGTTGTTTTCCAGTCCGTTACAATAAGAAATAAGGTTAAAAGAAATAGAGTCTACTTGCTTTATAGAATACAGGCGCTCCTCAATATTTTGAGTTTTTGTCAATTTTTTAAGACATTTTCTAAGTAGTTTAATGTCGTTATTAATAGACTCGAAGATTCTGTATTGAAGGCTCCAGTGTTTGTATGAAGACATTAGCTCAGGGTCAAATGACTCATTAACAGCTAGTGCTCGACTTATTTGGTCGATTTCAGCTGCTTTATGGTATACAGACCTTGCGCTATGTTTATTGTGATTCATACTTTAAAATTACACCTAATTGATGTATCTTTACCTAAATAAATAAGGTTAATTTAATTTTTTGACTAATAAATTAAGGTAAGATTAATATTTTTTTTATGAATTTAAAGCTTGATGATAAAGATTGGAAAATACTATTTGAATTGCAGCGTGATTCGAGAATATCCATGGCTGAATTAGGAAGAAAAGTAAGTTTATCAAGTCCTTCAGTTCACGCTCGAGTTTCGAAGCTCGAAGATAAAGGAGTTATACATTCTTACAAGACAATGGTGGATCACATCAAGGCTGGTTTTCAATTAAAGGCCATGATTATGCTTCGTGTTTTTATGGGAAAACTAAATCCTTTTTTAGATGTTGTTCCGTCTTTTAAAGAAGTTGTAAATTGCTATCGTGTAACTGGTAATGAAAATATTATCATGGAGGTAGTGTTTGTAGATCAATTTCACTTGGAAAAATTTATAGACAAACTCATCAAATACGGAGAGACTAGAACACATATTATTCTTTCAGAAGTCGTATCGGATGCTCCACTAAACAAACCCATTAAGTTATGATTAAAAAATTGATTTATTTTTCAATAGTCCTATTGATGTTTGTCTCTTGCAGTGATGGTAAACGCTATCACAAGGAGGAAGAAATTTCAAAAAAGGCAGCTGTAACTTCAACCTATGATTTTGAATTGGATATAAAAAATCATCAAGAAATGCTCAATGAGGAATATGCTAATCCTAAAACATCACCCCTTTACGACAGGCATCGAGTTGATTTTGAAGGCTTGGATTTCTTTGCTCCTGACGAGCGTTTTAGAGTTAAAGCACGTTTAATTGTCACTCCAAATACGACTCCTTTTATGATGCCAACCACCAATAAAAAGGTTGAAAAAGAGGAGCGTGTCTATGGAATACTCGAATTTGAATTGTTGTCAAAAACCTATCAACTCGAAGTATATCAAAGCTCTGATTTAATGAAAACTACTCAATACGCTGATTATTTGTTTTTGCCTTTTACAGATCTTACCAATGGAAAAGAAACTTACGGAGGGGGGCGTTATATAGATCTTAGAATTCCAAAATCAGACAGTATCATTGTTGATTTTAACAAATCATATAATCCTTTTTGCGCTTATAATGTCAATTATGCCTGCCCGAAGGTTCCAAAGGTGAATCACTTAGAAGTAGCGATCCAGGCTGGAGTTAAGAAATTTAATCCATAAAAAAAAGGCAGCCGTTAAGCTGCCTTTTAATGAAGAATTGAGGTATTCTTCAATCACGACTACAGTGAAACGATTGCTGCAAGAACA
This sequence comes from Flavobacteriaceae bacterium, assembly GCA_013373635.1. Taxonomy (GTDB): domain Bacteria; phylum Bacteroidota; class Bacteroidia; order Flavobacteriales; family Flavobacteriaceae; genus MAG-120531. The sequence continues at coordinate 157,041 of JABXHN010000022.1, forward strand.
AAAGAGCTTAAGCTTTTTGAAGTTCCGTCTAAAAATGCAGCGTCAGATGATGAGTCTAATCTAAGTTCAGGCTTTAAGATTAAGTTTCCGATGGTTGCAGAACCTGTAAGTGTTAATGCAATTACTGAACTGTCTTCGACTCCGGTTCCAATAGCGCCAAAGTCACCAGTTTCTGCAAAATATTCACCTCTTAATCCAATACTAAATGAATCAGAAGTAGCTAATTGTGGGTATAGTGCAACTCCAGTAAATCCAATTTCATCAGACTTATAAGATGCAGCGTTGATTCCGAGGAAGAAGCTGTCGCTTAAATCAAAACCTCCAGTATAATCAATTTCATAAGCTCCATCATCCGTTAAAAAGTTGAAGTATTGACCTTTGATTCCAAATTGAGCTCCAAATGCATAGCTACCAGTTGGGTTGTATTCAGTCATGTCTGTAGGGTTGAATACACCTAACATTAAAGAAATATCATCTGCTAATGTGAAATCTGCTTTTATTCCAGTGTGGCTAAATGGACCATATGAGAATAGGTAAGAGGTTGAGTAGTTAAAGTTAGCGGCAGGAGCAATCACTTCATAACCTAAGAATGTATTAAAGTTACCCATTGATAAGGTTACTTTGTCACTTACATTCCAGTAAGCGTATAATTGGTTAACGATGTTTCCTGTAGCTGAGTACATTGGAGAAGCAAAAATAGCGTCAGTACCTCTTGGTCCGAATACTAAATCTGCAACAAATCCTGATTTTTCTCCCTCATAAGCTAATACTACATTGGCCATTCCTAAGGCAAATCCATCTAAATTAGCGAAAGAAGATCCTGGAGCTTCTGGAGTAGATCTAAAATAGGTGTCGATAGAAGCACTTAACTTAAGTGGGCTTTCTTGAGCGAATGTTACAAATGCTACTAGTGAAAGAACTAAAGTAAATGCAATTTTTTTTGTCGGTATTAAAAAGTTGTTTAAATTCATGGCTGTAAAAATAATGTTGATATAAATTTTTGCGAAAACTAACTAAACTAAACAATGAACGGAGCGAGCTAATCGCTCCGTTTGTTTTTGTAGTGTTTTCAGTTATTAGTGTTGGTTGAGACGGAAATCTGAATAAGCGTTCATTCCGTGCTCGTGTAGGTCTAAGCCTTCTAATTCTTCTTCTTTTGAAACTCTGAGTCCCATAGTTTTCTTAAGAATGTAAAGGATGATGAATGATGTAGCGACACAGAAGATCCCAACTGCAACTACACCTTCTAATTGGTATAGGAACTGATCCCATCCTGCTAAGTCTCCAAACATTCCAACTGCTAAGGTTCCAAAGATTCCAGTTCCTAAGTGAACTGCGATAGCACCAACAGGGTCGTCCAATCTCAAGCGATCGATAAAGCTTACTGCAAGAACGATGATTGCTCCAGCGATCAAACCGATTACAATGGATTCCATAGGAGACATTAAATCAGCTCCAGCAGTGATTCCAACGAGACCACCTAAGATTCCGTTTAAGAACATGGTAAGGTCAAAGTTTTTGTAAAGGATCGTCGATAAGATAAATGCTCCAAATCCACCTGCAGCTGCAGCTAATGAAGTTGTTACTAGTACGAGTGATGTAGTTCCAGGATCAGCTGATAATACAGATCCTCCGTTAAATCCAAACCATCCTAACCATAGGATTAATACTCCGGCAGTTGCCAATGGAATATTGTGACCTGGAATCGCTTTGATGGTTCCGTCTTTTCCAAATTTTCCAATACGAGCTCCTAACAGGTATACTGCTACAAGTGCAGCCCAACCTCCTACAGAGTGAACAAGTGTTGATCCAGCAAAGTCATAAAAACCTGCGTCATCACCACCTAGGGTAGAAAGGAATCCACCTCCCCATTGCCATGATCCAACAATTGGGTAGATTAATCCAACATATATGATCGTAAAGATCATAAAGGAACCTAATTTAATGCGTTCTGCTACTGCTCCGGATACAATAGTTGCAGCGGTTGCAGCAAACATTCCCTGAAATAAGAAGTCAGTCCAATAGGTGTAACCTCCATCGGCATAAGCAGCGGTAAGACCTCCATCAGGAAGGCTTAATCCAAATCCTGAAAATCCTAAGAACCCGTTGAATTCACCTGGGTACATCAAATTAAATCCTGCGATAAAATATAAGAGTAATCCTGCGGTGATGATAAAAATGTTTTTAAATAAAATGTTGATGGTATTTTTTTGTCTGGTGAGCCCGATTTCTAAAAATGAAAATCCTAAGTGCATAAAAAACACTAATGCTGTTGAGAGCATCATCCAGATGTTGTTGGCGGTAAATAATCCTGCGTCCATGTTTTATGTTTTTTGAATAGCTTTCGCTATGGTTTTATTTTGTTTTAACTTTTGAGCTTCTTAGTTGATTCCTTCGTGTCCGTCCTCTCCAGTTCTAATTCGGTAGGCTTCACTGATTTCAGAGACGAATATTTTGCCATCTCCTACGTTTCCAGTTCTAGCAGCTTTCATAACTGCTTCAATAGTTTTGTCTAAGAAATTGTCAGAAACTACAATGGATAACACTCTGCGCTGGATATCGGTTGTGCTATATGAGATTCCACGGTAAACGTGTCCTTCTTTTTCGTTTCCTACTCCAGTTACATCCCAGTAACTAAAGAAATTGACTTCGATTTCATGTAATGCGTCTTTTACATCGTCGAATTTTGATTTTCTGATAATTGCTTCAATTTTTTTCATAATGAATTGTGTTAAATCAGTTTTTTTTAATGATTGTGATTCAAAAGTAGATATATTTTTATCTATACCCCTAAAAAAAATAGGGGTATTATATAATAATTATCATATTAATAATTTTATACCCTATAAAAATGAGGGTATAATAAAAATATAACCTATAATTTTTTGATAAGTATTAAAAAACAGGGGGTGCTAACAAAAAAAAACAGGAATAGATCCTGTTTTTGTGTTTTAAAGGGGGTATTGCTTTAAAATAAAGCTATAAAAAATCTAATTATGATGTTTTGGTAAGGTAAAGACCAGCTAATACTGCTAAGATTCCTAAAACAACACTCGCTAATACATATAGAGCTAGATAGGTGTATTCACCAGCCTTGAGTAAACTTTGGTTTTCTAAGGCAAACGTTGAGAAGGTGGTAAATCCACCACAAAATCCAATAACGAGTAATGCGTGTTGATTGGAATTGATGAGTTGATAACGAGAAGAAAGTCCAATGAGGATACCAATAAGCAAACTTCCTAATATATTTGAAATAAAGGTTCCTAAATAGAAATAACTAAATGAAGGGTTGAGGGTTTTGCTTATTAGAAATCTCAGTACAGAGCCTAATCCTCCACCTAAAAAAACAAATGCTATAGTTTTTAAGCCTTGCATTCTAGTAGTTTAGTTGTTTTTTGATCACAAATAGGAGTGCAATAAATACGACAAAAGCAATAGCGACCCATTTAACTCCTTTGTAATTTTTTTGGTGTAATTTTTTATCCTTGGCGTAAGAGCGAAATGTAAAGACCGCAAAGCCAATTACAAATAATACTGCAAAAATGATTTGTCCTTTTGTGAACATATTCTCTATTTTTACACAAATCTAATGAAAATACCTACACATGAAACACAAGATTAAAGCCGTTCAAGAATTTCACAAAGCTTTTGAGTTAGGATATAAAGATAGTCCTCATGCAGATTTAGGTGCAGCAAAGAATCTACTTCGATTCAATTTAATGGATGAAGAGAACAAGGAATACTTGGAAGCAGCTAATAATAACGATTTAGTTGAAGTGGCAGATGCGCTTGGAGATATGCTTTATATTTTATGTGGAACTATCATAGAACACGGAATGCAGCATAAGATCGAAGAGGTCTTTGAGGAAATTCAGCGTTCGAATATGAGTAAATTAGGAGCCGATGGTAAGCCGATATACAGAGAAGACGGTAAAGTACTTAAAGGTCCTAACTATTTTAAGCCCAATATCAAAGAAATTTTAGATAAGTAATTACCTTATTATATAGGTATAAAAAAAGCATCTTATTTAAGATGCTTTTCTTTTATAGTTAATTCTTGCTCTTAGAATGCAGCAACTCTCCATCCATAGGGATCTTCAGATTTGTTTTGCTGAATATCAGTAATGATCTTTTTAAATAGATCAGAGTACTTGTTCTCAATTTCAATAAGCTCGTATTTTTCACCTTTATATCCAAATCCTTTGATAGGACTTACTACTGCAGCAGTACCAGCTCCAAACATTTCTTTGAGTTCTCCTGCTTTGTGAGCTTCAATCACTTCACTAACTTTGATTGGACGTACTTCAAAATCAATACCCTTGTCTTCTGCAATTTGAATCAAACTCTTACGTGTAATACCATCTAAGATACTTTCAGAAGTTGGTCCAGTGAGGAGTTTGTCTCCGATTCGAATAAAGATATTCATCGTTCCAGCTTCTTCGATATATTCATGAGTGTTGGCATCAGTCCAAACGATTTGTTGAAATCCTTCTTTCTGAGCTTGTAGAGCAGGGTAGAAGGATCCACCGTAATTTCCACCAGCCTTAGCATAACCAGTTCCCCCTTGAGCAGCTCTTGAGAATTTCTCAGCAATCTTAACTCGAACTTCACCTGCGTAATAGGATTGAACAGGAGAACAGATAATGATAAACATATATTCATTAGCAGGAGAGGCCGCAACCCCTTCTTCAGTAGCAATTACAAAAGGTCTGATGTAAAGAGAGTTTCCATCACCAGATTTAATCCACTCTTGGTCTAATTCTAAGAGTTTAGATAAACCGTCGCAGAAGTAATCTTCTCTGAAAGCAGGCATCGCTAGACGCTCAGATGAAATATTGATACGGTTGAAATTGTCCATTGGTCTAAACAACCATACTTTGCCGGCATCATCCTTGTAAGCTTTCATTCCTTCGAAGACTTCTTGTCCGTAGTGAAATACTCGGGCAGAAGGAGCTAGACTTAGGTTTTGATAAGGCTTGACCTCTGGGATACTCCACTCACCATTTTTGTAGGTTGAGATCATCATATGATCTGTAAATACTTTTCCAAAACTCAAAGATTGGAAGTCTACATGTTCAATTTTTGATTGAGTTGCTTTTTCAACTTTTAAAGGAGTCCCAAATGATTTCATTTGCTTTTTAATTAATTATGTGTGTAAAATTAAAAATTATTAAGGATTGGGATTCATTTTTTTAGGATTAATTGTTGAACTTTGAACTATGAGTTTACCTAAGCGAACCGTAATTACAACAGGGGATGGATCCAAGACACTTCATATGGAAGATTGGAATGAGCAGTATCATTCCAAACACGGAGCTATTGCAGAGGCTTACCATGTATTTATTAAATCTGGATTAGAGCATCTAAACAAACAAAATATCGATATTCTAGAAATAGGTTTTGGAACAGGACTCAATGCATTGATTACCTTCAGTGAAGCTCAAAAAAATAGGCTTCAAATCAACTATGTTGGAGTCGAAGCTTATCCAGTTCCATTAGAGCAGGCTATAGAAATGGATTATGCTACAAAAATTGAGGGAAAGGGCTTACATGAAGTATTTCAAAAGATGCATAAAATTGAGTGGAATAACCCAATTGAAATCAATACTGAATTTAGACTCACAAAGAGAGAGCAAAAGTTTCAGGAAATTAAAGATCAGAACTGTTTTGACTTAATTTACTTTGATGCTTTTGGATATAGAGTACAACCAGAGTTGTGGTCAAAAGAGATTTTTGAAAAGATGTATCAATCCCTAAAAGATGGGGGAGTATTGGTAACTTATGCAGCGAAAGGAGTAGTGAGAAGAACAATGCAAGAAGTTGGTTTTGCAGTAGAAAGACTACCTGGACCTCCTGGTAAACGTGAAATGTTACGAGCTACGAAGTAGTGAGAAATATTCATGCGAGAGAAGCGAGCATAAATATTATAGTGCAACGAAGCATACATGCGAGAGAAGCGAGCATAAATATTATAGTGCAACGAAGCATACATGCGAGAGAAGCGAGCATAAATATTATAGTGCAACGAAGCATTCAAGCGAGAGAAGCGAGCATAAATAAATAGAACAATGAAAATTGTATAATTAAGGGATATGTGCGGAAGATTTGGTTTTGCAAAAGGTATAGATGATTTTTCAAAGAAGTTTCATATTCCAATGGAATCTCGATACAATATTGCTCCAAGTCAACAAATTGTAGCAGTTAATGAATCCTTTTCTGCTTTTAAAGCCCAATGGTCATTTCTTCCTAGTTGGTCCACTTCAACAAAACCACTAATTAACGCTCGAATTGAAACTTTAGATGAAAAGCCGAGTTTTAGAGGTTATCAAAAGTGTTTAATCCCTGCTTCTGGTTGGTTTGAATGGAAACGATCTACAACAGCGAACATCCCATACTATTTTACTACAACTGATGATTGGTTTTATATGGGAGGTATTATTATTGAGAATCAAATCGTTATTCTTACTAAAGAAGCCGATCAGCATCTAGAATCCATTCACCATCGAATGCCCCTTATATATGCTAATTCTTATGATAAGATGTGGGAGCTCGATCAAATAAATCATAAATTAGCCGAATCAATTGTTCCTTATTCGGTAAGTGATAAAATCAATAAGGCGAATTATGATTACAAAGATTTATTAACACCAATAGACTATCCCTCACAAGGATCGTTGTTTAATTTTTAAAAAATAGAATGAAAAAATTACTCTTAGCATTTTTCTTAATCGTTTCATACACAAGTATTGCTCAAGAAACCTACACTTCAGAAAAGAGTGTTAATGCATTTAATTTGTTGATATTTAAAACATTGGATGTAACTTTTGAAAACTATATCGATCAAGAGAGTAGTTGGGGTATTTGCGCCTTAATGGCACTCGAAGGTGAATCCCGTTTTAATGCGGATGCACCTTATTATTACGAATCTCTTGCAATTACTCCATTCTATAAATTGTATTTTGGAGATCGTCCTAATTCGGGATTCTTTATTGAGGGATTTGGAAACTTAAGCTTTGGTAAGGTGGATCGTTGGTATTATGACTATGACTACTGTTATGAATGTAGTTCTGTGTACTATCCATCAAATCCCATAAAATCCTACACCGCATTTAATGTGGGATTATCGCTTGGAAAAAAATGGGTTACTAAAAAAGATATCACCTTTAGTGTTTTCGCTGGAATAGGTAGAGCTTTAACGGTTTCTAATGATGGACCTGGCTTTTTTCCAAGAACTGGAATATCCATTGGTAAACGCAAGTAATTTTTTTCTTAAAAGAGTTTGTACTAGAAGTAAAAAGCCATTATATTTGCAGCCCATTACAATGGAATTGGCCTCGTGGCGCAACTGAATAGCGCATCTGATTACGGCTCAGAAGGTTGAAGGTTTGAATCCTTCCGAGGTCACAACAAAACTAAAGCTCATTCGAAAGAATGGGCTTTTTTTGTTTCTTATGAATTAATAAAGGATTTAATTTTTATATATACACCTTAAGGAATTATTCTTGTAACAGCGTTTGAAGTTTAAAAGGAATTAGATTAATTCAACTTTTTTAAAGAACAAATTCGAGTATAATTCTTAATTTTAAGGATATTTTACACAAATGACACACGAATTTAAAACCCTTGTAGAACACGCCCATAAGTGGCAAAAGGAAGGTAAAAAATCAGTTTTGGCATCAGTAGTTGCCTTAGAGGGTTCTTCGTATAGAAGACCTGGGGTTCGCATGCTTATAAATGAACAAGGAGAAGCTGTTGGAGCAGTTAGTGGTGGTTGTGTCGAAAAGGAAGTACATTTTCAATCGCTTTCTGTTTTTAAAGAGGGAACCTCCAAAATGATGACCTATGACGGAACACTTCGTTTAGGTTGTGAAGGAATCATCTATGTACTTATTGAGCCTTTTGAAGTTTCAGATGATTTTGTTCGAACATTTAACGCTACTTTGGAATTGAGAAGTCCTATGAAAATAGTTTCTTATTACAAAAAAGAGTTTGGAGTTTTTGAGGGGATTGGTACTGAAATAATTATTGATAATACTCCATTTACCTTTAACAATTTTAAAAAGTCAGATTCGGATTTAATTACCTTCGAACAGGAGCTGCCGCCTATTTTTCAATTGCTTATCATTGGAGCAGAACACGATGCAGTTCAGTTGTGTAAAGCGGCATCTAATGTAGGTTGGCAAGTAACGGTTATGGCCTCTGCTGATGAACAAAAAACCATCGATTACTTTACAGGTGCTCATCAATTGGTGACTCCTCTGTTCGATCAAATTGATACATCAAAAATAGACGAGCAAACAGCTGTAGTTTTAATGACTCATAGTTTTAATAAGGACGTTCAGTATTTGTCTGCTTTACAAAATTGTACTCCAGCATATTTTGGACTGTTAGGTCCTAAACATCGAAGAGAGCGTTTAATCAATCAATTTTTGGAGTTTAATCCAGAGGTCGATTCCGATTTTATAGAGATCCTAAGAGGTCCAGCAGGAATCAATATAGGGGCGGAATCAGCACAAGAAATTGCAATCTCCATTATTGCAGAGATTCTTTCTGTTCTTAGAAATCAAGAGCCGATCGTATTAAAAGATAAATCAGGAACGATTCATGCCTAAGGTCCCCATTCTTTTATTAGCTGCGGGAGCTTCATCACGAATGGGTTCTTCAAAGGCATTACTTGATTGGAATAAAGAACCCTTAATTGTTTCTAGAATACAAAATTTATTAGCAACTGGGCAAAAGGTATATGTAGTATTAGGAGCCTATGCAGACACCATTATCCCCGTTATCAAAGGATTGAAAGTGACCATTTGTACGAATACTCATTGGGAAGAGGGGATGAGCACATCCATAGCTTTTGGAGTAAAAAGTATCCAATCGAATGAAGAATGGGTCGATGGAATTCTCATAGCCACTATTGATCAGCCATTAGTTGACAATCAACATCTTAAAGCAATTTTGGCTAGCTTTAAAGAAGGGCAACAACAAATTATAGTTTCAGAATCTAGTAATGGATGGCGTGGAGTTCCTGCACTTTTCGATGCTCATTACCTTGAAGCATTGAGTCGTTTAAAAGGTGATACAGGAGCTAAAACAATTGTACAGGTACATCCTGAAAAAGTTTATACAGTAAAGGGAGGTGAAAAATTAGTTGATATGGATACTCCAGAGCGCTATCAGCAACTTTTAAAAGCTACCCACCAATTGTGATCATCGATCTATTTTTTGAATGGTGATTTGGATCGGCAAACTTTTCATTGGTATCTAGACCTGCTCTTACAGCAGCTTTCGCTAGTACTGCTTTTTGAATAATGGGTTCAATAGATTCTCCGTTTCGATGCGCTGTTAGTAAATCAGATTCTTTTTCTGAAAACAAGCAATTTCTCAATTTTCCATTAGCAGTTAAACGCAGGCGATTGCAAGAATCACAAAAGGGATTCGTTACCGTACTAATTATTGCGAATGACCCTTTAAAGCCCTTAATTTTATAGTTCTTTGCCGTATCGTTTGGGGCGTCTTCTATTTTTAATACGGAATCTTTAGGGTAGGACTCATTTACTAATTGGTTTATTTCCTCTAAGCTAACTGCTTTTGAACGGTCCCATCTATTGCCATCAAAAGGCATGAATTCAATAAAGCGAATGGAAATTGGGAGCTCTTTAGTGAGTTCAATAAAATCTAAGATTTCAGAATCGTTAGTTCCTTTGAGCAATACGACATTTAACTTTATTTGGAATCCCTCATCAATAAGTAAATATAAATTTTTTATGACCTTCTCAAAGTTTGGTTTCAGGGTCATTTCTTGAAATCGATCGGCTATTAAGGTGTCTAAACTCACATTGATAATGGATACCTTGGACTTTTTTAACTCAGAAATGTATCGATCAATATTAACTGCATTGGTGGTCATCGCAATGGAGACATCAAGTGTAGAAAGCTTTTCAATGATCGTTGTAAAATCTTTTCTAACTAGAGGTTCACCGCCAGTTAATCGAATCTTATCCACTCCATTTGCAACGAATACTTTTGCAATTTCATAGATTTCATCGGCAGTCATTAATGCGGGAGAAGGGGATAGGGGAACTCCTTCTGCTGGCATGCAGTAGGTACACCTTAGATTACACTTTTCTGTAAGAGAAATTCTTAAGTAGTTGTGATTTCTACCGAAGGAATCTTTTAATATGTCGGTGTTCAATGCCATTAATGTCTTTTGCCTTTAACTACATCGAATAAGTGTAATATTGTTGGAAATACGGCCTCCAAAGACTCAGTTGCTCCTTTAGTAGATCCTGGTAATGCAAGAACTAAGCTTTCCCCAATAAGTCCAGCAACCGATCTCGAAAACATAGCAAATGAAGTGCGTTCTTGCCCATAGGCTCTCATGGCTTCTTCTACGCCTGGAAGTTGTTTATCTAAAAGGGGAATTAAAGCATCTGGAGTGTTATCTCTCGGGGAAATACCCGTACCTCCACAAAAGAGGATGAGTTGTACACCTGCCTTAGAAAGTGTTTTTGCTCGTTCTTGAATTCCGTTCCTATCATCTGAAATCACATCGTAGTTTGATATGGAAACTCCTTGTTGTTCTAGTAATGTACAAAGTGCTTTTCCTGCTTTATCTTCTCCTTCTCCTTTTGAGATAGAATCAGAACAAACGATCACAGCCCCTTGGATACTTGCTTGTATTTTTTGAACATCCGATTTGCCACCTGTTTTTGACAACAATTTTATCTGTTCAATACTCACCTGTTTGTCGATAGGTTTAAGCATGTCGTACATATTAAGTGCTACTACAGAGGCACCGTGCATGGCTTCCACTTCAACTCCTGTTTTATAAATGGTTTTAACAGTACATTTAATCTGAATTTCTAAACCGTTAATTTCATATTCAAAACCCGTGTATTCTATAGGTAATGGATGACAATCGGGTAGTAACTCAGGGGTTTTCTTAACTCCTAATAAACCGGCAGCTTTACTCATTTCAAAAACATCTCCCTTGGGGACTTGTTTGTTGTTAATAGCTTCGATAGTAGCTTGGCTCCCCACCTTTACAATGGCTTGAGCAGTTGCGATTCGCAAACTGTTTTTCTTATGTGTAATATCGACCATAGTTACTTATTTTCTTTCCATTGATGAGTTTCGTCTTCGAAGAGTTCCTTCCCAAAAATGGGAACATTTGCTTTAATTTCATTCACTACTTCTTGTAATGCATTAAAAACGGTAGTTCGATGCGCTGCAGAAACAAACACAAAAATACAGATTTCACCTGCCTTTACCTTTCCAATACTGTGGTATATGTGCATACAGTGAATAGGGTGCCTCTCAAATGTGTGCTCCTTAATATCATGACAAATTTGATTGGCCATTTCTATTTGTGCAGTAAATTCAATTGCTTGAACGATTTTCCCCTCGATTTCATCGGCCCTCACTTGACCTAAAAAAATATCATGAGCTCCAATTCCTGTTTTGGATTGATGAGCTGCAATAGATTGTGCTATTTTTTCAGGAGTGATGGCTCCTTCGACAAAGATATTTTTAATGCTTTTTTTCATGCGTTTATGTTACAGTCATTTAATTCGATATAAGACAAATCTTCCTCGATTACTTGTTTAACAAGGGATTCATTTCTTCTAAATTGAAAACTGTTTTGTTGATTGGTTAATAGATTAATGCTTACAAGTTTACCACTTAGAACTTCACCTAGGTTTAATATCATTTTCAATACTTCATTTGCCTGATAGGTGCCTAAAATACCTGGTAATACTCCCATTACACCCGCTTCTTCACAATTGGGCACCTCTCCTGCTTTAGGTGGTGTGGGAAACAAACAGCGATACGTTGGACCTCCTGCATAATTAAAAACGGATAATTGGCCTTCGAACTTATAAATTGCAGCAAAAACAAAGGGTTTGTTTAGTTTAATGCAGGCATCATTAATTAAATATCGCGTTCTAAAATTGTCTGTGCAATCCACGACAATGTCATAGGGTTTTATAATTTCTAGAGCATTCGAAGTAGTTAGTGCAACAGGATAGGATTTTATGTTTAGTTCCGAGTTACGAGCACTTAAAAGTTCTTTCGCAATATCCGCTTTATTTAAATCAAGATCCTGTTCTCTAAAAAGCACTTGTCGTTGTAAATTGGAAAGGCTTACGGTATCAAAATCGACAATTCCAATGGTTCCCACTCCAGCTGCATTTAAATAGAGCAATAGAGGAGCTCCAAGCCCACCTGCACCGATGACTAAAACTTTTGATTCAGCGATTTTTAGTTGACCTATAAGTCCTACTTCTGATAATGTGATATGTCTGCTATAGCGTTTCATGGGCTTATCCTCCAGAAAAAGGAGGGAATATATCAATATTTTTAGAGGTTATTTCATCTTCTAGTTCACCAATGGTGTTGTTTTGTGCAATTTTCAAACTGAGTTTCTTTAGGTCAGGGTATTCATTTTCAAGCCATATAACAAGCTCTTGAATGGTGATTGCTTCAACATCAAGCACCTCTTTTGATTTTCCAACCACTTCGACTAATTTTCCGTAATAGGTAAGGGTTACATCCATTATATTAGTAATAATTTAAAAGAAGCAGCAGCTAGTACCACTACTAAAAGATACTCTAGTTTTTGATTGTTCCACTTTTTAGAACCGTAATAACTTCCCATAAGTCCTCCAGCTAAAGCTAGGATGATCATAGGTAGTATGGAAGTAGAAAAGGCAACACCAGAGCTGAATTGTCCAATGAGTGCGGCTGAAGAATTAACCCAAATAAATAATGCGGAAATTGTAGCCGCTTCTTTCATTGAGGACCAGTGTAATAGTAAAAGTACAGGGGTTAAGATAATACCACCACCAATTCCAATTAATCCTGAAAAGAAACCAATAAGTCCTCCTATCAGTATGGCTTGATATGGGGATACGTTTTTTACTGCCTCACTGCTCGATGGCTTGTAAAGCATTCTTGCTACAGCAACTAATAAAAGCAGTCCAAGGATTTTTTTGTACAAATTAGGGTCAATATTAAAAACGCCTCCAAGGTAAGCTGCTGGAATTGATCCAACGGCAAACCATACAAATAGCTTAAATTTAAAATGTCCTGCTTTGTAATATTGGTAAAATGAAATACCCGCAACAAACAAGTTTAAGATCAGAGCGGTTTGTTTCATGATCTCGTTGGGAAATGAAAATAGCGCCATCAAAGCTAAATAACCACTGGCACCACCATGTCCAACACTGGAATAGAGAAAGGAAACTACAGGTAAAAGAGCAAAGAAGTAAAAAATCGGCTCCATGATTAATTCGGAATTAGCCATGTTTTTGCACGAGTTCCTTTCTCCATTAAGGTTGTATAAGACGGAACAAATACTAAGGCATTCGCTTTTGAAAAACTTAGTAATGTAGCCGAATTGTGTTCATCAATAATATGAGCTTGGGATTCATGAACAAGAGCTTTTAAGAAAAGCGCTCTACCAAATTTATTAGAGATACTCGAATCGATGGTGGTGTGTATACAAGATAATCCATCGCTCTTTTTTCCTAATAATTTATGGAGGATTGGAACAACGTATACATAAAAACAATTGAGTGTCGAAGCGGGATTCCCTGGAAGTGCAAAGACCATTTTTGAGTCTTTTTTTCCAAAAAACAAGGGTTTTCCTGGTTTTTGATTCACTTTATAAAATTCTTCTTGTACTCCTAAATTTTCTAGCGATTCACGTACAAAATCGTAGTCGCCTACCGAAATACCTCCAGATATTAATACTAAATCGGATTTTAAGGCTTCCTCAAGGCTGTTTTGAGTATCCTCTAAAGTATCTTGAGTATAATAAATCGAACAATTTTTAATTCCTTGTTGATTTAAGGCTGATTCTAAAACAACACTGTTGCTTTCAAATACTTTTCCTTCTTGAAAGGATTCTCCAGGTTTTAAGAGTTCATTTCCAGTAACGACGATAGCTACTGAAGGCTTGTTATGGATAAGCACCGATCGAATTCCCATACTTTGCAAAAGTCCTATCGAAGATGGATTTAGAATATGTCCTTTAGAAAACACAAGATCTCCAGCGTTCATTATACTACCAATAGGACGAATATTTTGTCCTTGCTTAGGTGCTTCTTCCAATAGAATGGTTTGATCTAAACGGTTTGCTTTTTCTTGAATTACAACAGAATCGGCTGAGGAAGGAACCATGGCTCCCGTAAAAATGCGAACTGCTTCTCCAGGATTTAAATGAAATGTCTTTGAGGATCCTGCAGCCATTTCACCGACCACTTTATAAGTAAGGGAATCATGAGATTTTAATGCATAGCCATCCATGGATGATTGAGCGAAGTGGGGTAGAGATATCATTGCAATGACGTCATCTGCCAAAACACTTCCACAGATACGAGAAGAAACAGCTGCAAAAACGCTTGTGTTTTTTACAGCTGTTTGATGTATGAGTTCTAGAGCTTTTTCTACTTCAATCATTAAGATTTATTATGAATTTAATTCATTGATAAATGGTTGATGGTAAAGACGTTTCCCACTGGCGCTATATATTGCATTGGCAAGTGCGGCCTGTACAGGTGGATAAGGAGGTTCTCCCATTCCAGTTGGAGCGATATCGCTCTTTACAAAATCAACAGAAACTTTCTTAGGTGCTTCGTGATGTCTAATGAGTCTGTATTTATCAAAATTGTCTTGCTGAGGCATTCCATCTACAAAACTTAATCCGCCATACATAGCAGTTCCAATCCCATCTACTGTCCCACCCTCAGCAAGGTTGGTTGCTGCATCTGGGTTGACAACGATTCCGCAATCTACCGCTGCGAATACCTCGTCAATTATAGGTTTAGAACCATCCATGCGAACATCAACTACGTTAGCTACATAGGATTGATGACAATAGTAAGCAGCGACTCCTCTTTTGAGATCTTTTTTGTCTTCTGCACCCCATTTGGCGTTTTTCTTAACGAGTTCCAAAACTCCTGCATAGCGTTTAGCATCGTAATCATTACGCTCTCCAACAGGCTTGTCTTGGGCTCTTTTTAAAAGTTCCAATCTAAATTCTAAAGGATCTTTTCCAAGTGTTTCAGCTAATTCATCAAGGAATGATTGTTCTGCCGATGCGTTAAAATTAGAGCGGGGGGCTCTGTAGGCACCGATGGTAATATTTGAAGGAATCACCCATTTTTCAGCTAAATAATTATCGATAGCTCCAGCTGGGAATCGATTTTCATGTAAAGGGCTTTCAGGAATTCCACCTCCAATGACGTGTATCGCAGTGAGATTGTTGTTTTTATCGATTGCCGCTCTATACTTTAACGTATAAGCAGGACGATAAGTTCCATAGGTCATGTCATCTTCTCGAGTATAGACCAGTTTAATAGGAGCTTTCACATGTTGAGATATCAAAGCTGCTTCAACAACAAAGGTTCCGTAGAGACGTCTTCCAAATCCACCCCCCATTCGACTCAAGTGAACTTCAATTTTTTCTCTCGGCATTTTTAATCGAGTAGCCACAGAACCTTCAGCAGCTTCAGGAGTTTGAACAGGACCCGATAGGATCGCGCGATCCTCAGTGACATCCGCAAAGAAGTTCATAGGCTCCATCGTATTATGTGCTCTAAAAGGGGCAGTATAGGTTCGTTCTAATACTTTTGCAGCTTCTTTAAATGCCTTTTCTGGATTACCATCCTTACGAGCTGTTTGAAGTGGTAGTCCAGAATAATCATTTAATTTTTTATTGTGATCAACTGAACTCTCTAATCCAGTAGGAATGGACACATCAGTTGCATTGCCACCCCAACCTGCTTGCTTAATGGTGGTTTTTGGCATATTTTGCCACACTACTTTAAGTACTTTTTTAGCTTTCATCACCTGCCAAGTAGATTCTCCTACAATCACCACCTGTTCATTAAAGGCAGTGATGTCGGACCAGCCTCTCGCATCTTCATCATTGAAGGTATTGATGGTAAATACATCTTTGATCCCAGGCATATTGATGACCGAAGAGGCATCGAAAGACTTTAAGACTTTTCCAAAAGCAGGGGGGTGTACGATCATTGCTGTGAGCATACCCTCTTCTTTAATATCTAAACCAAAGAGGGGTTTTCCAGTAACGATATTTTTCCCATCGACATTCTTTTTGGAGTGTCCGATGATTTTATAATCAGCTAGTTCTTTGAGTTCCACTTCTTCTGGTACCTCTAAGATAGATGCTTTCTCAGCAAATACACCGTAGTGATCTGATTTTCCAGAAGCTTTATGAGTAATAATTCCATTAGAAGTTGTGAGCTCCTCAATAGGAACACTCCAAGATGAAGCGGCTGCCATCAATAACATTTTACGAGCAGTGGCTCCTGCTTGTCGTAGAGGAACCCAACTACTGCCAATTGATCTAGAACCACCCGCAATTTGCCAGTTACCAAATAGACCCACATTAAGTGGAGCCTGTTCTACAAGAACATTTTTCCAATCGATATCCAATTCTTCGGCCACGAGCATCGGCATCGAAGTCTTTACGTTTTGACCGATTTCAGGGTTGGGTGACATAATAGTTGCTAGGCCGTTTTCTCCAATCTTTAAATAGCCATTTAATTCATACCAATTATTTGGTAACGCCATCAGTTCTCTTTCAGTTGAATTACAAGATGCAAGCCAATTGAAACTCAAAATGATTCCACCAGAACCGAGGGAAACATTTCTTATAAATTCTCTTCTTGAGGTTTTTGTTTTAAATGTAGACATGATCTTAATAATTAACTGTTAGACGCTCTTTTGATGGCTTTCTTTATTCGAGTGTATGTACCACAACGACATAAATTTCCACTCATTCCCATTTCGATTTCTTCATCAGTAGGATGAGGGTTGTTTTTAAGAAGAGAAACTGCAGTCATGATCTGTCCAGTTTGACAATAACCACATTGAGGTACATCTTCTTCCAGCCAAGCTTGTTGTACAGGATGTTCTCCATTTTCTGAGAGTCCTTCTATAGTAGTAATTTCACTGTTTCCAACCATAGATACTTGAAGTTGACAAGCTCTGGTTGCCGTCCCATCTAAATGAATAGTACAAGCACCACATTGAGCGATACCACAACCGTATTTGGTTCCAACGAGATTTAAATGATCTCTGAGTACCCATAAAATGGGAGTATCTGGTTCTACATCGACTTGATGCGATGCTCCGTTAACCTTAAGTGTAAATTGAGCCATAGAGTTTAAGAATTAGTTTGTATAGTTTGTCGATAAAGACAAGGACACAAAAGATAAGAATTATTTCAGTTTGATGTCAGAAAACACCAAAGGTTTAAAGAATGTTTAACAAAAAAAGCAGTCTAAATGAAATCCAGACTGCTTCAACAGGATTAAAATTAATTATAGAATGATTCGAATGAGCGAAGCTCCAAAAGAAATCGAAGTTCATTTTGTGAAAAATGACATTAATCTAACTGGATTAGGAGAACCTACTTTCCCTCCTACCTTCGCAGCTGTAGCAAACGCTTTATACAAGGCTACAGGTAAGAGATATTATAAACAGCCTTATTTGAGTTCAATATCCTAACTAGAAAGATACTATCCTTTTTAGCTCCTCTAAAAAGTTTGAACTTTCGTCAGAGGAGGTCACTAAAGCGGAGAATTTGTCAAAATTGATGGATTCTCCGTTTTTTATTTCACTTTACTTCCTATTATTGGGATTGATATTAAAATAGCATTTATCACTCCTAAATTTTAACTAGATAATAGTACTTCTCTATTCACTTGGGTTACTCCAAGCGTTTTTTTAGTATACCTACTAAAAAATGAATCCTCACTAATGTAACCTTCGTTACACATAAAATAAGATTGGATGGTTAACTTTAGAATGTAAATCAATCAAAACAAACACCATGAAATCAAACTATCAAATTTTAGTAATCGGAGGAGGAACAGGAGGAATCATGACTGCTGCTCAATTTCTAAAAAAAGACAAAAATTTATCTATTGCAATAATTGAACCAGCGGATACCCATTGGTACCAGCCTGCTTGGACTCTAGTTGGAGCTGGAACCTTTGATATGGCTAAAACCAAACGCACTATGGCAAGTGTAATGCCAAGTGGAGTGGATTGGATTAAAGATTATGCCGTTGGATTTAACCCAAATGAAAATATTGTAAGAACAAAATCTAATGGAGATATTAGTTATGAGTACCTAGTAGTTTCTCCAGGTCTTGTTATGGCACCCGAACTCATCGAAGGTCTTCCTGAAGCACTCGATAAAGGAGTAGTGTGTAGCAATTATACCGATCCAATTCACACTTGGAACGTACTTAAAAATTTCAAAGGAGGTAACGCTCTCTTTACACAGCCTTCTACACCTATTAAATGTGGAGGTGCTCCACAAAAAATCATGTACTTAGCGGCTCATTATTTTAAAAAACACGGATTGGCAGATAAGACGAACGTCATTTTTGCAACCCCAGGCTCTGTGATCTTTGGAGTGCCAGAAGTAAAAGCAACCCTGGAAAAAGTACTACATCGTTACAAAGTGCATTTTAAACCATTTTATGCTCCTTTTAAAATTGACGCTGAAAAACAGATTGCTTATTTTAAATACGTTGCTCCAGAAGGAGATGATTGTGTTATGAAAACCGAAACCGCCATTGGTGAAAAAATCAGTGGAGAAACAGTGATCGAGATACCATTCGATATGCTTCATTTAGCGCCACCACAAGCAGCACCTAAGTTTGTTCGTGATTCAGAATTAGCCAATGCTGATGGTTGGTTAGATGTCAATATCAATAGCTTACAACACAATAAGTTTGCCAATGTATTTGGGATAGGTGATGTTGCAGCACTTCCAACTGCTAAAACGGGGGCTGCAATTCGCAAGCAAGTACCTGTTGTAGTTGAAAATATCTCACGATTGATGAACGCTCAAAAAGAAATGGACGCATCTTACAAAGGTTATTCTTCATGTCCACTGGTGACAGGATATGGTAAAATGGTACTCGCAGAGTTTGATTATAACAATAAGTTTACTCCAGATCCTAAATTAAAGCAGATGCTCATTTTTAATTCTGCTAAAGAACACTGGAGATTGTGGATGTTGAAAAAGTTTATGCTTCCATATTTGTATTGGAACAAAATGCTGAAAGGCGAAAAAGTGTAATTTGTTTTGGTTGATTGGAAAAGGGTGGTGCTTTCGGGTACTGCCCTTTTTATATGTGACCTGTGTTACTTAGAGAGTAACTATCAAGGATTACTTTTACTTTTTTAAAATTTAAAATTATGATGAATAGATGTATTAGAGCCATTGCAGGAAGCTTTGTGCTCATTAGTGTAGCTTTAGCAGTGTATGTGAATATCAATTGGCTGTGGTTTACTGTTTTTGTTGGTGTGAACCTCATTCAATCATCAATCACCAAATGGTGTTTAATGGAGACTATTCTCAAAAAGTTGGGAGTAAAAGACAGCTCATCTAAGGCTGATTGTTGCAGTTAATTTAGACTGATCAGCTTTATCAATAGTCGTATAATAAGTATTAATAACTTTTTGTTTAACTCGAGGGTAATATCTCTTATTTTTGAATGAAAATTATAGAGCATTATAAAAAGAATTAATAAATAATATTATGTCAGTAGAACGAATTAAAACACTCATCATAGGATCAGGACCTGCAGGATATACTGCTGCAATTTACGCCTCAAGAGCAGATTTGAAGCCTGTAATGTATACAGGGATGGAGCCAGGAGGACAATTGACTACCACTACAGAAGTCGATAACTTTCCAGGATACCCAGAGGGGATTGATGGGCCAACAATGATGGTTCAACTACAACAACAAGCAGAACGTTTTGGAACGGAAGTTCGCATTGGAATGATCACATCTGTAGAATTCTCTGATGAGGTTCGTGGAATTCACAAAGCAATTGTCGATAATAAAACCGAAATTGAAGCTGAAACTGTGATTATCAGTACTGGTGCAACTGCTCGTTACCTTGGATTAGAAAGTGAACAACGCCTTAGAGGAGGAGGAGTATCAGCATGTGCTGTTTGTGATGGTTTCTTTTATAGAGGACAAGATGTAGCCATTGTAGGTGCTGGAGATACCGCTGCAGAAGAAGCTTCGTATTTAGCTAATATTTGTAATAAGGTAACCATGCTAGTTCGCCGTGATGAAATGCGCGCTTCAAAAGCAATGCAACACCGCGTTAATAGTATTGAAAATATTGAAATCAAGTACAATACTGAAGTTGATGAAGTATTAGGAGATCAAGTTGTCGAAGGGTTGAGAATGGTCAATAACCAAACTGGAGAAAAAGAAGAAATCGCTATTACTGGATTGTTTGTAGCCATCGGTCACAAGCCTAATACTGATATTTTCAAAGGTCAATTAGATATGGATGAAACAGGGTATTTAATAACCCAAGGAAAATCTACTAAGACTAATAAACCTGGAGTATTTGCAGCTGGAGATGTTCAAGACAAGGAATACCGTCAAGCTGTTACAGCAGCTGGTACAGGTTGTATGGCAGCATTAGATGCAGAGCGTTATTTAGCTTCAAACGAATAAAACACCTAGTTGTTTTTAGAATCATAATGGGTATTGATGAGCTCTGTAAGCTTTTCAATATCCATTTTTGTATGTCTAGCTGTGATGACAATTCTGTAGATCAGAGGATCTTTTTCTGTTGGGTAGTTAAATTTAGTCATCAGAATTTTATTCGCTTCTAATAGTTCGCAAAGCTCATTATCTCTAAAACCAAACGCAGGGTGATCTTTGTGGAAATGGAACTCCTCTGGATGTTTCAATTGTTTTAAGAACAGGCGGATGTTTTTATGGAGTTTTTTATACTGTTTTTCGTAGATCTCAGAAGATTTTACAAAGGCGTATAAATGACCTGGACTCGCTGGTGATGCGCCTCCAAAAAAAGAAGTTTCTTTGATCTTATTGATGCGTTTTTTACTGCTGATGATAGCACCTGCTCCAATTCCAAAACCTTTACCCAAAGAACAACAAACAATCAGCTCTTTTGGCTTGAATTCTTTTAATATCCCATAAGAACCAGTTCCATTTTCAGTGATTCCAATTCCGTGGGAGTCATCCGCTATTAGGATGCACTCTTGAAGTGGTATTTTATGAAGCCAATCATAGGTTGGATAGTTGTTCCCAAAAAAATCAATGGTGTCTAAATAGATGATAGGGGTTTTCTTAGGTCCTTTGGCAATATAGGCGTTTACAGACTCAATAAAACTCTCGTAGTCAAGGTACTCTTTGTATTTCTGACGTTCGAGTGCTGGATGGGTGTTGGGGCTGTAAAAACTCTTATAGCGTTCTTCTTTAAACAGAGAAGCGACTAGTTGACCTGCTAAATAGCCAGATGAAACAGTTAGTGCTGCCTTAGCACCACAGACTTCAGCGAGTTTGATTTCTGCTTTTTTGTAAATATCAAGGCCAACATTCGATAGTCTCGATGCTCCAAAATGAACTCCGTACTTGAGAACTCCTTTGAGCATCTTTTTCTTAAACCTAAAGTGATGGTAAAGTCCGAGATAATTGGTTCCTCCATAGTATGTATAGAGTTCTCCCTTGTGTTTTATTTTAGTACTAATACTTCGCTTGAGTTGTTTCATAATCAAAACTTATAAAAGCGCTACTCCTGATCCTCCTAATTTAGGATAGTGAATCACAGCATTTGAATCGATATAGACTCCTTTTGCAATGTCTTTTGCAAGAAGTAGTGCACCGTCCATATCTACATAATCTAGATAGGGTAGTAGTTGTGCAATCGCAGAGATTCCAACGGTGGATTCAGTCATACAACCGATCATTACTTTTAAACCAAGCGATTTTGCTTGACTGATCATTCTCTTGGCTGGAGTAATTCCACCACATTTAGTCAACTTGATATTAATACCATCAAAATAGGGAGCGCATTTGACAACATCAGACTCTACAATACAGCTTTCGTCGGCTATGATGGGAAGCTGTGAATGCTCTTTAAGTTGTTGCATTCCCTCCCAATTGTCTGCCTTGAGGGGTTGCTCAATAAATTGGACTCCTAAATCTTTTAATTCTTTTGAGTAATCGATACACTGCTGGGCAGTCCATGCACAGTTGGCATCTACTCTAAAGATAGCATCAGTTTCCTCTCTTAAAGATTTTACAATCTCAACATCCTTATCAGTTCCCAATTTAATCTTATAGATGGGCCAGGGTTGTTCTTTCAACTTTGCCTTCATCTTGTCGATTGTATCGATCCCAATGGTAAAATTAGTCGTCGGTATCTGATCTAGGGTAGTTCCCCATAGTTCATACAGTGGTTTTTGATGGATTTTACCCCAGAGATCATAAGCAGCTAAGTCTAAAGCACATAGAGCAAAACTACTCAACTTGAATTGCTCTAACCAAAGATAGAATTGCTCGGGATCTTCAAAGCTATATTCTAAAAGAGCTTCTTGAAGCTCTAAGAGCTCTGATTTCATCCCTTCTATAGTTATCCCATAATAGGGATTTGAGGTTGCTTCTCCATAGCCATGATGGCCGTCTAGTGATAACTCAACAATTAGAGTGTCTTGAATATCGGTACTCTCCCTTGCAATAGTAAAGGTGTGTTTGAGTTCTAACTGATATTCTAAAAGTCGTAGTTCCATTTCAAAAGATGAAGAATAAATATAAACAAAAAAAGAGTTGATTGAATCAACTCTTTTTAATCATTTTCATCTGTTGGTTTACTGCTCGCAATCCAAGCATTCAAGCTGGTTGTTTGAGCTCATTTTCCAAAGGTGATCGGCCATGTCTTTTCGGTAGAAATCCATATTGTTATCCACCTGATGTGAAATATAATTCGCAGTGTTTGAATCGAGCTGAATCACTGTGTTTTCTGGAAGATAAAGATCGATTTCAACTTCTTGAGCCTTTATTTTACTGTCTGTAGGAGCTGTAAAGTAATTGTTGAGATAGAGTGTATTAGAAGTTAACTCATAATCATAAGCAATCTTTTGAGCACGCTCTAAGGCTTTTTTGTAGTTTCTTCCTTTGGCAGTTCTACTGACTTCAACGGTTGGATTTGCTCCATTTGAATTGTGTACATCAAATCGAATGTGTCTCGAAAATAAGATTTGTTCACCATCTTGATCATAAGACATACTCATATGATCAATGTTAAAAAGTGGATCAACACGATCGTAATGTTTTGAAGTTCTCATTTTTACATAGAGGGTGTCCACTGCTTGTAATTGTTCTATTTTAGGATTTTCACTAACTCTTATTGATTCAGTAGCTACTTGATTGATGCTGATGAAAATCAGTGCAAAAATACTGAGTAACCAAGCACCTAGAAGACTTAATTTAACCACACCGCTCATTGGTTTGATGTTTTTGATAAGGATTTTAAGCCCTAAGTACATCAACATAAAGAAGGGGATTCCAATGGCTAATATCAAAAGTATAGAACTCAACCATACTGGAAAATCTACAAATGATTCTGCTAAAAAAATTGGAGCGATATCAGATCCAAAGTTGACATCGATAAATGAAAAGGTAATAAATGTGATAAAAATAGATATGATAACAGCAAAGGATACTAAAATCAATATCACTCCAATAAGTTTTCCGGCAAAAGCAAAGATTCCTGTGATGAGTTTTCCTAAAAAGCTAAAGAAGGAACCCACAATGCTGGTAATCATTCCAAAGAAGGATGATCCTGTTTCTTTTACTTTTTTACCAGTTTCGTCTAAATCGAAATCGTCTACTTTTTTTTTAACGTTTTCAAAACCTTCTTTGACCTTGCGCTCTATATTGCTAAGGTTCGCCGCTTCACCTTTCATCTCAAGTTTTTGAGCAGTAGTAGCAGCTTCAGGCACGATAATCCAAAGAATTAAGTAGGCGATAATTGGAAATCCTCCAAAGAATAATACGATAAAAATAAGTCTAACCCATACTGGATCAATACCTAGGTAATGTCCAATTCCGGAACACACACCTCCGATGATTTTATCATCAGTATCTCTGTAAAGTCTCTTGGTTTTGTTGGATTTTTTCGATCCAGTAGTTTCTTCATCAAAGATGGAGTCGTCTACTTGATAATCGTCTGGTTGTCCAAGTTTTGCAATAATATAATCTACATCATCTTTTGTAACAACTTCTTTTTCTTTAATTCGTTCTGAAAATAGTTCAGCAATTCTAGCTTCTATATCAGCGATAATTTCTTCATTTCCCTCAGTACCCTTCAATGATTTTTTTACAGCATCTAGGTAGGATTGAAGTTTGTCGAATGCCTCTTCATCGATGTGAAAAACGATTCCAGCGAGGTTGATATTTATAGTCTTATTCATGATCTGCTTATTTAGTAACTTTTTGAACAGCGTTTTTTAATTCATTCCAAGTTTGATCTAGTTCCTTGGTGAACTCTCTTCCCTTTTCTGTAAGAGAATAGTACTTTCTTGGAGGACCTGAAGTTGATTCTTCCCATCGGTAGTCCAATAGGCCAGAATTTTTAAGTCTTGTAAGTAGGGGATAGATGGTTCCTTCTACAACAAGCAACTTAGCCTCCTTAAGAGCATCTAGGATTTCTGAGGTGTATTTATCTTGTCCGTCCATCACGGAAAGAATACAGAATTCCAGTACTCCTTTTCTCATTTGTGCTTTTGTATTTTCAATATTCATATACTAGAATTTTAATTCATATAGTACTTTCTAATGCAAATATATGTATAAAAGATAGTAGTATGCAATACAAAGTACTATATATTAACAAAATATTAACATATAAATCATCTCTAGGAGCTTAGTTAATTGAAAACATTACTTAAATTTATGAACAAATAAATCCTATGAAGCCTTCTAAATACAATTGGTTTATGTTTTTTAAATTGCCATCTGCATGGTGGTGTGGTGTACGTTTACATCATTTAGAAAATGATAAAGCAGTAGTTCGTATTAAACACAGTTGGTTTAATAAAAACCCTTTTAAATCGATGTTTTGGGCAGCACAGGGAATGGCAGCTGAGTTTTCAACTGGTGTTTTGGTGATGGAAAAAATTCAGCTTTCGAAAAAACCCATATCCATGCTCGTTGCCAATAACAAGGCTAATTTTTCAAAAAAGGCTAGGGGAACCATTACTTTTAGTTGTTCCGATGGTCAATTGATCGATCAAGCTATTGAAAAAACGATTGCAAGTGGTGAAGGCCAAAAGTTTTGGATGACTTCAAAAGGAATTGATTTAAACGGAGACTTAGTTTCCAATTTTGAATTTGAATGGACTATAAAATTAAGAAAATGAACGCACACGAAATCGATTATCGCATCCAAGGAGAAGAGATGCAGTTTGTAGAAATTGAATTAGATCCACAGGAAGCTGTCGTTGCAGAATCTGGATCTTTTATGATGATGAATGACTCTATAGGTATGGAAACCATTTTTGGAGATGGTTCCAAACAAAATGAAGGAGTGATGGGTAAATTGTTTTCTGCTGGTAAACGTTTACTTACAGGAGAGAGTTTATTTATGACGGTCTTCTTAAACCATGGTCAATCAAAGCGACAGGTGAGTTTTGCGGCTCCTTACCCGGGTAAGATCATACCGATTGACCTCTCAGAACTAGGAGGTAAGTTTATTTGTCAAAAGGATGCCTTTTTATGTGCAGCCAAGGGAGTCTCTGTAGGTATTGAATTTTCTAGAAAACTGGGTAGAGGTCTTTTTGGAGGTGAAGGATTCATCATGCAAAAACTAGAAGGAGATGGAATGGCATTTGTACACGCAGGTGGAACACTAGCCAAAAAGGAATTAGCTGCAGGGGAAACACTTAAAGTCGATACCGGTTGTTTAGTTGGTTTCTCTCAGCAGGTCAATTACGATATTGAATTTGTCGGTGGTATTAAGAATACGCTTTTTGGAGGTGAAGGATTGTTCTTCGCTCAATTGACGGGCCCTGGTACTGTATATGTTCAATCACTACCTTTTAGTCGCTTAGCTTCTAGAATATGGGCTGCAGCTCCAAAAATGGGAGGTCAACGCAAAGGAGAAGGCAGTATATTGGGAGGAATTGGAGACCTGATTGATGGCGATAATCGCTTTTAGTAATGATCTCGAATAAGTCTGAGAACTTCACCCATTTCTTTTTTGACAACTGATGTTGGTTTGGTGTAGTGATTGTTCATAAAACTAAAGATCAAAGTAGTGCCGCTATTGGTTATTAAATACCCACTGAGATTAAAGTTATTTCCAAGGCTTCCAGTTTTAGCGTAAATATAGGGGCGATCCGTTCCATTTAACCAATGTTCTAAAGTTCCTGTTTCACCACCTACTGGAAAAAATTCTAAATAATTGGGGCTTTCCTTTTGAATCTTTTCAAGGACTTGAACCATTGAGATGGGGCTAAATAGATTGTATCTAGAGAGTCCTGAGCCATCAACCCATCTTGGCTTTTGTTGTAAATCAGTGAGCAGTGTATCGATGACATAGCGTCTGATGTCATAGGAGTTTAATCGATTGTAATGTTGGTTAGATGCGTTTAAAAGCAACTGTTCTGCTAAAAAATTATCACTTACCACCATCATCTGTTTGAGGATGCTATCTCTTTCGATACCTGAGAGCAGCTGATCAAATTCAATGGATTGATCTTCGCTTAAACCTATTTTTTTGTTGAGTTCTAACGATAATAAGTGAGCAGTGAGACTATCCGATTGTATAAATGGTATATGAAGCGTGTCATTTTTAACAAGAGGAACATAGAATTCATTGGAGTAGTTAGCTCTTTTCTTTGGCATTGAAAAGGCTGTCATTTGACTACTATTAACAAAGTATTCAGGCTTAAAACTCGCTTTACCATCGACAGTTCTTACTTCGAGTACATTTCCGTAAATCGGCAAAGCAGAACGTTCTGGTGAAAAAGCAGCATCGTAATCTTCCCAAGCCCAACCAGGGCCAAAATGATCGTCCTCTAACTGACCTTTAAGCAGTTTAATGTGCTCCTTGTCCTTTAAAAAGTGATAGATGGTACTGTCCTTAAAAAATGGATGAAACAAACTAGGATCTGCAGTTCCTTTGATATAAATAGTGTCTTCTAAAGTAGTGTATTTAAGCGCTTCAATACGCTCTGGAATCAATTTTAGTGAGCTGTATAAAGTGAATATTTTAGTATTACTCGCTGGAGTAAAAAATCGGTTCCCATTGATATTAACAAGAGTGTCTTTTGTCATTGGATTGTAGACAAACAACCCAGTAAAATTATTTTTAAACACCTGTGAAACAGTGATCTGTTCCTGAATTTGACGTTGGGTTTTACTCAGTCTTGGGGAACATGAAACTATGAATCCAAGAAGTAATAGGATACTAATTCTCTTCATTTTATTTTTTTAATGGGCTAATGATTTTTACATCATTAAAGGCAATTTCTCCTCTAATCACTCCTGAAATGACATCTCTCAAGGCCTCACTAATATGAAGCTTAAGCTCATTTTTGTGATAGATTAACGAAATCTCTCTGGCAGGAGAAGGATTTTTAAAGCTTCTGATATTTGACTTTTTTGAATCTGATAGATTTCTGGTGTTGAGATAAGGAAGTAAGGTCATTCCAAGTCCTTCATCTACAAGATTGATCAAGGTTTCAAAACTTCCCGATTCAATATTAAAACCTGAATTAGTTGTTTTTAAACCACCACAAATATTTAAGATTCCATCTCTAAAACAGTGACCATCTTTTAAGAGAAGAATGTTTTGATCGTCTAAATCTTCAGCATTGAGTTCTTTTTTTTCTAATAAGGAATTGTTGTGATTGAGATAGGCTACAAATGGTTCATAGTACAGAGGTCGCTCAACAAGACCATCGTTTTCCAAGGGTGTAGCTGCAATTGCAGCATCCAATTTACCTTCGTGTAAGTTTTTTATAATCGTAGCAGTGTTTTCTTCCTTGATGATTAAATTGACCTTGGGATATTTGTTGTTAAAAGCCTTTAAAAACAAGGGGAGTAGGGTAGGCATTACTGTTGGAATAACTCCAATGGTAAAATCACCACCAATGAATCCCTTTTGTTGATCTACGATATCGCTAATTCTAGAGGCTTCATCGACTATGTGTTTTGCCTGCTCTAAGATCATGGCTCCAACCCTTGTGATTTCAATAGGCTTTTTGGTTCGATCAAAGATTTGTAGATCTAATTCATCTTCTAGTTTTTGTATTTGCATACTCAAAGTAGGTTGGGTCACAAAACAGTGTTCAGCTGCTTGAGTAAAATTTCTGTATTCTGCTACAGAGAGTAAGTATTTAAGTTGTGTAATAGTCATCGAGTATCAATTATAACTATAAAGATATAAAATATATAAATATTACTTATATAAAATAATAATTCAAATAGCATAAATTTATACTATAATTACAAACCAATAAAAATCAATACGTTATGAATACAAATAGCATCGGATTATCTATAGAAAAATCAGCTCAAATCAGTGGATTACTCAATGAATTATTGGCCAATTTTCAAATCTATTACCAAAATTTAAGAGGAATACACTGGAATATTAAAGGTCAATCATTTTTTGATCTTCATGTGAAATTTGAAGAACTCTACAATGACTCCAATCTCAAAATAGATCTAATTGCGGAGCGTATTCTAACCCTAGAACACACTCCACTTCACACTCATGAAGACTATATAAAGGTTGCAAAGATTAGAGTAGGAGTGAATGTCAAAGAGGCAAAAGAGGCTATTGTACTAATTTTAGATTCACTAAAAGAGCTCATAGTCATCGAACGATCGATTTTACAATTAGCTGCAGATGCTTCAGATGAAGGAACTGTGAGTATGATGAGTGATTTTATCGCTGAGCAAGAAAAGACCGTATGGATGATGAAAGCTTGGTTGGCTTAATTCGTATGGGTTTTTGAGGAATCACTAACTAGTGAATTGATTTCAGAAAGTTCACTATCGGTGAGATAACGCCATTTTCCTATTTCCACATCTAAGGGTATGTTCATGATACGTACCCTTTTTAATTTAGTCACCTTGTATCCCAAATATTCACACATTCTGCGAATCTGTCTGTTGAGTCCTTGAGTAAGGATTATTCTAAAATTGCGATCGTCAAGTTGCTCAACAGTACATTTTCTGGTGACCTGACCTAGAATTGGAATTCCATTGGACATCTTTTGAACAAAATCAGCTTCGATCTTTTTGTTAACTCTCACGATGTATTCTTTTTCGTGATGGTTGCGAGCTCTAAGTATTTTATTGACGATATCTCCATCTGAAGTTAAAAGGATTAACCCCTCACTTGGCTTGTCGAGTCGTCCAATAGGAAAAATTCTTTTAGGGTATTTGATATAGTCGATGATATTGTCTTTTTCAACACGGGTGTCGGTAGTACAAACAATTCCAATAGGTTTGTTAAATGCGATATAAACAGGCTTTTCATTCTGATTTTTTACTGGCTTTCCATCGACAGCCACAACATCGCTTTCCGATATTTTAGTCCCCATTTCTGGTAGCTCCCCATTAATGGTTACTCTTTTTTGTTCGATAAGCTTGTCAGCAGCCCTTCTAGAGCAGTATCCAATCTCACTGAGGTATTTGTTTATTCGAATTTTTTGGTCACTCATAAGGCAAAGATACCAAAAGACTTATTCAATTCTATTCTCATCAAAGGCAGAAGGTAATAATTTTGGAATAAGGCGTATAAATATAGGGAGTAATAAGGCTCCACCGGGAAGCATAAATATTGCTAGGGAAGGGATGCTCTTAGCAATATCCAAAGCGTATTGTTGCACTTTTTTCTGTTCTTCAGGACTGAGATCTCTATGAGTTGAATGACTTAGAAGCAATAGTAACTCCTTTGAATTTTTTAGTTCTCGAATAATGCGCTTGGAATTTCTCTTAATGAGTCGTTCAGCTAAATTGTTGATCTTGGACTGAAATCGTTGAATGGTATTCGAAGATTTTAAAGAACTTAGTTTTGATTCAAAATTCTCGGAGAATCGTTTGGCATTCTTTATACATAGTTGATAATCATCTGAGTCGAGATGTAATTCAGAGCTTATTGTTTGCAAATAGGATTGATGAGGTTCCTCAAGTTCGTTCTGTGCGTAAAGAATAATCGAACACAAATCGAGAATATAGCGGTGATACCAATAGGTGTCTGTCTCAATACTATCAGCATCGTAATTTTCAAAGACTGTATCTGCTCCTAAATGAGCCAAAAGAATCCCGTAGAGCTGGTGTTTGGAGTCAGGTATTTGGAATTGTGTTTTTTTTCCATAGAGAATCGTCAACTCTTTTAAATAACCATAGGAATCGTCAAAATCAGTTTTATTTCTGAGAAAGTGATAAAAGCAAATGGGATCATAAATTACAAATGCATTGTAGAAATTGGAGCTGAACAATTGTGTCAAACGATTGTTCCCATTGTTGATTCTCTTATCGATAACCTCTTCTAGTGTGGTAGATGGGTTTTTTGACAAGAGATTTTTCCAAAAACTAGACGCCTTTACCAAGGGTTGGTAAAATTTGAGAACATCTTCTAAAAAGAGATTGTAATCTCTAGTCTTAGAGTATTGGGCATGCACTTCACAAAGTGCGTGTAAGAGATTGAGTTTCGCAATCTCATCAGCTAATAATTCATGGGAAGTCGTATAGTTTTCTACGGTTTTAAAATGCAAACCATACACAAATCCTACGTCTGTCAATTGTTGGTATAAGTCTTTGAATTCTAAAATCGGATTTGATTTAGATTCAAAGACCACACCAAATTTTTTAACCCATGAAGAGGAAGAAGGATTCATATAAAAAAACCCTATAAAAGGGTTTTAAGATTTATTGGATAATACCTGTACAGCTGACCCTTGCTCCAGCAGCACCACTTGGCTGTGAAACTAAATCATCAGTTCCTTGGTGAACGATTACTGCTTTTCCGATGATGTTTTTGGTCTCATCCTCACAATCCATACACCACTCATCGGTCATAAAGTGTACTGTTGCTTTTCCATCAGCACCAACCGTAAAGTTTCCGATATCACCTTTGTGATAGCCTTCTGCAGATCCCCACGCTCCGTGTTGTTCATGTGTTGGATTCCAATGTCCTCCTGTTGATTTTCCATCCTCTGAGCTACAATCAGCTTTTTCATGTAAGTGGATTGCGTGTTCTCCAGGTGTAAGTCCTGAGAGATAAGCCATCATCATAACCTCTTCACCCATTTGTGAGAATTCAACAGTTCCTTTTACTTCAGAGCCACTTTTAGACTCCATATCAAAAGTTATTTTGTGAACTTCTTCACTCATTTCCATAGGTTGGTGTTCTGTTTTAGCCTCCTTGCTTGTAGTATTCTTACAAGAAACGATGCCTAATAGTGCTATTGATACTGATAGTAATGTTATTTTTTTCATTGTTTTATAGTTAATTATTCTTCTATTAATACCCATGCACCTTTAAAACCTTGATTGTTTAATAAATCAATTGCAGCTTTGGTATCGGTGCGATTTTTAAAATGTGCTGCACTTACTCGATAAGAGTTATTTGAATTAAGAATATAGGCATTTACAAATCCCATTTTTCTTAGATTTTCAGTAATTGAAACGGCCCTTTTTGAATCCGTAGTTGAGGCGGCAATTACATGGTGAATTGGCCTGTAAGGAATCGAATTTGAATTTCTTTCAAAGATAGAATCTTCTTCAACAACCGCTACTTCAACCTCAGGTTGAACAGCCTCAATTAGATCATTATTTAAAGGAACTTGAACAATTGAATCAACAGGTATAGTTAAATTTATTTCCTTCTCTGAAATGGTGTCATTTTTAATTTCCTGATCTACAGTTTCAGGTTTTTGAATTGGAATTTGATTTTCAATTTCATCCTCAGATTCTAAAGTCAGATCTTTCTCATAATCGATCAATGTCGTATCAAAAATCCATGCGTATTTAAATCCATCGGCTTTTAACTTCAGGATTAATTTTTGTAAATCTTCTATTTTTTTCGATTTGGCAGCACTTATACGATATACTCCTCCATAAGGTTTTTTAAATACATAGGCACTTTTGTATCCTTTCGAACGAAGTGCTTCAATGTGTTTTGGAGCAAATCCAAGTTCTGTTACAGCGCCAATAACTAAGTGATAAATTGGAGATTTAAATTTTCTTTTACCAGCTGTCTCTCTTTGAGCACTGATTCTCTGTAGGAGTTCAGTATCTTGATTTTGAATATTGACAATATCAGAATTCATCAAATTGGAATCTTTGTCAAAAACTTGATCTACTTCTTTAGTTTCATTCTGTATTGAATCAGTTTGAGAATCGTCAACTTTTATTTGATCAGCACCCTTCTTAATTGGAACTAATTCAACAGTAGAAATAGTAACAGTAGTACTTAAAATCCATGGTTTGTTGTATCCGATAGATGCTAATTTTTGACGCGTGAGTTCTGCTTTGCTCTTATCTTTGAAATCCTGAGCACTTATTCTGTAGTATCCATTTTGAGAAATTTCTAAAACCTGACCATTAAAACCATCTCTTTTAAGTCTATTTAATGATTTAACTGTACTCACTTGGTCTTTGTGTGCAGCAGTAATTACAAAATGTCGCAACTCATTCGAATAGACAATTACTTCTTCTAATTCGATTTCATCAGAAATACTTTTTTCAAACTCTTGTTTTGTATTCTCTTCTCGATCAAAGTGGTGGTCATCGCCTATTAGATTATCCACTTTTTCGTTGGTATCGAAAATAATTTCTTTAGGCGCTTCAATTACTTTTTGGATTGGTAAAGGTGTTTCAATGGATGAGGAATCAGAAGTGGTTTTTTTATTGTTTCTCCAGGAAGTATTTATATAAAGTCTCGAAACAATAAATTGGTTGGTATTCCCTTTTAATCCCTCGTCAATCAATCCCAATTCAAATTTAAAATCTTTTGAGAGGGGGCTTCCAATGGATAAGTTGTTTCGCATGTTGACTAATTTATCTTGTTGCACAACATAAAAAGCTTCACTAAATGCCTTTACATATACTTTTTTGCTAATATTTTTTACCAGCGTTAGTTGAAAGCGCAGTCGATTATCTCTAAGTGTTTCAGGACTGTTGTTAGGATAAATCCATCTTCTCTCATGACGAAATCTTGTTTTAATTTTAAGAGAAGATGGAGTTCCAAAATCGAATTGGTATTCGTCATATATCCATCGTTGTAATTGAAAGTTTTCAATTAACGATTTATCCATTGGCTTTTTGTCAACAGTTGAAAATCCTAAATGAAATTTAAAGTGTTTCGTGAATTGATATTCAAATGCTGATCGTACCAAAAACTGCTTTTGATTTCCAAAAACTTCATAATTATGAAATCTGGCTTGCGTGAAAAAAAACAGTTTTTTTCCAATTTCAGGATTTAAAATGAAGATCTCATAACTTCCAAGTGAAGAATCAGTTTGCTGTGCAAAAGATTTCATTCCAGAACCTAAGATTAGAATCAGTGAAAGTAAGATGAGAAAATTTCGATTCATTAAAAAATATTGACTTCTTTAAAAGGGGACAAGGTTGCGACATCAAACTGATCTCTATAGGTTCTCCAATCTTCTTTGAAAAATCCATTAACCTCACCTAAGGTAATGTTTAATGCACTTTTAGCAAAATTTATTAGTCTTAATTCATTGTCATTAATTCCTGTTTTTCTTGACTGAACATAACTATTTGCTAAATTTAATCGCTGCATCACTGTGACTTCAGGATTCCTAGTAATCCCTTGTCGTTTATCTACTTTACCGATAAATTCTGCAACTAAATTCTCAATTTTCTTGCTGATTTTCTCACTAGATTCAATGAGATCTTTGTTGGCAGTTTCATCAATTTTCTTTAGATCTGCAGCTATTTTGTCAGCGATGTTTTTACTCTCAATCAATTGTTTTACTGCATCAGCAGCTTTTTGAATCGAAGATTGTAAGTCTTTAGCGTAGGTGTAAACTTCTTCTAAATCACTTCTTTTGACTTCAATTCTTGGATCTGATTTTACTTCGATGGAAGTAGCATACTTCTGATCACCATAGGTGAGCTCTATTTTATAAGTTCCAGGCAAGACACTCATGCCTCCGCGCTCTCTGTTGTTCTTGCGAATTGTTCTCGAGGGGTAATCAGCACCTTTTTCATCCATTCTCCAGTAAATTCTATGGAATCCTGCTTTTTTTGGTTTTTTATAAGATAGGGTACGAATCAATCGATCTCCATCGTAGAAGTTAAAAAAGATGGAATCCTTTTTTGATTTTTTAGAATCTGTTGCCTCTGATTTAGTGTTTTCCTCTTTTTTGTCAGCTACCTTTTCTTTAATTTCAGAAGGGTTGAGGTAATAGGTAATCATGGCTCCTGATCTTCTGTTTTCTCCCTGATACATTGCATCGGCACCAAATCGACTACCAGTGGGTTGTTGATAAGCAGCTTGATAGGCTATTGGTGGTTCAAACAATGCGACCTCTTGTTTTAGGATTTCTGCGTTTTTAGCAACAGCTCTAAGAGGTCTGATGTCGTCTAAAACCCAAGCAGCTCTACCAAAGGTTCCAATAACCAAGTCTTGTTCTCTTGGGTGAATCATTAAATCCTTTGTAGATACCGTAGGAAACTCATGGGTCCATTTGCTCCAGTCTTCTCCTGCATTAATTGATACATACAACCCATCATCAGTTCCCAAGAACATTAAATTTGGATTCTCTGAATCTTCGAGTATCGCAAGTGCATAACTTTGAACGTCGCTAGAATCTACAATGCGTTTCCAGGTCTTACCATAGTTAGTAGTGCGGTATACATAAGGTTCATAATTAAACCTTCTGTAGTCGTTAGCCACTAAGAGTGCTTCGCCTTTGTTGTTATGAGAAGCTTTAATCTGAGGAATCCAACTTCCTTCTGGTAGTCCCTTAATGTTTTTGGTCACATCAATCCAGTTGGTTCCACCATCGATGGTATAGTGGACTTTTCCATCGTCAGATCCACTCCAAAGCATGTCTTTTTCTACTGGTGAAGGTTCGATCACAATTATAGTGGTGTGATTTTCAGCACCAGTGGCATCCATCGTAAGACCTCCACTTTCGCTTTGTTTTTGCTTTTGTGGATCATTGGTAGTTAAATCAGGAGAAATAACCTTCCAATTGAGTCCTTTGTCGGTACTCTTGTGAACAAACTGAGATCCAAAATACACGGTGCTTGAATCAAATGGATCTTGAGCAATCGCTGCATTCCAGTTAAATCTAAGAACGGTATTTTCATCCTCTGGAGTCGGTCTAACGGAATAGTTGTTTCCAGTTTTCCAATCGTATCTCGATACATATCCTTGTTGGCTCATCGAATATCCGTATTGTGAGTTTTCTAGATCTGGAACGACATCAAAACCATCACCAAAGGAGATTTCTTGCCAATAACTGTTTCTAATTCCCTGGTCTTTCCAAACATAAGCAGGCCCTCTCCAAGATCCGTTGTCTTGCATACCACCGTAAACATTATATGGAAATTCCATGTCGACATTGATATGATAGAATTGTGCAACGGGGATATTTCCAACAAAACGCCATGATTTACCACCATCGCGCGTAATATTCATTCCACCATCATTTCCATCGAACATCAATTTTCCGTTTTTAGGATGTATCCACCAGGCGTGATGATCTGGGTGAACACCATTGTCTACACCATAGGCAGGCATGAGTTCTGTGAAATTCTTTCCACCGTCTTCAGAGACGTTCACATAAGTAAATACCGAATACACACGATTTTCATTCTGTGGATCTACAAAAATGTCAGAGTAGTAGAAAGGGCGATTTCCTATATCGCTTTTGTTGTTGATCATTTTCCAAGAATGACCACCGTCAAAAGATTTGTAGAGTGCATTTTTCTTAGCTTCAACTAATGCATAGATGATGTTGGGATCACTGTTGGCGATTGCGAGTCCAATTCTACCGAGATCTCCTTTAGGTAATCCATCCTCAGAACTCACTTTTTTCCAGTGTTCTCCACCGTCATAAGTAATGTGAATTCCAGATCCTGGTCCTCCTGAATTAAAGAACCAAGGGTCTCTTTTGTGCTCCCACATCGCTACCACTAATTTGTTGTGATTGCTAGGATCCATCACCATATCAGCAACTCCGGTTTTATTATTTGCAAATAGAATTTGTTTCCAAGATTTACCACCATCAGTGGTTTTGTAAACACCTCGTTCAGGGTGTTCACCCCATGGAGATCCAATAGCTCCCACGTAAACAGTATTTGAATCCGTTGGATCTATAATGATTCTATGAATATGTCTTGTTTTTTCTAATCCCATCGATTGCCAGGTTCTACCGCCATCGAGTGATCTATAAACTCCAAAACCACCGTTGAGACTATTTCTTGGATTTCCTTCACCAGTTCCAACCCAAACTACCGAAGGGTTAGATTGGTCAATTGCTACAGCTCCAATCGATGCCGTAAGCTCTTTGGTAAATACAGGCTCCCATTTAATTCCTCCTGAGGTAGATTTCCAAAGCCCTCCAGAAGCTGTTCCAGCATACATGATTTCAGGGTTGTCGTAAACGGCATCTAAAGCAGTGACACGACCACTCATTCCTGCTGGTCCTATGTTTCTAGGTTTTAGGTCTTGCATGAGCTTCATGTCAAGCGTTTGACCTATTGCAATACTACTTAATAAACTAAGGGTGAGAATTAATAACTTTTTCATTGGTATTAGTTTTTTAGGGTGATATAGTAATCTTCAACAGTTTTAACTGTAGCTTTTTTTGAATTTGTTGGAATTTGTTTCCATTTTGTAGAACCTTCTAATCTGATAAGTTTACCATCGATTTCAAGATCAAAAGGCATTTGAAATTGATCGATTACATTGTTAAATCGATAATAGAGGGTTTTCTTTTCTTGTTTGAGTTCTAATTCAGGAATTTGAACGGTTCTGAGGTATTGATCAAAGAATGAGCTTAAATCAATTCCCGAATGCTTAATGATATAGGACTCGATTTGAGCAGTCGTAACGGTCTGATGGTAAAATTCTTCGTTTAAGCCTCTAAGGATGGTTCTCCATTGATCGTCATTGCCAATCATCGTTCGTATCATATGAAGAATATTAGCTCCTTTGTAATACATATCTCCAGAACCTTCGGAGTTAACGTCATAGGTCCCTATGATAGGAATGTCATTTTGAATACGCTTTCGAGTTCCAATCACATATGCTCTTGCTGCTTCTTTTGAAAAGTGGTAATTGAGATAAAGGTTTTCACTATAAGCTGTAAAACCTTCATGAATCCACATGTCAGCAGCGTCTTTATAAGTGATATTGTTGGCAAACCACTCGTGACCAGCCTCGTGAATGATGATAAAATCAAATTTTAACCCCCATCCTGTTCCTGATAAATCAGAACCTAGATATCCATTTTCAAACTTATTTCCATAGGTGACAGAACTCTGGTGTTCCATTCCCAAATAGGGAACCTGAACTAATTTAAAACCATCTTCGTAAAAAGGGTAGGGTCCAAACCAATGTTCAAATGCTTCGAGCATCATACTGGTTTGTGCAAATTGTTTTTTTGCTTTTTCAAGATCCTCTTTCAATACGAAATAATCCACTTTTAAAGGTCCTTTTTCACCTTGATAGGTTTCTCCAAAATGAGTGTAGTCTCCGATATTAACGTTGACTCCATAATTATTGATAGGGTTATTGACCTCCCAAGTGTAGGTGGACCAATCAGCATTTTCTTCAGTATTGATGAGTTGTCCATTAGAGACGTCCATCAAATGACTGGGGGTTGTAACACTGATGGTCATATGTTCTGCCTCATCGTACATATGGTCTTTACAGGGCCACCATACAGAGGCTCCAAGGCCTTGACAAGAAGTCGCGACAAATGAATTTCCATTAGAGTCCTCACTCCATGAAAACCCTCCATCCCAAGGTGCTCTAACGGCAACTTTTGGATTTCCAGAAAAGTAAACAGTTATTGAATTTTGATCACCGATTGATTGTTCTTTCTCTAACGTAATATAATGCGCATTTCCATCGTGTTCAATTAAAAGTTGCTTGCCATCCCTTATAACAGAATCAATTTTCATCGGTTCTTGTAAGTCAATTTGCATACGTTGATGCTTTGATACTACCGTATAGGAAATGGTATTGCTTCCTTGAATGTATTTTTGATCTGGGTTGACCTTAACTTTTAAATCATAGTCATTTAAATCCCACCAACTGCGCTCTGGAGTGATACTTCCTCTGATTGAATCTTGATGGGTAAAGGTCTGAGCGGTACCAAATAGGCTCAACATGCTCAGAACTAAATTGATCAATAGTTTCATTATCTGATAATTTTATTGGGGAATACCACTGGACTCTCATGTCCATCAGCTCCTACAGCTGCGACTCCGAAGAAATAATTATCGATGACAATACCTTTTAAGGTGTGTTTGGTGTCTTGTGTATAAAAAGAATGATCCCATGTAGGAGAGGTGGTATCTCTCCAATAGACTTTGTAACCTTTAGCTCCATCAACTTCACTCCACTCCAATCGAGCATCGGCTTCGACGATTCCCCCAATCCCTAATGTAGTTGGAGCAGGAGGAGCCCATGCCAAAGAGGCTAAGTTGATCGCATTTACGGCTGTGAGCTTAGCGGCATATTCAAAATTGACATGTTCAAAAGTATCTCCGTAATTAATTCCATTTTCTGTTCTAATATCTTGGTGTTGTTGGGTGTAATTTTCATGCGCTTCCATAATACGAATCCCCGCAAAACCAGCATCGTTAAAAGGTCTGTGGTGTCCACCACGTCCAAAACGATCCAAGCGATAAATCATCATAGGATTCATACTTGGCATATAAGTTTTGACGTTGTGATGTACATAACGAGCTAATTGTCTGGATATTCCATCGACTTCTCCTCCGTAAAATCGTCTTGATTTTCGAGCTTGTTCGGATTCAGTTGGAGGAACTGGTTCAGAAAAGATTCTAAAATCAACATTACTGATCGTACCATCTACTCCTTTGATATTTCCAATCATATCATTGTTGAGAATACCGATGATATCCCATCCTTTTTCTTTGGCATAAGCTGCTAGACCTTTTCCGCCATAAAGCCCTTGTTCTTCTCCAGATAGTCCCACAAAAATGATGGAGTTTTCAAAACTGTATTTGGAGAGTATTCGCGCAGCTTCAATAGTCCCAGCCATACCCGACGCATTGTCATTCGCTCCAGGTGAATCTGAGGTATAATCATTTGGATCACTGACTCTTGAATCAATATCGCCACTCATAATGACATAGCGATTGGGATATTTGGTTCCTCTTTTGATAGCGACAATATTGACAATATCAACATCTTTAACAATTCTTGCCCCATCACCTTTCGGTGTAAAGTTGTGTTGCTCAAAAACCTCTAAACAGTTATTGCAATCCTTAGAAATTCTATTGAATTCTGCTTTGATCCAACGACGAGCTGCACCAATTCCTCGCTTTTCTGAGATGGTATCAGATAAGGTGTGTCTGGTTCCAAAATCAACTAAAGTTTTTACAGTCGATTTAATACGATCAGGCGATACATCATTGATGATATCGTACATTCTAGAATCGGTTTGAGCATAAGAAAAGGCTGTAACTATCAGCGCTATAAATAAAGTAAAGGGTTTCATAGGGTTTAGTTTGTCATAAAAATAACACTTTAGACTTAAAGGATCATAAATTTTGAAACTTTATTGGCTTTTCAAAGTATTTGAATCCGCTAAATCGATTATTTTTTTTAGAACCAAATCGTAATCCGCTTCTTCGGTGAATGCATTCATCGTATTGAGTCGAATGTAGACCTTTTCGTTTAGGATGGTTTGAAGAATGTAAAAATCACCTTCTTCTAGAAGTGATTGTCTAATTTCTTTGTTGATTTGATTGAGCTCTTGATCTGTTTTAGCGCGATGTACATATCTAAAGCAGAGAATATTGGTGTCTGGATCAACTGCTAATTCAAGACTGGGATGTTGTTTGATTTTATCAGCCAACATTCTGCAATTGTCATACGTTTTGGTTACAAACTCATCAAAGATATCTTCAGAATAGGCTTTAATCATTACATACCACTCAATAGCCATCATGTTTTTGGTGCACTCAAAGGTTCGTTTGGCCAAATTACTCCAATCTTCTTCTTCGGTTGCTGTGAGTAGGTAATCTGCCTTTTGTTTGAAGGTATTATAGGAATCAGTTCCATTTTTAAAGAGTACAGCTGTGGTAATAGCGGGTAGCATCATCATTTTATGCCCATCGATTACAATGGAATCGGCTTTTTCGATTCCCTTTAAATCTCCTTTGTATGTAGTGGAAAAAATAGCGGCTCCACCGTGAGCTGCATCGATGTGATACCAGATGGAATGTTTTTGGCAAAATTCAGCAATAAAATTTAGGTCATCAATTTTACCAGTAGCGGTAGAGGGCGCATTCCCAATAAAGGCAATGACTTCAATTCCTTGTTCCAATGCCCTTTGATAGTTTTTTTCAACTTGATGTTCATCAATGGTAAAGTCTTCTTTTGAGGGGAGTAAGATAAGACCTTCAGCTTCTAATCCCATGATTCTACCGGTGCGTTCAATTGAGTAGTGCGCCTGTTCACCCACCATGATCCCCAATCGTTTGGCATTTGGATGACGATTTAAGTAGGCTGCCTTAGCGGCTAGGAGCGCTGTTAAATTCCCCAAGGATCCACCAGAGGTTAAAAAGCCTCTTGAGTTTTTGTCATAACCAACTTTATTGGAAAGTAATTCACAAACAATACGTTCAATAGCGTTGTTGGCCATCCCCATTTCATAGACTGCTGATCCGTTGTTTAAAAAGGAACTAACCAGTCCTGCAATAGCACTCAGTGGAGCAGTTGCTCCAACTTGATGCCCCATATATTTTTTGTGATGGGTGCGTACGGAGCGATCTAGAACGTTTTCAAAAAAGTTTTCAGCTGAAGTAAATTCAAAGTCATTCCAAAATTGATATTCAGTTTCGGCATCCTTGTAGGGAATCGCTTTCCCTTTACCATTAATAGCATTTGACAAATGATTGGAAAGTAATTCAACAGTAGCATTCGCTTGTTTTTTAAAGTCCTCAGCGTTGTATACCTTAGAGAGTTTTGATGAGTTCATTGAAGGGTGTTTAGCACAAGCAATTTAAATAAAAAAAGCTATCCATTGGATAGCTTTTACCTACTAAATTAAATTTCAACTATTGATCAAAAGTATAGCCGTCTTTGGCTTTAATTTCCTCAGCAATTAAATTCTTAAGTTCGATGACGTTGGGATAATTAACGTATTTGGTAAAACGTCTAAGTCCCATCAGTAGCATACGCTGCATATCTCCATCAGCAAAAGAGATGATCGCTTCTTTTCCTTTGGATGCTGCTATTTCTACTGCTTGATAGAGGTAGAGTTTCGACATGGCGATCTCAGCCTTTTGACTGTCTTCTCCAAATCGTTTGGCGTTTTTCTCAGTTCTAAGGATGGCTGATTCTGCCATATAGATCTCAATCAGCATATCAGAGGCTGCTAAGAGCAGTTGTTGGTGTTCTTCTAGTTCCATTCCAAAAGTTTCAACAGCTTTCCCAGCAACCATTAGAAAGGCCTTTTTGAGCTTTTTGATCATGTCTTTTTCTTCGGCAAAAAGCGCTGAGTAATCTGGAGTGTCAAAATCAGGAATACCGAGTAGTTCTTCGCCCACAGCTGTAGCTGGACCTAGAAGGTCTACATGGCCTTTCATCGCTTTTTTGAGCAACATACCCACGATGAGCATACGGTTGATTTCATTGGTTCCCTCGTAAATTCTAGCGATACGAGCATCTCTATAGGCAGATTCCATCGGTGCATCGGCGCTGAATCCCATTCCTCCGTAGAGTTGTACTCCTTCGTCGGCTGTTTGCTGAGCGTCTTCTGAAAGCGCTATCTTTAAGATGGATGCTTCAATAGCGTATTCTTCAACACCTTTGAGCTCTGCTTCCTGATGTGAATTACCTGCTGCTTCTCTAAGGGCTATACGATCTTCAATATTCTTTGAGGCTCTATAGACTGCAGATTCTCCTACATAGGTATTGGTTGCCATTTGAGCAATCTTTGCTTTAATGGCTCCAAAGTCTCCAATTGGAGTTTTAAATTGTAAGCGCTCTTTGGCATAGGATGTCGAGAGATTGGTGATTCTTCGCTGTGCTTCGATACAG
Organism: Flavobacteriaceae bacterium; assembly: GCA_013373635.1. Classification (GTDB taxonomy): domain Bacteria; phylum Bacteroidota; class Bacteroidia; order Flavobacteriales; family Flavobacteriaceae; genus MAG-120531. Next base: position 199,169 of record JABXHN010000022.1, read on the forward strand.
GCACCAGCGAGTTTAATACGACCAACATTAAGGGCATTCATGGCTATTTTAAAACCATTGCCTCTTTCAGAGAGCATATTTTCTACAGGCACTTTGGTATTGTCAAAGAAAACTTGACGAGTAGAAGAGGAGTGAATTCCCATTTTGTGCTCTTCTTCTCCCATACTAATACCGTTATTGGAATCATTTTCTACAATAAATCCAGTAATGTTTTTGTCGTCTTCAATTCGAGCAAAGACAATAAATAGATTGCAGAATCCCGCATTGGAGATCCACATTTTTTGTCCAGTGATTAGATAGTGCTTTCCATCCTCACTGAGTACAGCCTTGGTCTTACCAGAGTTGGCATCCGATCCAGCTGTAGGTTCGGTTAAGCAATAAGCACCGAACCACTCACCACTAGCGAGTTTGGGAACGTATTTTTGTTTTTGTTCTTCAGTTCCATAGAGGGTGATTGGTAGGGTTCCAATCCCTGTATGTGCCCCAAAAGCAGTACTAAAGGATCCTGTTACACCAGAAATATAATCACAGACGAGCATGGTGGATACAAATCCCATTCCCATTCCGCCATAGGCTTCTGGTACAGCGATGGATAAGAGTCCCAGTTCACCAGCTTTTTTCATACACTGAAAAGTGAACTCATAATCTTTTTTCTCAAAGCGTTCCCAATTTGCCCAAAGTTCTCGGTCTACGAATTCCTTGGTACTATCACGCATCATCTTTTGTTCTTCAGAGAGATCCTCCAAAGTAAAAACATCATCGCAAGAGGTTTCTTTGACAATAAAATGTCCACCTCTCAATAATTCATTTTTTTCTTGAGTTTCCATATGCTCAGTGTTTATTGTAAAAATTCAAAAATTCCAGCTGCACCTTGACCCGTTCCTACGCACATCGTAACGATTCCGTGCTTGCCTTTTAAGTTTCTAGATCTCATTTCAGAAATGAGTTGTGTTGTGAGTTTCGCTCCTGTGCATCCCAAGGGATGTCCGAGTGCGATAGCTCCTCCGTTTACATTGACAATCTCGGGATTGAGCCCAAGGGTCTTGATCACTGCGAGTGACTGTGAAGCAAAGGCTTCATTGAGTTCTATAAGTTCAATTTGATCTTGTTTTAAGCCAGCTAAATTCAGGGCTTTTGGAATCGCTTCAACTGGTCCTATTCCCATGATTCTAGGGGGAACTCCTGCTGCTGCATAGGATGCCAGTCGTGCAATGGGTTCTAAATTGAGTTCTTTTACTAAATCTTCACTCATAACCATTACAAAGGCAGCTCCATCACTCATTTGAGAGGAGTTACCAGCAGTTACACCACCTCTAGCATCAAATACGGGTCTTAATTTAGATAGTGCTTCTATCGAAGTGTCTTTTCGTGGTCCTTCATCACGGTCAACCGTGTAGGATTTGGAAGCTTTCTTCCCATTGGAGTCCACATAAACCTGTTCAATTGTAATAGGTACAATTTGATCTTTAAATTTTCCAGCTTCTTGAGCAGCAATTGCTTTTTGATGGGACTGATAGGAGAATTGATCTTGTTCTTCTCGGCTTACTTCATATTGACTGGCAACAGCCTCAGCGGTAAGTCCCATTCCCCAATAGTAATCCTCTAAGCCTTTCTTTGCAAGTTCATAGCTAGGGGTAGGTTTATAACCTCCCATTGGAATATAACTCATGCTTTCAGCACCTCCTGCAATAATACAGTCCGCCATTCCCGATTGTATTTTGGCAGTGGCAATTGCAATGGTTTCAAGTCCAGAGGCACAGTATCGATTGACAGTCATTCCAGGTACATCGACAATATCGAGCCCCATAAGTGAAATAAATCTTCCCACATTGAGCCCTTGTTCAGCTTCAGGCATGGCATTACCAACAATCACATCATCGATTCTTTTTTTGTCGAGTTCTGGAAGTTGCTCTAAGAGGTATTGAATAGTTTCAGCAGCCAATTCATCCGGTCTTTTAAAACGGAAGACTCCTTTTGGAGCTTTTCCAACAGCGGTGCGATAGGCTTTGACGATATAGGCAGTTTTCATTTGTTTAATTTCTTAAGGGTTTTCCAGTTTTTAACATATGTTGAATGCGCTCAAGTGTTTTTCGTTCACTACAGAGTGATAGGAATGCTTCTCTTTCTAAATCCAATAAGTATCGCTCTGATACTAGTGTTGCCTCAGAGAGATCACCACCAGCCATAACATAGGCTAATTTGTTTGCTATCTTCTTATCGTGCTCTGAGATATAATTACCTGCGAGCATGGAATCAGTTCCTACCATAAACATTCCCAAGGCTTGTTTACCAAGTACTTTGATATCGGTTCTCTCAATCGGTTTAGTGTATCCCGCATCAGCCATCAGTATCGCATGTGCTTTTGCAACTGCTAATTGACGGTCCTTGTTAACTACTACCACATCTTTGCCTTTTTGCATTGAGAAATTGTCATAGGCTTCATAGGCAGAGGTAGAAACCTTAGCCATTGCGATAGCTAAAAAGTGTTCTCTTAGACTGTTGAGTTCTACATCGTTCTTTTGATAGGTATCTGAAGCTCTTAGAGTCATTTCTTTGGAACCTGCTCCACCAGGGATTACTCCAACTCCAAATTCAACAAGACCCATATAGGTTTCTGCAGCAGCCACTATCTTATCGGCGTGTAAACTAAGTTCACAACCACCTCCAAAGGTCATTCCATGTGGTGCTGATATGGTTGGGATCGAACTATAACGCATTCGCATTACCGTATTTTGGAACATTTTAATAGCCGTATTCAGCTCTTCGTATTCCTGTTCAACAGCCATCATAAAAATCATCGCTAGATTGGCTCCCACTGAAAAGTTGGGGCCTTGGTTTCCAACGATAAGCCCTCTAAAGTCTTTTTCAGCAATATCAATCGCTTTATTGAGTCCTTGAATAACATCACCTCCAAGAGTATTCATCTTGGATCGAAACTCTACATTTAAAATACCATCCCCTAAATCTTCTACGACTACTCCAGAGTTCTTATAAACAGCGGATTGTTCACGAATATTATCTAAGACAATAAAGGACTCCTGTCCTGGAATCTTCGTCTGATCTTTTGAATTGGTATCGTAATAGTAATTAGCACCTTCTTTAACGGTGTAAAAAGTGTGATTGTTTTCAGCGAGTTCTTTGACCCAATCAGCCACTTCTAATCCCTGTGCATTAGCCAAACCAACACCTTCTTTGATTCCAATGGCTTGCCATATCTGAAAAGGACCGTGTTGCCATCCAAATCCAGCCTTCATTGCATCGTCGATCTGGTAACAGTGATCGGCAATTTCAGGGATACGATGGGAAACGTATGCAAATAGCGCACCAAATGACTTTCTGTAAAATTCACCAGCCTTATCTTTACCTTTAATAAGGACCGAAAAACGATCGATCACCTCATCGATTGTTTTGGTAAGCTCTAGGGTAGCAAATTTTGCTCTTTTATTCGCTCGGTATTCAAGTGTATTTAAATCTAAGGTCTGAATTTCAGAACCTCCCTTTTCGTTTTTAACTTTTTGATAAAATCCTTTTCCAGTCTTAGATCCCAGCATATTCTCTTTCTGCATATGGGCTATAAAATCAGGAATTTTAAAAAGCTCTAAACGTTCATCTTCCTTACAATTTTCTTCAATACCATTAGCAACGTGAACAAGGGTGTCTAATCCAACCACATCAACAGTTCTAAAAGTCGCTGATTTTGGTCTACCGATGACAGGTCCTGTGAGTTTATCTACTTCTTCAACAGTCATATCTAATTCCTTCACCAAGTGAAATAGCGATTGTATTCCAAAAATTCCGATGCGATTCCCAATAAAAGCTGGAGTGTCTTTTGCAATGACACTGGTTTTTCCAAGGAATTTTTCGCCATATGAATTTAAAAAGTCAATCACAGATGAATCTGTTTTTGGACCAGGAATGATTTCAAAAAGTTTTAGATAACGTGCAGGGTTAAAGAAGTGTGTTCCACAAAAGTGCTTCTGAAAGTCGTCACTTCTACCTTCACTCATAAATCGAATTGGGATCCCAGAGGTATTAGAGGTGACAAGAGTGCCTTCCTTACGGTATTTTTCAATTTGTTCATATACCTGCTTCTTGATGTCTAAACGTTCAACAACCACTTCGATGATCCAATCCACATCTGCAATCTTAGCTATGTCATCTTCAGTATTACCTGTGCTGATTCGTCCAGCAAATGAACTGTGATAGAACGGTGCAGGTTTGTGGCTAAGAGCCTTTATTAGTGCTGTTTCAGAGAGGTAATTTCTCTTGTTTTTGCACTTTGAAGCTAATTTTGGATCCATTTTATCTTCAGGAATTACAATATCCAAAAGCAGCACTTTGACTCCAATATTTGCAAAGTGAGCAGCGATACCAGAACCCATAATTCCAGAACCGATAACTGCTACTTTTTCAATGTGTTTTCTCATTTTATTCAATTTGTTCGTTTGCGTAACTTTTAATTACCTCAATGACTTCAAAGAAATTTTGAAGTTTTTCCTTGTTGAGTTTATGGTCGATGATTTCATTAAAGTGAAAGACCTCTTTTTTTGATTCATCTCTCATTTTAAGACCTTCTTTGGTCAGTTGTATGATTACAGATCTACCGTCTGTAGGATGTGCTACTTTTCTGATGACCCCTTTTGCTTCCATGAGTTTTAAGGTTCTTGAAAGTGAAGTGGCTTCAATTCCCATCAGTGGCCCTAGTGCAGTAGATGGAGTTCCTATTTTTGGATCGATGCTCAAGAGAACAAACGCTTGAGTCATAGTTGCTCCATAGGACTTAGCACGCTCGTTGTACATCTTTTGAACAGCTTGCCATGCAGTTCGAAGTGCGTAATCAATAGTTGTTTTGCTCATAAGATTTGAAATCAGTTTAAATATATAAAATAATATTATGCATGCATAATAAATTTGTGTTAAATTTTTGTAATTTGACTTCACAAATAGAAGACTATGCAACAACCGACAAGACTTTTTGATTTTGCCTATTGGGAGCGAGATAATTATAACTTAGAGAAAGCCTTTGTGTCTAAGTATCAGGGTACTTGGGAGACTACATCATCAGAGGACTATATCAATAAAGGGAATATTATTAGTAGAGCTCTTTTGAGATTAGGAGTGCAAGCCAATGATAAAATTGCCGTTATTTCATTAACCAATAGAACTGAATGGCATATCATGGATTTAGGAGTGCTTCAAATAGGAGCTCAAAATGTACCTATTTACCCAACGATTTCCATTGAAGATTATGAGTATGTTTTGAATCACTCAGAATCAAAATACTGTTTTATATCCTGTGAATTTGTCTATGAGAAAATAAAAGCTATAAAGGACAATACCTCTTTAATTGAAATTTACTCATTTAACGAAATTCCTGGATGTAAACATTGGACTGAATTATTGGAACTAGGAGCTGACCCTTCGAATCAAAGTGAAGTAGATGCACTAAAGGATGCAGTAAAAGAAGAAGATCTAGCAACCATTATTTATACCTCAGGAACTACTGGTAAGCCAAAAGGTGTGATGCTCTCTCATCGCAATGTAGTAAAGAACGTTATTTATTCCTGTGATCGCCTTCCCCTAGAACGTGGCTCTAGTCGTGCACTGAGTTTTTTACCAATCTGTCATATATTCGAAAGAGTGATTACCTATATCTATCAATATGTAGGAGTTGAAATTGTCTTTGCGGAATCACTTGAAACCATTAGTGATGATCTAAAAGAATTTAAGCCTGAAGTCATGACAGCGGTACCTAGGTTGTTAGAAAAGGTCTATGACAGTATCATAGCCAAGGGAGCAGCACTTACAGGGATTAAGAAAATGTTGTTTTTCTGGGCAGTAAATCTCGGTCTAAACTTCGAACCATACGGTCAAAACGGTTGGTGGTACGAGCGCAAATTAAAGCTTGCTCGAAAACTTATCTTTAGCAAGTGGAAAGAAGGATTGGGAGGAAACCTCAAACTGATCGCTTCAGGTTCTGCTGCACTTCAACCTCGATTAGCACGTATATTTAACGCAGCTGAATTAGGTGTGATGGAAGGATACGGTTTAACGGAGACTTCTCCTGTGGTATCGGTTAACGATATGAGAGATGGAAAGTTTCGAATAGGAACTGTTGGTAAACTCATTGCAGATACTGAAGTTAAAATTGCAGAAGACGGCGAAATTCTCGTAAAAGGACCTCAAGTGATGATGGGTTATTACAAAGATCCTGAAAAGACAGCAGAGGTTATTAAAGATGGTTATTTTCATACAGGAGATATTGGTGAACTAGATTCCGATGGCTTTTTAAGAATTACCGACCGCAAAAAAGAAATGTTTAAGACCTCAGGAGGAAAGTACGTTGCTCCTCAATTACTAGAGAACCGTTTTAAACAATCTCGATTTATCGAACAAATTATGGTTGTTGGAGAAGGAGAGAAGATGCCTGCAGCAATTATTCAACCTGACTTTGTCTTTTTAGGAAATTGGGCAAAGAAAAAGGGAATTGCTTTTACCAACAATGAAGAGTTAATCGCTTCTGAGAAAGTAATTAAACGCATTCAGAAAGAAGTTGATGAAGCGAATGAAGATTTTGCAAAGTTTGAAAAGGTGAAGCAGTTTCGATTAAGTTCTATTCAATGGACTCCAGATTCTGGACACCTAACTCCAACGATGAAACTCAAACGTAAAATCGTTAAAGAATTTCACAAAGATCTATACGAATCCATCTATAGACCATAATATTGAATTAAAAAATAGCCCTTCATTTGAAGGGCTTCTTTTTTAGTTGTGCTTCTCAATCCATTTACGAGCATTGATAAATGCTTCAATCCAAGGACTGACCTTATCATCTCTATCTTTTGGGTAATCTGCCCAGTTCCATTCAAAGATGGAACGTTCAATATGAGGCATCGTCACTAAATGTCTGCCAGTTGCATCGGTAAGCATTGCTGTGTTGTAATCACTTCCATTAGGATTAGAAGGATAGGCGTCATAAGCATATTGAGCTACGATATTGTAATTTTCTCTCGATAGTGGAAGGTTGAATTTACCTTCTCCATGTGAAATCCATACTCCTAGGGTAGTTCCAGCAAGTGATGAAAGCATCACAGAGTTGTTTGCTCCAATAGTTACCGAAGTAAAACTGCTCTCGTGTTTGTGAGAATCGTTGTGAAGCATTTTACCGTGAACTTCTAATTCTGGATGAATGAGTTCCAATTCCATAAAGAGTTGACATCCATTACAGATACCCACTGATAGGGTGTCAGGTCTGTCAAAGAAGTTTTTAAGTGCTTTATTGGCCTTTTCATTGTATTTAAATGCTCCAGCCCAACCTTTAGCAGATCCTAAAACATCGGAGTTAGAGAATCCACCAACAGCTCCGATAAATTGAATGTCTTCAAGAGTTTCTCTACCTGATATCAAGTCCGTCATGTGGACGTCTTTAACATCAAATCCAGCTAAATACATCGCATTGGCCATTTCTCGTTCCGAGTTGGATCCTTTTTCTCTGAGTATTGCAGCTTTAGGCCTTTTACCTTTTGGTAGTTCTGGTAATTGACCATTAAATCCAGTTGGGAAATTGTAATTTAACGCTTGTTTTTTATAGTTATTAAAGCGCTCTAAGGCTTTGTTATTAGCAGTTTGCTTACTGTCTAACAAATAGGATGTTTTATACCAAATATCTCTTAGTTGAGGTATCGGTAAAATAAGTTCGGTCTTATTGTGTTTAAGTCCAATGGCTCCTTTTGAAATCGCTTTTCCAATTTTAATGGCTTGAATATCAGAATTTTCAATTGCTTGTTCAGCTTCTGAATCTTTAGCTTGAATTAAGATACCAGCATTCTCAGCAAAAAGCACCTTGATTAAATCATCTTCATTTAATGAACTTAAATCAATTGTAGCTCCAAGGTCATTATCTGCAAAACACATTTCGAGTAGTGCAGTTATGAGTCCACCAGAACTGATATCGTGTCCGGCAGCGATCTGATTGTCATTGATGAGTTCTTGAACTTTATTAAAGGCCTTTTTAACAAAAGCAGCGTCTTTTACATCAGGAACCTCACTACCAACTGTATTTAAGATCTGAGCAAATGAAGATCCTCCCAGTTTAAACTGATCTTGTGAGAAGTTGATATAATAAATGGCTCCAGCATTTCTTTGAAGCATGGGTTCTACCACCTTTGTGAAATCAGAACAATGAGCAGCAGCAGATATAATTACGGTACCAGGGGCAATGACATCACCATCAGGATAACGTTGTTTCATAGAAAGGGAATCTTTTCCGGTTGGAACATTGACTCCGAGCTCTATAGCATAGTCAGAAACCGCTTGAACAGCTTCGTATAAACGAGCATCTTCACCAGGGTTGTTACAAGGCCACATCCAGTTTGCCGATAGGGAAACGGATTGCAATTGATCTTGTAGTGGAGCCCAAATAATATTGGTCAAAGATTCTGTGATACTATTTCTACTACCTGCAGCAGGATTGACTAGTGCTGATACGGGACTGTGTCCAATAGCAGTCGCAACTCCGTCTACTCCTTTGTAATCCAAGGCCATCACACCACAGTTGTTAAGTGGTAATTGAAGTGGTCCAACACATTGTTGGATAGCAACTTTTCCACCGACACAACGGTCTACTTTATTCGTAAGCCAGTCTTTACAACCAACAGACTCCAGTTGTAGTACATTTTCAATATAGATTGATAGCTCATTGATATCATAAGCTACATCTTTGTAGTTACGGTCTATTTTTTTGTCTTCCATGATAGTTTTTGGTGCAGAACCAAACATATCAGAAAGGGCTAGATCCATTGGTTTTTCACCAGTAGTCTTCGACTCAAAACTAAAGCGATAATCTTTAGTCACCTCTCCAACTTCATACATTGGAGCGCGTTCTCTATCGGATACTCTTTTTAAGAAAGCAGTGTCTTTTTCTCCGATTACAAGTCCCATACGCTCTTGAGATTCGTTTCCGATAATCTCTTTTGCAGAAAGGGTAGGGTCTCCAACAGGAAGTTGGTCTAAATCAATTTTTCCACCAGTTTCTTCAACGAGTTCTGAAAGACAGTTGAGGTGTCCACCAGCTCCGTGATCGTGAATCGATACAATTGGATTGTTGTCTGATTCAATCATTCCACGAATAGCATTGGCAGCTCTTTTTTGCATTTCTGGATTCGAACGCTGAATAGCGTTGAGCTCGATAACTTCTCCAAAGGCACCAGTGTCAGCACTAGAAACAGCAGCACCACCCATACCAATACGGTAGTTGTCACCACCTAAGATGACAATCTTATCACCTTTCTCTGGACGGTCTTTTAAAGCTTGAGACGCTTTCCCAAATCCGATACCACCAGCCTGCATAATCACTTTGTCGTATCCAACTTTTCGGCCATCTTCTTCATGTTCGAAGGTCAATACCGATCCATTGATCAGTGGTTGTCCAAATTTATTTCCAAAATCAGAAGCACCATTCGATGCTTTGATCAAAATGTCGATTGGGTTTTGATAGAGCCACTTACGAGCAGGCATTCCATTTCGCTCCCATGATCTTCCATCTAATACTCTAGAATAAGGAGTCATATAAACTGCTGTTCCTGCAAGTGGAAGCGCTCCTTTTCCTCCAGCGAGACGATCTCTAATTTCACCTCCTGAACCAGTTGCAGCACCGTTAAAAGGCTCTACAGTTGTTGGGAAGTTATGCGTTTCTGCTTTGAGAGAAAGTACTGTTTCCATTTCAGTTTCCTGATAGTAATCAGGCTGATCAGGTGTTTTAGGAGCAAATTGAATCGCTTTAGGTCCTTTGATAAAAGCGACATTATCTTTATAAGCAGATACCACTGAATTAGGATGTGTTTCAGTAGTTTTTCTGATGAGTTTAAAAAGAGAGTGGGGCTTTTCAACTCCATCAATTACAAAGTTCCCATTAAATATTTTATGTCTACAGTGTTCTGAATTGACTTGTGAAAATCCAAATACTTCAGCATCTGTTAATTTTCTGCCAATACGCTCAGAAACTTCTTCTAGATACGTAACTTCATCATCACTCAAAGACAATCCTTCCTGAATATTATAGGCTGCAATATTTTCAATTTCAAGAACAGCCTCAGGCTTTATATCAACTCTGAATAAAGATTGGTCTAAACTTGAAAATTTTTGAGAAAGCATTGGGTCAAAGTCCTCAAAGTTTTCGTTTACTGCATAGTATTCTTCTATTCGAATAACACCTTCAATCCCCATGTTTTGGCTGATTTCAGTAGCATTCGTACTCCAAGGACTAATCATAGTAGCTCTTGGACCAATAAAATATCCAGATAGACTTTCTTCTTTTAGAAGCGTTTCATTACCGAATAACCATGTTAATTTTGAAGTATCGTCTGCAGATAAATTGTTTGAAGTTTCTACTGCATAAACTTTTTGAGAAGGATTCCCGAAAAAATGGATCATAATCACTGTTTTAAGACCCTGCAAATTTAAGGTAAATTCAGAGATTATTCCCTATATCAAATAAGGAGTTATTAAAGAAAGTTGTTAATAGGTTATTCGACCTTTTTGAGAAGGGCCATATAGAAACCATCAAAACCGCTCTTAGATGCAAAAACGTGATTCTCTTTTTCTAATTGAAAAGATTTACCTGCTTCAGTATTTAAAAAAGCCTCTACCTGCATTTGATTCTCTTGTGGTAAGATCGAACAGGTAGCATAAACCATTTTACCTCCAGTTTTAACCATTTTGCTATAAGATTCAAGAATCTCAGCCTGAGTTTTTAAAACGCGATCCAAGAATGACTGATCGAGTTTCCACTTCGCATCTGGATTTCTTCTCAGAACACCAAGGCCTGTACAAGGAGCATCGATGAGTAGACGATCCGCCTGTCCTTTTAACTTTTTAATCACTTTGGTAGAATCGATGACTCTAGTTTCGATATTGTGTGCTCCGTTACGCTTCGCTCTTCGTTTTAATTCTTTTAATTTATTCTCATAAATATCGAGTGCAATCAATTGACCTTTGTTTTCCATTTGAGCAGCAATGTGAAGAGATTTCCCTCCAGCACCTGCGCAGGCATCAATCACTCGCATACCTGGTTCTACCTCTAAAAATGGTGCTACTAATTGTGAAGAAGCATCTTGTACTTCGAACCATCCATTTTGAAATAAATCCGTCTTAAAGACATTGGATCTTCTTTTGAGGATTAAAGCATTTGGATAATCATCAGATTTATCGGTCACGATATCCAGTTTTAAGAGTTCTTTATAGAGTTGCTCTTTGGTACATTTAAGAGTGTTTGCTCTTAGGACCACTTGTGCCTCTTGATTGAGAGCGTGTAATTCTTTAGCCCAAAATTCTTCACCTAAAGCTTTAACTCCTAATTCATCCATCCAATCAGGAATAGATTCTGCAATTTTTCGAGTGGCTGATAATTCGTCAAATTTCCCCTTGATTCTTCGCTCAGGAGTTCCTTCAATTTGCTTCCAATCAGGTAGTTGATGTCCTTTTAATACCGCCCAAACTGCCCATATTCTGTATAAATTTTCTCTACTGTAAGGAGCTTTTACCTCTGCAATGGTTTCATACAATCGCTTATAGCGAACAATTTCATAGGTGGTTTCAGCGATGAATCCACGATCTCTAGCACCCCAACGCTTATCAAACTTCAAAACTTTTTCAACGACCTTATCTGCGTATTGACCTTCGTTAAAAATCATATTACAGGCGTCGACTACTGCAAAGACTAGATTTCTGTGTAATTTCATAGGAACTTTAATTCTGCTACAAAGCTAAGCTTAATTTTTGTACTTTTTACTCATGAAACCAAGCTATCTTATAATCCTATCATTTCTGTTGCTCGCTTGTAATTCTAAAGAAATGAAACCCATTACGACTGTTAAGGTCAGTGAACTCTATAAGGATTCTGTATCCATACGTGCAATTTCAATAAAAGATCAACAGTTGTTTTTTGGAACTTCAAAGGCCTATGTTGGAATTTTAGATCTAAAAACGCATCAACTCGATACGCTAGCGTTTCCTGGGCAGGCCTTTAGAGCCACTGCTATAAATTCAAACTCCTACCTTGCCTTATCACTTAATAATCCAGCCCAACTACTAAGGATCGATTCACAGATGAATTCTGAATTGGTTTACACTGAGACTGGTGAAGCTGTCTTTTACGACGCCCTACATTTTATCGATGATCAAGTTGGTTTTGGTCTAGGAGATAATTACGATGGTTGTATGTCTGTTGTTTCAACTACTGATGGTGGTAGAAGTTGGATTAAATTAAACTGTGAAATGCTTCCTGAATCAACCATAGGAGAGGGTGCCTTTGCTGCTAGTAATACCAATATTGAATCCTATGGATCCACTATATGGATGGCAACAACAATGGGAAAAGTCTACAGATCAGAAGATTTTGGAGCTCATTGGACAGCTGTTCAAAGTCCCTTAGTTGATGAATCAGCGACTCATGGAATTTACTCTATGGATTTTTACGACCAGCAGAGAGGAATCATCTACGGAGGGGATTATACCAATCCTCAGTACAATAAAAATAATATTGCAGTCACCTCAGATGGAGGTCAGCATTGGAAGCTGATAGCAGATGGGACCAATCAAGGTTATAAGAGTTGTGTTCAATACGTACCTAATTCCAAAGGTCAACAAATCATTGTTGTAGGGTTCACTGGAATCGCTGTATCAAATGACAGTGGAAACAAATGGATCCCACTGTCAGATGAGGGATTTTACACAATTCGATTTGTGGACGAATCAACTGCTTATGCAGCTGGTAATGGAAGAATTGCTAAATTAGAATTTAACTAAGTTGAGCAATTACTTTATCGAGTTTCGCATTGACTTCACTCGCCAAAGCTCCTAATTCTTCATTCTCGACTGACATCATAGAAGCCATGGGATCAACTGCTGATACTTCGATGCTTCCATCCTCGTGTTGTTGAACCACAACATTACAGGGTAAGAATACTCCGATCTTGTTTTCTGAGCTGATTGCCTTATGTGCAAAGTGAGGGTTGCAAGCACCTAAGATGCGGTACTTTTGAAAATCTAGATCTAATTTCTTCTTGAAAGTGGCAGATACATCAATATCGGTTAATACACCAAAGCCTTCTGTTTTTAATGCTTCGGTAACAGCTTCGATGACCTCTTCAAATGATTTTCCTTCTTGGGTTACGCTTTTATGATAGTTCATGATTTGGAGTTTTAATTAAGTAATGAAATTAATCAATCAAATCTTGAACCTGTGTATACGATGTTACACAATTAAAGTAATGGAAGTGCTGTTTCTTTAGCCTTTTCTTTAGATTGATTGTCTTGACCTCTTCGTTCTCTGTGCATTCTCATTAGTTTTCTTCTAAAGCTATCTTCAGCTCTAGGCAATAAGAGTACTTTATTAGCAGGTAAAACATCTTGTAAATCCTTATAGAGTTTCATGGTTCTCTTGTGTTCTGCAGTTCGTTCAGCTATATATTCTTCAAGTAGTTTTTTAGCTTCAGTTTCACTGAGTGAGCTAGAATCTTCATTAGATGCTTCAGCTCTTTTTCTCATAGATTGCCACATTTCAATTTGAGCTTTTTCAAATTGGTTATATACAGGCCAAAAGTTAGAAGCTTCTTCTGCAGTCAAGGAAAGTTGTTCTGTGAAGTAAGCAACCTTATAACTCTTAATTTTTTCGAATTGATTCTTCTCACTATCCGTTTGAGCGTATGTAAAAAGTGAGCTGAAGATTAAGAGTAGTGAAAGGTATATTTTAGTAATCATTTCCATAGAGATTTAATTCTGAATATTCTTCTATTTGTAAATCGATATAGTCTTCAATAGCGGACTGATTGGAAGCTAAAAAGTCCAATTCAGTAGTCCCTTGGGGTAAATCGCTCGCTAAATAATAATTGTCAAAAGAGGTTTGAGTTGATCTGAGATAAGAATCGACCTCATTAAAACTCAATTGCTCGAAATCTATAGCAGTCGATTGATTAGAGTTGATAAGGATAGGAACAGCGATTAAGATAGTGATAGCTGCCGCTATAGCAGTGATCTTATAACTACTGATGAGTCGAATCACTTTGGGTTTGGACTCCTTCTCAGGAAGCCTTACCTTAAATGAATCAAAGTAGTTGTCTGGAGCGCTAAAGCCAGAACGAGCCTTCTTTTCTCCAAGGGAAACCTTGAAGTCTTCCAGATAATTTTCTGGAATTTTAAAGGGGTTATTTTTTGGTATCTCGTTCATATCAAATAAGATGTAATTTTTTACAAAAGGTTTAATGCTCGGTTAAAAATTCTTTAATTTTTGTTGTTGCATGATGGTAGGAAGCTTTTAATGCTCCTACGGAAGTTTCTAGTATTTCTGATATTTCCTCGTACTTCATTTCTTCAAAATACTTCATATTAAACACTAATCGTTGCTTTTCCGGAAGGCTTGCTAAAGCTTTTTGAAGGGATGTTTCAATGGCATCTCCCTCAAAATACACATCAGATTCTAGTTGAGAAGCTTTTTGATCGATATAATCACTCGATTCAATGCCTAATTTTCTGGATTTTTGTCTTAAAAAACTCAAGGCTTCATTAGTTGCTATACGATACAACCAAGAATAGAGCTTGGAATTACCCTTAAATGAATCGATGTTTTCATAACACTTAATAAAAGTGTTTTGAAGTACGTCATCAGTGTCGTCGTGATCGAGTAATATTCTACGAATATGCCAATACAAACGCTCCTTATAAGCATCGACTAGCATTTCAAATGCCGAGTGCTTTAAGCTTTCATTTTGTAGGTTTTCAACAAGTAGACGTTCTTCGATCAAATGAAGTATTTAAGTGTAAGACGACTAAAGATACAAAAGGTTTAAGAAAGAGATTGAAGATTCACCAATTTATAATAGTGATTTTCATTAGCAATAAGCTGCTCGTGTGTCCCTTGTTCTAGGACCTTGCCGTTTTGCATTACAGCTATTTTATCAGCATTTTTAATGGTGGATAGCCTGTGAGCAATTACTAAGGTAGTCCTGTTTTGCATCAGTTTTTCTAAAGCATCTTGAACGAGTTGTTCACTCTGTGTGTCTAGGGCAGAGGTAGCCTCATCGAGAATCATAATGGGAGGATTCTTTAAAATGGCTCTTGCGATGGCTAAACGTTGCTTTTGACCACCACTGAGTTTGTTACCACCATCGCCAATATTGGTTTGATACCCTTGTTCTAATTGCAAAATGAATTCATGAGCATTGGCTGCTTTTGCAGCTTCAATTACTTGTTCTTCATTGCAGTTTTCAACTCCAAGACAAATATTATTGATTACAGAATCATTAAAAAGAATGGATTCCTGAGATACAAAGGCCATATTTGATCTCAGTGATTTAAGGCTAAAATCTTTGATATTATGACCGTCTATTTCAATCGCTCCCTTTTTAATTGGATAGAAGCGCATTAACAGATTCGCTAGGGTGGTTTTTCCAGAACCTGACTGTCCTACTAAGGCAAGTGTTTCCCCTTTGTTTAAACTCAGATTGACAGAATCGAGAACCTGCTTGTCTTCATAAGAAAAACTAAGTTCTTTAAATTCAATGGAACTCTTAAAGGTACTGAACTCTTTAGGGTCTTTTAGTTCATCTAAACCACTGTTGTCGTCGAGGACCTCTAGGATACGGGCAGCAGCGGCATTTCCTTTTTTAAGACCGTAGGAAGCCTTACTGATCGCCTTGGCAGGAGTAAGAATATTATAAGCTAATCCCATATAAGCGATAAAAGAAGAGGCTTCTAAACTTCCTTCGATTAAGACCATAGTACCACCGTACCACAGCAATACTCCAATAACTGCTATTCCTAGGAATTCAGAAGTTGGAGAAGCTAAATTTTGTCGGTTGAGCAAACTGTTTGAAAAGTGAAAAAAGCGATCGGTTGTATGGTGAAATAAGACTTTAAATTTCTTTTCAGCCACAAAAGCTTGAATGATTTTTAATCCTCCGAGTGATTCTTCAACAACAGATAGAATTTTCCCCTGTTCTTGTTGAACGCGATCTGATTTCTTTTTGAGCGATTTACCAATTCTAGAGATGATTGCTCCAGATATCGGAATCACCACAAATACAAATAAGGTCAACTTAACAGAGATAAATAGCATCACTAGTAAGGTAAATACAATCGTTAAAGGCTCACGAACGATGAGTTCTAAGATGGATAAAAAGGATGTTTGAACCTCAAGGACATCGGTTGTGATCCTCGAGAGCATATCTCCTTTTCGCTTATTGCTAAAGTAGAAAACAGGAAGAGATACAATTTTATCGTAAAGTGCATTGCGAATGTCTTTTAAAACTCCATTTCTGAGGAAAGTGATAAAATACATCGCTAAATAGTTAAACAGGTTTTTGAGGAAAAAGAGCCCTAGGATGAGTCCAATCACCATAAAGAGTCCTCCGATTTCATCTTCACCACTAATTTGAGATAAGTGGTAGTTGAGACTTTCTTGAACATAGGTTTTTAAATGACCTATCCCATCGTAAACAGGCTTTACTTCAACCTGTTTGGTCTTGTCAAAAAGCACATCTAACATAGGGATGAGCGCTGCAAATGACAGTGCTGAGAACAAGGCATAGAGAATATTAAAGAATATATTGAGAAAGGCGTATTTCTTATACGGCCTGGCAAAACTCAATATTCTCTTAAAGTAGTTCATCGTTTAATTGTTAAAGTCTTTTGCTATCGCATCGATTCGTTCTTGTAATTTTTGAGATGTACTGAGGTAATCATCTATAGTTGCTAATGAAGCATTGACGCTGATATAAAATTTGATTTTAGGTTCCGTACCACTTGGTCTGGCTGCAATCATTGAACCTTTCTCGGTGTGAAAAATCAACACATTTGATTTAGGTAAATCAATGGTTGTTTCAGAGTTGTCTCTCAAGTCTTTAAGAGTAGACTCTTGATAATCCGCAACCTTGATTACTTTTTCTCCTCCAATATTCTGTGGTGGCTGTTGTCTTAGATCCACCATCATTTGAGCGATTTCTTCAGCTCCTTTCTTTCCTTTTTTAACCAGTGAGATCAAGTGTTCTTTATAACATCCGTGATCCTTGTAGAGCTCTAGTAGTCTCTGATACATACTGATGCCTTCAGATTTTGCATAAGTTGCAATTTCACAAGCTAATAGAGTAGAGGTTACCGCATCTTTATCTCTTACAAAGTCACCTACCATAAATCCATAGCTTTCTTCACCACCTCCTATAAAGTACTGTTGTTCTCTATTTTTGATCGCATCAGCAATCCATTTAAAACCGGTAAGTGTTTCGATATATCCAACCTCATAAGCATCAGCAATGACCTTCATCATTGGAGTCGATACAATGGTTGAGGCGATATAATCTCCTTTTTTAAAGCCTTTCTTTTGGCGCTCTTGCAATAAGAAGTCAATCATGAGCACCATAGTTTGATTTCCATTGAGTAGGATTAGTTTTCCACTCTGGTCTCTGACAGCAATACCCAATCGATCAGAATCGGGATCGGTTCCAATGACAATATCAGCATGCACCTCATCTGCCAATTCTAGTGCCAATTTTAAAGCTTCTGGTTCTTCTGGATTCGGCGATTTTACTGTTGGAAAATTCCCATCGGGAACTCTTTGAGATTCTACTATGTGTACATTTTCGTAACCCGCTCTTTTAAGTACTTCTGGAATTGCTGTAATTGAAGTTCCGTGGAGCGGAGTAAAAACAATATTTAAATTCTCTTTATTTGGAGCTTTAAAATCTCCATTGGCAACAGAAGCGTTAAAAAAGGCTTCATCAGTATCCTTTCCTAATAATTTAATTAGGGATGCATTGGCGTTGAAATTGATGTCTTTAAAGTCAATCGCATTGATATGATTGACGATTTCTTGATCCTGAGGAGGAACAATTTGTCCGCCATCGGCCCAATAGACCTTATAACCATTGTATTCAGGTGGATTGTGGGATGCAGTGAGTACAATTCCCGCCTGGCAATTGAGTTCTTTAACAGAAAAAGATAGGGCAGGAGTCGTTCGAAGTTCTGGATACAAATAAGCGATGATACCATTTGCAGAAAGCACATTAGCTACAGTTTGAGCCAAAGTATTGGAGTTATTTCTACAATCGTAGGCAATAGCCACCTTTAATTCTTTTGTAGGATAGAGCTCTTTTAAATAATTCGCTAATCCTTGAGTGTTTTTTCCAAGGGTATATTCGTTGATCCTATTGGTTCCAACTCCCATAACACCTCTCATTCCACCAGTGCCAAACTCTAAGTCTCTGTAAAAGCAATCCTCCAACAACTCTGGGTTTTGCTTCATTTTTAAAACCTCATTTACAGTGTCATTGTCAAAAAAGTCATCTGTCCATTCCTGGGCGCGCTCTAAATAACTCATCAATATTATTCTTTCTTTTGTTTTTTAATACCTATTTTCTTTGAGATGTTGTAGTGGTTGGTTTGTTTTTGTTGACGGATTAGTAGTTCACCTACAAAACCAGCCAAAAAGAGTTGTGATCCTAAAAGGATACAAATTAGTGCTATGTAAAATTCAGGACGCTCTGTGATGAGTCTTCCTGTGGTATTGATAAAAAGTTTGTCAACCCCTAAATAGAGGGTAAATAAAAATCCTACAATAAAGACGATAACTCCCCAAGTTCCAAAAAAGTGCATGGGTCTTTTGCCGAATTTACCGACGAACCAAATGGTTATTAAATCTAAAAATCCATTGACAAATCTACTCATACCAAATTTTGTCTTTCCGTATTTTCTGGCTTGATGTTTTACAATATGCTCCCCTATATTTGAATAGCCTGCATTTTTAGCAAGAACTGGAATATAACGGTGCATTTCACCAGTTACTTTGATGTTTTTTACAACTTCATTTTTATAAGCCTTAATTCCGCAATTAAAATCGTGAAGTTTGATTCCTGAGGTTTTACGAGCAGCCCAATTGAAGAGTTTAGAAGGAATGTTCTTCAATAACACAGAATCAAATCGCTTCTTTTTCCATCCAGATACCAACTGATAACCTTGATGCTTAATCATCTGGAAAAGCATTGGAATCTCTTCTGGATTATCTTGAAGATCAGCATCCATTGTGATGATGACTTCACCCTCAGCTAGTTCAAAACCTGCGTCTAAAGCTTGAGATTTTCCAAAGTTTTTGGAAAACTTAATTCCTTTAATTTCTGAATGTTTTTCTGAGAGTTCTTCTATGAGATTCCACGAACCATCATCACTTCCATCATCGATAAAGATGACCTCATAAGAAAAAGAATTGGACTGCATCACCGATGCAATCCAATTGTATAATTCTCTTAAAGATTCTTCTTCGTTTAATAAAGGTATGACTACAGAAATCTGCATAGGTGTGATTTGAGTCAACAAAAATACGTTTTTTGTTTACTCTTCTCTCTTCTTTTTTAAGATTACTCCTGATAACAGCCCAATAATTAAGCCCAAAAGAGTGTTCATAATAATCATCATTGGATAGGTGATCCACTTCATGCTTTTTTGAGTCTCAATTGCTTGATCAACTTGCTCATCTGACATTTGTGGATAAGTGTCTATGATTGTTTGTCTTCCAATTTCATATGATTTATCCCAAAAATCAGGTTCGATGACATTAGCGAGTATTAATAAGTATACAATACTTATAAGAGCAGCAATAACTCCTGCTCCTGAACCGATTTTAATCGCTTCTTTAACTGTTAAGAATCCTTCGTTGTCTTTTTTAAAGGTTTTAACACCGACAAAAATAATTACTAATGCAGCGAGAATACCGATGATACTTTGAACTGGGCTTTGTTCATATAGCATATCCATCATATAGATCATTACGCTAAAAACAACTCCTACAATACCTAGAAGTCCACCGTAAGTTAAGGCGTATTTACCTGTTTTTGGTCCATTTTGTTCCATGAGATTTGGTTTTAAGTTTAATAAGTTAAAGATACATCATTATTTTTTTAATCAAACATTGTTGGTTTAATAAAAAAGATTAAATTTGCAGTCCAAAATCAGAAGTAATTAGATCATGAAACAAGGAATTCATCCAGAGAATTATAGATTAGTAGCATTCAAAGATATGTCCAACGAAGATGTATTCATTACTAAATCTACTGTAGAAGCAAAAGAAACAATCGAAGTTGAGGGTGTTGAATACCCATTGGTAAAGTTAGAGATTTCTAGAACTTCTCACCCTTTTTACACAGGTAAAACTAAATTGGTTGATACAGCAGGACGTATCGATAAATTCAAGAACAAATACAAGAAATTCCAGAAGTAAGGAATTTTTTAACCTTATATTTAAGTCACGTTTCAATTGAGGTTGAAACGTGACTTTTTTGTTGATTATATTTGTATTATGAATATCGTATTATTTGATTCTAAAGAACGGATTAACTTTCTTCCATTGACATATACAAGGCCTATGGCTGATATGCGTATGGGAATGATGACTTTTAGAGAGCGCTGGGAGCACTATTTAGGTGTTTCAAGCTCGAGTCTTACAGAAGGTTATTTAAGTACAAAGTATTCACTCACTCTTGAATCAGATAATTTATTTATTCACGGCACTCTTGTTGCTACGCAGCAATTAGTGGAGCAAATCAATCAATTGACCATTGGACAAGGATTGACCTATGAAGGAGATTTGATTGCCTACAGATCTTCAAATAGTGTAGAGGATCTCAATATGCTTCAATTGACAGCCTTGGACTTTAAGGTATTAGTATTAAAGCAAGTTTGGGAGTTGTTCGTTAATAACGATACAGTTCTCAGAGCTGATTTTGAGTTGTTGACAAAGGGCAGAGAGAGTGCTCCTATACCAGAGCACTGTACTGTCATCAATCCCGAACAATTCTTTATGGAAGAAGGGGCTAGCATTTCATGTAGCGTATTTAACGCTTCTACTGGACCAATCTACATCGGAAAAAATGCTGAGGTGATGGAGTCATCTGCGATTAGAGGTCCTTTTTCTCTAGGGGAACATTCCACTGTAAAAATGGCTAGTAAATTCTACGGAGCTATCAGTATCGGACCTCATTGTAAGGTTGGTGGAGAAATCAACAATTCAATTGTCTTTGGTTATTCCAATAAAGGTCACGATGGGTTTTTAGGAAATTCAGTTATTGGAGAATGGTGCAATTTTGGAGCAGATACCAACACCTCAAATTTAAAGAACGATTATTCAATCACCCGACTTTGGAATTACGCTCAAAATAGGTTTGTTTCGACTGGTAGACAGTTTTGTGGACTGATTATGGGAGATCATTCTAAATCGGCTATTAATACCATGTTTAATACGGCAACGGTAGTTGGAGTAAGCTCTACTGTTTTTGGATCTGGCTTTGTGAAGAACTTTGTCCCAAGTTTTAGCTGGGGTGGTGAAAAGAATTCGACAACCTACCTGTTAAACAAGGCACTAGATACCGCAGAGCGAGTTATGGAACGAAGGTCTATAGTGCTCAGTGAAGAAGATAAGGCGATTCTCGAAGAGGTCTTTGAGCAATCTAAAGCTTATAGAAAAGATTAAAATGAAGCTTGAAGTAAATTCTAAAAAAGTAGCTTTTTACACCCTCGGGTGTAAACTCAATTTTTCTGAGACCGATACCATTAAACGTTCTTTTGAAGCGGAGAACTTTAAATCCGTTTCTTTTGATGAATATGCGGATATCTATGTTATCAATACTTGTTCGGTTACTGAAAATGCCGATAAGAAATTCAAGAATTACGTCAAGAAAGCTCAAAAACAAAACCCCAATGCCTTTGTTGCAGCTGTAGGATGTTACGCTCAATTAAAACCGGAGGAGTTAGCCGCAGTCGATGGAGTAGACCTTGTGTTGGGAACCAAAGAAAAATTTCAGCTCACTTCCTACTTAAACGATTTGACCAAAAATGAATTTGGTCAGGTTCACGCTTGTGAAATTGAAGAGTCAGATTTTTATGTAGGCTCTTATGCAATCGGAGGAAGAACAAGAGCCTTTTTAAAAGTTCAAGACGGTTGTGATTACAAATGCACCTATTGTACGATTCCACTTGCTAGAGGAATCTCTAGATCAGATACCTTAGAACGCGTTTTGGAAAATGCTGCAGAAATATCATCCAAAGGAATTAAAGAAATAGTGCTTACTGGAGTGAATATCGGTGATTACGGTAAGGGTGAATTTGGAAATAAGAAACACTTACACACCTTTTTTGATTTAGTTCAGGCACTAGATAAGGTTGAGGGAATATCAAGATTGAGAATATCCTCTATTGAACCCAATCTTCTCAAAAATGACGTGATTGATTTTGTGAGTCAATCTCGCTCTTTTGTCCCTCACTTTCACATTCCATTGCAATCGGGAAGTGATGCGCTTTTAAAGCTGATGAAAAGACGTTACTTAACTGATTTGTATACCGAAAGGGTGAGTCAAATCAAGTCAGTAATGCCAGATGCTTGTATTGGTGTGGATGTCATTGTAGGCTTTCCAGGGGAAACTGATGAACACTTTTTGGAAACCTATCGCTATCTTTCTGAGTTAGGAGTATCCTATCTACACGTTTTTACCTATTCTGAACGAGAAAATACAGAAGCTATCGATATGGATGGGGTGGTTCCTCAAGAAGTAAGAGCTAAGCGTTCCAAAATGCTCAGAGGTCTTTCTTCAAAACTCAGACATGCCTTTTATGAATCCCAATTAGGTACAGAGCGCAATGTTTTATTCGAGGGGGAGAATAAAAAAGGATACATCCACGGCTTTACAGAAAACTACGTCAAAGTAAAAGCTCCATGGGATCCATCACTTGTCAATACCATGCACAAGGTTATCCTTAAAAGTATCGATGAGGATGGTTTGGTTCGATTTGAATACGCATAAAAAAAGACGAGTGGCTGCTCGTCTTTAAAAAAAAATAGAATTTGTTCGGTTGTTATATTCGAATGCCTACCGGAAGCATTTCTTTGTAGCGTCTGTTTTTTCTAAGAAAAACAGCAACCTCAGGACAGGTTGGTACCACTCTTAAATTTTTTTCTTGTATTTCATCTAATACTGCAACTATGAATTGATCTCTAAATGATTTACTGTTTACTTCTTGAGGGATAATGAGTTTTGTCAGAAAAATCTTTCGTTCCTGAGCCGAATACTCGATCTTACATAAGTGATTGTCAACTGTTGTTTCAAATTGTCTTAAAAAACCATTGTCGGTGATCATTAAATTGCCCATATATTGTAATTTTAGAACACGAATCGTTTGTGAACGTAATTATTTGCCAAAAAAAGTAAGCTAATTTAGTTAAATAAATCATAATATCCTAACAATTAATAAGATATGAATTCACTTAAACCACAAAAACAAACTGTTTATTGTATTCCGGGTTTAAGTGCTTCAAAATCGATATTTGAATACTTACCCCATAGCGATTCTGTTGAGTATGTTTTATTGGACCAAAAGTTTCCATTAGCTGGAGAATCTTTTGATAGTTATATCGAGCGATGGTCAAAAGAAATCAAGATTGAAAATGCAATTGTAATTGGCGTTTCTTTTGGAGGAATTATCGCTCAAGAGCTTGTAAAACACAAAGCCATTTCTAAAATAATACTTATATCGAGTGTTCGATCACCTAGAGATTATTCCTCAATGATGAAAGTGTTCAAATATATAAGGATCTATAAATTATTATTAACTAGGATTCTAAAGAAGATTTACAAGATTGAGCAAAATCCTAAGACCGAACACCAAAGAAAAATGAGTGCTATGCTCAAAAAGTATCTTCCCTACAGAGATCCCTATTATGTGAAGTGGTCTGCAGAAAAAATTATCAATTGGATCCCTGCAGAGATATCAATTCCTGTGCTACAAATTCACGGAACTAAAGATGAAATCTTTCCATTTGCTAAAACAAAAAAAGCCATCTCGATAAAAGATGGCACTCATGCAATGATTGTAACTAAGCGAAAATGGTTTGAAGAAAATCTTCTAAACTATTTAATCGATTAGATTCTTTTGAGTTGTTGTTTCATCATTTTAATTTGATCTCCCAACATATTCTGTTTATCGAGCTTTTTAGCCTCAGCTAAAAGAGTTGTAGCTTCTCTTTTTCTTCTTTTTTGCATAGAGATACCAGCTAGACTCAATTTAGCCATAGCCATATCATAATCCATATTTAATCCAAGTTTAACAGCCTTCTTAAAATACTTTTCAGCTTTGGATAAATTTGTTTGTGAATTGATGATTCCATGCAAGTAATTGTAATACCCTTGTTGTTTGCTTGTCAAAGCTGCCTCAGGGTTCTTAATTTTGTTTAACCAGCGTTCAGTACCTGCAAGATCTTGTTTTCTCATTCTAAGAAAAGCCATTAGAAGAATTTCATTTCTAAAATAGAGGAATATAAAGATCGTTGAAAGCAGCACTAAAAAGATTCCGTTGCCGATTTCTCCATCGATAAATTGATAAACGGCATAAGCGTTTATTGCAGCTGTAATGATAAGTTTGATGATTTTATGAAACATATGAATTGTTTTAGGAATGTGAGCTTTATGAAGCTCATGTTCTAATGAGATGCAAAAGTAATAAAAACAATTAAAAATATTTTTTATTTTAGTCTTGTTAAAGCAAAAAGTCTTTGTATATTTGCGCCCAGCTTTTGAGCATGGAATCGAAAGCATAAACATTTAGTTATAAAAATTAAGCTCAATGAAAAGAACATACCAGCCATCAAAGAGAAAAAGAAAGAACAAACACGGTTTTAGAGAACGTATGGCTTCTGCTAACGGAAGAAAGGTGCTTGCTCGTAGAAGAGCAAAAGGAAGAAAGAAATTAACTGTATCTTCTGAATTGAGACATAAGAAATAATGATTGAAACGTTATTTAATATAGGTGTTACTTTTTTATAAGTAACACCTTTTTTTTTATATTTTGCAAAACACTTAAGACTTAAACACAATGCCTAAAAGAAACGATTTAAACTGCATCTTAATTATTGGATCTGGACCTATTATTATTGGACAAGCCTGTGAATTTGACTATTCTGGTTCTCAGTCGCTTAGATCCCTCAGAGAAGATGGCATTGAAACCGTTTTAATCAATTCCAACCCTGCAACGATCATGACGGACCCATCGATGGCTGATCATGTTTATCTAAAGCCTTTAACGACTAAATCTATTTTAGAGATTTTAGAAGCGCATCCACAAATCGATGCGGTACTACCAACAATGGGTGGTCAAACTGCACTTAACTTGTGTATTGAAGCAGATGAAAAAGGAATCTGGAATGATTTTGGAGTTGAAATTATAGGAGTAGATATCGATGCTATCAACATTACTGAAGATCGTGAGCAGTTTAGAAAACTCATGGAAAAGATCGGTATAGGAATGGCTCCTCAAGCGACCGCAACTTCCTTTTTAGAAGGAAAAGAAATCGCTCAGAGATTCGGTTTTCCACTGGTAATTCGTTCATCGTTTACACTCGGTGGAGCAGGAGCTTCGATCGTATATGATCCAAAGGATTTTGATGAACTTCTTTCGAGAGCGCTTGAAATTTCACCGATTCATGAGGTAATGATTGATAAAGCCCTCATGGGGTGGAAGGAATACGAATTAGAGCTTTTACGCGATAAGAATGACAATGTGGTGATTATCTGTACCATTGAGAATATGGATCCTATGGGAATCCATACCGGTGATTCTATTACAGTAGCACCTGCCATGACGCTTTCAGATAGAACCTTCCAAAAGATGAGAGATATGGCCATCAAGATGATGCGCTCTATCGGAGATTTCGCGGGTGGATGTAATGTTCAATTTGCAGTAAGTCCTGACGACCAGGAAGATATTATTGCTATTGAGATCAACCCAAGGGTATCTCGTTCTTCGGCCTTAGCATCAAAAGCAACAGGTTATCCTATTGCTAAAATTGCTTCTAAATTGGCAATTGGATATCACTTAGACGAATTAGATAATCAAATCACTAAGTCAACTTCAGCATATTTTGAGCCAACTCTTGACTATGTGATTGTAAAAATCCCACGTTGGAACTTTGATAAATTTGAAGGTTCTGATCGTACTTTAGGACTCCAAATGAAATCAGTAGGAGAGGTGATGGGAATTGGAAGATCATTCCAAGAAGCTTTACACAAAGCAACTCAATCTCTTGAAATCAAAAGAAATGGTCTAGGAGCGGATGGTAAAGGATATAAAGATTACGATCAAATCATTGAAAAGCTTACGATTCCTAGTTGGGATCGAGTATTTGTAATATACGATGCAATTCAACTCGGAATTCCACTTACAAGAATTCACGAAATCACAAAGATTGATATGTGGTTCTTAAAGCAATACGAAGAATTATACGCTTTAGAAAAGGAAATTTCAAACTACAGCTTAGAAAGTCTACCAAAATCTTTACTATTAGAAGCAAAACAAAAAGGATTTGCCGATCGTCAGATCGCTCATATGGTTGATTGCTTAGAATCTGAAGTATACAACAAAAGAGAAGAACTCAATATCAACAGAGTATTTAAATTAGTAGATACTTGTGCTGCAGAGTTTAAAGCGATGACGCCATACTATTACTCTACTTTTGAGTCAGATGTACAAACAGCTGATGGAGATCGCTATACTGCAAATGACTCAATCGTTACCGATAAGAAAAAGATTGTAGTATTAGGATCAGGACCTAATAGAATTGGCCAAGGAATCGAATTCGATTACTGTTGTGTACACGGGGTCTTAGCTGCATCTGAATGTGGCTACGAAACTATCATGATCAACTGTAACCCAGAAACGGTCTCTACCGACTTTGATACCGCTGATAAACTGTATTTTGAGCCTGTATTCTGGGAGCATATCTACGATATTATCAAGCATGAAAAACCTGAAGGTGTCATCGTTCAGCTCGGAGGTCAAACGGCTCTTAAGCTCGCTGAGAAGTTAAATAAATACGGTATTAAAATTATCGGTACCAGCTTTCAAGCACTTGATTTAGCAGAGGATAGAGGAAGTTTTTCTACGCTGCTTAGAGAAAACAATATACCATTCCCTGAGTTTGGTGTTGCTGAAACTGCAGATGAAGCTTTAGCTTTAGCAGATCAATTAGATTTTCCATTACTTGTTAGACCTTCTTATGTACTAGGTGGACAAGGGATGAAGATTGTAATCAATAAAGAAGAATTGGAAAAACACGTCGTTGATTTATTGCGTAAGATTCCAAATAACAAATTACTTCTCGATCACTATTTAGATGGTGCTATCGAAGCTGAAGCAGATGCTATCTGTGACGGTGAGGATGTGTATATCATTGGTATCATGGAGCATATTGAACCATGTGGTATCCACTCTGGAGATTCTAATGCAACACTTCCTCCATTTAACTTAGGAGAATTTGTAATTCAACAGATTAAAGATCACACTAAGAAAATTGCCTTAGCATTAAATACCGTTGGTCTTATCAATATCCAATTCGCAATTAAAGATGATAAAGTATATATCATCGAAGCAAACCCAAGAGCATCGCGAACCGTTCCATTTATTGCAAAGGCTTATAAGGAGCCTTATGTTAACTACGCGACTAAAGTGATGCTTGGAGAAAAGAAAGTTAAAGACTTCAACTTCAATCCTCAATTAGATGGTTATGCGATTAAGCAGCCAGTATTCTCATTTAATAAGTTTCCAAATGTTAATAAGAACTTAGGACCAGAGATGAAGAGTACAGGAGAGAGTATCCTCTTTATCGATAGTTTAAAAGACGATCAATTTTACGAACTCTACCACAGAAGAAAAATGTACTTGAGTAAATAGTTAGATTGATTATATAAAAAAAAGGAGCCCTGTAAAGGCTCCTTTTTTTTAGTAGTAATATGTGTTATTCTTCTTCATTGTCCTCCATTGCTCGTTCCAAAAGGTTTTCTGGAAGTGATTTTTTAGCTTTGGCTCCAAGTGTTTTTAGTTTTTCAACTCTAGAGATGAGATCTCCTTTTCCTGTATGAAGTTTATTCATTGCAGCTTCATAAAATCCTTTAGAATCATCCAATCGTTTACCAATTTGAATTAAATCTTGAAGTAAGCCTTCAAATTTATCGTATAAAGCTCCGGCTTGACGAGCAATTTCAAGCGTGTTTTTACGTTGTTTTTCACTTGTCCAAAGTGATACAATGGTGCGTAATGTCGCTAATAGTGTAGAAGGAGTAACAATGACTATGTTTTGGGTGTATGCTGTATTGAACAATTCGTTTTCTTCATTAATTGCTGTAGAAAAAGCAGTTTCAATTGGGATAAATAACAATACAAAATCCAAACTTTCGATATCGTAGAGTTCTTCGTATTTCTTAGCTGAGAGTTGGGAAATATGTCTTTTAATAGATTCGATATGTTTCTTTAAATATTGTTTTTTCAACAATTGATCATCTTCATTGATATAGCGTTCATAATCGGTTAGCGATACTTTAGAGTCTACAACCATATGTTTTTGATCCGGTAAATTAATGACCACATCTGGGAGTTGTCTATTTCCATTCTCATCAGTATAAGATTGTTGAACCAAATACTCTCGATCTTTTTCAAGACCTGATTTTTCTAACACTTTTTCGAGTATTAATTCTCCCCAATTTCCCTGCATTTTCGAATCTCCTTTTAAAGCATTAGTAAGATTTTCAGCTTCTTTTTTAAGGGATTCATTCTGTGTTTTTAGGTTTTTAAATTGCTCTTCTAAAGCAGTTTTCATCTCAATATTAAAATTTTGAGATTTTTCAACACGTTCTTCAAAGGTTTTTATCTTCTCCTGTAAGGGTTTTAATACCTGATCGATATTCTCCTTGTTTTGAACGGTGAATTTCTGACTCTTATCTTCAAATATTTTTTGAGCTAAATTTTCAAAATTGACAGCAAATTCCTTTTGAAGCTTTTTTAATTCTTCAGCTCGTTCTTCTTGTTCCTTTCTGAGGTGTTTTAAATCAGATTCTGCTTCTATATTTTTAGATAGGGTTTGTTGGTGTTCTTCTCGAAGCAGCTCCAATTGTTTTCTGGTCAGATTTAAATCTTCTTTCAGCGTTTGTACTAGTTCTGTAGGTTTATCTGAATTAGATTTAATCCTTGTGATGTATTGACCAATAAAGTATCCAAATGCTAAAAATAAGATTGGGCTGATGTAAATGTAAAGTTGATTCATGGGTGGATATCTTTTAAGACAAAGCTTTTACTGTGAGGGTTAAAATTAACCATTTCAGATGGAAAAATACGCTGGAAGACTTCTTTGTCGATTAAATTTTGAGGCGTATCAAAATAGGGTTCATCTTTGAGTAATACGAGCATTTGATCACTTAATTCTATCGCTCTTTCAATTTCATGAGTGGATAGAATTATACATTTGTTGTAGTTGTGAGCTAGGTTGGATAGAATCTTAAACAGGTTTATTTTGTGATATAAATCTAAATGAGTGCTCGGTTCATCGAGGATGATATAAGGAGTATCTTGGGCAAAGGCTCTTGCGATTAATACTTTTTGATACTGCCCATCGGAGAGTTCAAAACACTTTTGATTCTTAAATTCTGTTATTTCAAAAAGAGCAAGTGCCTGATCAATGATTTGTTTGTCGTTCTCAGTGAGTTTTCCAATCCAATTCAGATAGGGGTAGCGTCCCATTTGAACAAGCTCATAAACACTTAAAAATTTGTTTTCTTCACGTGAAGTATGTACCACACTTATATGTTTTGCGAGCTCTTTGAAGCTGATGTTTTCAATGAATTCACCTTCAATCGAAACAGATCCCTCAATGCTTTGAAGTTCACCACAAATAGTTTTGATCAGCGTTGATTTTCCAATTCCATTGATTCCAACGATGGTATGTAAGCTTCCCAATTTGAATTCTAAATTCAAATTACGAACCACAGTGAAGTTGTCATAGCCGATATGTAGGTTTTCTAACTTCATTAAAAATGCATTTTCTTTTTGCGAATGAGTAACCAAATGACAATCGGTGCTCCAATGATGGATGTGATGGCGTTTATGGGTAAAACAGCGCTGCTGTAGGGTAGCTGTGAAATGGTGTCACAAATAAGCATAAACAAGGTCCCGCTGATCAGTGAAGCAGGGTAGAGGATTTTGTGATCGACGGTATTAAACCACAATCGACAAAGGTGTGGAATCGCCAATCCCAAAAAGGCAATTGGACCTACTATTGCAGTACTAGTACCGGCTAATAAGCCTGTGATGATAATGATTAAGATTCTAGAATTTTTAACAGAGACACCTAAATTTCTAGCATTTGATTCCCCTAATAAAAGCGCATTCAAAGGTTTGATTAAGGTGAGGCCTACTGTAAATGAAAGTATTGAAATTCCCACTAGAATACTCAAGGCTGTTGAATCTACCGCGCCTAAGTTTCCTAAGGACCAATAGATAAATTGTTGTAACTCTTCCTTAGAACTTAAAAAAGAAAGAACTGAAACAACCGCTGCTGTGATACTTCCAAACATGATTCCGATAATAAGTAGACTCATAGAATCTTTAACTCTAAGAGCGATGGTGCCAATTAAACTCAAAACCAATAAACTTCCAATACTAGCCCCAAGTGTCGTCACTAGGGTTGAAACATGGGAAATGCCAAAAAGTGATGCTCCCATAATAAGAAGAGCAACCCCTAAAGAGGCTCCTGAGCTGATTCCCAACACAAAGGGCCCAGCAAGTGGGTTTCTAAAAAGGGTTTGCATCAATAATCCGCTTAAAGCTAGTGAAGCACCTACAAATAGAGCTGTAATGGCCTTTGGAATTCTGTAAGACCAAAGAATATATTCTAGACTTTTATCCTCCAATGGGGTTCCCAACAAAGATTTAAAACTATCCAAAAAGGGAATCTCTACCGAACCCAAGCTCAAATTGAGAATTAGAGCAACAATGGTCAGTAGTGTGAGAATCGTAAATTTTTGAGATTTACTCATGGACTAGCGGTTTAAAAAACGTTGGTTGATAGTTTTTTAAAAGTTGTGGGTGTAAGATATAAATAAGGTCTTTTAAGACCAAATCTGGTCGATGTGCCGCCAATTCAAAATAAAGCATCCCACCAGTTTCACCCTTGGTGAGTGCATAGGTAAATACCTTCTTGTTTTTAAAAGATTCAAATACTCCGTAATGTGTATTAGAATCGAGCATTTCTTGATATGAGGTAAATTGAGCGGGTGCAATCCAAAAGCTAGCTGTTGATCCTTTGACGATAGCCTCTTCAATTGAAAGTGATAAACTGCCACTAGATCCCATATCTGAGAATAGATAGTCTGCATTTGCATCTTTGAAAAAGCTAGCAGCCCAAGAATCATTTCCTGGGGCATACCAAACATCTTTGTATAGAGAACCACTAATCAAGGTGGGTTGCTTATTAGCTTTAGCAGCTAATTTTTTAGCCTCTAAATAATCGGCTTCAATTTGATTGAAAATATGTTGAGCCTGTGCTTCTTTATTAAAAAATAATCCAAAAAACTTAACCCATTCAGCCTTTGCTAATGGTGACTGCTCAAGCCAGTCAGCATTTAATACGATTGGGATCCCAAAGGCTTCCAATTCATCATAAGCTTTATTGGAGCTGTTAATGCTAAATCCAATGATAACCTCTGGATGTAGTGCAATAGCTGTTTCAATATTGATCTTTTCGTTTAGCCCCAATTCTTTTATTTGTCCTATATCAATGGCCTCCCTAACCTCTTTTGAGGAGATTAAATCAGTGCCTGCAAATCCCACGATGGATTCTACTTCATCTAAATCTACAACTGAAGGAATGTGTGTGGTAGAACTCAAAACGATGCGTTCTACGGGAGTGAAAATACATTGATAATCTCGGTAATTGGCTTTTAATTCCTCGTTGTCTTTTGGAATGAGAGCAAACTCATAAGAGATGTTTGAATTGGGCCATGGATTGATTACAGTTAGAATTTTTACACCATCTTCCTTTTCATTAACCTTAAAATGCTCAGCATAATAGAGCTTTAATTGTTGATCTTGTGCCATTGTAGCACTCAGTGAAAAAGCAAAGAATAGAATCGTATATATTTTGTGTACCATGGCAAATCAAAAATACTATTTAATTATTGTGTGCTCAATAAATAAGGCTATTTTTGACGTGAAATTAGGTTTTTCTAGAGTTGCTCTAGAAAATTAAAAGGGAAACTAGTTCAAATCTAGTGCTGTTCCCGCAACTGTAAGCTCAGTCGAAAGATGCTTTTAACGACTACAATACCACTCTTAATAGGGGAAGGTAAGTTAAAAAGACGCAAGCCAGGAGACCTGCCAGTTTCAAAACTGATTTATAAACTTTCGGGTAAAAAGTTTTAAGGTTCATTCCTTCATGCTTCCGTGTTAAACAACACAAAATGAAAAAACAATTTAAAATCTTGAGCGTAGTAGCTCTTGGATTAAGTCTGTCCATACATGGACAAGAACAATCAAAAGATTCTGTATCAGCATTAAATGAGGTGGTGCTTTACGGATTAAAAGTACCTCAAAAAGAAGCTTTAATAGGTAAAAACATTACGCTGCTCAATGAAAAGGATATTCAAGCTTACCAAGGCTATTCCTTAGCTCAATTGATCAATACAGTATCGGGGATTAGTGTTCAAGGAGCACAACTCCCTATGGGAAACACTCAGAGTATTTACGCTAGAGGAGGTCGATCTAAACAAGTATTAATCCTTATTGATGGTATTCGAGTGGCGGATCCTTATTCAGCATCCTTGTCTTATGACTTACGATTATTAAATCTCTCAAATATTAAACAAATAGAGGTGCTTAAAGGAGCGAGTAGTGCTGTTTATGGAAGTTCTGCTTCAACCGTTGTCATTGCCATTACCACTAAAGAAAATCAAAAAAACGGTTTGACCTTAACCAGTGGTATTGGATCCAATCAGATTGCAGAAGATCAAAATATGCAATTTAATTACAATAAGGTTGGGGTTGATTATACAGGCTCAATTAGTGAACTTCGCTATCGATTGAGTTATGCTCATCTTTATGAAGGTGGTGTTTCTGCACTTGAAAACACGCAGGAAGAAGATCCTTTTAAGAGAAGTCACTATTCAATTGAGATTCAAAATAGTGCTCAAAATCGATGGAATTGGAAACTCAAAAGTTCCCGTACTTCTATGAGTGCTGATTACGATGATTCATACACTGGGACTGATCGGGATTTTCAATTTCTTACTCAAAAAACCTCTATTGGTTTTCAATCGAATTATCGTCTCTCTAAAGGGAATTTATTTTTAGGAGTTAATCACGATCAATTTGATTCTGAAGCGATATCCGATTATGGAGGTCTCTTTAAATCCAATAGTAGTAATTTCGACTTGTATTACAAATCGAATACCAATCATAAGATACAAAGTCTCTTTGGGATTCAATCTGCAATTGATGCTTCGAGTTCGATTAATGAATCATCCGTTGTTACATTCGATCCTTATGTAAGCGTGTTTTATAGATCTACTAATGGATTGAATATCAGCTCTGCAGCTCGATTAAATCACCACAGCACCTACGGGAATCATTTTGTAGGGCATTTAAATCCTTCATTGAGTTTTGGAAGTGCTGATCAATATGTGCTTTATTCAAGTGTAGCTACAGCTTTTATCAGTCCTAGTTTGTTTCAACTCTACGGTGATTGGGGAGCTAATGAAAACTTAATTCCAGAAACTAACACTACCGTTGAGTTTGGAATTAGAAGTACTCAGGGTTTTACAAACTGGAATCTCTTGGTTTTTAAACGAAATGAAAACAATGCAGTGTTTTGGAATTCTGAAAGCTTTCAATACGGTAACTCGGATGGAACCACTAAAGCGGAGGGATTGGAATTTGATTTAACATCACAATTCACTAAGGATTTTCAATTCAAATTTAATTACACTTACATATGGAGGGATCAAGAATTGATGATCAGAATTCCAAAGCACAAGTTTAACCTGAATTCTACCTATCGATTCGGAAAGCATCAATTCCTTCTTGAGACTCAGTTTGTGGGAAAACGTTATGATACTGATTTTACCACCTATACTAATGTTGAATTAAATCCCTATACCTTGATTAATTTAAATTGGAATCACCAAATTAGCGATCGGATTCAAATCCAATGTGGGGTACACAACATGTTCAATAAGAGTTTTATAGAACAAATCGGGTTTAATAGTCTAGGTAGAAATTATCGTTTGAACTTCAATTATACCTTATTTTAATTCAGTTCCCTTTGAAGGAATTAAATACATTTCCTGACTGAACTTTTCTTCTTGAATAGGTTTCCCAACTGGGTAAACATTCATGGAAGGACGCAGATCCATCTTAGCAGTTGTTCCTGTAATTAGATTTAAGGCAGCTGCTAGGAAGGGTTCAGTTGGATCACCAAAATCTTTGATTTCTGTTGGATAGTCCATTTCATCGAGTTCTATCGTGGGTACAAATCCATTGTCGTAGTCATTCTGGCCTAATTTATTGTAGATCTGAAAAACGATGGGTTGCATCCCAACAGTGTGATTTGGATTTCTGTTGTCCGGATCATCATAACTATTAGGAGAGTCTACAACAGTGATGGATCCTTCATTTTTACCTACAGTAGTACCACCAATTGTGATGACATTCATATAAGGTCTAAGTCCATTAATAATCATTTCAGAGGCTGAGGCAGTGCTAGCAGAGGTGAGTACATAAAGCGTTTCAATTGAGGTCAATCGATTCATAGGTACTGTTGATTGGTAATTACCATCAAAATCATAGAGGTACACATCGCCAAAGAATGGATAAGTCGATCCCTTGGTTGGATTTCTCTTGTCATTGTATCTCAAATCGGCAAAGGCTTCCTGTTCTGGAGTAATCGATCCATCTATCATACTCGCTAGAAAGGCTGCAGTAATAACAGTACCACCACCGTTGTATCTTAAATCCAAAACTAATTCATCCACTCCATTGTCTTTGAAATAACCAAAAACATCGTTGAGTTCTTTGTGAAATGGATATTTAAATGAATTGTAAACTAAATAGCCAATTTTCTTTCCTGAAGTTTCAAGAACGGTATAGTATTGGATTGGAGTCGCAGGGAATTCAATTCGAGTAATTTCTACATCACTGCCACTGGCTTGAAAAGCACCATCTACAAAACTACCCACTCCAATGGTAACGGTGTCGTTATTAAACAAATTGTTGATTACAGAATAATTGTCAGGATTCATCACAGTCCCATCGACTCTATATATTAAGTCGCCTCTTTTCAATCCTGCTTCTTCCGCTGGAGAACCAGGTACCACATAGGCAATATAGATATAGACATTTCCTCCTGCTTCGACATAAAATAAACTTCTCGCTAATCGAATACCATAAGATTTACTTGTTCCAGCAAACGATTTTAGCTGTTCAGCAACATCGTCTATATACCATGAAAAATCGTCTTGACTGTCATATTTTAAATGATCAAACAAGGCCTCTGGACTATCAAAAGTGCTGAGGTATAAATGGTAATCGTCTAAATTGCTGAGTTTGCTATCGCTTAACTCTTCGATTTCTCCTTGCCAATAATACCAGTAGTTAAGACCTCTCCAAATAAAATCGGTGATTTCATCATATTCTATTTGAGGTGCGTCGTCTTGATCCTTTACACAACTACTCAGAATTACTAAAGAAGCGATGAGGCTTAATGCTAAATATTTTATCTTGTGCATATTCTTTTTATACTTAATTATTAGTACAAGTTACAATCCTTTCTAATATTTTGAAATTATTTGTAACAATTTTAACCATTAAACGTCATACTTATAGAACGGAAACATATTTTATGAATCAACTTGAGTTTTCAAATACGGTTATAAGTCTACAAGACAAATTGTTTAGAATAGCAAAACGTCTTCTAGTATCTAGTGATGAAGCTCAAGATGCATGTCAAGAAATACTTTCAAAGTTATGGGAAAAACGATCCGATCTAGACGGATTAAGATCTGTAGAGGCCTATGCAATCACCATGACTAAGAATTATTGTCTCGATCGCCTCAAATTAAAGGAAGCTTCCAATTTGAGATTGGTTCATTCAAATTACGAATCCGCATCTGATAATGTTCAACGAACAATTGAACAACAGGATCAACTCGATTTGATCGATGCATTTTTAAAAACACTACCTGCTAACCAGCAGCTATTGTTTCAACTCAGAGAAGTTGAAGGAATGGAATATGATGAAATTGAAAAGATTTTAGATATGAAACCCACTGCAATACGTGTGTCCTTATCTAGAATTAGAAAACAACTGAGAGAACAACTCTTAAAAATGAATTCTTATGGAATTAGTTAAAATAGAAGCATTATTAGAAAAGTATTTTGAAGCTGAAACTTCCCTAAAAGAAGAAGCAATTTTAAAATCGTTCTTTAGCTCGGATCAGGTCCCAGCACATTTAGAAATGTACAGACCTATGTTTGCCTATGCTGTAGCGGAATCGAAGTTAAAAGATCAGACTCCGTATCGCATTCGATCAAAAAGACGTTTGAGCCCGTTTATGAAGATTGCTGCTTCTATTACGGTTGTTGTATCCATTGGAATATTCGCTCGAGAATACCAACAGAAAAAACAGGCTGAATACGCTTATCAGCAGACGATGGCAGCGATGGAACTCATCGCAAATCAGTTCGATAAGGCAAAACAGTCAATCGGGTATTTAGAGGTATACGAAGATTCTAAAAACAAGATTTTTAAAAAATAGATAAATAGATAATAGATAAATTAAAGAAGATGAAAAGAAAATTATTAATTAGTAGTATGATGCTCCTTTTTGCGGGCATGACTTACGCACAGTCCCTTTTTGATAGATTCGAGGATGAACCAAATGTAAGTTCAGTTGTCGTAAGCAAGAGTATGTTCAATCTTTTAAGCAAGTTTGAGGTCGTCGTAGAAGACGATCCTGAGGCTAGAGACTTTGTCGCAATGGCTAAGAGTATCGAAAGTCTAAAAGTTTTTACAACTTTTGACAAGAATGTTTCAGATGATATGAAACACGAAGTAGATCAGTATCTAAAGAAAGCAAATCTAACTGAACTAATGAGAATCAAAGATGAAACGGCTAATGTTAAATTTTACGTTCGCCCTGGAAGAACTGATTCACAGGTGAAGGAGCTTTTGATGTTTGTCAATGGATTTGATGCTAAATCAATGGATTTAGATCTCAATATCAATGGAAAAGAACGCAATATCGAAAGTGTATTGCTCTCAATAGTTGGAGATATCGATCTAGATAAAATTAGCTCATTGATTGCAAAAATGAATCTGCCTGAAGAGCTCAATCAAGTAAAACAACACTAAGATGAAACAGTTCATTAAAATCACAGGAATACTTCTTGTAGTCTTAATAGGCATGTCTTCCTGTGAATCTAACAAAAGTGTTCAACAGTATTTACTAGAAAAGCAGTCGTCTTCTGACTTTGTGTCCATAACACTACCTGCTAGTCTATTAAATATCGCTCTTGATTCATTGGGAAGTGAAGAAAGAGAAGCAGTGAATTCTTTAAAGAAACTCAATGTACTGGTTTACCACGCTCCTAGTGGTGATCAACAGGCCTTTGAAAAGGAACAAGCTGAAATCAACACAGTACTTAAAAACTCTAAGTACGAAGACCTCATGAGAGCTCAAACTCATATGGGTTCAGGTAGAATTATGATTCTAGGATCAGAGGCAAAAATCGATGAATTTTTAGCCTATGGTACAGATTTGAAAAGTAATTTTATCCTAATCAGAGTCTTAGGTGATCATATGAATCCAAAACACATCAAACCATTTATTGCAGCACTTCAAGAGAGCAATGTAAATGAAGATGAATTATTAGGATTGTTATCTTCTTTAAAACCTAAGAAGGAATAAAGTAAAATAACAGAAATAAAGGAATATTAAATTCCAGTAAAAGAGCTAGGCGATATCGCTTTTAGCTCTTTTTTTATTTTATCAGATACCTCAAGTGTATCTATAAAATTAGAGATGCTTTCAGCGTTGATCTTTTCGTTAGTTCTTGTTAATCCTTTAAGGGCTTCGTAAGGATTTGGATATCCTTCTCTTCTCAGGATGGTCTGGATGGCCTCAGCTACAACAGCCCAGTTGTTTTCTAGGTCTTGAGCAATCTTCTCCTCGTTTAAAAGTAATTTATTCAATCCTTTGAGGGTTGATTGAAACGAGAGAATGGTATGTGCTAAAGGAACTCCGATATTTCTGAGAACTGTTGAGTCAGTAAGGTCTCTTTGTAATCTTGAAATTGGAAGTTTAGCTGAAAGATGCTCAAAGAGTGCATTGGCAATTCCCAAGTTTCCTTCTGAATTTTCAAAATCGATTGGATTTACTTTATGTGGCATTGCAGAAGATCCAACTTCACCCTTTTTGATTTTTTGTTTGAAGTAGTCCATAGACACATAAGTCCATATATCGCGATCTAAATCGATAAAAATGGTATTAATTCTCTTGAGTAAATCAAAAAGAGAAGCCATATGATCGTAATGCTCAATCTGAGTTGTTGGAAAAGAGTGGTTCAATCCAAGTCTTCCTTCCACAAAATCAGTTCCAAATTGCTTCCAATTAGTTGTAGGGTAAGCAACGTGATGAGCGTTGTAATTTCCTGTAGCTCCACCAAACTTTGCAGCGTGTGGTATCGATTGAAGTTGTTTGTACTGTTCTTCTATTCTAGTAATAAAAACCTGAATTTCTTTTCCTAAACGAGTAGGAGAGGCAGGTTGTCCATGGGTTCTAGCTAATAAAGGAATTGCTTTCCAGTCATTGGCAAGAACTTTTAAAGTTGAAAGTACTTCTTCTATCGATGGAACGTAAACATCTTCAATTGCCTCTTTCAGAGAAAGCGGAATAGAAGTATTGTTAATGTCCTGAGAAGTCAATCCAAAATGGATAAACTCTTTGTAGGCTTGAAGGTTTAATGTGTCAAACTTTTCTTTGATAAAGTATTCTACAGCCTTAACATCGTGATTGGTTACTTTTTCGATGTCTTTAATTGCGATAGCATCAGCATCGCTAAAGTTTTTATAAATAGCTCTTAACTCACTGTAAAGGGAAGCGTCAAAATCGCTTAGTTGTTTTAAAGGAAGTTCACATAGTGCGATGAAATATTCAATTTCAACACGGACTCTGTACTTGATAAGTGCAGCTTCTGAGAAATAAGTTCCTAAAGAATCAACTTTTGATCGGTATCTTCCATCAATTGGAGAAATAGCATTTAAGGTAGTTAAAGACATATCGTTCTAATTAAAGCTGCAAAGATAATAAATCCTAAGGCCTTAATTCAACTTTTTTAGACGATTTAAAACCTTTCTCGCCCTTGCTTGATAGGCAGCACTTTGAGACTGATAATTGAGTTCGATGAGTTCAATCAGATTGGGTTTGATCCAATCTTCTAAATTACATAATCGACTCAAATTTTCCATAGCGTGAACCTTAACTGCTACTCTATAGGCTTCAGTAAACCAAATAAAATTACAATCTACCATATGTAGTTGAACTTTTTTGTCCAATTGGTCAAATGCTTTTTTTAATATGGGATTAGTTAAAATGATACTTCCAATTTTAGCGATGGATCGTAGGGTGGAATCATCCTGTTTTTCAGGAAGTGTGCTAATGAATAGCTCTAAGTGATTCACTATACACAAGGGATTGATCAACATCGCTTGCTCAATGGTCCATATGGACTTAAGTGCAAACTTGTGTTGGGGATTATTAACAAATTTTATCAGATCTATTAAATAAGATGGCTGGTCTAGTAATAGAACAGCCATATCTTGTCTCGATTGCAGCCGTGCATTAGTTTGTTCTAAACTATTTAAGAAGGCTGCATCCAATTTTTAATTGTGTAATAGTACAATAGTAAAAGGACTGTCAATGGTTACGCTTCCATTAGAAACGACTGCAGTACTTCCTGAGTAATCATCGGTTAGAGTTTCGCCTTCCTCAAATACAGATCCAACCGAAATTGTTTTTACTCCAGTTGAAAGATCTAATCCAACAACAACTTTGTCATTGTCGAGTATTCTACTAAAGCTATAAGGGGACTCAGAAATCATCTTATGTCTACCAGCTCCTACTGCAGGGTGTTTTGCTCTAAATTGACCTAACTTTTGCCAATGGAAGAGATTTGCTTGAACAGAAGCATCATTTGCAATAGCTTCCCAGTTCATATTCGATCTCAAATTAGCATCACCATTCGCTCCCTCAACCATCAGCGGCCTATTGGATTCATCGCCATAATATATTTGTGAAGCTCCAGGAGTGAGTAGGAGAACATTTGCAGCCTTATATCCATTGCTTCGCTCTCTGTCAAAAGGTGCGCCATCATCGTGTGAAGTAAGATAGTTTAACACGCTTTTTCCTTTGAGTTGACTGTTTAGAATTCCGTCGTATTTAGAGAAGATTTCTTCGTAACTTCTTTGTGCAGCATCGTATTTAATTTCAAAGTTGATCAGGCTATTAAAGCCATGTTTATAGTAATCGACAGTTTGATCTCCAAAAGAATACGCTCTACCTGAAGAGATTCCATATCCGTATACTTCACCAACCATATAAAATAAATTGTCATCCAATACCTGATCTGGATGGTTTTGTTTCCACAAATCAAAAGAGTATTGAGCTTCATCTCCTAAGAGGGACCAAACCCATTCCGAAGCGTGTTTTACGGTATCTACTCTAAATCCATCAACACCTAATTCTTTTACATAATCAGTTAGCCATTTAACTATATAAGCCGAAGGTGTTTTTGCGTAATTTGTTCTTGTAAAGAATTCATCCAATTCTTTGACTTCTTGATCGTATCGACCTTCACTCATCCATTTCTCAACAAGTAGTTCGGGTAATTCAACTGCTTGATCTTCATTTTCAGTGATCACATCTGGAAGATTTTTCACAAGGGTACAGGCAGTAGTCCCATCATAGGATGAAAAGTCACAAGGAGGTCCTGTTCGAACCCAATCTGAAGGCCATACGGGATCCATCTCTGTAACAGGTCCTGTGTGATTGACAACAACGTCT
Organism: Flavobacteriaceae bacterium; assembly: GCA_013373635.1. Classification (GTDB taxonomy): domain Bacteria; phylum Bacteroidota; class Bacteroidia; order Flavobacteriales; family Flavobacteriaceae; genus MAG-120531. The sequence goes on from JABXHN010000022.1 coordinate 240,133, forward strand.
AAAATGACTCTGATCCCTCTTTGGTGGGCTTTATCGACAAGATCTTTTAAATCTTCTTGTGTTCCAAAATTAGGATCTAATACTGTCCAATCTTTAGCCCAATAACCGTGATAAGCATACGTATTACCCGTTCCTTCATCCGTTGAATCGTGAATTTGTTCCACAACTGGAGTAAACCATATCGCATTAACTCCCAAGTCCGTAAAATAACCTTGCTCAATTTTTTGGGTAATCCCTTTGATATCTCCACCTTCAAAACCTCTTAATACTGAAGTTTCTTTAGTTCTGTTAAAATTTATGTCATTAGAAGTATCAGCATTATTGAATCGATCTGTCAATAAGAAGTATATGTTAGCAGCTTCCCATAGAAAAGGTGAATCCATAGAGTTGATTTGATTTTTTGAATTGTTTTGACATCCCAATAGCATTAAAATGAATGCTGTTGAAAAAAGAGCCATCTTTTTCATGAAAAATTAGTTTAGTTTAGCAGGTTAAAGTTAAGAATAATTGACTAGTCTTTTCTATTCAAGACCTTGTATTCTTCATAACATTCACTTATCGCATCTAATATTTGTAAATCATTTGCCGTTTGAATAAACGACTTTGAATAATTACAATTACTCAAGATGTCTTGAATGTCTATTTTTTCTATTTGAAGTAATGCTTGAAGTGTTTCACGATCAAATTTAGAAGCGAGTAAATCTCTGATAGCATCATCATCTTTCATTTCACGAAGTCTCTTCATTTGCTTTGGTTTTTTACCAAATAAATTCCTCAGAAGGTCAGCGGGATTCAAAATAGCTCCTAAGACTTTAGATACAGCAGATGGTTTTCTGCTACCAGCCTCGTATCCAACAGAAAGCCCAGAAATACTGTATTGAAATGCTTCTTCGACAGGGAGTCTCTTGACGTCAATTTCTAAATAACCAGTGAGTTGAAACGGTTTAACAACTACTTCTTCAAGAGCATAAGCAAGTTCGGTGAGTCCAAAGGAAGTGTTCTCAAATCGAAACATATCTTGAGTAACTCTCACCTTTACCGTTTTAAAACCTAAATAAGAAAAATAAAGTGTATCATTAACCGAAGCAGGAATTTCAAAGCTACCATCCTTTTTTGATATGGTTCCTTTAATCTTGCTTAGGTTAATGATATGAACATTCTCTAGTGGAGAATCGTCTTGTGCGTTTTTTACAGATGCCTTTAGGTACTCATCACTCGTTTGAGCATAGGTAATCAGGCTAAAAAGTAGTAGAAATACAAATCCTATTTTTTTCATCGATTTAAAGATATTGTACTTTAAATGATTTTAATAGAAATTATAAGATTTTTAACTAAATCCCTTTCTTTTTGCACCTTTTGATTTAGGTTTTGAACCTGAAAATTTCTTGTCTTTAGATCCGGAGAATCTTCTGCCTGGTTTACTATCGTTAAATTTATTACCGCGATCCGAACGTTCAGAACGATCTGAACGATCTCTGCGACCTCCTCTGTCTCTACGATCTGATCGATCACCTCGATCTTTTCTGCGACTTCTTCTTCCAGAACCATCTTCAGGTTTTGAAGAAACCTCTACATTGACAAATCTTCCATCAATTTTTAAATCTGTAAAGACTTCTAAAATTTTTGGCATATGTTCTGGATCCGTATTAAAGAATGAAAAGGTGTCTTTAACATCTACTTTGTATACGTCGTCTTTTGAAAGTTGAGTTAACTCGCGAATAAAATCTTTAAGACTTCCCCAAGTGTAACCATCGCGTCTACCAACATTGATAAAATAACGAATAGAGTTAGGATTGGCATTGCCTTCTCCAGAAGATTCAGGTGAGGATATGTCTTGAGTCTTGTTGTAGTAATCAAAAAATCGTGTAAATTCAACAGACACAATTTTTTTAATGAGTTCTTCACGATCTAAACCATCTAATACTTGATGTATCTTTGGTAAGTATTCATCTACTTGATGATTTATTTCTGTATCCTTTATCTTATGAGCTAAATAGAATAATTGTTTCTCACAAATTTCAATTCCAGTAGGAATTGGTTTTAGAGTAAATTTCTTTTTGATGATTTTCTCAATGGTTCTGATCTTACGCTCTTCAGATTTCGTTACAATAACCATTGAAACCCCTTCTTTTCCAGCTCTACCTGTTCTACCAGAACGGTGAGTATAGGTTTCAATTTCATCTGGAAGCTGATAGTTAATTACATGGGTAATATCATCAACATCAATTCCACGTGCTGCTACATCTGTAGCCACTAACATATGGATTTGCTTTTTTCTAAAAGCATTCATGACCAAGTCACGTTGATTTTGACTTAAATCACCGTGGAGCGCTCCAGCATTGTATCCGTCTTCGATTAGTTTTTCGGCAACTCTTTGGGTATCGCGTTTGGTTCTACAAAATACTACTGAAAAGATTTCAGGGTTTGCATCTGCCAATCGTTTAAGTACAGGGTAGCGGTCTCTACCACTAGCGATATAATATTCGTGAGCAACTGTAGAAGCACCTTCATTTTTAGAACCAACGGTAATTTCGTCTGGACTATTCATGAATTTTTTTGCAATGATGGCAACCTCTTTAGGCATGGTTGCTGAAAATAACCAGGTGTTTTTTTCTTTTGGAGTATTGGATAAGATATCTTGGATATCTTCAAAGAATCCCATATTGAGCATCTCATCTGCTTCATCTAAAATACAGTAGTCAATTTTAGAAATATCTACCATATTTCTACCGATCATATCCTTCATTCTACCAGGAGTAGCTACTACGATTTGTGCACCTCTTTTGATTTGACTGGCTTGTTCAGTAATACTTGCACCTCCGTAGATGGCAACGGTATTTAAGCCTTTGATGTATTTAGAATACAACTTGATTTCATTGGTAATCTGTAAACAGAGTTCACGAGTAGGAGATAGGATTAATCCTTGCGTGAATTTCTTTTCTGCATTAATTTTTTGAATTAATGGAAAACCAAATGCAGCTGTTTTTCCAGTACCTGTTTGGGCAAGGGCTACTAAATCGGTTTCTTTAGAAAGTAAAATTGGAATGGCTTTTTCTTGAACTTCAGAAGGCTCTTTGAAGCCCATATCAGAAATAGCGTTAACTAAGGACTCATTAAGTCCTAAATCTTGGAATTTTTGCATTTTTTGAGTTTTTTTTCGCAAATATGTCTGTTGCATAGAGCGAAAACCTTTTTAACTCAGCGCAACACATGCTATACCAGCGGCGTTTAAAGCGGCAAAGATACGCTTTTGTTTTGCATTTCCTACTAAAAACTACAATATCAGTTATTTAAGCTGGTTTATGAATTCTATTAGTGCAGCGGTAGCCTTGGCTCGATGACTGATTTTATTCTTGATACTCGAATCTAATTGTGCAAACGTTTGATCAAATCCTTCAGGAATAAACACTGGATCATAACCAAACCCATTTTCACCAATAGGTTGTTCGGTAATTGTTCCGTGAATTTCACCACTAAACAGGTAGTTTTCTTTTTCTGTCACCAAACTGATAACAGTTTTAAAATGTGCTGAGCGATCGGCTTCTCCTTCTAGCTTTTTAAGTAAAAGTTGAACATTGTCTTGGTCTTTAGCATTTTCACCTGCAAATCGAGCAGAATAAATCCCTGGAGCACCGTCTAGGGCATTGACAAAAAGACCAGTGTCATCTGCAAAACAAGGATGTCCAGTAGCCATAAAAACGGTTTCAGCCTTAAGCTTTGCATTCCCTTCAAGACTGTCTTTAGTTTCCTCAATATCACTGTTAAATCCACAATCCTTTAAGGAAACAATTTGAATTGAATCGGTTGTAATTTTTCTGATTTCTTCAAGTTTGTGAAGATTGTTTGTCGCAAAAACGAGTATGGATGATTTTAAAGGCATAAATCGATATTTAATTTTGAAGCTATTCTTAAAAAATAACTAATATAAACTCATTAAAATGTCAAAAGGTTAAAAAAGGACCTCAATTGCAAATAAAAAAATAATTTAACAAAATCACTATTCGTTATAATACAATATGACATAGATATCACTGTTTAAATTTGTAAATTTGCAACTTAATTAAAATTAGTTGTGAGCAAAAAATACGTATTTGATTTTGACAGTACACTTACTAGTGTAGAAGCACTAGACGTACTTGCTGAAATTACATTAGAACACAATCCCAATCGAGATGAAATTATCAAACAAATCCAAGAGATTACAAATCTAGGAATCGATGGAGATATTTCATTTACCGAGTCTTTAAAGAGAAGAATTGCTTTGCTAAAAGCGAATCAAGATGATTTAGATGAATTGGTAAGAAGGCTTGAGAAGAAAATTTCAAAATCAATTAAAGAAAACAAAGAGTTTTTTGAAAAACACTCTGAAGATATTTATGTCATATCCTGTGGTTTTAAAGAATTCATTGATCCTATTGTCGCTCATTATAACATTCCATCAGAAAAGGTTTATGCCAACACTTTTGAATTTGATCAACAAGGGTATATTTCAGGTTTTGATGCTGATAATGTACTCTCAGCTCACAATGGAAAAATCGATTGTTTAAAGAACCTTAACTTAGAAGGAGAGGTTCAAGTTATCGGTGATGGTTACAGTGATTACGTGATGCGTGAAGCAGGAATCGCTGATAAGTTTTTTGCTTATACTGAAAATGTGTCTCGTGAGAAAGCCGTAAAAAATGCGGATCACGTGACCCCAACTATAGATGAATTTTTATACTTGAATAAATTGCCTAGAAAAATTTCTTACCCAAAGCACAGAATTAAGATTTTACTCTTAGAAAATGTGCACCCAGACGCTTTTGATAACTTAAAATCAGATGGATTTACAGTTGAACTCATCAAAACGAGTTTAAGTGAAGAAGAGCTTATCGAAAAAATTAAAGGAGTTCACGTGATTGGAATTCGATCTAAGACTCAGATCACTGAAAAAGTTTTAGAAGCGGCTGATAAATTAATGGTCATTGGAGCATTCTGTATCGGAACGACACAAATTGATTTACAAGCAGCTAAGGAAAGAGGAGTTGTGGTTTTTAATGCACCTTATTCCAATACTCGTTCAGTTGTTGAATTAGCAATTGGAGAAATTGTAATGTTAGCACGTTCTATTTTCCCAAGATCTACAGAGATTCACAATGGTCAGTGGAATAAAACTGCTGCTGGATCACAAGAGGTGAGAGGTAAGAACTTAGGAATTATCGGATATGGAAATATCGGTAAACAATTGTCTGTTCTTGCTGAATCAATTGGGATGCACGTTTATTTCTACGATGTTGATGAGCAATTAGCACTCGGAAATGCTACCAAGTGTTCAAGTATAGAAGAAGTTTTAAAAGTTGCTGATTTTGTTTCACTTCACGTTGATGACAATAAGGCTAATACCAATCTCTTTGATGCAGAGCGTTTTGCTCAAATGAAAGAAGGTTCAGTCTTTATCAACCTAGCTCGTGGATTTGTAGTGGATATTCCTGCCTTAGTAGAGGCTTTAAAGAGTGGACGTCTTAAAGGAGCTGCTGTGGATGTATTCCCAGAAGAACCTGCAGCTAATGGAGATTACTACACCGAATTACAAGGTTTAGAAAATGTGATCCTAACTCCTCATATCGGTGGAAGTACCATGGAAGCACAGCGAGATATCGCTGACTTCGTGCCTAACAAGATTATGGGGTATATCAACTCTGGTAATACTGTTGATGCGGTTAACTTCCCTAATATTCGTTTGCCTAAACAAGAGAACAAACACCGTTTCTTACACATTCACAAAAATGTACCTGGAGTGATGGCTAAGATCAATAAAGTATTGGCTAAATACGAACTCAATATTACAGGACAATTCTTATCGACTGATCCTGATGTTGGATATGTGATTGTAGAGGTGGATAAAGAATACAATCAAGATGTTATCAAAGCATTGAGGTCTATTGATAATACGATTAAGTTTAGAGTACTTTATTAATCTATAAGATTAGTTGTGGTGGTAAGGTTCATTTTTTAGAATACTAAATCCCCTGTAGAGTTGCTCTACCACAAATAAACGAATCATTTGATGTGAAAAAGTCATCTTGGAAAAACTGATTTTCGAGATGGCTTTTTTTCTGACCGCTTCACTAAATCCATAAGGTCCACCGATGACGAGTACGAGTTGTTTACAACCGCTATTCATTTTCTTTTGAAGGAATTCAGAAAACTGAACAGAAGTGTATTCTTTTCCTTTTTCGTCTAAAATAATGAGCTGATCAGTTGGTTTTAATTCCCTTAAAATCAATTCACCTTCTTTTGTTTTCTGCTGTTCCTCTGAAAGGTTTTTGACATTCTTAATATCGGGAATAATACACATTTCAAATTTGATATAATGTTTAAGTCTTCCAATATAAGTATCGATGAGCAATTGCAATTCATTGCTGTCCGTTTTTCCAATGGCGATTAGTTTGATAGTCATAAGCTAAATTTCGAGACTAAATTACAAAACTATAGCTAAGCTGCTATTTGTTTTATTAAATTAGCACAAGAGAATATATTCCATGTCAAAAGCTGTAGAAGAACAATTAGATAAGATTCCAATCATCAATTTATTGGTTAGAATTTTAAAGAAGCCCAAGCTTAAAGCTTTAAAGGGAATGTCTATCTATGATTTAATAGAGATGTATATCTTGGGTATAGTCAATGGTGCATTGGGAACCAGGGCTTCTGCAATTGCATTTAGTGTGTTTTTGGCCTTATTTCCACTGATCATATTCATATTGACTTTGGTGCCTTATATCATTCCTTACGTACAGGTTGGAACAGGTGATTTAGACGCAGAAATTTTAGTGTTTATTGAATCCTTTTTACCATCATCAACAGGGGAATATTTTGGTGATATCTTTCTTCAGATTAAAAATCAGAAGCACGGGGGGCTAATGTCATCTTCCTTTCTTTTATCCATTTTTTTAATGGCTAATGGTGTCAGTGCCATTTTTAGCGGTTTTGAAACTTCTTATCATATTGAGTTTAATAGATCATACTTTAAACAATACCTCTATGCGCTGATGATAGGACTAGTTTTGTCGTTGTTATTGATTATTGGAGTAGTGGTGTATCTGTATTTTGAGTACTATATTTTGACAACCTTAACCGATATGATCAATAATTCATCTCAGGTGATTCGAAGTTCAGAAGACCTGTACATCATATCGGGAATTAAGGTTCTGTTTTACTTTGTACTCTTTTATTTGATTGTATTTATTCTATACAATTTTGGAACCATGGAGACTAGATCAGTTAAGTTTTTCTCTATAGGAGCAGCCATGACTTCAATACTTTTTATTCTAACTTCTTATTTCTTCGGATTTTATATTGACAATTTTTCTAGGTACAATGAGCTCTACGGAGCCTTAGGAGGTCTTTTAATTCTGATGCTATACATCTGGTTAAACTCTATTATATTGCTTTTAGGTTTTGAGCTTAATGTGAGTGTCAGTTCTCTTAAAAAGACTTCTGAATCAAATCAAGAGCAGGCTTAGTATGAGTTATTATGTAGATGTTATAACTCCATTGCCTCTAGAAAAGCCATTGACATACAAGCTTACAGAGGAGCAGGCGAAATTCCTTGAAAGAGGAATGAGACTCATTGTTCCCATTCGAAATCGCTACTATACAGCATTGGCACTAAAAATTCACAAGGATCCTCCACAAAACTACGAGGCAAAGGAAGTGGAAGAGTTATTAGATGATCATCCAGTAGTTCAGCTCTCTCAATTAAAACACTGGTTGTGGATCTCTAAGTATTATATGTGTAGCTTGTCAGAGGTGTATAAGGCAGCGATGCCATCTGCGATGCTCTTGGAGAGTGAAACTATGATTAGTTTACCAAAAGAAGCGGTTGTAGAAGAAGAACACAGTGATAGGGAATACCTCATAATCGAAGCGTTAAAACAACAACCGACTCTTAAAATAAGTGAAGTGATGGCCTTATTGGGAATCAAACAGGTGATGCCACTTATTCACTCTATGGTTTCTAAAAATCTATTGATTGTTGAGGAATACATTGAAAACAAATACAAACCTAAATTTGAAACCTATTACTATTTAGATTTTGATCTCTCAAATCAACTGTTATTTGAGCAGCATATGGCTGATTTAAAAGGAGCCAAAAAGCAGTTAGAACTTTTTTTGTTATTGTGTCAACTCATGGCGACTGTTGATAATCCTATCTCTTCTAAAAAACTCAGAATCAAATATGAGGGTTATTCGAGTTTTATAAAGAGTCTGATTGCAAAAGGGGTTGTTAAGTCAGAAAAAAGACAAGAAGACCGTATTCAGTTCGATTCAAAAATCTCATTAAACAATCTAAAAGAGCTCAATGAGGATCAGCAAAAAGCATATCAACAGTTAAATGACCATATTGAGGCAAAGAAGATAAGTTTGCTCAAAGGAGTGACCTCTTCAGGAAAAACTGAAGTATATGCAAAGCTTATCAAGGATCAGTTGGATCAAGGGAAACAGGTTTTGTACTTAGTCCCAGAGATAGCACTTACGGTACAACTCATCAAGAGATTGCAGTCCTATTTTGGAAAATCACTGGCAGTCTTTCATTCAAAATACAACAATCAAGAACGAGTGGAGGTTTGGAATCAGGTTCTTGAGGGAAGTGACAAGGCTCAGCTCATTTTAGGAGCTAGATCTTCACTCTTACTTCCTTTTAAAGATTTAGGACTCATCATTGTCGATGAGGAGCACGAAGCCTCCTATAAACAATACGATCCAGCTCCTAGGTATCACGCAAGAGACGCTGCTGTTTATTTGGGAAGCCTGCATCAAATAGCTGTCGTATTAGGTTCAGCAACACCGAGTATCGAGAGTAGGTACAATGTGGATAAAGGAAAATACGAACTTGTAGAGCTTACTAAACGATATGAAGATGTACTCATGCCAGAGATTCAACTCATCGATTTAAAAAAACACTACAAGAAAAAGGAGGTGAAAAATCATTTTTCATTTCCACTGCTTGAAGCTATAGATGCTACTGTTAATGATCGTAAACAGGTGATTCTCTTTCAAAACAGAAGAGGTTATGCCCCTGTGATGGAATGCGAACGCTGTGGTCATACTCCGGGATGCCCACACTGTGATGTTAGCCTTACGTATCATCAACACAGCAAACAATTGCGTTGTCATTACTGCGGATATCACGAAAGTTACCAATCCAATTGTCAGGCCTGTGGAAGTGTTGAACTCAACACCAAGGGCTTGGGAACAGAACAAATTGTGGATGCCCTCAAGGAACTCAGACCTGATTTAGCAATAGAGCGATTGGATTACGATACGACACGAGCTAAAAATTCATACGATGAAATTATTACCGCCTTCGAAGAGCGTCAAATTGATGTGCTAGTTGGAACTCAAATGGTGGCTAAAGGGCTTGATTTTGAGCACGTCGGTTTGGTAGGAGTTATGAATGCAGATACGCTGCTTAATTTTCCAGAATACAATGCACACGAGAGAGCTTTTCAAATGCTAACTCAGGTAGCTGGTAGAGCTGGGAGAAAGAAAGACAGGGGGAAGGTACTTATTCAATCTTATAACCCTTATCACGAAATCTTAAAATTGGTGAGTACCAATGATTACGATGCGATGTATAAAGAACAGTTGTATCAGCGTGAGATCTACAAATACCCCCCTGCTAATAAAATCATTAAGATTACCTTTAAACACAAGGAATACAATCGTATCAATGAAGCAGCACAGTGGTATGTAAACGGTTTAAAGAAAGGGTTGACAAACGTGACAATTTTAGGACCTGAATTCCCCTCAGTTGCAAGAGTTAAAAACAATTACATCAAAAATATTGTTATTAAAATTCCAATAGCAGCACCAGCAGCAGAAATTAAAAACTACTTACTTCGACTCAGAACTTCATTCTTTTCTGTATCCAGTTACCGATCGATTCGTATCAATTTTGATGTAGACTATCTTTAGCTAGCCTGTAAAGCTTGAATAAAAGCCTGTTTGTTAGCTCTACTTATAGGTAGGCTGATGTTTTCAATTACTACAGATGTAGTACTATAGGATTGGATTTTGTCTAAATTCACAACAAATGATTTGTGAATTCTCAGCATTTGAGAAGAGCTAATCATATCCATAACCTTTTTAAGCCCTTTGGCAACTGTATATACTTGTCGATCGGTGATGATTTTTGAATAATCCCCCATAGCCTCGATCCATTTAATATCTCGAATTCTGATTCTTTTTTTGCGTTGATTAAAGTGAATGAAAATACAGGGCTCATTTTCATTGATTGAATTGCTGTTTGTGTGAATTTTAAGAGCCTTGTCAATCGCAATATTAAAGCGATCGATTTCTATTTCTCCCAATAAATAATCAGTCACATTATATTCAAAAGCTTTTAATGCGTAATCCGATTTTTCAGAGGCAATAATGATTTGTGGTTGGTCTACTAGAGACTCAATCAATTGAAATCCATTGCGAATAGGCATCTCGATGGCGATGATAGCCAGATCAACTTCTCTGCAGTTAATTCCTTCAACAGCCTCTATCGCATTTCTAAAACATGCGATCAGGTTCAATTCAGGATGTTGATCAATTAGTTCCTTCAAAGAGTTTCTCTTGTTTAACGATTGGTTGACAATAACACAGTTTAACTTTTTCATAACTATTGATTTTAAAATTCAATTTGAAATTAGACAGCCTCTTTTGTGTAAGAATGGAGAATGATACAAACAGCTATAAATATGATATAATCTGCAGTTTTTTGTAGGTGTAAATAGAAGACCTACCCTCAACATATTAAATGGGTAGGTAGGATAGTGAATTATAAGTAGATAGATATTGAGTCTAATCTTTTGTGAAATAGAAAATAAGTACTATTTTTGCACTCTTAAAATTTAAATTATAATTATGAATCATTACGAAACTGTTTTCATTTTGAATCCCGTTCTATCTGAAAGTCAGATAGAGGAAACAGTTAAGAAATTTGAGGATTTCTTAATTAAGAATGGAGCTAAAATGGTTGCCAAAGAAAACTGGGGACTTAAGAAATTAGCTTATCCTATTCAAAACAAGAAGAGTGGTTTTTACCACTTATTTGAATTCACTGTACCAGGTGAAGTCATTGCTTCTTACGAGCAAGAATTCCGCAGAGATGAGCGTGTGATGCGCTTCTTAACTGTTAAATTAGACAAACACGCTGTTGCTTGGGCAGAGCGTAGAAGAGAAAAGTTAAACATTAAAGCTTAAGAAGATGTCACAGATTGAACAACAAGCCAAAGGAGATAAAGGTGGTGAAATCAGATATTTAACTCCGTTAAATATTGAAACTTCCTCTCAAAAAAAATACTGTAGATTTAAAAAATCAGGTATTAAATACGTAGACTATAAAGATCCTGATTTCTTAATGAAGTTAGTAAACGAACAAGGTAAATTGTTGCCAAGACGTTTAACAGGAACTTCTTTAAAGTATCAAAGAAAGGTTGCTACTGCTGTAAAAAGAGCTCGTCACATTGCTCTTATGCCTTATGTTGGAGATTTATTAAAATAAAAGGAAAAGGATCATGGAACTTATATTAAAACAAGACGTACAAGATTTAGGTTTTAAGGATGATATCGTTACTGTTAAGAACGGTTACGGTAGAAACTACCTTATTCCTCAAGGATTAGCTTTAATGGCAACTCCATCTGCTAAAAAAGTATTAGCTGAGAACCTTAGACAGCGCGCTCACAAAGAGGCTAAAATTATTGATGAAGCAAACAAAGTTGCTGAAGCTTTAAAAGGTCTTGAGATCAAAATTGCTGCTAAAACTGGAGAAGGTGATAAATTATTCGGTTCTATTGGAACTGCTGATTTAGCTGAAGCTTTCGCTAAAGAAGGTCAAGAAATTGACAAGAAATACATCGCTATCGCTGGTGGAACCATTAAGCGTTTAGGACAGTATACTGCAACTGTGAGATTACACAGAGAAGTAACTGTAGAGATAGCTTTTAATGTTGTTGCTGAATCTAAGTAAGTAACACTTTAACTATAATATTAAAGGCTATATGACTCATATAGCCTTTTTTAATACCCAAATATGAAGTATCAAAGACTTACCAAAGAACAGTTGGAAGAACTCCATCAAGAATTCATCAATTTTTTAGCGACTCAATCCATTACAGCAAAAGAGTGGGATGATATCAAAAAATACAAACCTGAAGTAGCAGAACAGGAACTCGATGTATTCAGTGATCTAATCTGGGAAGGAGTCCTTTCTAAAGTAGCGTATTTAGAAAATATTTCTGAGCGTCAAATGCATTTGTTTGCTGCTGAGGAAAAGGAAATTCGATTGATTTCAGTAAAGGTTTTAAATCCCGATATCGACTTAACTACCAAGGTTGGATTTGATTGGTTTAAGAAAAATTTTCAAGGAGATTTTGTCGATTACCTAACAGCTGCAAAGGCCTATAAAGAAGAAAAGAACACAGAATTGTTTAATCTGATCAAACAAGGAGCAAGTATCACAAAAGGGGAGTTGTTTCAATGGTTTGATAATATGATTAATTAACCGATATTTACGCTTAAGAGCAAAACAATTATGGCACAGAAACCGTCATTACCTAAAGGAACGAGAGATTTTACTCCATCAGAAGTGATTAGGAGGAACTATATCATGGATGTGATTCGCAATCAGTTTAAACTTTTTGGTTTTGCACCGATTGAGACGCCTTCTTTTGAAAATTACGATACCTTAATGGGAAAGTACGGTGAAGAAGGAGATCGATTGATATTTAAAATCTTGAATTCTGGAGATTACTTAAAGAAGGCTAATCAAGAAGCTTTAAAGGAACAAGATTCTCAAAAGCTTACATCTAGTATTTCTGAAAAGGCTCTTCGTTATGATCTCACAGTTCCTTTTGCTCGTTATGTTGTGCAACACCAAAACGAGATCGATTTTCCATTTAAGCGTTATCAAATACAACCAGTATGGAGAGCCGATCGTCCTCAAAAAGGAAGATTTAGAGAATTTTTTCAGTGTGATGCTGATGTAGTTGGTTCGAATTCATTGCTTCAAGAAGTTGAATTAATACAACTCTACGATGCTGTTTTTTCTGATTTAAGCTTGAATGGCGTTACTATAAAGCTCAATAATAGAAAGATTTTAAGTGGGATTGCAGAGGTTATTGGAGCATCTGAATTTCTAATTGATTTCACGGTTGCTTTAGACAAGCTCGATAAAATTGGAAAAGAAAAGGTAATTGAAGAAATGCTTTCTAAGGGTATTTCTCAGTCTGCAGTTCAAATGGCTGATCCACTATTCTCAATTAGTGGAACTTCTCTTGAACAATTAGCATCCTTAAAAGAATTTCTAAAGAACTCAACTCTAGGAACAGAGGGTGTAAATGAATTAGAATTTATTCTTCAAAGTCTTGAAAACACTCCATTAAAGACAGCTTCTATTCAAATAGAAGTAACTCTTGCAAGAGGTCTTAATTATTATACTGGTGCCATCATTGAAGTTGGAGCACCAGAGGGAGTTCAAATGGGATCAATTGGAGGAGGAGGTCGTTACGATGATCTTACCAGTATTTTTGGTTTGAAAAATGTTGGCGGTGTAGGGATATCATTTGGATTGGATCGTATTTATTTAGTTTTGGAAGAATTGGATTTATTTCCAGCTACTATCGCTAGTGCGCCAAAAGTGTTCTTTGTCAACTTTGGCGATCAAGAAGCTCAGAACTGTATCAAACTCATTCAGCAATTAAGAGCTGAAGGTGTTAGTGCTGAACTCTATCCATCATCTGCAAAAATGCAGAAGCAAATGAAATACGCTAACAACAGAAACTACCCATTTGTGGTACTTCTTGGAGAACAGGAATTAAATGATCAGACTGTTGTGGTAAAGAATATGGGAAGTGGAGATCAACAGACAGTGAGTCAAAAAGAGCTCGTAGGACTTTTGAAGTAATTAAGCCTTTGAAAATATTAGGTAAGCTATTGCTCCAAAAAAAGGAAAAATTAAAACAACAGCTAACCAAATCATTTTTTTATCAGTACTTAGATCTAAATGATATAGATCATATAGACAATAAATTAGTAATGAGACTAGAATTATTCCGTATATGTAATTCATAATTGATTTCAAGTGTTTTCATAAAAATATATTATTGGCATACATAGAAAAAACACTTTCGATTAACGACATAAAAAAAGCGATAACCTTTATGATTATCGCTTTTTTGGTTGTTTAGTTGTTGTTATTAGAACAAATCTGTCTTTAATACAGCTCCATTACTAGCATTAGTAACTAAAGCTCTGTATTGTTGTAACCATCTTGAGGTAATTTCTTTTTTGATTGGTTTGAATGCTGCTTTTCTCTTAGCGATTTCTTCATCACTTAAGTTTACTGATAAAATGTATTGATCAACATCGATATGAATTTCATCTCCGTCTTTTAATAAACCAATCATTCCACCCTCAGCAGCTTCTGGACTTACGTGACCTATACTAGCACCACGAGTAGCACCACTAAAACGTCCATCAGTTATTAGGGCAACTTTATCACCTAACCCCATTCCCATAATAAGAGAAGTAGGGGCTAACATTTCTTGCATTCCAGGACCTCCTTTTGGACCTTCATAACGAATCACTACTACATCACCAGCTTTAACTTTTCCGCCAATAATTCCTTCTATAGCCTGTGGTTGTCCATCAAAACATACCGCTTTTCCAGTAAATACTCTGTCTCCTGTAATACCTGCTGTCTTAATTACAGCTCCTTCTTTAGCTAAATTTCCATAAAGGATTGCTAAACCACCAACCTCTGAATAAGGATTGTCGATAGTGTGAATGATATTGGTGTCTTTGATTTCTGCATCAGCTATCTTTTCAAGAACTGATTCACCTGTAATGGTTAGATTATCGATAAGGATATCGTTACCTCTTTTGGTCATTTCTTTCATTACCGCATTTACCCCACCAGCTCTATTGATATCTTCCATATGCACGGTAGATAGACTTGGAGAAATTTTTGCAATATGAGATACTCTTTTTGAAATGCTATTAATGTCTTCTAAATTAAAGTTGACATCGGCTTCTTTAGCTATGGCAAGCATATGAAGAACCGTATTAGAACTTCCTCCCATAGCCATATCTACAGCAAACGCGTTTCTTACGGCATTTTCATTTAAGATATTTCTGAATTTGAATTTCTCTATTTGTGCTTTGTCTTTTGCAATTTCACAAACTCTTCTTGCTGCCTGTCGGTAGAGCTCTTCGCGTTCTTTGGTGAGGGCAACGATAGTTCCGTTTCCAGGAAGCGCAATACCCATGGCTTCCATAAGGGTATTCATAGAGTTTGCAGTAAACATACCAGAACAACTACCACCACTAGGGCAAGCGTTACATTCGATATCGTAAAGTTCTTCCTCAGTCATTTCACCAGACTCAAATTTTCCAACGGCCTCAAAAGCAGTCGCTAGATCGATGGGCACACCATCTTTTGTATGACCTTTTTTCATAGGTCCACCGCTTACAAATACTGTTGGAACATCCACTCTTAGAGCTCCCATTATCATCCCAGGTACAATCTTATCGCAGTTAGGAATTGCGATCATTGCATCCAATTTGTGAGCATTCATTACAGTTTCAATAGAATTTGCAATAATCTCTCTTGAAGGTAGTGAAAATAGCATGCCATCGTGTCCCATGGCGATACCATCATCAACACCAATAGTGTTAAATTCAAAAGGGACACATCCATTTGCTTTGATTTCTTCTTTGATGATTTTTGAAACCCTATTTAAGAAAAAGTGTCCTGGAATAATCTCAATAAAGGAGTTGGCAACACCGATGAAAGGTTTTTCAAAATCTCCGTCAACCAATCCAGTAGCTCTAAACAGCGATCTATGCGGCGCTCTTTGGTGGCCTTTTTTTACTTCATCACTTCTCATAATATATTTTTATTTAATCTTTTTTAATGTTAATTATCACATTTTAAGTACGTAAAGATACGGCTATTCAATTTTCTAGTCTATTATATAATAAAATTTTACGATTTTCAAGTGAGCTGTGAAATCACAAGTTCAAAGTATTCACGCTTGTGATTGACCATTTTATAAGGAACATTAGATTTTATAGATTTAATTAAATCATTAAGTTCAACAGTTTGAATTGCTTCAACTTCTTCTTTTTGTAGATTCAAACCCTTAATTGAACCATGGTAGTTGTAATAATAAACTGTTTTAAATTCACGATCCATAATACAGCTCTTAGGATGGTAATGTACTTCGTAAAATGTTCCTAATTCAATCAATTCGTCAATTTGAATATCAATTCCTAGCTCTTCTTTAGCTTCTCGTTGAGCTGCTATTTTTGGAGCTTCGTTGTAATCGATATGTCCTGCGACTGATACATCCCAAAAGAGGGGATGGGTGTCTTTGTTTTTGGATCGTTGTTGTAGGATAATTCCTTCTTTAGTTCGAATCCAGATGTGAATAGTGGAATGTGGAATGCCTCTTTTGTGAGCAATATGTTTAAGAATGGGCCTTTTGAGACCCATTCCTTTGGTGTTATACGCTTCTATGATTTCATAGGAAGCCATTGTATTATTCGAAGTAGTTAAAACTTTCTCCTTCTTTAATAGTTAAAAGCGTTTGATAAATCAATCGAATTACATTTTCAACATCGCTTTTATGAACCATTTCAACAGTGGTATGCATATAGCGAAGTGGAAGTGAAATTAATGCAGAAGGAACACCTCCATTGCTGTAAGCAAAAGCATCGGTGTCTGTTCCTGTTGATCTCGATGACGCATGGCGTTGGAAAGGAATGTTATTCGCATTTGCAGCATCGATGATTTTTTTTCTGAGTTTGTTTTGAACTGCAGGCGCATAAGAAATCACTGGACCTTCACCCATTTTCGTATATCCTTCAGTTTTTTGCTCAATCATTGGAGTTGTGGTATCGTGACACACATCAGTTACAATAGCAACGTTAGGTTTAATAGTGTGGGTAATCATTTCAGCACCTCTTAAACCTATTTCTTCCTGAACGGAATTGGTGATATACAATCCAAATGGAAGTTGAACATTGTTTTCTTTTAAAAGTCTTGCAACTTCTGCAATCATAAATCCACCAGCTCTGTTGTCGATTGCTCTACATACGATTTTGTCGTTGTTTAGAATTTGAAAAGTATCAGGATAGGTGATTACACAACCTACATGAACTCCCATTTTTTCAACTTCTTTTTTGTCTTTTGCTCCTATATCTATAAAGATGGTATCGAGCTCGGGTTTGTTTTCTTTGCTCTTGTCTTTTCTTGTGTGAATTGCAGGCCATCCAAACACTCCTTTTACAATACCATTGTCTGTATGGATATCCACCCATTTAGAAGGGGCAATCTGATGATCACTTCCTCCGTTACGTATAACGTAAATGAGACCGTCATCAGTGATGTAATTTACATACCATGAGATTTCATCAGCATGCCCTTCGATAACTACTTTATAAGGAGCATCTGGATTGATTACTCCAACGGCAGTACCGTAATTGTCGGTGATAAACTCATCGACGTAAGGCTTTAGATATTCCATCCATATTTTTTGACCTTCCCATTCGTATCCTGTAGGAGCAGCATTGTTTAAATACTTTTCAAAAAAGGCCAAGGACTTCTCGTTTAATACTTCTTTGTTCTTCATATATCGATTCAATTAATGTCTTAAACAAACATACAAACTTTCACTTTTATTTAATAATATAGTTATCTCTTAATAACTACTTTTGTTTAAGAACAGATGAATCATAACTTTTTTCATATTATACTATTGTTTTTGTGTAGTTGGGTTGCTGTAGGGCAAGTGGATAGCACAGAGGTTAATTATGTCAAATTTGAAGGGGAGAAGAACTTTAGATCTTCTATTCCTTTAAATGAAGTTTATGTATTTGCTCCTTTAAAGTTTAAAAACTCCAGTGAGATCTATCGCTACTTATTATTAAAGAGGAGAACTATAAAGGTCTACCCATATGCAAAACTAGCTGCGGAGAAGTTGTCAGAATTAAATGATAGTATTGCTGATATTAAAAAGAAACGCCATCAGAAAAGGTACCTTAAAGAAATGCACCATTATATAGAAGGTGAGTTTTCTGATGAATTAAAGAAGCTAACTCGTAAGGAAGGACAAATTCTGATCAAACTCGTTTACAGGCAAACTGGTAAATCTACTTATGACTTAGTAAAAGAACTCAGATCTGGATGGAGAGCTTTTTGGTATTCTACGACCGCAAGAATGTTTGATTTGAATATGAAGGAAGAATTTCACCCCGATCAAATCAACGAAGATTACCTTATTGAAGATATTTTACAACGTGCATTTATGGATGATGTACTAGAATATCAAAAATCTGCTCTAAATTACGATTTTGCCAAATTGCACAACAAATGGAATGATTCTAAAAATTCCGATAAAAAGTTGTGAGAAATATTGAATTGTATTAAATTTAATACCCCTTTTTTTACAAAGGTTTTAAACGTCTTTGACTGTTTTTAGAAGGCGTCAAAAAAAAAGATGAAAATTTTTTGAAAAAAGTTTGGTGAGAACGAAAAAACAGTTCTATATTTGCACCCGCTTTGCAACACAAGTAGTGAAGTAAAGAGTAAAAAAAAAGTTCATTAACATATTGAAAAGACAGCGTACCAAATGGAAACATTTGGGAAAGATTTTAAATCAAATCGAGATTGATTAATCCTTTGAGTGAAGGTTTAACTTTTTATTAAAGTTCGTAAATAATATTTAAGAATTAACAATGAAGAGTTTGATCCTGGCTCAGGATGAACGCTAGCGGCAGGCCTAACACATGCAAGTCGAACGGTAACAGGAATTAGCTTGCTAATTTGCTGACGAGTGGCGCACGGGTGCGTAACGCGTATACAATCTACCTTTTGCTAAGGGATAGCCCAGAGAAATTTGGATTAATACCTTATAGTATTATTTTATGGCATCATTTAATAATTAAAGGCTACGGCAAAAGATGAGTATGCGTCCCATTAGCTAGTTGGCGAGGTAACGGCTCACCAAGGCGACGATGGGTAGGGGTCCTGAGAGGGAGATCCCCCACACTGGTACTGAGACACGGACCAGACTCCTACGGGAGGCAGCAGTGAGGAATATTGGTCAATGGAGGCAACTCTGAACCAGCCATGCCGCGTGCAGGAAGACTGC
>JABXHN010000072.1 GCA_013373635.1 Flavobacteriaceae bacterium
CCGCCGGGGCACCGATCACCGTAACCGCGCCATTGGGACCGCCTGCCTGATCATGGGGCGATGATCTAAGACACGTGTTTAACGACGTGTCTTATTCGGGGGTCATCGATGCGTGGCGAAATTCTTGGGGTGGAGCGGCGGCGTTTCTGGCGCGACGAGGACAAGCTCGAAATTGTCATGTCGGTTGGTGTTGGCGGGGCAACGGTGACGCAAGTGGCGCAGCGCCACGAGATTACGCGGCAACAGATTTACGCCTGGCGGCATGAGTTGAAGAAGAAAGGTTTGTGGTCGCCCGATGCCGGGGCGCTTTTCTACCCGTTGGATATTCCGGTTGCGTCCGGAGTGCCGGTGGCGCCGCCGGCCGCTGAGGCGCCCCGACAGATTGCGGTTGAATTGCGCCTGAATGGTGGGCGCAGCTTGCGTTTTGACAGCACGGTGGACCCGGCCGCGCTGACAGCCCTGATCCGTGCGGTGGAAGCGGCATGATCGGTCCGGGCACCGGTGTTCGCGTCTACCTGGCCTGTGGCGTGACGGATATGAGGAAGGGAATTGCGGGATTGGCGGCGCTGGCCCAGGATGTTTTGCGGCAAAAGCCTGCCAGTGGAGCGGTGTTTGCGTTTCGGGGTCGTCGCGGGGATCGGATCAAGCTTCTGTTCTGGGATGGCCAAGGGTTTTGCCTCTACTACAAAGTTTTGGAGCGGGGCCGCTTCCCTTGGCCGAGTGCCGCGGATGGGGCGATGCGGCTGACCTCGGCACAGCTCGCGATGCTCTGGGAAGGCATCGACTGGCGGCGTCCGGATTGGGGCGCTCCGCCTGCGCGGGTCGGGTGATTTTGCGACCGGATTTGCTTTATTTATATGGCGACTTAGCCTGATTTTTGGTAGTCAGGCGCATGTCGAACCCTGCTGAAAATCTGCCTGATGATCCCGCTGAATTGAGGGCGATGATCGCGGCTTTGCAGGTGGAAAACGCCCGGATCGAGGCAGAGAACGCCAAGATGTCGGCGACATTGCGTGTCCATGATCAACTGGTTCAAGCGCTGCGCCTGCGGATCGCCAAGTTGCAGAAACTGGCCTTCGGCAAGTCCTCGGAAAAGGTCGAGCGCGAGATCGAGCAGCTGGAACTGGCGCTCGAAGACCTGCTGATTGCCGTGGCCGAAGGCGATGACGCGCCCATTGACGAGGGCCAAAATGAACCGTCGCCAGAGGCTGCCGATGCGCCCCCTTTGCGCCGTCGGCCACGTGTCTCGGATGCGACCCCGCGCGAGCGCCGCGAGCTTGATCCTGGCACCTGCTGCCCCGACTGTGGCGGCGATCTGCGGGTGGTGGGCGAGGACGTCAGTGAATTGCTCGATATGATCGCGGCCCAGATGAAGGTGATCCAGATCGCCCGGATCAAGAAATCCTGCCGCCGTTGCGAGCGGATGGTGCAGGAACCAGCACCCAGCCGCCCGATCCCGGGCAGCATGGCCGGGCCGAACCTGCTGGCCCATGTTCTGGTCTCCAAGTTCGACGATCACCTTCCCCTCTATCGCCAGCACGAGATCTTCGCCCGAATGGGGGCCGACATTCCCGAAAGCACGCTGGTGGGCTGGTGCGGGCGAGCCATGAATACTCTCCAGCCGCTGATCGCGCGGATCGAGGCCGACATCATGGGCAGCGACCTGCTGCATGCTGACGACACACCCATCCGGGTGCTGGACCGCAGCATGCGCGATAAGGGGCTTGGCAAGGGTGTCAGACAAGGCCGCATCTGGGCCTATGTGCGCGATCAACGGCCATGGGCGGGGGCATTGCCACCGGGTGCTGTCTATCGGTTTGCGCCGGACTGGAAGGAAGAGCACGTTCTCAGCCATCTGGCCAACGCCCGCGGCATTCTTCAGGCCGACGGCTACAAGGGCTATGCCAAGCTCTATGAGCCAGAGCCTGACGGCAGGCCGCCGCGTTTGCGCGAAGCGGCCTGTTGGGCCCACCTCCGGCGCGACTTCCACGACTTTTGGACCTCGACCAAATCCGAGATCGCTCGCGAGGCGCTCGACCGGATCGGCAAGTTTTACGACATCGAACGCGACATCAACGGCCAACCCGCTGACGTCCGTCATGCGGCACGTCAAAAGCTGAGTCGCCCAAAGGTCGAGGCTTTCTTTGCCTGGTCCGAACAACAGCTCCTGCGCATTCCGGGCAAAAGCGATCTGGCCAAAGCCTTCCGCTATGGTCTGAGCCGTCGGGTCGCCTTCAGCCTGTTCCTGTCCGACGGGCGTGTGGCCATCGACAACAACCCTGCCGAACGCGCCCTGCGCCCCATCGGCATAGGGCGGAAGAATTGGTTATTTGCAGGGGCAGACACAGGTGCCGAAACCTTGGCCCGCGCCATGACCATCATCGAGACCGCCAAGCTCAACAGCCTCGACCCTCAGGCTTACCTCGCCGACATTCTCGGCCGCATCCACGATCACAGGATTAACAGGATGGATGAACTGCTGCCCTGGAATTGGGCGCCGATGACCTCCGTCACCGACAGTCAAGCCGCATAAGCTGCGGTACCAACGGGGCGGTTACCGTGCA
>JABXHN010000081.1 GCA_013373635.1 Flavobacteriaceae bacterium
ATTCTAATTGGTAGTACCTATGAACAAGGGTTTATTCGATTTGGAAGATTCTTTAAGGTATACACCCAAGCTGGTCCTGAATACCGAGAAAAGCCTGAAGATCTTATGAAGCTATATGTCAAAAATGAAGAAGGTGAAATGGTTCCCTATTCCTCATTTATGACTATGGAAAAGTCCTTAGGTCCTAATGAAATTACCCGTTATAACCTCTATAATTCTGCTGCAATTCGAGGATTGCCTGCGTCAGGATTTACATCCGGTGATGCGATACATGCAATTGAGGAAGTTGCAAAGGAATCGCTGCCAAAAGGATATGATATTGCATGGGAAGGTCTTTCCTATGACGAAGCTCGTCAAGGAAATGAAGCAATTGTGATTTTTGTGATTGTTCTCATTTTTGTTTACCTCGTATTAGCAGCTCAATATGAAAGCTTCTTACTACCACTAGCGGTAATTTTATCAATTCCAATTGGAATATTAGGTTCCTTCTTGTTTTTAAAATTCATGGGTTTATCCAATGATGTTTACGCACAAATCGGAATGATTATGCTCGTAGGTCTACTCGGTAAGAATGCTGTATTGATTGTAGAATTTGCTGTTCAAAAACATCACCAAGGTGCTAGTGTTTTAGAGGCAGCGATAGAGGGAGCTAAAATGAGATTTAGACCTATTTTGATGACTTCCTTCGCATTTATTGCAGGATTAATTCCACTTGTTATGGCTACTGGAGCAGGAGCTATTGGTAACCGAACTATTGGAGGTTCTTCACTTGGAGGAATGTTAATAGGAACGATATTCGGTGTGTTAGTCATACCTGGTTTATACTATGTCTTTGCTAAGATGAGTGAAGGTAAGAGTCTCATTAAGGATGAACATCTCGAACCGATTTCTGAAGAGTTTATGAGGGCTAATGATGAACAACGAAAAATGAAATTCAAATTACTTGAAATGAGTAAGTTGATCAAAAAATTATCAAAGAATAACAAATCAAAAAAGGAGATCGATGATAAAGAATAAGATGAATATTGTTGTAGTCACTGCATTATGTGCAGTGACCTTCAACGCTTGTGTTCCTGCATTAAAAGTTAGGGATCGTGAATTGAACCTTCCAGAGACCTTTGTAGAAAATCAAACAGATTCATTGGAACTCAACCAATTGGATCGAAGTCAATTTTTCAAGGATGAACATTTGATCTCATTAATCAATACTGCCTTAGAACACAATCAAGAATTACAGATGGTGCTCCAACAGGTAGCGATTGCTAAGAACAAGGTTCAGTTTAAAAAGGGAGAATACTTGCCATTCATTTTTTTGAATGCCGGAGCTGAGCGAGAAAAAGTTGGTGAATTAACTCGAAACGGAGCGGTTGAAAAAAACCTTCCAATTGAAGAGGGAATTGAATTTCCAGAACCACTTTCAAATTACAATCTATCGGTGTCTGCTTTTTGGGAGCTCGATATTTGGAAGAAGCTTCGAAATGAAAAGAAGGCAGCGTTAATGGAATACCTAGCTAGTCAAGAAGGTAGAAATTTTTCGATCACTCAATTGGTTAGTGAAGTTTCAAGCTTGTATTATGAATTAGTAGCTTTAGACAATCAGTTGATGCTCATTGATCAGAATCTTAAACTTCAAGAACGAGCTTTAGAAATGGTTAAACTTCAAAAATCGGCTGCTAGAGTGTCTGAATTAGCTGTAAAACGATTTGAGGCAGAGCTTTATAAGAACAAGAGCCATCGATTGGAACTTGTTCAAGAAACTATTTCAGTTGAAAATGAGTTAAACTTTTTATTAGGTAGAACTCCTCAAACCATTGAAAGAAGCTCAATAGATTTTATAGATCAGCCTATAACTCCATTGAGCATGGGTGTACCGAGTCAATTAATTCAAAATAGACCTGATATAAAACAAGCTGAGTTAGAATTGAAGGCTGCAAAACTTGATGTAAAAGCTGCTAGAGCTAATTTTTATCCATCTTTAGGATTAAAGGCAAGGATAGGAGTAGAGTCCTATGATAGACAAAAACTTAATCAGCTACCTGAATCCTTATTGCATGCAGTGATTGGTGATTTAGTCGCTCCTTTAATCAACAGAAATGCGATTAAATCTATGTATAAAGATGCGAATAACAGACAATTGATCGCCTTAGTAGAATATGAAAAAACCTTATTGGAAGCTTATATTGAAGTACAAACTCAGCATTCTAAATTAGATAATTTACACACTGAATTTGAGCTGAGAACAAAACAAGTTGTAGCGATGAACGAATCGATTAAATTATCTACTGATTTATTTCAATCTACTCGTATTGAATACTTAGA
Organism: Flavobacteriaceae bacterium; assembly: GCA_013373635.1. Taxonomy (GTDB): domain Bacteria; phylum Bacteroidota; class Bacteroidia; order Flavobacteriales; family Flavobacteriaceae; genus MAG-120531. The sequence goes on from JABXHN010000081.1 coordinate 2,320, forward strand.
GGTACTTTTGGCACAACGTGAAGCATTAGAAGCGAAGTTGGAATTGGTCGAGACTAAAAAATCTCAATTTATTTCAACAGTACAAATGTATCGCTATTTAGGTGGTGGATGGCAGTAAGTTACTAGAGTAATTTAGTCATTTTGATGAGAAGAGGGTGGTTTGTAAATAAATCACCCTCTTTGTTTATTGTGGAGCCGGAGAGAATCGAACTCTCGTCCAAACAAGCAATCAAAAAGCTTTCTACATGTTTAGTTTTTGATTAATTTTCGACACATACCTGACCAAAAACCGCCTAATATGAGCTTAGCTTCTTAAGATTTGAGAATAAATCGAAGCACTTTATTCTCTATGTTGCTTTTTATGGTGCTCCTTGGCGGGACGCCAACAACAAGGGCTTCCCAGGAACATTCAGCCTCCCCGCCTTGCAGGGACGTGACTCCATCCTACTAAAATTCAGATTAAGCAGCTAAAGCGTAATTATTTTCGCCATTTAAAAAGTTGATTCATCATATTTACGAGCAACAAATCAACGCTCGACATGCTTACAGTTCAATTGGCCTCGCTGTCAAAACCGGTCGGCCCCGTAAGTTTCAAAGAACTAGATCTCTTTAGAGGAGGGCAAAGTTACTAAAAACTTTGTGAGCGTTATGAAATGATTTAAATTAGCTTAAAAATCCCTTCTTATGATCACTTTTGGAGTTCTCAAAGAACGCAAAAATCCACCCGACAAAAGAGTAGTGCTAACCCCAAAGGCTTGCAAGACCATACTAGACAAATACGATGCCAAAATTATCGTTGAGCCATCTGATCTTAGAGTTTTTAAGGAATCTCAATATCAAATGAATGGTTTAGAAATTAGCTCTGAACTGGATTCATGTGATGTGTTATTCGGAGTAAAAGAGGTGCCCATTGAGGCCTTAATTCCCGATAAAAAATACTTTTTCTTTTCTCATACTATTAAAAAGCAGCCCTATAATAGAGGCTTGCTTCAAGCCATCTTAAAAAATAAGATTGTCCTCTATGATCACGAGACCATTGTTGATAAGAAATCGAGGAGACTAGTAGCATTTGGTAGGTTTGCGGGACTTGTTGGTGCTTATAATGGTCTAAGAACCTATGGGTTGAAACACCAACTTTTTGAGTTGCCAAAAGCAGAGTATTTAGAGGATTTAAACGAATTGATGACTGTTTTAAATGATCTGAAGCTTCCTGCGATGAAGATTGTTCTCACTGGGAAGGGAAGAGTAGGGAATGGAGCTGTTGAAATTTTGGATGCAGTAGGTATTAAGAGTGTAGGGGTTGATGAATTTTTAAATAAAGAATTTGACGAAGCAGTTTACTGCCAAATTGACGTAGCTGACTATAATTTGAGAAATGACGGAAAAGAATTTCTTAAAAAAGACTTTTTCGATAACCCCCAAGAGTATTCAGGTAACTTTTATCGTTTTGCAAAAGTAAGTGACCTTTATATCGCTGGACACTTTTACGGAGTAGGGGCTCCTTATTTATTAACTAGATCAGATGTTGCAAGAGATGATTTTAATATTTCTGTAGTAGCTGATATCAGTTGTGATATCGATGGCCCTGTGGCTACCACCATTCGTCCTAGTACTATAGAAGATCCAATCTATGGATTAGATCCTATAACTTTTGAAGAGGTTGATTATATGGATTCAAATGCTGTAGCTGTTATGGCTGTGGATAACTTACCCTGTGAGCTTCCCAAAGATGCCTCAGAGAGTTTTAGTGAGGCTTTTGTTCGATATGTGATCCCTGCTTTTTACAACAACGATGCAGATGGTGTACTTGCTAGAGCTCAAATGACTACTTCAGAAGGAACACTTACCGATCGATTTAAGTATTTACAAGATTATGTCAATGGGAATTAAATGTATCTTTGCATTTAAATAAATATACCTATGAAACTGGAATTAATACCACAGATTAAACACGTTGATAGTGAACAATTTTTTCTTCTAGCAGGTCCTTGTGCTATTGAAGGAGAAGATATGGCCATGAGAATTGCTGAAAAAGTTGTTTCGATTACGGATCGTTATAAGATTCCCTATGTGTTTAAAGGTAGTTTTAAAAAAGCCAATCGTTCACGTATTGATTCCTTTACAGGAATAGGTGATGAAAAGGCCTTAAAAATTTTAGAAAAAGTTTCAAAAACCTTTGAAGTACCCACGGTAACTGATATTCACGAAATCGCTGATGCAGAATTGGCAGCAGCCTATGTGGACGTACTTCAAATCCCAGCCTTTTTAGTACGCCAAACTGATTTAGTAGTTGCTGCTGCAGCTACTGGAAAAGTTGTCAATCTCAAAAAAGGACAGTTTATGAGTCCTGAGAGTATGCAACACGCCGCTCAAAAAGTGATGGATTCCAATAATGAGCAGGTAATGATCACCGATCGAGGTACGATGTTTGGATACCAAGATATGATTGTTGACTTTAGAGGAATTCCAACAATGAAACAATACGCTCCAGTTGTTTTAGACGTGACTCATTCACTTCAACAACCCAACCAATCTTCTGGTATTACAGGAGGTCGTCCAGAAATGATCGAAACCATAGCAAGAGCAGGCATTGCAACGGGAGTCGATGGAATCTTTATCGAGACACATTTCGATCCAAAAAACGCTAAAAGTGATGGAGCGAATATGTTAGACCTCAGTCTTTTAGATGGACTTTTAGAACGCTTAAGCCGCTTGAGATCTACTGTTGTATCTCTTTAATACACTCTTCTTAAAAATAATAGGTTGAGAAGCTTTTTTTAGTTGTATATTTGCAGCCTCAAAAGGAAACCTATTTAGATACATGAAAGACATTAAGAATATCGCAATCATCGCCCACGTAGACCACGGTAAGACTACATTGGTTGATAAAATCATGCACCACTGTCAGTTGTTTCGTGAAAATGAAACTACTGGAGAACTCATTTTAGATAATAACGATCTCGAGAGAGAACGCGGTATTACTATTGTTTCAAAGAACGTATCTGTTAATTATAAGGGGACTAAAATCAACATCATCGATACTCCAGGCCACGCCGATTTCGGTGGTGAAGTGGAGCGAGTTCTCAATATGGCTGATGGGGTATTGCTTTTAGTAGATGCCTTTGAAGGGCCGATGCCTCAAACTCGTTTTGTATTACAAAAAGCTATTGACCTTGGTTTAAAGCCTTGTGTTGTGATCAATAAAGTCGATAAAGAAAACTGTACTCCTGATGAAGTACACGAAAAAGTTTTCGATTTGATGTTCGAACTTGGAGCAGAAGAGTGGCAGTTAGATTTTCCAACTGTTTACGGATCTGCTAAAAACAATTGGATGAGTGAAGATCACAATAACCAAACGGACTCTATTGAGCCTTTATTGGATATGGTAATCGAACACGTACCTAGTTTTGAACCTAAAGAAGGTAATACTCAAATGTTGATTACTTCTTTAGACTTCTCCTCTTTTACTGGTAGAATTGCTATTGGTAGATTGCAAAGAGGTACGTTGAAAGAAGGACAACAAATCACCTTGATAAAACGCGATGGTAGTCAAGTGAAATCTAAGCTTAAGGAATTATTTATATTCGAAGGCTTAGGGAAATTGAAGGTAGAAGAAGTTCAAACTGGAGATATTTGTGCTCTTGTTGGAATTGATGGATTTGAGATTGGAGACACTGTTGCTGATTTAGAAAATCCTGAACAATTACAAACGATTGCTATAGATGAGCCTACCATGAGTATGCTCTTTACAATCAACGATTCTCCATTCTTTGGTAAAGAAGGAAAGTTTGTGACTTCTAGACATATCAATGATCGTTTGAATAAAGAATTAGAAAAGAACTTAGCGCTACGTGTTCAGAGTACAGATTCAGCTGATAAGTTTATGGTTTTTGGACGTGGGGTATTACACCTTTCAGTTCTTATTGAAACCATGAGAAGAGAGGGATATGAACTTCAAATCGGACAACCTCAAGTAATTATTAAAGAGATTGATGGAGTTAAATGTGAACCTATTGAGCATTTGACTATTGATCTTCCAGAAGAAGTATCTGGAAAAGCGGTTGAAATGGTATCTCTTAGAAAAGGAGAGATGATGTCAATGGAAGCTAAGGGATCTCGTATGATTTGTGAATTCCAAATTCCATCAAGAGGAATCATAGGACTTAGAAATCAACTTCTAACTGCAACTGCAGGAGAAGCAATTATGTCTCATAGATTCTTGGAGTATCAACCACTTAAAGGAGATGTTCCACAACGTCAAAACGGATCTTTAGTTTCTATGGAACAAGGAAAAGCAATTCCTTATTCTATCGATAAACTTCAAGAAAGAGGAAAATTCTTCGTCGATCCAGGTGAGGATATTTACGAAGGACAGGTGATTGGAGAAAACTCTAGAGGAGATGATATGACCGTCAATGTCACTAAGACTAAGAAGCTTTCAAACGTACGTTCTTCAGGAGCTGATGACAAAGCTAAGATTGTTCCAGCGATAAAATTCTCATTAGAAGAAGCCTTAGAATACATTCAAAAAGATGAATACGTTGAGGTTACGCCAAAATCGATTCGTCTAAGAAAGATCTATTTAAAAGAAGTTGATCGCAAGCGAAATAAAATCGCTTAACTGTTTACTTCTGCTGCAGCACCGATAATTCCTGCATGATTTTGTAATTCTGCAGGAATTATTTCTACATCGGATTCTAAGTACTTCTCAAACTTAGACCAATATTTAGAAATTCCACCACCTAAGATAATGAGGTTGGGAGACACAATAAGGTTGATGTATTTGAGGAATTTATTAAAGCGTTTTGCCCATTGTTTATAGGAAAGATTTTCCTGTTCTTTTATCGAAGAGGCTGCGTAATGTTCAAATTTTTCGTATTTCTTATAGGGTATTTGTCCTAATTCAAAGTTAGGGATCAGTTTTCCGTTGTAATAAGTACCTGAACCTAAGCCAGTTCCAACAGTGATGGTCACTACTAAACCATTTCTGCCTTTTCCGACTCCGTAATGCATAATAGCACTAGCAGCAGCATCGGCATCATTGATGATGTGAAAATTCAATCCTGTTCTCTTTTGAAATAGTTCTTCAGCATTTAATCCCTTCCATTTTGGACTGAGATTCCCGTGTTCTTTGCAAATACCATCTTTGACAATCGTCGGAATACCGCATCCCACTTTTCCTTTGTAGTTAAAGTGTTCGATAATTTGAGCTACTACATCAGCAACAGCTTCAGGTTCTCCTCCTTCTGGAGTTGGAATTCTAAAGCGTTCTGTGGTGAGTTCTCCGGTTTTTAAGTCAACTAAAGCACCTTTAATCCCTGATCCTCCAATATCTATTCCGAGTATGTCCATAAATTAAATTTGCATCAAAGAAACAAAAAAATATAAACTTATTAAATTGTGTTTTCTTTGACTTCAAAAATTGCTCCACCATGACATTTAAGAGTCTTATGGGGATATTTTAAAATAAGAGCATAGTCATGTGTGGCCATTAGTATGGTATTCCCAGCCTTGTGAATCTCTTCGAGAACCTTCATCACTTCTACACTTGTTTTGGGGTCTAAATTACCTGTAGGCTCATCAGCTAAGATCAATTCGGGATCATTTAAAAGTGCTCTCGCGATCGAAACGCGTTGTTGTTCACCTCCTGATAATTCGTGTGGAAATTTAAATCCTTTGGTCTTCATTCCAACCTTATCTAATACTTCCTCGCAACGATCAATCATTGTTTTTTTGTCTTTCCAGCCTGTAGCTTTTAAAACGAACATTAAATTATCTTGAACCGAACGGTCAGGTAACAGTTTAAAATCTTGAAAAATCACCCCAATCTTTCTTCTTAAGAAAGGGATTTCAGATTCCTTCAAATTATTGAGATTGAAACCTACTATTTCTGCTGAACCTGTTTTAATTTCGAGTTCGCCATATAGAATTTTAAGCAGACTGCTTTTTCCAGAACCTGTTTCTCCGATGAGATAGCAAAATTCTCCCTTTTGAAGACTTAGATTGACTTGGCTTAAAACCAGATTTTGTTCTTGATATACACAAAGGTCTGTAAGCGAGAGAATTGTTTGAGCCATAATTAATTTTGTTGTTATAAATGTAATAACTTCTTTTTAAAAGGCGTTTATACTAGTGAAAATTCTTTATATTCATAGTCTAAATTAGCCTTTTAAGATATAGCGCTATTTTAATTTTTATCATTCTTAAAAACATTATTTTCATGTTCAAAAAGATTGGCTTTGTTCTCGTTTTGATTTGCAGTATCAACAGCTATGCTCAAGTTCATACAGCCGAAGATCGAACTGATGAAAAATACGCTGATGCTCTGGCATTATTTCATCAAAAATCATATCAGGCTTCCAGGGTTTTATTCGATGAATTAATCGATTCTAAACAATCCCATCAATTTAAAATGGAGGTTGCTTATTACAAGGCTTTGACTGCTTATTATTTGAAACTCAATAATTTTAAAGATGAAGCAGAACGATTTAAAAAGACCTATTCAGAAAGTATTTACAATCAACAGTTAAATTTTTATGTTGCTACATCACTTTTTGAAAATCAAGATTATTCAGAGGCTCTTAAAATTTATCAGTCAATTGACGTAAAGTCTCTCAATAAATCTGAGATGACTCATTATTACTTCAATTATGGTTACAGTTTATTTATCGAAGGAGCAATCGATATGGCGAAATCTAATTTTGAAAAAGCGAGAACGGATCAATTGTACGATTCTAAAGCTCGATTTTACTTGGGATACATCGCTTATAAAAAAGACGAACTGAATCTGGCAAAGTCATTGTTTTCAGCTCCATTTGACGATCAATCACTTACTGTAAAAAGCGCTTATTTTAATGCAGATATCAGTTTTAGAGAATCAAATTACCAGAAAGCAATTGAGGCAGCACTTAACTTTATGCCTTCTGCATCAAAATCGGAACGTTCACTACTCAATAAGATTGTTGCTGAAAGCTATTTTCAACTAAAGGAATATTCAAAAGCGATTCCTTACTACGAAGTATATAAAGAGCTTGCAGGGAATTGGTCTACTTTGGATAGTTATCATTTGGGGTATTCTTATTTTGAACAATCAGACTATCAAAAAGCACTTTCAATTTTTAACACTATTGTTGGGGGAAATGATGAGATCGCTCAAAACGCCTATTACCAATTAGGGGCATGTTATATGAGATTGGACAAAAAGTCTGAGGCACTGACAGCCTATAGAGCTTCTTATCAATTAGGTTTTTCAAAGCCATTAAATGAAGCTGCCCAATACCACTATTCAAAATTGAGTTTTGATATTGGGAACCCTTATGAAGCAGCAGTATCTGCCTTAGGAAGATTTGTGACTAGTTTTCCAAATTCAAAGTATCTAACTGAAATAAAATCACTGTTGATCGAGGCCTATGTTCAAACCAGTGATTTTGAAGCGGCTTTGAATATGATTGAACAACAACCTCAATTAGCTTCTAATACTGTTTTACAACAGGTAACTTATCTAAAAGCAATTGACTTGATTGAATTGAGAGCCTATGAATCTGCAATTGGATATTTAGACCGTTCTTTTGATGCAAGTCCTTCCACAAAGCTTGCTGCAAAAGCTCTTTTTTGGAAATCAGAGTGTTTTTTAGAGCTGGATAAAGATCAACTCGCTCTTCAAGAGTTGATCAAACTTCAAAAGCATCAAAGAAGATCATCTATTGAAGAGGTTTTTGAAATAGATTATTTAAGAGCCTATGCCTATTTTAAAATGAAACGCTTTAAGGAGGCAATACCTTCTTTTAAGAATTACCTTTCCAATGCCAATCGATCTGCTCCAACTTATACAGATGCTCTAGTGAAGTTGGCGGATTCCTATTATGTCTCCAAGGATTTTAACAATGCAATTAGTTCGTACTCAACAGTAGTTTTATATCCTTCTGCTCCTAGAGATTACGCAGCTTTCAAAGCGGCTATGTCTTATGGGTATTTACAGAACAACACTAAAAAAATTGATTTACTTAAACAGTGGTTAAAGGACTATTCGAACTCAACCTTAAGAGATGAAGTGAGTTATAATTTGGGAGTTACCTATGCTAGTGAAGGTCAAAACGATCTAGCGATTAGCACCTTTGATAAATTAGTTATTCAACACCCTCAAAGTCCACTAGTGGCAGTCAGCAAGCTTCGTAAGGGGCTATTGCTGTACACCAATGGATCTAATAATCAGGCTTTAGAACTATTTGTTGGATTGACTAAAGATTTTCCAAGAACTGAAGAGGCTGTTCAGGCTGTAGCTGCAGCCAAACGCATTTATATGGAAATGGGTGATTTAGAAACCTATGCGAATTGGGTAAAAGGATTAGATTATATCAGTGAATCAGAGGAATCTCTTGATAAGTCAAGTTTTGATGCGGCTAAACAATTGCTTTTGGCTTCTAAAACAGAAAGAGCAATTAAGGCATATGAATACTATGTGGAAACCTATCCCAAGGGTAGGTATCAATTAGAGTCGCGATTCGATTTAGCAAAACTCTATCTAAAGACCGACTTTAAAAACAAAGCATTACCTCTTTTTACAATGGTTGCCAAACAGGCATCCATGTTTAGGGAAGAGGCGCTTTTGGAAAAAATAAGTTTACTCATCGAGCTCAACGGAATCAGCAGCGCTGTAGAAGATTTAAAAGAGATGGAGTCCATCGCAAATAGAATTCAAAATGAACACTTTGCGATTTCTAATTTAATGAGGGCTTATTACGAGCAAAAAGAAATAGCCTTGGCAAAGACCTATGCTAAAAAGCTTTTAGCTGTAGAAGGCTTAGAAAAGCGATTAGAATCGGATGCACTACTAATTTTAGCTCGATCTTCATTTGAGTTGGGAGCGCTACAAGAAAGTAAATCGGCCTATGCGATTGTAAGTGAAAATGCCAATGGTGAAACAGCTGCTGAAGCACTTTATTTCAACGCATACTTCTATCATCAGGAGAGCAATTTTGACAAATCAAATGAAACGATACAAAAATTAGCAAAAGAGTATCCGGCATACAAATTGTGGGCCGCTAAAGGTTTGGTCTTAATGGCTAAGAATTTTATAGGACTTGAGGATGCTTTTCAAGCCAATTACATACTCAACTCCATTGTTGCGAATTTTACTCAATTTCCAGAAATTGTCGACGAAGCATCAAATCTCTTAAAAAAGACTCAAGTTTCAGAGGTGGTTTCAGAAAATCAAATAGAAAAAGATAGTATTCAATAGTTATGATAAAGACTTATCACAATATCATAGTCATCTTCACAATGTTATTGGCAGTTCCATTAACTGCTCAAGAAACTAAGGAAGAGGTGAGAGAAACAATTACTGTGGTTAAATCCTATAATCCAGAAATTGAACCTACTAAAAAGCAGGCGTTGATTCCTAAGAAACCAAATTTTGAGAAAAAATCTTCTGCAAACCTCAGCTATAAAATAGCGACATTTCCAGTTTTAGATGTTCACATTCCAAAATTTGAAGCCCCTTATTTGCAGTGGATTTCACCGATGGAAGATATTTATTCGTCTATAATTAGACTCTCGGCCGGAAATAATTCAAGTTTAAACTTTGATTTGAGTCATCATCAATACATAAGTTCAAAATTCAATTATTCATTACAAGCTTCATACGATTATTTAAAAGGTTCATTGACTGACTATGTTTATGGGCCACTCAACAACAATATGTTTTTGGGCTCCACTATGGGATTTAGTTCGAAAAAAGGAGATGGAAGTTTGAGGCTTAAGTATGAAAACCAACAATTTAATTATTACGGCAGACCAATTCTTTTGGGATTAGATTTGATGAATAAATCTGTAAAACAACGCTACAGTAGAGCTGGGGTAGATTTTGAATATAATTTTAATACTGGGGTTATTGAAGACATTCATATGAACCTCAATACCATATCGGATCTAACAAAGTCTAATGAACTTAGTTTTAAAGTAGCTACAACTTCTGAATTTAAGCTTGCTGAAAGACTTTTGAGAATTGAAGGATTTATAGACTATATAAATGGCGGATTTGAAAACGCTCCTTTAAGTGAAATGGAAAATTCGAAACCAGATCCTTATCAATTTGTTGAAGTTGAGATGATGCCTCAACTAGAATTTAAAAAGGATCAATTAAATCTGATGGTCGGAGTGGATGTCAATTATTTGAGTCAGAAAAATTCTGATGTAAGTATTAATGTATATCCAGCAATTGATGCTATTTACAATTTATCTAAAGAGGTACTACTAAAGGGTAGTCTAAGTGGAAATACAAAGCTTAACAGTTTTTCAAGTTTAACACTTCAAAATCCCTATCTAAGCCCGACTTTAGAAATGAGACCCTCTTTTGCGCTTTTTGATTTAGATCTTGGTCTACAAGCAAATTCTGGTAAATTTCTGAGTCTTGATTTAAATACGAGTATTTCTAGAGTTAAGAATCAGCCTTTGATGATGCTTAATTATAAAAATTATTTCAGAAATGACTCGGGACCTTATTTAAATGAGAATTTAAATAGCTTTCATATAGTTTACGATCAAGTAGACGAGGTAAATATCAGTGGAACCCTATTGATTCGACCAGCTGATCAACTGAGTTTAAAGACCGGTATTTCATATAGTAAATACAGAACTTTAAACGAAGAAGAAGCATGGAACTTACCAAACATAAAAGCTTTTGGTGCTATCAATGCAAAATTAGCAGATCGTTGGATGTTGAGTTCTCAATTAAATTATATTGGAGCTAGAAAAGATCGTGAAATCACGGTTGTCCAATTTATTATGCCCGGAGAATATCCAAGTGTTACTCGTGATTTAGAAGCTTTTGTAAATTTAGACGCCACATTGCATTATCAATACAGCGATCAGTGGAGTTTTGAATTAAAAGCTAAAAACCTTACCAATAATCAGTATCAAATGTGGTATAATTACCCTGATTTAGGAGCGACCATTACACTTGGTGCTCAATATCGATTTGATTTATAATTTATTAATTTTCCCTCTATGAAGATTTTAAAATTTAGTTCTTTTTCTTTAATACTAATGCTGCTTTCCTGTGAATCAAAACAGGAAGTTGATTTGATTGTAACCAATGCAAAGGTATATACAGTCGATGACAGTTTTAAGGTGGTTTCGTCTTTTGCAGTCAACAATGGAAAATTTATAGCAGTAGGAAGCGACGATACGATTCTTAGCAGCTATGATTCCAAATCGATTATAAATGCAAATAACCAGTCTATATATCCTGGTTTTATAGATGCTCATTGTCATTTTTATGGTTTAGGCCTCAATCAGTCTGTTGTTGATTTGGTTGGAACTGAAAGTTTTGATGAGGTCATTCAGCGAGTAGTTGATTTTTATAAAGGCAAGGATGTTTCAGTAATAAGAGGTAGGGGTTGGGATCAAAATGATTGGGAACTTAAAAAGTTTCCAACCAAAGATCGTTTAGATGAATTGTTTCCAGATACTCCTGTTGCTCTTGAACGCGTCGATGGTCATGCCTATTTAGTCAACCAAAAAGCCTTGGATCTGGCAGGTATTAGTTCGAAGACTAAAATGTCTGGAGGATCCGTTGAATTAGAAAATGGGAAACTCACTGGAATATTGGTAGATACGCCAATGGCTTTAGTAGATGCAGTGCTTCCAAGTCCAACAGAGGAAGAATCTAAAGAGGCTCTAAAAAAAGCAGAAGCAATTTCTTTTTCTTATGGTTTGACAACTGTTAATGATGCAGGTTTAAACAAAGCAACAATTCAGCAAATTGAATCCCTTCATCAATCAGGAGATTTAAATATTCGTATTTATGCGATGGTGAGTAACAATCAAGAGAATTTGGATTATTACTTAGAGAAAGGAATTATTGAAACTGATCGTTTGTATGTGGGTTCTGTAAAAGTATATGCTGATGGAGCTCTTGGTTCTAGAGGAGCAGCTTTAAAGAGACCTTATTCCGATAAGCCTGGGCATTATGGAGCAATGATAACAACAGAGGAAGAGTTGTTGGAATTAGCTGATCGAATCGCCAAAAGCGATTATCAAATGAATACTCATGCCATTGGAGATTCTGCAAATGTCGCAGTACTTAGAGCATACACAAAAGCTGTAGATGATTTAAAATCTAGAAGATGGAAGGTAGAGCACGCACAGATCACCTCACCTATAGATTTTTCATACTATGAAAAAGGGATCATTCCATCAGTTCAACCTACACATGCAACCTCTGATATGTATTGGGCTGAGGAGCGCTTAGGAGCGGATCGTATGCCAGGTGCATATCCATTTAAATCACTATTAGAGGCTTCTGGAACACTTCCTTTGGGAACTGATTTTCCTGTAGAACAGGTGAATCCATTTTTAACTTTTTACGCAGCCATCACAAGACAAGATAAAGAAGGCTATCCTGAGGGTGGATTTACGCCAGATCAAAAACTTACAAGAGAAGAAACCCTTAAAGGAATGACGATCTGGGCAGCATATTCCAATTTTCAGGAAGACCAAAGAGGTAGTATTGAAGTGGGTAAAATGGCTGACTTTATTATCTTAGATCGAGATCTAATGGAAGTACCTGCTTTAGAAATCCCACAATCGAATGTGTTAAATACTTATTTAGGAGGTACTTTGGTTTATTCTAAATATTAAATCACTATAACATCTATAATTAAAAAGGACGGCAATTTAGCCGTCCTTTTGCATATTGAATAGTATTAAAATGCTTAGAATGAAATAGGAACAGATACTCTAGTTGTTCCCCAAGCCATTACTAAGGTGCCATCTTTCTTAAAAGCCATTGCAAAAGCTTCTATAGCATCTTTTTCTGTGCTCGCTTCAACTGAAGCTCTCAATACATCCAAAGATTCGTCATAGTTGTATGCTCCCCATTGGTTTGCATTTGAGTTTAATACTAGGGTCCAGTGGTGGTCTCCAGGAATTGAAAAGAGAGAATAAGTTCCTGCTTTTATTGATTTTCCAGCAATTGTGGCATCTGAAGAAAAACTGATAGTAGTTGCCTCATTAGCTCCAGTTCTCCAAATTTTTCCTTTAGGTGCTAACTTGTCTAATGATCTTCCCTTCAGTTGAGGTCTTGAATAAATGACAGCAACAGAACCTGCATCAGAGCTGAAAGAAGCTTTGTCCATCGGACTTGCATCTAGCTTTGGAAATTCTTGAGCCATACTCGCAGTAGTGCTCATTAAAAAAACAGCAATTAAAAGACTAAATAGATTTTTCATGGTATTATATCGTTTTAAATTAGATTCACTAAAATACAATAATTGAATCTTTGTTGAATTTCCTGCTTAGTTAATCTTTTATTAAAATCACCAATTACAGATTTATACTTTTTAGGTTAAAACAATATATTAAAATTACATTAAATAATAAATGATCACATTTAAATTAATAATTGTAACTAAATGTATTTTTAATTTTGCATATTGAAACATTAAACTCATATTTGCATACGAAATTGAAACAATAAAATTATGTGTGGAATTACTTGTGCATTTGATTTAAAAGAGTCGTCTGAGAAGCTCAGACCACAGCTTTTAGAAATGTCTAAAAAGATTAGACATAGAGGTCCTGATTGGAGTGGTATTTATTCTGATGAGAATGCAATATTAGCACATGAACGTTTGGCAATTGTTGATCCAGCTTCTGGAAAACAACCATTATTTAGTCCTGACGGAAAATTAGTCTTAGCGGCTAATGGTGAAATATACAATCACTTAGATTTAAGAAAAGAATTTGAAGGATCATATGAGTTTAAAACTCAATCTGATTGTGAAGTAATTCTTGCTCTATATCAAAAATATGGTAATAACTTCATTGATAAGATGAATGGTATCTTTGGTTTTGCTATTTTTGACAGCGAGAAAGATGAGTATTTCATCGCCAGAGATCACATGGGTATTATTCCACTGTATATGGGGTGGGATGTTAACGGTACCTTTTATGTTTCTTCAGAGTTAAAAGCTCTTGAAGGTTATTGTACAAAAATAGAATTGTTTCCTCCAGGTCATTACTTACACTCATCAACCGGAGAGTTAGTGAGATGGTATGAAAGAGATTGGATGGATTTCGAAGCGGTTAAAGAAAACCAAACTAGTATCGAAGAGGTAGGTAAGGCCCTTGAAGATGCAGTTCACAGACAATTAATGTCTGATGTGCCTTACGGAGTATTGCTCTCAGGAGGTTTGGATTCTTCAGTAACTTCGGCAATTGCAAAGAAATATGCTCTTAAAAGAGTTGAAAGTGGTGATACCTCCGATGCTTGGTGGCCCCAGCTGCATTCCTTTTCGGTAGGTTTAGAGGGTTCTCCCGATTTAGCTGCAGCTAGAAAAGTGGCAGACCACATCGGAACGGTTCACCATGAAATTGTCTTCACAATTCAAGAAGGCTTAGATGCTATTAAAGATGTTATCTACAACTTAGAAACTTATGACATCACAACAGTAAGAGCATCAACTCCAATGTATTTAATGGCAAGAGTTATTAAATCTATGGGAATCAAAATGGTTCTTTCAGGTGAAGGTGCTGATGAATTGTTTGGAGGTTACTTGTACTTCCACAAGGCTCCTTCAGCAAAAGATTTTCACGAAGAAACAGTGCGAAAACTCGACAAACTTCATATGTATGATTGTTTAAGAGCTAACAAATCACTTGCTGCTTGGGGAATCGAAGGAAGAGTTCCATTTTTAGATAAAGAATTTATGGATGTTGCGATGCGCATCAACCCACAGGATAAGATGATTAACGGAGAACGCATGGAAAAATGGGTAGTTCGTAAGGCATTTGAATCTTACTTACCTGAAAGCGTTGCTTGGAGACAAAAAGAGCAATTCTCTGACGGAGTTGGATATTCTTGGATTGATACTCTAAAAGAGCTTGTAAATGCGGAGGTTAGCGATGAACAGCTGGCTAACGCTAAATATCGTTTCCCACTTCAGACTCCAACATCTAAAGAAGAGTTTTATTACCGTTCGATTTTTGAAGAACATTTCCCTTCAGATGCTGCAGCATTATGTGTGCCATCGGTGCCATCAGTTGCTTGTAGTACACCAATTGCACTAGAATGGGATGAAGCATTCAAAAATATGAACGATCCTTCTGGTAGAGCAGTAGCGAACGTTCACGCAGAAGCGTACTAACTACATTAGATACTATGTTATAACTTCAGTTGTTTTATAAATGGCTGAAGTTTTTTTGTTCACAATTTCTGTTGATAACTTAAGGGTTCAAAGCAGATCAAATCTCATTATTTAGGGGTCTAATCCTTATATTTGTTTGTTAAGGTAAAACGAACAAATCAATTCATTATATATGAGCGAAGAACTAGAAAAGAAAGCCAATTATTCGGCTGATAGTATTCAGGCCCTTGAAGGGATTGAGCACGTTAGAATGCGTCCATCGATGTACATCGGAGATGTTGGCCCAAGAGGATTACACCATTTAGTTTACGAGGTGGTAGATAACTCTATTGATGAAGCTATGGGGGGCTATTGTGATACCATTGCAGTAACCATTAATGAGGACAATTCGATTTCAGTTTCTGATAACGGTAGAGGGATCCCTGTCGATATGCACAAAAAAGAAGGTGTTTCTGCCTTAGAGGTGGTAATGACTAAGATTGGTGCTGGTGGTAAGTTTGATAAAGACTCTTATAAGGTATCTGGGGGACTTCACGGTGTTGGGGTATCCTGTGTAAACGCCTTATCTAATAAACTGATTGCTACTGTACACAGAGATGGTAAAGTATGGGAACAGGAATACTCTAGAGGTAAAGCGAGTTATCCTGTTAAAAATATTGGAGAATCAGACAAGCACGGTACTACAGTTACCTTTTGGCCTGACAATAGTATTTTTACTCAAACCACGGAATATTCTTATGATACCTTAGCAAACAGAATGCGTGAACTCGCTTACTTGAACAAAGGTGTTAAACTTACTATCACAGACAAAAGAAATAAGGATGAGCAAGGTGATGATGTTAAAGAAACCTTTCATTCAGAAGAAGGATTAAAAGAATTTGTTCGCTTTTTAGATGGAAACAGAGAGCAACTCACTCAATCCGTGATTGCAATGGAAGGTGAAAAGAACGGAATTCCTGTGGAAGTTGCTATGACTTACAATACTTCTTATACGGAGAATTTACATTCTTATGTAAACAATATCAATACTCACGAAGGAGGAACACATCTTACTGGATTTAGAAGAGGTCTTACAACAACACTTAAGAAGTATGCAGATGCTTCGGGAATGTTAGACAAACTCAAGTTTGAGATTGCAGGTGATGACTTTAGAGAAGGATTAACGGCTATTGTTTCTGTTAAGGTATCTGAACCTCAATTTGAAGGACAAACCAAAACAAAACTCGGAAACAGAGAAGTTTCTGCAGCGGTGAGTCAGGCTGTATCAGAAATGTTAACTGATTACTTAGAAGAACATCCAGATGATGCTAAAATCATCGTACAGAAAGTAATATTAGCAGCTCAAGCGCGTCATGCAGCGACCAAAGCTAGAGAAATGGTTCAGCGTAAGACGGTGATGAGTGTTGGAGGCTTACCTGGAAAATTATCTGATTGTTCAGAGCAAGATCCTGCTTTATGTGAAGTATTCCTCGTGGAGGGAGATTCTGCGGGTGGTACTGCTAAACAAGGTAGAGATCGAAATTTTCAAGCTATTTTACCACTTAGAGGTAAAATTTTAAATGTTGAAAAAGCGATGCAGCACAAGGTGTTTGAAAATGAAGAAATCAAAAACATCTATACTGCTCTTGGAGTAACTATTGGTACAGAAGAAGATTCTAAAGCGCTGAATTTAGATAAGTTACGATACCACAAGGTTGTGATTATGTGTGATGCTGATGTGGATGGTTCTCACATTGAAACCTTAATTTTAACATTCTTCTTTAGATATATGAGAGAACTCATCGAAGAAGGTCATATTTATATCGCAACTCCACCTTTGTATTTAGTGAAAAAAGGTGCTAAAAAACAATATGCATGGAACGATGATCAACGTGATATCTTGATGAAAGAGTTTGGTCAAGGTGCTGCAATTCAACGTTATAAAGGTCTTGGAGAAATGAACGCAGAACAATTGTGGGAAACTACCATGAACCCTGAAATGAGAACCTTAAGACAGGTGACCATTGATAACGCAGTTGAAACCGATCGAATCTTCTCTATGTTAATGGGAGATGAGGTTCCACCAAGAAGAGAATTTATTGAGAAAAACGCTGTCTATGCTAATATAGACGCCTAATAATAATTTTTAAAAACACATATAAATGAAAGTTACAGTTGTTGGTGCTGGTGCAGTCGGAGCGAGCTGTGCAGAGTACATCGCCATCAAAGATTTTGCTTCAGAAGTCGTTTTAGTCGACATCAAGGAAGGTTATGCAGAAGGTAAAGCTATGGATTTGATGCAAACCGCATCTTTAAATGGTTTTGACACAAAAATTACAGGAACTACAGGAGATTATTCTAAAACTGCTGGTAGTGATATTGCTGTAATTACATCTGGTATTCCCAGAAAACCTGGAATGACCCGTGAAGAATTAATTGGAATTAATGCAGGAATCGTTAAAACCGTTGCTGAAAACTTAGTTCAACATTCACCTGATGTAATCCTTATTGTTGTGAGTAATCCAATGGATACGATGACTTATTTAGCACACAAAGTGTTAGATCTACCTAAAAACAAGATTATTGGAATGGGTGGTGCTTTAGATTCAGCTCGTTTTAAGTACCGTTTAGCTGAGGCATTAGAGGCTCCAATTTCTGATGTTGATGGAATGGTTATTGGAGGTCACTCTGATACAGGTATGGTTCCATTGACTCGTTTAGCGACTCGTAATTCTGTAAATGTATCTGAGTTCTTATCTCAAGAGCGTATTGATCAGGTAGCAGAAGAAACCAAAGTAGGAGGAGCAACACTTACTAAACTTTTAGGAACTTCTGCTTGGTATGCACCTGGTGCTGCAGTTTCTGGCCTAGTTCAAGCTATTGCTTGTGATTTAAAGAAAGTGTACCCTTGTTCAACGCTTCTTTCTGGAGAGTATGGATTGGATGATATTTGTATCGGAGTACCTGTGGTTTTAGGGAAAAACGGTATCGAAAAAATTCTTGAAATCGAATTGACTGATGCTGAAAAAGCGAAGATGCAAGAAAGCGCTGCTGGAGTAAGAAAAGTCAATGAACTTTTAGACGTTTAATCTGAAAATTCAAATACCATAACTAAAGCGTCCGCTATCGATTAGCGGATGTTTTTTTTAGACCTAAATAATATTGCTAGTTGTCAATGGAAATGATATATTTGCTGGCAATTCAAAAATTATAATAAACAACTGAACCAATGCAAAGTAAAGGACTAATTAAACTTTTTGCTTTTTTGTTTGGGATAGTGAGTATTTATCAACTATCCTACACATTTATTTCTTCAAATGTAGAGCAGAAGGCTGCTGATTTTGCTGTTAGCAAAATTTCATCGAATGAAGAGGATTATATCTCTAAAAGAGAAGCTTTGGAATTAACCTATCTTGATTCTATAGGTAATCGTTCAATTTTAGGATATACCAGCTATAAAGATGCTAAAAGTAAAGAGCTCAACAAAGGTCTTGACCTTAAAGGAGGTATTAACGTAACACTCCAAATTTCTGTAAAGGATATTTTAAAAGGTCTTGCCAACAACACTAAAAACCCTGTATTTAATCAGGCTTTAGCAGATGCTGATACAGCTTCTAAAAACTCAGATGACACTTATTTAAACTTGTTCTTTGACGCATTTGATGCTATTAGTGGAGATACTAATCTTTCTGATCCATCTATTTTTGCTAATAAAGCATTAAGCGAAGAAATCAATTTTCAAATGTCTGACGATGAGGTAAAACCAATCATCAGCAGAAAAATTGACCAATCGATTATTTCTGCTTTTGAAGTTTTAAGAGAGCGTATCGATGGTTTTGGGGTAACTCAACCGAATATTCAAAGAGAGGGAACTTCAGGAAGAATCCTTGTGGAACTTCCAGGGGCTAAAGATATTACTAGAGCTCAAGAATTACTTTCTTCTACAGCTCAATTAGAGTTTTGGGAAACCTATCAGCCACAATCACAAGCATTGAACAACTTCATTGTCAGTGCGAATGAAGAATTAAAATCCATTGTAGGAACAGATGATGCAACTGCTGAAGCGAAGCCTGAATCTGAAATTGATTCACTTTTATCTGATGTTGCTCAAGATTCATTGGATCTCGCAAGTCAAGTAAACCCGTTATTGGATCTTATCCAAGGACAAGGAGTAGGATACCAACTCTTTAGATTTGCTGCTAATGATACTGCTAAAGTTGGATCTTATCTTAGAATGAACGCTGTTAAAAAGCTTCTTCCTAAAGAATTACAATACGTAAAATGGGCTTGGGAACGTCCTGCTAAGAATTCAGAATTAGTTGGATTATACGCCTTAAAATCAAACAGAGATAACGCTCCTAGAATTAGTGGAGACGTAGTTAGTGATGCTAGAGATTCATTTGATCAATACGGTAAACCTGCTGTATCGATGACTATGAATACTAAAGGAGCAAGAGAGTGGGAAGAACTCACTGGTGATGCTTTTAACAATCAAACAGGTATTGCTATTGTTTTAGACAATAAAGTGTTTACAGCTCCAGGAGTATCTTCAGGTCCTATATCTGGTGGTCGTTCTGAGATCACAGGTACTTTTACTGTTGATGAGACTAAAGATATCGCTAACGTACTTAGAGCTGGTAAATTGCCTGCTTCTGCTGAAATCATCCAATCAGAAATTGTAGGACCATCACTAGGTCAAGAGGCTATCGACAGTGGATTTAAATCCTTTGTGATTGCAATGATATTGGTTCTTGTATGGATGATGTTCTATTACGGAAAATCAGGTATTTTCTCAAACCTAGCACTTATTTTAAACATCATTCTCATCTTTGGAGTATTGGTTAGCTTAAATGCTGTATTAACACTTCCAGGGATTGCAGGTATCGTTCTTACCATTGGTATGTCTGTGGATGCAAACGTACTGATCTATGAGCGTATCAAAGAAGAAATCGCTAGAGGTAAAGGGAAGCTACAAGCTGTTGAAGATGGATTTAGTAATGCTTTATCATCAATCTTAGATGCGAACATTACAACAGGTCTTACGGCTTTTATCCTATTTATTTTTGGATCAGGTCCAATTAAAGGATTTGCTACGACCTTATTGATCGGTATCGCAACTTCATTATTCACTGCAATCTTTGTAACTCGTTTATTAATCGAGAATCACTTAGAAGGAAAAAATAGAAGACTTGATTTCTCTACTTCATTAACTAAGAAGTTATTCCAAAACAATTCAATTGCTTTCTTAGCTAAACGCAAGATCGCTTATGTGATTTCAGCTGTTTTAGTTGGTGTTGGATTAGTATCATTATTTACTACTGGATTACAACAAGGTGTTGACTTTGTTGGAGGTCGTTCGTATCAAGTTCGTTTTGAGCACCCTGTAAGCGCATCAGAAATCGCTTCAGAGCTTAACGATGTCTTTGGTTCTGGTACCAATGTAAAAACATTTGGTGGAGCCAATCAAATTAAAGTGACTACTCCTTATAAAGTGGATGTTGAAGGAATTGAAGTCGATACTGAAATTCAGCAAAAGTTATTTAGCAGTCTCTCTTCTTATTTACCAGAAGATGCTACTTATGAAAACTTTATTACTGGAAGTGTACATCAAGGATTTGGAATATTACAATCAGTAAAAGTTGGACCAACGATTGCAGATGATATTAAAAACAATGCATTCTTAGCAATTATAGGATCTCTAGCAGTAGTGTTCTTATACATTCTATTGCGTTTTAGAAAATGGCAATTCTCACTTGGAGCAGTTGTAGCGGTTTTCCACGATGTATTATTTGTACTTGGAATCTTCTCTCTAACTGGAAAGTTAATGCCATTTAATATGGAGATTGACCAAGCGTTTATCGCGGCAATTCTGACCGTTATTGGATATTCACTTAACGATACCGTGGTTGTATTCGACAGAATCCGTGAGGTGGTAGGTCTTAATGGATGGAAAGGTGGTCAACACGTGGATGAGGCATTAAACTCAACGCTAAGCCGTACCTTAAACACTTCTCTTACTACTTTAGTAGTACTTGTTGCTATTTTTATCTTCGGAGGAGAATCTCTTAGAGGATTTATGTTTGCGATGATTGTAGGGGTTGTAGTAGGTACCTATTCATCTTTATTTATCGCAACACCAGTAATGTTTGACTTCTTAAAGAAGAAACTTACTGACGGTAAAAAATAATAATACCAATTCTATATAGATATAAAGGGTCAGCATTGCTGACCCTTTTTTATTGAATTAAATAGTATTTCGATTAAAGCAGTTGATAAGTACTCCCATCGCTCTTAGGAATAAGCTCCATTACAAAATCAGCAGTTAATTTTACTTCTCTCTTATGAGAAACATATATGATAGCTGTATGGTGTTGTTTAGCGATGGTATTGACTAATTTCATAAACAATTCATTGGATTGTTGATCTAATCCTGCAGTGGGCTCATCTAGAATGAGCAATTTGGGGTTTTTAACCATTGCTCTAGCTGTCATCACAAGGCATTGTTCACCAATACTCAGATCTACAAAATAGGTGTCTTTTTTATCCCTCATACCGAGGATATCAATCCAATATGAAACCAGTTGTTCTTCTAATTTTGAAGGTTTGATATAAAGACCCACACTGTCTTTAATTCCTCCGATGATCATTTCTTTAACTGTAAAATAACCCTTAAAGAAACCGGTCATGGAAGGCGTAAAATATCCGATGTGTTTTTTGATATCCCAAACACTTTCACCAGATCCTTTCTTAAATCCAAAAAGATGAATATCCTGCCCATAAGCTTTTGGGTTTTCTCCAGTAATCATGGTAAGAAGCGTGGTTTTTCCACTTCCATTAGGCCCTCTTAATTCCCAAAACTCACCGCTTTTAATAGTCCAATGAACATCGTTTAACACCTTTTTATCTCCATAACAAATTGTAATATTCTTCATATAGACGAGAACTTCTTCAACAGTGTCTGTATGATGTTCTAGGATGGGAGTGAGATTAAAACTTTGTTCTTCTATTTCGTAGAGTTTTTGAAAATTTTCTCTAGAAGAAACACTCTTAAATTGGGTATCAAATGCATTGTAAAAAGCACTGCAGTATTCTGGAATCCAATCAGATCTATTGAGAATAAAAATCATATTAACCTCATTTTGTCTTATTTCTAATAGGTGAATGAGCTCTTTTTGATTTTCAGGATCTAAATGGGAGAGGGGATTGTCTAAAATTAAACTGTGTGGCTTTTGATCTAACAGATAATTGATGAATCTTATCTTTTGTTGTCCGCTTGACATGGACTGAAGACTCTGGCCATAACGTTGTAAAAAAGTTGTGTCGTCGTGTATGGCCTCTTCATCCATAAAACGATCTAAATGCTTTTTGTCGTAAAGGTATAAGTGTTTGCTTTGTAGATCAAATTCTTGAATAATTCGATCGACTACCTTTGAGTAATTACTTTGATTGTTAATGCCAATAACTAGGTGAAGAGACATCTATTTAGCTCTTTTTAGCATTTTTCATAAAGTAAATCCCAACGAGTATAAATGGAATACTTAACCATTGTCCAGTCGATAGAAGTCCTAAACTTTCTTCAAATCCACCTTGGCTCTTTTTTACAAATTCCACAAAGAATCGAATGGTCCACAGGCATACAAAGAAGAGCCCAAATAAGAATCCTTTTTGGTTTTTGTAATCAGTTTTCCAATAGAGGTGGTGTAATACAAAGAATAACCCCAAATACAAGATTCCTTCATAGAGTTGAGCTGGATGTCGATAAGGTATTGAATTTAATAAATCGACATAAGCAGGATCTGTTTCTAATGCTCTATAAGCCTCATTAACAGATCGCTTGCCTGTTAATTGCATCAAGCTTGAAAGTGATAAATCATCGCGATCTCGTAAGAATTTAGTAGCAAATAGATAAGATTTGTCGACTATTTTACCGTTGATTTCAGAGTTGAAAAAATTTCCGAGTCTCACTAAAAATGCTCCTAGTGATATGGGTACTACTACACGATCGAGTAACCATTTCATGCTGATATTGTGAGCTTTGTGTTTTTTGATGTATAGAGATAAACCAATGAGGATCCCAATAGTTGCTCCATGACTTGCAAGACCTGCAAATCCCGTAAACTCGTAGCCGTCTATTAATCCAAATAGAGCAGAAGAGGGGTTGGATCGAATTGGGAGAAGAATTTCTATCAGATGATTTTTATAATAATCCCAGTCATAGAAAAAGACATGTCCTAAACGCGCTCCAAGCATGGTCGATAAAACGGCGTAGACAAATAGTGAATCTAATAGTTCTAATGGTTTCTTTTCAGCTAAAAAGATCTTTTTGGTAAGATAATAACCCAGTCCAAATGCAGTAATCCACAAGAGGTTGTAGTATTTTATTTGTATGGCTCCAAGGGTAAATAAGGTGCCGTCAGGATTCCAGATAAAGCTTAAAAATTCCATTCAATTTATTTTTAGCTAATGTAATCAATTCAGCTTAGATGTGCATCATTTTTAGGGAACAGGGTCGTGACCGTGACCTCCCCATGGATGACAGCTAAAAATGCGCTTTAAAGCTAAGAACCCACCTTTAAACAATCCGTGTTTTTGAAGTGCTTCCACAGTGTATTGAGAACAGGTAGGAGTGTATCTGCAACTCGCTGGAGTAAGTGGAGATATCAATAGTTGATAGAGTCTTGTCAGTAAGATAAAGGGTGCTATTAAAATTTTCTTTAGCACGATTATTGAATTGTATAGCTAGTTCCTTCTTTGCCGTCTTTAAGAACAATACCCAATTCTGCTAATTGATCTCTAATTTGATCAGAAGTAGCAAAATCCTTATTCACTCTCGCTTTGTTTCTCAGCTCAATAAGCAATTCAACAAGATCAGGTAATTTAGAGGATGAACTTTCCTCTGATTGATTCAACAAGCCTAAAACCTCAAAAATGAATCCTTTAAAAACGTTTTTGAAATTTTCTAAATCCTCTGAATTGAGTTGTTCTTTACCATCCTTCATCAGATTGATTTGTTTGACGGCCTCAAAAAGATTAGCAATCAAGATAGGGGTGTTAAAGTCATCGTTCATGGCATCAAAACACTTTTGAATCCATGAATTTACTTCCCATGAACTTTGAGCTTCAGCGGAAAGTTTATCGATGTTGCTTACAGCTTCCATAAGTTTGTTATAGCCTTTTTCAGATGCTAAAACAGCCTCGTCACTGATATCTAATATACTTGCGTAATGTGCTTGCATCATAAAGAAGCGAATCACCATTGGAGAAAATGCCTTTGATAGCTTGTCGTTATCTCCAGTGAAGATTTCTCCAGGTAAAATATTATTGCCGGTAGATTTTGCCATTTTTTTACCGTTGAGGGTAAGCATATTAGCATGTAGCCAGTAATTGACAGGAGAGCTGTCATTACAAGCTTCCGCCTGAGCTATTTCACATTCGTGATGTGGAAATTTTAAGTCCATTCCACCCCCGTGAATATCAAAGGTCTCACCGAGGTATTTGGTGCTCATCGCAGTACATTCCAAATGCCATCCTGGAAAACCTTCGCTCCATGGAGAAGGCCATCTCATAATATGCTCTGGCTCTGCTTTTTTCCAAAGGGCAAAATCTTGTGGGTTTCTCTTTTCACTTTGACCAGCTAATTCTCTTGTGTTAGCAATCATGTCTTCGAGTTTTCGACCACTTAATTTGCCATAAGTGTGTTCTTGATTAAATTTAGCAACATCAAAATATACAGAACCATTGATTTCATAAGCATAACCTTTTTCAATGATTTCTTTGATGATTTCAATTTGTTCTACAATATGTCCGGTAGCAGTAGGTTCAATGCTTGGAGGAATCATATTGAATTGGTCTAAGATCTTGTGAAAATCGACCGTGTATTGTTGAACCACTTCCATAGGTTCCAATTGTTCAAGTCTCGCTTTCTTTGAAATCTTATCTTCACCGCTTTCAGCATCGTTTTCTAGATGCCCAGCATCAGTGATGTTTCTGACGTAGCGAACCTTATAGCCCAAAAACTTTAGATACCTATAGATCATATCAAATGACATAAAGGTTCTACAATTCCCCAAGTGAACATTAGAATAAACGGTAGGTCCACACACATACATTCCGATATGTCCAGGATTTATAGGTTTAAATTCTTCTTTTACTTTAGAAAGCGAATTGTATAAACGCAAGTTCTGAGACTCGTATAAGGCCATGAAATCTTAAAATTGAGTTGGAAGATTGATGAATTTTAAAAATTCTTTTCTAGTTTCTTTTTCTTTGAATTTACCTCCGTATTCAGCAGTTACAGTACTGCTTTCAATATCTCTAATTCCTCTTGAATTGACGCAGAGATGTTTGGCATCAATCACACAAGCAACATCTTCAGTACCTAATACCTTTTGAAGTTCACGAACGATCTGAATATTTAAACGCTCTTGTACTTGAGGTCTTTTTGCAAAATAATCTACGATGCGATTCATCTTAGAAAGTCCTACTACAGTACCATTTGAAATATAAGCTACGTGAGCTTTTCCAACGATTGGCAATAAGTGGTGTTCGCAAGTAGAGTAAAGTGTAATGTTTTTTTCAACTAACATTTCACCGTATTTGTACTTGTTTTCAAAGGTAGAAGCTTTTGGTTTTTTTTCAGGATGTAATCCCCCAAAGATTTCTTTGACAAACATTTTAGCAACTCTGTTGGGAGTTCCTTTAAGACTGTCGTCATTGAGATCCATCCCTAAAGTTGTCAAAATTCTAGTTACATCGCCTTTGATGCTTTCAATTTTTTGCTCATCACTAAGTTCAAATGCATCTTGTCTAAGAGGGGTATCTTCTGAAGTACCTACATGATCATCACCAAGTTCCTCTATTTTAGTTTCTAATAAACTATTAATCTTCATCTGTTTTTAAAATAGATTTTAAATGCAAAGGTAAGGAATAATAACCATTTAAAGGGCACTACTTTTTTGATGCATTCTCTAGTTTAATTCAAAAATTATTTTTGTTTCCTAGAAGAACTACTCGAAGATCTACTTCCACTTGAACTACTTCTAGAAGAGCTGCTTCTCGAAACTGCTGGTCTTGGACTATAAGATCCAGAAGAACGAACGGAACTACTTCTAATTGGACTTGAACGTCTAATATTAGAGGTGTTATTATTTGATCGAGTATTAGATGAGGATCGTTTAATTGTAGAAGAACGATTTGGTGTGTATTGAATAGAACTTCTAGTTGGAGCATTATAGGATCTGGTTCTAATATTGGATCTAGTATTCGTATTGGTGTTGTTTGAAGGCATTCTATAACCTCTTAAACGACTGTCATTAGAAGATCTTAGATCCATAATACTAGTTCTTCCTCTATCTCTAGTTGAAGAGTTGATACTCGATCTACCAGTGTTGTTTAAGGATCTCATTGAAGAGACACGACCTTTTGTGTTTGATGCAATGGAGTTAGATCCATATCCTAAGATTCTAGATGATCTGTAGGAAGAACGATCTTGATTGCTTCGACCTCTATTTCGACTAGGTGAGTTGAAATAGTGGTTGTGTCGATATGGTGAGTAGATATAAGCATAGTTGCTGTAAGGAAATGGAGACCACCAGTAGTTATATCCCCAATTGTAATAAGATGAAGAGTATCTCCAATACCATTGGTCGTAAAAATAAGGGTTGTAATAACCGTAGTTTACATATGGAGAATAAGCGTAGTATACATCCCAGTAAGGTCTAAATCCCCAGCTGTAATAACCGTAGTTATAAGGAGATGAATCAATAACTAATTGTATGTTTACTTGCTTATTGGTAGATTCATTTTGAGCGTCTTGATCTTCTATGATCACAACCTCTTCACCTAAGATTTCATTGTATTCATTAGCCTTATCGCTAAAGTAAACAGAGTAATTTTTAGTTTGTTTGGGTGCTCGTTCTCTATAAGCGTAAGCATTGTTTGAAGCATTACCACTATAGTAATATGCGTATGGGTAGAAAGCGCCACAAGAATTGAGCGTTAAGGCAACAATTAGGAGTCCAAAAGTTCGCATTAAGGTCGAGTATGTGAATAATGTTTTCATAAGCTTAGATTTTAATTGCCCCCTGCTTAAAAAATGGTTATTTTTGCCATCCATAATTGATCACAAATCAAAATAAACAAGGATTTCATAAACTAAATTACAAGATTTGTGCCAAAGTTCAGCTAATGAGTAAAAAATTAACACCGAGATCAGAGGATTATTCAAAATGGTATAACGAATTAGTTGTCAAGGCTGACTTGGCAGAAAATTCAGGAGTCAGAGGTTGTATGGTTATCAAGCCCTATGGATATGCCATATGGGAGAAGATGCAAGCAGCTTTAGATCAAATGTTTAAAGAAACTGGTCATGAGAATGCTTATTTTCCACTTTTTATACCAAAATCGTATTTGAGTAAAGAAGCCAGTCACGTAGACGGATTTGCTAAAGAATGTGCTGTTGTGACTCATTATCGTTTAAAGAATGATGAAAATGGTAAGGGAATCGTTGTTGATCCCGAAGCTAAATTAGAGGAAGAATTGATTGTAAGACCTACTTCTGAAACGATTATATGGGACACTTACAGAAGATGGATTCAATCCTATAGAGATTTACCGATATTGATAAACCAATGGGCCAATGTAGTTCGATGGGAAATGAGAACCCGTCTCTTTTTGAGAACAGCAGAGTTTTTGTGGCAAGAAGGGCATACTGCTCATGCAACAAAACAAGAGGCAATCGAAGAGGCAGAGCGCATGATGGAAGTCTATGCAACTTTTGCAGAAGAATTTATGGCGTTACCTGTAATTAGAGGTATCAAAACAGAATCCGAGCGATTTGCTGGGGCTGAAGAAACCTATTGTATTGAAGCATTAATGCAAGATGGAAAAGCTTTACAAGCTGGTACTTCTCATTATTTAGGTCAAAATTTCGCTAAGGCTTTTGATGTAAAATACGTCAATAAAGAAGGAAAGCAAGAGCATGTATGGGCTACTTCTTGGGGAGTGTCTACACGACTTATGGGAGCATTAGTGATGACACATTCAGATGATCAAGGATTGGTTTTGCCTCCAAAGCTAGCTCCAATTCACGTTGTTATTGTTCCTATATATAAAGGAGAAGAGCAATTAGATCAAATTTCTGAATACTTAAAACCTTATATAGCGGATTTAAGAGCTAAAGGGCTCTCTGTTAAATTCGATAACAGAGATACATTGAAGCCAGGATTTAAATTTGCAGAGTACGAGCAAAAAGGAGTTCCTGTACGTATTGCTATTGGTGCGAGAGATATGGAAAACAGAACTTTCGAAGTTGCGAGAAGAGATCTTTTGAGTAAAGAACTAGTAGATGCCGATCAGTTAATTGATCATATTGTAGCTCTTTTAGATGATATTCAAGAAACAATCTATAAAAAGGCACTTGATTATAGAGCAGGTCATATCACAGAGGTGAATTCTTATGAAGAATTTAAAGAAGTATTGGAAAACAAGGGTGGATTTGTATCTGCACATTGGGACGGAACTGCTGAAACTGAGGCTGCTATTCAGGAAGAAACCAAAGCGACCATTCGCTGTATCCCTCTTGATGTTAAAGAAGAAAAGGGTAGTTGTGTATACAGTGGAAAACCTTCAAAAATGAGGGTGTTATTTGCAAAAGCTTATTAATCGTAAAAAAATATTTAAGACCTCTTGCAATAGTAAAAAATAGTTGTATTTTTGCATCCGCGTTTTAAACAAACACGGTCCGTTCGTCTAGGGGTTAGGACGCCAGGTTTTCATCCTGGTAACAGGGGTTCGATTCCCCTACGGACTAC
>JABXHN010000034.1 GCA_013373635.1 Flavobacteriaceae bacterium
ATTAAGCAAAGCGAAGAGCCACCAAAATTTCCGATGAACTTCGGAGGTACAGTGGGAGAGGCTTAGAATCTCAAGAAATAGAAATAGGAAAGGGGCTTTTGCCCCTTTTTTTATTTTGCTATGTTTCCTTTCTTAGAAGGCTCCAGTACCAAAACATGGTAAAAAACCCTGTTTAGTTAGTCTCATTATCAATGAAAACTCCATAGAGTGATTCCTTCCTTGAGACAAGTTCTGCCTACCAACCCCAAAATTATAGAGGAAGTTAAAACCCATAGTGTTTTGCCTCCAGTTAAATCCGCCTAAGAACAGCAATTCATTATTATCTCTTCGAACAATTCCGCTATATACTTTCGCTTGCCATGAAATGTTGACCCCGGCATCCCAGGAAGTAGCCCCAATTTCATTCCTCCTATATGTGGCAAGCCCCCAAAGCTCTACTCCATAGTGTAAATCGAATAATTTTCGGGATCCAAAGGCTATGAGTTGAGAGTGGTTGTCAAGAGAAACACCTATGTGCCCATTGAAACCGGAAAGCAATATTCCTGTTTTTACACTAATACTAGATTGGTTTTGGAATCCATCTATCAGGGGGTCTCCTGACATAGTTGGTGTAAGATCATTATCTATTAATGAAGTGTTTGAAATGTTTAAGCCAAGTCCTAGCGAAAGCTGCGTCTCTTCGGTAAGTGGTAGATGCATAGCATAAGAAGGTGTGATTTCCCACCTTCTGAAGGGGCCAATTCTATCTACATAGATGCTTGTTCCTATACCTGAATGCCTGTTATATGGGAGTCGAATTCTGTAAGGAGACTCTCGGCCTACTTTGGTCTGGGAAAAGCCAAATTGTTGGGCAGAATTGCCTGTAGGAGCATGCAGGGCTAGGACAAACGTTTTAGGACTTTCGTCAATTGTCTTCCACTGGCTCCTATATAGTGCCTGTATCTCTGTAAAATTTTCGATTCCGGTAAAAGCAGGATTATAGAAAAGTTTGTTGGTGAAGTAGTTGTCAAACTGAGGCAAATTTTGCCCCAAACCTGCTAAGGTGAAACTAATCGATAAAAATATGATCAGACTAATTCTCCTCATTAGAAATAACGGTTAATGATCCCTTTTGTATCGGAAACTCAGGGTCTCCAAGGTCTATTTTATAGAAGTAAACCCCAGTAGGAAGTGGTTGACCATTATAGGTGGCATTCCAATTGTTTTGGTAGTTGGCTGTTTCAAAAAGTAGAGTATGGTTCCTGTCGAAGATTTGAACGTAATTCCCTGGAAACCTATCTATATATTCCACTTCCCAATAGTCATTCATGCCATCACCATTCGGGGTGATGACATTAGGGATACTGATTCTTTTTTCAACCAATAAAAGAATGGTTTCGGAATCGGTACAGCCTCTAGCACTGGTTACGGTTAAGGTATATTCTATGTCATCCTCAGGGGTAGTTATGGGGTTTTGTGTATTCTCATTGTCCAACCAGATTGGAGGAGACCATTCGAAACTATCTCCGCCAAAGCCAAAAAGTTCTACAGGTTCTCCAAGCTTAGTAATGGTATCGGACGCAATTATTTCAGCGAATACTTCATCATAAATAACAGAGACTCTTACAGGTTCACTCTCACAGGTACCGTTTGTGGTAGAGACAAAGTAGTCAGTAGATTCATTGAGCATTGAGGTAGTGAACTGGCCAAGGTTTTCCTCTAAAAAGTTCATGCTCTCATCATACCAGAGATAAGACTCACCAACTCTACTTCCTGAAACGTTGAGTTCAACATCCGAAGCTTCACAAATCACTATTTCAGCCTCAACCTGCATTTCATTGAACTCATAATAGTCAACAACTATGCTGTCCACTTTCGTTCTGTTACCAAAGGCATTCGTTATTTCAACCCAATATATGCCTTCGTGATCAACAATGTAGGTGGAAGAAGAACTTCCGTCTTGCCATAAATAGCTGGCATCGGGTAAGCTAACATCCAAATTCAAAGTTTCGCCCAGACAGAGCGTAGCATCACCGGGCAATGCCACATCAATGACCTGATCATAGGTTATAACTAGAGAGTCGCGCTGTACACAACCGCTAGCATTGGTGACATCCACCCAATAGGTGCCGGGAGAATCAACAGTAAATGTAGGGGAGGTAGAGCCATCATACCACAAAAATGAAGTACCGCTGGAAGCAACATCCAGATCTAAAGTTTCTCCATACAACAAGGTACGGTCAGCTCCTAAGTTGACATCCGGAAGAGCAGGAACTATGATCTGAAATGTCTCTGAGAGACTGGTATTATTATAATATATACTGGCAGTTATGTCTTTTGGTCCTGGAGTAGAAAATACATTGCTGACCGTTTTACCTGTTATAGAATTATTGTCCATTTGCCAGATTACACTGTCGACATCTACGTTGCCTGATAATATTTCGAATGCAGTATTAGATATAAGGCAGGTATCTGCATAGTTGACTTTAAATACAGCCAGGGAATCTCGCTTTACGCAGTCTTGATCTGAGGTAGTTTCAATCCAATGCCAACCTGGAGAAGAGATAGCTCTTGTGCTAGTTGTCTCACCATTTTCCCATAGAAAGCCGTAATTTGTATTTGAGAAGTCAAAATCTAATTGGTCGTTGGTATGCAGGAGAGTGTGAGTGTCTAGATCTATAGATGGCTCTGGATAAATAGTAATGACTTTTTTTACCTCGGTGGAATCTCCTGAGTAATACGTCTTTAATATTACATTATAGCTTCCAGCTACTGAAAAAACATGGGAGGGGTTGAGATTCTTTGAGTTATTGCTTACTCCTGAGGGAGTGTCTCCAAAATCCCAATAAACACTATCAATTTTGTCTGGGGTGCTCGTTTCAATAGTAAAAGCTGTTACATCTCCAAAGCAGGTAGTGTCATAAGTAAAGTCTACAGATGTAAACAAACTCTGAATGAAAGTAGGCAGTCCGTTACGACTATCTCTTCCTCCTAAATACTGTCCTTGGAATTCATAGTTTGCAGCTGCTCCTTCCTTATTAGGTGAATGAATCACGTTGATGTATTCTTGATTGTCTTGGGCAAGATATATTTTACCATTTGATGCAAGCTGAAGGGCACCAAAGTTTTTACCTGAGGCTAAAACAGTGCTTATGTCATTTATTTTGCCAGAGGCTGCTGGTAGTTTTACCTGATGTAGTTTGCCAGTGGAGCCTTGCGCTTCAGATATATAAAGAAATTCTCCATTGGGAGAAAACTCCAGTCCATAAGGGCCTCTTCCACCAAACTCCTGAAGCTTAACAGGGTTCGTGATTTCTCCTGTATTATTGTCGAAGTCGAATGTTTCTACAAAATCACCTCTATAATATGATGCAATTGCAATTTTATCTCCTTGAGTAGAGAATTTCAGATATCCGATGGAGTTGATAGCACTACCACTATGAATTGAGCCAATAGATATGATCTTTGGTGTTAATTGAAGTCCTTCATCCGTAATGTGCCATAAGTAGAAATTGTCAGTCCCCCATTCATGACCAACTACCCAAAAACCGCTCCCATTGGCATGACGAACTGCCGAAATCTTTTCTGTAGATGAATCTAAAAGGTCGTTGTTTTTTGAAACTACATCTCCTAGGCCTCCGTTGACGGTAATGTCAACAATAGAGTATTGAAGTTTTCCAACCTCTTTATCTACTGAGAAAACATAGTATAGGTCATTGTTGCCAGGGTGAGGGATAATGACACCAGATTGGGTAGAAGATGGATCTCCACCAAGATTAAAACCGTTTGGCATTTGGTTATGATTTCTGTCCCATACCTTGATTCCATCGGTATACATGAGTAAGTTGCCGTCCTTGTCAGAGATGGTCGCACATCCTTCCCATGTATTTATTTCTCCATCAAGTAATGGAGTTGGAGGATCAGTATTAAAATTGAGACCAGCGTACCGTCCGAAATACCAGTTGTTACCTTGCTTGTTCTGAGTAAAAGCGAGGCATGGGAGAAGTAAGAAAATCACTTGCCAGATGAATCTAAACATTAGACGGCTAAGGTTGTGAACAGAACATATAAGTTATAATTAACTGGCCAAACAAAAACGATTGAGTTTATAAAACTTCATATTTTTCCTTTAAGCAAGCATAATCCTCTTTGAATTAAACCAGTAATAACCCTTCACTGGGATTTGTATTTACTTGTTTAAATTCTCGATTTATCTGTCTGTAAGGCAGTTTGATAACCTTTTTGAATCTGCGTAAGATATTTACTTTTGGATATTGGTTTAAAAAACTTCTTTCACTACCTTTGCAGTCCAAAATTTGTAACTAGGAATTAAAATCTAAAATTCTGTAAATGCCTACTATACAACAACTAGTAAGAAAGGGGCGTAAGAAATTGAC
>JABXHN010000059.1 GCA_013373635.1 Flavobacteriaceae bacterium
ATACAGGCAATTCTCCATTTGCCTCGGGCAAAGAAGTTAGCTTTCTCGTTTTAGACATTAAGGAAACAGAAACCAACCTAATTACTCCACTTCGAATAGTGATTCACTACACTTCGATTTACGAGGAGTATTTTGAGTTGAGCATAGACCTCTAATGCTGCTCTATCTGCAAAAGCCTTTATTCATCTCTTAAAACGTCAGCAGGATTTTCTCTGGAGACTTTTAGTGAAAATAAGAAGGTGACCATAAGATTCAGTAAATAGAAGCCAAAGACGGCCAAAATGAATATTTGTGGCTGAATATTGGTCCGGTATTTAAATTCCGACAACCAATCCTGCATAACATAAACCGTTACAGGTGTAGCTATTAGAAAGGCCACGAGCACCAAAACACCATTCTCTTTATTCAGCATAAAGATTAACTGCTTTAAGCTAGCTCCTAAAACCTTTCTGATGCTCACTTCCTTCTTGCGCTGCTGCGCAGAGTATGTGGCCATAGCCATTAAACCTAGTAATGAAATAAAAATAGCTAAACCCGAAAAAGTATTGAACAAAGCGACCTGATCCGCTTCTTTTTTATAATACTGGTCTATGGCATCATCTACATAACTAAATTCGAACGGCCTATTCAGCAAGGCCTCATACTTATCCTTGATCTCATTTAAAGTGGCCTGATGCCCTTCCGCTTCGAATCTGACCAAGAGTTCTTCAAAAGACCAACTCTCCCCTCTTAGAATAACTGAAGGAAGTATTTCTTCTTTGAGCGAAGAGGAATGAAAATCTTCTATCACTGCAACTACCCTCCACTTATCTCCATCATACTGATGAACAGTTTTACCCAAAGGACTCTCGTCTTTCCAACCGAGCTTTTCGGCCACCAATCGACTAATGATGATTTCAGTTGGGTCTATTTTACCGAAATCGAACTTGTCTTCGGATTCCACAATTTCCAAGCCCAACGTGTTGACTAAGTCCTCATCCCCCAGAACAAAGTTAATATTCGTTGACGGTGGTCTTTCATCTACATCGATACCGAATTTATCGGCAAATACACTACTGGAACTGTGCCTCCCAAACATCCAGTTGGTTATGGTAGCTGATTGAACCCCAGACATACCCAGCACTTCATTTTTAAAGATTTGTGACTGACCCTTAAGGTCATCGAAAAGAGGAATATAAACGAGTAACTCCTTATCGAAACCCATTTTCTGCTTTTCCAGAAAGCTCATTTGAGAGTGCATCACCAGGGTCACCAAAATCATTATGCCTGCAACCAGAAACTGAAAACCTACAAGCACTCGTCTAAGACCTCCTTTGCCCTTCACTCCTGCACCACTATTCTTCATAAGAACCAGAGGCTTGTATTTGCTGATAAAAAATGAAGGGTAAAGCCCCGTTAACACACCAATCAACAAGCCCAAGAGAGGAACAAATACCAGGAATTCCGGGCTGAAATAATTCAATTCGATTGCCTTATTCAGTCTTCCATTCATCAAAGGAAGAATTTGCTTAGTAGCAACAAATGCAATGAATAAAGCGATGGTTGTGACTACAACAGACTCAGCCAGCTGATAAGCTATAAGCTGTGACTTTTGAGCCCCAATAACCTTTCTCAAACCTATTTCTTTTGCCCTTTTCAGAGAACTGGCTGTAACCATATTGATGTAGTTGATCACAGCCAAAAGAAGTATGACCAAACCAATACCTGAGAAGAGATATACAAAGCGGATATCGCTCTGGTCCGTCATATAGGCATTAGAAAATTGCCCATAAAGTCTTTGATCTGCTAAAGACACCAAGCCAAAGTCTTCGTTTTTTACAAAAAAGTCGTAGGCAGACTTCTCTTTAATCTGGTTGATCATTCCGGCAATCTGTTCCAAATCCTGTTCCTCCGGGATTTCCAGATAAGTCACAACTGGCATCATACCACCCCTTATGGGTGTATCCATTTCT
This sequence comes from Flavobacteriaceae bacterium, assembly GCA_013373635.1. Taxonomy (GTDB): domain Bacteria; phylum Bacteroidota; class Bacteroidia; order Flavobacteriales; family Flavobacteriaceae; genus MAG-120531. The sequence continues at coordinate 1,953 of JABXHN010000059.1, forward strand.
TTAACACTGCTTCGCACGACAGCATCAAACATTAATGAGCTGTTAGTAGGCGGGTTTTCACAGACTCCACTAATAACAACATCTAATGCCTTATCTAGCTTAACAAGCTTTCCGATTGGACTACCATCTCCAAACATCTTCTCTGCAAGTGTCTTCGTTATAACCATCTGATAAGGTTCAGATAATACAGACTCGGGTGTACCATCAATGAGTTTAAAATCCAGTAGTTCAAAAAAGTTGGAATCAGAAAACAAAATCCTATCAGCATAAAGGCTTTTGTCATCTATGTTCAAAAGATTTTTCTCGGCTGCCCTCACTACTCGCAATACCGATTTAACCGCTGGTATATCCGAAACAATTATCCCGGCCAAATCAGGAGCTATTTCACCCTGTTTTACATTTCTGGTGGTATCATTAGCAAATACCCTATATAGCTCTTTATGATTTTCATGAAACTTATCGTAACTGAGCTCATCCCTCACATAAAGAGTGATAATCAAGAAGGCTGTAAGGCCAATGGTAAGGCCCAGAATACTTACTGAGGCATAGAGTTTTTCTCTTCTTAACTTTCTAAGAATTAGTTTGAGGTTGTTCTTGAACATGGCTTGTGGGTTTACTCATCTCTTAAAACATCTGCAGGATTTTGTTGAGATGCCTTAAAGGAAGGAATCACCGTAACTATCCAACTTATTACAAGAAAACCAATGAATGTCAAAATAAAAAGTAATGGAGAAATAGTAACCCGATTCTTGAACTCTGCTAACCAATCTTGCATTGCGTAGTATGCCAGTGGTAACGCAATGACGAACGAGATAACAATCAGAATTGTAAACTCCTTGTTCAGCATAAAAACTAACCTTTGGAGAGATGCCCCCAACACTTTACGAATACTCACCTCTTTGCGCCTGTGCTCTACCATATAAATAGTCAAAGCTGTCAAGCCTAAAAGAGATATGAAAAGAGCGAGAAAAGAAAAACCTTGAAATATCTGAAAATGTCCCTGCTCCTCCTTGTAATAGGAAGCAATTTTATCATCGATAAAGTAATACTCAAATGGACGGTTGGTCGCTGATTGATATATATCGCCAATGGTGTTTAACGTTTTTTCCCTTTCCTTAAAATCTACTCTAACGAGCAAATTTCCATCACTCCACGGCTTTGTCCCCTCCATTAGCAAGGGCACTTGATCTTCCTTCATGGAGTAGGTATAGAAATTGTCTACAACCGCCACAATTTCCTTTATCTCATTCTTGAATTGATAGATCTTTGTTCCAACTGAGTTCTCAGGCCAATCAAAAGCTTGAAGGAAAGTCTTATTAACAACAACCTGATTCTTTCTAAACTCTCCTTTCGCAAAAGCCTCCGATTGATAGAGTACCTTAACGCCCATGACATCAAAAAAATCAGGATCAGCATTAACCATATCGTGCCAAACTGATTTAGGCTCAGGCACTTCTCCTTTAACGGCAGGCTTATTATAGGAACCGGTTGAAGAAACACCACCAAATTCCCAGTCATTCAAGCTAACCCCCATTACCCCAGACTGTTTGAGCATTTGAGACTTCAACTCTGTAGAGAGGCTCATATCCTCTTCATAAAGAGGAATTGAAATGAGGTTATCTTTTTCAAAACCAAGGTGAGTCTTATTCAAATAAAGCATTTGGCTAGACATGATGGACAAGACTATGATCAACACGGCTGATACCGTAAATTGAAACAGTACAAGTAGCTTTCTGAATAAGCCTCTCCCACCTACCGAGACTGTCGATTTATTCAGAAGGGCCAACGGACTTACCCTTGTTATATAGAATGCGGGATATACCCCAGACAAAACTCCAATAGCAAATCCAATAACAAGTGTCCAAATTAAAAAATCAGCACTAGCATAATCCAGAGAGACTCCCTTATTAAGTAGGCTGTTAAAAGACGGTATTAAACGTTCGGCAATGGCAAATGAGCAGATAAATGAAATCACAGTAACTACCAAAGACTCCATAAGATGGTAAGCAACCAGTTGAGTTCTTCCCGCACCTATTACCTTTCTAAGACCTGTTTCCTTGACTCGCTTAATGGACTGAGCCGTAACAAGATTGATATAATTAATAATGGCCAGTAACAGAATTACAGAACCAATGCCAGAAAAAAGATAAACCATTTCGGCATTGCTGGTATTTAGTTTATCGCGATCGTAGTTAGAGTGAAGCCTAGCTTCAGTAAAAGGATCTAATTGATAGTAGTCGTTTTGTTTGACCTTAAAATAGCTCGTCTTCTGTCTGATTTCATCATTGATCTTAGATTCAAGGTTTTCAATATCTGATACTTTTGACACTCTGACGAATGAAAGTGCGCTAGTCAAGTAGCTCTGGCTAAACTTATCCTTAAATAGATCTACATCGGCCAGTGCAACCAATTCAAATTGTATAGAACTATTCTTGGGAACGTCTTCGCAAATACCGGCAACCTGATATTTATCTTCCTTATTGAAAATCAATTCCTCACCTGCCACATCAAGTCTTCCGAAGAGTTTCAGTGCAAAGCTTTTAGTAAGAACTACGCTTTGCGGTGACGACAAGACTAAATCCGCCCTCCCATCAATAAGATTAAAATCGAAAAACGAAAAGAATACTGGGTCAGTAAAAATGAGTTTATCGGTATAAAAGGCCGACTCTTTTGTGCTAATCAGGTTGGTTAAGCCCTCTTCTTTTATCCTTACGAAAGACTCAATTTCAGGTGCATCTTGAGCAACTAACTCCACAAAATCTACTGGAACTGTAGCCCCTCGGGTACCATCAGTATCTCTATGAGAAGCAATCCTGTATATTTCATCTACCTTATGATGAAACCTATCAAAGCTCAGTTCATCACGAACATAAAGAGCTATGAGCAAAAAGGCTGTGAGACCAATGGTAAGCCCCAGAATATTCACCAGCGTGTAGAGCTTTTCTCTGCGTAATTTTCTTAGAATTAGTTTAAGGTTGTTTCTGAACATGGTTTGTGGGTTTATTCGTCTCTTAATACATCAGCAGGATTCTCTCTCGATACTTTCAATGATTGTGCAATTGTAACCAGCCAACTCAAAGCTAGAAATCCTAAAAAGGCTCCAATGAAAATTAATGGGCTTAAGCTGATTCTATATTTGAACTCTTCCAACCAGCCCTGCATGGCATAATAAGCAATTGGAGAGGCTATTATAAAGGCCACCAAAACCAGTATTGAATATTCTCTATTCAGCATTAAGATGAGTTTTTGTACTGAGGCCCCTAGCACCTTTCTAATGCTTACTTCTTTTCTGCGTTGTTCAACAGAATAAAAGGTCATGGCCAAGAGGCCTAGCATAGAAATCAAAAGAGCCAAACCTGAGAATATCTTAAATAGCAAAAACTGTCCTTGCTCCTTTTGGTAATAATCGGCAATCTGTTCATCAACAAAGTAATACTCAAAAGGCCGCTCAAAGCTTGATTGAAACAAATCGTCTATCTGAGAAATAGTTTCTGAGGCATTCTCGGGCAATACCTTCACAAGTAAATCTGTAACACCATAAGGTGTCATTGGTTGAAAGGACCATGATCCAGTTTCTTCCTTCAATGATCTCAGATGAAAATCTTCAACAATTCCGACTAACTCAAGTCCCATGTTGTCACTCCAACCATAGAATCGTTTTCTTTCAGGGTTTTCTTCGATCCCGACTTTACATGCGAGACTCTCATTAATAATAATCTGGCCCGGTTTCAAAATACCATCCTTAAACTCGGGAGACTCCCACGTTAGCTTCAAATCCAATACTTTGATGATATCCTGATCTGCAAATAGGGTGGAGTTCTCAAAGGCCTTATTTTCTTGCTCACCTCTATTATTCTTGGGCACATCAAAGAGCGCCATGTCCCATGCACCCTTCAATAGTTCACTACTTATACTGGCCTGTTCTACTCCAGGCACTTTTAGGACTTCATTCTTAAAAGTCTGAAAAACCATTGAAGAGTCCCTTTCAAGAGGTATTGACAATAACCAATTTGAATCGAACCCCAGCTCTTTGTTTTTCATATAATTCATTTGACTGGTGATAATCAATAGCACCACTATTAGAATCGCTGATGTAATAAACTGGAATAGCACAAGTCCCTTACGCAACCAGCCCGATTTGCCGGTTGTCTGATTTTTAGACAACAAGGTCAGTGCCTTATACCTGGAGATGTAAATGGCCGGATATATGCCTGCAATCCCTCCAAAAAACATACCTATAGCACCGACCCAAACAAAGAACTGGATGCTGAAATACTCGATTGAAATGCCTTTATCGAGCAGACTATTAAGAACGGGCAGCAGTCTTTCAGCTATGGCAAAAGCCAAAAGAAAGGAGATGGTAGTGATTGCAATACATTCCAGCAAATGGTACGAGATCAGTTGTCTTCTTGCTGCACCAATAACTTTTCTTAAACCAACCTCCTTCATCTTTCCGATAGATTGTGAGGTAATCAAATTCACATAATTGATCAGTGCCAGAACAAGAATGACTAAACCTATTGCTGAGAATAGAACAATATATCTGATGTCATTCTTAGGGAAATAATCAGAACTGTATGGGGCCTTAAGCCTTTGGTCCTTTAATGCCAAAAGATTAAAGGAATAGGCTTTTAACGGCTCATGGTATGGAGGTGTTTCTTTGAAGGAATTAATCTTCGCTACGACTTCAATAACGGGAGTTGCCGTATTTACCTTGATGTAAGTGAGCACATTTTCGAATCCGTGAGCCTCTTCAAATCTGTTCTTGAAACGGTCCTTTGAATAAATAAGCAGATCGTACTGAATAGTACTGTTTTTAGGAGGGTCTTCCGAAACACCTGCTATACGATAGTTTTGTCCTTTATCGTACTTGAGAAATTCACCTATCGGATTCTCTTTACCAAACAGTTTATTTGCCAGTGATTGGGTAATTACCACTTCATCAGGATTATTAAAAACCGATGACTGGGTACCCCTAATAAGATTGAAACTGAAAAAATCGAAGAAATTGTCATCTACATAAAAGCTTCCTGAGGTATTGATACTTTTGGATTCATACTCAACGAGACAAGGACAAGAATTTCTGACCAACCTTGTATACAACTCAATTTGTGAGGTGCCAGGAGCCACAAATTCTATGTAATCTGATGGAATTACATGCCTGACCCCAAATCTTTCCGTTTCAGATGTAACCCTGTAAATATCCTCGTAACCCTCATGAAATTGATCATAGCTCAACTCATCCCTCACATAAAGAGCGATAAGCAAAAAGGCGGTGAGACCCACAGTAAGACCAAGAATATTTACAAAAGTGTAAAGCTTTTCTCTCCTTAGTTTTCTGAGTATTAGTTTAAGGTTAGTTCTGAACATGGTTTGTGTGTTTACTCGTTTCGTAAGGTTTCTACAGGGTTGAGGCGGCCGGCTTTGAGAGATTGAATCAGTAAAGTCGTCAGCACAACTACAAGTGTTATTCCTGCGGTAAAAAGAAATACCGATGGGCTAAGGCTCACTCTATCGGCAAAGTCATTAAGCCATAAATTGAGCCCATAAACGGCTATAGGAATAGCCAATACAAAAGCTATCAATATTAGCTTCACAAAATCCCAACTAAATAGCCTGGCAATATCAGCTATACTAGCCCCCAATATCTTTCTTATACCGAACTCTTTGATACGTTGATCTATCGTAAATACTGCCAAACCCAACAGCCCCATACAAGAAATGACAATAGTGAAGATTGAAAAAGTGAGTATAG
>JABXHN010000086.1 GCA_013373635.1 Flavobacteriaceae bacterium
GAGCGAGAACTCGTAGAACGGCGCCGGCTGCGCCTTCTGCCGCGGTCCCATCATCGCCGATCTCCCATCCGTTGCGGAAATTGAATCAGCCGATGATCCTTCGACCAAGGGAGAGTTTGTCAATAAAATACTCCATACGCTGCCGCTCGAATCAGATCGAGTATAGGATCTGCAGCAAGCTGGCCCTGATCAGTCGTTTCGGGGCGATCGAGAGACGGCCCTCACCGGTGTAAAGCCGATCAAAGTTGGCATATAGGGAGCGCAGTGCATCGTTGATCACTGATTTGATCTTGCGCAGCGGATGCCGGGACGGGATGCGTTCCTCAATATCGACATAGCTGAACAGCGATCTCTTCACCTCGTCCCATCCGCGCATCGCGACCTCCGCCAACGCCCTAGTCGCGATGAAATCTATGTTGATAGGACACGTTGATGAAGCCACAAAAAAGAGGTTTTTGTTGTCATAATATCAACTTGGTCAGTAGAAAATACCGGCGGGCAGTCCCCGCGACAGAAGGGCTTTCAAGGGTTGGGACATGGTTACCATCAATGACCCCCGGTATTCGGGGCAGTGGCATTTCGATCTTCTCGGCGACATCGAGACGATCTGGAGCGACTACAGCGGCGCAGGCGTGTCCGTTGGGGTCTACGACGATGGTATGGACCAGTCCCACGAGGACTTGGCGTCGAATTACGACGCCTCGCTGCACTATGTGGGCCGCTTCTTCATCGACAACGGGCGGCACGACACGTCGACCGACGGCCATGGCACCGCGGTCGGCGGGTTGATCGCCGCCGCGCACAATGGCCTGGGCGGGGTCGGCGTGGCCTGGGACGCCAGCCTGACCTCGGTCGATTATCTCGGCACGATCCAGGGTGAAAGCTGGTCGATCCAGCTCGACGTGCTGCGCTACGCGGAAACCTTCGACATCGTGAACCAGAGCTATGGCGTCACGCCGGGCTACGAGGCGCTCGACAGCGGGGCCGACATCGGCGATTCCGGCGATTGGGCGGCGGACGAGGCGGCGGCCTTTCTTCATGCCGCCACCAACGGGCGCGGCGGCCTGGGCACGATCTTCGTCAAGGCGGCGGGCAACGAGGCCAATGATTCCGGGCTGATCTCGACCTACGGCATCTACGGCAACGCCCAGGGCGAGGGGCACAACAACCTGCACACGGTGATCACGGTGGGGGCCTTCGACCGCAACGGCGACATCGAGTATTATTCCAGCTACGGGCACAACCTGCTGGTCTCGGCCCCGGCGGCGTCGAACACCACCGATGTCACCGGTTCTGCCGGCTACGAGAGCGGCAGCTACACCAACGGCTTCAACGGCACCTCGGCGGCGACGCCGGTCACCGCCGGTGTCGTGGCCCTGATGCTGGAGGCCAATCCCGGCCTGGGCTACCGCGACGTGCAGAACATCCTCGCCGCCTCGGCGGCGCAGACCGGATCTGCCTTCGGCAGCAGCGCCACCGGCTTTGAGGCGGGGGACTGGCAGGCCCTGGGCGGCGAGACCTGGAACGGCGGCGCCATGACCTTCAGCCCCAGCTACGGCTTTGGTGCGGTGGATGCCTATGCCGCCGTCCGCATGGCAGAGGCCTGGGGCCTGTTCACCGGGACGGCGCACACCGAATCCAACCTCATCAGCCAAAGCTACTATGACTATGCCGATGTGGTGATCTCGAACACCGGCGCCCCGGCAGAGGCGCGCCTGAGCGTGGATGCGGGCATCGTGATCGAACATGTCTATGTCACGGTCGATCTGGACCACAGCTATTCCGGCGACCTGGTGATCGACCTGATCACCCCGGACGGCGATGTCATCAACCTGTTCAACCGCGAAGGCGCCAACAGCACGATCAGCGACGACTGGACCTTTGGCGTGGCCTCGCTGCGCGGCATGTCTAGCGACGGCACCTGGACGCTGCGCGTCACCGACCTTGCGGCGGGGGACGAGGGCACGCTGCGCGACGTGGAACTGGAATTTCTGGGCGCGGCAGAGGGCACGGACGACATCTGGACCGTCACCAACGATTTCCGGGTGCTCTTGGCGGTCGAGGGCAGCCGCGCCAGTTTCGACGACACCAATGGCGGCACCGACTGGCTGAACGCGGTGGCGCTGAGCGGCAATGTCTCGGTGCGGCTGGGCGATGCCGCCACCGATGGTGCGCTGAGGGTCGACGGAACGGTCTGGGCCACGCTTGCTGATGGCGCGATCGAGAATGCCGCCACCGGCGACGGCGATGACCGGCTGGCTGGCAACGCGGGCGACAATACGCTGTTCGCGGGCCGTGGCACCAACATCGTCACCGGCAACCAAGGCGCGGATGTGCTGACCGGCATCGGCACCGCCAACGTGCTGATCGCGGAGGATGTGGGGCTCTATGGTTCCATCTACTCGGACCAAGTGTTCCGACTGTTCGACACCGTCTTTGGCCGCGCGCCGGGCGAGATAGGCCACCAGGCCTATACCGCGCAGCTGGCCGCCGGTCTGGTCACGCTCGAGGAACTGGCCGCTACCTTCGTGGCCGCGCCAGAATTCCAGCTGCTTTACGGCGATACCACCGACGCGGAATTCATCACCCTGCTGTTCCAGAACGTCTTTGGCCGCAATCCCGCCACCAAGGGGCTGGAGGCCTGGGTGCACCTGCTGGAAACCGGCACCAGCCGCGAAGAGGCGGTGGCGCTGTTCTCGGAGACGGCCGAACACGGCGTGCGCACCCGCGCGGCGCTGGCCGCATTCGATGCCATGGACCCGACCGAGCTGACCGGCACCGTCTACCGCCTGTTCGAGGCGGTGCTGGGCCGCCCTCCCGCGCAGGAAGGGTTCGCCGCCTGGGTCGACAACCTTGCGGGCGGCACCACACTGCGCGAGGCGGTGACCCTCTTCATGGAGGGGCCGGAATTCCAGCTGCGCTACGGCGAGACGACGGACGCGGAATTCATCGTTTTGCTGTTCCAAAACGTGTTGGGCCGCGATCCGGCGGCCTCGGGGCTGGAGGCTTGGACCGGGTTGCTCGAAGGCGGCATGAGCCGCGAGGAGGTGGTGACCTCCTTCATGAACACCGCCGAGTTCGTGCTGCTGACCGAGGCCGAGCTCGAGGTCTTCATGCGGGGCTTCGGCCAGGATGACTACCTTGCTGCCAGCTCGGAATGGGCGGTGCTGTCCGGCGGGCTGTATGCCGATACCTTTGCCTTCCTGGCGCCGAACTCCAGCGAAAGCTCGGTGATCGACGACATGGCGGCCTCGGTCCAGGTGGTCACCGACCTCGAAGCCTGGGATTCCATCGAACTCAACGGCTTCGGCTATGCCTCCGATGCAGAGGCGCTGAGCCACTTTGCCCAGGTCGGCGATGACGTGGTGTTCCAGGACCAGAACATGACGATCACCTTCATCGACACCGAACTGGCGATGATCGACGAGGACATGCTGCTGGTCGCCTGACAGGGCAGGATCCGACCGGCACCGCGCCGGGTGCGCCCGCAACAGGGCACCACCCCCCGGCGAATGACACCGCTGCCGCCCCCCACGGGGGCGGTGGCCCGGCTTTCCCGTGGCCTGCCCGGATCCCCCCATTCGGCCACACCAGATACGGAGACCCCTGATGCCCACGGCAAGCATGAGCACCGCAAGCGACCTGGAGCGCTACATGCTCGAGCTGGTCAATGCCGAACGCGCGGCCTATGGCCTGCCGCCGGTGACGCTCGAGCTGACGATGAACAGCGCGACCGAAGACCACAGCCAGTGGATGAGCGACGCCAACACCTTCAGCCACACCGGCGCGGGCGGCTCGACCCCCACGGCGCGGATGCTGGCGGCGGGGCTCGACCTGTCGGGCAGCTGGACCACCGCCGAGAACATCGCCGCGGTGACAGTCTCGGGCAGCGGCAGCTACTATGACGAGGTGGCGCAGCTGCATCAGAACCTGATGGACAGCCCCGGCCACCGGGCCAACATCCTCAATCCCGATGTCACCTGGATCGGCATCGGCATCGTCGTCGGACCGCTGAGCTTTTCCGGCGGGTCGCCGCGCGACGCGGTGCTGGTGACGCAGAACTTTGCCTATGCCAGCGCGGGGGTGCCGCGGCTCGATCTGGCGGGCGGCGAGGTGGCCGACGTGCTGGTGGGCGGCGCGGGGGCCGATCACATCGACGGGCGCGGTGGCAACGACGTGCTGCGCACCGGGGCGGGCGATGACACCGTGCTGGGCGGCGCGGGCAATGACCGCATCGAGGTCATGCTGGGGCAGGGCGACAAGACCATCGACGGCGGCACCGGCACCGATACGGTGGTGCTCAGCCTCGACCAGTCCGATGTCTCGGGCAGCTGGCAGGGATCGACGCTGGTGCTGGACACCGGCTATGGCACGCTGCGGCTCGACAATGTCGAGACGCTGCAATTCGCCGATGGCGCGGTCAGTGCCGCCGATTTCGGCGATGGCCGCTACACCCGCATCCAGGGCACCACCGCCGCCGAGGGGCTGACCGGCAGCGCCGAGGACGACCTGATCCTGGGCGCGGGCGGGGCCGACACGCTGACCGGTCTGGCCGGGGACGACATCCTGCTGGCCGATCCCGGGGCCATGGCGCGGCTCGACCAGGGCGCCGAGGTCTATCGCCTGTTCGACACGGTCTTTGGCCGCGAACCGGGGCGCAGCGGGCTCGAAGGCTTTGCCACCGGGCTGCTCACCGGGCAAAGCAGTCTCGAAAGCCTGGCCGAAAGCTTCATGGCCTCGGCGGAATTCACCCTGCGCTACGGCGATACCACCGACGCGGAATTCATCACCCTGCTGTTCAACAACGTCTTTGGCCGCGATCCCAGTGCCACCGGGCTGGCGGCCTGGACCGCGCGACTGGCCACCGAAAGCCGTGCCGAGATCATCCTCGCCTTCTCGGAAACGGCGGAACATGTAAACCTGACCCGC
>JABXHN010000082.1 GCA_013373635.1 Flavobacteriaceae bacterium
AAAGTCATGTCCATATTATACTTGCCTTTGGGCAGTTCCAGATCAGCCAGCTTGTTAAAGTTTTCATCGGTAATCACTATGCTGTACTGCATGCCATCTCGACCCAATCCGTATTGATCTTCTGTTCTTTCTTGCAAGGCAACACGGAAAAAGTGTTTTTCAAAAGTGGAGTAGAACAAACCTAAATAGAATGCCTTTTTATTGGTTTCTGAATTAATCTCCAGGAAACTATAGCCATAATTTGGGTGCTCGGAATTCTTCTTAGGAAATGGTTTGAATTCACCGATGAAGCTAGAGCTTAATTCCTTTTCTTCAATTACAGACTGAGGGTTTGCAATATTAGAAATGCTCACTTTAGGGTTCTTAGCAAATGAAGTAATGATGCGGTTGTCATCAATTACAGCTGTGGAGGCATAAGGGAGTAAAACGCCCCAAAATTCATCGAAGAGAATAGATTGATTAATCTCCAGATATTCTTTCTCCTTAGTTTCGAGGTTCAGTTTAATCATAAAGACTAAAGAGCCGTCTTCACTTTTAAGTTGACCGCTGTTTACTACATTGATATATAAATCATTACCCTTTTTAAAGACCGGTGAATTTGGAGAAGTCTCCAGATAATAGCCAAGATATTTTTTTTCGCTCTCTTTCGTTCCGGGAGGTGTTAAGTTGTAGCTGTCTATTTTTTTGCCCTCGCTGTCCATTAAGTAAACTTTAGATTCCCAAGGGCTGAAAAGAAAGATGGAGTCTTTGTTGGTTTGAAAGTGACCCATATGGGCAATATTGCCAATACCGTTGGGACCTTCTCGTTCAAAGAATACTTTGCTCTCCAGCTCACCACTTTCATAGTCGAAGTAATTTACGCTGGCATTCATCTGATTGAAAATGGAGAGTTTTGGCTGTTCATCCTCATTGAAAAGCACCAGCGACTGATTGGCAAATCTCATGGTGCTGTCTAAATGGAAAACTTTCTCGCCTGTTTTCTGGTAGCTGGTGTCTTCTGTGCTGCTTATATCTCCAGCAGAGCTGCTGTTATCATTGCATGCAGAAATACATACTAGACAAAGGCATAATACTATAAGTATGGAAAGCCTGTGTGAGCTCTTATTTAAAATAGAGGTGGTCATTAAGGTGTTTATTGAGGTTTAGAAGCATTATGAGTTTCCAATTAAAGGAATTTTCTTTTGAAAGGAGAGGGTGAGGTTGTTAATAGGAATTAATAAGGGTTGGCAAAATGAAAAAGGCTTTAGCGAGACGCAAAGACCAGATGGGTGAAAATCACTTACCTTCTCCGATAAAATGGATCATGTCACGGCTTCCGTGTAGAACACGAATGATACGAATTTGATTTGTCTGAACGGTATAGAATATTACATGTGCTTCTTTGGTAATACTTCGCAAGCCAGGCTTTAACTCAGGTCTCAGCCGGCCTAATTCAGGGTTTTCCAATAGGGTTTTGAAAAGTTCATCTATAGCAAGGAGGTAAGATATAGCCTGTTGTGTTCCGAACTCCTTCTCTGTGTATTCAAATATATCTTCCAGATCTTGATCTGCTGCTTGAGAAAGAACATAATGGTTCAACTTAGCCATTAGTGTTATTTTTCTTGCTTCTTAGCTTTAATAATATCTTGAACACTTCTTGTACTATCAGTGCTATTCCACCCCTTTTCGATTTCTTGTTGCAAATCCCTTATCACTTTATCTCTATAAAGTTGATGAAGGCGTAGGGCATCTCTTACTAACTCACTGGCATTCTGATAGTCTCCAGTACCTATCTGTGAGGCTATATATTCCTGCTGTTTGTCTGTTAAACTAACGTTCATAGTTGAATTTAAAGTTAATGTCTATATTTAGCAAATATGGATATTACATCTTAAAGATTTTGATGCTTATTCAGCTTGTTGGTAACAACACCAACAAGGGCGCGAAGTGTAAATCAAAATGCTGAAAATGACTACTTGTTTTTCCGAGAAAAACAGAAATTGATATTTCGATTTTCTTGGAAAGTATCAATCATTTGAAGCTCTAAGATCTAGCTTTATGTGAAGAGTTATTGAATTCTTAAAATGCAGTAAGAGAAAGGAAGGCTCAAATAAAGGTGTTTATTGAGGTTTAGGAACTTTAATAAATTCTATGCCTTTGTTGGTCTTGTGACCAACAAACAGCTTGATCTTTTTGATTAACATCAATAAGCAGTAAAGAATCTAGCCACTCATTGAGCTTGTTGGTGACAACAAGAGCTTAATCTATTCATTTTCATTATTTGATTTTCAGAAAGCGGAGAATCGGATTTTCTTGATTTTTACTTGATAAAGCAGTTTTTATAGATTCGAGAGCTATTGATGTATTTTGCTCCAAAGCTTTTTGGAGATTGGAAGGGTAAACAATAGAGACAAAGTAATCAGAGTGAACCCATCTATTGACAAGGTACCTACCACCGTCAACATCGTTAATAAGATTAAAATTGAAGGCATGCCTCACTTCATTTTTGGTCTTGTCAAATAATAGAGAAGTTCTGTCTTCAGATGTCCCTACAGTAACTTGTAACCATTTCTTCGTTTCAAGTACTGACCCTCCAGCGAATGTTAGCATACCTTTTCTGAGCATTTGATCAACTCTTTCTTCTGAACTCCTTATGGAGAAATCGGTCAAAGACTTTTCTACGTAGTCTTCTGGTAAGTTTCCGGCACCGAAATCCAGTTTGTATTTAGAATGTATGCCAGCAGAATTTAGCGATAGAATTTGATTTGAATACTCTCGCGTGAGTAAAAGTTCATTAGATAAACCTACTCTAGAAAAGTTGCTAAATAGGCCGATCATACTCTTAGAGTTTATCTTTTTAGGAAAGACCTCAATGAATTTAGATGAAACCGAACCATCATCCTTGATATAATAAATATCATATTTCTCCCTTTTGTCATCCAGATTTCCAAAGTAGGTGTAGATCACTAGAGTTTGTGAGTCTATCACTTCAAACTCATTAGCACCTGCATATGTGGTTTTCAGCTCTTTTATGAAATTACCGTTATAGTCGAACCAAAGAAATTTATAGTCAGAACCGATAATGATTCTTTTGAGGGCGGTATCAACGGCTATATTATTTAACCTGTTATATTCTCCAGGTCCATCACCTCTTTTTTGAATTCTTGTTAAGAATTGGCCTTTTTCAGTAAAGAGAAGCACACTTTGGGTACCGACATCCGAAACAATTATTTTATCATCGTCAAAAACAATATGGCCAATATTGCCTATCAATGAGGAATCTGTTTCTTCCAGGGAGACATACTTGACCTCATCTATCATACTGGATAGCTTGTCAGTAATCTGGAAATGATTACCCAGATTAATTACTAGTTCCCTGATATTCTGAATTTCATGTGTTGAGTCATTTTTTGCTCTCGTTAGAGGAATAGGGGAGTCTTTTGTGGCAAGGTGCCCAGCTGAGTACTTCTGGGTTTGTTTGAGAATTCTGGTTTCTACAATCTCCTGACCATAAAGTGTGTTAGCTATTAAGATTGAGGTTAATAGGAAAATTAGAATGATTTTATTGTGTGATTTATTCCATGCTATCATTTCATCAGATTAATGAGCCGCTGTGTGGACATTGCTTTAACTTATTTGGGTGTTATGGATGAATCAGAAGTAGAGTCTGTTATTATTCCCTTAATATCCTACTTGTTGCTGGTTTTTTCAAAATTCATGACTACTTTGTTAGTTCATGCAGACACAAAGACCATTCAGGGTTGTAATTATCTTCCTGGTGCTGGCCATTATTGGAGTGGCCTTTATCCCAAGGCTCAA
>JABXHN010000005.1 GCA_013373635.1 Flavobacteriaceae bacterium
AACTGGCCAAAACCTCTGAAATGGTGTATGGCTCTTTGGGCAAAATTGACCTGATGGGTGCTGACTGGGACAAAGGTGCCTTTATGTCGCCTATTGTATTCCTGAATCAGAATCCACTGGGGGTGGAAGAACCGCATAATATTGAGGCCTTCGGTCCGGTAAGTACCATTTTGCCTTATAAGACCATTGATGAAGCCATTGCCATCTCCAAAAAAGGAAAAGGATCGCTGGTATCATCCATCACCACAGCCGACAACAAAATTGCCACTGAATATACCATCGGTGCAGCAACTCATCACGGCCGAATTCTGGTACTCAATGAGAAATGTGCCAAGGAAAGCACCGGACACGGTTCACCTATGCCTATGCTGACTCATGGAGGTCCCGGAAGAGCCGGAGGAGGTGAAGAAATGGGTGGAAAACGTGGTGTGATGCATTATATGCAGCGTACCGCCATTCAGGGTTCACCGACTACTTTGACCGAGATTACCCAGCAATATCAATATGGCGGGGAATACAAAGATCCGGGACAGCATTTGTTCTCTAAATACTTCGAAGATATTGAAGTGGGAGAGACGGTGATTACTGCGAAAAGAACGGTAACCGAAACCGATATTGTGAACTTTGCCAATGTGAGCTGGGATCACTTCTATGCCCATACAGACGAAACCTCGTTGGAAGGCACGACTTTCGAAAGAAGGGTAGCCCACGGCTATTTCGTGCTCTCAGCCGCTGCGGGACTCTTTGTGCAGGCCAAGAAAGGGCCAGTACTACTGAATTACGGTCTGGAAAGCTGCCGCTTCACCAAACCAGTCTATCCGGGAGCCACCATTGGTGTCCGCCTGACGGTAAAAGAGAAGATTGAGCAGGAGAAGAAGGATGATATCGCCAAAGGCATTGTGAAGTTCCTGGTAGACGTCTATGACGAAACCGGGGAAACCGTAGCCATTGCCACTATTTTAACTATGATTAAGAAACGAGATCAAGATTAGTACTATTCTCCCTATTTATAACACGTCATTCCCGTGCAGGCGGGAATCTGCAAATTGTGGTGCAAGAACCTGGGAATGAAGTTCTATATTCTTTGTATTGTTACAGCCTCTCCGTATACCTCTTGTAATTACTCAGAGTCATTTGCCAAATCTTCTTTCACCCCAAATAAAGTAAGCCATTTTTAAAGTGAGCAATAATCTCTTTCACATAGACAGTATCTTTTTCAAGTTTTTGTGCCCATTCTTTAACAAGCCTTGATTCTTCATTTCCTTCGAGTTCGTTGTTGACAATGGACAAAATTCTTTCTTCTAGTTTCTTATTCTTTGAAAGGTGAACCCTTGAATTCCGTCCCAATACTTCTGCAGCCACCTTTAGTTCGTCAAGTTCTTCTACATCAAGTAGATCAAAGTGAGATTCTGTAATTTGCTCCCATTCTTGATCATAGTATATTTCAATAATTCGCAGGATATCATCAATGTCGTTTTCCCTCTCCTCAGGTCGGTCGCTGTAGGCAATTAACTTCAAAAGAACCATACCTTCCAAAGAAGGTATTTTGGCTACTTTCTCCTCTATGATAATTGATTTGGCGCCTTCCAGTACTTCTTTGAATCCTAATACGTGTAGGTCTGAGTACCTTTCATTAAAGTCAACCGTATCATTTTCTTCAATTTCACCAAAAGGCAGCAGATCAATGGCTATGTTTTCCACTTCAAAATAAAGTGTCCATGGTGCTTTAGCTTTGCGAAATCCTCTTTCCATCAGGCTGGCCACTATGCTTTCATGTATTTGAAGAGAAGGCACCATCATGGCGAAATCTATGTCCTTTGTACCTCTGGGAGCCTTTCTGCCACTTTCAAGGAATTCAAGAGCGATAGCGGTTGCTCCAATCAGGTAATATGGAACCCCATGTTCAGTCATGACTTCGTCTATATGATTGAATACCGCAGCGAAATGAGGTGTTGCTAAATCCTTAAAGCTGAGGTTCGATGTACTCATGATAAATCTTTTTTGCAGTTTCTATGTTCCTTTTTCCTCCCTCAATCATAAGATCGGCATAAATGAGTAGAGGAGGGGCTGTGGCCTGATTATATACCGTATTCCAGAACATTTCGCATACCTCTACATTACCACCTGTTTTTGGCTTGAGTTTGTAATTTCTGATAAGGTTGGCCTGATCTTCGTTGGTATACAGCAAGTACTTTTCCGGTCTCAGGTAATGAGTCAGCAGATCAGCCCCAGGTTCACCTCCCCAAACAGCAATTTTTTCATTGAGTTGAATCTCTTGCCAGGGAACAGTTGCTTCGAAAGTTCGTTTCTTCAGGCCTGGTTTAAGCCGTGTTTCATAGCCCTCTACCCAACGATCGATAAGCTCTTTTTTATTGATAAGTAGAAATTCATTTTTGTTTTTATCCAGTAGATGACCTGTTTCTTTTAAGCCATTTAAGACTTTAGGAATATTGCCTAGGGCAACATCGGTCTCTTCTTTAATGGTTCGCTGGTTTTCATTGATCAGGTTTGGGTTGATTAATAGATGGAACAATACTTTTAAACCGGTTTTGGTAAAGGCCCTGTTGCCTGTCTCTTCCTTGAATTCTTTCTTTTTCTGGTTTTGTATATAGATGAACAGGTTATTGTTTTTGAGAAAGGCATTGCCCTGTAAGTCCAGATAGTTGACCTGATGTTCCTTTAACTGCTCCTGAAGTTTAGGAAAGATGGTATGGGCAACTAACAAGCATGGGAATTTTCTGCGATTTCGTGCCTCATTAATCAGTGTATTGATGTGATGCTGTCTTGGTTCTTTTTTTATGTCTATAAAAAAGGTGTACAGTTGATCATTAGTGACTATATCAATAGTACCGTCTTCATTAGTATGAGTTTCAACCCTCAGATCTAATGCGGTCTCTTCTTTTAGAGTTTTAAAAGCCTTATGAAGAAATTCTGTTTCCATTTGTTCATAAATATAATATGTTCACGTTACGTGAACAAGATAAAAATGTGAACAATAAAGAAGTGCATAGGTTCCGGTACTACTATTAACAGTTGTATTACCATCTATTGCAGTATCAGAAGGATGATATAGCCAAGGGTATCATCAGGTTTCTGGTCATTGGTCAGACCAATAGGGGTGGGACGCTCAGCCGCCACAATCGGTGTCTTCACCGATTGATCGTCCATGTTGTGGGTTTGGCGCTTAGAATCCGTCATGGTGGGGACAACATGACTGGCAGGGTGTATGCTTAGCTTGAAAAGTCTCAAAAAAGGCTAAGAAAATTATGTGATTAGTGGGGGGGGTGAGATGAACTCTACTTTGAATTAAAGTAGAGCATTATTTAAGCTTGTATTTATAAAAGGTCCTTAGTGTTTTATCACCATCCTCTCGCAAAGAAATACCTCCAACATATAAGTAATCATCAATAAAG
>JABXHN010000025.1 GCA_013373635.1 Flavobacteriaceae bacterium
CAAACTGATGTGCTCCTTTTTGCCACAACCACTGATACACTTGATTTCCTCTAAAAGCACTATCCCCCCTAGATACAAAAAAGTCTCTAAGTGCGTCCTTATCCATGGAACGAATATCTTTTTTAGGCATAGTGCAAAATTTATTGCAAATATAGACAACTATTGAGCACTGAGAGTGATAATATTAAAAAAACAGAAATACACCAATGGATAAACTTTGTATATTTAAAACCTAACCAATTAACAATCAGACTGTGTACAAAGATTCAAAATCTCATTACCTCATTTTAGATGCCCTAAGAGGTATCGCTGCCATTATTGTTGTTTTCTTTCATATTTTTGAAGTATTCGCAAATGGAGATCATACCAAATTAATTATCAACCATGGGTATCTTGCAGTAGATTTCTTTTTTGCACTCTCAGGATTTGTCATTGGGTATGCTTATGACGATCGTTGGAATTCAATGAATCTTAAGAGCTTTTTTAAGAGACGATTGATACGATTACACCCTATGATTATTATAGGTATGATCATTGGTGCTTTACTTTATTATTTTCAGTTTGGTCCTCTTTTCCCATTCATATCAGAAACACCAGTTTGGAAGCTACTGATTGTAATGCTTATCGGAATGACACTTCTTCCTCTTACTCCCTCAATGGAGATTAGAGGTTGGACAGAGATGCATCCTTTAAACGGACCCGCATGGTCCTTGTTCTTTGAATACATTGCAAATATTTTATATGCCTTATGGCTTCGCAAACTTTCGAATAAATGGATTGCTACACTTGCATTTATAGCTGGAAGTGTACTAATTCATATGGCTGTAACCAGAGGGGATATCATCGGAGGTTGGGCATTGAATTCTGAACAAATCTATGTGGGATTCACCCGCTTACTCTACCCATTTCTAGCCGGTTTATTACTTTCTAGAATCTCTAAACCCAAGAAACTCAACAATGCATTTCTATGGACAACACTGATACTTACTATTGTATTAGCTATTCCAAGAATTGGTGGAGCTCAGCAAGGATACCTCAATGGAATTTACGATTCTCTAATCGTAATCGTTGTATTTCCAATTCTGGTTTATATGGGATCTTGTGGTCAAATCGTTTCTGATCGAGTAAAAAAACTAGCGACTTTCTTAGGAAATTTATCCTATCCTTTATACATCACTCATTATCCAATTATGTATATTTTTATGGCCTGGGTTGCTCGAAATGAGCTCTATGTCGATCCAACCTCAACAGATAAATTACCACAATTGATCATCGCTTCTCTAGCAACACTGATTACTTCTATTTTATTGGGACACTATTTATTTAAAATCTACGATCTACCAATTCGATCTTGGTTGACCAAAAAATGGATGAATAAATAATGGTATAAAAAAACCCGACTATTTCAATCGGGTTTCTGATATTCGAGTTCTAACTGATTATAAAATCAACATAGCATCTCCGTAAGAGTAGAACTTATAGCCTTGTTCTACTGCTTCTTTGTATGCTTTTTTCATCAAATCATGCCCCATAAAGGCTGAAATCATCATCAAAAGAGTTGATTTAGGCGTGTGAAAATTGGTAATCATACAGTTTGCAATACTAAAATCATACGGTGGAAAAATAAACTTATTGGTCCATCCTTCGTAGGGGTTTAGAGTTTGCTCTGAACTAACAGAAGATTCTAATCCTCTCATAACCGTTGTACCAACAGCACAAACTCTTTTTTTATGAAGTTTAGCATTGTTGACAACCGCTACAGATTCTTCAGGTATCACTAATTCTTCAGAATCCATTTTGTGTTTTGATAAATCTTCTACTTCAACTGGATTAAAGGTTCCCAATCCAACGTGAAGGGTCAATTCTGCAAAATTAACTCCTTTAATTTCTAAACGCTTTAGCAAGTGTTTTGAAAAGTGCAATCCTGCAGTAGGAGCTGCTACAGCACCTTCATTTTTAGCGTAGATGGTTTGATAACGCTCTTCATCATCTGGCTCTACCTCTCTTTTGATATATTTTGGAAGTGGTGTTTCTCCGAGATCTCTAAGTTTTTTTCTAAACTCTGTGTATGAACCGTCGTATAAGAAACGTAGGGTTCTTCCTCTTGAAGTTGTATTGTCTATTACTTCAGCTACTAATGAATCATCATCACCAAAGTAAAGTTTGTTTCCAATACGAATCTTACGAGCTGGATCTACTAGCACATCCCACAAACGTTGTTCCTCATTTAATTCTCGTAATAAGAACACTTCAATTCTAGCTCCAGTCTTTTCTTTGTTCCCGTATAGACGCGCTGGAAACACCTTAGTATTATTGAGTACCATCACATCGTCTTGGTCAAAATAATCGATTAGGTCTTTAAAATATTTGTGTTCAATACTTCCATCCTTTCTATTGATGACCATCAAACGAGCCTCGTCTCTGTGCTCAGATGGATATTCTGCTAATAGTTCTTTCGGAAGATCAAAATTAAAATGAGATAACTTCATAGTTGTATAGATTCAATTTTTATAAAGGTTGCAAATATACAACCTCAACTAGGGGGTTGTCAAGTAAATAGCAATAAATCTAATGAGATACTCCTATTCCTATGGTTTGCATATCCTCCCAGAAGTCAGGAAAGGACTTGGTAACTACCATCGCATCTTCAACTTTGAAGGGAACTAAGAGGGCTAATGGGGCAAAAGCCATTGCCATTCGATGATCGTTATAAGTTGCAACAGATACTCCCAGATTGTAATCACCCTCAAAGAGTTCTAATTGAAGTGATTTGTCATCGATAGTTACCTTGGCTCCGAACTTAGAGAGTTCATTGTAAAGAGCTACAAGACGATCGGTCTCTTTTATCTTAAGTGTGTGTAATCCAGTCAATGAACAAGAAACACCCAAACCAAAACAAGTCACTGCTATTGTTTGAGCAATATCTGGAGCATTTGCTAAATCCCATACCAAACCTGAATTCTTCACCTTAGAAGATACTTCACTTATCTTTTTAAGCACAATTGAATGTCCTTCATAGGTCGTTTCAACTCCTAATTCTGTGTAGATTTGTGCAAGAACAGAATCTCCTTGAAGAGAGTCTTTTTTATAGGAGGAGAGTTTAATTTGAGAACCTATATCAGCTAAGGCACAAAGGCTGTAGAAATAAGAAGCAGAACTCCAATCGGACTCCACCACTAATTCTTGTGCACTCACAGATGACTTGTGTGCTACTTTGATTATTTGTCCTTCAAAACTAGTTGATACTCCTATGCTATCTAAAAGAGCTAGAGTCATTTTTATATAAGGAACCGAAGTGATTTTTCCTTCTAGGTGTAACTCCAATCCATTGGGAAGACTCGGTGCAATTAGCAGTAGTGAGGAAATGTACTGACTACTGACATTGGCAGCCATCACTACTTTGTTTTGTTCTAATTTTTTTCCAGTAATTTTTAATGGAGGATAGCCTTCATTCTTGGTGTATTCAATTGAAGCTCCAAGCGATCGAAGGGCGTCAACTAAAATCTTTATAGGGCGTTCCTGCATACGTTTAGATCCAGTAAGTATAACCTCTTTCCCTTCGCGAGAAGCAAAATAGGAAGTCAAAAAACGCATGGCTGTTCCAGCGTGATGAATGTCCACTTCCCCTTGATTAATCTTTAATCCAGCTGCCATTGCAACTGCATCGTCAGAATTGGAGGTATTGCTAATACTAATCTTATCAAAAAGCGCTTGTAATAACAAGAGTCTGTTGGTTTCACTCTTAGAACCTGTTATTTGTATGTCCGCTTGTAGGTTCTTTGACTTAGGCAAAGACAATTCAAAAGTATATAAAGACATAGTCTTATTTTAATTTAGTGTTGTTGTGATGTCTATCGTGATCGCGTTTAGATTTGAGATCTAATTTTTTATCAAACGACTTTTGAAGATCTATTCCGGTTTGATTAGCTAAACAGAGAACTACAAATAAAACGTCTGCCAATTCTTCACCGAGATCTTTGTCTTTATCCGATTCCTTCTCAGATTGTTCTCCATAACGTCTGGCGATAATTCTAGCAACCTCTCCTACTTCTTCTGTGAGTTGAGCCATATTGGTCAGTTCGTTAAAATAACGAACTCCGTGGTTTTTAATCCACTCATCTACTGCTAATTGTGCGTTTTTGATATCCATCTTATTCTTTGTTATGTGTATCGATACTAATGGTAACAGGACCGTCGTTTAAAAGCGATACTTTCATATCTGCTCCAAAGACCCCTGTGCCTACTTTTTTTCCTAATTGCTGTTCACAGGCCACCACAAATCGCTCGTATAATTCATTAGCCACCTCAGGCTTAGCTGCGGTGATGTACGAGGGTCTATTGCCCTTTTTTGTCGCAGCGTACAATGTGAATTGACTCACGACAATTAAATCCTCTCCTACCTCTAAAAGCGACTTATTCATCACTCCATTCTCATCGTTAAATATACGCAAGTTGAGTATTTTCTTAGACAACCAATCGATATCAGATTGTTCATCTATATGTGTCACTCCTAGTAGGACCAAAAGACCTGAATCAATTTCAGAAATCGTCACACCTTCTACTACAACTCTAGCGTTTTTAACTCTTTGAATTACAGCTCTCATTTTTATTCACTATAGTTATTAACCCTGTAATGTTCATCTTCACCTTCCATCATTTGAATATAAGAACGGTAACGAGACCAAGCGATACGATTTTCGTCCAGTGCTTCTTTAACGGCACAATGGGGCTCGTCTATATGAAGGCAGTTGTTAAACTTACAAGCTGATTTTAGTTTAAAAAACTCTGGAAAATAATCTCCAATGGTCTCCGGTTCCATATCAACGACACCAAAACCTTTAATACCAGGAGTATCAATAATTTGCCCTCCAAATGATAAATCATACATTTCTGCAAAGGTGGTCGTGTGTTGTCCTTGGCTGTACAACTCTGAAATTTCAGTAGTCTTTAATTTCAGCCCAGGTGATATCGCATTGATCAGGGTTGATTTACCAGTACCTGAATGACCTGAAACCAAAGTTGTTTGATCTTTCATCAGGTCGATAATTTGATCTAAACCTCTTTTTTTAATCGCAGAAATTTCCACACATTGATATCCAATAGACTTGTAAAGCATTTGCAAGAATTGAGCTTCCTCTCTACTTTGATCCGTATACGAATCAGCCTTGTTAAAGACCAGTACTACAGGAATATCATAAGCCTCAGCAGTGACTAGAAAACGATCGATAAAGGCTGTAAGTGTCGGAGGATTATCAATGGTCACCAACAGTAATGCCAAGTCAATATTTGAGGCGATTATTTGAGTTTGTTTGGAGAGGTTAACCGACTTTCTAATGATATAGTTTTTGCGTTCCTCGATGGAATGAATAATACCAACAGTCTCATCTCCCTTTTTTTCTACATCAAATTCAACCTGATCTCCGACCGCAATTGGATTGGTACTCTTAATTCCCTTTATTCGGAATTTTCCTTTGATACGGCATTCGTATACGTCACCTGATGCTGTTTTCACAACATACCAACTACCAGTAGATTTGTATACGATTCCTTTCACGGTCTAAAGATAAAAAATAAGGGGCTTAAAAGCCCCCTATCCTCATTAGTGGTTTACTATTTTTTCTTGGTGGTTAATCGATTCTTGGTGAATAGCTTTAAATAGTTTTAAAACAAATTCTTCACTAAGTCCTCTCTTTTCACCTTCTAAAATCATTCTTCCTAAAATTTCATTCCAACGGCTACTCTGTAATACAGATACGTTGTGTGCTTCTTTTAGTTGTCCAATAGCATCTGAAATTTTCATACGTTTTCCTAAACTCTCTAATAACTGCTCATCAATCACATCGATTTGAGAACGAAGCGTTCCAATTTCGTTGTTAAATGCCTGTTCAGGATCGTTTTGCTTACGCACTTTTAAGTCCTTCATCATTTTGATCAAAGAAGCTGGAGTCACTTGTTGAGGTGCATCAGACCATGCATTTTCAGGATCGTGATGTGTTTCGATCATTAAACCATCGAAATTTAAATCAAGTGCCGTTTGACAAACTTCGTGAACCATGTCTCTCTTCCCAGTAATATGAGAAGGGTCGTTGATGATTGGTAAATCAGGGAATCTTTGTTGTAATTCAATCGCTAATTGCCATTCAGGAATATTTCTGTACTTTGTTTTTTCATAAGTTGAGAAACCTCTGTGAATCACCCCTAAGTTTTTAATTCCAGCATTGTATAAACGCTCAACAGCACCTAACCACAAAGCTAAATCTGGATTTACTGGATTCTTAATAAGAACAATCTTATCAGTTCCTTTTAATTCATCAGCAATTTCTTGAATAATAAATGGAGATACAGTAGAACGAGCTCCAATCCACAATAAATCAACATCGTATTCCAAAGCGAGTTTAACGTGATCTTTGTTTGCAACTTCAGTAGCTGTTTTTAATCCAGTCTCTTCTCTTACTTTTTGTAACCATTTTAATCCTAAAGCACCAACACCTTCAAATCCTCCTGGTCTTGTTCTAGGCTTCCAAATACCCGCTCTAAAATAATTTACATCCGTGTCTTTAAGCTCGTGAGCTATTTTCAACACTTGCTCTTCTGTTTCAGCACTACAGGGTCCTGCAATCACTAGGGGATGATCTAAGTTCATATCATCCAACCACTTTCTCAAATTCTTTGAATTTTCCATCGTTTTAATTAATTATTATGGGGAATCCCATTTAATATTTCCTTTATTTTATTCGTTTGTTCCATCTCGTTAAAAACAGCCTCATAAGCATCGTCTTCCATCAATTTCTTGAATGCTGTTAGATTAGAGATATACTCTTCTAATGCTTCAATAACATTAGATTTATTTTCAGCAAATATGGGAGTCCACATTGCTGGTGAACTTTTGGCAAGACGAACCGTGCTTTCAAAACCTGATCCAGCCATGTCAAAAATATCATTTTCATTCTTTTCCTTTTCAATAACCGTCTTCCCTAACATAAAGGAGCTAATATGTGATAGATGCGACACATATGCAATGTGCTTGTCATGTGACTTGGCGTTCATATAGCGAATTCTCATCCCTATAGCTCTAAAGAGCTCTACCGCTTTTTCCTGAAGTTTAAAAGCCGTGGCTTCCACTTCGCAGATGATCATTGTCTTGTCTTTATACAGTCCCTCTAAAGCTGCTTCTGGTCCAGAAAATTCAGTACCTGCAATAGGGTGACATGCTAAAAAGTTTTTGCGATTGGTATGGCTCTTCACCGCCTCACAAATCGGTTCTTTGATCGATCCTGCGTCAAAAACCAGACAGTTGTCTGAGATTCGATCCAATACATCGACAAGAACTGGAACACTTACATCCACTGGAATACTAAGTATGACAACATCAGCCTTTGACAAATCCTCCATAGTAGCCTTGTGATCGATAATTCCCAGCTCCACAGCCTTGTCAAGAGTTGCCTCTCTTCTACTGATTCCGAAGAAATTAGCATCAGGGTATTGAGTTCTTAGGTCTTTTGCAAAAGACCCTCCTATTAAACCAACACCGATTAAAAATACATTCATCTTAGTTAAATCGATTTAATGCTTCAACAATTTTTTCTTCAGGAACACAAAGTGAAAAACGCACATAGCCTTCTCCATTGGATCCAAATATCGTTCCAGGTGCGATGAAGATGTCGTGCTCGTATAAGAGTTGATCCACCATCATTTCACTTGTAGTATGATTATTGCCAATCTTTGCCCAAACAAACATTCCTACAGCTGAAGGATCATAACTCAAATTGAGTTTGTCTGCTAATGCAAAGATGGCCTTTCTGCGTTTAGCGTAAATTTCGTTAAGTCCATCAAACCATGATTTAGGAGCTTTTAAGGCTTCAATCGCTCCTTTCTGAATTCCGTAAAACATTCCAGAATCCATATTGCTCTTTACTTTGAGAACCGCTTCTACTAAATCAGCTCTTCCCATGAGCATTCCAACTCTCCAACCTGCCATATTGAATGACTTGGATAGCGAATTGAGTTCTAAAACGACTTCTTTTGCACCTTCTAAGGCAAGGATACTTTTTGGTGTTTTGTTGAGCACAAAACTGTATGGATTGTCCTTAACTAATAATATTTGATGCTTTTTTGCAAAGGCAATTAAAGACTCCAAATCTGCATCTTCAGCAACAGCTCCCGTAGGCATATGAGGGTATCCTAGCCACATGAGTTTCACCCCACTTAAATCCATTTTTTCTAGATCTGCAACCTGTGGAAACCAATTGTGTTTTTCTTCTAAATTGTAAAACAAAGGCTCTGCTTCTACCAAGCGCGTTACAGAGGTATAGGTTGGATATCCAGGGTTTGGAACCAACACCTTATCTCCTGGATTTAAGAAGGCCATAGAAATATGCATGATTCCCTCCTTGGATCCCATCAGTGGTAATACTTCACTAGTTGGATCTAGAGAAACTCCGTAATAGGTCTTGTAAAAATTCGCCATCTCCTCTCTTAACTCAGGAAGTCCCTGATACGATTGGTATTGATGTGCTGATGGATGCGAAATAGCATCAGTAAGCGCATCGAGCACCTTTTGAGAAGGTGGTAAATCTGGAGAACCTATTCCCATATTGATGATTGGCTTTCCTTGGCCCAACAGACCTCTTACCTCTCTCAATTTTTGTGAGAAATAGTACTCTTTTACCGATTGTAATCTATTGGCATTTTCAATCATGATCGAGCATTTTTATATTCTCCTAAGACTAAAAATTCTTCTGCCATAATTTCCAATAGAGAATGGGCTTTTTGGTAGTCTTCATACTTGTCAAAGGTCACATCTACAAAAAAGGCATATTTCCAAGGAACATCAATTACTGGAAGGGATTGAATCTTCGTCAGGTTAATCGAACAATCACTTAAGACATTAAGCACCGTAGCAAGAGAGCCTCTTTTGTGATCCAATACAAAACGAAGTGACGCCTTGTTGATTTCACTCTTTGGAAGTTCCTTATTGCTTGCATTAATAATGATAAAACGTGTTGAATTGTGTTTAATCGTCTGAATATCATCTTCGATGATTTCAAGTTGGTATAATTCAGCAGCTTTCTTTGGTGCAATAGCAGCAACACCCATGAGTTTTTGCTCCTGAATATGTTTAGCAGAATCAGCGGTATCACTAGTCTCCACTAACTTTATATGAGGGTATTCATCAAAGAATTTCTTACACTGAAGAAGCGCCATAGGATGAGAATGCACTTCTTTAATATCCTCTAATGATTGACCTTCTAAAGCCATGAGATGATGATGGATATTCAAATAGTGTTCTCCAATAATATGAAGCTTGTTGTGATGAACAAGTGCGTAGTTCGGAATAATAGAACCAGCAATAGAATTTTCTATGGCCATCACTCCCTTATCAACACTACCATCGAGTATCTGACGAACCATTTGATCAAAGCTATCACACTCGCTGAGTGTAATATCAGTTCCAAAATAGTCTAATGCTACTTGATGGTGATTGGATCCCTTGATCCCTTGTATTGCTATTGTTAAACTCATTTAAAAAAAAATCCCGCTCTTGCGGGACTTCTATAATTTTATGTTGATTTCTCAAATACTATATAAAGCCCCTAGCCCCTATTAAAATAGAAGTAAAAATAAGCGTTAGTATAAAATTGAGTATTCATATTTCCTTTATTGAGCTGCTAATTTAGTATTAAAATTTATTTGAGCAAATGAAATCATATGATTTTTACGTAATTAGCATAATTCATCACAATTTATCTCTATATAATTATATTTAAGAGGGATGAATTTAATTCTTATTAATTTGATATAAGATGTCGTTTAACGAATCCCTAGTTGAAAATATCATCGGTTCCATATTTTTACATAATACAGCAATTAAAAAATGAAATGTGAAAGTAATATGAAAAATACAATATCAAAATATCCAATTATTTATTTATTCCTATTCTGTTGTGGTGGGCTAATATTAGGTATTGAGTTGAGTGAAATTATAAAACACGGATTTCCTAAAGACAATGTAAATCTCATACTGGATCTTAGCAGTATAATCTTCACAGCATTTTTATCTTTTTATTTTTTCTTTTGTTTTATAAAGACAAAAAAAACTAAACCTGACTAAAACAAGGCTTTTGCAATATTGTAAATATTGTCAGATTTACCCATAGAATAGTAATGAAGTACTGGTACTCCAGCTTCTTTGAGTTCTCTGGATTGTTGAATTGCCCACTCGGTTCCTACCTCTCTTACAGCTTTATTATCCTTAGCGGCATCCACTGCATCAACTAAATCTTGTGGAAGGTCTATTTTAAATACCTGTGGTAATATATTTAAATGACGCTTTACTGCAATCGGTTTTATTCCTGGTATGATTGGAATAGTGATTCCCATAGCTCTTGCAGCCTCTACAAACTCAAAATACTTTTGATTGTCAAAAAACATCTGTGTTACGACATAATCAGCTCCCTGATCTACCTTGTGTTGTAATCTTTGTAAGTCGGTCTTTAGAGAAGGAGCCTCCATATGTTTTTCTGGATATCCAGCTACTCCTACACAAAAATCAGAAAAAATTCCATCCTCTGTTGATTCGTACAGAAACTTTCCTTTGTTTAAATTCTTTATTTGAGTAACGAGCTCTGATGCATAAGTATGCCCTCCCTTTGTCGGAGTGAAAAAAGCCTCCTCTCTACGAGCATCTCCTCTTAATGCCATCACATTTTCAATTCCCAAATACTGACAATCAACCAACATATATTCGGTTTCTTCTTTAGTAAAACCTCCACAGATCACATGAGGAACCGCATCGATCTTATATTTATTCATGATCGAAGCACAGATTCCAACTGTTCCAGGTCTGGTTCTGGTGATCTGTTTTTCCAATCCACCCTCTTTTTGAATGTAAATGGCCTGTTCTCTCGAGGTAGTCACATCGATAAAGGGAGGCTTAAATTCCATTAGCGGATCGATATTGTTGAACAATTCCTGTATTCCCTTCCCTTTCACTGGAGGGACGATTTCAAAAGAAAACAAGGTGTCTTTTGCCTGATTGATATGATCGGTAATTTTCATAATCTTATTCGTTTGCTAAATTTGGAGCGAGCCACTTTTCTGCCTTTTCAATCGCTATTCCCTTTCTTTGGGCGTACTCCTCTAATTGTTCTTTAGTTATTTTTCCAACTCCAAAATACTTAGCCTCAGGATGTGCAAAATAGTATCCGGATACGGATGCTGCAGGCCACATGGCCAGACTTTCAGTAAGCGTTACCCCAATTGCATTTTCGACATCTAATAATTCCCAAATCGTTTCTTTTTCCAAGTGATCTGGACAAGCTGGATAGCCTGGGGCAGGCCTAATTCCCTTATACTGTTCACCGATGAGCTGATCATTAGTTAAATCCTCATCCTTAGCATACCCCCAGTAATTGGTTCGAACCTCTTTGTGGAGGTATTCAGCAGCTGCTTCAGCAAAACGGTCAGCGATCGCTTTAACCATGATGGAGTTGTAGTCATCGTGATTTTGCTGGTGCTGTTTCGCTAGTTCATCTGCTCCAAATACCGAAACACAAAAAGTTCCTATATAATCAGTCACATTTGATGATTTAGGTGCTATATAGTCGCTAAGCGCCCTGTAAGAAGCTCCATCTCGCTTCTTGAGCTGTTGGCGAAGGGTTCTAAATACTTTACCATTGGCAAGTTCTATATCATCACTATCATTACTATTAGCCTCAAAAATTCCAAAAACAGCTTTGGCTTGTAGTTGCTTTTGATCGATGAGTTCCTCTAAAGTAGCAAGAGCGTCTTTGTATAGACTGGTCGCTTGTTCTCCAACAACCTCATCAGTTAAAATAGCAGGATATTTTCCGTGTAAATCCCAGGATCTAAAAAAGGGAGTCCAATCGATAAACTCTTTAAGATCATTGAGGTTTAAGTCTAAAACCTTAATCCCTTTCTCCTTTGGTTCTACTGCTTGAAATTGATCCCAATTCAGAGCTACTTTATCGGCTCTTGCATCGACAAGGGACACATAGGTTTTCTTTTTGGTTCGAGCCAAGAACTTCTGGGCAAACTCCTGGTACTCGTTTTGGATTTCCTGTTTGTAACGATCATTGGTTTCCTCTTGAAGCAAGTCTCCAACCACCGTTACCGCTCTAGAAGCATCATTGACATGAACTACTCCATATGGGTATTCTGGTGCAATCTTCACAGCAGTATGTGCCTTAGAAGTCGTTGCTCCCCCAATGAGTAATGGTATTTGAAATCCTTCGCGTTTCATTTCTTTAGCTAAGAACACCATTTCATCTAAGGATGGAGTAATCAGTCCACTGAGTCCAATGACATCCACCTGTTCTTCCTTAGCCTTGGCAATAATCTTTTCAGGTGGAACCATCACTCCGAGATCCACTATTTCATAATTGTTACAAGCTAAAACGACCGATACGATATTCTTACCGATATCGTGTACATCACCCTTGACAGTCGCCATTAATATCTTACCAGCTGCCTTAGTCTTCTCACCTGATTGATTGTTCTCAATTTCGATAAAGGGCAATAAATAGGCTACCGCCTTTTTCATAACACGAGCTGACTTGACCACCTGCGGTAAGAACATCTTACCATCACCAAAGAGGTCTCCAACTACATTCATTCCAATCATCAAATTGCCTTCGATGACTTCGATCGTTTTCTTACTGGCTAATCTCGCTTCTTCTACATCTTCAATAATGTAAGAATCGATTCCCTTTACGAGTGCCCTAGTGATTCTATTTTGAAGGGGTTCTTCTCTCCAAGAGAGATCTACCTTGGATTCTTTTGCAGTCCCCACTACTGTTTCAGCAAAATCCAAAAGACGTTCCGTCGCATCATCTCTACGATCTAAGATCACATCTTCAACATGCTCCAAAAGATCCTTAGGAATGTCATCGTATACTTCTAAAAGAGCAGGATTGACAATTCCCATATTCATTCCCGCTTTAATAGCGTGATATAAGAATACCGAATGCATGGCCTCTCGTACAGGATTGTTTCCTCTAAAACTGAAGGACACATTACTCACACCACCGGATACGCTACAATGAGGTAAGTTTTCTTTTACCCATCGTGTTGCTTCGATAAAATCAATTGCATTTTTGCGGTGTTCATCCATCCCAGTAGCTACAGGAAATATATTGAGGTCAAAGATGATATCCTCAGCTGGGAAATTAACCTCATCTACCAAAATATCATAAGATCTTTTGGCTATTTCAATTCTGCGATCGTAATTATCAGCTTGTCCTACCTCATCAAAAGCCATCACGATAACTGCTGCACCGTATTGTTTGATCGATGTAGCTTGTTGGATAAAATTCTCTTCTCCTTCTTTAAGTGAAATGGAATTTACTACACATTTTCCTTGAACGACCTGAAGACCCGCTTCAATAATCTCCCATTTGGAAGAATCGATCATAATGGGAACCTTTGAAATATCAGGTTCAGAAACGATAAGATTTAAGAATTCTACCATAGCCTCCTTACCGTCGATTAGACCATCGTCCATATTGATATCGATAATCTGAGCACCATTATCTACTTGATCTCTTGCTATATCGAGAGCTTCATCAAATAAGCGATCCTTGATGAGTCGAAGGAATTTTCGAGAACCTGCCACATTGGTACGCTCACCAACATTGATAAAATTACTTTCTGGAGTAATCACAAGTGGTTCCAAGCCAGAGAGTTTCATCTGATGATCTTTAGACTGACCAAATACTCTTGGCTTTCCCTTTGAAGCTTCCTGAGCAATAGCTGCTATGTGTTCTGGCCTTGTTCCACAGCAACCTCCAACGATATTGACCAGTCCTTTTTCGATATAATTCTTTATTTGAGCAGCCATCTGTTTGGCTGTCTCATCGTATTCTCCAAAAGCATTTGGCAAACCAGCATTTGGGTGAGCCGATACTGCAAAAGGAGCTTTCTGTGCCAAAACTTCAAGATGTGGAGTCAAGGCATCAGCACCTAAGGCACAGTTAAAACCAATGGATAACAAATTAGCATGTGCCATCGAAATTAAAAAGGCTTCAGCCGTTTGTCCAGAAAGAGTTCTACCAGAAGCATCTGTAATGGTACCACTGATCATAATCGGCAAATCGATCGAGCGTTCCTTATTAACCGCTTCGATAGCAAATAATGCCGCCTTTGCATTTAAGGTATCAAAGATGGTCTCGACTAATATGATATCAACACCTGCATCTACCAGAGCGTCGACCTGTTGCTTATAGGCTGTTCTTAACTCTTCAAATGAAATGGCTCTAAAACCAGGATTATTGACATCAGGCGACAAACTTGCTGTCTTGTTGGTAGGCCCGACACTCCCTGCTACAAAGCGAGGTTTTGAAGGGTCTTTTTTCGTAAACTCATCACAGACTTCTTTGGCGAGTTTAACAGCCTCAAAATTTAACTCATAGACCAATTCTTGCATCTGGTAATCTTCCATAGCAATGGTTGTACAAGAGAAGGTATTGGTTTCTATGATATCTGCACCCGCCTCAGCGTATTTGCGATGAATGGTCTTAATCGCCTCTGGCTGGGTTAGGGTTAATAAATCATTATTCCCCTGAAGTGGAGAAGGCCAATCTGCGAATCGCTTACCACGATAATCCTCTTCCGTAAATTTGTACTCTTGAATCATGGTTCCCATGGCTCCATCGAGTACTAAAATGCGTTTTTCTAATTGAGCTACTATGTCTTTTTTTGTTGCCAATAGATGTTGTATTTAAGCGTTTGCTTTTTCTAAAGCTTGATCGATATCTGCAATGATATCATCGATATGTTCTAATCCTACAGAAATACGTATCATTCCTTCACTGATACCAGCGTCTTGAAGTTGCTCAGGAGTTAATTTGGAATGCGTTGTCGATGCAGGATGGGTTACTATACTTCTTGAATCTCCTAAATTAGCAGAGAGCGACAGCATTTGAATAGCATTAAAGAATCGTTTCCCTGACTCTAAACCACCTTTAACTTCAAAAGCCACAACAGCTCCACCTGCCTTCATTTGCTTTTTCGCTACCTCATACATGGGATGAGACTTTAAAAAAGGATATTTTACCATCTCAACTTCGGGATGTGCTTCCAAGTGCTTGGCGAGTGCCAATGCATTTTCACAATGACGATCTACACGAACCGCTAAGGTTTCTAAACTCTTAGAAAGTACCCATGCATTAAATGGAGAAAGTGCAGGTCCAGTGATTCTAGCAAAACGATACACCTTATCGATAAGATCAGCAGAACCTACGGTTATACCTCCCAATACTCTTCCTTGACCATCCATCAACTTGGTTGCTGAATGAATCACTAAATCAGCACCAAAAGCAATAGGTTGTTGTAAATATGGAGAGGCAAAGCAGTTATCGACAATCAATAACAATTGATGCTTTTTAGCCAATTTTCCTAAAGCTTCTAAATCCAAAACATCTACTCCAGGATTGGTTGGAGATTCCACGTATAGAATCTTTGAATTTGGTTGAATCAACCTCTCAATTGATTCCATTGAATCCGTCACTTTAAAAAGTGACGTTTCAATATTCCACTTGGGAAAGAAATTGTTATACAAACTTAATGTCGATCCAAATACACTTGCTGAAGAAACAATATGATCACCACTGTTAAGCAGTGCAGCAAATGTTGAATAGACAGCCGCCATTCCAGATGCGAAGGCAAATCCTGCCTCAGCTCCTTCCATTTGACATACCTTTTCAATAAACTCAGAAGAGTTGGGATTGGAATATCTGGAATAGATATTGCGTTCTTTCTCCTCTGCAAAAGAGGCTCTCATATCTTCAGCATCCTCAAACACAAAACTAGAAGTTAAGTATAAGGGTGTGGAATGTTCTAAGAACGAACTGCGTTCGTTTTGAGTTCTTATAGCGTTTGTTTCAAACTTTTTCTTAGTCATAACTATGCTTTTTCTACGATGCGTAATATATCTCCAAACACCCCTCTTGCAGTCACAGCTGCTCCTGCACCTGCTCCTTGAATCACAATAGGGTTTTCTCCATAGGACTCTGTGTAAATCTCAATGAGCGAATCGGATCCTTTCATCTGTCCTAATGGACTCTGCTTTGGAACTGAAACTAACTTCACTTCTAAATTTCCTTTGGATTGCTGTAAATCTCCTGAGAGATCACCAACATATCTCAACACATGATCTTCTTTTTGATTTGCTTTTAAAGCAGCAAATGTCTCATCTAATTCCTCAATTCTATTTAAGAATTCATCTTTAGACAACGAAGCTAAATGATCTGGAATCAAATTCTGAATCACCACTTCAGAAAGCTCATTCTCTAAATCCAATTCTCTAGCTAAGATAAGGAGTTTTCTACCGACATCGTTCCCCATCAGATCTTCCCTTGGATCGGGTTCGGTAAACCCTTTTTCCAAGGCTTCTTTTACCTGAGTCGAAAAGGCAACATCCTTATCACAAAAGGTGTTAAATATATAGGAAAGTGAACCTGAGAACACTCCCTTAATACGAGTGATATTTTCTCCTGAAAGATGTAATAATGCTATGGTGTTAATCAGTGGCAACCCAGCTCCAACATTGGTCTCATATAAGTATTGCTTTTGATTTGAAGCCAAGACTTCTCGAAGTTCATTGTAGAATGAAATCGATTTAGTATTGGCAATCTTATTCGACGACACCAAATCAAATCCATGAGCTACAATATCTTGATAGTGATCTACAAAAACACTATTAGCAGTATTATCAACTAAGATGAGATTCTCTAAATGGTTTTGATCTGCAAAAGCATACAGTTCAGCTAAATCATTGGAAGTAGAAGCCTTAGAGAGTTGAGCTCTCCAATTCTTATCGATTCCTTTGTGATCTAACAACAACTGTTTTGAATTGGCCAACGCAAAAATATTGAGTTTGACCCCTTTCTTTTGTTCGATGGTATCCGCAGCTTTAATGATTTGATCCACGAGTGTCCCTCCTACATTACCAACACCAAATATGGCGAGGTTTACTTTCTTGGATTGACCAAAAATTTCACCGTGAATTACATTAAGCGCCTTGTGTAAATCGGACTTCTTAAGCACCAAACTCACGTTCTTACCAGTAACCGTATTATTAAACAGCAAGGGAACTACGCCATTGTTGATAATCGCAGAATAAGGTTTGTGAAAACCGCTGAGGTCTTGACCGACAATCGAAACCACCGATACATTATCTACTCCACTGATGGTATTGACATCCTGAGAATAGAAATCTTGTTCAAATTCTCGCTCTAAGGCGATTATTGCCTGAGTCGCATCATCGGCGTTTACAACAAGTCCAATTCCTCGTTCTGAAGAACCCTGTGAAATAATACTTACAGAGATGTTTTTATTTCCAAGGGCCCCAAAAATACGCGCATCTACTCCGGCTTTTCCGAGAAGACCTCTACCCTCGATATTGATCAGTGTTACATCTTCAATCACTGAAAGTGATTTGATTCCTTGCTTAGAACTCTTAGCACTAATAAGTGTCCCTTGGTTATCCTCGTTAAAGGTATTGAGAATACGAAGTGGAATATTCTTTTCAATAAGCGGAATAATCGTTTTCGCATGTAAGATATTCGTTCCAAAATTTGCTAACTCATTGGCCTCAGAATATGAGAGGTTTTCGATAAGTTCTGCATCTTCTACGAGTTCTGGATTTGCCGTAAAGATTCCATCTACATGAGTGTAGTTTTGAAGTTCTTTAGCATTCAAGAAATTAGCGAGTAAAGCCGCTGAATAGTTGGATCCATTTCTACCGAGTGTTGTCGTTTCATTATCGACATTGGATGCGATAAAACCAGTAAATACAGGAATCAATCCTTTGGGTAATTCTTCAAAAGCTTTAATCACATTTTCTTTTGAAATGTGCTCTATCACTTGAGCATTTCCGTGAATATCATTGGTTTTAATCAGTTTTCTAGCATCTATTTCTCGAGCTTTAATTCCTCTGTTGTTCAAAAGCTCCACAATCACCCGAACTGAAATTAATTCTCCATATGACAAGAGTTGATCTTTGGTTTTTGAAGAATAATCACCAACAAGTGCTACCCCTGAAAGTAATTTCTCAATAGCTTTAAACTCTTCTTCGAGTAAACTAGCTTTAACAGGACTTGATTGTTCTTTTTTGAAGGCTTCAAAGTCCTGTGAAAAAGAAACACCTCTCGAAGCTTTAGACAATAAATCAATCAAGGCATCTGTTGCTTCTCCTCTTGCTGATAAAACCACAGCAATCGGAATTTTCAAATGAGCTTTTTTATCAATTATAGACAATACATGCTCAAGGCCAGTTCCATTGGCAAGAGAGCGTCCTCCAAACTTTAAGACAGTGATTTTATCTAATTGAGCATCTTTATTAAAGATAGAATCCAACAAGCGTTCCATCTGATCGTATTCGATCAAAAAGGCATCGTGACCGTGAAGGGAGTTGACCTCTCCGTAGGTTACATTACTATGTGCTTGTGCTAATTGTTTAAAGGTCTCTTTGTTTTCAACTGCAGTAAAGAACATATCAGAATCCACACCGATGATATGAATATTGGTGTTGGAATTTTGAAGTCTTTCAAATGCTGCTGTACCATTTCTTGTGATATCAATCGATCTGAGCAATTGATTCATCAATTTATAAGCCTTCAACTGAAAACGCTCTTGAAGTTTTTCTCCGTGATGCGTAAGCCAACTCTCTACATTAAAAACTTGAAGATCTTCATTAGTGCTACGACCAAAACGTTGTTTAAAAGATTCAGGAGTTCTATAACACAGCATCGCATGCATACGAGCGTCGTGAACAGGCTGTTTTGAGTTGAGCAAGAATTGTTCTTGTATTTGACAATTGGCAATCAACCAATCGGTGGATTTCCAATCCGAAGCTACCGGTATTAAGTGCTGGGTAAGATTTGGATTTAAAGCAGCCATTTCCCATGCAATACCTCCACCTAGAGACCCTCCGATTAAAGCGAATAGTTGATCTATTTTCAACTGCTCTAATGCAATCAAAAAGATCTTAGCAATATCTTGAGCTACAAAATCTTTATAATTATCGATGACAAATCCATCATAACCATTACCTGGAATATTAAAACAAATAATCGTATACTTATTGGTATCAATACACTTTCCTTCTCCGATGAGCGTTTTCCACCATCCCGTCGCTCCTGCTACATTTGAATTACCTGTAAGAGCGTGATTTACCATCACCACAGGAGCAGTTCCTAATTCTTTTCCAAAGAGTTCGTAGGACAATTCTATATCAATAGTATATCCTGTATTTGTGGTGTACTTATCTATTTTTAATTTTTCTAACATAATCTTTTTCTAAAGGTTAAAAGCTTCCTTAACAACATCAACATAATCGAGTTTCTCCCAAGTAAAGAGCTCGACTTCTTTTTCAATTCTTCCGTTGTATGGTGATTCAAATACCTTGCTAATAGTCTTAGGTTGTTTCCCCATATGACCATAAGCTGCAGTCTCCAAATAAATAGGATTTCTAAGCTTGAGACGTTGCTCAATTGCATAAGGTCTCATATCGAATAACTTCCCTACAATTTTAGCAATTTCACCATCACTTAATTCGACATTAGAAGTACCATAAGTATCCACAAAAATTGAGGTTGGTTCTACTACGCCAATAGCATAGGATATTTGTACAAGGATTTCATCAGCAACTCCTGCTGCCACAAGATTCTTAGCGGCGTGTCTTGCAGCATAAGCTGCAGAACGATCTACTTTTGAAGGGTCTTTTCCAGAAAAAGCTCCACCTCCATGGGCTCCTTTACCTCCGTAAGTATCCACAATGATTTTTCTTCCTGTGAGCCCTGTATCTCCATGAGGACCTCCAATCACAAACTTACCGGTTGGATTGATAAAGTATTTGATTTGATCATTGAACAATACTTGAACATATTCAGGTAGTTGCTCAATCACTCTTGGAATTACAATTTCAATAATGTCTTTCTTGATTTGAGCGAGCATGGCATCGTCATCCGCTAAAAATGGATCGTGCTGAGTAGATACAACAATGGCATCAATACGCTGAGGCACGTTGTCATCAGAATATTCAATCGTCACCTGAGACTTCGCATCAGGTCTTAAATAGCTAATTGTAGATCCCTCGCGTCGAACCTTTGCCAATTCTTGAAGTATTTTGTGTGAAATATCTAAAGCTAAAGGCATAAAGTTCTCTGTCTCCTTGGTGGCATAACCAAACATCATTCCTTGATCCCCAGCTCCTTGCTCCTCTTTCGAAGCACGATCTACACCTTGATTGATATCCTGAGATTGTTCGTGAATCAGAGAGATTACTCCACAGGAGTCACCGCTAAACTGATACTCACCCTTGGTATATCCAATAGCATTAATGGTATCTCTAGCAATACGCTGTACATCTAAATAAGTTTCACTCTTAACTTCTCCTGCCAATACAACTTGCCCTGTAGTAACTAGGGTTTCACAAGCTACTTTTGATTCTGGATCAAAAGCTAAGAAATAATCTAAAAGTGCATCACTGATTTGATCGGCTACCTTGTCTGGGTGCCCTTCGCTAACTGATTCTGAGGTAAATAAATACGCCATCCTTTTATTGTTTTATAGGTAGGAAGGATTGGCTAGGTAGAATGTCACGATAAGATACCGAAACAACTGCTTTAGCAATTTTTTTTGTAGAATTTTCTACAAGAGGTTGCAATCAGTCAAATCCTTCCTCTTTTAATTTAGAATGCAAATATACGCAAACTAGTAGACAAAAAAAACTTCCCAAAGAAAATTCTATGGGAAGCTTCTATTCCTATTGAATTGCATTACAATTCGTACTTAATCTGAAACACCACATAACGCGGTTGAACGACATAGGCGGAGGTCGAGCTAAACAAATCGTTAAAGCTATCTTGATTGAGTGCTCTTGTGTCTAATAAATTGGTTCCCACCAAAGAATACTCCCATTTAGAATCCTCTTTTTGATACGAAAGATTTGCTTCTAAGAACTCGTATTGATTGGAAGTCGTCCCTGCGTCATTTCGGTAATTGTAATAGTCATAATCCGCAGTAAATATGAAGTTCTTTAAGAATTGTGCATCAAATTTCACAAAGGGACTATCGGTGTAGAACTTATTCATAAAACCGCCGTTATCATATCGATTGTTTGAATAAGAATATCCCATTTCAATATTTGGAGCCTTGTAAAATTGAGTTCTTAAAGAAGTTCTGTAAGATTGCGTAAACGAAGTAGAAACTCTTGCCTGATCATTGATAATATTGTTAAACGTATTGCCTGCCATGCGAACTGAAGAACTAAACTTAATCTTCCCAAAGGTTCTCTGATAATTCACTGAACCGTTTATCATCTCATCTGCCAAATTGGAATTATAAACAGAATTGACCTGATTAATTCCGCTGATCGCTGTTTGATTCTTAAATGCATTCAACTGTTTATTATAGCTGAGGTTTGCATATATGTTTTGAAAATTAAACATATTAAAACTAAAGAAATTCAAAGAAGCAGAGTGATACAAGGCTGATTCTAAATTTCTATTACCACTAAACATACGGTTGTAATTCGAGAACACATAACCCTTTGAAATATTCTCGATGTCGGTAAATGATCTACTAATTCGATAATTAAAACGCAAACTTTCAGATTTCTTTAAATTGTAATTGATAAACAAATCTGGAACGATATTGAACTGCTTTGTCTCCATTATATTGGACAACTGATCGTCTACCATCCTGTATTGATGTGCTAAGACTCCAGGGTTCAGGGTTAATTTTCCTAGTTTTACTTTATAATACAATCCCAAGTATGAATCAGAAAAATTGTAGCTCACATCGTTATTGAGGGTTGCATCAGCAAAATTAGATCTGCTTCCTCCATCTAATAATTGAAAAATGTTTGAATCAAAAGATTGTCTCGATTGAAGTGTTCCAATATTAAATTTCAAATTTGATTGATCCCCAGTGATTAAATAGTAATCCACATTGGCATCCAATCGATTGGTCGTTATCAACTTTTCTTGATTGATATTGTAAAGTGAAGTATCAGCAAGTGGTAAAATTCCTATAAATGGCCTTTGTTCTTTTATTGCTTGATAAAAGGGATCTTCATTTTGATGTAAGAACTTAGCTTGAACAGCTAGGATGTTCTTCGCATCAATCGTGTAGTACAAATTAGTGTTCTGGGTTACCGAAACAGGTTTTTGAGTTTTAATCTCTTCGATATTATCTACTAATGATGAAACTGACAATACGGTGCGATCTTCATCTTGCTCAGAGCTCTTGTAGAGCATATCGTAATCCCATTGTAAATCGACATTTGGTTTATAGGTAAAATTAAACTTCGCCAGTCCCAAGGTTGATTTTTGATCAATAGCTGTGGTACTAACCTCCGTTTCATTTGAAGCGATAAATGTTCTAGAGGTATTGGTCTCTAGTTGTGTCCCCGTATACGAATAAATTGCAAAACCACCCATTGTAAAAGCGTCACTTGGATTGTACGAAAAGTTAAAGGCTGCAAACTTCGTGTCTATAGATTTGGCTCTATTGTTCTGCATTAAAGAAATTCCCAAACCACCTGAAGACACATTGAAGTTGGTACCTGTATTGGCGGTTTGCATTCCCATACCTCCTGTGAAATTAAAATAATCTCTAGGAGTAAAAGGCAACGAACCAATATTATTAACATCTGTAATGAGGTTTATTGATAATTTTTTAGAGTAATAAAACACCTTTGGATGTACTAAAAAACGATCATCTAAACCTTTTCCAGCAGTGAGTTCTCCAAACCAAAAATGATCTTCCCCTTCTTTAAGCCGAATATTTAAAGCGACATTATCTTGATTATTGGTCACTCCACTAAGTTGGTTCACATCGGAGTAATTTCTGAGTACTTCAATTTTATCAAGGGCTTTAGCAGGAATATTTTTAGATCCCATCTTGGTATCTCCATCAAAAAAATCCTGACCTTCCACCATTAACTTTGTTACCTTCTTACCCTCAACCTCTACTTCTCCATCTTCGTTAATTTCAACACCAGGCAACTTTTTTAGAACGTCTTCTAATTTCTTTTCAGAACCTGTAGTAAAAGAGTCTGAATTGTACACTATGGTATCTCCTTTAATCTTTACAGGCATTTCGTAGGTGATTTCAACCTCGTCTAATGATTCAGATTGAGGATCTAGCACCACATCGTAATTCATGTCGAGTTCCTTAGTTGATATGGTGAGTTCTTTAGTAGAGAAACCAATATAACTAATCTTTAAACTGTAAGTCGTATTCGTTTTAACATCGATACGATACAATCCATTGGGATTAGTGATTCCAAAACCATCTAATTCATTGGTAAGTGAATTAATTGCTACTACATTGGCCATATCCAAAGCAGTTCCCTGAGCATCTTTTACGGTTCCACTCAAAGTAATTTTTTGTGCGTGTCCAAAAGCTACAACAAGCAGACAGCCTATCAGTAGCAAAAATTGTTTTTGTTTCAAATTAGTCTTGTCTTATCATGATTCTATGTCCTTCTCCACCTCTGCTTCCAGCTCTAAAGCGCTCTTGCATCTCTTTCATTTTCTTTTGAATGATTTCATCAAATTCAGCTTGAGCTACCTTTTTCCCCTTTGAAGGTTCTTCAATTTCTTCAGCTTCTTCTGGATTGAGAACTATTTTTGAACACAATAAGGTGGTGCGATCATCTTGAATTTCAAGAATCAATCCTGGTAATCCCCAGTAATGAGCAGGACCTTGACCTATTGGAATATCCATGGTATACCAGGCTGTTATCTCAATTTCCTTTGGAGTATCCATACGATCGAACAACGATGTTGTTTCAGTCTTTGTTGAATCTTTAGCAACAGCGGCCTCTTTTTGCTCCTCTTCTTTCTTTTCTTCTCTTGGAGGTGGACCAAAACGCATGCGATTAGGATCTACTTTTCGAATTGCAGTTGCTTTATAACAGGTGTAATTTCCAATCTTTTTAGTTTCTCCACTGAGTTTCCAATCGAGTTTTTTCAATGAATCTTGCACCAAAAACAACTTTCCAAAAGTTTCAGTGCTATTTGAGTAACGCTGTTCTTTAATGTTTTTGTAATAAAGGTCATCACCTCCGCCTCCCATCATCGAAAAGCGAAAACCACCCTGACCACCTGGTTGTTCCAGTTTTTGTTTTTCCTTATAGGTTGATGAAGTTCGATCAAAGTTCAAAACAAATGTTTTTTCAAAAGCACTCTTCATTCGCTCTTCAATCATCTTTTTTTGAGCAGGAGGCATATCTCTTCCTCCAAAATTAAAATCTACAGAAGTTTTAGACTCATAAGTCGCTTGACCATTAAATGATTGTGCATAAAGAACAATACTTGAACTAAGAGTCAAAAAAAGTGTAACAATAGTTTTCATATATAGTTATTTGATTTATTAGACATATAAAACCTAAAAAGGTTTAATCAAAAATACACTTATTTATTCAATCGCTTCCTTTTGATACTTTGTGAGTTTGTCCTATATTGTATAGCCTTTACGAAGGAGAACAAAAATAACCAAACAACTCATTTCTATGCATATAGCAATCGCTGGAAACATTGGATCTGGAAAAACAACATTGACCAATTTGCTCGCTAAGCAATTTAATTGGGAACCGCATTTTGAAGAAGTAGATGACAATCCTTACCTGGATGATTTTTACAATCAAATGGAACGTTGGAGTTTTAACCTTCAGATCTTTTTTCTCAAGAGCAGATACCAACAAATTTTAGAGATCAGAAAAAAAGAAAAGAACGTCATTCAGGATCGAACCATCTATGAGGATGCTTTCATCTTTGCTCCCAACCTTCACGCGATGGGACTGATGACCAATAGAGATTTTAAAAACTACTCCGATCTCTTTGAACTGATGGAGAGTTTAATAAATCCTCCTGACTTACTTATTTACTTAAGAAGTTCGATTCCCAATCTTGTAAAACAAATTCAAACAAGAGGAAGAGATTATGAGAACAGTATTTCTATAGATTATCTAAGCAGACTTAACGAACGCTATGAAGCTTGGTCTCAGAGTTACACCAAAGGAAAACTCTTGGTTATTGATGTGGACGATTTAGACTTTGTAAACAATCCTGAACACTTAGGAGAAGTCATCAATAAAATCAACGCTGAAATCAACGGATTATTCTAGAGCGTAGCGATAGAAAAATACGTTAGATTATTCTGAATGAAATAACAAAACTTAATGATCATAAAAAACAAAAGCCCACTTTTCAGTGGGCTTTGTTGTATATAAGACTAAGTGAATCTTAGCTATTTTTCTTTTCTACTCTCACTTCGATGATTTCACCATCTGCAGCAGATTCAGCTTCAACTTTTTTAAGTTGTTCTTGAATTTCTGCCTCAGTTCCTTTAACAGTGTAGGTCTTAGTTTGAGCTTCACCGTCTTTAGTAGTTTGAACAGTGATCGTTGCCTCAGCTAAGTCATCAGAAGAAGTAGCATTTACAGTTACTTCAACTGTGTTATGAGCTTGATGAGCCTCAGCTGCATGTCCATTTCCTAAGATTGGAGCAATTAC
Source organism: Flavobacteriaceae bacterium (assembly GCA_013373635.1). Classification (GTDB taxonomy): domain Bacteria; phylum Bacteroidota; class Bacteroidia; order Flavobacteriales; family Flavobacteriaceae; genus MAG-120531. Next base: position 25,545 of record JABXHN010000025.1, read on the forward strand.
CAAACCAACTAAACAAGTCAATTTGATTAAGATGTTCATTGAAGGTCCAGAAGTATCTTTAAATGGATCACCAACAGTATCTCCAGTTACAGCTGCTTTGTGAGCATCAGAACCTTTGTAAGTCATTTCTCCATTAATTTCAACACCAGCTTCAAAGGATTTCTTAGCGTTATCCCAAGCACCACCAGCATTGTTTTGGAAGATAGCCCACATAACACCAGAAACAGATACACCAGCCATATAACCTCCAAGAGGCTCAGCACCGAACACCAATCCAATAATAATTGGAGTGATGATGGTAATTAAACCTGGTAAGATCATTTCTTTAAGAGCCGCTTGAGTTGAAATATCAACACATTTAGCGTATTCAGGAGTTCCCTTTCCTTCCATAATTCCAGGGATTTCTCTAAACTGTCTTCTAACTTCTTGTACCATTTCCATCGCAGCTTTTCCAACTGATTCCATTGCAAGTGCAGAGAATACTACTGGAATCATACCTCCTACGAATAACATAGCAAGTACATCCGCTTTAAAGATGTTGATACCATCGATACCTGTAAAGGTAACATAGGCAGCAAAAAGAGCTAATGCAGTAAGTGCAGCAGAAGCAATTGCAAATCCTTTACCAACAGCTGCAGTTGTATTACCAACTGAATCTAAGATATCGGTACGCTCACGAACTTCAGGATCTAATTCACTCATCTCAGCAACACCACCAGCGTTGTCAGCAATAGGACCAAAAGCGTCGATAGCTAACTGCATTGCAGTAGTAGCCATCATTGCAGAAGCTGCAAGAGCAACTCCGTAGAATCCAGCTAAAGCATAAGAACCATAGATGGCAGCAGCAAATAAGATTACAGAAGCAAAGGTAGATTTCATACCTACTGAAAGACCTGCGATAATATTTGTAGCAGCACCAGTTGATGAGTTTTTAACGATATCTAACACAGGCTTCTTTCCTAAAGAAGTATAGTAAGCAGTTACTGCAGAGATTAAAGCTCCAACAGCAAGTCCAATAAGTGCAGCGTAGAACACGTGTCTTGATGGAACAGCTTTTAAACCTTCTCCAAAGAAGTTCATTTGTAATGTTTCAGGAAGCATCCAGTCGATTAAGAACCAACTCGCCACCACTGTAAGAGCGATAGCAGCCCAGTTTCCAGTATCCAATGCTTTTTGAACTTGTGGTTCTTTAGCATCGTTTGAATTAATTTTTACTAAGAAAGTTCCGATGATCGATGCTACAATCCCAACACCAGCAATAACAATCGGAAGTAAGATTGGTCCCATATTGTTAAATGCATCCGTAAAGCTTGTGGCTGATGACATATCTTTAATCAAGTAATTTCCTAGTACCATAGAAGCTAATACAGTAGCTACATAGGAACCGAAAAGGTCAGCTCCCATACCTGCAACATCTCCTACGTTATCACCTACGTTATCAGCAATAGTAGCAGGGTTACGAGGATCATCCTCTGGAATTCCAGCTTCTACTTTTCCTACAAGGTCAGCTCCAACGTCAGCAGCTTTGGTATAAATTCCACCACCAACACGTGCGAACAATGCAATAGACTCAGCTCCTAATGAGAAACCAGCTAAGGTTTCGAGAACTAAAGTCATTTCATCGTAAAAAGAACCACCGTTTCCTAAGAAGATTCCTAAGAAAACAAAGAAAAGTAAACTAAGTCCAAGTACTGCTAAAGAAGCAACACCTAATCCCATTACAGTTCCTCCACCAAATGATACTTTCAGCGCTTGAGGTAATGAAGTTTTAGCAGCTTCAGCAGTTCTAGCATTCGCTTCAGTAGCGATACGCATACCGATATTTCCAGCTAGAGCAGATGAAAAAGCTCCGAAAATAAATGCTGGAATAATCATCCATGATGTAGTATCTACTATCAATGATATCCCAAATAACGCAGCAGATGCGATGATTACGAATACGAATAACAATCGGTATTCAGCTTTTAAGAAAGCAAGTGCTCCCTCTTTAATCGCAGTCGAAATTCCCTGCATTTTTTCATTTCCAGATGCTTGTTTTTTAACCCAAATCATCTTTGATAACATGAATAATAAACCGATAACTGCAAAAGCTATTGGTATAAAAATTACGTTTGATTCCATTTTATATATTTAGTTTAAAGTGGCGCAAAAGTAATGATTTCAATTCGAAACTAAAACTAATTTTTGCAATAAAAAGCAAGAAATCCCTGCAATTCAAATTGTTATCAAGGATCTTTTAAAACAAAAAGAGCTGACATCTGCCAGCTCTAATTTTTAAATGAAAGGTGATACCTTATTTATACAACACCTTTTTTACTGCTTTAATTACATCCTCTGCACCAGGAAGCCACTCTTTGAAAAGAGCTGCAGAGTATGGAGCTGGTGTATCAGCAGTGTTAATTTTTATCACAGGAGCATCTAAATAATCAAATGCTTTATCCTGTACTTGATAGGTGATTTCAGAAGCGACATTTGCAAATGGCCAAGCTTCTTCAAGAATCACCAATCTATTTGTTTTCTTAACCGACTCGATGATACAGTTGATATCCATTGGACGCACTGTTCTCAAATCGATCACTTCGATAGAAATACCTTCTTTTTCAAGAGCATCGGCAGCTATATGAGCTTCTTTGATGATTTTACCAAAAGAAACAACTGTTACATCAGTTCCAGTTCTAACTACATCAGCAACTCCTAGTGGAATGGTGTATTCACCTTCTGGCACCTCACCCTTATCTCCGTACATCTGTTCTGATTCCATAAAGATTACTGGATCAGGGTCCTGAATAGAAGCTTTCAATAATCCTTTCGCATCTCTTGGATTCGAGGGAACTACTACTTTAAGACCTGGAGTATTTGCAAACCAGTTTTCAAAAGCTTGAGAGTGAGTCGCTGCTAATTGACCTGCAGAAGCCGTAGGACCTCTAAATACAATCGGACAATTAAGCTGACCTCCAGACATTTGACGAATTTTTGCTGCATTATTGATAATTTGATCAATACCAACTAAGGCAAAGTTAAATGTCATAAATTCAACGATCGGCTTATTACCGTTCATCGCAGATCCAACAGCGATACCAGCAAATCCAAGTTCTGAAATTGGAGTATCTAAAACGCGATCAGGACCGAACTCGTCTAACATTCCTTTTGATGCTTTATAAGCACCGTTATATTCAGCTACTTCTTCACCTAAAAGGTAAACTGTAGGGTCTTTTCTCATTTCTTCAGACATAGCTTCTGCTATTGCCTCTCTAAATTGTAGTGTTTTCATCTATGTGGACTCCTTAATTAAAGTGGGAACAAAAATAGTGAATTAATAAAACATTTACGAACTAAATTTGGCTAAAAAATAATCCTATGCATGCATAATAAATTGAAATAAAATGCTTATATTTGATAGTAAACATGATTGCAAACAATTTAACCCTTAAGAGATGAAAATACTCGTATGCATTAGTAATGTTCCCGACACTACTTCTAAGATAAATTTCAAGGACAACAATACTCAATTCGACACCACAGCTGTTCAATTTGTCATCAATCCAAATGATGAATTTGGGCTCACTAGAGCTATGTGGTTTAAAGAAAAATCTGGGGCAAGTATCGATGTGATCTCTGTAGGAGACGCTTCTGTTGAAGCTTCATTGAGAAAGGCGCTAGCTATTGGAGCTGATGCTGCCATTCGAATCGATACAATTCCAAAGGACGGTTTTAGTGTTGCAACTGAAATCGCAGCCGTCATTAAAGACAAGAATTACGACTTGATTATCGCTGGAAGAGAATCCATCGATTACAATGGAGGAATGGTGCCTGGAATACTAGCCCATTTATTGGGATACGAGTTTATCAATAAGTGTACCGCTTTAGAAGTAGAAGGTTCTACTGTAAAAGCAGAACGCGAAATTGAAGGAGGAAAAGAGGTTCTATCTAGTAGTCTACCTTTAGTAATTGGAGGTCAAAAAGGACTTGTAGAGGAAAAAGATTTAAAAATTCCCAATATGAGAGGAATTATGACTGCTCGATCAAAACCTCTTGAAGTCATCACACCTCAAGGGACGGCTGAACTGTCAACAGATGTCACTTTTGACAAACCTGAAACAAAATCCGACATCACTATGATCCCTGCTGATCAATTAGATTTACTTATCAACCATTTACACAACGACGCTAAAGTCATTTAATATAAGTCATTATGTCTGTACTCGCATTTATAGAATCCAACAACGGAAGCTTTAAAAAAAGTGATTTAGAAGTTGCCTCATATGCTGCAGCATTAGCCGCAGCCACGAATACTGAAGCCATCGCACTAGTATTCAACTCTGATGATTGTAGCCCATTGGGAACTTACGGTATTTCTAAAGCTCTTAAAGTATCCACTGAGCAGTTCAACGCATCTTCATATGCGGCGACTATCGAGGTTGCTACAACCCAAGAAGCTGCTACCGTACTAATTTGTTCATCGAGTTCAAATTCGAAATATATCGCCCCATTAGTTGCAGCATCTCTTAAAGCTGCATATGTTCCAAATGTAATCGCCTTACCAGAATCTGGAACATATCCTCGCAATGTATTTAGCAACAAAGGAATAGCTCACACAAAGGTCAACAGTGAACTTTCCATTATCGGAATTGCTCCTAACACTTATGGAGTTCACGAGAACCCTACCCAAATAAATCAAATAGATTTTAATCTTGTTTCTTCTAGTTCAAAAACTCAAAGCACTTCGACTGAAACAGCTTCTGATAAAATTTCTATTGCAGATGCCGATATCGTTGTATCAGCAGGAAGAGGACTCAAAGGCCCTGAAAACTGGGGAATGATCGAAGAACTCGCACAAGTTTTGGGCGCTGCTACTGCCTGCTCTAAACCCGTATCTGATATGGGGTGGAGACCACATTCTGAGCACGTAGGACAAACCGGTAAACCAGTTTCATGTAATCTTTATTTCGCGATTGGAATCTCTGGAGCCATTCAACATCTCGCAGGTGTGAGTGCTTCTAAAACCAAGGTTGTGATCAACACAGACCCTGAAGCTCCTTTCTTTAAAGCAGCCGATTACGGTATTGTTGGTGATGCCTTTGAAGTAGTACCTCAACTTATTGAAAAATTAAAAGCTTTTAAAAGTGAAAACAGCTGAGATTTTTCTATATTGTTTAGCTGAAAAAGCAGTAGTTATAAATGAATCTGGTTCCCTTAAAAATAAAAGGAATTTCCTATAGCCAAACGCAAAATGGGGCCTATGCCCTTATATTGACTGAAATCGATGGTGAGCGAAAATTACCAATTGTAATTGGAGCTTTTGAAGCACAATCCATTGCAATTGCACTTGAAAAAGACATCAAACCACCAAGACCTTTAACTCATGATTTATTCAAATCATTTGCAAAGCGATTTGACATTCAATTAAAAAAGGTCATCATTCACAAATTAGTAGACGGAGTATTCTATGCGAGTATTGTATGTCATAAAGATGGCCAAGAAGAAGTTTTAGACGCTAGAACCTCAGATGCAATTGCTTTAGCTCTTAGATTTGATACTTCCATATTCACCTATGAAAGTATCCTAGAACAAGCTGGGATCATACTCGACGTAAAGGAGGCAGATCCTAAAAAAATTGAAGCCTACAAACAACCTCAACAATTACCACAAGACACCAAAGCAGATCCCTCTCTGAGTAAGCTTTCACTTGATAAACTCAAAGAAGCACTAGAACAAGCAGTTCAAATGGAAGACTACGAATACGCAGCTGCCATCAGGGATGAAATTTCCAAACGCAATTAACTTATGATCCCATTACAAAGTCAATTAATTCCATCCGAATCCTTTAGCAGTATCAGCCTTTTAAAAGGAGTTGTTGGAATGCTCGTTATTATCGCTATCGCCTATGTGTTTTCATCTAACAGAAAAGCCATCGTTTGGAAAACCGTTGGTATTGGATTGGGGCTTCAACTCATACTCGCGATCGGTGTTCTTAAAATATCTTGGGTTCAAAGTTTTTTTAATGCTATCGGTAGTCTCTTTGTAGCAGTACTCGATTACACCATAGTTGGATCAAAATTTCTTTTAGGGAATCTCCTAGATGCCTCTGATCCTTCCATTGGATATATCTTTGCCTTTCAAATATTACCAACGATTATTTTCTTTTCAGCACTGACCTCCGTATTGTTTTATTTGGGAGTTATCCAAAAGGTTGTAAAGGGATTGGCTTGGCTTCTCACTAAATCCTTAGGGATATCTGGACCTGAAAGTCTTTCAGTGGCTGGTAATATTTTCCTTGGACAAACTGAGGCTCCTCTGATGATCAAAGCTTATTTAGAAAAAATGAATAAGTCAGAAATTCTATTGGTGATGATCGGTGGAATGGCTACAGTTGCAGGAGGAGTGTTGGCTGCTTATATTGGATTTTTAGGCGGAGAAGATCCTGAAACTAGACTCATGTTTGCAAGGCATTTGATTGCAGCCTCTGTAATGGCTGCTCCAGGAGCCATTGTCGTATCGAAGATTCTACACCCTCAAACAGAAGAAATCAGTCAAGATTTGAGTGTATCACAACAAAAAATTGGATCCAACTTATTGGATGCCATATCCAATGGAACCACTGAAGGATTAAAGCTTGCACTAAATGTGGGAGGTATGCTCCTAGTTTTTGTCGCTTTTATCGCCATGATGAATGGATTGTTGGATTGGATTGGAACCATAACCAACACCAATGATCTTATTGCAAATAACACTGCCTTTGAAGGACTCTCTCTCGAAGCTATCATGGGAACAATTTTTGCTCCACTCATGTGGCTTATTGGAGTTGCTAGAGAAGATATCGCACTAATGGGACAACTTTTAGGTATCAAATTAGCCTCTAGTGAATTCGTAGCCTATACACAACTTGCCACCTTAAAAGATGTAGCTTCTTCCATTCACTTTAGTTATAATAAATCAGTGATTATGGCAACTTATATGCTTTGTGGATTTGCAAATTTTGCTTCGATTGGAATTCAAATTGGAGGAATTGGATCTCTCGCTCCAAATCAGCGAAAAACACTTTCTAAATTCGGAATGAAAGCAGTCCTTGGAGGAACTTTAGCCTCCCTTTTATCTGCGACCATTGCCGGAATGATTTTGGGATAAAAAGTTGATAAATTGTTGGTAATTGACCACCTCCAATCTTAGTTCACACCGATTGAATTCCTAAATTTACCCCTATGAAGCAATATCACGACTTACTCAAGCACGTTCTAGAAAACGGCATCGAAAAAGGAGATCGAACAGGGACGGGAACCAAAAGTGTTTTTGGTTATCAAATGCGATTTGACCTATCAGAAGGATTTCCAATGGTAACAACCAAAAAACTTCATTTAAAGTCAATCATATACGAACTTCTTTGGTTTATAGCTGGAGATACCAATATTGAATATCTTCAAGAAAACGGCGTTCGAATTTGGAATGAATGGGCCGATGAAAAGGGTGATTTAGGACCAGTGTACGGAGCTCAATGGAGAAACTGGAACGGTGATGGTATCGATCAGATCAAAAACCTCATCGAAGGATTAAAAAACAACCCCGACAGTAGAAGACATATGGTTTCTGCTTGGAACCCTTCAGTGATGCCTGATACTTCAGTATCCTTTTCAGAAAATGTAGCTAACGGTAAAGCCGCACTTCCACCATGCCATGCATTTTTTCAATTCTATGTGGCTGACGGAAAACTATCTTGCCAGCTTTACCAACGTTCAGCAGATATCTTTTTAGGAGTTCCATTTAATATTGCTTCCTATGCCCTATTCACTATGATGGTCGCTCAAGTGTGCGGTTATGAGTATGGGGATTTTGTCCACAGTTTTGGAGATGCACACATCTACAACAACCATATGGAACAAATAGAGTTGCAACTCAGTAGAGAACCAAGACCGCTTCCTCAAATGAAAATCAATCCAGATATCAAAGATATCTTTGAGTTTAAATTTGAAGACTTTAGTCTAGAAAACTACGATCCTCACCCTCACATCAAGGGTAAGGTAGCTATATAAGTATGAGGGAACTGATTCTAATTGCAGCTGTAGGCAACAACAATGTCCTTGGCAAAGACAACAAGCTCTTGTGGCATTTGCCGGATGACTTTAAGCACTTTAAGGAGTCTACGATGGGGCACCCGATGTTGATGGGACGAAAAACCTTTGAGAGTTTACCTGGAGTCCTAGCTAACCGAAAGCATCTAATCATTAGCAGAGACCTCAACTATACCATTGAAAATCAAAATTGCAGTGTTGTTCATTCTATTGAGCAGGGCCTGGAAGAGTGTAAAGAATTTCGAAATGTATTTGTGATTGGAGGTGGTCAAATCTATGCACAATGTATTGAAATTGCGACTAAAATCATACTTACAAGGGTTAATGGGGATTTTGAAGCTGATACCTATTTCCCAACTATTGATGAGTCACTTTGGAAACAAACTGAATCCATCTACCATCCAAAAGACGCCAAACACGCATTTGATTTTACGATTGAAACTTACGTGAGGAGGTAACAGTTCTCTTGATAGGACTTTGGCACAAATCGCTTGAGTAGTTCTATGGCTCCAGTGGTATAAAACAGATGTGTTGTCTCATTTGAAATCGCTAAGGCTTCAATTTCTTCAAGGCGCTTTTTTACTTGCAGTGCCACTGGCTTACTCGATTCAATAATTCTAAGCTCAGATGTTGACAAAGAATCGATCATCGGTATGAGATAGGGATAATGAGTACATCCTAAAACAAGAGTGTCCACCTTTTGTTCTAACATAGGCTTGAGGTATAAATTTAATAAGCTCTTGAGTTCCTCTGATTTGTCCTCCACAGACTCAATAGCTTCCACAAGTCCAGTTCCTTCCTGAGTAATAATTTCAATACCCGAAGTATAGTCCGTTACTGTTTTGTGAAACATTGAAGAGTAGAGTGTTCCCTTAGTTGCCAAAACTCCTACCTTCCCTGTTTTAGTCATCAGTGCAGCCGGCTTAATAGCAGGTTCAATCCCTACAAAAGGAAGATCGTATAAAGAGCGTAATTCAGCGATCGCATTGGTGGTTGCAGTATTACAAGCAACTAATATTAATTTACAGCCTTTTTCTATTAGGAAGTTCGTCGCTTTGATAGAACGTTCTAAAATTTCTTCTTTGGACCGATTTCCATAAGGAGCATATGCCGAATCACAATAGTAGATCGTCGACTCCTGATCCAATAAATGCACCAAAGTATTCCAGACAGTTAAGCCTCCAACACCAGAATCAAAAACACCTATAGGAGCATTCATATTCACTTTTTCATGCAATTTAACTCAAGTATATTCAATAAAAAAACCGCTGATAGCGGTTTTTCTATATATGATCTGTAATGAGTTTCTTAGAAACCTAATTCTTTTTTAACCAATGGTAATAAATCAGTACCATTTGCAACGATCAAACCGTAACCTTGTGTTGCATCAATTACGTAATCGAATCCTTGAGCAGCAGCAACCTTATCGATAGCAGCCTTCGCTTTTTCAGAAATGGGAGCGAATAACTCAGCTTGCTTTTTTTGCAATTCTTGTTGAGCAGCAGCTTGAGCATCTTGAATCGACTTTTCGTATCCTTGTAATTCTAAAGCTCTCTTTTCGTTTTCTTCTTGAGTTTTTGAAGAGGACTCATTCGAATAAAGGGTATACTTATTTCTAAGTTCTGTCATTGAATCTTCAATATCAGCTCTATAAGTATCTTGCAATTTCTTCAATTCAGCTTCAGCAGATTTCATCTCTGGCATCTCCGAAAGTAATTGCTGTACATTGATATGTGCAACTTTACTCTGTGCATTTACATAACTTGAAGCTGCCACAAATAACATCAAGGCAACCGTGATCTTCTTTAAATTTCTCATCTTGTTTTTAATATTGAACGTTTATTTTTATTTGTTTGATTTATATCCGGTAAATATAATATTTATGATATAGAATCTTTATTCTTTTGAGCAGCTTTTTTACGAGCTTCCATTAATTTTTTCTTACGAGCTTCATACTCAGCTTTTCGCTTAGCTCTAGCATCCATTTTTGCTTTAGTAGTACTTTCACTTTTTGAAACAGTACTGTCCTTTTTTACTTCTTGCTCCTTTTTAGAGGTATCTACTTTATCTGAAGTTGTTTTAGAACTCGTCTCAGATTTTACATCAGATGTAGACTCGCTAATATCTTTTTTGGAGGTACTTTCATCCTTTTTATCGGCAGTAGTGTCCGTTTCTGATTTCTTTTTATTCCTAGCATCCAACAGTGCTTTTTTACGAGCTTCATAATCTGCTTGACGCTGTTCTCTAGCCTCCTGTTGTTTCTTCTTTTTCTCTTCTAATAACTGAGCTCTCTGATCTGCAATTTCTTTCTTTTGATCTTCTCGCTCTTCTACAGCCTCGTTAGGATTGATATCTGATTCTTCCTCTTCCTTAGAATTGATTTCTTTATCTGATTTTTCATAGTTGGATTTTCGTTCAACCTTTGCAAATTCATCTAAAATCATATCACTTAAATCATAGCGCTTTTGAGAGTAGAGCAAATTGGCCTCATCCGACTTTTGAAATATAAAATCAAACTTTTTCTCCTCACCAATTTTTTTGATAATCAAGAAAAGCTCATCCTGAATTGGCTGCATAATAGCCTTTTGCTGAAACATCAAATCACCAGTGGGTCCAAAACGCTGTTGCTTGTATTGAAGAAGCTCCTTAGTAGCTGCATTGATTTCTATTTCTCTGTCTTTGATGAGTTCTTCGGTTAACAAAACACGCTCTACTTCCAGAGCGTTTTTCAAGACATCAATCGCCTGTTCTCTTGCAGCAATCTCTTGCTTCCACAACTCTACTTTAGCATTTAAATTCTTTTGGGCAATATCGTAGGAAGGAACCTTTGTAAGAACGTAATCTAAATCTACAAAACCAACACGCACTCCTCTTTGAGCATACAGACTAGCACTGCTTAAAAGCAGCGTTAACAGCAATAGTGATTTTGTAATTGTTTTCATTTTTTAAAATTGTTGTCCAATGATAAAATGTGTTTGCCATCCACTAGGTCCTACTGAACCTGGTTGATTGTCTGAATCAAATCCGTAACCAAAGTCGATTCCCAATAATCCAAATGCTGGCATAAACACACGAATCCCAACACCTGCAGATCGCTTCATATCAAACGGATCAAACTCCTTAAATGTATTAAAAGCATTACCAGCTTCCAAAAATGTCATCGCATAAATAGATGCTGAAGGCTTTAATGTTAATGGATAACGTAGCTCCATTGAGAATTTATTATAAACCACTCCCCCTTCTTGTTGACCTGTAATCGGATCTAATGGAGTTAGTGATTGATTCTCATAACCTCTTAACTGAACTACATCCCTACCGTCTAGAGTAAAGTTTCCAAGACCATCCCCACCTACGAAGAAACGCTCAAAAGGAACGGATCCAATGTCGTTGTTATAGTGACCTAAGAATCCAAACTCTGTATTTGTTCTGAGAACGAGTTTATCGATGATTCTAGTATACCAATCTCCTTTTATTTTTACCTTGTAAAATTCCAACCACTTAAATCGAGCTTCTTCAAGTTCTTCCAATCTTCTCAAATCTACTGCTGTAGCTTCTCCACGAGATCTCAAATCGATAATCTCATCGCTTTCTTCTTTAATAGCTGCAAAATCCTTGCCAGAACCCATTAGCGAAAATGGAGGTGATAATTTAGCAGTAAATTCAAAATTAGAACCCGTTGTAGGGAATATTGGGTTTGGTCCAGAAGATTTTCTAGAAAGACCAAAAGTATATGTAAAGGAATTGGACGACCCATTTCCAAAGTTAAATAGACCTATATTATAGTTATTGAAATCGTATTGCTGATATCCCAAAGCAGTCGAAAGGGTGAAGAAATCATCTGGCCATTGTAGGCGTTTTGCAAGTCCTACAGACATCCCTGTGATTGCGAATGATCTCGATCTGTCTACATCTCTACGAATATAATCAAAAGAGAATTGTTGTGTTCTGGATAGGGAGATATTGAATTGAACTGGTTTCTTCCCTCCTAACCATGGCTCAGAAAAATTTAAGGAGTATACCTTAAAAGTTCTCGAAGCTTGAAGTCGAAGTGCAAAATTTTGTCCATCTCCCATAGGAACTGGTTGATAAGCTTCTTTATTGAAAATATTTTTCATTGAGAAGTTATTGAAAGCCAATCCTAAGGTTCCGATAAAACCTCCTCCTCCATATCCTCCTTGGAGTTCGATTTGAGATGATCCAGACTCTACAAGGTCGTAGTGTAAATCTACAGTACCAGAGTTAGGATCTGCATTTTGAACATCTGGAGAAATCTGTTCGGCATCAAAGAATCCAAGCTGTCCTAATTCACGAATCGAACGAATAATATTGTCTTTAGAATAACGCTGCCCAGGACGTGTTCTGAGTTCTCTGAAAATCACATGATCGTTTGTACGGTCATTACCGGCAACAGTTACGTGATTTAAAAACGTTTCTTTCCCTTCAATAATACGTATTTCGAAATCAATGGTATCATTGGCTGCAGCAATTTCCACAGGGTTGATACTTGAGAATAAATATCCGTTATTCTGATAGAGGTTCGTAACATCTTCTCCATCGGGCTTTGAATTATCCGCAATACGCTTGCGAAGTAACACTCCATTGTAAGTATCTCCTTTTTTGATTCCGAGCACGGAACTTAATTGCTTATCAGAATATACAGTGTTTCCAACAAAATCTATATCACCAAAGTAATAACGTTTACCTTCTTCAATTTTAATGTTTAATGCAATACGCTCATCGTCAATTTTAGTGATGGTATCCGATAAAATACGAGCATCTCTAAAGCCGTTTTCAGCATAAGCATCGATTAATAGTCCCAAATCTTCATCGTAATCCTCTGGGATATACTTTGACTTTTTCCAAAATCTTCCAGGAAAGGCTACCTTGGTTTTCTTAAGTGCTTTCTTGAGCTTTTTTACTTTTAAATTTTCATTACCCTCAAAGACGATATCTGAAATTTTAACTTTGGTACCTTTATCGATATTGATCACAACTTGCTGTGAATTCGTAGAAGCTGTATCATTTTTGGTTGTGATCAACACCTTTGCATTCAAATACCCTTGATCTTTATACTTGTTTTCTAAGTAATTCTTAGTATTTGAAATTAAACTTTTAGTGATTTTTTTACCCTTTTTAAGATCGGTATCTTCAACGATACCATCTACTTTTCTAGGGTTGATTCCAACCACTTTGACTTCTGATAAAACTGGACGTTCAATGATTTCTAATTCTAAAAATGCTTGATCACCTTCGACCTTATTCAAATAAAAGTTAATATCAGAAAAGAGCTCTAAGTCCCAAAGTTTATTAATAATTGCACTTATTTGTTCACCTGGAATCGTTATGAGCATTCCCTCTCTGAGCCCCGTATAAGTTTTTACAGTTTGCTCGTTATAGGTTTGTAATCCTGTAATTTTAAGCTCAGCAATGGTGTATTTTTTACCATTGTCGTAGTCTGTTTGAGCCATTACAGATAGGCTGCTTAATGCACAGACTAACACTATTATTAATCGAGTAATCGTTAACATACAATTACTCGTCCAGTTGTTCACTTGTTTTTCCAAATCTTCGTTCTCTATTTTGGTAGCTGACAATAGCTTTAATCAATTCCTCCTTGCTAAAATCAGGCCAATACTCATTGATAAAATACAATTCTGCATAGGCAATTTGCCAAAGCATAAAATTGCTAATACGATGTTCCCCACTGGTTCTTATAAGCAGATCCACATCGGGCAAATTATGCGTGTAAAGATGAGTATTTATAATCGATTCATCAATTTTTTCAGAAGAAATTATATTATTTTTAACGTTGTCCGCTATCTTTCTTATCGCTTGTATCAATTCTGATCTTGAACCATAACTCAAAGCCAATGTAAGAGTCATACCGTCATTAGAACTGGTTTTACTTAAAACCTTTTGAAGCTCTTTATATGCCTTAGTAGGCAACATTTCAATATCACCTATAGTATTTAATCGAATATTGTGCTTCATAAAACTGTCGAGTTCCTTATTGAGAGACTTTACCAACAATTTCATCAATAAAGCAACTTCGTGTTTTGGACGATTCCAGTTTTCTGTTGAAAAGGTATACAGCGTCAAATATTCGACACCTAATTCCACCGCAGCTTCCACAGTGCGTTTCACAGCTTGTACTCCCTGCGAATGACCATAGGTCCTCTTTTCTCCTCTCTCCTTTGCCCAACGTCCATTTCCATCCATGATAATGGCAATATGAGAAGGGGTTTTATTGATATCGATAGTAGTTGACATATTAATTATAACATTGAGTACAAGGTTTCTTTCCAAAGGTATATGTCAGCGTCATTCCCGAGAACACATACCAATCATTAGAAGCTGTATTTCCAAAAGCGTAAGATTCATAACCAGGACCAATAGGGTGAGACCCGTCAAGATTGTCATTAAAACTGTAGCGAACACCTGTTTCAAGAGCAGCGACAAAATACTTTGCAATCTTGTATTTCACACCAACAATAAGTGGAAGTGCAAAGTTGTACTTTACTCCTAAGGGATAAAAACCCACCAAATCTCCTTTGTAAAAAGAGCTTTTGTATTGATAATAACTCACTCCTGTAAATATATAAGGAGTCCATGAAGCATTGAAGCGATGCAATTCAAAAGAATTAAAGTTCACTTCCAAACCAGCTGTAAAATCTCTAAGTCTTGTCTCATTGCGATATCCCCTCTTTGCTCTTGCAGGAATATTAGAGGCAGCATCATCCATGATGAGTTGTGTGTGAGTGGTTGATATTCTCCAAGTATATCTCAAGCTTTTATTCCACTTAAACAGTGCTCCATAGGCCTCGGAGTTGGGATTTATATACCAACTTGGACCTAAATCTGATATCGCATTGGAGCCACCTACAAAAACACCTGCTTCAAAAACTTGAGCAGGAGCTAGAGTGCTAAAAAACACGAATATAAAAAACCACTTTAACTTCATTGGACAAAGGAGGCAAATTTAAAAAATTTGTTGAGATATCACTACGATAAGCTCACTCATTCTATAACTCCATTTTTAAATTCTTAGTACGTTAATTGCGTTTATCTTCTCCCCAAAGCAATTTTTTTCTGAGTGTAGATATAAAACTCTCTGAATTAAACTTGACCATTTTCACTTTAAAAGCAGCTTTTTTTATGATTAATTCAGTTCCTGTCGCTACAACAGCCAATCTCGAGTCCAAAGAGAGTACGTGCTGAGATTCTCTTCCCGACACCTTAATCTTTACTTCTGTATCTTCTGATATCACCAATGGACGCGCATTGAGATTGTGAGGGGCTATTGGGGTCAGAACCATGGAACGCGTAAGTGGGGCAATCACAGGACCACCACAACTCAAAGAATACCCCGTGGAACCAGTAGGAGTCGCTACAATAAGACCATCAGCCCAATAAGAGGTTAGATATTCCCCATCTAAATAAGTTTCAACGGTAATCATCGAAGTGGTATCCTTTCGTATTACAGTGATTTCATTGAGAGCAAAATTTAAGTCGAAACCTAAGGAAGCAGCATTCTCCAAACTGATTAAAGACCGTTCTTCAATAGTATAAGCCCCAGCGATGAATTCAGTAATGACTCTTTGCACCTCTTCTTTGTTAAATGTGGAAAGATAACCCAATCTACCAGTATTGATGCCGACAATTGGAATTCCCAAATCCTTGACAATGGTCACCGCTCTTAACATGGTTCCATCGCCTCCAAAACTCACAAAGAGATCAAAGGATTGATCTAATCCTCCATCAGCTTTAAAAACATCAGCCTCAATTGGACAATCGTGATCTTTTAAGTGATCTAAAAAGACCGATTCAAAAGCAACTTGTGCATCAATGCTTTTCAGCGCTTTTAAAAATTCTAAAACCGAATGAGAATCGCTCTCTTCTATCTTATGTCCGAATAAAGCTACTTTCATCAGAGATTTAAATAAGCATTAAAATAGGCTGCGTGATCTTTAAGGGTTTCCTTAAGGTGATCCGAGGCATCAGAGTACATCACTTGATAAGCTGCTCTAGATAGTGCATCTACCACCATATCACAGTTTTGAATAGCGATTTTAACAGTGAGTTCTACTCTATTTTCAACTTGATCAGTGATGAGTATCCCTAGTAATTTACCTCCGTTGCGCTCTATTAAGTCAACGATTGAACCAAAATTGCAAGCGTGCTCCTCTAAACTTAGAACGATGATATATCCCGCTTGTTTAATCAAGGACAAACTGAGAATACCCTTATTTAATTCATCGTATCTGTAGGCACCACAGTAATTCTGATTTTGATCGACAACTGCTAAAACATCTGTATTGAGGTTAGAAAAGAGTTCAAATGAATGAAACCAGTGTAAATCGTTTAAAATACAATCAGGTTTTAATAAATAAGCATAGGTGTTTAATTGTTTATCAGGTTCTAATCCTATCAACAAGTCCATTGACATGACCCCTAAAAACAAACCATTCTCAACGACGATTGCGACAGACAATTCCTCCGTATCGAGGTAATCCACTGCATCACTAACACGGTCTTGCAGTGTAAATAATCGCAGTTCGTTATTGAGTGTACTTATCATCTTTGTTATTTGTATGCAAATTACTAATTAATTAATGGAAAAAGGAAGTGGGTTTTGTATTTTTGCCTTAGAATTTGATTATTATGACAAAACTCAGCGTAAACATCAATAAAATAGCAACACTTCGAAATGCCAGAGGTGCTAATATGCCTAATTTACTTAAAAGTGCTACTGATATTGAATCTTTCGGAGCTCAAGGAATCACGATTCATCCAAGACCGGATGAACGCCATATTCGATACCAGGATGCTAGAGATTTAAAATCAATTGTCACTACCGAATACAATATCGAAGGGAATCCCGTTGATCAGTTTACGGATTTAGTCTTAGAAGTACTACCTACTCAAGTAACGCTTGTTCCTGATGCTATTGATGCTATTACTTCGAATGCAGGTTGGGATGCGATCAAACACCAAGAATACCTCAAAGGAGTAATAAAAACTTTTAAATCAAAGGGTATTCGCACCTCGATATTTATGGATCCTGTAGAGGAACAAATAAGAGCTGCTGCTGCGACCGGAACAGATCGAATCGAACTTTATACCGAAGCCTATGCACAGGAATATCCAACTAATCGAGAAGCGGCAATAGCCCCTTATATCAAGGCCGCAGAATTGGCACATGAACTAGGACTAGGCATCAATGCAGGTCATGATTTAAGCCTTGAAAACATAGAATACTTCAGCAAGAACATCCCTTATTTAGACGAAGTTTCCATAGGACACGCCCTAATTTGTGAATCCCTATACCTAGGATTAGAACAGGTCATTCAAGGTTATTTAAAAGCGATGAGTTAATGGATTTATATTCACTAATACTCGGTGAAGAAAACACCAAAGACCTCATCATTCTTCACGGATATTTAGGTATGTCCGACAATTGGAAGACACTTGGAACTGCCTTCTCAAATGCTGGTTTTAGAGTTCATCTTGTCGATCAACGAAATCACGGTAGAAGTTTTCACTCTGACGAATTTTCCTATGAATTAATGGTAGAGGATCTCATCCGTTATATGGATCACAACCAAATAAAACAAACGAGTATTCTTGGACATTCTATGGGAGGTAAAACTGCAATGTTTGCCACAACCACCTACTCAGAACGCTTTGACAGGCTCATCGTAGCTGATATTGCTCCAAAAGAGTACGCACCACACCATCAAGTGATTATTGCAGCCCTTTTGGAACTCTCAAGTCAAGAAATCACGTCCAGAGCTTTTGCTGACCAGGAGTTAAGTAAACACATCAAAGACTTTGGCATACGTCAATTCTTACTTAAGAACCTCTACAGAAAAGAAGACAAGTCCTTAGGGTTTAGACCGAATATCAAAGTATTAGGACAACATATGAAGAGCATTGGAAAAGCCTTAGAAATCGATCAAAAGTTTGAAAAACCAACGCTTTTTATCAAAGGTGAACAATCAGATTACATTTTAGATGAAGATCAATTTATTCTCGATTATCACTTTCCACAAAATCAACTTCAAAGCATTCCCAAGGCAGGTCATTGGCTACATGCCGAAGACCCAAAACGATTTTATGAGATTGTAATAGAGTTTCTCAAATAAAAAATTATAGCTTATTTTTCATTTAATTTTACTATTTTAGTGGGATAAGCTTTGATGCTTTACTAAACTAAACGTGTTTATTCATGAAAAAACTTACCTATTTACTGCCTTTGGCCGGACTTTTATTGGTCAATTGTTCCAAAGAAGAACCTTTCATCAACCCCGACAACAACAATAATAACGAAACTGTAACCTACTCTAGTGGATCAGCTGATTTTAGTAATTATGTCGCATTAGGAAATTCGCTTACTGCTGGATATTCCGATGGAGCCTTATTTATGGAAGGTCAAACCAACTCATTTTCTAACTTACTTGCGAATCAATTTGAATTAGCTGGTGGTGGAGATTTTGACATTCCATTTATGGCTGACAATTTAGGTGGAGCCACCTTAGGAGGGACTCAAATTCTAAACAACAGAATGATCCTTTCTTTTGCAAGTGGTTCTCCAGCCCCTACCGTAATATCTGGTACACCAAGTACTGAAATCACGAATCGACTTAGTGGATCATTCAACAATATGGGAGTACCAGGAGCTAAATCCTATCACTTGTTAGCTCCAGGTTATGGAAATATTCAGGGGGTTGCTTTAGGCCTAGCAAACCCTTATTTTGCTCGTTTTGCATCGAGTCCAACTACTACCGTATTTGCTGACGCACTAGCACAGGCTCCAAGCTTTTACTCCATGTGGATTGGAAATAACGATGTATTAGGATATGCCACTGCTGGTGGAGATGCTGCAAATCAAACTGGAAATCTAGATCCTTCAACCTATGGAGGAAGTGATCTTTCCGATCCCAACGTAGTAGCAGCTGCAATCAATGGAATGGTAGAAACCCTAGGAGCCATAGGAGCTAAGGGAGCAATCGCCAATGTTCCTGATGTGAACGCTGCCCCTTTCTTTACCACTGTCCCTCACAACCCTATTCCATTAGACGCTACTACTGCCGCCGCCTTAAATCAAGCGTATGCAGCCTACAACGGTGGTCTACAAGCAGCCTACGCAGCTCTTAATGCTGTAGCACCAGGATTATTTACTGCTGAAGAAGTTGCTGCACGTACCATTAGTTTTGAAGCTGGATTAACCAATGCAGTTGTCATTATAGATGAATCATTAACCAATCTTGGTGCCATCAATCCTGCTTTCGCAGCCCTACCACAAATCCGTCAGGCCACTGCTGAGGACTTGTTAGTTTTAACATCTCAAAATATCATTGGAACACTTGCAGATCCTTCCAATCCACTTTCGGTGAATGGAGTTGCGATTCCTCTTGCTGATAAATGGGTACTCACGCCAGCTGAGCAAACGGAAATAAATACAGCTATTAGTGCAATTAACACCTCTATTGCTGGGATCGCTCAAGCGAATGGATTGGCATTAGTAGACGTCAATACGTTCTTTAAAACAGCAGCTACAAATGGAGTTACGATGAGCGATGGATCAGTCCTCACCGCTACTTATGGTTCAGGTGGACTTTTCTCTCTTGATGGAATTCACCCATCTCCAAGAGGTAATGCAATAATCGCCAATTTATTTATTAAAGCCATCAATGCTAAGTTTGGTTCTGATCTACCTGAGGTAGAACCATTGAACTACAAAGCATTGTACTTACAATAAACAATTAACTAAACTAAACTTGATTAAGGCGTCCTATTAGGGCGCCTTTTTTTATACAAATTAGCTATTGTAAACTCATTAAAAAGCATTACTTTTGCAGCCCAATTGAATATTCTAAATAGCAAGAAATGAATGTAGTAAAGACACAAATCGATACTTTAAACGCAGAGTTAAAGGTTAGTATTGAAAAATCTGATTACGCCAATAAGGTAGATGACATTTTAAAAAATTACCGCAAAACAGCTAATGTACCAGGTTTTAGAAAAGGTCAGGTTCCAATGGGAATGATCAAAAAACAGTACGGTAAAGCCGTTTTAGTAGACGAGGTTAACAAATTAATCCAAAGCGGTATCAGCAATTTCTTAGAAGAAGAAAAACTTGCTATTTTAGGAAATCCGCTTCCAAAAGAAGACGATCATATTGATTGGGATGCTGATGTATTGGAATTTGTATTTGAATTAGGACTTGCTCCTGAATTTGAAGTAGCCATCAAGTCTAAAAAAGCGATTACACACTACAATATTGTAGCCGACAAAAAGATGTTAGACGAACAAGTTGAACGTATTGCACTACAATATGGAAAATTAGTTCCTGCAGATAAAGTAAGTGATGCTTCTGAAATCACTTTAGTGATCAAAAATGAAGAAGCTGGAGTTGATAATAAAACAACCATCACTTTAGAGCAAATCAATGCTAAAGATGCTGTTAAAAAGATCAAGGCTGCTAAATCAGGTGATGTTCTTGAACTTTCAACTAAGGAACTTTTTAAAGATCAAGCAGTTTTAGCAAGAGCTTTAGGCAAAGACGAAGCTGAGGTTGCTGACCTAGACATAAATCTCAACATTAGTATTGAAGGAATTACTAATCGTGAGCCTGCTGAATTAAACCAAGAGCTCTTCGATAAATTATTCGGAAAGGACGAGGTTAAATCTGAAGAAGAATTAAGAGCTAAACTTACAGAAGATGCACAGGGTCAATTTGAGCAACAAACTGATCAAAAACTTTTAAACGATGTTACTGAAAACTTAGTAGAGTCTACAAAATTTGATTTACCTGCTGAATTCTTAACAAAGTGGATCCGTGTAAGTGGTGAGAAAGAGATCTCTCAAGAAGAGGCTGCTGCTGAATACGAAAAAGCAGAACAAGGATTGCGTTACCAACTTATCGAAGGTAAGATTATCCAAGACAACAAACTTCAGATTGAATTTGAAGAGTTGAAAGATTTTGCAAAAGGATTAATCAAAGAACAAATGGCTCAATACGGTCAGTTAAATCCAGATGAGAAAGAATTAGATGGAATCGCTGCGCGAGTGATGTCAAATCAAGACGAAGTAAAACGTCTTCAAGAGCAATTGATGAGCAAAAAACTCGTAGCATTCTACAAAGAAAACGCAAACTTAAAAACCAAAGAGCTTTCTTACGACAAGTTTGTTAAAGAAGTATATGGGGCTTAAAGCTTAAATTAAGTATATTTACGGTGTTAAAAGGCAACTTTTAGCACCGTTTTTTTATCAATTTGTTTTAGTATCGAACTATGAATTACGCTAAAGAGTTTAAAAATTTTGCCATAAAAGATCAGGGGATCAGCAGCACCTATTACGACAATATACTCTCGAGTATGTATCCCGTAGGAATGACTCCTAATATCATTGAAGAACGACAACTCAATGCCATTGCAATGGATGTGTTTTCGAGATTGATGATGGATCGTATTATCTTCCTAGGAACCGGTATAAACGATCAAGTGGCCAATATTGTTCAGGCTCAATTATTATTCTTAGAAAGCGCTGATGCTTCAAAAGATATTCAAATCTATATCAATTCACCTGGTGGTAGTGTATATGCTGGTTTGGGAATTTACGATACCATGCAATTCATCAAACCTGATGTAGCGACTATTTGCACCGGAATGGCAGCATCTATGGGTGCTGTGTTACTATGTGCTGGAGCAGCAGGTAAACGCTCTGGTCTTACTCATTCTCGAGTGATGATTCACCAGCCATTATCTGGGGCACAGGGTCAAGCTAGTGATATTGAAATCGCTGCAAAAGAAGTATTGAAAATCAAAGATGAATTATATCAAATCATTTCAAAGCATTCAGGTCAACCCTTCGATAAAGTATACGAAGACTCTGATCGTGATTATTGGATGAAAGCTGATGAGGCTAAGTCTTATGGAATGATCGATGAGATTTTAACAAGAGAATAATACCTTAAAATAGGCATCATGGGAAAGAATGAATTAGAATGTTCGTTTTGTGGGAGAAAAAAGCCTGAGACCAACTTACTTATAGCTGGAATTGAGGCCCATATTTGTGATCGATGCATTGAACAAGCCCACGGTATTGTCGCTGAAGAATCCAAACAAATAAAAAATGACGATCTCTCTTCAGAGCTCGAGCTTAAAAAACCTATTGAAATAAAGGAATTCTTAGATCAATATGTCATTGGACAAGAAAAGACTAAGAAGGTACTATCTGTTGCGGTTTACAATCACTACAAGCGATTGCTTCAACCTAAAGACAAAGAAAACGATATTGAGATTCAAAAGAGCAATATCATTATGGCAGGACAAACAGGTACGGGTAAAACACTTGTAGCTAAATCCATCGCCAGAATGCTCAATGTTCCTCTAGCTATTATCGATGCCACCGTACTCACTGAGGCTGGTTATGTAGGTGAAGATGTAGAAAGCATCCTCACTCGTTTACTACAAGCAGCTGATTACAACCTTGAAAAAGCTGAACGCGGAATAATTTTTATCGACGAGATCGATAAAATTGCTCGTAAGAGTGATAATCCATCCATTACTAGAGATGTCTCAGGTGAAGGGGTCCAACAAGGGCTTTTAAAACTTCTTGAGGGAACAAAAGTAAATGTTCCACCAAAAGGAGGTCGCAAGCATCCTGATCAAAAATTCATCGAAGTCAATACCGAAAACATCCTCTTTATTGCTGGCGGTGCCTTTGATGGAATTGAAAAGAAAATAAGTAACAGACTTAATATGCAATCGGTAGGATATTCTGCTTCAAAAGCTGAGGAAAAAATCGATCAAGAAAACCTTCTACAATACATCATCCCTAAGGATTTAAAAGATTTCGGGTTGATTCCCGAGATCATTGGAAGACTTCCAGTACTCACTCATATGAATCCTTTAGACAAAAAGACACTACGTTCAATTCTTACTGAGCCCAAGAACGCGCTTATCAAACAATACGAAAAACTATTTGCAATGGATGGCGTAGCTTTTAGCATTACTGATGATGCTCTGGATCATATCGTTGAAAAAGCATTGGAATACCAATTGGGTGCTAGAGGACTTCGTTCTCTTTGTGAAATGATCTTTACCGACGCCATGTTCGAATTGCCTTCGAGCGATGAAACTGAGTTTAAAGTAGACAAAGAATACGCTCTTAAAAAGCTTTCGTTTGAACAGATGAGACAGCTTAAAGCGGTGTCTTAATTTCTTGTAGATTTAAAAGTTCATCCATATAGGTTCTAGAATTAGATAATCTAGGAATCTTGTGCTGTCCTCCTAATTTGTTTTTAGAAGCTAGCCAATCGTGAAATAAATTCACTCTTGCAACTGATATCACAGGTGGATCTAGTGTCATATTGTTAAATCTCTTGGCTTCGTAATCTGAATTCAAGGACTTGAGTGCGTTGTCTAAGGCATCTGAAAAACGATCGATGTTTTTAGGCTTTTTTGAAAATTCAATAAGCCATTGATGCGTTCCCTTTTGATTTCCCTCCATAAATACAGGTGCAGCAGTAAAATCACTGATCTGTGCATTGGTTTTTCTACAGGCTATCTTTAAGGCTTGTTCCGCATTTTCGATAATGAGCTCTTCTCCAAAAACATTGATATGATGCTTTGTTCTTCCCGTCACTACAATTCGATAGGGTTTGGTGGATGTAAATCGTACCGTATCTCCAATAAGATAACGCCAAAGTCCGGCATTGGTAGTAATTACTAAAGCGTAATTCACACCGATAATGACCTCGCTTAAACGAACAACTCTTTGATTCGAAGCACCAAAAGTATCCATCGGAATAAATTCATAGAAAATACCGTAATCGAGCATTAAAAGTAGGTCACTTGCTCCATTGCGATCTTGTATCGCAAAGAATCCTTCCGAGGCATTGTATATTTCGTAATAGTTAAAATCACTCTTAGGGATTAATTCCTTGAACTGATCCACATAGGGGGTAAAGCTCACTCCTCCATGAAAATATACTTCTAAATTTTCCCAGAGTTCTAATAAATGATCTTCTCCAGATTGATCAATGACTTTGTTTAATAGCACCAGCATCCAAGATGGCACTCCTGCGAGTGAAGTGACATTTTCAAATTTGGTCTCTTCTATAATGGCTTCCATCTTTTGATCCCAATTACTCATCAGAGAGACCTTATTAGAAGGCGTTGAACTCATCTCTGCCCAAAAGGGAGCATTGTCTATTAAGATAGCGGACAAGTCTCCAAAAACGGTTCCATTTTCCTCGTAAAGCTCCTTAGATCCACCTAGCCTTAAACTCTTGCCTGAAAACAACTGTGAATTGGGATTATTGTGAAAATACAAAGACAGTAAATCCTTACCCGATTTGTAATGACAATCTTCCAGAGATTGGTTACTCACAGGAATAAACTTACTTTTGGCGTTGGTAGTTCCGCTACTTTTCGCAAACCATTTGATTGGAGATGGCCAAAAAATATTGTCTTCACCTTTGCGTGATCGTTCGATAAGCTGGGATATATCTTCATAGGATTGAACTGGTACTTTATCCTTAAAATCCTCATAGGATTTCATCTCCTGAAAACCGTATTGACGTCCAATTTCAGTGTCTTCAGCTACTTCTAATAAATTAAAAAGCACTTCGCTTTGAACCTCATGAGGGTACTTCATAAACAACTCAATCTGATGAATACGTTTTTTAAGTATCCATGATGCAATTGAATTTAGAACAGATATTCCCATTTTGGTATCTTTACGTCAAGTTTGGAGATTAAAAATAACTTTATTTAAATCAAATACAAATCAAAATCACACTTATGGAGTTTAAAGGCGTATTAAAAAAGATGAAAACCCAATTAAATCAGCCCATCGAATACTACTTAGAATTTGAGAATGATTGGGTCAATGTCAATCAACTCCTGGAGAAAAAAATTCGAATCAGTTTTGACTCCTATCAGTGTTTGAGTTGTGGATCCGATCAGGAGATCTTTAGACAAGGATTTTGTAAATCGTGTTTTTTTGAACAACCTCAAGCTGGTGATTGGGTCATGAGACCTGAATTATCTACTGCACACCTCGGAAAAGAAGATAGGGATTTAGAATATGAAAAACAGGTACAACTCCAACCCCATATTGTATACTTAGCTAATTCCTCTCATCTCAAAGTGGGAGTTACCAGAAAATCACAGATTCCAACAAGATGGATTGACCAAGGAGCTCATGAAGCTATTGAGGTCGTAGAGGTTCCAAACAGATACCTTGCAGGAATTACAGAGGTGGCACTCAAGAACTTTGTCGATGATAAGACCAATTGGAGAGCCATGCTTACCAACAACACCAAGGATGAAGATTTAGTTCAAATGAAAGACAAACTAGCTCCTCAGCTACCAGAGGAAGTCAAAGAATACCTAGTGCAAAATAATACGGAGACCCATTTGGAGTTCCCAGTACATCAATATCCTGAAAAAGTAAATTCTCTTAACCTTAAGAAAGAAAATTCATTCGAAGGAATCCTCAAAGGAATCAAGGGTCAGTACTTCATTTTTGAATCTGGAAAAGTATTTAACGTCAGAAGCCACGAGGGATTTGTCGTACGATTAGAATTGCTCTAAGACAAGGCTCGTTTAAATAGTGTCAAGCTCTTCTCCTACCTCTAACTTAAACCTCTTTCGCATCAGATAGACAAATAAATACAGAAAGGGAGTATCTGTTATCGCTACCAACACTTTAAAGATAACTCCACTGATCACCAATCCCATAAAAGAACTCCAAGGCAATACGCCAAAGATGCAGAGTAAGCCAACTACTGCAGTGGTGTCGATGATTTGAGAACTAAAGGTTGAGAAATTGTTTCGAAGCCAGAGCATTTTTCCTTTGGTTAGGCGTTTCCAAAAATGGTATACCGCTATATCTACGTATTGAGCAAAAAGATAGGCGATCATAGAAGCTAGAACTCCAATTGGGGAGAGCGCAAAGACCTGATGAAAAACCTCATCACTGACAGGTGAATTATCAATGGCAGGTAAATAATTTGCAATTAATATAAGACCCATTGAAAATACCGATGCAATGATTCCAGCTGTTACGACTTGATTAGCTCTTTTTTTACCGTAGATTTCAGAGATTAAATCGGTGATTACAAAAGTGATCGGATACGGAAGAATCCCGACAGAAATTTCAAATAATGAGGCTCCAAACAAGGTGAACTCTTCACCAAAAGGATGCCAATAAACAAACTTCTGAAATATGAGGTTTGAAGCAACCAAAGAAGTAATAAAAATCGCTCCTAAAAATAGATAGATACGCTCTGCTAAGACCTTGTCTTTATAATTCATTAATCTATTTTTAAATGATAAGGCAACTCAGTGTAGATGTGTTGCTCTACAGGAACCTTTATAAATTCTTGAATTAATTCAATAGGATCTTCACTTTTGGCCTTGATCGTATAAAAACTTTTAATCGAACTACTCAAGCCTGCTAGGTCTTCCATAAAGAGTTCAAAAGGAGATTTATAATGAGGGTAATCCACTACTGAATAGCTGTCTAAATCGGCTACTTCAGCAGCATAAGCAATAGCATCTTCAAGCTCTCCTATTTCATCGATTAATCCAATCTTTAAAGCATCATATGCTCCCCATACTCTTCCTTGTGCAATAGCATCTACCTGTTCAACACTCATTTCTCTAGAGACACTGACGCGCTCTAAAAAGGATTGATAAACAAAGGCAATTGATTCTTGCATATAGGTTCTAAAAGAATCCGACATCGGTGAAAACGGTGAGTAATGAAGTGGTGCTCCATGGGTACTTACAAGCTCTGTGTTAATTCCGATTTCTTCAACGAGTTCACTAGCATTGGGAATGGTTCCAAAAACACCAATCGAGCCTGTAATAGTGGTAGGTGTTGCAAATATCTTTTCTCCAGGCAATGCGATATAATATCCACCAGAAGCAGCGACATCTCCCATGGATACTACAAGAGGTTTTTTAGTCTTTGCTTTTAATAGCGCTTGATAAATGTTTTCTGATATGAGTGAACTACCTCCTGGAGAGTCAATTCGAAGTACAATCGCCTTTACAGAAGAACGATCAGCAGCCTTTTCTATGGCATTGACCATCATTTTCTCACCGATGTACTCATGAGACCCATAACCGGGTTCTATAGCCCCTTGGGCATAAACCACAGCAACCTTATCCTTCTGCGATGAGTCTCTTTTTAATCCAGAAGCATAATCCATCACTGAGACTTTTTTTATCTTATTTGGAAGTGACAAATTCATTTTGACCTTCAACATCGAGTCGTATTGATCCTTAGTCTGCAAAACATCTACGAATCCATTCGCTAATGCTTTATTTGGGTTACTCGTTCCTAATGAACGAATTATGTCATCCAACTGCTTAACAGTCATCGATCTAGAAGAAGCCATATCGGATCCAATGGCGTCCCATAATCCCCCTAGAAGTAATCCTAATTGTTCTCGGTTTTGATCACTCATCTCATTAAAGAGATAGGGTTCAACAGCACTCTTGTATTCCCCCTGACGAATTACCTCCATCTTAAGTCCCGTCTTATCCTGAAAATCTTTGTAATACATCACCTCTGCCGTAAGGCCTCCCAACAAAAGACTTCCTTGTGAATTTAGAGATACGGTATCGGCAACCGAGGCAATATAATAACTGCTTTGAGAATAAAAATCTGCATAAGCCATTATCGGCTTACCACTTTCCTTAAAAGACTCTAAAGCTTTTCGAAGGCGTTGTAATTGTGAAATTCCAGCAGACATAAAATTGTTTCGAATACTAATCCCCTTAATCTTGGGATCAGTTTTAGCGGCCTCAATTGCTAATAACAACTGATCCATTCCAACAGTGACATTCATCATTGGAGAAAAGGGATCTGAATCACTACTAGGAGCTTTATCTTGAACAATTGAAGACAAACTGAGTTCTAATACAGAATTATCCTTAATTGGTTTTGGTTTTGATTCATTGGTTCCAATCAACATCAAAAAAAAGAAAGACATAAAAAACAGTATAAAAACTGATGTTAAAGTTCCTAAAATAGAAGCGAGTAAATTTCTCAAAAAGTTCATAGCAATATTTTATCTAAAACAAATATAGTTAAAGTCTTTTTTTGCGACCTTTGCTTGTGATGAATAAAGCAACTAAAACGGCAATCTTTTCTCTTGGCTCTAATTTAGGAGACCGCAAAACACTACTTCAAAAGGCGATTTATATGCTAGAGGAGCGATTGGGAACCATCGAAAAAATTTCAGCAGTTTACCAAACTCCTGCCTGGGGATTTAAAGGAGAAGACTTCTACAATTGTTGCATAAGTATTACTACTGAAAAGAATCCAGAAGTGATCATGGATACAATCGAAGCCGTTGAAGGTCAGTTGGGAAGAGAACGCTACCAAGACAACAACTATCATTCGAGAACCATAGATGTTGATCTGCTGTTTTTAGATGACATGATTCTAAACACAGAACGTCTAATCCTACCCCATCCACATATACACAAAAGAAAATTTGTATTAGAACCATTGCTGGATATAGCAGATAATTTTGTTCATCCCATCTTAAAAGAAGATATCAAAACCCTCATTGAAAAATGTGAGGACGATTCAAAGCTCACTAAAACTGATGTAAGACTCTACAAAGACCCCCAACTGAATTACGGTGGTATTCGACATTTGGTTATCGAGGGAAACATCGGAGCTGGAAAAACCTCATTAGCTCAAAAACTCTCTAAGGATTTTAATGCCAAACTGATCGAAGAAGAGTTTAAAGACAATCCTCTTTTGGAACTTTTTTACAAAGATCCCAAAAAATACGCCTATGATTTAGAGGTGTCATTTTTAGAGGATCGCTATCAACAATACCATGAGCATATCCACCATCACAAAGAAGAAGATGGCTTGTTGATTTCTGATTACGACCTTAAAAAATCATTGATTTTTGCCTCCATAACTCTTGACCAGGAAGATTATTTCAATTACAAATCTCTTTTTGAGCTCAAACACCAACAACTCAGAGCAGCAGATGTATACCTCTACCTCGATCAACCGACTGATAGGCTAATGAAAAATATTGCCAAGAGAGGTAGGCCTTACGAACAAACCATCAAGGCAGAGTACTTAGAACAAATAGCCAGTGCTTATCAAGATTATTTTAAAAGCAGTACACACCCTATTTTAAGAGTCGATGCTTCTCAGATGGATTTTTTAAATTCGGAGGAAGATTACAGAGAACTAATCAAAAAACTTGTGAGTTTTTCGATTAGGAATTAAGCTGTTTGTAGAATTCCCATAGAACAACCCCAGCACTAACTGAAATATTCAAAGAGTGTTTGGTGCCCGATTGAGGTATTTCAATAACTTGATTACAAGCCGATACTACTTCTTGATTAACTCCCATCACTTCGTTTCCAAAAACTAGGGCATAGGATTTTTGATTAAAAGGATAATTATTAAGCATAGTTGCATTTTCTGCTTGTTCTATAGCGACACAACAATAACCCTGCTCTTTTAAGTTTTCTACAACCTCAATAGTTGATGCTGAATATTCCCACTGAACACTTTCAGTAGCTCCTAAAGCTGTTTTGTGAATATCTTTGTGTGGTGGTTTTGCAGTGATTCCACAGAGGTAAATCTTTTCGATTAAAAAGGCATCCGAAGTTCTAAATACCGAACCTATATTATTGAGTGAACGAATGTTATCTAAGATTACCACCACTGGTATTTTGGAAGTGTTTTTAAATTCTTCCACACTCAATCGATTTAATTCCTCATTGGCTAGTTTACGCATAAAACGAAGTTATTCTAAAATATTAACAACTATTTGCTTTGGGCTTCTAAAATAGTACATTGGTATCTTTAAAAACCACTACAAAATTAAACAAACTATTCTCTTTTGACTCAAAAGGATACAAATAAGAAAACAAGTCCGCTAATGAAGCAGTACAACGGGATCAAAACCAAGTATCCCGATGCATTGTTGCTCTTTAGAGTTGGAGACTTTTACGAGACCTTTGGAGCAGATGCTATCAGGGCTGCTGAAATATTAGGAATTGTTCTTACACACAGAAATAACGGTGGTGATAAAACAGAGCTAGCCGGCTTTCCGCATCATTCACTAAACACTTATTTACCCAAATTAGTAAAGGCTGGCTGTAGAGTAGCCATATGTGATCAGTTGGAAGATCCTAAAATGACCAAAAAGATTGTCAAAAGAGGCGTTACTGAACTAGTAACCCCAGGAGTTGCCTTTAACGATGATATTCTCCATTCTAAAAGCAATAACTTCTTAGCAGCACTCTATGAGCACAAGGATTTATTTGGAATTTCATTTGTAGACATTTCCACTGGAGAGTTTTTAACGTATCAAGGGAACAGAGAACAAATCGATAAACTCATTGAAAATTTCTCTCCTTCAGAAATACTAGTAGCCAAGCCTCAAAAAACTAAAATCACTAATTTATTTGGAACTCAACTCCACTATTTCTTTATGGAGGATTGGGCTTTTAGTGAGGATTATGCCTTTGAAAAACTCACTGCTCATTTTAAAACCAAGTCCCTAAAAGGATTCGGTATCGATGATTATACCCTTGGGATGATTACCGCTGGGGTGGCTTTACATTATATTTCAGAGACTCAAAATGACAAAATAGGACATATCAATACCATTAAACGTATTGCCAATGACGATTATGTATGGATGGATCGTTTTACCATCGATAATTTAGAGCTCTATCAGACCTCTTATACACAGGGAGTATCCCTATTACAAATTATCGATAAAACACTTTCTCCAATGGGAGGAAGACTTCTCAAACGATGGCTTGCACTTCCTTTGAAGAACTTACAGCAGATTCAACAGCGACAAGAAATTGTCACTTACTTTTATTTAAACGACAGCACAAGCATTGCTATTAGTGAAGAACTCAAACAAATAGGAGATTTAGAACGATTGATCTCTAAAGTTGCTGCAGCAAAAATTAGTCCTAGAGAACTCGTTCAATTAAAACGATCACTGCTTTCCATCCAACCTATTAAGGAATTACTCCAAGGATCAAATCAAAAGGCCATTCAAGAACTAGCGAAGAAAATTCACAGTCTTGAAGATCTTATTTCTCAAATCGATCAATGCCTCAATGAAGAAGCTCCTGTGGTCATTGGCAAAGGAATAACTATTGCAGAAGGATACCATCAAGAACTTGATGAACTAAGAGGCATTGCTTACTCTGGCAAAGACTACTTAGACCAAATGCTGGTTCGAGAAACAGAGCGTACAGGCATTGGAGCCTTAAAAATTGCATCTAACAATGTTTTTGGGTACTATATCGAAGTAAGAAACACTCACAAAGACAAGGTCCCTGAACAGTGGATTAGAAAACAAACCCTAGTCAATGCTGAGCGTTATATTACAGAAGAGCTCAAAGAATACGAAACGAAGATACTTGGAGCTGAAGAACAAATTTTAAGCTTAGAACAACAACTCTTTGCTGAACTAGTTACTGAGACTCAAAACTACATCAAGGAAGTACAGCAGAATGCTCATATTTTAGCACAGATTGATTGCTTAAATGGATTTGCAATTCTCGCACATGAAAATGATTACCACTCTCCAAAACTAGACGAAAGCTATCAACTCAACATCAAAGATGGAAGGCATCCGGTTATTGAACAACAATTACCAATCGATGAAGCCTATATTGCTAATGATCTCTTTTTAGATCGAGAAAAGCAACAACTCATCGTCATCACAGGACCTAATATGAGTGGAAAGTCAGCCACACTAAGACAAACCGCTTTGATTGTTCTTCTGGCTCAGATGGGATCATTTGTTCCAGCCAAAGAAGCACATATTGGAATCGTCGATAAGATATTTACAAGAGTTGGAGCTAGCGACAATATCTCCAAAGGAGAATCGACCTTTATGGTGGAGATGAATGAAACAGCCAGTATTCTTAACAACCTCAGTGATCGATCTTTAATCATCTTAGATGAAATTGGAAGAGGAACCTCCACCTATGATGGAATTTCCATTGCTTGGGCCATTGCAGAGTACTTACACCAATCTGAGGAACGACCTAAAACACTTTTTGCGACTCATTATCACGAACTCAATGAGATGGAAAAACAGTTTGATCGTATTCACAATTACAATGTTTCCATCGAAGAACTCAAGGACAAAGTTCTCTTTAAACGCAAACTGATTCCAGGAGGGTCGGCTCACTCCTTTGGAATTCACGTAGCTAAAATGGCGGGAATGCCACAGCAAGTTCTCAACAAAGCCAATGCTATCTTAAAAAAGCTAGAAGCAACTCATGGAACCGAACATCGATCAGAAAGCATCAATGAGCTCGCTGAAGATATGCAATTGAGTTTCTTCCAGCTCGATGATCCTACACTAGAAGCCATCAAAGAAGAACTTCTAGAAACGGACATCAACAACCTCACCCCTGTTGAAGCCTTAAACAAGCTCAACGCTATTAAAAACAAACTCTCTAACAAATGAAAAAACTCTTATTAACTTTAGGAATTAGTGCAATACTATTATCTTGCGCTAACTCTCAAAACAACACTATGAACAACACACAAGGACCTTTTTATCACGTGGTGTTCTTTTGGATGAACAATCCAGATAGCGCCCAAGAACAAGAACAATTACTCAGTGAATTAGAACGCTTTATGGATAAAATCCCACAGCCAATCTCAAAACACATCGGGAAACCTGCTGGAACACCAAGAGAAGTTGTTGACAATACGTATCAATTCAGTCTTGTTCTCAATTTTGAATCCAAGGAATCTCAAGATGAATACCAAACGGATCCAATCCATTTAGAGTTCATTGATAGAGCTCAACATCTATGGAAAAAAGTACAGGTTTACGATTCGTATATCGCAACTGAATAATTTTTTCTTTTTTAGGAATTTTTCTTTGGGATTTAGATAATTGTATTAAATTTGCAACCTCATCTAAAAGATGAATGTTCTTTAAATAACGCGAAAATAGCTCAGCTGGTAGAGCGCAACCTTGCCAAGGTTGAGGTCGCGGGTTCGAGCCCCGTTTTTCGCTCTTTATAAAAGCTATTACTTTTTAAGTAATGAGGCTCGAGTGGTGGAATTGGTAGACACGTTGGACTTAAAATCCAATGAACATTAGTTCGTGCGGGTTCAAGTCCCGCCTCGAGTACAGAGACCCTTGTTAATCTTTTGATTTTCAAGGGTTTTTTGTTTTAAATAGTTTTATTTGTACAGACATTTCATAATAAATCTTTATTAAGGAATAATAAAAACTTAA
>JABXHN010000094.1 GCA_013373635.1 Flavobacteriaceae bacterium
AAGCAAGGCCACAAAGGCACATGCAATGGTTATGGTTGAGGAGATCATAACCTTACTAAGGTAGTCATTTGAAATTGCATCATCTATACCCAATAGACGGTATAAAAAGCACCTAAAAAGGTTAAAAAAACCCCGACACTCTTTCGAGGTCAGGGCTTCTATTCACCTAAACACTGTAGTAATGATGATTACTTCTTAACCATCAACTTCAGATTTCTTATATATCCATTGGTGTTTACCCTTACTAGGTAAACTCCACTGGCCACTGAAGAAGCATTGAATTCTACTTCTACATTCTGATCTGCTAATACATCTCCTTCAAACAAGGTGGCGATTTGAACACCATTCAGGTTGAACACCCCTACTCTGGCTTTTCCATCCATATCGCTAGAGAACCTGATGGTGGCAGTTGAGCTGGTTGGGTTAGGGAAAGCTTCAATACCTATCACTGGCATATCTGTTTCTACTTTCTTCTTACCCTTGCCTTTGCCTTTGCTATCATCAGTTGTTCCTGAATCATCTGATCCGCTACCCGTTGTACTGGTGGTAGTTGAATCTTCGGCCTTGCCTTTGCCTCCTCTATGGATAACAACAGTTCCCTTGTCGATTTGCTCCAGCGTCTCAACATCCAATGCTACTCCTGATTCATTGTCATAGATCACATTACCTGTTGAGGTTTCATAAATCTTGATTCTGAATCTGTCGTTTGGTGTTCTGTTGTTCACATCAATATCAACCATAGTAGCCACGTAGGAGTAGCCTCCTATATCGTTGATCGTTCCAACTCCTTTCATAATGGCATTGTCATCCATAATTACCATCCACTGAGCACTCTCAGACTTGAACTTGAAGCCTGCACTATTCAAGTGGAAGTTCATGTTGCCTTGAAGTCTACCATTTGGAAGATACTTACCTTGGAAGCCATAGTTGGACTTACCGGTTGCTCCCATATCTGTAGTCAGATCGCCTGGAAGTGAAGTAATAAATCCTCCTCCTGTGATATGTCCTTCATTCGGATCATAGATCGGTACATAGGTATATACTTTGGTGTCAGACTCTCCACAGGCATCTACAATAGTCAGGGTTACAGTATACAATCCTGTAGCACTATAGCTGTGGATTCCATTCACTGTCTGACCATCGATGGTTCCAGCACTTGTACTGCCATCACCCCAATCCCATGTTGCTGATTGCAGGTTATTATCGGTAAATCCTGCACTGTACATACTTGCTGAGTTAATCAGCATTGACTCAGGCATGCTAAAGCCATTGATTACAGGTATGTCATTGGTCACGGTGATCAGCTGCGTTGCTGAGCTCTCATTGCCATTAACATCTGTCGCTGTCCAGGTAACGGTGGTAGTTCCAACTGGGTAGAATGCTAAACCATCATTAACTATACTAGCTACTGAGCAATTATCTGTGGCTGTTGCCATTCCAATATCAATTACTGCTCCACACACTCCTGCATCATTCAATACCGTAATGGCTGAAGGAACAGTCAATATTGGCGCAATATTATCTTCTACAGTTACGATAGCATCAGCTGAGTTTACATTGCCATTCACATCAGTTACTGTTAAGGTCACTGTGTTAGCTCCTACATGGCTACAATCGAAGTCATATTGGCTCAAGGCATAGCTTGCAATGCCACAGGCATCGTTTGACCCATTGTCTATCATGCTGGTTGTGATACTGGCTGCACCATTCGCATCAAGTTGTATCACTACGTTCTGAGTAATTACCTCGGCTGCTGTAACATCATTCACTGTTACTGTAGCATCGGCTGAACTTACGTTACCATTTACATCAGTAACTGTCAATGTTACGGTGTTGGCCCCTACGTTTGAGCAATCGAAGTCGTATTGGCTTAAGGTATAGCTTGCAATTCCACAGGCGTCATTCGAACCTGCATCGATCATCCCAGTAGTAATGCTGGCGTTTCCTGATGCATCTAAATCAATCGAAATGTTCTGAGTGATAACCTCAGCTGCTGTAACATCATTCACTGTTACTGTAGCATTTGCAGAACTTACATTACCGTTCACATCTGTAACTGTCAAGGTCACTGTGTTAGCTCCTACGTTCGAACAATCGAAAGTCGTTTTGCTCAAAGCATAGCTTGCAATACCACAGGCGTCATTGGAACCAGCATCGATCATGCTTGTTGTGATGCTGGCGTTTCCTAAAGCATCCAAATCAATCGAGATGTTCTGAGTAAGAACCTGTGCTGCTATGTTATCCTCTACTGTAACTATTGCCGTAGCAGTTGATGTATTTCCATTTACATCGGTAGCAATTAAAGTAACAGTATTAGCTCCAACATCAGCACAACTAAAGCTATCTACGTCCAGAGATAAAGTGAAGTCGCAGTTATCATAAGTTCCATTGTCGATATCTGAGGTAGTAATACTTGCCGAACCGTCAGCATCAAGTTGAACTGTAATGTTTTGGGTTGCAACCGTTGGAGCAATATTATCCTGAACCGTAACGGTTGCTGTTCCAATACTTACATTACCATTTACATCAGTTACTATTAGGCTTACCGTATTTTCACCAACATCAGCACAGCTGAAGTCTGTAACATCAAGCGACATACTTGCAATACCACAGTTGTCATAAGAACCGGCATCAATTCCATTTCCACCTGAACCAAGACCAGTTCCAATAGAAATTCCTTTCAGACTACCGAAAGAGCCAGAATATAAAACGACTGATGTAGAACCATCTACATTTCCTTTTACAATATGGTCTGTGCTACTGGTGCTACCACTTGTAAACTCTGTCCAATACAAGTTACCGGTTGAGGTATCAAGATCAATATCTCTAGCATTCGCTAATGTATGAGTGTATAAGGTAGTTGCAGAACCTGTTCCATCAGCATTTCCTACTTTTATGGTCTTAGTCCCTCTTTCAATCCAATAGACTTTGTTATTAGTTCCGTCTACCACCATTCCTCTCGGACCATTGGAAGCATGAACTAGCATATTACCAGTACCATCAGGACGAACTCTATATATACCTTGTTGACCAGTACTTCCATATTGATTGTAATAAACCCAACCATTAACTGCATCATAATCTAGAGCTGAAATCCATGCACTTCCTGGGTCAAAGAATTGAGTGGCAGAACCACTATTATCCGCATTTGCATACCAAAGGCCACCACCGAAAGCAACACTGAAATAGTATCTGTTATTTGGAATATCCAAAGAGATTCCCAACCTATCATCATTACCTCCAGCTATACTTCCTGAACCATTGGAGAGCAAAGTTTGTGCAGCTGTTCCATCGGCAGTCCCTTCAAAAATATGCCAACTATTGCCTGTCGTCCAGAACAATCTGTCTGATGCAATATCATATTCAACGGCTGCAGCTCCTCTCGTAGCCCCTCCCGGTGTTGCATCACCATAAACAACTGTTGGTGTACCTGAGCCATCAATACTAGCGCTCCATATTTGATCGCTTGCAGAAGTAGCCCAGAATAAAGTTGTTGGGGTTGATCCGGAACCACCAGCAGAAATACTGGCCTGGCCATTTTCGTCTAATTCGACTGTAATGTTCTGCGTCAATACCGTTGGCGCCACATTGTCTTCAACAGTTACTATAGCAGTTCCACTGCTCACGTTTCCGTTATTATCTGTAACAGTCAGAGTTACCGTATTAGCCCCTACATTTGAACAATCAAAAGCAGTTTTGCTTAATGTATAGCTTGCAATACCACAAGCATCACTAGAACCTGCATCAATATCGCTTACCATAATAACTGCGCTTCCATTATTATCTAATTGAACAGTGACGTTATTAGTAAGGACCTGAGGAGCTATATTGTCTATTACAGTTACATCGAACGAGGTTTCTACTCTATTTCCAGAAGGATCTACAGCTTCGTAAATCACTGTAGTAGTTCCTACCGGGAATACATCACCCGGTGCCGGACCTGACACCAAAGTAGTCGGTAAAGATCCGCCATCAAACTCTATTACATAGTAAGCTGGTTGAGTATAATACCAGTCGTTCCAACTTGGGTTATTTACACCTCCCCAGTTGATTACTGCCCAGTCTTCTCCTGCTCCAGCATTATTCGGCTCACCATTTGCCCAATTGGTGTAAGTCATTGGTTCATTAGTAATCCAACCCCACTGGCCTTCAACATCTCTATCAGTTGCACCAATCCACATAAAGTCAGCTATGAAGCCTGATATAAATGAATTTTCTGCTGCATCAGTGATTGTTGCTAAATGACCTCCAGCGGCAATAGCATTAGCATGTGCCACTTCTGGGGTAGCTTTCTCATTAGATAAGAAATAGGTATGCCCGTTTCTTTCTCCTTTATAGGTATGACCTGCAAGTGAGGTTGGAGGAGCACTTGTACCACAGTTATCTGTAGCTGTTGGCACATCGTAGTTGACAACTGCACCACAAACACCAGCATCAACATTAGTAGTAATATCAAAAGGACTGGTAATGGTCGGTACCTGTGTATCGTTTACTGTAATGTTGAACGATTTCGTTGAAGTACCCACCGCATTAGTAGCAGTAGCAGTAACCACCGTAGTTCCTACACCAAATAGAGTTCCTGGATCGATATCATAGGTAATTGTTGAAGCTGGAATACCGACAGTCTCGGTGGCTGTATAACTTACAATAGCACCACAAATCCCGAAATCATTTTCAACAGTAATGTCTGCTGGAACTTCGATCTGAGGCGGAAGCCCTGTTACAGTCACTGTGAATGAAGCAGAAGCTTCATTTCCTGAGGCATCAGTAGCCGTGTAAGTAACCAAAGTAGTTCCTATAGGGAATGTTGAACCTGATGCCAGTCCAGCGGTCAATGTGGTTGTTACTGAACAATTATCTGTACCTACCGGAGTCGTATAATTCACTACACCACCTGATGCACTGGTAGCTAGTAAGCTAATATTCGCAGGAGCAGTAATTTGAGGAACCTGTGTATCTGCATTTCCCACAGTAAATGACTGTACAATATCAGTCTGACCTGGATTCGAAACCGTGACGGTATATATTCCTGGAAGCAATCCACTGATATCTTGTGTTGTTGCCCCATTACTCCAGCTGTATATAGTACATGGGCTATCATAAGACATTTCAATATCAATACTTCCATCTGCATTTGCCGGACAAGAAGCATCTACAATAGCACTTGATGAAATTGAGAATTCCTCAGTGAAGGTCAAACTATTAATACGTACTCTTTGCTCGTTTGATAGTCCACCAGTAGCGGCAGTCCAGCCCCAGTAAACTCCAGGATTACCATTAAACACATTGTTTATTACATCTCCGGAATAGTTTATTCTATTGGTACCATCCAAATCGAGTCTAAAGTTATTGGTCTGGCTATTCCAGGTAATATTTACTGAATGCCAAGCTCCATTTTCGAGATTTCCGACAGAAACAGGACCTTGAAGGTTATTGACTGTGCCATGGTTTATTACTCCATTAGTTTGAAGTGACAAGTGGTCAGCAGTAGGATCTGATCTATCTCCATTTTGATATGTGTCGAACTCAACGGCAAAGGAAGGTGATATTCCTAGGTAGCCAATTCCTCCACCACCAGTTCCTGCACTAGTGCTTAAAGGCTGAAGTACGAAAGCCATACCATCGGCTCCTCCATCATTATTGCCTAAATAAACATCGAATTCAAGATTGAAGTCAGAGTTTAAGTCCATTTTATTCTGATACCAAACTGAACCGAATTGACCACCAGCATTGGCGGTTAGTCTATAATCACCACTTCCTAAATGAGAAGAGTTACCATTATTAACATAGTCGCCTTGATCAAACACAGAAACCTCACTATTATTAGTAACTGTTACTTGGGCCGTTGCCGTAGATTCATTACCATTTACATCTGTTGCAGTTATTGTCACTGTCTGAACACCAACATCGGCACAACCGAATACTGCAGGGCTAACTGAGGTACTTTGAACTCCACAAGCATCACTTGCTGAAACTAAAACATCATTTACTGAAAGGGTGGCAGATCCGCTGGCATCTAAGTTTACAGTAACATCTTGGGCCGTAATATTTGGCCCTATTTCATCAACTACATTAACCATTGCAGTTGCTGTGGATGCTTCTCCATTTGTATCTGTTGCTGTCAAGGTAACTTGTACAGGTGTTCCCAAATCAGCACAATTAAAATCTGTACGATCTATAGATAGAGTGACGGGTCCTGCCAGAGCTGAGAAGCTACCGTTATCAACATCTGATGCCGAAATTGTCAAGCTCCCATTCAAGTCTAAGCTTGCAGTAATATTTTTTGTGACAACCACAGGAGGGGCAGAATTATCGACAGGAACAACCGTTCCATTCACATTTAAATTAGCTCCTATTAAATTATTACCTACAGGGCAGCTATCAAATTGCACAATGACAACTCTATTTCTCTCACCTGCTACAGCAAATTGACTGTAATCTTTACTAACTGGAACACCATTATTAATAGTTATTTCACCATCAAAAGCACCATTAGGATAAGCAGAATTGAAAATATAAGCTCTGGCACCGTCATCCACTTGTGCGAAAGTCACTGTCAATTCGTCAACAGTAGCTCCTTCTGGTATGTCAATGTAAGTCTCGAAATAAGTAAAATCTAATTGAGCACGGCATGTCGAAAGAATTGAGGATTCTACAAACCTAATATCTCCATTGCCATCTAATGGAGCAGATTCCCAATTAGGATCATCCGTTGAAGGAATTTGCATTTCTCCATATGCGATGGGATTACCCAAGCTTCCATTACCAATATTGAATTGAATAGCACCACCACCTCTATTCATTCTCCATGCGGTTGTTGTAATTGGTGGTAATACATTAACCTCCGTTATAATTACCGCTCCATGACTCATGGTGTAAAGGTTATTGTCACTTAGAACATTCGATTGGTTTGTTCCACCATTGAAGGAAGCTCCTCCACCACCCTGATAAGGATAACTTCTTGGGCCTTTACCTCCTTCATAACCACCTGCTCCACCACCGTAGGTATTTGTAACACCTCCGCCACCGCCAAAGCCGCCACCAAACACATCCCCTACACCTCCGTTTACGAAGGCTTGTGGTATAGTATGTGAGGTTGTACCGGCTACAGGTAAATAAATGGCGTTATTTCCAACATCTCCATTTATTAAAAAGCCAGCACCACTACCTCCATTGCTAGCAGATCCAACAACGTACTGAGAGCCAAAATTGGGGCTAGTGGTAAGGCTTGCATTTTGGTAATCACTGATCACCGTAACTCCAGTATGTCCAGAACCTGCGCCACCAGCTACCACCAAAGGAACTCCACTAGAACTCAACTCATCTTGAATGACGAAAGTACCTCCGCCACCACCCCATCCGGGACGAGTGCTACCTAGATGACCATGTTGACCAACTAAGATATA
Organism: Flavobacteriaceae bacterium; assembly: GCA_013373635.1. Taxonomy (GTDB): domain Bacteria; phylum Bacteroidota; class Bacteroidia; order Flavobacteriales; family Flavobacteriaceae; genus MAG-120531. The sequence continues at coordinate 7,407 of JABXHN010000094.1, forward strand.
GAGCTTTGTTCCTGCCGTCAGCTCAAACTCTCCAGAGATATCAGCTGGATGACCAACAGGAACATTAGTTCCATTTTGATTGCCGCCAGTGGCTCCAATAGCCTGGATTCTATACAATCCAGTAGCCGGAACAATGAACTCCTGTATACCCTGAAATGAACTATTTGAAGTCACAAGTCCATCTAAACTAGTACCTGAATATGCATTTGCCACCTGAGCGGCCGTTGGCCCAAAACTTCCCTGTGCACCCGCATTTGTAAAAGTGTATGTAACCTGAGCCTGTATACCAAATACAAGCAAAGCATTGAATAAAAGAATTATTATACCTCTTTTCATGATCATTCAGTTTTGGTGATTGTTAAGGAGAATTCCTCTTCACTATACATGGAGAAGTGATTGTTTATGTTGATATGCAAGCCATCTTCACAAGAACCTGAAAGCTCAGACTGTGGGGCGATTTCAATTTCACCTAGCTCTCCAGTACCCATTATTGAATTATCCACTTTAGACTGAAATGTGTAGGTTAAATCAATAGATACCGATGCATCACTTTTGTTCACCGCTTTAATCAATAAAACCTCAGAACCATCGCAAGAAGCTTTTTGATAACTGATTTCTACACCGTCAATGGTCGTGACTCTTTTCCATTCATCCTGAGCATTGACTTGCATCGATAAAGCCAAGAAAAGGCCGGATGCCAATAAGGTCGTTCTGAAAGATTTGATGGTACCAACCACCAATGGGCGGACGAAGTTCGCCAGCCTAATGAGTAAAGTTTGCTGCATATACATATGTTTTGGTTGCGATTAATTCAACCCGATGCAACTCATCCAGAATAAAGTATTGTTTGAAAATCACATCAGGTAATATCTGACGTGCTTAAGGAATAGATTTTAAATATAGTAATTTCCTAACATTAACAAGTGGGTCAAATATAATTTTATCAAGTTAACACCCCTAAATATGCTTTAATTGATTGTAGGAAGCTTATATTTTTTTCAAAGTTCAAAAGAGCTCAACTTCAATGATAATTGAATAAAAAAACCCTGACACACTTTCGAGGTCAGGGCTTCTATTCACCTAAACACTGTAGTAATAATGGTTACTTCTTAACCATCAACTTCAGATTTCTTACCTGGCCTGCGGTGACAAGCCTTACAATGTATA
>JABXHN010000029.1 GCA_013373635.1 Flavobacteriaceae bacterium
CGCTGTAGAAGATGACGCTGATAAACCGTATGTCAGCGTGTCTGCAATTCACGACGAACGAGGTTACCGTACGATTCGAGAAAAGCTTTCTTCCCAGTACAACCTGAGTAATCTCGAGCCTAACATTCAGGTTTACAATGTGGATGTTAGGGGCGACCGCTCACTTACACTGCGGTATGTGCCACAAAATGGCATTCCGCTGGCCGACAGTAAAGACGAAGTGATGCGTCACTTGCACCGGCTGTGGAAGTTTGATGTCAAACTCGAAGAAGTTCAAGATAACGGCGACACTGCGGTAATTGCCCGCTGCGTGCGTCAGTAGACCCTTGACCGGGTATAATGCCTAGGCAGATGGTGGAGATTAGGATTGAGCAATGGTTGAACACACCGGGAGTTGTCACTGCGGCGCGATTAAATTTTCTGTCAGTGCCCCACCGGATCTGAAAGTCAATGAGTGCAACTGTTCGATATGCAGTAAAGCGGGGTATTTACATCTAATCGTTCCGGCAGACCGTTTTGTACTTTTGCAAGGCGAGCAGTGTTTAACGACTTACACCTTTAATACGCATACTGCCAAACACTTTTTTTGTAAGCATTGCGGCATAAAGCCGTTTTATATACCCCGCTCCCACCCGGATGGCTACAGCGTTAATGTCAGGTGTCTGGATGAAACGAGCATCAATAGCATTGAGATAAGGCTAACCAATGGCAAAGAATGGGAAAAGCACTATCCTCAGGGCCGCGGTGATTATGAATAGCGGTGGCAGGCCCACCCATCCGCAATCTGAATAACGGTTATTACGTGGCGTGTCTGTAGCCGGTGACCTTATTCTACCCGGCAACCACTGAGTAAAATAATCAGTGCTATTTTACACTGAAGGCGCTTTTCCTCTGAATGCTGCCGATTCACAGGCAACAACCTCAAACGTATAAGGTATTGGAAAAATACCTTGCGCTTCGAGCTGCAAGCTTTCATTTTCGTCGATATCTACGGGTGTAATAATCAAAATTTCAAAATCGTTTAATTCAATGACGCGGCTATTTTCAGGGTGCTCGCACCTCGAGCGGTTATCAGCTTCATTGTTGTAAATAAAATCAGCCAACAAACGATTTTGCGCAGTATAAAAACTATTCGCATTTCTCATAATTTGCTGCTGCAACTCCCGGTCCTTTTGCTTTTTTTCTGCCAACGCTTTGGCATCAACATCGTTCACAGCGCTGTAAAAACCTTCCGCTATTGCGCTATATACACTCCCTAACAATGGCGTTCCCTGGTTAATAACACCTACCTTGGCAGCCGCCAGAGAGACATAGATTAATAACATCAACATCCAAAAATAACGCAGCAGCGCAGTGCTAAGAACATACTGGTATTCTGGTTTATGCCGCAGGCCATTCAGTCCAAAGGGTTTAAGAATCAAAAGCAGTAAAACATAGAAAGGGGCTAGCAGTTGTAAAATAACCAGCATAATGAGGCTGACAATAATTAACCAGGTTGGCAGCACCAGTATCAAAGCGAAATTATGACTATAAGGCAACGCAGAAGCCGTCACCCCGGTGACAGCATTTACCAAACCCGATGAATGAGCTAATGCAAAATTAGCGATAATCGCGTAAAAAAACAATATTGCGGCTTTACCGAGCAAATGTTCCCATAAACGACTGAACCTGGGCCAAAACTCATAAATTAAGCCTAAAGATACTATTAAGACAGGGATCCCAACGGTGACGCCATATTTTGCGCCTATCAGTTTTAAGAAAAATAAAACAATAGTCGCGCCCACATAGCAGCGTTGGGCAAAGTGGAAGTTTAACCATATCGCCTTTACTTTAGTAAAATTAAACGATGTAAAATAACGCCATCCCATTACTACTGCATCGCGAATTTTAGCGAATATAGTGTCAGGGCTGCGTAAACGACGTAAATTCATAGTAAAACTGTAATCACTTCCATTTAAAAAACATTAGTCAGGTAAACAACGTGCACTGGCCCTAAGCACACCAACGCACTTCACCGGCAGAAGCTCTGCAACACAGTGCGATACAGGTGTTAACACACGCCCGGTATGTTCAGATAAGGTGTAGTTCAGCATACAGGCTTAGCGATGATGGCAAGCATCCATTTGCTTCGGCGATATTAACAATAACGCCATACCACCAACTGCCGCGCACGCTCCTGCAGCCGAAAAGGTAAGCATAGCGCCTTCGCCCTGCTGCCACAATAAGCCTGCGGCATAATTCCCAATAGCCCCACCCAGTCCAAACGCCAGGCTAATGTAAGCCGCCTGCAAACGACCGTGGATCTGAGACGGAAAATAATGATGGATAAAATGCATTGAGGTAGAATGATTTAAACCAAAGCTCAAGGCATGAATAAACTGGCTGAAGAATACTAACCAAAACATATCCGCCAGTGTGCCCAACACCAGCCAGCGCAACCCCGTCGCCAGCAGGCAAAACACCATTAAGCGCCAAACACCAAAACGGGCAATCAGGCGCTGGGCGACCAAAAATATACCGACTTCGACTGCCACCCCTAAGGC
>JABXHN010000041.1 GCA_013373635.1 Flavobacteriaceae bacterium
CTACCGGATTCGTTGTTCCTGATGCCGTTAATGTAATAGCTCCAGTTGAAGCGTTTATTGCAAAATATCCGTTGGTATTTCCGCTTTGAATACTGTAAGTACTTACTCCTACATTATCCGTCGCTGAAACAGTACCTACAGTATATCCTGAAGACTGGTTCTCAGCATACGTAAAACTTTGATCATTAACTGTTGGAGGAGTAGTTTCGGTTTCATCAATATCGTTCACATTCAACGTAATCGTTGCTGTTGCTGTTGAATTACAAGTATTAGCTACTTGCACTACAACAGAAAAAGCATTAGGAGTCGATTCAAAATCATTGGCAATACTCGAAGCTCCAATAGAAGTTAAAGCGATAGCTCCCGTAGAAGAATCAATTGAATAGTAGGTTGTATCTCCAGAAATAATTGAATACGTCAACGAAGTTCCAGAAGTAACAGTGACTGTTCCAACCACAGCACCTGAAACACGATTCTCATCATAAGAAAAACTTTGATTTGAAATCGTTGGAAGAATGTTTTCTAGAATCTCAAGCTCACTTGAAGTCGTATCTAACAATTGATATCCTCCTGCATTATAAATTGAAGCGTCAACACTATATGTGCCTGTTGCTATGGCTGAAGGAATCTGTAAATTCCATGTTTTCGCACCAGAATCATAAGTTATATTAGAAGTATTCGAATTTGTGTTGGTGTAAGAATAGGATACCTCATCAACAGTAACTACAATATATTCTCCGCTTTCCATACTCATAGAAACGGTTCCTGAAATGATAGGAGTCGTATCACATGTTGATAGCGATGTTACGGTTATTGGACCATCTGGTTTCGAGGACTCTGAGAGCGCTAGATATGCATTTAAATCATCTAAAGTACCTGCAGCATTACCTGAGATATCATCAGTACTAGTACTGCTATCATCAAAAGCCCAAGTAGCATCGTTTCTAAGCAAACTAAAATTTGTAGAGGAACCCGATATTTGTCCTCCTGTTATTAAATAATTAACTGAAGAAACATATTCGTTAATGTTAAACGAAACGCTATTTTCGGCTATAAATCCAAATGATTCATTATTTGTTCTCCAAACAATTTCACCGTTAATGGTAGCTGTATTTCCATTAACAAAGACGATTTGTAGCTGACCAATTATATTATTACCCTGGGTACTTGGATCATCGTAAAAAACACCTGAAGATGCATCTACTTCTTGACTAAAATAAACCCTACTTATTCCAAGCGTTGCAAACGACTTAGCATTGTCATTTTTTTGTGTGTTTTGGCCCACGGTTCCAATAGCTCCATCAGAAAAAGGGACACTAATCGTTACAGTTGGGCTTTGAGCGAATGTAATTGAAAACGCAAACAAAGCCACTACTGAGAAAAAAGCTCTAAGCTGTTTTGTTATTTTAAACTGCATATTAGGTGTATAATATTAAAAAAAAATTATCATTTTAAATTAAAATGCTAGCAAATATATTCGAAATAGCAAACACTTTGAAATTATTTTAATTGTAATACAACTCTTTAACATTAGGTATTGATAAATATCAATATTAAAAAAAATTTATCCTATTTTGTTTATCACAAACGCCTAAAATCATAACAAAAATTCCTATTAAGGTCTCTTAAAGGAATGTTCTTTTCTCAATTCGAAACTACTTCAGTTTAAAAAAAAATGACATTATGTAGCTCTATAACTTTTAATTCAATAGATCATTGACTAATTTCGCAGGATTAAACAACAGACAATTATGAGCCTACAAGATCAAGTGATGAGTCAAATGAAAGAAGCTATGAAAGCTAAAAACACATTGGCACTTCAAGCTTTAAGAGCAGTTAAATCTGCTATGCTTTTGGAACAAACCTCTGGAAATGGAAATATGACCGCTGAAGATGAAATTAAATTGCTTCAAAAATTAGTCAAACAACGCAAAGATTCTGCCGCTTTGTACAAAGAACAAGGTAGAGAGGATTTGATGCAACCAGAATTAGACGAAGCAGCTGTCATTGAACAATTCTTACCAAAACAACTCTCAGTTGAAGATGTAAAAGCTGCCGTACAACAAATTATCTCCAAAGTAGGTGCTACTAGCATGCAGGATATGGGAAAAGTCATGGGAATGGCCTCTAAAGAGCTCGCTGGACAATCCGATGGCAAAACCATCTCCACTGTGGTCAAGGAGCTTTTATCATAAGATAAACAATTAACAAATAGGCTGCGTAGTTCAACTGGATAGAATATCAGATTTCGGCTCTGAGGGTTGAGGGTTCGAATCCTTCCGCAGTCACAAAAAACTCAAATAAATGAAAAAACCAGATCAAGTTGTTTACGATGAAAAAAAGGGATACAATGCCAATGTACTACCTTACGGAACCTCTATTGGAGCTCCTAAGATTGAAGTGGACAACATAGATCTGTGGAAATCTTCCAATGTCAAAAAAGTTAATCATCAGTTTAAAACTAAGTTTGAAGAACTTAAAACAGCCTACCAGCAATTGATGTCAGAAGTAGAAATCAATCATTTGATTTACAATGCCAAATACAGCTTTGAACCAATTGTTGGAGAAATCTATCACTTGTACAAAGAGTCAGATGAACAACACTTTCTCTCAATTATCAGCCCAGAGCAGTGGAATAAGGATCATATCGGATCTTTTGTTCTCAATGCCGATAAGGTCTGGGAACCGGCTCAAAATTTATAAAACTAAAAAAAGCACCTCAAAAAGGTGCTTTTCTTTTTAGTTTAGTTGCTATAATTAATCCACATTGTCATGTAGGAATGAATTATTAGATCTCAGCTGCTGATCATCATTAGCGTCACTACTAAGACTCGTTCTCGAGACCTTTGTCTCATCTTCAATTTCAGAAAGCTTTATTCCCTGTCTCTTGTAAGCAGGTTCTTTTTCAATTTCATCGATACGATTGAGATTGTTAAACTTGTGATTAAAGTCTTTAAGTGTTCTCTTGCGTTCTTCAACACGGTTCTTTAACAAATCTTTGATCGGACTTTCCATCGGATCAATTTCAGCTGGTTCACTAGGGGCTGGTGCTGAAGCTACTACCTTAGTTTCAAACACGAGCTCTTCTTCTGTAACCACTTCTTCTTGGCGAGCTTCTTCTTGTTTTTGGGTGACTGTTGTTGCTGTAGCCTTTTCAAAACGTTGCTCCAATTCCATATAATCGTCTAAATTGTAGTGTTTTACATCAGACACCTCAACGGGTTCTGCTGTAACTTCAACTGCATCGATGACCTCCATTGCTTTTACAGCTCCCCAATTGATTTCTTCATCATCTAATGTAAATTGAACTTTTTGTTGGGAAGGTTCTTTATCCTTCTTGCTCTTCTCGATACTCATATCGAAGAACATCGTCATTTGCTCCTCTTCTTCATCCTGATGATCAAGTACTACTTCTTGAACTTGAGGCTTCGCTTCTACGATTTCAAAATCATTGACATCGATTTCCATAATAGAAGGATCATAGGCATCTACTCGATCATAACTAACTTCCATATTTCTGATCAAATCAGAAGTTGGAATTAATTCATTTTCAGAAGCTGTATTGACTTCTTCCTCAAATTCTAAGGTATGACGAACTACTGAAGTGTCTTCGACTTCAGATCTTACTTCTTCAACTTCACACTCAATATCTTTAACGGCTTCAAAGCTTAGATAGTTCTTATCGCTTAAATCAACAGCCGCTTTTTGATCGTCTTCGAGTGTGTGGATGATTTTCTTTGTCTCTGTATTGACAATTTCATTTTGTTGCTCAGCATTAAATCCAGTTGCAATAACCGTTACTGATATTGCTTCTCCAAGACTATCATCTTCACCGACACCCATGATAATATTCGCTGAATGACCAGCTTGAGACTGAATATGGTCGTTGATTTCACCAATTTCATCAATGGTAATTTCACAAGTACCAGATACGATTAATAAGAGCACGTTCTGAGCACCAGTAATTTTATTGTCATTCAACAAAGGTGAGTCTAATGCGCCATCGATAGCAATCTGAGCTCTTCCCTCTCCACTTGCCTTTGCAGACCCCATAATAGCTGTTCCACTATTAGCGAGTACGGTCTTCGCATCTCTAAGGTCAATATTTTGTGTATAATGGTGCGTAATTACTTCTGCTATTCCCTTTGCCGCTGTTGCTAACACCTCATCCGCCTTAGAGAAACCAGCTTTAAAACCAAGGTTTCCGTAGACTTCTCTGAGTTTATTGTTGTTGATGATGATCAATGAATCGACGTTCGCTCTAAGCTTCTCAATACCCAATTGAGCCTGATCTGAACGCATTTTTCCTTCAAAGACAAAAGGAGTTGTAACAATACCTACTGTTAATATATCGAGATCTTTAGCGTGTTTCGCGATAATTGGAGCAGCACCCGTTCCGGTACCACCACCCATACCAGCAGTGATAAACACCATTTTGGTATTGGTTTCTAACATCGCTTTAACTTCTTCTTGAGACTCAATAGCAGCTTTTTCACCAACTTCAGGGTTAGCCCCTGCACCTAATCCTTCAGTAAGAGAAATCCCCAACTGAATCTTATTGGGAACTGGGCTGTTTTCTAAGGCTTGGGAATCGGTGTTACACACAACGAAATCAACTCCGTTGATTCCAGATTGAAACATGTGATTAATTGCGTTAGATCCACCTCCCCCGACACCGATCACTTTGATGACATTGGATTGGTTCTTTGGTAAGTCAAATGAAATTCCTTCGAATTCTGTACTCATGGGTATTGGTTTTTGGTATTAGTTGATTTGTCTTTATTCTGCGTCGTCTAAAAATCTTATAAATTTCTCAGCCCATCGCTCAAAAAAGCTAATGGGTTTTTTGGGCTTTTCTTCAGCTTCAATCGGCTCATCTACCACTTCCTCTTCTGTAGTTTGATCAGAAGAAGTTACTTCAGTTTGCACTCTAGGCTGACTATTGATGGCATTCATCAACAATCCTACCCCTGTTGCGTAAAGTGGAGAAGTCACTTCTTCGTTAGAATCTCCTGCTAAGTGCTCATTTGGATAACCGATACGTGTATCCATTCCAGTGATATACTCTACTAACTGCTTTAAGTGCTTTAATTGACTTCCACCACCTGTTAGAACTATTCCGGCAATGAGTTTCTTTTTTTGATCCTCATGACCGTAATTCTTAATTTCCATATACACCTGTTCCACAATTTCCACAACACGAGCGTGAATAATTCTAGAGAGGTTTTTTAGAGTGATTTCTTTAGGCTCTCTACCTCTTAAACCAGGAATCGAAACAATTTCATTGTCCTTGTTTTCACCTGGCCAAGCCGAACCAAATTTTATCTTGAGAAGTTCAGCCTGTTTTTCGATGATAGAGCATCCTTCTTTGATGTCTTCAGTAATGACATTTCCACCAAATGGAATCACAGCTGTATGTCTGATAATTCCATCTTTGTAGATCGCTAAATCGGTAGTACCACCTCCGATATCGATCATCGCAACTCCAGCTTCTTTTTCTTCCTGAGAAAGAACAGCGTCTGCAGATGCAACTGGCTCTAATGTAATATTTGCAAGATCAATACCCGCACTCTTTACACAACGCCCAATATTTTTAATAGATGAAACCTGTCCTACTACTACGTGGAAATTCGCTTCCAATCGACCCCCGTACATTCCGATAGGCTCTCTAATTTCAGCCTGTCCATCTACCTTGTATTCTTGAGGTAAAACGTGAATGATTTCTTCACCAGGAAGCATCACAAGTTTGTAAACTTGAGCATTGAGCTTGTCGAGATCATCTTGATCAATCACCTCTTCTGCATTGGCTCTTGTGATATAGTCTGAGTGTTGAAGGGAACGTATGTGCTGTCCAGCAATCCCAACAACTACTTTTTCAATCTTTGCTCCGGCATCTGCCTCAGCTTCTGAAACAGCCTGTTGAATAGATTGTATGGTTTGAGTTATATTGTTAACGACCCCTCGGTGTACTCCTAAACTCTTAGAACGACCTAAACCGACTACCTCAATTTTCCCATACTCATTCTTGCGACCGATAATGGCCACGATCTTTGTCGTACCAATATCTAATCCAACCGAATAATTTTCCTGATTCATAGTTTACTTTTTTGTACCGATGAGTTGATTGTCAAACGAAAGATCAATTCTTCGATATTGAGACCAAATACTATCCTTTTTTGCTTTGTTGTAAAAGGCTTTCAATTTTGCAATTTTGTTGGGCAGATTGGATACAGACCCCAAATACAACTCAAAATCTTCAGCTCTTAATCGAAGTGAATAACTTCCTTTCTCTTCGATGTGAATCCCAACTAAATCATCTTTTATAAAAGATTCTTCATTGATGAAATTCAACAGTTCAAAACAATTATCTAAATCTTCTTTAGTAGTAGTTCCTGTAATCAAAGGAACCCTGGCCGAATGTAATTTCGACAACGGCATCTTCTCGGAAAGACGATCTAAATAATACACATCACTTCCAGAGACCACCCTTGCAATGGGCTGTCTTTGTGCGATTTTCGCCCTAAGTTCCCCATCTATAGTAAGATACACTTGAGCGCTTTCTACGAGAGGGATTTCAGACAAAATAGTTTCTAGTCTATTCAAAACTAATCGTTCTTTTGCCTGATTCAACGAGCCTTCAAATTTTTGTATTAACAATTTATTAACCGTCGCTTCATCGATATACAAATTCTCCTGGGAAACGAAATTAATATGTAATTCCTCCGGCTTTCTAAGCTCATTTCTATAATTAGAAAAGGCGAAAGAACCCAGAACTGCCACTAGTAGCAATACGTATTGTAAGACCAACCAAATTTTTCTCAACATAAGGCTTTTTTTATAGGTTCAACTTCCAATCCGATATCACCAGCTCCTAAGGTCACTAAAACTTTTAAGGGGCATTTTTTAAGGTGTTCGACCAATTGTTCTTTTTTCAACAAGACTTTGTCTGTAGCGCTAATTTTTTCGAGCAATACTTCTGAATTAACTCCTTCTAGAGGCAGTTCTCTTGCTGGATAGATTGGCAGTAGAACCACAGAATCAAAAAGTGAAATACTGGCAGCAAATTCCTCCATAAAATCTCGAGTTCTCGAAAAGAGATGTGGCTGAAATACCAAGGTCTTTTCCAAGGCTGGAAAGGCATCGTTTACCGCCTCATAGATGGCCTTGATGGCCGTTGGATGATGGGCGTAATCATCTATGAATACAAAATCAGGTTGTTTGCACTCAATAGAAAATCGTCGCGCTACTCCTTTAAAACCAGCGAGTGATCGAATGATCTGGTCAGGCTCTAGTCCACCGAGATAAGCCATTGCAAATGCAGCGACTGCATTGTATACATTGTGCCTACCTGGCATGGGTAGCAGAATGTTTTTATAGTGTTGTCCTTCCACTTTTAGATCAAAATAACAGTGGAGTTCTTCAAATCGCAGATTGAGAATCTCAAAATCAGCATCACCTTCTCCATAGGTTCTTCCAAATGGAAACTCCACCTGATTACAAACCACTAATTGATCCTTTGAAGGAAGCAGAGAAGCAAAATCCAAAAAACTCTTTTGCAAATCAGTCGCGGTCCCATAGATATCCAAATGATCCGCATCTGTAGAAGTAATACATGCGATGTCGGGATGTAATCGCAAAAACGACCTATCGTATTCATCCGCCTCTACCACTGAATTTTCAAATCCATTTGAAAAATAATTCGATTTGAAATTATTGGAAATCCCTCCTAAAAATGCTGTAAATCTCAGGTCACTTTCAGAGATAATATGAGCGAGCATAGATGAAGTTGTTGTTTTCCCATGAGTTCCTGCAACTGCAAAACATTTGGTGTTTTCAGTAATCATTCCCAGCACCTGAGAACGCTTGTTGAGACTAAATCCAGCTTTTTCATAAAACTGCATCCAAGCATTGGAAACCGGTACTGCCGGTGTATAGACTACTAGACATTGATCTGGGTCCTTAAAATTAGATTGAAGCCCCTCTAGATCTTCTCTGTAAAATACCTGAGCTCCCCTTTCTTCAAATGATTTGGTCAAATCAGAAGGAGTGAGATCATAACCTCCAATTTGCTTTTTTTGAGCTAAAAAATACTCGACCAATGCCGCCATTCCGATACCGCCAATACCGATGAAAAAAACTGAAGTGTAGCGATCGAGATTCATATATTCAACAGATTTTTTAATTCTTCAACAATCGATTTAGTCGCATGAGGTTTGGCTAATTCTTTGATATTTGCTCCCAAACTATTTCGAAGCGTTTCGTCCTCAATGAGTTTTGTCATCTCACTCTTAAATGAGGCTTCCAACTCTTTTTCAGAAAGCATCAGTGCCGCTTTGTGATCTACTATAGATTTGGCGTTTTTGGTTTGATGATCTTCAGCCACATTTGGAGAGGGAATAAAAAGCACCGGCTTTCCAACTAGGGCTAATTCAGATACCGTGCTGGCCCCTGATCTAGAGATGATTAAATCAGCAGCTGCGAATGCCTTAGGCATCTGTTCGATAAAATCGAGAACCCGAACTCCATTTTGCTCAAAGGCTTGATACTCCTCTATATATAAGCTTCCACACTGCCAGATTAATTGCACATTTTTATCTCTAAAGAAATCGATATGACTAGCGATCAGTTGATTGATTCTACGGGCTCCAAGAGAGCCTCCCAATACTAGTAGCGTTAGTTGATCTTCAAGCCCAAAAGCTTTTTTGGAAGTCGATGAATCAGGCAAGGAATCGATGAGATCTTCTCGAACTGGATTTCCGGTAAAGGCAATTTGATCAGCTGGAAAATAACGTTCCATATGCTCATAAGCCACACATATTCGCTTGGCTTTTTTTGCCAGTAAGACATTGGTTTTTCCTGCATAGGAATTTTGTTCTTGAATCAAATAGGGGTATCCGAAGAGTCCCGCCATTTTTAAGATTGGTCCACTGGCGTATCCTCCTGTTCCAATCACTAGTGTGGGTTTGTATCGCATCAAAATAAAGCTCGCCTGTACTAATGACCAAATCAGTTTGATGGGAAAAGTCAACAAATGAAACCCCAAACGTCTTTGCAAACCAGCAATCCACAGGCCTTTAATTTTAAATCCTGCCTTTGGAACCTTTTGCATTTCCATCTTGTTCTTTGCTCCTACAAATAAGAACTCAGCATCTGGAAATTGCGCTTGCAATTCTTTTCCAATCGCAATGGCAGGATAGATATGTCCTCCTGTTCCTCCTCCTGATATGATAAACTTATAATTGCTCACTGAGTATTTCTAAAGGATTTTTTTCTGACTCTAAAACTTCGTTAGGTACACCACCCTTAACACTTGCTGATAGAATGATACCAATTGCCATACAATTCATCCAAATCGAGGTACCTCCACTACTGATCAGCGGCAGTGTTTGCCCTGTGACCGGCAGCAGTGAAACTGCTACACCCATATTGATCAATGCCTGAAACACAAATGGTATTCCAAGACCTAGTACCACTAATTTTGAAAAGCTACGCTCAGACCGATGTGCGATCACCATTACTCTAAACAAAAACAACAAATAGGTCAAAAGCAATAACAGACCCCCTACCAATCCGTATTCTTCGATAATAATCGCATAGATAAAATCGGAGCTCGATTGTGGTAAAAAATTCTTCATCACACTCTTACCCGCTCCAACTCCAAAGAGTCCTCCAGTGGCAATGGCTATATTAGCGCGTTCTACTTGATAATTTGCCTGTGGATCCACCACGTCTGAACCAAAGTTCTCAATCCGACTCACCCAGGTGTCCACTCTATTTGGAAAGGCATCTGGAAAGGCCTTGGCGGCTGTAATAAATAACAATCCAAATAAGACTCCAGCTGAAACAATGACCAATAAGTATTTGATGGGATATCCTCCTACAAAACAAAGCACCAATACTAGTGAAAACAACATGGCTGCTGTTGAAAAGTTTGCTGGAAAAATAAGACCAACAACAATGAGTACAGGAACCCACAGCGGTAGTATGGTTTGCGAAAAACGAACTTTCGCTTCTTGCTTTTTAAGAATACTCAAATAACGAGCCACATAGACCATGGTGACCACCAAAGCTAAGGTCGATGTTTGAAAACCGATTCCTAAAAAGGGAATGCGAATCCATCTCGAAGCATTTGCTCCACCAATGGTGCTCCCCTGAGCTAAGGTATACATAAGAAGCAATACCACTACAGGCATTGCAATCAGGGAGAGTCCACTAAAATAATGTGTTGGAATCTTGTGAATCAAGAACATAATACCAAATCCAATCACCAGCATGACAAAGTGTTTAAGTAGGTGGTATCCAACAGTCCCATTACCCACTACATATTCCAGATTAGAACTAGAACTGTACACCGGTAAAAAAGAATAAATAGCCAAAAGCGCAGCAATTGCCCAAATGGTTTTATCTCCTGAGACGTATTTTAGTATGGAACTCATCTTTATAGATTTCTTACGGCTTCTTTAAATTGATTTCCTCGATCTTCATAGTTTTCAAAAAGATCAAAACTTGCACAAGCTGGAGATAGTAACACAGAGTCTCCACGCTCTGCAACCTTATAAGCTACTTTAACTGCCTCGCTCATTGCATAGGTTTCGACAAACAGTTCTCCTATTCCTTCAAAAGCCGCTTTGAGTTTTTGATTGTCTTCACCAAGACAAATAATAGCCTTTACTTTTTCGCGAACTAGTGGCATTAAGGACGAATAATCATTTCCCTTGTCTACCCCACCTACGATCCAAACAATTGGAGACTTCACACTCTCTAAGGCGTAAAAAGTCGCATTGACATTAGTTGCTTTTGAATCGTTGATATAGTTGACGTGATTAATTTTTAACACCTTTTCCATTCGGTGCGCCGCTCCTTGAAAATGCTGTACCGAATTTCGGATGCTCTCTTTACGGATCTGGAGCAGTGATGCTGCTGCCGATGCTGCCATGGTATTTTTTACATTGTGTAAGCCTTCTAAGGCAAGTGTGTCTACTTTCATGCTGATGGTATTTTGATTGGTTTTTATATAAATTGTTTGATGGTCTAAATAGGCACCGTATTCCAATTGCTCACTTATTGAAAAGGGAACTAATTGTGCCTGGATTTGATGATTGTTGATATAGTCTACTAGTACTGGATCATCGGCATCGTAAATGAGATAATCCTCCTTGGTCTGATTTTTAGTGATTCGAAACTTGGATTCGATATAGGCGTTAAAGTCGTAATTGTAACGATCTAAATGATCTGGAGTAATATTGCATATCACAGCGATATGAGGTTTGAACTCTTCAATTCCATCCAACTGAAAACTACTGAGTTCTAATACGTAGTGCTCTTTTGGTTCTTCTAATAAAAGCCCTGCAAAACTCTTTCCTATATTACCGCCCATTCCAACGCTTAACCCTCCTTCACTCAGCAAGTGATGAGTCAGCATGGTGGTGGTGGTTTTTCCGTTAGAACCGGTAATCCCAATCAGACAAGCTTCGGTATAACGACTCGCAAATTCAATCTCAGACCAAATTTTAATTCCCTTGTTTATCGCTTCTTGAATCAAAGGCACTGTATCGGGTATTCCAGGACTCTTTACGATAAGATCGGCAGCTAAGATTTTCTCCTTTGTATGCTCCCCTTCTTCATATGAAATCCCAGCCTTATCTAAAATATTCTTGTATTTAGAAGCGATGCTTCCCCTGTCGGAAACAAAAACAGCAAAGCCTCTGTCGGCTGCCAACAAGGCTGCTCCAACACCGCTTTCTCCTGCTCCTAATACAACAATAGTTTTCATTATCTAAGTTTTAAAGTAACAAGGGTTAATACCGCTAGTAAGATTCCGACAATCCAGAAACGACTCACGAGTTTGCTCTCGTGATAGCCCTTTTTCTGAAAGTGATGATGTAATGGTGACATCGCAAAAACGCGTTTTCCAACTCCTGTTTTCTTCTTAGTGTATTTAAAATAACCCACCTGAATCATCACTGAGAGTGATTCGGCAAAGAAGATTCCACATAAAAGAGGAATCAATAATTCCTTACGAACGATAATAGCTATCACGGCAATGATTCCTCCAATGGTCAGTGATCCTGTATCTCCCATAAAAACTTGAGCGGGATAGGCATTATACCACAAGAATCCGATAAGTGCCCCTAAAAAAGCACCGATAAACACCACGAGTTCCCCAGCCCTTGGAATGAACATTACATCGAGGTAGTCTGAGAAAATAATATTACCCGACACCCAAGCAAATAGCGCCAGGGTTGCTGCGATAATCGCAGATGTTCCCGCCGCCAAACCATCGATTCCGTCGGTGAGGTTTGCTCCGTTAGAAACTGCGGTCACAATAAAAATAACAACTGGAATAAAGATGAGCCAAGCGTAATCAGCAGCTCCATCACCAATCCAAGCAATTAGATCACTGTAGTCCAATTCGTTGTTTTTTACAAAGGGAATGGTGGTCGCTGTTGACTTGAGTTCTGGTGCCACGTATGATTCTTCAACAAGTGATCGCTGTAAATCATCACTCGATTTAAGAGTTACTCCAGGATGAAAATACAATGTCGTTCCGACAATGAGCCCTAAAATTACCTGACCTACCACCTTAAAGATCCCCTTGAGACCTTCTTTGTCCTTTTTAAAGGTTTTGATATAATCATCGATAAAACCGATGATTCCCATCCAAACGGTGGTTATAATTAAAAGAACGATATAGACTTCTTTGATCTTTGCAAACAACACCACTGGTACAAGAGTCGCTAAAATGATGATGATTCCTCCCATGGTTGGAGTCCCTGCCTTTTGAGTTTGGCCCTCTAAACCTAGCTCACGTATGGATTCTCCAATTTGTTGACGTTGTAAGTATAGAATAATGCGCTTTCCAAAAACCGTGGCAATTAAAAGCGAACTAATAGTTGCCATGGCTGCCCTAAAACTCAAAAAGCCGAACAATCCCGCTCCGGGAACTTGGTATTGTTGTTCTAAATATTCAAAGAGATAATACAGCATATCAGTCTTATTTTAGGGGATTTAAAAACTCACTTAATAATTTAAAATCGTCAAAAGGATGACGTTCTCCATTAATTTCTTGATAGGTCTCGTGACCCTTTCCGGCAACGAGAATCATATCATTAGATTTCGCCATTTGAACAGCAGTCTTAATGGCTTGTTTTCGATCGGCAATCACCAGCACTTTTCGAGTGTGCTCAGCCGAAACACCAGCTTCCATCGCCTCTAAAATCAACTCAGGATCTTCGCTACGCGGATTGTCATTAGTGAAAATGGCGATATCACTTTTAGCTGCCGCTAGTGCTCCCATTAAAGGGCGTTTCTCCTTATCGCGATCTCCTCCACAACCAACTACCGTAATCAATTGTTCGTTTTTGGTTCGAATTTCACCGATGGTATCTAGAACATTTTCTAAAGCATCTGGAGTATGGGCATAATCGACTATAGCCGTAATATTCGACTTCGATACCATATATTCAAACCTTCCGCTAACCGATTCTAATTTGCTAATCCCTTGTAAGAGTTCTAATTCGTCCATACCTAAGAGTTCACTTACGGCGTAAATAGCGAGAATATTATATGCATTAAAAGATCCAATGAGTTTCGTCCACACTTCTTTTCCTTGAATTTTCAACAGCTGGCCCCCTAAATGGTGTTCCAGTTGCTTCGCATTGTAATCTGCAAAGGATTTTAAGGCATAGGTATAAGTTTTAGCCTTGGTGTTTTGCAACATCAAACTTCCATTTTTATCATCGATATTGGTCAATGCAAATGCCTTAGCTCCAAGCTGATCGAAAAATCGTTTTTTAACATCCCTGTACTGAGCAAAACTCTTGTGATAATCTAAATGATCGTGAGTGAGATTGGTAAAGACCCCACCGTAAAAGGCAAGACCGTCTGTTCTAGATTGATCGATCCCGTGAGAGCTCACTTCCATAAAACAAAACTCCATTCCTGCATCACACATCGCTCTTAAATATTTGTTGATGGTAATAGAATCAGCAGTAGTATGAGTGCTCTTAAATTCCTTCATCCCCACCATTACTTTGATGGTTGAAAGAAGCCCGACTCCAAATCCAGCTCCAGTAAAAAGTTCATACAACAATGAAGCAATAGTTGTCTTACCATTGGTTCCTGTAATACCGATCAATTTTAAATCTCTAGAAGGCTGATCGTAATAATTGGAAGCCATCACAGCAAGTGCCGCTGATGAATTCGCTACCTGAATATAAGTTACCCCTTCTCTTGGCTGAGGTACTACTTCACAGATAATTGCAGAAGCTCCCAAATCTATGGCTTTGTCGATAAACTGATGACCATCGACCTGAAGTCCTTTGATCGCAATAAAACAGCTATCCAATTCCACAGTTCTAGAATCAAAAGTCAGCGTAGAGATCTGCTGATCCGTAGTCCCAACCACCGATACAATCGAGGTACCAAATAAGATATCTTTGAGTTTTTTCACAGTAGTTCTATTGTTATTTTTTGACCCTTTTGAATTTTTCTACCCGCTCTAACGGATTGTCTCTTCACCTTTCCATTACCGATAACCTCCACTTTAATTCCAGCGTTTTCTAAATAGTATATGGCATCCATTCCAGCCCAACCTTTGAGGTTTGGCATCGTATCTATTGCTTCTTTAGTATCAATTGTAGGTTTTGTAGCCAAGGCCTCAACTGATAAATCCACCTCATCCTCTGATATCGTTTTGGAATAGATCTTTTGTGCGATAGCCTTAAATACAGGCCCGGAAACATCAGCTCCGTAATATCCCTTGTCTTTATTGGGATGATGAATCACTACGATACAGGAAAATTTTGGCGCTTCAGCAGGAAAATAACCCACAAAAGAGGATACGTATTTTAGAGCACCATCTCCTTTGTCGTAATCCTTTTGAGCCGTACCTGTTTTACCTGCCATAGAGAACTTTGGATCGTAGAGTTTAGATCCAGTTCCTCTAACGACAATATTTTTTAAAATCACTCTAACTTTTTGAAGTGTTTCATCTGAACAGATCGAAGGATTGATGACCTCTTTTTCAAATTTGGTCACCGTGCGATTCCAAGATTTCACCTCTTTGATAAGACGTGGTCTTACTAGTTGTCCATCGTTGGCAATGGCGTTGTAAAAACTAAGTGTTTGCAAGGGAGTCATCGATACTCCGTATCCGTGAGACATCCAGGCTAGCGATAAACCAGACCAACCTTTTTCTCCCGGCGATCTCAGAACTGGCATTCCCTCACCTTTTATGGCTAATCCAAGGGGTTCATGCAGGTTCATATTGCGCAATCGGTTCACAAAACGATTGGGGTTTTCTTTGTAATTCTCATTGATCATTTTCGCAAAGGCTGTATTGGAAGAAAGCTCCATGGCTTTTGCTACAGAGATCTCACCGTACCCTCCACGATGGGAATCAGATACAATTTTATTGTAGACTTTATACTTACCATTACCGGTATCAATCACTGTTGCCGTATCAACAACCTTGTCTTCTAAGGCTGCAATCAGTGACATCAACTTAAAAGTAGAACCTGGCTCATGAGATTCCCCAACAGCGTAGTTGAGACGCTCGTAATACTTTCCTTCACTGTTTCTTCCAAGGTTAGAGATCGCCTTGATTTCTCCAGTAGCTGTTTCCATTACAACTACTGAACCGTGATCTGCCTCGTAGTACTCCAATTGCTTTAAGAGTTCAAAATGAGCTACATCTTGAATATTGACATCAATGGTTGAAATCACATCATAACCATCCTGTGGCTCTACAATATTGTTAAGCCCCAAAGGTTTCCACTGATCATTGGCAATCTTTTGCTTTAAACGCTTCCCTTCTTTACCTGCTAAATACTCTGAGAAGGCTCCTTCCAAACCAACTCTGGTAATATTTCCATCAGGATCTTTAAGCACATAACCGATGGAACGTTCTGCTATTTTTCCAAGTGGATGTTCTCGTACTGTCTTTTGACTCACGACAATCCCTCCTCTATAAGGCCCTTTATTAAAAAGTGGAAAGGATTTAATTCTCAAATACTCGAAATAATCTAAATCAGATGCTATAAAAGCATAGCGACTCTGATCGTATTTTGCTTTTCTGAGTTTTTGCACATAAAAAGAAGCAGGCTTTCCCAATAAATTGGAAAGCGAATCGGATAGCGCTCCTAAATTTTGTTTAAAATCTTCATTAGAAACCGATACGGCATCCCAGTGAATTTCAAATTTTGAAACCGAGGTCGCCAAAAGCGAACCATCTTCAGAATAGAGATTTCCCTGATTGGGCTCTATGACAAACATACGCTCGGTACGTTGTTCAGCTAGTTTTTTAAACTGCTCCCCTTCGACCATTTGAATGGTAAACATGCGATAGACGACTCCTGCACTCATCAACAGAAGTCCTCCTACGACCACATAGATACGAATGACCATATTTCGATTCGAAGTACTCATTAATCTTCTTCGCTACTAACTATTATTCTTATAGGCGGATTGACAGGTGGAACGAGTCCAATCTTTGCCACTTTTTCTTTTACAGAAGACTCCAGTTGCATTTTTTGCACCTTGGTACGCATCACTACAAATTGACCTTTTAGAGCATTGACCTTTGTGTTGAGCGATGCAATTTCATGCACTTTTGAATCGGCTCTGTGTGCAGCGTAAATCATCACAACTGCTAAGGCAAACAAAAAGAGAATAAACCTCCAGTGTTTTGAGGAATTATCCGAAGTCAAAAACGACCCCCTTAAGAGTTGTAATACCTTAGTTTTCATATTTATTACGTGCTGCTATTCTGAGTTTGGCCGAACGAGCCCTGTTGTTTTCTGCTATTTCTTTTTCCGATGGAACAATCAGTTTTCCAACTTTTTTAAGCGGAACACTCACTCTTCCAAAGACATCTTTTTCAGCCTCTCCTTCAAACTTTCCATTTTGTATAAATCGCTTTACCAATCGATCCTCCAAAGAGTGATAACTGAGAACCGACAAACGCCCCCCTTCTGTTAGCAAATCTGGAACCTGGAGTAAAAACTCTTTGATTACCTGCAATTCCCCATTGACCTCAATTCGAATCGCCTGATAGAGTTGTGCTAAAAATTTTTGATCTCTAAATCCCTTTAAAAAAGGCTTGAGTACTTTTTTTAATTCTTCGGTAGTGTCAATCGGCTGACTGGATCTAGAATTGACAATAACTCTCGCTATATGTCTTGAATTTTTTAAATCCCCGTACTGATACAGTACCGAGGCCAAATCCTCTTCGCTGTAATTATTAACCACCTCTCTAGCGCTGAGTTCTGATCGCTGGTTCATTCTCATATCTAAAACCCCTTCTGTTCGGGTAGAAAAACCTCTACTCGCCTCATCGAATTGATGCGATGAAACTCCAAAATCAGCTAGAATTCCATCAACCTTAGTTACTTTGTAAAACCTCAGAAAGCGACTGATGTATCTAAAATTCTCAGGAATGAGTATCAATCGAGGATCGTCCACCACATTTGCTAGTGCATCAGGATCTTGATCAAAGGCAAAGAGCTTTCCCTTATCTGATAATCTAGATAAAATTTCTTTGGAGTGCCCGCCTCCACCGTAAGTTACATCGACATAAATTCCGTCAGGTTGAATCGCCAAACCATCAACGGTCTCTTTTAACAGTACTGGATTATGATAGCTCATCTCCATCGCCTCCCATTACTTCTTCGGCAAGACTTGCAAAGTCTGTAGTTGTATCATCCAAAACAGCTTCATAAGAAGCCTTGTCCCAGATTTCGACAATATTGATCGCAGCAGAAAGCACTACCTGCTTATCGATCTTCGCAATTCCCATTAAGTTTTTAGGAATTAACAAACGGCCAGCAGCATCCACTTCAATCATTCGAACTCCAGCTGTAAACCTTCTGATAAAGTCGTTGTTCTTTTTTACAAAGCGATTCTTTTTGTTGATCTGCTCCATGAGGAGTTTCCACTCGCTCATCGGATACAACTCCAAACACTCTTGAAACACCGCTCTTTTAATCACAAAGCCTTCAGAAAGAACAGGAGCTAATTGCTTTTTTAAAGCAACTGGCAGCATTACTCTTCCCTTCGTATCTGCATTACAGTCGTATGTACCAATTAAATTTTGCACTTGGATCTCACTTTGTTTGAATTCAAAAATAGGGATTTATTACCACTTTTTACCACTTTTTACCACATTGTTAATAAGTTTTAGGTTTCAAATGACTAAATCTCTTAAATCATCTGATTTTAAAGGTGTTAATCAGTGGTAATGAATTAAACAACTCTCTGTATTTAATTGAAAAAACTCCCCAAAAGCAGTCAAAAAAAATTATAGAAGAAAGCATTTTTTTGGCTACTTTTACCTACTCAAAACCAACCGATAAAAATCACTGTTGAGCCTAATAGATCGTATAAAAGACCCCATCCATTTGGAAATGGACCTCTTCGAAGAAAAGTTCTACGAGTCCATGACGAGTCGAGTAGCGCTTTTAAATAGAATTACCTATTATATCGTCAATAGAAAGGGGAAGCAAATGCGACCTATGTTTGTTTTTCTAACCGCCAAATTGCTCAACAAAGGAGAACTCAACGAACGCACCTATAGAGGAGCTTCTGTAATAGAACTCATTCACACTGCAACTTTGGTTCACGACGATGTGGTTGACGATTCCAACAAGCGCAGAGGATTCTTTTCCATCAATGCGCTTTGGAAGAATAAAATAGCGGTTCTCGTAGGAGATTATCTGCTTTCAAAAGGGCTTTTACTCTGTATTGACAACGATGATTTTGATCTGTTAAAAATCATTTCAACTGCCGTTCGAGAAATGAGTGAAGGTGAGCTACTGCAATTGGAAAAAGCCAAAAGCTTAGACATTACAGAAGAAGTCTATTACGAAATTATCAGAAAAAAGACTGCCACCTTAATCGCCTCCTGTTGCAGCCTTGGAGCTGCCTCTGTTAAACCAAAAAGCGATGATGTTGCGACATTTAGAGATTTTGGAACCCTCATTGGATTGGCCTTCCAAATCAAAGATGACCTCTTTGATTACGGATCTCGTAAAATTGGAAAGCCTCTTGGAATTGACATCAAAGAACAAAAGATGACCCTTCCGCTGATTCACGCACTTAAAGTTGCAGACAAAAAAGATCAGAAATGGATGTTGGACACGGTTAAAAACCACAACACCGACAAAAAAAGAATTCAAAAGCTCATTCAAAAAGTTAAAGACTTAGGCGGATTGAGCTATGCCGAAGATAAAATGCACGAATTTAAAGAGGAGGCTTTAAAGCTTTTAGAAGCCTACGAAGATTCTCCATACAAAAGATCCCTGATCGATATGGTTGACTATGTGGTCGAGCGCAAAATTTGATCTGTTTTTATTTCTACCGTATTGTCTTATCTTTAGACTCTAAAGCCAAAAAGAAACCCTTTTGATTTCAAAAAGCACCATCGATCAAGTATATGAAACCGCCCGTGTTGAGGAGGTCATCGGTGATTTTGTTCAACTCAAAAAGTCAGGTGCCAATTACAAAGGGCTCAGTCCTTTTAGTGATGAACGCACCCCTAGTTTTATGGTATCTCCAGTAAAGCAAATCTGGAAGGATTTCTCATCTGGAAAAGGCGGAAATGTAGTGGCCTTTATTATGGAGCACGAGCATTTCAGCTATCCAGAGGCCATTAAATACCTGGCAAAAAAATACAATATTGAAATTGAAGAAACCGAGCAAACCGACGAGCAAAAGAAGGTTTTAGACGAAATGGAGAGCATGTATTTGCTCTCAGAGTACGCTGAGCAGCAATTTTCAAAAACACTTTGGGAGCACCCTCTAGGAAAATCCATTGGATTGACTTATTTCAAAGAACGCGGATTTACAGATGAGACCATCAAGAGCTTTCATTTGGGTTACTGTCTTGACAATTGGGATGATTTCACAAACAAAGCTCTAGAAGACAAATACCAGTTAGAATACTTAGAAAAAACCGGACTCTCTATTGTCAAAAAATCAGAAGACGGAACGAGCAAAAACTTTGATCGTTTTAAGGGACGAGTGATGTTTCCGATTCATTCGATGAGTGGTCGAGTTCTGGGATTTGGAGGAAGAATTTTAAAGAAAGATCCCAAAGCAGCCAAATACCTCAACTCCCCTGAAAGCCCCATCTACCACAAAAGCAAGGTGCTTTACGGTATCTATCACGCCAAAGCCTCCATTGCCAAACAAGACAATTGTTATTTAGTAGAAGGGTATACCGATGTGATTCAATTCCATCAACGCGGCATTCACAATGTAGTTTCTTCATCAGGGACCGCCCTCACTCCTGATCAGATTCGACTGATTAATAGACTCACCAAAAATATTACAGTCCTTTTTGACGGAGATGCCGCTGGGCTTAGAGCCTCGCTTAGAGGGGTAGACCTCATTCTCGCTCAGGGAATGAATGTTAAAGTCTGCAGCTTTCCAGACGGAGAGGATCCCGATAGTTTTGCCAAGAACAATTCGCTCGAAGAAGTTCAAAGCTACTTAGACGAAAACTCCAAAGACTTCATAGGATTTAAAGCATCTTTATTTGCCGAGGAGTCTAAAGACGACCCGATTAAAAGAGCACAGACCATTCGTGAAATCGTGGAAAGTATCGCTAAAATACCCGATACGATTCAAAGAGAGGTCTATATTCAGTCCTGTGCAAAAATCATGGAAGTATCCGAAGCGGTGCTTTTTGACAGTCTTGCTCAAATCACCAAAAAGGACTACTCGAACGCTCAAAAATTAGCTTCCAAAACCAGACAAGAAGCTTTTAAGGTTGTCAAGCACAAACCAGAAGAACAAAAGCTCAATGTTTTAGTTGAATTAGAACGAAAAATCATAGAATTACTTCTGCTTTACGGATCTCATAAAGACCGTTTTAAAGACGAAATTCTCGATAAGGATTCCGATGGAAACCTCGTCCATAAACCCGTTGAAGTGGATTACAAAGTCTATGAAAAAATCTATTTAGACCTTCAACAAGACGAAATCGAATTTTCACAACCTCACTTTAAAACCATCTATTACCAACTCATTCAAGGGTTTAACCAAAATGAGGATTTTAAAGTTCAGCATTTTATCAATACTCAGGATCAAGAGTTTTCATCCATGCTCTCCTCTATTTTGATGGAAGATGAAAAATACCTTCTTAACAATTGGGAATCCAAAAACATCTTTCCCAAAGAAAAAGATCACTCGATTGCCCAACTCACTACTGAAACGATTTTAACCCTTCGCTGTAATCTGATCAGCAGACGTATCGAAGAACTCAAACAGCAGACTAGAGAAGAGGAGGCCAATATCAAAAGCCTCTTGGAAGAAATTATGGATTTTCAGAAATTACTCACCAATTTGAGCAAGCGACTCAATAGAGTGTTGGTTGCTTAAATCAAAATAAAAATACGAGAGTTGTCTTTTTGAAGCTTCCTAATTTATGTTACATTCAGTTGATCTTTACCGACATCTTTAACATTAGACTCTATCTGTGAGTACTATCTAATACAAAAAACCAAATAACCACAATGGAATTTTCGTATCGTATCCTATTTCAATAGCATCGGATACCACATAGGATTGCTTCACGCCAATTAATTGTTTTTTTGATTTAGAGGCCCCTCCAATTTCAAAATAAATTGAATTATTGACAATAAAATCCCCCTGATCAGCATAATTGATTTGATTTGTAAAACCAACCTGATTTCTAAAAAATGTTTCTCTTAAGTTACCTTTATCAGCCTGTTTAGGAGAGAGGTTAAACATCAAATTGGTATTCTCTAAGTATATTTTATTTGGCTTTTGAAGTTTACTGATACCAAACGACTTTTTGTATAAATTATTGGTTAGGCAAATTTCATCAAGATAATACAAGTAATTTAATAATGTTGTTCTGTTAATTTGAATCCGCTCACTGATTTTTTTTACGTTGGGAACAAAAGGAGCAGATTGTGTTATAATCAATAACAATTCCTTTATTTTAGAAATGTAAGCATACTCAACAGCCCTTAAAAGAGGTAATTCTACCTCTAGAATCATCTGAATAACTCCTGAAAGCTTGAAGTGATACATCGATGGATCTTCTTTGTAAAAAGGATAATAGCCTGTTTCTAAATAATGATCAAAATACTGAAGAGGTTTAATTTGAGAAGTAATTGTATTTGCTATTTTTTGATGATTCATCAACAATTCCTCAAGTGAATAGCTTTTAAATGTATGGGAGGTTTCTAGACTCAAATATTCCCTAAAAGACAATCCCTGCATATGATAAACGAGTGCTCTTCTACTTAAATCAGCACTAGCATTGATTATTTCTATGAGTGAAGATCCCGTAAAAACTATTTTCAAATGCGGATATTGATCATAGGCATTTTTAAGCTCTTGTGACCAATTTGGATATTTGTGAACCTCATCTAAAAACAGATAGATTCCTCCTCTTTTTTCAAATTCATCTATTAACAAAGTCAAACTATTGGCAGAAAACCATAGCATATCAAGGCTTACGTATAGGGTCTGATGAATACGATCATTTAAATGGAGTTTGATGTATTGTAATAAGAGCGTAGTTTTTCCTACTCCTCGAGAGCCTTTGATCCCTATGAGTCTAGAACTCCAATTGATCTGATCAATAATTGATCTCACAAAATGAGTTGGCGTATGCTGTAATCTCTTTATAAATTTATCTTGTAACTCTTCCATTATTGTATATCTCACTATACAAAAATACAATATTTTTGTATATCAGACCATACAATATGTTAACTTTCAGGAGTTAAGACTTTTATTTACTTCAGTTCTTTTGGAATTTCACAAACCGGAATGGGGTTCATTTTGTGTTGGTTGGCCAAATGCAGTTTTTTGTAAATTTCAAAGACCTCAGCCTGTCTACCTGAAAAATCATCGACTGTTTTACCAGAATCGTATACTTCCATCGCCCATTCGAGTTCTGGATACGAGGCCCCTATCTGATCTTCATCGTTGCGATCATCACCCCAAAGACCGTCAGTTGGCGGTGCTTTTTGAATTTCATTGGAGACCCCTAATGCAGCAGCGACTTCGTATACCTCTGTCTTTAACAAATCCGCTATAGGACTCAGATCCACCCCCCCATCTCCGTATTTGGTGTAAAAACCAACTCCAAAGTCTTCGACTTTATTTCCGGTTCCTGCAACGAGTAAGCCTTCGAGTGCTGCAAAGTAATACAGACTGGTCATTCGCAGTCGAGCTCGGGTATTGGCCAGTGACATAAAGCGATCTTCCTCCTGTTCTACAGCCGGAAAGGAAGCGACAAGACTGTCAAAAACAGGAGTGAGATTGACCCACTGATCCGACACATTCGGATAGCTTTCTTTAAGCCAGTTGATGTGATTTCTAGCGCGGCTCACCTGATTATCTGCTTGGTGAATGGGCATTTCCAAACACAGCACCTTTAGACCTGTTTTAGCGCATAAGGTCGAAGTAACTGCAGAGTCAATACCTCCTGACACTCCTATTACAAATCCTTGAGCTCCAGCTCTTTTTGCATAATCCGATAACCAATTGACAATATGTGTGATGACTTTTTGAGTATTCATTTCAGTAGCTGTATTAATTCATTACCTTTGCATAGCTACAAAACTAATGGCTTTCAAGGAAATAATCTATGTTAAAATCAACATTATTTTTTCTAGGTGCGACTCTAGGCACCGTCTTACTGCTCTCTTGTGAGCGTTCCACCAGAGAGCTCCCAATGGTCGAGAGCGATCAAACCATTGCCATTGAACGATTTGAATTGGCTTTTGCCAATCCAAACAACAGCCTCAATGAATTAAAAGCGACGTACCCGTATCTCTTTCCAGTACAAACACCAGATTCCATCTGGATTGCCAAGCGAAAAGACTCTTTAGAAAACCTCTTGATCCAAGCGGTAGACTCTGTATTTGGGGATTTCAATAAGCCCCAAAAAGAAATCAATCAGCTCTTTAGCTATTATCACTATTATTTTCCAAATGCTCGGATTCCAAAGGGAATCAGTCTAACAACCAATATCGATTATTTCTCAAGAATCATCTATGCGGATAGCCTCCTTTTAATGGGACTCGATAATTTCTTAGGAGACCAGCATCCCTTTTACCAAAACATTCCGATGTTTTTGAGAACAACGATGACTCCTGATCACTTAACGCATTCGATTGCAGAACAGTTAGCACTAGCGCAGCTCCCCAAAAACAATCAGACCACCTTTTTATCAAAAATCATTTGGGAAGGAAAACTGATCTATTTACAAGAGCGCCTCACTCCAAAACGTTCCATGGAAATGAGAATGGGATATACCAAAGAGCAACTCGAATGGGCCCAGTTGAATGAATCTGAAATTTGGAGGTATTTTATCGATCAAAAACTGCTTTACAGCACCGATAAAGAATTGGAGTACCGTTTTATCAATCACGCCCCCTTTTCTAAATTCAAACTCGCTTTAGACCAAGAATCACCTGGAAGAATTGGCCGATTTATCGGTTATCAAATTGTCAAGTCCTATATGAACCACAATTCCGTAAGCTTAGAACTTCTTTTAAAAGAGGAAGCAGTCACCCTATTAAAAAAAGCAAAATATAAACCCAAAAAATCATGAGTAACTTACACCACTCTACCATAGAATTAAAAGTAGCCCTAGACGAAAACAGAGTTCCAGAAAAACTTTCTTGGACTGCTGAAGACGGAGGCATTCAAAATGAAGAAGCCAAAGCAATGCTCTTATCGGTTTGGGATTCTAAAAACAAAGAGTCCTTAAAAATAGACCTGTGGACCAAAGACATGCCTGTAGATGAAATGAAAATCTTTTTTCACCAAACACTCATGAGTCTTTCAGAGACGTTCTACAAAGCCACTCAAGATGAAAAAATGACGGCTACCATGAAGGATTTCTGTGATTATTTTGCCGAAAAGTTAGAACTCAAAAAGTAGGTTAAAGCGATTTATTGACCGAATCAATAAATCCTAAAAGCGCATCTCTACCTTCTCTAGAAGCAGAGGAAGTTACAAAATGTTGAGGTGTTTCTTCCCAACCATCTTCGATGAGTCGCTGAAGATAATCGTTGGCTTGACGCTCTATTGCCATGGGCTTGAGCTTATCTGCTTTGGTGAAAACAATACAAAATGGAATTCCATTTTCTCCTAACCAGCGCATAAATTCCAAATCG
This sequence comes from Flavobacteriaceae bacterium, assembly GCA_013373635.1. Lineage (GTDB taxonomy): Bacteria > Bacteroidota > Bacteroidia > Flavobacteriales > Flavobacteriaceae > MAG-120531. The sequence continues at coordinate 25,167 of JABXHN010000041.1, forward strand.
ATGGGTTGCGGCTCATGACGTATATCAACCAAGACAAACGCACAAACCAATTGCTTGCGCTCTAAAAAATATTCGGTAATGTATTTTTGAAAGGTGGCCTTGTCCCGCTTGGAAACACGAGCGTATCCATAACCAGGCAAATCTACCAAGAACCAATTTTTGTTGATCTTAAAATGGTTGATCAATTGTGTTTTTCCCGGTCTTCCCGAGGTTTTAGCAAGGGATTTTCGCTCACAGAGCATATTGATCAGCGAGGATTTTCCAACATTGGAACGACCGATAAAGGCATACTCAGGCAATTGCTCCTTAGGACAAGAAGCGACCTTGGCATTACTCATGACAAATTCTGCCGATTTTATATGCATCATTGAAATTTAAATTCCTCGCTTTGAAAGCCAGCCATCCATAAGTCTATTGAACTCATCCGGGTGTTCCATCATGGGAGCGTGTCCACACTTGTCAATCCAAAACAGTTCGGAGTCTGGCAACAGTTTATTGAACTCATCTGCCACATTTGGAGGCGTCACCGTGTCGTTCTTTCCCCAAATGATACAAGTGGGGTTGCTCATTTTTGGCAAATCTTTTGCCATATTGTGACGAATTGCACTCTTGGCAATCGCTAGTGTTTTTACCAGCTTTACACGATCGTTAACCGTTGCAAAGACCTCGTCAACGATTTCTTTAGTCGCTACAGCAGGATCGTAAAATACTTCCTGCGCTTTGGCCTTGATGTAATCGTAATCACCTCTTTTTGGATAGCCATCTCCCATAGCGCTTTCATACAATCCAGAAGAACCTGTAATCACTAAGGCTTTCACCTTTTCAGGATGGAGCTTGGTAAATAAGAGTCCGATATGTCCACCCAATGAATTTCCGAGCAATATGGCCTTATCAAAGCCGACATGCTCCATAAAATCATAGAGGTATTCTGCGAAATTTTTGACAGTAGTCTTTAAAAGTGGTTGATCGTATATCGGTAATTCAGGTATGATGACCTGGTATCCTTTTTTTGGAAAAAAATCGGCAACTCCTTGAAAATTGCTAAGCCCACCCATTAATCCATGAAGAATAATGATAGGCGTTCCACTTCCGAGTTGAACGTATTTAAATTTTCCTTCTTGTTTGATTTGTTCTTGCATTGCTTGGTTGTCTTGGGACAAATATAGGCATTCACAATTGATTTTTGAATGCTATTAAAGGGAGTTATTAACGGATTTTTTATCAACCCCCTAAAACCTACCCTAGTCTATCATTAAAATCACAATTTAAAAACCCCTCTCTTAAAATAGTTTTAAAACAAATCAGAATTTCTCTACTTCACAATATTTATGTATTTTTGCCTTCCTTAATAGAACGAATACTAATATCAGTTTTCAATGAAAAAATTCACCAAAGAAGTTTACCTTAAGTGGTACGAGGATATGTTATTCTGGAGAAAGTTCGAGGATAAATTAGCCGCTGTTTACATCCAACAAAAAGTAAGGGGGTTTTTACACCTGTATAACGGACAAGAGGCCGTGCTTGCTGGATCCCTTCACGCTATGGACCTTAAGCACGACAAAATGATTACCGCTTATAGAAATCACGTTCAGCCTATTGGAATGGGAACCGATCCTAAACGAGTAATGGCAGAGCTTTACGGTAAAGTTACGGGTACTTCAAAAGGTATGGGAGGATCCATGCACATCTTTGATGTAGAAAAAGGATTTTACGGTGGTCACGGTATTGTTGGAGGACAAATTCCTCTAGGTGCTGGATTGGCTTTTGCCGATAAGTATTTTAACAGAAAAGGGGTAACCCTTTGTTATATGGGTGATGGTGCAGTTCGTCAAGGCTCACTACACGAAACCTTTAACCTTGCGATGCTTTGGAAGCTTCCTGTTGTATTTATCTGTGAAAATAACGGATATGCGATGGGTACTTCTGTAAAGCGTACCGCTCACCACGAAGAAATTTGGAAACTCGGTCTTGGATATGAAATGCCATGCGGACCTGTAGATGGAATGAATCCTGTTGAAGTTGCTAAAGAAGTCGATAAGGCGATCCAAAGAGCGAGAGCTGGTGAAGGTCCTACCTTCTTAGAAATGAAAACCTATCGCTATAGAGGTCACTCGATGAGTGATGCACAGCATTACAGAACCAAAGAAGAAGTAGAGGAATACAAGAAGATTGACCCTATTACTCAGGTTCTCGATGTCATCAAAGAAAAGAACTACGCTACCGATGCTCAGATTGCTGAAATTGATCAGCGTGTGAAAGACAAGGTTGCTGAGTGTCAAAAATTTGCTGAAGAGAGCGAATACCCACCAGTTCAACAGATGTACGACATGGTCTACGAACAAGAAGATTACCCATTTTTACAACATAAATTATAATATTAGATGGCAATAGTAGTAAATATGCCAAGATTGTCCGATACCATGGAAGAAGGTACGGTTGCAACTTGGCTTAAAAAAGTTGGAGATCAAGTTCAAGAAGGAGATATCTTAGCTGAGATTGAAACCGATAAAGCCACTATGGAATTCGAATCGTTTAACGAGGGGGTTCTGTTGCATATTGGGGTTCAGGAAGGAGATACCGCTCCAGTTGATACGCTTTTAGCGATTATTGGTGATGCAGGTGAAGATATTTCAGAATTGCTTTCAGGCGGTGCTTCAACAACTGAGGCTCCTAAAGCCGAAGAAGCTCCTATCGTAGCAGAATCAAAAGAAGCTGCTCCTGCTGCTGAATTACCAGCTGGTGTTGAAATCATTACCATGCCTAGATTATCGGATACCATGGAAGAAGGTACCGTAGCAACTTGGCTCAAAAAAGTTGGTGACAGCATTCAAGAAGGAGATATACTCGCTGAGATTGAAACCGATAAGGCGACGATGGAATTTGAATCGTTTTATTCTGGTACCCTTTTACACATTGGATTAAACGAAGGAGAATCTGCTCCAGTAGATAGCGTACTTGCTATTGTTGGACCTGCGGGTACTGATGTTTCAGCTGTGATCGCTTCAGGTACTCCAGCTGCTGCTCCAAAACAAGAAGCTGCTCCAGAGGTACCAAAAGCCGAGTCAGCACCTCAGGCTGCTGCTCCAGCTACAACTACAGCTCCAGCTCCAGCTACAACAACAACTACCAATACTTCGGGAAGAATCTTTGCTTCGCCACTTGCCAAGAAATTAGCTCAGGAAAAAGGCATTGATCTAAATCAAGTTCAAGGATCTGGTGAACAAGGAAGAATTGTCAAAGCAGATATCGAAAACTTTACTCCAAAAGCAGCTGCTCCAGCAGCGAAAGCTGCTACTTCAGCTCCAGTAGCTGTTGCAACAGGAGTTGAAAGCACCGAGGAAGTGAAGAATTCTCAAATGCGCAAAGTAATTGCGAAGCGTTTGGGAGAATCGAAGTTTACAGCTCCACATTACTACCTCACTATTGAAGTAGATATGGATCAGGCCATCGCTTCTAGAAAACAAATCAATAGCATACCTGATACGAAAGTATCTTTTAACGATATGGTTCTTAAAGCTTCAGCAATGGCGCTTAAGAAACACCCACAGGTGAACACCTCTTGGAATGGTGATACTACCATCTACAACCATCACATCCACATGGGTGTTGCAGTAGCAGTTGAGGACGGATTAGTTGTTCCTGTGATTCCATTTGCAGATACGCTTCAACTTACTCAAATCGGAGGTTCTGTTCGTGAATTAGCTACCAAAGCAAGAGATAAGAAATTAACTCCTGCAGAAATGGAAGGGTCTACCTTTACGGTTTCGAATCTTGGAATGTTTGGTATTCAAGAATTTACATCGATCATCAATCAGCCTAATTCAGCAATTCTATCGGTAGGTGCAATCGTTGAAAAACCAGTTGTTAAAAACGGTCAAGTAGTTCCAGGAAACACAATGAAACTCACCCTTGCTTTAGACCACAGAACAGTGGATGGAGCAACTGGTGCTCAGTTCTTACAAACGCTTCAAATGTATTTGGAGAATCCAGTAACGATGTTGGCTTAACTCATATCAACACCAAACTTTTAATTAAACCACTCCTTATCGAGTGGTTTTTTTTATTTTAAAAACAATATTATCTCACTACCTTCGTTTTATAGCTGAAGCTTTATTTATGAGAAAACAACTACTACTTTTATTTTTGCTATTAAGTATCATTATGCAAGCTCAAGAAGAGCAGCGCAGGGTAATTGTTACTGCTGTTCCTTTTTTGAATATTGCTGCTGATGCAAGAGCTGCAGCCTTAGGAGACATGGGAGTAGCTACTTCTGCTGACGTATACTCCCTGCAGTGGAATCCAGCTAAAACCGTATTCAATGAAAAAGAGCAGGAAATTGCCTTTAGCTATAACCCTTATCTTGAAAATATTGTAACCGACATCGCATTACTCAACCTCTCTTATTTTAAAAAGATAGATGAACGCTCTGCTTTTGGATTGGGTATGCGCTACTTTACCCTTGGTGAAATTGAACTCAGACAGTACGCTTCGGATCCTGGTTCGGTTGCCAAGCCTAATGAAATTGCAATTGATGGATCCTATTCCTTAAAATTAGATCCCAACTTCAGTATGGGAGTGAGCGGACGCTATATTCGTTCTAATTTAAAAATACCACAAACGACTTCGGTGGATACTAGAGCTGCATCGAGCTTTGCTGTGGACGTATCCGGATACTATGAAGGAGATTTAAAAGACAGAGGAACCTATGAGGGAAGGTACCGATGGGGATTTAATATTTCAAACCTAGGACCAAAGGTGACCTATGATATTACCGGGGAGCGTTTCTTTATACCAACCAATTTGAGATTGGGTATTGGATACGATTACGTCTATTCAGAAAACTCCGTCTTAGCACTGACTTTTGAAACGACCAAACTCCTGGTTCCTACTCCGAAAGACTTTAACAACAACGGTCAATTGGATGCTTTGGATTTTGAAACCTATCAAGACATCCCCTATTTTGAGGGAGCTTTAAATTCATTTTTTGATGCCCCTGATGGTTTTTCAGAAGAACTCAAGGAAATTACCTGGGCCGTTTCTGCTGAATATACTTATTCTAAACGCTTTAGTATGCGCATGGGCTACTTTAGTGAAAACCTTGATAAAGGATCGAAACGATTTATGTCCCTAGGGGCTGGATTTGTACTCGATCAATTCACTTTAGACCTTTCCTATTTGGTGTCCAATGCTCCCGTTTTGAATCCCTTACAAAATGCCATTCGATTTTCAGTGCGTTTTAACCTGATCTAAATATTTTGAGATATTTTAAAACTGCAGAATAAATATTAACTTAGTACACTATATTTGTAAGAAGAAGAATTGATTTATGAAGTTATTTAAAACAGTTGCCTATATCGCTCTTAGTGGACTCATCACTATGAGCTGCTCAAAGATTGGATCAAAATCTAGTGTTTCTCAAGGAACAGGATGGAAGATTAATTCTAAAGAGAGTATGTTTAACTACAACAACCAATTCAAAGGACAACAAAAAGCTCCTGGATTGGTGTTTATTGAAGGTGGAACCTTTACTATGGGTAGAATCCAAGACGATGTCATGCGTGATTGGAACAATATCCCCACTCAACAATATGTAAAATCTTTTTATTTAGATGAAACTGAGGTAACCAATCAGATGTATATGGAGTACCTCACCTATCTAAAAACAGTTTATCCTCCATCAGAGGAACAATACAAAGGAATCTATGAGGCGGCCTTACCGGATACCTTGGTTTGGAGAAATCAACTCTCTTACAATGAGGACATGGTCAATTACTACCTCAGACATCCAGCCTATTCAGAGCATCCAGTAGTTGGAGTGAGTTGGGTTCAAGCGAAGAACTACGCCAAATGGAGAACAGACCGCGTCAATGAGCGTATTCTTGTTGAAAAGGGATTTTTGTCCGAAGAAGCCTTCTACGCTCCACTCACCAAGGACAATGCGACGCCTTTTAATACGCAAACCTACATCAACAATCCTTCTGCTTCCTACAATTCGGTGATCGATGAATTGCAAGGAAAGCAAAAGAAAGAGACTGAAAATGTCTATGCCACGACCAACTCAGGAGTACTTCTTCCTGAATACCGACTTCCAACAGAAGCTGAATGGGAATACGCAGCACAGGCTCAGGCTGAAAACAGAGAATACAACAACTACAGAGGCAGAAAGAAATATCCATGGGATGGCAACTACACCAGAACTTCGAAAAACAAAAGAGCAGGTGATCAGTTAGCCAACTTTAAAACTTCACAAGGGGATTACGGTGGAATCGCAGGATGGCACGAGGATGGTGGATCCATCACAACTGCTGTTCGAAACAATCCTCCCAATGCATTTGGACTCTATGGAATGGCTGGAAACGTAGCGGAGTGGGTTGCAGATGTGTACCGTCCGATCATCGAAGATGGTCTAAGCGACTTCAACTACTTTAGAGGAAATGTCTATGAAAAAGCTGCCATTGGACAAGACGGAACAACTCAGGTTTATACTCAGGCACAACTTGATACACTTATCAATGGTAAACTTTCACTAAAAGCATTACCAGGAGAAACAGTTAAAGTGCCCCTTGAGGACAAAGACACCTATCTAAGAGCGAACTTTTCAAAAAGTGACAACAGAAACTTTAGAGATGGTGACTTAGAATCATCAACTGATTTCTACCGATTCTTACAAGAAGGGGATAACTACTCAATGTACAACGCTCCTAAGCATCAAAAGCGCGATAGTTTAATCGAAGCCTTTGACAAGTCCAACAACAGAACGACATTAATCTCAGACAATACCAGAGTCATCAAAGGTGGTTCTTGGAAAGACAGAGCTTATTGGTTAGACCCTGCTACTAGAAGATTCTTACCAGACTATATGGCTACTGATTTTATTGGATTTAGATGTGCGATGTCACACCTTGGATCTGATTCAAGAGGCAAGGACAAGACTCCATTCTTTAAGGCCGGAAAGTAATTCCCTATGGATGCCCAGCAATTGCATCAACTCTTTTTAAAGCAAGGAGCAGTATGCACTGACAGCAGAGCCATCACCAAGAGATCGATTTTCTTTGCATTATCAGGAGATCACTTTAACGGCAATCAGTTCGCACAGCAGGCCTTAGAAAAAGGTGCTTCATTTGCAGTTATTGATGACCCGCACTACCTTAAAGAAGATCCGAGATACCTATTAGTTCCAAACAGCCTTAAAGCACTACAAGAACTTGCAACTACCCATAGAGATTATTGCAAGACTCCCATCATTGCTCTGACGGGTTCCAATGGAAAAACGACCACTAAGGAGCTCATTTACGCTGTGCTTAAAACAACCTACAATACCCTCGCAAC
>JABXHN010000095.1 GCA_013373635.1 Flavobacteriaceae bacterium
AATATTTTTATTCGCAACTTGTGTTTGAGTAAAGGTGCCCGTTCTCTTTCCAGTCATCTTTTCAATGCAGGCCACTCGACATCATAATTGGCTCAAACTCAGCGTCACAAGCGGCCCAGGGAAGTTGCATGAAAAAAGAAACAATCGGGAAATACGTCGCTATTTTAGGGGTAATACTATTTTGGGCGCCACTTTGGGGGCTCATTGAAACGGTTATTTTAATGGCCACATCATTTAACGAGATAACGCTGTTTGGCCCCAATGACCCCAAAGTTCCCCACGACGAATTAAGAGCAGCAACGATTAATATCATTCAGGCCACTCTGCTAACGTTAGTGGCATTAATCCTGTTAGCCGTTTCCGTTACAGTCTTAAACTATCGCACTGGTTGGCTGTTTTGGGTGCTAATATTTTATTCCACAATATTGTTACTCGTTTTCCCTATCGGCACCGTGCCAGGGATAATTAGTTTAGTGCTGCTCATTATTAACAGAAATAAATTTGCTATTAACAATGTTGATTCATAGTTTGGTGTTGAACACTGGAGTGTGCTAAATCCGCTTAAAGCGTGAATAGTTTTAAAGACGGTTCGCTGACAAAGATTAGCGAAAATACCGAGCAAAAACGGCGACGGCACTATTGTTGCTCTCTACCGTTAAGTCTTATTTTACTGAACGCTAAGTCTGGTAAATTTAGGATCTTCTCAATCTCGCTCCCCTTTAGTCTTCGTTCATAAACAGATTTGCAATTATATTTGCAACTACGATTGGTTTCGTACATAGTAAATACGAAGCTATTCGTATTTAAGGATGAAACATGGTTACACCGACCCCATCAGAGCTCGAAATATTAAACGTGCTTTGGAAAGTCAAAGAAGCCACTACGCAAACTGTCAATACGCAACTTAACGTAAAGCGCTCAGTCGGTTATACGACAACACTTAAAACGATGCAGATAATGGTCGAAAAAGGCCTGCTGGATCGACGTAAAGAAGGTAAAAGCCATATTTACTTTCCGCTGATTCAAGAGTCTGAAGCGAAAGGTAATTTGCTGGATAAGTTTGTAAAGAACACCTTCGGTGGGTCTGCCGGTGGCCTCATGATGCAGTTATTAGGTAAGCATGATGTCACGCAAGCCGAGATTGACGAAGTAAAGGCATTCATAAAAGAAATGGAGAATAAAGATCATGGATAGATTAATTACATTATTTGATAGCCAGTTTGTATATGCCCTGGGATGGACCATAGTGCATTCCTTTTGGCAGAGTTTAATCGTTCTGTTATTGCTTATATTTACGTTATTGATTAATAGACGAGCGAGTGCTTTAACAAGGTACTGGCTGTCCGTCGTTGCTCTGAGTTGCTGCTTTTTGATAAGTGCTAAAACATACACTTTTAGTTATCAGGATATTGCACAAGCGACGGTTTTATTTAGCCAATTACAAAGTGTTTTTGTTGCCGATAGTCGCCATTCCTGGTGGCAGTGGATCTATCAAACCGTCAATCCTTGGTTAATTTACATAGTGGCGGCGTGGATTTGCGGCTTTGCGCTACAGGCACTGCGCTATATAGCAGACTTAGTCTTAACACATCAATTAAAGTCCCGAGCTATTAGCACAGTTCCCAATAATTCGCAGACCAGATTTGAAGCGCTGGCTGCTCAACTAGCAATACACAAAAACATTCGCTTTTTTCAGTCGACCAAAGTACTGGTACCTTGCGTTATCGGTCATGTGAAGCCGGTAATATTATTGCCTCTCGGTATGTTATCGCAATTACCTCACGAGCAGGTCGAAGCCATAGTGCTGCATGAACTGGCTCATATTAAGCGTAATGATTATTTAATGAATATTGTTCAATGTTCCATAAAAGTACTCTTTTTCTTCAACCCGTTTGTACTCGCTATAAGTAAGAAAATCGACATTGAACGTGAGCACTGCTGTGACGATATCGCAGTAAAAGTGTGTGGCAGCCCGCTTACATTTGCCCGTACACTGAGCCGCTTCGCCGACATTAGCCATAATAGTCAAACCGCTGTGGCGGCGAATAAAGATGAGTATTTATTACTGGCAAGGGTGAAGCGTTTATTTGGCCAGCCGAGACGATTATCAAAGTCAGTTGAGCACACAATTGCACTGAGCTGCGTGGCTATTTTAGGGTTAACCTTAAACGTTAATGCCGGAACTCATAACACTTCTATCATTAACGAAACGAAAACATCTGCCCAGCCAGAACAGGTTCAGCATTTAGATGTTAGTGATCAACTGACGTCAATAACGACCACTACTCCACCACCAATAACTAATGTAAACACGGAGATCTCTGATGATAATTCACTCGAATCAACGCCAGTGGAAAAACAGGTTTTCTCTAACAACGCAAATAAAGTCGATAATACCAATGAGCAGCAGTTAGAAAATGAACATGAATCAGTCCACAGTAAAGCAACTAGCAGTAGCAGAGAAACTGATCTGGATGAAAAGTTAGCAAAAACAGCTGCCGTGAGTAGTGAAGCCGCTATAGATTACCTGGCGCAAGCTGGTCAGCCAATAGCAAAATTGGCAAAGCACCCGGAGCCTGTCCATAGACTCGATACATCACAAACGCCAAACAACAGACGTTTACCCAACGATCAACCTCTACTCGAACAAGTTGAATCTTCCGATTTTGAAAAATTGGTGACCGCACCAATTAAAGACTTACAGGAGTTTAAATATATCGTTTATGCAACGCCTGGCACTGAGGATTTGCATCTCACATCCCTCAGTCATAGGTGGAAAGATAGCACCGAAAAATATTTAGCAGACCTATCAAAAGAATATAGCGAGGTACGCCGCGCTTCAGACAATCAAAAGATAGAGTTTGAGCAAATTCCTGAAGGCGAGCAGTCTACACTCGTCGCGCAAATCAGGCTAAAGGACATCTCTCACGCACGCGGGATAACGGAAGAATGCAAAGTGCCGGCAGTTATTTTTGCCAGCAGAAATAGCGGCTGGTTTCCCGGTTTTTGTCAGTACGCCGAGAGAATGAAATTAAGGTATGAGGTTGTTCTATTTGACCCTTATAAAAAGAAAGTAGTCATGTATGGTCGTAAAATCATTCACGAATATTCTGCAAGTAGTCAGCACAAGGTATTTAATACTGATCATTGGCAAGCTAATCAGGAGGCGAAAGTCTGGCAGCAGCTTTTTGAACAAATATACGGTGATGTGTACTCAGTTACTCAACAAAGTGAACATCAACTGGCACGAAATAAGCTACACAGTTCATAGCGCCGTCAGTACAACTATTCGTAATAAACTGGGACACCTGAACGATGCTTTCAGGTGTCTTTACACTTTTAGGTGACTTCACGATGCAGTTCTTTTTATCGCTGGTAAAACGCACACTACAACCAGCCAAACGTGCCAGCCTGTTTATTCAGCACAACTACAGACTCGCCTATATCTGCTGCTCTGCTGGCCGCGCCATAACAAACATGCAGTGGTAACAAATGCTCCTCCCGCGGATGGCAGAACCGTGCACCGGGTGCATTCTCCCAGTTGCTGAGTTGTTCTGAACGCGCTTGTTCACTGATATCTTCTGCAGTCACTACGTTTTTCAGCCAGTTTTCAAACGCTACATTATTGGCGCGACTCTCAGCAGTATCCGGTGCAAAAAATGCAC
>JABXHN010000009.1 GCA_013373635.1 Flavobacteriaceae bacterium
TCCCAACTGAGCTATTCGCCCAAAACGTTTTAGCAAGTGGCGGAATGGACGGGACTCGAACCCGCGCCCCCCTGCGTGACAGGCAGGTATTCTAACCAACTGAACTACCAGACCTCGCTATTGCGGATGCAAATATACATTCCTTATTTAATTGTGCAAATAAAAAATTGAGAAAAATTGCACTTTTTTTAAAAATCAGTTTTTGAATAAAATTCTAATAGGAAAACATATTCAAAATGGTTAATTTCACTGACCATACAACTAAACTAAACTTAAACAAATGGTTACAAAACAAAAGAGAAGACTTGGTTTCTGGGAAATCTGGAATATGAGTTTTGGATTTCTAGGAATTCAATTCGGATTTGCACTTCAAAACGCCAACACTTCTAGGATATTTGAAACTTTAGGAGCTAATGTAGATGAAATTCCAATTCTTTGGATAGCTGCTCCTGCAACGGGATTAATCGTTCAACCCATTATTGGATATTACAGTGATCGAACTTGGACTAAACTAGGAAGAAGGCGTCCGTATTTTCTAGTAGGTGCCATACTAGCTTCTATAGCACTCTGTATGATGCCTAATTCACCTGCGTTATGGGTAGCAGCTGGAATGCTTTGGATGATGGATGCTTCTATCAATGTTTCCATGGAGCCATTTAGAGCCTTTGTAGCTGATTTACTTCCTATGGATCAACGAACTCTCGGGTTTTCTATGCAGAGTTTCTTTATTGGAATAGGAGCGGTTGTAGGGTCTGCTTTGCCTTATATGTTCACCAATTGGATTGGACTTAGCAATACAGCACCTGAAGGTGTCATTCCCGACTCGGTAAAATGGTCGTTCTATATCGGTGCTTTTGTGTTCTTAGCTGCTGTCCTTTGGACTGTATTTAGATCTTTCGAATATTCACCCCAGGAAATGGAAGAATTTGAAGAGGAAGAGGTTGAAGGGCATACGGAAGTCGTTTTTGACAATGGCAATAAAAAGAAACTTAGAGGGACTGGATTGTTCTTGTTTGGATTTGGAGCCGTATTGAGTTTATTGGTTTTAAATTTCGACCTAGACAAAACACTGTACATACTGACGATAGGTCTGACCCTAGTAGGGATTTTATTTGTGCTTTCTTCTATTGCTCAAAAAGATGAAAACAACGGTGGTTTTGTAGTCATTATGAGTGATTTGCTCAATATGCCAAAAACCATGGTACAATTAGCCTATGTTCAATTCTTTTCTTGGTTTGCACTGTTCTCAATGTGGATTTATACGACTTCTGCGGTTACCGAACACGTCTATGGAACCACCGATAGCACCTCTCAATTGTATAATGATGGAGCAGACTGGGTTACAGTCCTCTTTGCAGAATACAGTGGAGTAGCGGCTTTAGTTGCGTTTTTATTACCTGTTTTAGCTAAGTATACCTCTAGGAGAATGACACACCTCATTGCTTTAGTGTTGGGTGGATTGGGACTTATTTCAATTTACTTTATTACAGATCCAGATTACCTCATGCTATCTATGGTAGGAGTAGGGGTTGCTTGGGCGAGTATTTTAAGTATTCCCTACGCGATACTATCCGGTTCATTGCCTGCTAAAAAGATGGGCTATTATATGGGAGTCTTTAACTTCTTTATTGTAATTCCTCAATTAGTTGCTTCGAGTATCTTAGGGTTTATCGTGGTATATTTCTTTGATTCTAAACCGATTTATGCATTAATAATTGGTGGGGTTGCTATGATCATTAGTGGACTCCTAACCCTTAGAGTTAACGATTCAGATTAAATAAGTATTACAGCATCAATTTGGTAATCCCTATACTCATATAGGGATGCCAAGGATGTCTTTGAGAACTATTGTCTTTAGATCGGTAGTTCCAAATCGCTTTTACAGCCCAATTGTTTATATAAAACACGGGCCCTGCCATAAAAGTAATTCGGTAGGGTTTCAGTTCACGCTCAAAGGTGTTTGAGTGATCCAAAGGACCTTGAATCATAAAGTCGTGAAAAAAGTATTGTTGTTGAACTCCAATTAAAAATCCAGATTGTCTGTTTTGGTATGTAGGATTGTTAACTGATAAAATACTCAACCCATTTAATAGCAAAAATGCACGATGTTGAAGGTAGGTCTTTACCAATCCTAATTGAGCTCCAGTCTCCATTGCAAATTTTAAATCCTTTTCTAAGGTCCATTCTCTTGTGAAAGAGTAGGATAAATCGATTAAAAGTTTCTGAGGCATGGCATCAACCCAAGCGAGATTGTCAAGTCCTAAAAAGGTGTTGTGATACCAATTTTGAAGTTGCTTGGCTAAGGACGCATTTCCACTGATTCCAATACTTAGGGATAATTCACTCGAACGATCTAATTGAGTTTTTATGCGCTTAGATTTCAAATACAAATACCCTGAATAAGGATAATCATAACTTTTTGTATCGGTGAGATATCGAAAAGAAGGATTGTAAATTTCCTGTCCTAGCTCAAAGTGATAGCTCAGGTTTTTGTCGTTTTTAGAGACTGATCCAAAATTTAAAAACAATCCATTGGAGTAGTAATAGTCCTTGCTAAAATAGAGGTCGTTGTCGTTTTGAAAATGCCAGTACGATTGCCCAAAAGAGCAAAAACTTAGAAAAAAGATGAATGTTAAACTAAGGGAATACTTGAAAATTCTTTGATGCATTTATCGATAAAGGCATTGTTTTTATGAGCCTCTTTAGCAAATCTAAACAAACTTTTGGCACGGTCTAAATTTTCAGTTGGATTGTTGACCTTGTAGTATTGGTCGTTTAAAAAATAATCAGTGAGTGCTCTTAGACCATGTATAAAAGGCATATATACTGCTCCTAAGGATAAGGATTTAAGTTCTTCTTTGGAAGTGTTTTCAATAGTGGAACAAAACCCTTGAATCAAACTTTTAGTATAGTCTTTGTTGAGTTTGATTTGATCGAGATTGAGTTCTCCCTCTTTGGCTGAAAATGCAGCAGTTCTAAAGAGATCTCCAAAATCGTAAAAGAGATATCCCGGCATTAGGGTATCCAAATCGATTAAACAAATGGCCTTTTCATTTGAAAACAACATATTGTTGAGCTTGGTGTCGTTGTGACAGACTCTTAATGGAATGTTGAAATTGTGATGGAGTAGTAGTGGTTTTAGGAGATCGACTAAGGCGAGCTCTTCATCCGCTTCTTGAATACGTTCTTTAGAGCCTAAATGAAATGCCTTATCAAATTCTTCAAAGCGAAATTCCAAATCGTTAAACTTGGGAAGGTGAGTTTGATAATCCTCTAGATTTTCATTTTTTAGTGAATTGTGAAATTCAGCTAAAAGTTTACCAGCTTCATAGGCCATTGAGCTGTCTTTACTGGAATCATAAGCCTTGGAATTTTTGACAAAGTCTGTCAATCTCCAATAATGCTGATCTTGATCCTGTAAAAAGGACTGATGGTCGACTGTGCTTTTAAGCTCAGGATAATTGGAATTACTTTTTCTTAAAACACTTAAGGCTCGCTGCTGGTTATTGAGAATGGCATCTGCATTCTTAAAAACAGCCGTGTTAATTCGTTGAAGTAAATAAACAGGAGTGTTGTCTTCTAAAAGCACATAAGTATCGTTAATCAATCCTTGAGACAGCTCTTCGATTGTGAGCTTCTTCGAATCTAAACCATAATCCTCTAAAAGGGATTGATATGTACTGGGGTTTATCCCCATAATTGTTCTGGATACGCTCCTTGCTTGTGAAATTTAGCTAGGGTATCGATCGCAATTTGTTTATCCTCTGCATAAGTCACTCCAAACCAATTCGATTTGGATTTGATCAGTCTGATTTTTATCTTCTCTTCATGCATCATATTGGACATTACTTTTGGTATAAAAACCTCTGAGCTTAGTGCATTTCCTTCTTCAAAGAACGAGTTGATTTCTTTTTCAATTTCTTCAAAAACAATTGGAGTATTGATCCAAAAGTTCATACTCACAGGGGTGTCTAAATCAAAGTATTGCTCAGTAGCGTGATCGATCACACGATCTTGATCAGCTTGTAATTTAAGTGTTTCAGTAATCTCAGTAAGATATTCATCATTGCTTTGACAAACTCCCCTTGAAACCGTACCAAAGTCAGATAGGGTATTTCCTAATTCATAAGCTACTAGAGCAAATTCATTCAGTTCTTCACTTGAATTAATAAAGTTAGCTGCCTCCTGATAGGCTAAGTTTCCGTAAAAATCATCCGCATTGATAATTACAAATGGATCGTCGATGACGTGTCTTGCAGCCCAAACAGCATGAGCAGTTCCCCATGGCTTAACTCTTTCTTTTGGAAATTCAATTCCATCAGGTAAATCAGAAAGTTCTTGTGCAACCACATCCAATCTAATTTTTCCATTGAGTTTTGGAGCTAGGTAATCTGTTAAAGTATCGACATTCTCTTTTTTGGTGATAACTACTACTTGAGAAAATCCAGCTTGAATTGCATCGTAAATACTGTATTCCATTAAAAATGATCCATCTGGACCAAGAGAATCAAATTGTTTTAAACCTCCATATCTACTGCCATTCCCAGCAGCCATAATCAACAATGTCATATCGATAATTTTAAGTTGGCCCAAAGGTAAGATTATCTAAATAAAATATAAAGCTAGTTTCTTATAAACTATACTTTTAATATATTCACATAATTATTATACCCTCAATCATGAATAAAAGAAGAAATTTTATAAAAACAACAGCTGCCTTTGGTGCAGCATCAATGGTCGTGCCTCAAATGAGTTTTGGTAGTGTATTATCGGCTAATGAAAAAGTCAATGTAGCTCTGATTGGAGTTGGACTAAGAGGAACCAATCATCTCAACAATTTATTAAAGCGCTCTGATGTCAATATCGTTGCCATCTGTGATGTGGACCCTAAACGTATTGAAATAGCCTTAGATCTGATTCAAAAAGCTTCATTTAAAAAACCAAAGGTCTTTACCAATGGAGATTACGCTTATAGAGATTTGTTGGAACTAAAAGAAGTAGATGCAGTAGTGATTTCAACGCCTTGGCTATGGCATACCAGAATGACCGTCGATGCGATGAAAGCTGGAGTTTTTGCAGGAGTAGAAGTTTCTGCTGCTAATACAATTGAAGAGTGCTGGGATTTAGTTAATACCCATGAAGAAACAGGAACTCATATGATGCTTTTGGAGAATGTCAATTATCGCAGAGATATTATGGCTGTACTCAATATGGTGAAGCAAAATGTATTTGGAGAACTAGTGCACTTCAGATGTGGATACCAACACGATTTGCGTTTTGTGAAGTTTAACGATGGTAAAACACCTTATGGAAATGGCGTGGAATTCGGGGAAAATGCCATTTCAGAAGCCAAATGGAGAACCCTTCACTCAGTAAAGAGAAATGCCGATGTATATCCAACTCATGGATTAGGTCCAATAGCAGCAATGGCTGATATCAATAGAGGAAATCGATTCACATCATTAACTTCAACGGCTACCAAAGCAATAGGATTACATAATTATATTGTTGAAAAAGGAGGTGGGGATCATCCCAATGCTAAGGTTAAATTTAAACAAGGTGATGTGATCACCACCACTGTAGAAACAGCGATGGGAGAAAGTATCATCATTACTCATGATTGTAATCTACCAAGACCCTATTCACTCGGATTTAGAGTTCAAGGAGCTAATGGGCTTTGGGAAGTCGATGGTAATCGAATCTATATCGAAGGAACATCTGAACCACACCGTTGGGATCAAGCAAATGAGTGGTTGGAGAAATACGATCACCCACTGTGGCAAAAATACGGTGAATACGCAACAGGAGCAGGACATGGAGGAATGGATTTCTTTGTGATGAATGCCTTTATTGAATCTGCAAAGCGCAACATCGCTCCACCAATCGACGCCTATGATGCTGCTGCTTGGAGTGCTGTGACACCGCTTTCAGAAGTATCTATTGAAAATAATGGTGCTCCTCAAATGTTTCCAGATTTTACCAGAGGACTATGGGAAAAGAGAACGCCCTACAACTGGATGAAAGACACTTGGTAAAATCAACTGATAATTATCATATAGAATGGGATGTGCTTGAGCTATTTTTGCTCAGAGTATGTCCCATTTAATTGAAAAATACAATGTGCCCGGTCCTCGTTATACGAGTTACCCAACGGTACCCTATTGGGATCTAGAGTCTTTTTCGATTGAACAATGGCTGGAAAGCGTCAAAGATAGCTTTCAAATCAGCAATCAATCCGAAGGGATTAGTATTTATATTCACCTGCCTTTTTGTGAAAACCTATGTACCTTTTGTGGGTGTCATAAACGCATTACCAAGAGACACGAGCAAGAAGCACCTTATGTGGATACCTTACTCGCAGAATGGGATCTGTACTGTGATCTATTAGAAGATCGCCCTTTGATCAAAGAATTGCACTTAGGAGGAGGTACACCAACCTTTTTTTCAATAGAAGAACTCCAGCGACTTATTACTGGTCTTTTTAAAAGAGCTGAGCGAGCTAAAGGATATGAATACAGTTTTGAAGGTCATCCCAATAACACTACAGAAGAACATCTAAAATGCTTATATGATTTAGGATTTAGTCGTGTGAGTTTTGGAGTTCAGGATTACGATCCCAAAGTTCAGTTGGCAATTCATAGAATTCAGCCTTATGAAGCCGTAAAAAAAGTAACTGAACTCGCTACAGCTGTAGGTTATTATTCCGTTGGTCATGATTTGATTTACGGACTGCCCTTACAATCCAAGAATGCGATTCTCAACACCGTTGAAAAGACATTAAAACTTAGACCTGATCGAATCGCACTCTATTCTTATGCCCATGTCCCTTGGATTAAAGGAAATGGTCAACGAGGGTTTTCAGAAGAGGATTTACCATCTGCGGATGAGAAACGAATGCTTTATGAACTGGCTAAGAACGCCCTTCTCTCAGCTGGATATATCGAGATTGGAATGGATCACTTTGCTGTGGAATCCGATTCGCTTTACAGGGCAACGCTTGAAGGAACAATACACAGAAACTTTATGGGATACACTCAATCGAAGACTCGATTGATGATTGGACTTGGAATGTCTAGTATCAGTGATAGCTGGACTTCATTTGCACAAAATGAAAAGGATTTAGAGGCGTATACAGCTTTAGTTCACAAGGGAATTATCCCCGTAGTTAAAGGGCATCATTTAAACCAGGAAGACCTAGTGATTCGAAAACATATTCTGAACTTAATGACTCAATTTGAAACGAGTTGGGATACTAGTCAGGGAATGTTTCCAGAAATAGAAGATTGTTTGAACTCACTCAAGACTTTTGAAGAGGATGAGCTCTTAAAAGTTCACGATCATTCGATCGAGGTTTTTGAAAAAGGAAAGCCTTTTATCAGAAATATCTGTATGGCATTTGATTTAAAGCTCCTTCGAACTGCTCCCGATCGTCAACTCTTCTCCATGACTATTTGAGTTGGAGGTATCGTGACACTCAATGGAATTTTCACCAGCCATTTGGTGATTTTGTTTTGGTGAAATGTATGGAATCCCCAACCCCAACCCTCTAAGTATAAATAGTATTCCCAAAAGAATCACAAAGAAAGGAATCAACTTTTTGATGTTTTGAACATACTTCTTTTGAATCAGTGATGCCGAATAAACCAATATCGTTAACAAAGGAACGGTTCCCAATCCAAAAAAGATCATATAGAGAACCCCTGTCGTGATACTTCCATTGGCTAGAGCACCCATCATGGCCATATACACAAGACCACAGGGGAGAAACCCGTTTAAAAATCCAATCGTTAATAAGGTATCTGCCTTATTCTTTTTAAGTGCTTTTCCAAGGGAGGATTTTATTTTGCTAATCGGCTTGTAAATCCAATTTGCTTTAAAAAAGGAATTGTGACTAAGTGCTGGAAACAATGCAAATAGGATGATGATCACACCAGTACCAATACTGAGTTGCTGTTGGTAACCAAAAAGAGAAACTCCCATTCCCAAAGAGCCTAAAACAAGCCCAATGAGTCCATAACTGATCATTTTTCCTAAATGATAACTGCTAATTAGAAATAATTTTTTTAAGCCTTTGCTGTCCCCTAATGGAAGCATCATCGCAATTGGACCACACATGCCAACGCAGTGGAGTGAACCCAATAGTCCGATAATAAAGGCAGAAAGAAGCAAAGTTTAAATGATTATAGCTGTTTTATATAAGTATCGCTGATTGTTATACGTCCAATCGATTGTAATATTCCATCTTCCTGATTCCAACTGTTCTCTGCTGATTATAATTTCAGATTGTTTGATGTCAATAGGAATAGAAGTGTCTAAGTTTATGTTTGATGGTCGGTATAATTGAATAACACCACTGATGGCATCGGGTTGTTGATTATTTGGAAAAACAATCAAGACTCCTTCTTGTATGACTTTAATAGAGAGAGGAAACTCCAAGTCTTTGGCTGCTTGCTGGGCATCGATCACCTCTTGATAAGCTAGTTCTTCAACATAATAGGAATCACTTACCAAACTGTGATTGGCTTTATCATCTGTGATCATACGAAATACGAAAAAAAGAATAAAGCTAATAAAGCCGATAAATGCTAAAACAATTCCTGTTCCCCAGTTAAATTTCATAAGTGATTTTTAGTAATTAATAAAAGGAGCGAGGTCCTAAAAAGTTTGCCTCCGTCGTATCGATGAGTTCATCATTCGAATATACACCAATTTTCAATTCTGTTTTAGCTTTTTTGATAAGGGCTGATTCAATTTCAATAAACAGCGTTCCTTCAGCATAATTTGTTGGCTCAATTGTAAAGGAATCCCCACTGACTACTTTAACACTTCCATCAATTGAAAGTACTTTAAAATGAACGTTTTCAATTTCCTTATCGGTTTTGTTGATGATCTTGTAAGTAAATACATTGCTGAGTCTAGTGTCCTTGTGTTCAAAAAGCTGACCAGGGAGTCTTAAGATACTAGCTTCCACTGAATTTCTTAAAAACAACATCGCAGTAAGTACTGCTATTAAAGCGAGAAGGACTCCAGTATATCCTTTCATTCTCAAATTGAACTCGAAAGCTTTGTTTTTAGCGATATTATCCTCACTTGCATAGCGAATAAGTCCCCTAGGCTTATCGATTTTATCCATCACTGTATCACATTCATCGATACAGGCGGTACAGTTAATACACTCTAATTGAGTGCCGTTTCGAATATCGATTCCGGTAGGGCAGACTTGCACACATTGATCACAGTCGATACAATCTCCATAACCATTCGCTTTTCTGTCCTCACCTTTTTTGAATTTCTTACGACCCTTTGTTCCTTCACCTCTAACATGGTCATAGGCGACAATGATGGATTTATTGTCTAAGAGGACACCTTGTAATCTTCCATAAGGGCATGCGATGATACATACCTGCTCTCTAAACCAGCTAAACACCCAGTAAAAAACTACAGTAAAAATTGATAAGGCAATAAAGGTTCCAGAGTTTTCACTTATCCCTTCACGGATATGTTCAATAAGAAGATCACCCGATATTAGATAAGCTAAAAAGACATTGGAGATTACAAATGAAATAAGTGCGAAAACAAACCATTTTAAGAGACGTTTAAAGATCTTTTCAGTATCCCAAGCTTGCTCTTTAAGTTTCATTTGTTTGAAACGATTTCCTTCGATTAGGAATTCAATTCGTCTAAAAACCATTTCCATAAAAATAGTTTGTGGACAAATCCATCCACAGAAAATACGACCAAAGGAAACGGTAAATAAAGCGATAAAGACCACTCCAATTATCATAGAGATCACAAAGAGGTGGAAATCTTGAGGCCAAAATGGAAAACCAAAGATATTGAAGCGACGCTCCAATACGTTGATCATAATAAACTGGTTTCCGTTTATTTTGACAAATGGAGCGGCCAGAAGAAAGATTAAAAAGAAGTAACTTAATAACTTTCTTCTGTTGTAATACCTTCCATTAGGTTTTTTTGGGAATACCCATTTTCTTTTACCGTCTTCACGGATCGTATTAATGGAATCTCTAAAGTTTTCTTGTTCTTGCATACCGAATTAATCGAGTTTAAGGTTAAATGTAATTTGTTTTGATCAATTGGTACTTAATCACAAATTATTCTTCCCAAAGTTCTCCTTCTGCTTCTTTTGGATTAGCTGGACTTGTTCCACCAAGAGAAATCACATAGCTAGCTACTTGAGCGATTTCAGCTGGTTTGAGTATTTGTTTCCAAGCTACCATACCTTTACCGTCTCGACCACCTTCAGAAACAGTACTAAATACATTTTTAATACCACCACCTAATATCCAGTGTTGATCTGTAAGGTTAGGTCCAATACCACCTCCACCATCAGCCATATGACAGGCTACACAATTGGTGTCGAATATCTGTTTACCTGCAGCTAAATCAGCAGCATCAGTCATTAGTTCAACAGTGGAAGCATCTACTAAATCCTTTGCAGTTTTCTTGTATTCTGCAATGGCAATTTCTGCAGCAGCAACTTCCATTTCATATTCTTCAGCTTGAGTGTATTTCTTGATAAAATCAAAACGAATATGATAGATGATTGCAAAAACGATTGTAGCGTAGAACAGATAAATCCACCATGGTGGTAAGTTGTTATCTAGCTCTTTAATTCCGTCAAAATCGTGATCGATAATAATAGTTTCTTCGGTAACTCCTTCTTTTTTCTTTCCGATAAAGAAGATCCAAATTGCTTTTAACCACTTAAATTCAGGAAGTTTATCTTTCTCTGCCATATAGCGTTCTTTTGCTTTCTCATCTAAGGAGTGAAGCATAATGTTTTCTACAGCAGTTACGATAATTTCAATAGCGATTAAAATTAAAAGTACAATACCCAAGAATAATTGAATCATAGGTATAGCTATAAATGCCGGTTGTTCACCTGAATCGATTGCCCATTCTGTTGCGGCAAAAATGATAAAAAATAAAGCTGGAATTCTAATCCACCAAGGTAATAGGTTTTTCATGGTTATTGTTCTTTATAATTTTGTTGGTTGTCTTCAAAAGGTAATTGGCTCATTTCTGTAACGTGATCTTTAGTCGCGGTAGCTACCCACCAAAATAAAGCTACAAAGAAGGCGAAAAAGATGACAAGAGATATCATGGGATAGGTTGCTATCCCTTCGATATCTTCCATATATGGTTTAATAAATTTCAGCATATTACTTAACTTTAATATCAGTTCCTAATCGTTGTAAGTAGGCAATCATTGCAGTAATTTCACGGTCTTTCATCGGTACGAATTCCATACCAGCATCCTGAGCGTATTTTTTGTCTGCTTCATAACTTTTTACAAAGTCAGGATCTGCGTGAAGATTTTCTTCTATTTGAGCAGCTTGTGCATCCATTAATTCAAAAGCATTGGCAATTTCTTCATCTGTGTATGGTACGCCCAGAGTCACCATAGCTTTCATTTTATCTTGAATAGAAGAACGATCGTGTTTGTTTCTAATCATCCATGAATAGGATGGCATAATAGATCCTGAAGAGGTCGATTGTGGATCGTACATATGGTTAAAATGCCAGTTATCTGAGTATTTTCCACCAACTCTAAGTAAATCTGGACCAGTTCTCTTAGATCCCCATAAGAATGGATGATCATATACGTATTCTCCAGCCTTAGAATAAGGACCATAACGTTCTACTTCAGATCTAAACGGACGAATCATTTGAGAGTGACATCCGACACATCCTTCTCTGATATAAAGGTCTCTTCCTTCTAATTCAAGAGGTGTATAAGGTTTTACACTGCTGATAGTTGGAATATTAGACTTAACAACCAGAGTTGGAATAATCTGTGCAATACCACCAATTAAGATGGTTACTGTAGCTAATAATGTTAACTGAACAGGTTTGCGCTCCAACCATTGGTGGAAGGTTTCACCCATGGTTCTTTTGCTCGAAACTTTCTCTAATGCTGGAGCTTCAGCTGCTTCATCGGTAACTGATTCACCTGCTAGAATTGTTTTAGCAATATTGTAAATGAGAACGAGAAGTCCAATAAGGAATAAAGTTCCTCCAATAGCTCTCATCCAGTACATTGGCATAATTTGTTGAACGGTTTCAAGGAAGTTACCGTAAACTAAACTACCATCAGGATTAAAGTCTTTCCACATTAACGCTTGAGTAAAACCAGCCACATACATCGGTAGTGCATAGAGAACAATACCTAAGGTTCCAATCCAGAAGTGGAAGTTTGCTAATGCATCAGAATATAATTTTGTTTTAAAAAGTCTAGGGACTAACCAGTAGACAATGGCAAAGGTCATCATGCCATTCCAGGCTAATGCACCAACGTGAACGTGTCCAATAATCCAATCAGAGAAGTGGGCAATAGCATTGACGTTTTTAAGTGAAAGCATTGGTCCTTCGAAGGTTGCCATACCGTATCCAGTAATGGCAACTACCATGAATTTTAAAACAGCAGATTGTCTTACTTTATCCCATACACCTCTTAGGGTTAATAATCCATTGATCATACCTCCCCAAGATGGAGCGATCAACATTACTGAGAATGCTACACCTAAGTTCTGTGCCCAGTCTGGAAGTGCTGAGTACAATAAATGGTGAGGACCAGCCCAGATATAAATAAAAATCAATGACCAGAAGTGGACAATGGATAGTCGATAAGAATAGATTGGACGATCAGCAGCTTTAGGAACAAAGTAATACATCAATCCTAAGAATGGAGTAGTTAGGAAGAATGCTACCGCATTGTGACCATACCACCATTGAACTAAGGCATCTTGTACTCCTGCATAAACAGAATACGATTTTAAGGCACTAATCGGTAATTCAAGTGAATTGAAAATGTGTAAAACGGCAACTGTTACGAATGTAGCCAAATAGAACCAAATTGCAACGTATAAATGACGCTGTCTTCTCTTGATAATGGTTCCAATCAAGTTAACACCGAAAACTACCCAAACAAGAGCAATAGCAATATCAATTGGCCATTCGAGTTCTGCGTATTCTTTTGAAGTAGTGATTCCTAAAGGAAGAGTAATGGCGGCGGCAACAATGATGAGCTGCCATCCCCAAAAATTGATTTTACTGAGTAAATCACTAAACATTCTCGCCTTAAGCAATCTCTGTGTTGAATAGTAAATCCCAGCAAAAATGGCATTACCAACAAAAGCAAAGATGACGGCGTTGGTGTGTAGTGGTCGCAAACGACCAAAACTCAACCAAGAAATACCATCAGTAAGCTTTGGAAACATAAACATAAAGGCAAGTAGAAGCCCTACTAACATTCCTACGAGTCCAAAAATGACGGACGCATAAAGGAAGTTTCTGACAATCTTATTGTCGTATTGAAATTTTTGAATTTCTCCCATGGTTTATTTAATATCGGTTTGGTTAGTATTTTTTGTTTTAGTTTTTTCTGTTTCAATTAACTCATCTTCGAATAACATTCGAACAGAGGGAGTGTACCCATCATCAAATTGACCTTTTCGTACAGCTGTTATAAAAGCGATAAAAAAGCCAATAGCGACAGTAACACTAATTGAAAGCAATAAATAGATTACAGACAAATTGTTGAAATTTTTGTAAAAATAGATTTACAGTGGTTGATATCATATGATAATTGTCATTTGATATCTTTAATTTAAACAAAATACTGTTGATAAATAGGGCTGATTAAAGTTTTCTGCTGATCCATTTAGAAGCAATTGTTGTAAAGATTACAACAGATATGGAACTAATAGGCATGAGGATTGCGGCATATACCGGTTTTAAGATTCCCATCACAGCAATACTAATTCCGATGAGATTGTAAAAAAGTGAAATTAATAAGCTTGTTCGAATGACTTTAATTCCTCTTTTGGATATCGAAATAAACTGATCGAGTTTTTCAAATACTGAGGCGTCTAATATCGCATCTGATGCCGGAGTAAATACCGCAATATCTTCGGTGACAGCAATCCCGACAGTAGACTCTTTTAGTGCTCCAGCGTCGTTGAGACCATCGCCAACCATAACAACTGACTGTCCCCGTTTTTTTAGATTTTTAATATAATCTAATTTGTCTTGGGGTTGTTGTTTAAACAACATCTTAGTCATCTTAGGACTCAGTGCTTCTAAATTGGATTTTTCTCCTTCATTGTCTCCTGTGAGTATGTGAATTGAAGCGAAACGACTCAATCTGATCAATAATTCTTTTAATCCTTTTCTATAGGTTGTCTTAAATATAAATCGACCCTTGTTGACTCCATCGATACTGCAAAAAACAGAAGTTTCATGTGTAGAAATTTGTTCTTTGTTGTTGGTGAATTCACTGTTCCCCAATCGAATTTCGATTCCGTCATAATATGCTTTGATACCTTGACCCACCACATTTTCAAAATCTTGTGGTTGTAATATTTCTGTTTTGTCCATCAATTCATAAAGGCTTCGACTCAATGGGTGATGCGATGCTCTTAGGGTACTGGCGATAAATATTTTTTCACGATCAGTTAAAGGAGTCCCTGTATAATGGTAATCCATATCCTTGGCAGCACTCAAGGTTCCTGTTTTATCTAATACGACTGCATCTGTATGTGATAGTTTTTCTAAAGTAATTCCATCTTTGATATAGAATTTATGGGTTCCAAAAATGCGTAAAAGATTTCCCTGAGTAAAGGGTGCAGCTAATGCTAATGCGCATGGACAGGCCACAATTAGGACTGCGGTGAGTACCTGCAGACTCTGCTGAGCATCTATGAAATACCAAATCAAACTTGCAGATAATGCGATGCTTAAAATAACGACGGTAAAGTATTTGCTAATACGATCAGTTAAGTTTTGGTATTGTCCCTGGGCTAAGGGGTCAAAACTATCATTGGACCACAGTTGTGTTAAATAAGATTGAGACACCGATTTGGTGGTCAATAGTTCGATAGCCCCACCAATTTGTCTTCCTCCAGCATAGATGCGATCACCGATATACTTTGTAACGGCTTTTGATTCACCAGTCACATAAGCGTAGTCAATTTCACCCTCGCCTTTTAAAAGTCTACCATCAGTTGGTATAATTTCACCATTTCTGATGAGTATGCGTTTGCCTTCTTCTAATTCGTGAATAGGAATGATACGTTCTTGTTCATCTTCTTCGATTAAGGTGACGGCTATTGGAAAATAAGAGTTGAAGTCACGTTCAAAAGAGAGGTGTTTATAGGTCTTGTCTTGAAAATATTTTCCAATTAGTAAAAAGAAAACAAGCCCCGTTAAACTGTCAAAAAATCCAGGGCCCCAATCTAAAAGCACTTCAACAGTTGATCGAATAAATAAAACCGATATTCCTAAGGCAATGGGGACATCGATATTTAAAAACTTGGAACGAATCCCTTGATAGGCTTTTTTGAAATAATCAGAGGCCGCATAAAAAACAACAGGTAAGCTAAAAAACAACATCAAAGCTCTAAAAAAGTGCTTGTACTCTTCGATCCAAATATCATTGTAATTGAAATATTCAGGAAAGGATAAGAACATTACATTTCCAAAGGCAAAACCAGCAACTCCAAGTTTGTAATACATGGTTCTGTCAATTTTCGATTCCTTTTTGTTGTAATCAGCTAAAGAGATATAGGGCTCATAGCCAATCGAGGTGAGTAATAAAACAACTTCTTTTAAAGAAATTCGATCCGATTTGTAATTGACGGTTACTTTTTTATTTGGAAAATCTACCAAACTCGACAAAATATTGGAACTGAGTTTGTTCAAATTTTCTAAAACCCAAATACAAGAACTACAGTGGATGTGAGGAATGTATAAATTGACAATCTCTGTACCTTCCGAGGAAAAACTCAGCAGTTTCTCCTTGATGTCCGAGTGGTCTAAATATTCGTATTCAGTAGTGATTTCCTTTGGGGTAGCTCCAGCAGCTTGTTGAATGCTGTAATAGTTTTCTAAGTTGTTCTCTTTGAAAATGCTATAGACTGTTTTGCATCCATGACAACAGAAATTTTTGTCATCGTATACTACTGTCTGATCCACACACGCATCACCACAGTGATAACAGTTGAGTTGTTCTTTTTGAGCTGTCATATTTGAATATGCAAAGGTCTAATTCTTTTCCATACAAATTTATGATTTCTGTCAGTCTTTTTTTTGTTCAAATGAGATAAAGAATTAACTTTATGATTGATTTAATATTATGAACGAGAGAGCAAAAAGTAAATGCGAACAATGCATCATTAGACAGTTTAATTCCATGAGAGCGATGACTCATGAAGAATTGTCTAAGGTTTCTCAGTGCAAAGAAGTTAGAACCATTAAAAAAGGGGAGATCATCTTTAAAGAAGGCGATGCTCTTAACGGTGTTTTTTGTGTTAATAGCGGTATTTCAAAACTCTCTAAACTTTCTGAAAACGGAAAAAGTCAGATTGTTAAATTAGCTGGGAAAGGTGAAATCTTAGGGCAACGTTCTTTGATTGCAAGAGAAGAAGCTAACCTTACTGCTGAGGCTATCGATGATATGGAAGTTTGTTTTATCTCTAAAGAGCATATCTTAGAGCCTCTTGATCGAAACAACGAATATTCTACTGAAATGTTACGTCATTTGGCCAATGAGTTAAAAGAGGCGGATGATGTTATTGTCAATATGTCTCATAAATCAGTAAAACAACGTATGGCTGCCTGTATTCTCTATATGAACGATATGTATGGTTCAGATAGTGAAGGCTTCTTGAATCTTGTATTATCGAGAGAGGATATTGCTGATATTGTTGGAACTGCTACTGAATCAGCTATACGTATGATTTCTGATTTCAAAAAACAAGGACTCATCAATACCATGGGTAAGCGAATTAAAATTGTTGATTTTCGCAAACTCCAATCCATGGCTCAATAGTTTTACTACTGATATTTATCATTGTTAGCTCCTAAGAGTTGATTTACTTTTACCATGTAAATTATAAACTCTTTCGACTTGATTGATCAACCCTATAAAGTGTTAATTCCCACAGATTTTTCAGAACATTCGTGGAACGCTGTTCAAAAAGCAATTCATTTGTTTTGGGATAAGCCTACAGTTTTTCATTTTATACACGCTTATAAACCTCATATTGCTAGGAGAAGATTTTCTGCAAGTGCCTTGTCTTTAGATGATTTACAAGAGGAACCTAAACGAATTGCAATTGAAAAATTAGACCTTCGAATCGAGAAAATAAAAGCCGAGCTTCACAACGAAAAGCACAGCTATTATACCCACACATCTTTTGAAACACTTAAAAATGCAGTCCTTCAAAAGCTTAATGAAAACGACATCGATTTAATTGTCATGGGAACTAAAGGAGCCAGTGCTATTGAGTATTCGTTGATGGGATCCAACACTCATAAATTGATTCAAGCCAATGCTTCATGTCCACTACTAGCCATTCCTAGACAGTGTCAATTGGAAAAAATTAATACGATTGGATTTGCATTAGATATCAAGCGTTCCATTAGCCCTCAACAGCTAAAACCGCTGATCGATGTTGCATCCTTACTCAATGCGAAAATAAAAGTGGTTTATGTAAAAAAACCAAATGATTCATTTACAGAAAGCCAATTTGTGAATCTCAAAAAGTTAAAGAGCGCCTATAAGGATATTGCATTTGATTTTAAAGGAGTGTTAGAGGTGAAATCCGTATCAAAGACTTTGGAACTTTATGCTGAAAAGGAAAAGATTGATGTGATGGCACTGATGAATTACAACTATGGATTTGTTGAAAAAATGACAAAAGAAGAGGTGGTTAAAAAAACATTATTTGAATCGTTTATTCCACTTTTAGTGGTATCGGATCAAATTGAAAATAGTGCTAAAAAATTAAATTCGAATAAAGAGCTGACAACTCATGCTTAAGTTTTAAAGCTAAAAGGAAGCTAAAATCAGTCAAATATTGTATATTTGCCACGTTGTGTTGCGTCTTGACTAGTAGTCGAGACCGTGTTCGAGTAGAAAACTACTCAACTAATGAAAGGCTTTCCAGTTGGAAGGCTTTTTTTATTTCCAAGAATCGATGATATGATACGTCAGTGCAGCGGCTAGTTTAGATGTTCTAGAGTCGATATCAAAGGCAGGGTTGAGTTCTGCAAGATCAACACTGATGACTTTACCCTTACTCATTAGGTGCTTTACACAGGCTAGAGAAAAATCAACATCAAATCCTAAAGGAGATGGAGCACTTACTCCAGGAGCATAACAATCAGCAAAACCGTCTAGATCTATAGTAATATAAAGCAAATCTACTTTTTTTGAGAACGAATTAAGGGACTTAAAAACCTGACTTAAATGTTGAGTTGTTGAATATTCTCGTTCGATTAATTCAACTTGAAGTTCACGAGCTCTTTTTATGAGATAAGGTGGATTGGCATTTTTTCGATAGCCAATACAGAGGTAATGAAAATCATCCACTTCAGAGGCAATTTGATTAAAAGGAGATCCCGAGTGAGCTCCCTGTTCAAATGGCCTTAGATCTAAATGAGCATCAAAGTTTACGATCCCTATACTCTTATTGGGATAGGCCTTTTGAATGCCTTTGAAATGTCCATAGGCTATATCGTGTCCACCTCCAATGATAACAGGTTTAATTCCTTTACTCAAGATGCTGTACACTGTTTCAGCTAAATATTCTTGAGTCTGTTCTAGGTTTTGATCAATACATTGGATTTCTCCTAGATCGAGCAATTGAACTGAAGCGTCAAAGTGATTGGCGAGTTTGCCAAAACTTGTTCTAAACGATTGAGGTCCTTCAGAGGCACCGACTCTACCTTGATTTCGACGAACACCTTCATCTACAGCATAGCCTACTATTCCAAAGGTGGGGTGAATTACTTCTTTTAAATTGTTGAGATTTAAACACTCTATTCGCTGATAGAGGTAGTCGTGTTGACTGCTTGGTCTTCCCTTCCAATCCTCAGTATTTGGAGCTTTGTAATTCATCTTAAAACAAATCTTTTAAATCGTCATCTGAAACAGTGATGGCAGGAGTCACTTTTAAGTTAGGGTAGTTCTCTTGTATGCGTTCTATAGTGAATACTGCATTTTCATTTCTAGCCCATGAGCGTCTTGAAAGTCCGTTGGTCACATCGTAAAAAAGCATTGACTCTAATCGTTTTTGAGCTTGATCACTTCCGTCGAGTACCATTCCAAACCCTCCGTTGATGACTTCGCCCCATCCAACGCCTCCACCGTTGTGGATCGATACCCAACTCGCCCCTCTAAAACTGTCTCCGATCACATTGTGAATGGCCATATCGGCCGTGAATTTACTTCCGTCGTAAATATTGGAGGTTTCTCTAAATGGAGAATCGGTTCCCGATACATCGTGATGATCCCTACCGAGAACTACAGGAGCACTAAGTTCTCCATAAGCAATAGCCTTGTTAAAAGCTTTAGCAATTTCCATACGACCGTAAGTGTCGGCGTAAAGGATACGTGCTTTGGAACCGACAACTAACTTGTTTTTTTTAGCGTTTTCAATCCAGTGAATATTATCGCTGAGTTGTTGTTGAATACGTTCTGGTGCTTGCTCTTTTAGTTCTTTCATAACGCGAAGCGCTATGGCATCGGTTGTGTCTAAGTCTTCCCAGTCTCCAGAGCTGCATACCCATCTAAAGGGTCCAAACCCATAGTCAAAACAGAGGGGTCCAAGGATGTCTTGAACATAGGATGGATACTTAAAATCAATTCCGTTTTCGGCCATCACATCGGCTTTTGCTTTAGAGGCTTCCAATAAAAAGGCGTTTCCATAATCAAAGAAATAGGTTCCTTTTGCACTATGACTATTAATGGCATTGATCTGTCGAATTAAACTTTTATGGACTGCTTCTTGAAACGCTTTAGGATCAGATACCATCAGATGATTGGATTCTTCATAGCTCAATCCAACAGGATAATAACCACCTGCCCAGGGATTGTGAAGTGAGGTTTGATCGGATCCTAAATCCACATAAATATTTTCTTTGTCAAAGGCTTCCCATAGGTCAACGATATTACCGATATAGGCGATTGAAGTTGTTTCTTCCTTTTCTTGTGCTGTCTTAATTCGAGTGATCAATTGATCGAGATCCTCAATAAGTTCTTTGACCCAACCTTGCTCATGTCTTTTATGTGCAGCCTTGGAGTTAATTTCTGCACAGACAGTAATACATCCAACGATATCACCTGCCTTTGGTTGTGCACCACTCATTCCTCCTAATCCAGAAGTTAAAAACAACTTTCCTTTTGGATTGGTATTGGGATCAATACGTCTAAAGGCATTCATCACTGTGATGGTGGTTCCGTGAACAATTCCCTGAGGTCCAATATACATATAGGACCCAGCAGTCATTTGACCGTATTGAGTGACCCCGAGTGCGTTATAGCGTTCCCAGTCATCAGGTTTGGAATAATTTGGAATCATCATACCGTTAGTGATAACCACTCTTGGAGCCGATTTTGATGATGGAAATAATCCCATGGGATGTCCAGAATACATATGTAGTGTTTGCTCCTCTGTCATCTGAGAGAGGTAGTGCATACAAAGACGGTATTGGATCCAATTTTGGAAGACCGCTCCATTTCCACCATAAGTGATGAGTTCTTCAGGATGTTGAGCTACTTTTGGATCTAAATTGTTGTCGATCATCATCATAATCGCTGCTGCCTCTTTGCATTTAGCTGGGTAGTGATCAATAGGTCTTGCAAAAATCTCATAGCTAGGTTTAAATCGAAACATATAGATTCTACCGTAGTCTTTGAGTTCCTGAGCAAATTCCTTAGAGAGTTCATGATGCCATTTTTGAGGTACATATCTCAACGCATTGCGAACTGCCAACTTTTTTTCTTCAATCGACAAGAGGTTCTTTCGTTTTGGAGCTCTGTTAACTTCAGTTGAAGGAGTATATAAAGGAGGTAATTCAGTTGGAATTCCTTGGCTAATTTCTTTTTGAAAATGTGCTAATTCTAGATTCATTCTTAAGGTATTAATGTTCCAGATTTTATGATGTGGGATGGATTTAATCGTCCTTGAGTATAAAATATCCTTCGGTAATCATCAGTTGGAAATACGATCATATCCGCTTTTAATCCTGCTCTGAGTATTCCTCTATCCTTTAAATTTAAAGCAAATGCCGCTCTAAAAGTTATTCCCGCAAGGAGTTCAGCATTAGATAGTTTCTCATAACTTCCTAAGATTGAAGCTTGAGTGAGTAAGTGTCCCATTGGCGCAGAACCCGGATTCCAATCCGTTGCGATGGCTAAGCAGGCTCCTGCATCGAGAAGTTTTCTAGCTGGGGTAAACTGTACGCCTAATCCTATCGAAGCACCAGGAAGTGCCACGGCTACCGTATCGCTCTTAGCAAGTAAGTCAATTTCTAAATGACCACTAGCCTCTAAATGGTCAGCACTGAGTGATTCCATCTCCACCGCAAAAGAACTTCCTCCAACTGAGAACTGATCAGCGTGAATACAGCTGTCAAAACCCAATTCTTTTGCCTTTTCAATATAGGGTTTCAGTGTAGAAGCGTTAAAAGCTTCCTGCTCTAAAAAGGCATCAACTCGATGACATAAATCTTCCACTTTTAAAACAGGAAGTAGCTTCTGAGCAATTTCATCGAGGTAATCACTTGGACTTCCATCGTAATCTTTTGGAAATATATGAGCGGCAAGACAGGTGGCAATTAGGTCAGCTTGAGTTTGAGTATTAGCCGAGTCGATAGCTCGCATTATTTTAAGTTCTTCTTCTACTGAAAGCCCATATCCTGATTTGACTTCAATGGTCGTGATTCCTTGTTGTAATAGTTGATTTGCTCTTTGCTTAGTAAGCTCAACAAGGGTTTGTAAACTTGCGGCTCTTGTTTGAGTTACCGTATCCCAAATACCTCCTCCTTGAGCAGCTATTTCTAAATAACTCACTCCAGCATTTCGAAGGGCGTAATCTCGTTCTCTTGAACCAGCCCAACAAATATGCGTGTGTGCGTCGATCATTCCCGGGATCACTACTGAGTTTTTTGGAATGTCAATTCGTTTAGCATCGATCTCACTAGCAAAGGTTTCAATTTCTTTGAAAGGAGCAATTTTTACAATCTTTCCATCTTGCATGAGAATTCCGTATTGACTTTTGGGATTTAATAGCTCGTCGCTAAGCGCTCCTTTTAAAGGAAGCTCATCCATGCATATCAACTGATTTATGGGCCCTATATAGCTTGCTTGTTTCATTTAAAATTGTTCAAATTCATCTTCAAAAATACAGGGATCATCATCAATTTTATCGCTGAGATCATCGTGAATGGATTGAATAATCCGATCGGATTGTATGAGTTCAATCGCTTTTTCAATATCCTTGTGAAAGATACGATCAACCTTTGCAAAGGGCACTTCTTCTCTTAGTGTCTGATGAACTTTTTCGAGTAGTTTACCGGATTTTAAAGGTCTCCTAAAACTGAGTGCTTGAGCAGCAGTCAGAAGTTCTATCGCTAATATTTTTTGAGTGTTATAGGCGACCGTTAATGCTTTTCTACCACTGATGGATCCCATACTCACATGGTCTTCCTGTCCGAGCGATGTAGAGATACTATCAGCGCTAGACGGAAAGCAAAGTCCTTTGTTTTCACTTGCTAAAGCAGCCGAAGTATATTGCAAAATCATATAACCTGAATTGATTCCCGTGTCTTCCATCAGTAATTTTGGAACCCCATGAGAGAGTCCCATAAGGGCCAAATAGATTCTTCGATCAGAGATGTTCCCAAGTTCTGAGGCTGCTAAACAAGCATAGTCCAATGCCATGGCCAGCGGTTGTCCGTGAAAATTACCACCGCTGATGGTGTGGTCCTTGTCAAATACAATTGGGTTGTCGGTCACCGAATTGAGCTCTGTTTCTACGAGTTCTTTTAGATGTAACCAAGCATTTCTGGATGCTCCGTGAACCTGAGGAATACATCGTAGTGAATAGGGATCTTGAACACGATCACAATCCTGGTGATCTTTCATAATCTCAGAATCTCTGAGCATATTGTAGATTCTATTCGCGACATAGGAATTCCCTTTAAATGGTCGAAGCTCGTGAAGTTCTTTTTCGAAGGGTTTTGCAGATCCTTGAAGGGCCTCAATCATCAAAGCTCCAATGATATCAGCATGGTTTAAACAGCGATAGAGTTCTTCGACTGTTTTTACCCCATGTGCTAAGATAAATTGAGTTCCATTAATTAAGGCAAGACCTTCTTTTGGTCCTAATACTAGTGGTTGAAGTCCTGTTTGTTGATAGACTTTATCAATAGATAATCGTTCTCCTTTAAACAATACATCTCCCTCTCCAATCAGTGGTAAAAACAAATGAGATAGGGGAGCGAGATCTCCAGAGGCCCCAACAGAACCCTGCTCAGGTACAATCGGTAATACGTCGTTTTCAATCATCCAAATGATGCGCTCCACAGTGGGAAGTGCAATTCCAGAATAACCTCTTGAGAGGGCGTGAACTTTACAAATCATCATGAGTTTCACCAGTTCACTATCGATTGGTTTCCCAACACCGACACAGTGACTCTTGAGTAAGTTTACTTGTAATTTGGCGGTTTCTTCTTTGGATATTTTAGTGGTGCACAAAGGACCAAATCCTGTATTGATACCGTAAACAGTTCGATCGTCTTTAACAATGGATTGTACAGATGCTCTAGACTTTTCAATCGCTTTTCGAGCTTGATCATTCAATTCGGCTTTGAGTTCACCCCTGGCAATAGCCAAGGCTGATCCAGTTGTAAGAGCATCGACGCCATAGTTGAATAATAGAGGGTTTTTCATGGCTTTTAATTAAAATATGTCTGACTTAAATTCCCAAGTATATTGGACAAAGTAAACCAAATATACAATACTTAAAACGAGTTTAAGCAAAGTTCCAGCTAGAAATCCTATCAGCGATCCAAAGGCGGATTTGAGCTTATTTTTAGAGCTTTTATTGTAGATAAGTTCTCCTATATAGGATCCTAGAAAAGGAAAAATCAAGAAACCGAATGGCCCGAAAATTGGAATGAGTATCGCTGCAACAACACCAATGATTGCCCCATAAGAACCCTGTTTTGATCCCCCGAATTTCTTAGTACCCCACGCAGGCATAAATAAATCGATGAGATATACTCCAAGAGCAATTAAACAAGTGATGATTAAAAAACTCATACTCATCTCAACAGCCTTTGTTAAATACAATAGCAATAGGCCTAACCAACTAAGAGGAGGTCCAGGAAGTGCAGGAATCACAGCTCCTAAAACACCTAAAAGAACCATTAATAATCCCAATCCAAAAAAGAGTAGTTCCATAGTGTATTTGATTTTAATAACTTAAGCATTACAGAGCTTTATGCTCTACAAAAAAATTGTATTTTCGAACATTATGAGTAGATTCATTTTAAAGGTACTTATAGTCTTGTTGATTTTTGGGTTCAACTCCTGTAAGTGGTTTGATTCTAAAGAGGCCATAACGGAACGAATTATTAAACAAGATATGCAAACTATCGATTGGAATCAAATTGATCGTTACCCTCTTTTTGCAAATTGCGATGAAAGCGCATCTAAGGTTAGCCAAGAACGCTGCTTTGTTTTAGAACTTCAGGAACGTTTTAAAACTATTATCGAAACTCTAAAGACGGATCATTCTAAAGAGCTAATTGAATTAGAATCGGTGGTATTTCAAGTAGACGCAAAAGGAGCTCTGACTATTGTTAAGGTTGCCTACAAAGATCAAATGGAACGAACTACCCTCGATAGCTTAATGCAAAATGGATTGAATCATCTGCCGCCATTATATCCAGCGATCAAAAGAGGAGTCCCTGTTAAAGTAACTTATAAAATGCCTTTCAAGGTGGCCGTAAAACACTGAGATGACCAAAGAGAAAATCATATTAGGTATTGACCCTGGAACGACCATCATGGGATTTGGACTCATTAAAGTAGTGGGGAAAAAGATGGAGTTCTTACAGATGAATGAACTCCTACTTCAAAAGTACAAGGACCCCTATGTCAAACTCAAATTGATTTACGAGCGTACCATAGCACTGATCGATGAATACCATCCAGATGAAATCGCAATTGAAGCACCCTTTTTTGGAAAAAACGTTCAATCGATGCTCAAGCTCGGAAGAGCTCAAGGGGTAGCCATGGCTGCTGGATTATCGAGGGAGATCGCCATTACGGAATACCTTCCCAAGAAGATAAAGATGGCTATAACGGGTAATGGTAATGCCTCTAAAGAACAGGTGGCGAAAATGTTGCAATCCATTCTTAAACTCGAGAGTTTGCCAAAAAACTTAGATGCAACAGACGGACTTGCGGCAGCAGTATGCCACTTTTATAACGAGGGGAAGATCGATTCTGGAAAAAGTTATTCTTCTTGGGCCTCTTTTGTGAGTCAAAACAGCGATAAAATCAAAAAATAATGGCAGGAATATACCTCCATATTCCCTTTTGCAGACAAGCCTGTTCCTATTGTGATTTTCACTTTTCAACTTCTTTAAAACACAAAGATGAATTGCTCGATGCAATGAAACGCGAACTGCTAATGCGAAATCAGGAGCTGAAAATACCATTGCAATCGATTTATTTTGGAGGGGGGACGCCTTCAGTATTATCCACTGTTGAAATCGAAGAATTGATCGACTTAATCAAATCTAATTTCATATTGGATACAGAAGTTGAAATTACCCTAGAAGCCAATCCTGATGATTTGACAAAAGAGAAGGTTGAAGAACTTGCGAAAAGTTCAATCAATCGATTGTCAGTAGGAATACAATCTTTTAGAGATGCGGATTTACAACTCATGAATCGGGCTCATAATGCTTTAGAGGCTGAAGAGTCCCTTGAGTTAATTTCCAAAAACTTTGAATTGTTTACGCTCGATTTAATCTACGGTATACCTGGACTGACAGATGAAGACTGGGAACGCAATATCAGAAAAGCTCTTTCATACAATCCCAAGCACATTTCAGCTTATGCATTAACAGTAGAGGAGAAGACTGCCTTGGAATATCAGATCAGAAAAAAGAAAGTGGCTCCAATTGATGAAAACCTAGCGCAAGAGCAGTTTTTTATTCTAAAATCAATTCTGGAAGAGGAAGGTTTTGAGCATTATGAGATTTCTAATTTCGCCAAAGATGGATCTTACGCCATTAATAATACCGCCTATTGGAAAGGGGAGCCCTATCTTGGAATAGGGCCTTCTGCACATTCCTTTGATCAAAAAAATAGGTCTTGGAATATTTCAAATAATGCTAAGTATATCAAATCAATTAGGCAGGGAGTATTGCCATTGGAGCAAGAGCAGTTGTCTGTGTGGGAATCCTATAATGAATATGTGATGACAGGTCTTAGAACCATGTGGGGGATTCGTTTAGAGGAGCTCAAAAGCAAGTTTTCAGAAGAACTATTCAATTACTTTATAAAGAGTAGTGCAGCTAAAATAGAATTGAATATTTTAATAAAAGAAAAGGGCAGCATTTACATCCACCCTTCCAAATTATTCTTTGCTGATGGCATAGCATCAGATCTGTTTTTTGTTCCCTAGTTTTCTTCCTTGTACAGCTCAGTGTAGTATTTGTAGAAGTAAGGAATAGTTTCAATTCCTTTGAGGTAATTCCAAACACCGTAATGTTCGTTAGGGGAGTGAATGGCATCGGAGTCCAGTCCAAACCCCATTAATACCGATTTACTTTTTAATTCTTTTTCAAATAGTGCTACAATCGGAATGGATCCTCCTCCGCGTTGAGGAACTGGTTTTTTTCCAAAAGTTTTTTCGATTGCTGCAGCTGCAGCCTTATAGCCTATATGTTTGGTTGGAATTACATAAGGCATACCACCGTGATGAGGTGTTACCTTCACCTTTACTGATTTAGGAGCTATGTTTTCAAAGTGTTTCGTAAACAATTCGGTGATTTCATGCCAATCTTGATTGGGAACCAGTCTCATAGAGATTTTAGCATAGGCCTTTGAAGGAAGTACTGTTTTAGATCCTTCACCAATGTAACCACCCCAAATTCCATTGACATCAAATGTTGGGCGAATCGAATTGCGTTCAGAGGTTGCATATCCTTTTTCACCTTGAACATCTTCGATGTCCAAACTCTTTTTATAAGCATCTAAATCAAAAGGAGCCTCAGCGAGTTCAGCTCGTTCGTCTTCTGTTAGCGGAATCACTTTATCGTAAAATCCAGGAATGGTAATGTGTTTATTTTCATCCATCGATGCTGAAATCATATCACAGAGCACATTAATAGGGTTCGCTACAGCACCTCCATAGACTCCAGAATGCAGGTCGATATTTGGTCCTGTTACCTCCACTTCAACATAACTCAAGCCTCTAAGCCCTGTATCGATTGATGGTATCGAATTATCGATCATCGAGGTATCGGAGATCAAGATGATATCGTTTTTAAGGAGTTCTCCTTGCTCTTTGATGAAAATCTCAAGGTTAGGACTTCCCACTTCTTCTTCTCCCTCAATCATAAATTTGACATTGCAGGGAAGTAGGTCATTTTGAATCATCGCTTCTACCGCTTTGACGTGCATAAACATCTGTCCTTTGTCGTCACAGGCTCCTCTAGCAAATATGGCTCCATCAGGGTGTTTTTCAGTCTTTTTGATGACTGGCTCAAAGGGTTCGGTATCCCATAATTCAACAGGATCCGCTGGTTGAACGTCATAGTGACCGTAAACTAATACAGTTGGAAGACTCTCGTCGATTATTTTTTCAGCATAGACAATAGGATGCCCAGCAGTTGGGTACATTGTGACATTGTCACAACCTGCCTTTTCCAACGATTGTTTAACCGCTTCA
This sequence comes from Flavobacteriaceae bacterium, assembly GCA_013373635.1. Classification (GTDB taxonomy): domain Bacteria; phylum Bacteroidota; class Bacteroidia; order Flavobacteriales; family Flavobacteriaceae; genus MAG-120531. The sequence continues at coordinate 27,783 of JABXHN010000009.1, forward strand.
GCAGTTTTTGCAACCTCTTGGTTAAAGGCTGAATCGGCACTAACTGAAGGGATTCTTAATAAATCAAAAAGCTCATTTAATAGCTGTTCTTTGTGTTCTTGACTGTAGTTTGAGAGTTGTTCCATAGAGCGTTTAATTTGAATTCAAACTTACAAAAGAACTTTTTTATAAAACAGTTCTTTTTAAAATGAATTTTTCATTTATATTTGCAGCTCTTTTGCAGGCGTGGTGGAATTGGTAGACACGCTAGACTTAGGATCTAGTGCCGCAAGGTGTGAGAGTTCGAGTCTCTCCGCCTGTACAAAGTAAAAAGCCAGAATAATAGTTCTGGCTTTTTTTATGCACAATAATCAAGTTTATTTTTCTGTCAAGCTCTTGGAAAGCGATTCCAAATCAACTCCTTTCGTTTCAGGCATCATATAGCGAACAAAAGCGAGTTGTAGCACCATCATAAAAGCAAAGAACCCGAAGACAGGTGCTGTTCCAATTGAAGAGAATAAAACGGGAACCAAGGATGGAATTATGGCTGCTAAGACCCAGTGTGTCGAGACTCCAAAGGATTGTCCTTGACTTCTGAGGTGATTCGGAAACACCTCAGAGATGTACACCCATATAACGGTGCCTTGACCGATGGCGTGTGAGGCAATAAACAAGAATAAAAACCCAGGTACGGCCATTCCACCCCAATTGAATTGAAAGGCACAGGCTACAAGGCTTAGTGAAATAATGTACCCAAAAGATCCCCAATACATCAATGTTTTTCTTCCAAGACGGTCGATGAGGTTGATCCCAACAAGGGTAAAAATTAGATTGGTGACTCCAATTCCAATACTACTCAGTAAGGCTGTACTCTGTCCAAGTCCTGCAGATTCAAAGATTCTGGGAGCGTAGTACAAAAAGGCATTGATTCCTGAAAATTGATTGAAAAAAGCAAGCAACACCGCAAGTAGTAATGGGAAACGATACTTTTTTGATAGTACGGATTCTGATTGAGATTCAGAATTTTGATCTTTTTCGTGATCTGCGATTAAGACTTCAATAGAGACATCCGAATTTAGTTCATTTAATACTTCTTTGGCTTCCTCATTTCGATACTTAGATACCAACCATCTAGGAGAAAATGGAATTTTGATTACCATAAACGTATAGATAAAAGCAGGTAAGGCTTCTGTGCCCATCATCCATCTCCAGTCGTTTTCTCCAAAATTTCCAGCGATTAAGTAGTTGGATAGATAAGCTATTAAAATTCCAAAGACTATATTAAATTGATACATGCCAACTAAGCGTCCGCGATCTTTTGCAGGAGCAATCTCTGAAATATATGCTGGAGCCGCTATGGTTGAAGCTCCAACTCCTAAACCTCCAATAAATCGGAAGATGGCAAATACGATCGGATCATTTGCAAGTGCAGAACCCACTGCAGAAATGGTATAGAAGATTCCAATCCACAAAAGGGTCTTCTTTCGACCAATGCGATTGGTAGGAAATCCTCCAAAAATGGCACCGATCACCGTTCCCCAAAGCGCCATTCCCATGACTACGATACCGTGAAATCCATCAGAAGAATTCCAAAGTGCTTGAAGTTGTTGATCTGCTCCAGATATGACTACAGTGTCAAATCCAAATAAAAAGCCTGCAAGGGCTGCTACTAGAGAAAGCTTGGTGATTTTGTTCATCAGTTGAAGTGTGTTTGTTTAGTTTGGTGGATGAATATACTAAAAAAACAAACTCAAAATGAACTAAGAGAATAAATCATCGATAAGCTTCATGGCTTTATCTGCAGCACCAGTGTGCTGTTCAACATATGATTTATTTATATGAGATCGTTCGTTGTACTGATCTTGATGGTCTAATAAATAATCAATTCCGTGAGCAAATTCAGTTTTAGTCTGAACCACATCAATTCCACCGAGTTTCACTAAATCAACTGCCTCTTTGAATTTAGAGTATTGAGGTCCAATTAGAATTGGAATCCCGAATACTGCAGCTTCTAAAGTATTGTGAAGCCCTGTTTTAAATCCACCACCAATATAGGCGATATCTGCATGGGCATATGCTTTAGTGAGAAGTCCAATAGTGTCTAATATAAACACATCAGCGTCAAGATTTTTAGCCAGGTGCATTTTCGAAAATCGAATACACTTCTTTTTGATTTGACGCTCTAATTCTTCAATTTGAACTTGATCGATTTTATGAGGAGCGATAATGTATTTGAGGTCGCGTTTCGATTCGTTTATGTATGGGATATAAATGGCTTCATCTTCTGGCCAAGAACTTCCAAAAATGAGGCATTTAGAATCTTTTTTGAATTGGTCCAAATAGGAGAGGTGATTTGAGGTCGCGAGAATTCTTTGAACTCGATCAAACCTTGTGTCTCCTCCAATACTACAAGAGGTGTAATTTATGTTTTGTAATAATTTGATGCTTTGCTCATCTTGAGTAAAGATGTGATTAAACTTTTTTAGGGTATTTCTAAAGTAGCTGCCATACCATTTAAAATAAACTTGAGATGGTCTAAAGATAGCAGAAACCAATAGAGATGGAATTGAATTTTTTTCAATTTCGTTTAAGAAATTAGGCCAAATTTCATATTTGATGAATACCACTGCTGTAGGTTTTGCTGCAGCGATAAATCGTTTGGCATTTTGTTTAGTGTCAATTGGAAGATAAACCAAGATATCCGCTTTCTTCTTCGATTTAATCACCTGATAGGCAGAGGGAGAAAAAACACTCAAAAGTACCTGAGCCTCAGGATGAATTCTTTTAAAAGCTTTGATGACAGGTCTCCCTTGTTCGTATTCTCCCAGGGATGCAACGTGAACCCAAAGTAGTTTTTTTTGAGGATCTCTCAGTTGATTTATCTGTGAAATGACTTCTTTTCTGCCTTTTACAAATAATTGGAGTTTGGAGTTCCACAAGGCTGATATATGGATTCCTAATTTTCCGAGATGTACAAAAAAGTTATATAAGAAATTCAAAGTATTTTCTTTTGAGCAAAATTACACTTCTTTGAGTAATTGCCTCCTATTTTTCTTAATTTTGTGCTTTAAAATAGACCAATGAAAAAGATTCAGATGGTTGACCTACAAGGTCAGTATCAAGAAATTAAGAATGAAATTAACGACTCCTTTGATGGTGTTCTAAGTAGTGCGACTTTTATTAATGGACCTGAAGTTCAGCGTTTTACTGTTAATCTACAGCAGTATTTAGGAGTTAAACACGTCATTCCTTGCGCCAACGGTACTGATGCACTTCAAATCGCGATGATGGGACTCGGGCTTCAGCCAGGTGATGAAATTATTACTGCTGATTTCACTTTCGCAGCCACTGTGGAGGTGATTGCTCTTTTAAATCTCACCCCTGTACTTGTCGATGTTTTAGAAGGCAGTTTTACCATTGACCCTAAAGCGGTAGAAGCTGCCATTACAGAGAAAACCAAAGCGATTGTCCCAGTTCATTTATTTGGACAATGTGCTGATATGGAAGCTTTAGAAGCGATTGCAAAAAAACACAATCTCTATATTATTGAAGATAATGCACAGGCTATTGGGGCTAATTATACCTATAGTGACGGTACTAAAAAAATGGCAGGAACCATGGGAGCTGTCGGTTGCACTTCTTTTTTTCCATCTAAAAATTTAGGTTGTTATGGTGATGGAGGTGCTCTTTTTACAAATTGTGATGAATTGGCACATACCCTTAGAGGAATTGTCAATCACGGAATGTACACCAGGTATTATCACGATGTAGTAGGAGTTAATTCGAGATTGGATTCTCTTCAAGCGGCAGTACTCAATGCCAAACTTCCAAGGCTAGACTCTTATAATGAAAAGCGAAGAGCTGCAGCTATCTCCTATAACAGTGCATTGGGTGGACATGCAGATATTGCCTTGCCAGTAATGGCATCTCACTGTGGTGAATTGGATGTTAAAAATCAAGGACATGTATTTCATCAGTATACTTTGAGAATATTAAACGGTAAACGCGATGCCTTAGCTCAGCATCTTCAAGAAGCAGGTATTCCTTTTGGAATCTATTATCCAGTTCCACTTCACTTACAGAAAGCATATACGGATTCTAGATATAAAGAGGATAATTTTAAGGTGACCAATCAACTTTGCGAAGAAGTTCTCTCACTACCAATGCATACGGAACTCGACTCAGAACAAATAAATTTTATAAGCGATACTGTTTTGAAATTCTTATCTTAGGTCTTCTAAACCAATAGAAAAGAATTTTTAACTATGAGAACTCCTTTACTTTTACTGATGTTCGCTTTTTTTGCGACTCAGCTTCAAGCACAAAAAACCTATCTGCACTGTGGTCAACTAATTGATGTTGCCAAAGAAAAAACCTATAGTGAACGAACTGTAGTGATTGAAGGCGCTAAAATTGTTGAAGTTTTAAATGGATATGTTAGTGGTACGGATCTAGATCGAGTAATCGATTTAAAGAATCAAGTAGTGATGCCTGGGTTTATCGATATGCATGTGCATATTGAACACGAATCCAATCCAAAGACCTATATGAATCGATTCACTAATAACCCAGCAGATGACGCTTTTGAATCGACAATTTACGCCAAGCGTACTCTTCTTGCTGGATTCACTTCAGTAAGAGATTTAGGAGGATCGGGTGTTAATATCGCCTTGAGAAAAGCGATTGCCAAAGGATATGTTGTGGGTCCTCGTATTTTTACAGCAGGAAAATCAATTGCTACAACTGGAGGTCATGCGGATCCTACTAATGGAGTAAGAGCTGATCTGATGGGTGATCCAGGCCCAAAAGAAGGGGTGGTAAATTCTCCAGAAGATGCTCGAAAAGCAGTAAGACAACGCTATAAAGACGGTTCAGATGTGATTAAAATTACGGCAACAGGAGGAGTGTTGTCGATGGCCAAAAATGGTCAAAACCCACAATTCACCATGGAAGAGTTAAAGTCAATTGTCGCTACAGCTAAGGATTACAATATGTTGACTGCAGCACATGCTCATGGAGACGCCGGTGCAAGACGTGCAGTACTTGCAGGAATTAAAACCATTGAACACGGGACCCTGATCAGTGAAGAGACCATGAAGTTGATGAAGGAGCACAATACTTATTTAGTGCCGACGATTTCAGCTGGAAACGCAGCCTATGAAAACGCTAAAATTCCAGGATATTTTCCGGAGATCATCGTTCCTAAAGCCCTGGAAATTGGACCTAAGAGTCAGTCCAATTTTGCTAAGGCCTATAAATTAGGAGTGCCAATTGTATTTGGAACTGATGCAGGTGTTTCTCCTCATGGAGCAAATGCAAAAGAATTTCGTTTTATGCACGAAGCTGGAATGCCTGTTATGGAAGCTTTATATGTCGCTACAGTGGTGCCGGCCATGTTATTGGATAGAGCAGATGACTTAGGACAAATAAAGAAGGGCTATTTTGCAGATATCGTGGCAGTTGATGTTCATCCAAACGATGACGTTAGCAGTCTTGAAGACGTGAGTTTTGTTATGAAAGAAGGGGTGATCTACAAACAAAATCACAAAGAACAAATTATCGATTGATGAGTTTCAACCTCAGTGTTCATGAATTGGTTTCCCAGTTCGACAAAGAATCGATCAAAAGTCAAGTTTTTGATCAATTGATTAAAGACTTTTCTCGATCAGGAATTCAATTAAATGTCGATTCAAATTCTAAAACACAGCAATGGATTGAAGAATTGATAATTGTATTAAACAAGCTTTATCATAACAATTCTAATCAATTACATCAGTTGCTCTATTTGATCGATGTACCTCAAGAATACTACTCTAAAACTCAAGAGCTTCAAAAGGATGAAATTGGTATGTTTTTTGCTGAGTTAATCCTAATGAGAACTTTAAAAAAAATAGCCTACCGCAATCAATATTCTTAAGCAATTGATATATTTTTTGTTTTTTGTTAAAAAAGCTGAAATTAAGCACTTAAAAGTTTTGAGGTAATCGAAATATTGTACTTTTGCTAGAATTTATTTTTAAACACACGAACAGCTAGTTATTAAATGGATAAGTATTCTTTCTTGAACGCAGCACATACCAGTTTTTTCTCTGATTTATACGAGAAATACTTGAAGTCACCCGATGAAGTAGAGCCGAGTTGGAGAGCTTTTTTTCAAGGATTTGATTTTGGCCAAGAAATGGCAGATGTGGATGAGCATATTCAAGCTGCATTAGAGTCGGATTCACCAGCAATTCCTGAGAAAATTCTCAAGGAATTCAATGTGGTAAAATTAATTAATGCCTACCGATCAAGAGGCCACTTGTTCACCAAGACCAATCCAGTTCGATCGAGAAGAACCTACAGCCCAACTTTGGATATTGCTAATTTTGATTTGAATGAATCCGATTTGGATTCGGTATTCGATGCAGGTGATATACTTGGTTTAGGAGCTGCAAGTCTTCGTGAGATTATCCAAAAACTGGAAACGATCTACTGCGAGGCTATTGGAGTTGAGTACATGTACATCAGAAATCCAGAACAAGTTAGGTGGATTCAAAATTGGTTGAATAAGAACTTAAACCATCCTATACTTAGTTCGGATCAAAAAAAACACATTCTTAAAAAGTTAACTCAAGCAGTATCTTTTGAGTCTTTTTTACATACTAAATACGTAGGTCAAAAGCGTTTTTCTTTAGAAGGTAATGAGTCGTTGATTCCTGCTATTGATGCTATTGTAGAGCGTGCTTCAGAGATTGGAGTTAAAGAATTTGTTATGGGTATGGCTCATAGAGGACGCTTGAATGTGTTGACTAATATATTTGGGAAATCAGCTCAATCGATTTTCGGTGAATTTGACGGTAAGGATTACGAGGAAGCTGTTTTTGATGGTGATGTAAAGTATCACTTAGGGTGGACTTCAGAGCGTCAATCAGATTCAGGTGCTGAAATAACCATGAATATTGCTCCAAACCCTTCTCACTTAGAGACTGTTGGAGCTGTAGTAGAAGGAATTACAAGATCGAAACAAGATCAATTTCCAAAAGGTGAAGAGCATAAGGTGTTACCGATTGTAATACACGGTGATGCTGCTATTGCTGGTCAAGGAATTGTTTATGAGATTGTTCAAATGGCCCAATTAGATGGTTATAAGACAGGAGGTACTATTCACATGGTGGTTAACAACCAAATAGGTTTTACAACCAATTATTTGGACGCTCGTTCTTCTACCTATTGTACGGATGTTGGAAAAGTTACACTTTCTCCAGTATTACATGTGAATGCTGATGATGCTGAGGCTGTAGTTCACGCTGCTCTATTTGCTTTAGAATACCGAATGCAATTTAAGTCGGATGTATTTATCGACTTATTAGGATATCGAAAATACGGGCATAACGAAGGTGATGAACCTCGTTTTACACAGCCGATTTTATATAAAGAAATCTCTAGGCACAACAATCCAAAAGAGATCTATTTTCAAAAACTACTAGCAGAAGGTATTGTAGATAAGGCTTATGCAGATCAATTAGAAGAAGAGTACAAGCAGAGTTTGGAGGTTCAATTAGAGGATTCTAGAAAGGAATCTACAACTGTGATTACACCTTTTATGCAAAATGTGTGGAAGGATTTTTCTGTGGCGCTTGAAGATGATATGCTAAAAACAGTTGATACTGCCTATCCACTTGATGGTCTTAAAGCAATTGCAGAAAAAATAACTAAGTTGCCTGAGGGTAAAAAGTTTATTCGAAAAATTCAACGACTAGTCGAAGATCGAAGAAAAATGGTGTTTGAGAATAACAGAATTGATTGGGCTATGGGTGAATTATTGGCTTATGGTTCATTACTTAAAGAAGGAAATGACGTACGTATATCTGGACAAGATGTTGAGCGTGGTACCTTTTCGCATCGACACGCAGTAATTAAAGTAGAAGATTCTGAAGAAGAAGTAGTGCTTTTAGATCATATTGATGAACAACAAGGTGATTTTCACATATTCAATTCTCTTTTATCAGAATATGGTGTTTTAGGATTTGATTATGGATATGCTATGGCTAATCCAAATTCATTGACGATATGGGAAGCGCAATTTGGGGATTTTAGTAATGGTGCTCAAATTATGATAGATCAGTATATTTCTGCTGCAGAAGACAAGTGGAAATTGCAAAATGGATTGGTGATGCTATTGCCTCATGGGTATGAAGGACAAGGTGCAGAGCACTCATCGGCTCGAATGGAGCGTTACTTACAATTATGTGCAAAGGACAATATGTTTATAGCTGATTGTACAACTCCTGCGAATATGTTCCACTTGCTAAGAAGGCAATTGAAGGCAAATTACAGAAAACCCTTAGTGGTGTTTACTCCTAAGAGTTTGCTAAGACATCCACTAGCAATGTCCTCAATGGAAGAATTATCAAATGGTTCGTTTCAGGAACTGATTGATGATCATTCAGTAGATGCAGAAAATGTAAAACAAGTGGTTTTCTGTACTGGTAAATTTTATTACGATCTTTATGCAGAACGTGAAAATCTCGGAAAAGAAAAAGAGGTTGCATTGGTTCGTTTAGAACAATTATTCCCATTGCCAGAAGAGCAGATGGATGCAGTTATCAAGAAGTATTCAAATGCAACTGATCTTGTTTGGGCTCAAGAAGAACCAAAAAACATGGGGGCTTGGGGCCATTTATTGATGCATTACGATCCAATTATGAAGTTTAGATTGGCATCACGTAGAGTGTATGCAGCTCCTGCTGCAGGTAGCCCGACTCGATCTAAAAGAAGACATCAAGAAGTGATCGATTATGTGTTCGATCCAACAAAAAACAATAACAAATAAGGCAAATAAATATTAAGCATGATTTTAGAAATGAAAGTTCCCTCTCCTGGGGAATCCATTACGGAAGTAGAAATCGCAACTTGGCTCGTTGAAGACGGTGATTATGTTGAAAAAGACCAAGCCATAGCTGAAGTAGATTCGGACAAAGCAACTCTTGAATTACCAGCTGAAGAAAGTGGTGTCATCACTTTAAAAGCTGAAGAAGGAGACGCTGTTGCAGTAGGTCAAGTAGTGTGTTTAATTGATACTGCTGCTCAAAAACCTGAAGGAAGCCCTGCGGCTCCCGTAAAAGAAGTTTCAGCTCCAAAAGCAGCTCCAGCTCCTGTGGTAGAACAGCAAACCTATGCAACAGGGTCGGCATCTCCAGCTGCTAAGAAAATTTTATCTGAAAAAGGAATAGAGGCTTCACAAATTAAAGGAACTGGTAAAGATGGTAGAGTTACCAAAGAAGATGCTATACAGGCAGTGCCTTCTATGGGAACCATGCCTGAAGGTGGACAGCGCGGTGTTTCTAGAACAAAGCTTTCAATGCTCAGAAGAAAAGTAGCAGAACGCTTAGTCGCTGCTAAAAATGAAACTGCAATGCTTACTACTTTTAACGAGGTAGATATGAGTGCAGTATTTAACCTTAGAAAAGAATACAAGGAAGCTTTTGCTCAGAAACACGGTGTTAATTTAGGTTTTATGTCCTTTTTTACACTTGCAGTGATTCGTGCCCTTAAAATGTATCCTGCTGTCAATTCAATGATTGATGGAAAGGAAATGATTACCTATGACTTTTGCGATATATCCATTGCAGTATCAGGTCCAAAAGGACTTATGGTTCCTGTCATCAGAAATGCTGAAAAGCTTTCATTTGCAGGTGTTGAAAATGAAGTTAAAAGATTAGCGATCAGAGCCAGAGAAGGGGAGATCACTGTTGATGAAATGACTGGAGGAACCTTTACAATTACAAATGGTGGAGTATTTGGATCGATGCTATCAACTCCAATTATCAACCCTCCTCAATCAGGTATTTTAGGGATGCACAATATTGTTGAGCGCCCAATTGCCAAAAATGGAGAAGTTGTTATTGCTCCAGTTATGTACTTGGCACTATCTTACGATCACAGAATTATTGATGGTAAAGAATCTGTAGGATTCCTTGTAGCAATTAAAGAAGCCATTGAAAATCCACAGGAATTCTTAATGGATGGAGATATCAATAAAGCTTTAGAACTTTAAACAGTTGTAGTCAGTTTAATAAAGGTCAGCATTGCTGGCCTTTTTTATTGATACTCATCGGTGAAATAGTTGCTGATTTCAAATTTCCATTACCTTTGTGATATGTTTTTAACTGACACTCATACCCATTTGTATTCAGAGGCTTTTGATGAAGATCGAACCCTTGAAATTCAAAAAGCAATTGATGCTGGCATTCAACAATTTTTTCTTCCTGCAATTGATTCAACCTATTATTCAGGCATGAAAGCATTGAAGGAAGAGTTTCCAAATAATGTACATTTAATGGCGGGTTTGCATCCTACTCATGTCAAAGAAAATGTAGAGGAGGAACTCTTGGTGGTGCAAAATGAATTAAAATCAGGTAATTATTGTGCTGTTGGAGAAATAGGAATTGATCTGTATTGGGATAAAACCTTTTTAAAGCAGCAACAAAACGCCTTTGCTATTCAAATCAAATGGGCTCAAGATTACGATCTTCCTTTTGCGATTCACTGTAGAGATGCCTTTGATGAGGTTTTTGAAGTATTAGAAACCCTTCAAGGACCCTATAAAGGAATCTTTCACTGTTTTACAGGAACCTATCAGCAGGCTGAGCGTGCTATTGATTTTGGATTAAAACTTGGAATAGGAGGAGTGGTTACTTTTAAAAACGGAAAGATCGATCAGTTTTTAAAAGAAATCCCATTGGAACATATCGTATTAGAAACCGATGCTCCCTATTTGGCTCCGGTACCTTATAGAGGCAAGCGAAACAATCCTGAGTACCTCAAGCTCATCGCTCAAAAACTAGCACTGTTATATGAGGTGCCTCTTGAAGAAATAGCTAGAATCACTAGTGAAAACTCAAAAAAACTCTTTAAGCTTTAATCGCTATGAAAGACACAAAACCCTCTATTTTGTTAATCTACACTGGTGGTACCATTGGAATGGTTAAGGATTATGATTCAGGAGCCTTAAAAGCTTTTGATTTTTCAAATCTCGAAAAACAAATACCAGAGCTTAAGCAGATTGACTGTCAAATATCCAGCTTGTCATTTGATTATCCTATCGATTCGAGTAATATTACTCCAGATCATTGGATTGCTTTGGTGGAGCTTATTGAAAAGAATTATCACTCTTATGATGGTTTTGTGGTATTACACGGCTCCGATACCATGAGCTATACTGCTTCGGCAATCAGCTTTATGATTGATCATTTACACAAGCCCATCATATTTACTGGTTCACAATTACCGATAGGGGATCTAAGAACAGATGCCAAAGAAAATTTGATTACAGCAATTGAGATTGCAGCATTACAAGAGGATGGAGAGGCTGTTGTTCAAGAAGTGGGACTGTATTTTGAATACAAACTCTACAGGGCTAACCGAACCACAAAGATTAGCGCCGCTCACTTTAACGCCTTTACTTCTCCAAATTATCCAGCGCTTATTGAATCTGGAGTATCTTTAGAAGTGAATAATGCTGCTTTGTATCGAGCCGATAAAACAAAAGCTACTGAGTTTAGTAAGTGTATTGACAGTTCCGTCCTTATATTAAAGTTATTTCCTGGTTTAAGTGAACCAATATTGAGATCAATTGTTCAAACTAAGGGGCTTAAAGGTATTATTGTTGAGAGCTTTGGATCTGGAAATGCTCCTATGTTTGACTGGTTTAAAAAGCTCATCGACGAATTAGTTGAACAAGGAGTGCTCATTGTTAATATAACACAGTGTTTTGGAGGCAGTGTCTTACCTTCTCACTACGAAACTTCACTCGCTAGAATAAATAAACAAATTATCAACGGAAAAGACCTCACTACAGAGGCTGCTTTAGCTAAAATGATGCTGCTTTTAGGGAATAAAACTCCGTATTCTACTTATAAAGAGAGCTTTGAAAAAGAAATTAGGGGTGAAATGAAATAAAAGCGTGACTTTGTTTTATTTTTTATCTTTTTTTTTGTTATTTGGAGCCCCAAAACGAAACTAATAGAGAGGTGGCCGAGTGGTCGAAGGCGCACGCCTGGAA
>JABXHN010000047.1 GCA_013373635.1 Flavobacteriaceae bacterium
ACTCCCGCCTCGAGTACAGAGACCCTTGTTAATCTTTTGATTTTCAAGGGTTTTTTGTTTTAAATAGTTTTATTTGTACAGACATTTCATAATAAATCTTTATTAAGGAATAATAAAAACTTAAAAAAAATGATATTTATTTCTCAAAAATTAACGTCCCCCTGGATCACAGAATAAGCTTTTCTGATACGAATGTGATCGTCAAATCAATATACAACCAATTGCTGCATGAACTATGAACAGAATAGATCTTATATAATTTTAGATTTATTTAGAAATAGATTTTTGACACAGAATTTACATTCTAATACAATTTAAACTTGAGTGCTTTCCCACTGAGATTTTAAATTCGGGAAGATTGACTTAATTATAACAATACCAATACCAATAACAAGCCCTAAGAACATACAAATTACAAGTATTAATGATCTCTTAGGAGCAGATCGTTCAGTTGGAACTTGAACTGGTTGTAAAATTGTTAAAATAGGTGTGTCTTTTTTTACTTGTATTTCTGCTTGTTCGATTTGCTTTGCTAATTCTGAATATACTCCAAAAACAAGACTGTACTCACTTTGAAGGTTCTGTTGTTTAAGCGATGATATCAGTGAAGTTACATTATTGTTTTTGTCAGAAAAATTAGCTAACTCTCTCTGAACCTTTTTAAAATTAACCTCCTTTTCCTCCATACGATCTTTTAGAAATTGAAGATTGTCTTGTGCTTTACTGATTTTAATTTTTGTAATGTGATCTTGCAACAAAAGTATAGCTCTTTCAGTTATTTCAGCTGCCACCAGAGGCTGAGAAAAAGTTGAGCTTAAAGTAATATAACCTTCCTTTGAATTTAACTCCAAACTAACATTTTCTTTTATGTAATTACATACACTCTCTTCCTGCTCTGTCAAGTTATATATTTTATTATTTAGAGCATTCAAATCTTCCGCCTCGTTTTTCTTTTGTTTTAATGCATTTAATAATAATCCTGGAAGTCCTATAGTATATTTTTTTATAATTGAAAAAGTGCTTGGTTTATGAATTTGAGTAAAATATTCATATAAAGAAATTGGTTTTTCAATCCCTGCAAAATTGAGAGGTGTATTCATAAGATCTAATTGAAAAGGGATTGATTTGATAATGAGAGGATAAACAAAAGGAGATAATTCATCTGATTGATTCATAGAGCCTAAATCTACTCCCGCTAAAGCAGCTAAACTAGAAATGCTTCCTGCGCTATTATTCTTCGCACTTGATTGAGGAACTAATGTTACAGATGATGTATAGCTATTAGGTGTACTTAAGGCTATTATCAAACCTAGTAAACTAAATATTATGACAGTATTTATGATTATCTTTTTTCCTAACCATATTTGTTTTAGTAACTTAATCAAATCAATCTCATCTTCTTCTATCAATGACTGTGAACTATATGTGTTATGATGATCTTTCATAGGTCTAGTAATTTAATTTACAGATTATTATAATCTACCTGCTAATAGCACTATTGACAATACTGATGTTAGAGTTGAAAGTGCTTTAGATAGCGTTGTTTCAAGATCAATTTTTTCTTTGGGTTCAAGTAATTTTCTTTCTTTTTTATTATCCATCATTAAAGCAATCTCAGATCCAGGTTCAACCTTTGGATAAACATTAAAACCTAAAAATTTATGAGTACCAATCACTTTGTTGTTTGGCAGTTTAACTGTGATACTTCTCTTATTAGCATTTTTCTGAAAACCACCAGCAAAATTTTTAACATACCATTTTGCTGACTTTTTACCTTGAAAAATAATTTCCAATGTTTTATTTCCTGTTTCAAGTGCATACTGATTCATCCTTGTGGCATTTTCATGAATTGTAACAGTGTTTTCCAAACGATTTATATTGATAACATCACCATCGAATAATAATGGATTAAACTTCTTATCGTTTTTATACTCTATTGCTTTTTCTAAATGAAACAAAATATTTCCACGTTTATTGTATGTACGGAAAAGTGTTGACCCATTTACATCAGCATTTTCAAGTAAACCTCCAGCCTTTGTAATAACGTCAGTAAGTGTTGAATTCTTATTGTCTATCACATATATTCCAGGATATTTTACTTGCCCATTCAATTCCACTTTATAACCAAAATTAAATTCAGGTGTCATACGAACTACTACATGATCGTATGGCTGAAATTGAAATTCTCGTGGTTTAATAAGTTGGTAGTTTTTATCTACTTCTAATGTAATTGTATTTATATTTACGCTATTAGTTGTTGACAATTCAACTCTAAAAACTTGAACTTGATTATAAGCTGCTCCTACATTAAACCCACCAGCCTCAATAATTAAATCGTGTAAGTTTAAGCTTGGATCATAACTTAGATTTTGAGGACTTCTAACTGCCCCTGAAATACGAATGTTACCAAAATCCGTAAAAGTAGTTTCATCGTAAATATTCAAACGATCTCCTGCTCGGAGTTTCATTGATAAATCACTTACCAAATCAACGGGTATATATGTTGTTTGTTCAGGATTATTCCAATTCTTTCTAAAAACATAACCCCTCTTATTGGCTGTGGGAATGAGTCCACCTGCGAGATCTATAGCCTGAGCAATTGTATACTCGTCTTTAAATGAAATAGTTCTCGCAAATGGCTTACGGACAGCTCCATTAACTGTAATTGTTTCAATATCCCTGTATGATTGCAAATCTAAAATATGAACTTTGTCTCTTGGTTGCAGCTTATAATCGATATCTTCGCTATAAGGCAAGTTTATATACTCAATTGTTAAATCAGGTCGCAACCGTTCTATAAAAACGATATCAGTTTTTGCATTATAAGTAGGTTGAGCGTTTTTTAATAAATCTGATAATTGAGGGTTTGACTGTAAATCAAATCTACCTCCATAGTAAACAGCTCCATCGATATCCACATAATTCTCTATTGGTCGATTAATAGAACGAATTTTAATACGATCTCCATTTAATAATTCAATCTTAAGTATTCCATTTAAAATTTGGTTTAAATCATGTTCAAAGAGTTTCTCTTCACCATTAACAATACGAGTAATTTGGACATAATCTCTTTTTGCATCTGCAGTAATTCCACCTGCTATCCTAATTAAGTCAATTAAACTTTCATTCTCTAAAACTTCGTATTTCATAGGTCTTTTAACTGCACCTTCAATCGATACAATATTATCAGCAATAGGTACAAATAGAATGTCGTTAGTCTGAAGAGCTAGATCAATGCTTTTTGAAGGATCATTCATGAACTCATATAGATCAAGTCTAGACTTTTGCTGTCCTCTTATCCACTGTATTTTACGTAATGAGCCATATTGTGTAGGTCCACCAGAAGCAGACAGAGCATTAAAAGCAGAATTAAGTGCTGATAGATTAAAACTTCCTTGAGTATGTACTTCACCAAAGATATTTATTGTTATAGTTCGTGCTCCATCTATCCTAATAACTAATTGGTCTGGTCTAAAATCATAGTAATTAGATAGTCGTTTTCTTATATAACTTCTTGCTTGTTTTAAAGTAAGCCCCTTAACAAATATTTTTGAGAGCCCAGTTGGTTGAATTGAACCATCATCCAAAACCTTTTGTTGTATATCTGTTTGTGAAGTTCCAAAAATAGAAATCCTAATTTCATCTCCTACTCCTAATACATATGTTTCAGGAGCTTCAGCACCATCAGTAGTGCGGAACAAATCCAAAGATTTGTTAGTAAACATAGAATGACCATAAATTGAGGTATTCTCTTCATTTTTATTTGCATCAGACTGAAGCTCTCTTTGTTCTGCCTCAGCAATATATTCCTCTGGAGTTGTTTTAGGAATATTTAATATTTCAGAATTTGATTTTAACTTTTCGGATAATGATGTGTTTTCATTATTTAAATTAGATTCATTTACAGAAACTTCTTTTAATTGTGATTTTTCATTTTGCATTTCATCCAATATTGAAATAATCTGCTTTTGATATTTTGGATATTCTGCTGGAGAAATAGATTCAATATTAATTCCTTCTTCACTTAAACGAGTTCTCACCTCTAACTCTGTTAATCCACGTTTTTCAATTTCTGATTGAGCTAGCTTGATTAATGTTTGATTTTGAGCTTGAATACTAGTGAAAATAAATATCATACTAAGTATTGCAAATAATTTTTTTTTGTCTAATCTCATTATCTTTTGTTTTTAATAATCTTTTACTCTAATCATATCATTGATTGAATATTCAACTTGTCTTCTATCTAAACTATTTTGAGAAATAGAGATAAGATTTTGTTTATAACGATGTTGAAATCTTAAATTTAGCTTACTTATGATATCGTTCTTATACTTCACTTGCATATCATATGTAACATCATCTCTACAAACAACCTTTTCCAAAACATCTTTACTAGATACTGAAGTTCTACTTGTAATAAATTTTAATAAAACATACTCTTCTTTAGATAGTTTAAATTTCTTAAATCTCCTCCTAAGAAAAAATGGCTTAAGAGTGAAAGTGGTTTTAAATAATCGAAACATGACAATATAAATTAAAGCTTCTGTGTATAAAATTATACAATATCACCATCCGTTTTTTTATATTTAATAACAATGTATTTATATTATATAAGTCAGTAAAAAAGGGTGTTTTGAAAGAGCGTAATTGTTTAATTATATTATATAATAATAAAATACCTATTTGTATTCTTTAAAAAAATGACAAGATTGTATTATTTACATTTTATGGTCGTTTTTTTTTAATTAAACAAAATAAATTGATGCATAAGCAACTTCTACTTTTAAAATTGTCAAAGAATTAAATCCATTATACCATTAATATTAATATAATGAGATATTTATATTTTTTTAAATATTAAGACATGCTATAAATTGCTAATTATAAGCATCTGTTGTTATGGAGAAAAAAAAATATAGAGAACTTAAGAAAGAAGTCTTATTTGTAAGAAAAGTGGTATTTATATTTATAGCAATTATTCTTTTTGTGGGTTTGTTGTGGGAATTATTTAGTTGATTAACTACATAATAACTTTAAAACACTAATTTTTCGTAAAGTTTAGGGGGATTTCTAAATTACATTTTACTAAATATTATTTTTAGTGAATTTTACACTAAAAACAATAAGGTAGAAGAAATTTTTAGTGATCTTATCTTAGATTGTTCATTTTCTAATACATACCCATATCTTAATAGATTGATAAATGTCTAAATGTATGCTGTATTCTGTTCTGAGAAATTTTAATATGTCTTGGTCTGATGTTATTTCTTTAAAAGAACCATAGGGTTGTAGGCGAAGTCAAAAACACCTACATCTAATAAAGATAACCATGAACATATACAGGAAAACCCTATGGAAATTCTTTTATGACATTTACTTACAATTAATTAAATATGAAAAATAATGTCATATATAAACTAGTTTACTTTGCTTCAATTTTATATTATCGTTAATCCAATAAACACGATTTAATTTGTCGTTTTTATTGACAATAATTTGAATTAGTTTTATATTAAATTTTTGAGTAAACTTTTGGTTTAGCTCTTCCATCATTTGATTACTATCATTCAAAAGCATTTCTTTAGACATCGTATTGCCTGTATTAAAATGCTTTAAGATGTCGCTACTTTTTACAATACGCTTTGAATAAAGTAATTGAATAAACAAAAATTCACTTTTTGATAAGGACAAACTTTTACTTCGACGACTTATTTTAAAAAAATTGATTTCGAATATTTTATTTGTATGCCAACTCATATGAAATTGTTTTAAATAAAATTAAGTTTACGTCTTTGGATTTAATATAATTTTCAATTTCAATAGATTATCATTATATAAGGCTTTAAAACACTAGTTATGTAAATTCTTTATGAACAATAATTATTTTAAATAATTATGTTAGAGGATAATATAATGTCATACAAATGATCTAGAGATCACAATAATTGCTTTACATTAGATTATGCGTATAATTCATATGGCAATTGAAGTTTTAGCTAAAACTATTGATTATGTAACAATCATTTCAAAATAGCTCCTGGTCCAGTATATATGTTTAGCTTCTATCTTTTCACGCATATTAAGCGTATTGAAGTTATAAAAGCAAAATATACATAGGTAGTTTTCCCGCCTTGAGTACAGAGACCCTTGTTGATCTTTTGATTTTCAAGGGTTTTTTGTTTTAATACAATTCATTTGTACAGTTTTTGTAAAGAAAATCTTCAAACTCTACCTTTATTTAGTTAAATAAAAACCTAAAAAAATTGTTAGCATTACTTATAAAATACACCCCCTTGGTTAGCAGAATTGGTTTTATATTGGGGTTTTATTATTGAAATCTATATATAACCCGACACTTCCATTATAATATACATATAAAAAAAAAGAGATTAAAGCATTGAAATCCATTTCTTTATTTTACTCTTTTGTTTTAATTTGCTACTTCTGAATGTTCGATTTATATTTTTAAAAGTGAATGAGTTAACTTATTTATATTTTTTCAAGCTTGTAATTATAATATCGTCGATCTTCTTTAGTTCTAGTTTTTATAATTAAATAATTATTATTACTAATGATTTTCAATTTGTTATTTAAGTCTTCAATGGTTGAATTTTTAATACGAGATTTATGAGAAATTTCATAAGAGTCAGGTAAGAGTTCTAATAATTTTGAATTTTCTACAATGGTTTCATTGATTAATAATTTCATGAAATTTAATTCATTTTCATTCAATTGGATTTTATTAAATCGAAATTGAATATAGTTATTATAAATTCTTAAATAGCTGAATTTTTTATATTGAAAATAGAGGGTAATAATAAATATTGCTAAAATTAGTACATAAATTAGTGTTGAATTAATTTGACTTTTTTTAAATAATAGTTTTGAGTTTTTATACTTTAAGTTATTTAAGTCTATGCTAACTATATTCGGATTTTGAATTTCACTATTGAATTTGTTGATAAATACATTCAAATAATTGTTTTGAATATTCCCAGGAAAAGAGAAGTTTATTTTCTTAAGCAAATCATTTTGGGCATATTCAATAAGTGATAATTTGTCTATATCTAATCGATATAGGTTATTTCTATAAGTAAAATAAAATTTATCATTATTTATAAAATCAAAAATACTATAGTGTAGATTTTCAAAATTTATTCTACCTATTTGTTCCCATATTTTTTTTTCAAATGAAAAAGTCCAAATCTCTTTATTTGAAATACTTGAATTTCTGTTGTTTAAATTGATAGTACTTCCACCAAATACAAATAATTTATCATTTAAAATAAAATGTTTCATATCAAATAGCCCAGGTGGATGTTTGCTTTTAGGATCCTCAATAACTACTTCCCATTCTTTTGAATTTTCAGAGAAGTATGTTATAAAGTTTCTAGCACCAAAGAAACCATACCCGCCAAATTTATAGATTGTATCATTGTAGGTAAAGACTGCTGATGCTAATTGATTTTTATGTTTATAAGACCTATCAATTCTTTCTATATGATTTTGATTTTCCTTATATACTGCTCCACCTAAATTATCAATAAAGAAAAATTCATCATTTACTACAATTAATTTAGATCCTTTAATGCTTTCAACATCGGCAACGTTTTTGATAAAATTGACTTTCCCACCCTGATATTCAAAAATTGAATCTGTGACAATAAAATAAATCTTAGAAGATTCATTTGAGCTAAATACATGATTCAATGGTTTTGAGAAATCTACAATTGATTGCGCTAAACTAATTGTTATGTTTAACAAGTATATAGTTAAAGTGAGAAATTTTTTCATATTCAAAAATACAAATAACAAAGCTTGAATTTAATAGTTGTAATCTGATACATCTATTTTTTGTTGAACCTTATTTTACAAAATTTGTACAATTGATTAAATTTTTTAGTCATGAAATTAGTTGTACTCTTAGGAATTATTTTCACTTCAAATTATGGATTTTCCAATAATTTAATTAATCAAACATACGAATCATCAGAAGCTCAGAATTTATATTTAT
>JABXHN010000037.1 GCA_013373635.1 Flavobacteriaceae bacterium
CGCGCAGCCGGTCAGGGCTCCGATATGTGAGGTCTCCGCCCTGCCCGGCTGCGCTCACGGCGCTCCAGGTGGGACATTTCTGCTTTGCGAACCACGCGACAATTCAACTTGGTTGCAACACACGTGCTGCGGCGGAGACATTCCGAACTGGGCTCTTGAAATCCGCAACACTCAACGCGAAACTGGCATCGTTATTTCTCGGGATGGGTGTATGGAGCAGCTTCAATTCGAAGAGGTGGTGCATGAGCAGGAAGGCCAGGCCATCACCTATGTCATGCAGGCCGGAAGCGATGACTGGTTCTGCAACATCCTGCGCAAGCGGCCCCATGCCAACCCGGCCTGGTATCACCTGCACCGCTGCAAGCTGACCGAGGGGCGGCTGCTGCGTTATGCCGACATCGGGGCCAATATCGGCACCACCGCGCTGTTGCCGGCCTGTGTCGGGCACCGGGTGCTGGCGGTGGAGGCCGGGCCGCTGAACGTGGCGCTGCTGACCCGCGCCGTGCAGCGCAACCGCCTGCAGGCGCAAGTGCAGGTCGCGCATTGGGCCGCCGCCGAGGGCTTCGGCATGGCGCGCTTTCACGAGGCGGGGGCCTGGGGCAGCACGGTGATCTCTCCGACCCATGCGGCGCTGGCCACCGAAAGCCTCGTGCCGGCGGCCGCTCTGGTCGACATCCTCGAGATGACCGGCTTTGACGGGGTCGACCTGGTGAAGATCGACATCGAGGGCGCGGAGATGGCGGCGCTCTCCGGCTTCGAGCGGCTGGCGCAGCGCAACCTCGCGCTGGAACTGATCGTCGAGACCAACTGGGAAACCTGCGCCCTGCACGGCCATGCGCCACAGGCGGTCTGGGCGCTGGGGTTCTCGGTCTACGTGCTGGCGGGCAAGCGGCTGACCCCGGTGGGGCCGAACCTGCCGCAGCCGCGTTTCGTCACCGATGTGCTGGCGACACGCCGTCCGAAGGAGGCGCTGAAGCGTCTGGGCTACGAACTGGTGCCGATGGATTTCACCGCCCTGCCCGAGGCACTGGCGCAGACCCAGGTCGGCGACCGCGACCCGGAGGTGGTGCGCGCCTTCATCGATGCGCAGATGGCCCGCCTGCCCTGATTTTCCGCCTTGGCACGGTCACAGAACGAAGAAACAGTCTCTATTTCACCGTGATTTGCGGTATTGCCGCCAATTGCCGTTCGAGGTGATGCAGCCGCGCGGCCTGCTTTGCGATGCGGGGGGCGAGCTCCTGGGCCAGCGCCTCCCAGCCGCCGCCGCCGGGGGACACGGACTGGCGCACGCGGTCGGGGCCCATGGCATGGCCGCTCAGCGTGAAGTCGGCGGCATAGGTGTCATGGAACAGCACCATCACCCAGTCGGGCACCCCGTCAAAGCTGTGGCGCGGGTCGATGGCGCGATTGGGCGAGCTGTGTTCCACCTGCAGATCGATCCGGTCGCCGCTGCGCGCGGCCAGCTCCTCGGCGGCATCGGACAGGGTTGCGGTGGAATAGAGCCTGTTTACCAGGATATTCCCCGACGGATCGCAGACCCAGTCCGCCTGCAGCTGCGGCAACTGAAGGCAGTTCAGAACGATGTATTCCGCCAGCCCCGCCAGGCCGCGCCCCCCAGCGCGCCGCGCATGTCCAGCGCCCGCGCGTGGCGTGGCGTGTAGACCCGGCGGCGCAGCGCCAGGTCATGTGCCGCCATGCCCGCCTTCAGCCCCGGCAGATCGGCAGCTTCTTCCCAGCCGTCGCGCGCCCGCATCAGCGCCGCCCCCAGCGCCGTGCCACCGGTCTTGGGCACATGGACCATGGCCAGCCCGGCATCGCGGTGCAGCATCGACACCATGGGTCAGTCCGGCTTGCGGTCGGCAAAGGCCACGCGAATGCCCGAGGCGCGGAACCGGGCCGCCACCTCCTCGGGCAGGGTGATCTGCCGCAACAGCAAAAAATGCGCCAGGTCGATCGGCCAGAGCAGCGCCCCCGCCCCGCCGTAGCTTTCGAACAGCCCCAGCGCCGCATCGTAATTGCCGCGCGCCACCTCGTAGTTCATCAGCCCCTCGATGTAATAGGGGATCGGCCCGTGGGTGTGCACGATGTGGCGCTGCAGATCGCGCACGGAGGTGGTCTCGTCGGGGTCACGATGATGCGCAAGGTTGATGCGCGCCATGTCCCGCGCCAGCGACACGCCCGCGCCGGGCATCTGGGCAATGGTCTTCATGCTGCGCTGCGTGCCGGTGGCGAACATCTGTTCCACCGCGGAATCCAGCGTGCAGATCGGCTTCAGCCGTTTCAGGATCCAGTCCGGCACGTCCTCGGAAATCCGCGACTGCATCAGGCGGGGCCCGTCATCGAGCGCGAGGTCCAGCCCGGTCAACGCCGCCGCGCGGCGGCTGTCGCCATAAATCCGCGCCCGCGTGCCATCGGCCAGCATCCCGGTGTCGAGGCTGCGCGTCAACGAGGCCTGCCGCATCATGATCTGTTCCGCCAGAGGCCGGTGCATGTCGGGTCGGTGCAGCGAGAACTGCCGGTTCAGCACCAGCATGTGCCCCGCCCGCAGCGCATACAGGTGGCCACGGATGGCGACCTCGGTATCGGCCTCGGCGTTGTACAGGCACTGCGGCGAGGTAAAGCCCGGCGCCGGGTTGTCGCGCAGGTTCAGCGACCAGTCCGGCTCCAGCCCCGCGAAGTCGCGCAGCATCTGCTCGAAGCCGGACATGTCGGTGCCGAAGGCAAAGCCATGCACCCGGTCGGTGCCGAAGCGATCGACCAGCGCCTGCACGCGCGGCGCCAGCGGGAACAGGTACTTGGCCATGACCGTGGGCGACCAGAAGCTGTAATCGCCGTGGCCGGTGATCTTCTGGTTCTGCGCCACGTCGTGCAGGTAGTGCGAATAGGCGCGCTCCAGCGGGTCGCGAAAGCAGACCACGATGCGCACGTCCTGCCCCGCCAGCGCATGGGCCATGTTGTCGAGGCTGGTGTCGAGGTCGTCGATATAAAGCGGCGAAGCATCCATGTAGACGCGATCGCCCCCCGTACCGTCCTCGGCCCCCCCCTCGAACAACGACAGGTACTGGTCGAGATCCCGGCCCCGGCGAAAATAGTCGACCTCCTTGGCGGCCACCGGCATGACAAAGCGATCGGCACGCTTGGCGGTCTCGGCATAGAGGAAGGTGGTGCCGGATTTCGGCAGCCCCACGACGATCAGGAATTTCTTGCTCATCAGGCTCTGTTACGCCTCAACTTCGGTCTTTTCGGGGGTAGGCTCGCCCAGCTCCATCGCGTTCAGCAGGATGCCGAGCTGGCGCGGGTCGTCGGTCAGTCCCAGCTCGGCGGGGCTGGCGGCGCGGTCCAGCGCCAGGTGCAGCAGGCAGTCGGTGCCGGCGGCGATGGCGGGCAGCGCCAGCGTGAAATCCGTCATCTGGTCGCGGTCGATCACCGCATCCAGCGCGGCCAGCGAGGCCGGGCATTGCGCATCCAGCAGCGGCATCATCGCCACCCCGGCCCGGCGCAGCGTCACCGACAGCTGGCGCGGATCGGCCATCGCCTCGGCGCCAAAGAAGCCCAGCCGCAGGGTCAGCACCGTGCCCGCCGCCACATCGGCCTCGGGGCGCAGCAGCAACGTGCCCTCGGGCCCGTTGGTCCATGCGCCCAAGGATTCGGGCGCGTGGAAGCCCGCCGTCGACGCCACGAAGCGCTTCGCCATGTCCGGGGTGATGTCCGGGGTGATCCGCAGCTGCCCCGCCGCCGGCAGCGCAATGCCGCCGCCCTCGGTGCCCAGGCCGGGAATGTCCTCGACCTCCGGGTGCAGGCGGCCGTTGCGGTCGATGCTCCAGATCGGGTCCTGCCGTCGCCCCTCGGGGTGGGCGCGGTCGGTCTCGGTCTCGCAGAGGAAGGCATAAAGCAGCGTCAGCAGCCCGAGGTTGCCCTGCGCATCGCCCCAAAGCGCATCGCTCTCGGTCTTGCCGCGCAGCCACCAGCGGGTGTTGTTGCGCTTGGCGATCTCGTAGGCATTGCGCGCCTCCACCAGCCCGAACAGCGGATCGCGCGCCGCATCAAGGAAACGCTGCACCTCCGTGGTCTCGGCCTCGATGTCGCGATGCGCGGCAGAGGCGATGTTGGTCACGGTGACGCGGCCCTCGGCGCGGTGCAGCAGGTGGCGCAGCACCGCCATCTTGCCCAGCGTGGTCAGCAGGTTGGACAGCACCACCATTTCCAGCGCCAGCGGGTCGCGCTTGTCGATGCGGCGCAGCGCGTTGAGGATGAAATAATCGCCGTGGAAGAAGATGAAATCCTCCAGCACGTAGCTGTGCACCCGCGGGTCGACCTCTGGCGGGGTCAGGTGGTCAAAGACAAGGTGATCGCCCAGCCGCAGCCCCGCATCGTTGGCGGCGGCAATCAGGCGGTTCATGCGCATCACGGCACGGCGCGGCGCATGGACCTGGCCCAAGTCGATCCCCGACAGGTCGATCGGCGCGGGACGCTGGCGCAGCGTCTCGGTGGGCAGCAGCAGGATCTCGGCAAGGTTGGTGATCGCGGGCTGCGGGCCGGGGCCTGCCTCGTCGAGCCGGGCACGGATCGCGGCGCGGCGGTCTGCCTTCTGCGCCAGAAAGTGCTCGATGCGCTCGGGTGTCATGACCTCTGCGTCGGCAAGCCGGCCCTTGTCCAGCAGCACGATCTCAGGGTCATGAAAGGGGCCGCCCTTGTCGGCCATGGCATTGGCAAAGGCCTGCGACAGCACCTGCCCCCGCGGCCAGTCGGGGCGCAGACCTTTGCCCACCTTGGTCTCCGGTCCGTTACCCATCCCGCTTTCGCCCCGCGCGCCCTGCCCCAGCAGGCGGATCAGCTCGGCATAGGCGATCTCGCGCTTGGTGCAGGCGCGGTAGATCGCGTGCAGGCTGTCGAGCAGCGTGCCCTGCAGCAGGTCGCCCGGCTCGTAATGCTTGCGCCAGTACTGCCGCCCCTCCGGCGCGCGGTACAGCGCGGGAAAGCTGTCGGGGCGGGCCATGTCAGCCCCCAGCGTGGCGCAGAACAGGCTCTGTTCCGGCCCGGAGAGCTCCATCGCGCGTTCCAGCGAGCAGACCTGCGGCGTTTCCAGCAGTTCGCGGCCCACGGCGGACTGCCGCGCCACCAGCGTGGTGCGGATGTCGCGCGCCGTATTGGCCATCTGCGCCCGTTCGCGAAAGGCAGTGACGCGTTCGACGGCCTGGGCGAAATGCCCCGGTTCGCGGAAATGCGCCACGATGCGCGGCAGGTCCTCCTTGGAGGCAAAGATCGACCCGTCCTCCATGTCGAGGAAGGGGTGATGCGGCGGCAGGAACAGCGGCCGGTCGAGATTGGTGACAAACCGCGCCGTGGCCGAGTTGTTCCAGTGGTCGTAGTCGTTCTGCGGCAGGTAGAAGTAATCCGCCTCCATCAGCCGTTCCAGCAGTTCGGTGTCGCTCACCCAGCCAGAGCCGAAGTCATGCGGCAGGCTCAGGTCCTCGAGCGTCTCTTCGAAGCGTTTCAGCTCGTCGGCATTGCCGGTGGCCACCGATCCCACCAGCCGGCCGCGCAGTTCACGCACCAGGTGAAAGAGGCTGTCGAAGTCCTTGCCGCCATATTGGAAAAACCCGAAGAAGCCGACCACCTCGGGGCGTTCGTCGCGGTTGCCGCGATAGCGGTGTTTCGGCACCGGCACCGGCGAGACGCCCAGTTCCAGCGTCGGCAGGAAGAAATGCCGCCCCGCCGAGGAGATGAAGGCAATCGAGGGGATGTCGGAATTCAGGATCTGCTGCTGGCGCGAGAACAGCAGGTCATGGTTGGTGTCCAGCAGCGAGTGATGGATGATCAGCGGCAGCGCCCCCATCTCGCGCTTCATGCGCTCAAGGCTCTGCAACAGGCGGGTGGTGGATTCCCCCTGGCTCAGCCGCGGGTTCAATCCGTCATACAGCCCCGGACCATGGTTCACCAGCACCAGGGCACCGTCCAGCACCGCGCGCCCCAGCGCCAGCGCCGCCGAGGCAGTGCGCACCACATGCACCTCCTCGACCTGCTTGGCCATCTCGTCGCTGAGGTAGCGGCCATATTCGCCGATGCCACATTGCTTCAGATGCGAGGGAGAGATCACCACCACCCGGCTGACGCCCTGCACGATGCGGGACAGCACGTCGCGCCCCTGCTGGCGACCATACAGGGTGTAATGCAGGTCGGGATCGGCGATGACGCCAAGGTCGCGCGCCCGTGGCACGTCGTCATAGGTCCGAGCGTAGCCGTCGGGCGCGGTGACGGCCAGCGGCTGGTCGCCGCGCGCCGCTTCGGGGGTGGGTTCTGGTGGCGGCAGCGGGCGGCTGGCACCGGCCAGCTTCTGCGCGGCGGCAAGGATGGTCTCAGCGGGGCTGACGGGCTTGTTCATGTCATCTCCTTGGCGCGGTCAGGCGGGCCGGGGATGGCCCGCCGCGACAGCAGGAAAGCGGTCTGGAAAGAACGATCTGGAAAACGAAGGAACGATAGGATCGGGACACGGGCCACCGGTGGGGCCCAGGGAACGCGGGCCCGAATAGACGCAGGAATACACGCCGGACCTCGCCCCTGGCTGCGGGGGCCGGAACAGAGCCTGTTTCTGCCTGCCCGGCCCGCCACATGCCTCAGCCCTCCGCCCCGAGGCGGGCGCCCGGTGTCTCGGCAGACAGGGCGGCGCCGCGGTTGACGTAGCGGGCCACCTCGTCGGGACCGCCAAGCGCCGCCTGCATCTGGTCACGCAGCGCGGCGTTGGCGTCGTAGATCGTATAGGACCGGCGGATCATCTCGGTCAGGCCGAAATGCTCGCCCTTGCCCTTGGCCGCCGAGGACCGCCAATCGGCGGGGCTGGCGGCAATGCCGTGATGGGCGGCAACCTCGGGGTAGATCGGCCAATGCACCCCGTCGGCGAGGTAATCATGGGTGTCGGCCCGCGCCTGCGCCAGCGCCGCATCGGAGATCTCCGGCGTATGGCCCGCCTGCACCATCGTTTCATGCACAAGGTCGAAGAAGAAGGCGATCTTGGGATGGCTGGGATAGTAAAGGAACCCCGGTTCATCGATCCAGCGGTCCATCAGCCCCGAAATGTCGAGCCCGCGGTTCGCAAAGGCCTTTTCGGTCTCGGCACGCGCCGTGGTGCGGCGGTCGTAATAGCCCAGCCGGGCATAGGTCTCATCGGTAAAAAGCGTCTCTGTTTCGGCGCAACTCAACCCCGACAGCCAGCCCGCCAGCGCCAGCCGCGACTGCGCATTGCCACGCTCCATCACCGAGACGGGCGTTTTCATGAAGATCACGTCGGGGTGATGGCCAAAGTAGCTGAAGGAGGGCAGCGGCACCAACTGCGTCTTTTCGGCCAGATGCTCGTTGACGATGTCGCGGTCCGTCAGCCCGACGAAGATATCGAGATCGGCCAGAAACCCCAGAAAACCTTCGTGCTTTTCGGCGAGCCATTTTTCCGCCTGCACCGGAACGACGGCGCGGATGTCCCAGTCGGGATGGGTGGCCTTGAGATAGTGCACGAAGGCCAGGTGGGCACAGCCCGACAGTACCAGCAGTTTCATCTATTCATCTGTCCTTGCAGTCATCTTGGCGCGCCCCGTTCCCCGCTCATCAAAAACCCCCATCAGAACCATCAGAACCCCATGGAGCTTTCGATCTCCACGTCGTCGCAGACCGTGGCATCGGGATCGTCCTCCACGTCCAGGCTGACGGTGCCGATGTAATCCGCCTCGAAGCGCTGCATCACCTGTTCGATGGCCCCCGCATCGACCGTGCGCAGGTTCGGCGCGTAATTCGATCCCGGCGTGAAGGGATTGGCGATCATCTCGTAGGAGGGGAAGTAATAGACACTGTCGTGCCGCGCCTCGAGCGCGCCGCAGACCGCGCGCAGGATGGATTTCGACAGCATGGTCGCGGTCATCACGTCGTCACGGGCGTAGGTGGCGGTCAGCGGCACCGGCGAGACCGTCAGCAGGATCTTCACGCCGGGGTTCACCCCGGCGATGCGCGCGACGAAGGCCTCCATGTCCGAAAGGACTTCTTCGTAGGTGAAGTTGTGAAAGACATGCTCCGGCGCGTGGTCGGCATAGACACCGGGGCAGATCGGGTAGACGCGCCCCGTCGCGGGGGCTTCCCAACCCTCGGTCAGCCCGAGGGTGAAGACGAAAACATCCGGATCGGCAAAGACCGGCGCGATGGCCTCCAGGTGAGCGCGGCGCGCGGCGACCACATCCTCGGCACTGTCGAAACCGGCGGGCTCCATGTAGGGGCGGAACAGGTCGTCCCAGCGCCCGTCCTCGCGGCGCTGCGTGGCGCAGTCCGGGTCGGGCGTGCCGGCCATCACCTCGTCGAACAGCTGCACCAGCTGGCGCGCGGTGTAGATGTTGCCGAAACGGCCGGAGAATACCGGGTCCCCGGGGCGCAGCGGCTCGGCCTCGATGACCTGCACCGCCTGCGCCGCGCGCAGGTATTTCGCTACGTTCTGCGCGAAACAGCTACCCGCCGTGGCCAGCCGGTCGCTGGACACCAGGGTGAA
>JABXHN010000053.1 GCA_013373635.1 Flavobacteriaceae bacterium
GACCCGCCTCTTTTACATAGGCTTCAAACGCCGGATGATCGCGAACCTGCTTGTTGAAGTTCGAGCGGTTGCTGACCCCACAAGCCTCCATAAGATCGTTGATCCAGATGACGTCGGAACAGAGAGCAAGACGCTCTTTGCAATAGTCGACCGCACGTTTGACCGTTGAGCTTACCCTTGGCTTTCGAACTTGCTTCACGGTCAGTTTGCAGTTCGGAAAGATGCGCCGCACCAAATGCGGCATGTTGGTCTTAGGCGACGCGAGGATATGAACCTCGGCTGGGGTTGCTTTGCCATTTTTACAGCCGCGCAATGCACCCCTACACGTGCCTTGCAATATCATGTCTGAAAGCTCGCCTTGCTTAAACTCTTTGAGAGTGTCATTCGGAAGTTTCTGAGAGACCTCCAGGCCAAGTGCTGCATATGCCTGAGCTTCATAAACTTCTTCCGGAAGGAAAAAGGTATTCGCGACAATGATATGATCGGAATCCGCGTATGCATTGGTCCCTTGATGCGCACCCCAGGTCAAAATGTCGAATTCAGCCCCCGGAGCTATGCTCCTAAGGTCCTGTTCACGGTTTTGCGCTCCGACATCCTTATGAGCGATGATGAGGAACCGAGAACTTGAACTCCGCGACATAATATTTGCAACGAGCGCAAGTAGCTCAGACCTATTCGTCCTCCACGCATGTTTGCTACTCGCTATCTTGTACACACACACTTTCACAGTGCTGTAGTCTTTCGGGCTCGCATCGAGGCGCACCAATTCGCCGTTCTGTTCCATAGCGTCATAGATCATGCGGACGCGTCCTGAGGCATCGAACACCAGCGGCGCGAAGTCGGCAGGAACAACTTGCTTCCAGGCAAACAGCGTTTTGAATGCTGAATTGCCAGTGGCCTTTCTAGCTTTTCCTTTGGCTAAATCCATGAGGCATTGAAGCTTCTCTGCGTCGTCAGGTCTTGAGCGGAGCACAGCTTTTGCATCTTCGATGCCACTGTATGAAAAGTCGGCGAAGAGGTAATCGACCTCAAGTTGATCAGATGGAGCGACCATAAGCCGTTCGTTAAATTCCTCCAATCTAGACGCTAGTGTGGGACAAGCAGACCGCAGAAGAGAGACCAGCACTTTGATGTCGTCGCTGGTGACACTCTTGACCTTCCTTGGGTCGAAAGCTTCATCCCAAATACGGACCTCACGCGGTTGTCCTCTAAAGTGAAGACCCCGAACATCTTTGAAGTGAAGCTGCGACGAGGATAGGCGTCTGACCTGTTCGTGGGTGGTTATGAGTACCTGAGCCTCTGAAGCGGTTACTTCAGATTTTGCATTGAGTTCGTCTTTGCTCGTCTTGACGCATAGTTTCCTTGGGTCGAGGTCCAATTCGGCGACTACCCTTTTGACCTCGTCTAGTCTGGGCAAGCATATTAATATTCCAACTTCACTGTACTGCGGCAGGTGGACCAAGTTGCGAATGAAGTGGATGTATGTGGTCGTCTTTCCGACCCCAGGGTCAAGGCTGGACAAATGAACGACCGGCTGCGCATCCCCATTGGCCATTGCTACGAGGCACTTCAGCACCTCCTCCAAACTGGACCACTGATCGCTATTTGGAACGTGACCACGTCGCTGGAAGGCAGCTTCAATGTCCCGCAGCGTTTGCAAGTAGAGCCTAGCTGCAGCTGTAGTATGCTTTCCCAATATAAGCTTATCTTTGGAAGCATGTACCACAGTTCGATTGGTTGGTGTGACGGCGGGGAGGGGGAATAGCTTTGTTTCAAGCGTATTGCTGTTAGCCGATGCTTGCATCTTTCGTATTTCCTTAGTTGATAGCTGGTACGAGATTTCAGCAGCCGCTCGGGATGACGTTGCTAAATCTACGATGGTGTCGGCTAATCCAAGAACCCGAGCCAGAAGCTCACGCGACAACCACCCCCAGCGCACAACCATGGTCGAACAACACAGCGCCCTCCGTCTGGAGTTAGCCACGGCATTTTGGTCTACCAGCATCGATCCTCGGGGCTTGTTGCAGCAAATGCTAAGCAAATCGCGATACAGATCTGCTATCTCAGAAGCTGTATTCCATGCTCAGGAGCACCTCGATTCATTGAAGTGGTCGTCAATAGAGCCCTATTCACAGCGGTGAAGTTGGCCCAATCGATAGGGCGAATACCAGGCCAAGTAATTCTAGGGTGTGCAGGCAGCTCAACAGCAATGGATGAGGAGCCGCGTTGCAGGCATGGCCAAATAAAACCAGCAATGGCAATCAACAACATCAAGGGTGACCGACGCAGATCCACGCAGCAAGGCTGCTCGCGAAGCCCTAAGTCATCGTCTTAGAGCTTTGGATCGTCATCGCTCTGTCGGCCAATCCAACGTCACCAAGTGACTTGACTAATCCGGTCTGCTTCACCTCGTGCGCCCACATTAGCTGCACCAGCGTCGACAACTATGCGCCAAACCAGCAGTCCAACTTACTATCCGAACCCTCGTCACACCAATTGATGGTCTGAAATCATGCCCATAAACACTCAAAGGTTGATCGCGCAAGGGGATTGTATTTAATACTCACATTTACCTTTGCGAGTATTTATGCCTGTAGATGCCTTCATTGATAGGTGGTCAGCGTCCGGTGGAAGTGAGATTGCCAACTTTCAGAGCTTTGCGATTGAGCTAACATCTCTGTTGGAGGTTGAGCAGCCCAAACCCGCGACCTCCGATGGTCAAAATGATGACTACAGGTTTGAAAGGCCCGTCAAGGAGACCCACACAGGCAAGGTCCGCAACAGAAGGATCGACCTCTACCGCCGAGGCTGCTTTGTTTTGGAGGCCAAGCAGGGTGCGAACCAGCCGCTTCACGATGCCACACAAATGGGTCTGGATCTCCAAGACACACCCAATCGAGTCGGGCATGGCAGACGTGGTACTGGTGGCTTCGATGACACTATGCTCAAGGCGAGAAACCAAGCTGATAGCTATGCTCGGGCAGTAGCAAAGGAAGACGGCTGGCCTCCTTTCCTGCTAATTGTCGATGTTGGGCATGTCATTGAGGTCTATGCAGACTTTTCCAAACAGGGTCAGGGGTACAACCAGTTCCCTGACGGTAATCGCTACCGCATTCACCTAGACGATCTCCGCAACCCTGAGACCATTACATTCCTTCAGACCGTATGGAACGACCCTTTCAGCCTCGACCCTTCCCTTAAAGCAGCCGAGGTGACCCGTGATATCGCCACACACCTGGCAGAGCTCGGGAAGAGCTTTGAGGGCCAGGGTCACCAACCAAAAGACGTCGCCACATTCTTGATGCGCTGTCTCTTTTCCATGTTCGCAGAGGACGTGGACCTCATCCCGAATAGTTGCTTCACCACGAAGCTGAGGGAACTCAGGGGACATCCCGAACACGCCGCACCTACACTGACCAGCCTTTGGCAGACCATGGACGCCGGTGGCTTCTCACCCGTGCTGATGCAGGACCTAAAGAAGTTTAACGGCTATCTGTTCAAAGACGCCGAAGCTCTGCCACTAAACAACCTCCAACTGGGTCTCCTCATCGAAGCTGCTGAGGCGGATTGGAAGCAGGTCGAGCCTGCAATCTTTGGAACCCTGCTCGAACGCGCACTCGACAAGAAGCAACGACACAAGCTGGGCGCTCACTACACGCCTCGCGCTTATGTAGAGCGTCTGGTGACCCCTACCGTCATCGACCCACTTCGTAGCGACTGGCGCAACGTGCAGTCCTCTGTGCAGCTCTTGATGCAGGAAGGTAAGAAGCAGGAGGCCATTGAAACCCTCCGCGCCTTCCACACCTCGCTGTGCCACATCAAGGTACTCGATCCGGCGTGTGGGTCGGGCAACTTTCTCTATGTCGCATTGGAGATGATGAAGCGCCTCGAAGGTGAAGTCACAGCCCTGATGCATGAGGTCGGGGATACCAAGCCGATGATCACCGTGGACCCTCACCAGTTCCTAGGGATCGAGCTGAACCCTTGGGCCGCAGCCGTGGCGGAACTGGTGCTTTGGATTGGCTATCTGCAATGGCACTATCGCACCTATGGCAACGCCTCTCCGTCAGAGCCTGTCTTGCGTGACTTCAAGAACATCCAGTGTCGTGATGCCGTGCTGGAGTGGGATGACCTCAAGGAACGTCTGGACGAGAATGGTGTCCCTGTGACCCGTTGGGACGGTGTAACCACCATGCGCCATCAGGTGACCGGAGAGGAAGTCCCAGACCCCACAGCCCGCATTAAGGTGTATGACTACATCAACCCTCGTGCGACCACTTGGCCAGCCGCTGACTTCATCGTCGGCAACCCGCCGTTTATCGGCAACAAACGGATGCGTGACAATTTGGGCGATGGGTATGTCGAGGCGCTCTGGAAAGCCTATCCTAAGATGCCTGCGTCAGCAGACCTTGTGATGTTCTGGTGGGAAAAGGCTGCACAAATGGCCCGCTTATACGATCCAGCCAAGCCGCTGACGACCCGCCGATTTGGGCTGATCACCACTAACTCGCTGCGTCAGACGTTTAACCGCAGGGTGCTGGAGCCGCATCTGAACGATCCCAAGAAACCGCTCTCGCTGCTGTTTGCAATTCCCGACCACCCTTGGGTCGATACGCTCTATGGCGCTGCCGTGCGGATCGCCATGACCGTGGGGGATGCGGGCAACCGCGCCGGGCGGCTGCTAACCATTGCGACCGAAAGCAAGGAAAAGAATGAGGCGGATGGCCGTCTGGTGACGTTTGATCACCAGATCGGGAAGATCTTTGCGAACTTGCAGATCGGCGCGGATGTCGCGGGGTCAAAGCCGCTTTTAGCGAACGCGAAACTGGCCCATCAAGGATTGATTTTGGTTGGTGAAGGCTTCCGACTGGAGGAAGTTGATGCACGCGCGGTTCTGGAAACTGATCCGAGCATGGAGAGATTTCTTCCGCGCTATCAAAACGGCAAACAGTTTATTGATGGCCGTATTCTGTGGCGCGTGATTGACTTTTACGGACTGAGTGAGGCTGATGCCCGAAGCAAAGCCCCACAACTATTTCAAATCTTGAAAGATAGAGTTTGGCCTGAACGATCTCAAAATCGGGACAAACAGTTCCGAGAAAGCTGGTGGCTCTTTGGCCGTCAACGACCAGAATTCCGAGAAGGTGTTACGACGCTCAAACGATACATAGCTACATGCCGAACGGCAAAACACCGAGTTTTTGGGTTCTTGGGATCTGACGTTTTGCCAGATGCAAAGCTGATCGCAATCGGTCTGGACGCTGCCGAATACTTAGCAGTCTTGAGCTCATCAGTTCACGTTAAATGGGCATTGGCGACAGGAGCTTTTCTAGAGGATCGCCCCAATTACAACCATGCAGAGAGTTTCAATAAGTTCCCCTTCCCCGACCTCACTGACGCCCAGCGCATTCGGCTCCGCACTTTGGGCGAAGAACTCGACGCCCATCGTAAACGACAGCAGGAGCTACACCCGAAACTCACTCTGACCCAAATGTATAACGTCCTTGAAAAGCTTCGCGCTGGGCAATCTATCGAAGGCAAGGACAAGGATATATACGATCAGGGCCTAATCGGCATCCTGCGGGACATCCACGACAAGATCGACGCTGCCGTGGCCGAGGCATACGGCTGGCCTGTGGACCTCAGCGACGAAGAGATCCTCTTTAGCCTCGTCGCCCTCAACAAAAAACGCGCCGAAGAAGAAGCCCGTGGTCTCGTCCGCTGGCTCCGCCCCGACTACCAGAACCCAGAGGGCAAAAGCTCCGACACTGGAAAGACAGGCGATATGGCCCTCGAAGTTGAAGCCAAGGTCGAAAAGGTCAAATGGCCCAAGGAACTCCCCGCCCAGTTCGCCGCCGTCCGCCAAGCCTTGGAGCAAATCGGGGAAGCCACGCCAGAAGAACTCGCCGCTTGCTTCTCGGGCGCTGGGCTCAAGAAGGTCGCGCCGCTGCTCGAAACACTCGTTACGTTGGGTCATATCGAGCAACACGAAGAACGTTACGCTGCATAAGGAAATTGAAGGATGGCGACAGTATGGGGCATCCATATGCCGCAACACATTGGTGCAACCGCCTTTGACGAGGGCCGCGTCTACATCGGCTGGTCAGAGCTAGGAGATCTGTCCAAGTTGCCCGCCGATCGGGAGGCGATCAAAGCACTTGTCTCCGCAAGCTTCCCTCAGAAGACGACAGGCGGCGTGAGTATGGATGCGGGCGTCATCTATCGCTTTGTCCATCAGGTTGCATCCGGCGACTACGTCATCTACCCCTCCAAGCATGACCGTCTCGTGAATATTGGAAAGTTCACGGGTGGCATTGGGTTCGAGGCATCTGGTGAGGATGGGTACTACGCGACCTACCGCGATGTCGTTTGGCTCGATAGCTTCCCACGAGGTGACTTCTCTCAGTCAGCTCTCCATGAGATTGGGTCCTTCATCACCCTCTTTTCCGTGAAGAAACACGCCTCCGAGTTCTTGGCTAAGATCAACGGTGAACCTGTAGCGCCTCAGTTGTCATCAGACACCGATAGCGAAACTGAAGCGCCAGATGACGACAGCGTCTCGATCTCCATCACAAGACAAGCTGAAGAGTCCGCACAGGATTTTGTCATCAGGCGCATTCACACCATGCTCAGCGGACATGAGTTTGAGTACTTCGTGGGTCACTTGCTGGAGTGCATGGGATACACAGCTCGTGTGACTCAAGGTTCGGGCGACGGCGGGGTCGACATCATTGCCCACAATGACAAGCTTGGGTTTGAGCCACCGATCATCAAGGTGCAATGCAAGCGCACCACCAATACCATCAACGAAACGCAGATACGCGAGTTGCTCGGCACTCTTGCTGAAGGAGAGTTCGCCCTCTTCGTGACGCTGGGGGCATATGCCAAGCAAGCCCGTCTGTCCGAGCGGAACCTTGCAAAGCTTCGCCTAATTGACGGTGAAGAATTGTTCGAGTTGATCGTCAAGCACTACGCGGCGTTGTCGCATAAGTACCGCACGATCATACCCCTCAAGCAAGTATTCTTGCCAGACCTATAGCGAAGGCCTGTCGGCAAAGAGCGTCTTGCTCTCTGTTCCGACGTCATCTGGATCAACGATCTTATGGAGGCTTGTGGGGTCAGCAACCGCTCGAACTTCAACAAGCAGGTTCGCGATCATCCGGCGTTTGAAGCCTATGTAAAAGAGGCGGGTC
>JABXHN010000046.1 GCA_013373635.1 Flavobacteriaceae bacterium
GCAATCAATGGCCGGTAAAGGTATTGTCGTTGTTGCTTTTCGTAATCCAGGACGCCTTTTTTAACTAATCGTCCAAGCAGCGTTTTGACCGTTTTATCGTGCCAGTCTTTTTGGTGGCGTAAGCGGGCAATAATGTCGTTAGAGGTGGCCGGGTAGTCATCCCACAGCACATCAAGAACTTCAAATTCCGCATTGGATATATCGGGCTTAGTGGTGGGAGGAGTCATTGTATTACCTTTGATTACAGTTGTAGTCTTTAGTTGAGATTACACGTGTAATTTATTAATGCAAGGCAATTGTGCACAAATTTAATACAAGAACCGGCAATCTCTCTTTGCGGCTTGCATGAATTATCATGCAGAGCCGTGCTATACATTCAGATAACGGCCTTGCTAAGTGAATAACAAAGGATTACATTTGTAATCAATTGCTCCTGGAATTGTGTACTTTTTGTGTTAAGGGATTGGAATTCAGCAATGAAGTGTGTTGTTTATTTTGCATTATTAACCCCACTGGCTCCGCCTTTCATTACCGGTTGCGCAAGCCATCCAACGGTATATGTCTTTGCTAAATACCTCGATAAAAACCCAAAAGCAAAAGGTCAAAAAGGCTTTTGAGGAAACTGAGCAGTTTAACGAGTTTGATTTTCCGGTATCCATAACGCAGAGTAGCCTTTTATATTCGCCGTTACTGCGACACCCAGACATTATTAACACCGCAGCAGCGTTATCGGCTTCGGTCGGGTTGCCCGTTCTGGGCTCGCAGGGTTTAGCGGAAGGTAACCATTGGTATACAAAGGATTCTCTGGCACTGTATTTGTTTCCGAATAACTTAATGTGACTACTCATCTTGTTCACCGGGATTTAGCGAAGCGCTATGAACCTCAGGATTGCGCTCGGGCAACTGCGCTGATATTGCAACGGGACGGGAAATTTAGCTTGCAAACCATGCAGGAGAACAAGAAAGTTGACCAGGTCACAACGGGTAGATGGAAATAGCGGCAGTATCCGTATGTTGAGCTTCAAAAAGACGGTGATAACTATTCAGAATATTACTTTGAAATACAGCAGTTTAAAGGTGCAGACCAGGTCATTGAGATACACTATATACAGTTAGTATCGCTCAATCCTGGCTCCTTATCAGCGGAATGTTCGTTTATAAGTGGCACGCGGTTATAAAGGAAGCGTTGCTTTGGGCAGCTCATTTAAAAACAGGCTATTTGCAAACAATAAGGAGCGGCTATGAATGCCACACAGTATTTACACCATTGCCGTGAGGCTGCTTGAGTTAATAACCGTTGAGGAGTTGAAAGCGTTGCCCAACGCAAAACCCGACTAGCTTGCAAGACTACACTGGACGAATTAAAAGAAAATAACCCGGATGCCTATTTTGCGATCCCCGTCATTGAGCGATGTTTAAAACTGAAAGATGATGATATTTAACGCATACCTGAGTATTCTTACTGGCCGCCTGTATTTGGCACAATGACGAAAACCGCACGAAACAAAAACGCTCTCTTTTTGAAATACTTTCAAGCCGGACTCGCACGTAATTAGCTATTGCTGTTAACTCAACGTTTGATTATAGAGAATTTGTTAAACACTTAAATTAACCTAAAAAATCCGAATGAAAATGAGTTTTCACTATGTGATATAAATCCTAGTAATCAGAGATAACAGTATAATAATCTTATTAAATGCGCTATTCCGTAGTGAAGATAAAGCTTCACTTATTCAGATTAATAATCTTATTTTAGCCAAGTAGTTAGTCAGAACTATTGACCTGCTTAATAAAAAATTTATATATTACAGTTTAAAAATTGTTCAAAGGGATTTGGTTCTGTGCGATGAAGAAAGAATTAACTTTATATGAGGTCTTGGCATTATATGTTGGTTTGCCTAAAAGTAAGGGTTATTTTTCAGATAACTTTTGGCAAAAAAATTTGGCGTGGCCCCCTAATATGTTTGCTGTTTGTGCGTCGATACTCAATGAAACCGGCGTATATGTCAAGTTAGTGTCACCAACCCCATCAATTACTAAAATATATAGTAACGGAATTGACGGTAAATCGCTTCAAGACATTTCAAAAGACTGGAAAAAAAATATATGTAATCAAGAGCAGCATATTGCGTCTATTTGGAATGATAGTAAAACAATTATTGACATAGTTCTTAATAACACAATTATGCCAGATGTTATTCGAAGCAAGGTCAGTTGTTGTTTTGGGAAAAAAAACCAACAGAAATCAATAAATGAATTGGCAGATGATGATGAATTTGTCTCTACAATTCTGTTTTTGCTTAGCTTGTCTGATGAAGCTTGTGCTGGATTTGGTGTTGACTCACCAGAAGATTACGAAGAAAAACCAAGTGAAATCCCTCTATTTGTCATAGTCGATTTAATGTTGCACGAAAATGAAAGGAAAAGTTTGGCTACATTTTGTACCAATAGAATGTCCGTCCTTCCTAAATCACTAACGGCAACAGTGGGCATTTCTCTTCAGTCATTATCACATCACCTCGCTTTGATAAGCGGAGAAGTCCAAGCATATTGGAATGACATCAAGATTGATTCGAAAGACCCCTCTCATCGGCAAAAAAGTCACTTAAATATTCTAATTATTCCTTACCCGTACTCAATTGAATCAGAACAATTTTTTGTGAAGTATGATGCACCACATGTTCCGAAGTTAGCAAAATATTTTGGTTATTTACCAAAACCAAATCTTGAATATATAGTAGATATTACCAAGGGTTTAATTTTAAAGTCTATTAATTCTGCCCACGAAGTTGACCTCATAGTATTCCCGGAAGCAACATTCAGACACGATATATTTATTGATTTTCTTCGAGAAATGAATACATTCTTTGATTGTCAAAAATTGAAACAAAAGCCAGTAATTATAGCTGGAGTAATTGATAAGGTTGATACTAAAGAAGTAGTACAAACAATAAAAAATCAAGAGTTTGAAGAAAGAAACTGTTCTGTGTTGGTATCTCCTCATCGATATGAAAATGAATATATTTTAAATCGCAGCAGTTTAAAAGGAACGGGTTATGAACAAGTTAAACACCATAGATGGCAATTAGATCACAATCAGATTTCTACATATGAGATTGGTAATGAGCTTGGTTCGCAGCCAGGTGACATTTTTTGGGAAGGTATTTCACTAGAAAATCGAAGGGTTGTGTTCACTCAGTGGGAAGATTGGTTCAGTGTTTGCACTTTAATATGTGAAGATCTTGCGCGCCAGGAACCAGTGTCATCGGCTATAAGATCAGTTGGCCCAAATTTAATTGTTGCTCTACTATTTGATGGGCCACAGAAAAAATTTAGGTGGCCTGGTAGACACGCAACTACACTAAGCGA
Source organism: Flavobacteriaceae bacterium (assembly GCA_013373635.1). Taxonomy (GTDB): domain Bacteria; phylum Bacteroidota; class Bacteroidia; order Flavobacteriales; family Flavobacteriaceae; genus MAG-120531. The sequence continues at coordinate 3,370 of JABXHN010000046.1, forward strand.
GGAGCCCGGTTCTTCTGTGTTGACTGTAACTGCTTTAGGCATGAGTGAAAGAAGTACGCCTAAAACACCAAGTTATATACAGGATAAAGATACAAGTCGAACCGTTGCTCTGTGGAGAGATAAATTTGAAGGGGAGAAAGAACTTGTCTTGAATGACGGTGATCATGGTATTATTCTTGAGCTGTCAACTCGTATGAATGAACAAATAAGCGCTGATTGTCGTAGTGATAATGGGATGTCTATATTTCTAACTTATCACAACCATTTTAGCATTCCTTCAGCTAATGGAAGCAAGTTTTTGAAAAATAAGGGGAAAACCCAGTGTGTTTAAGCAAGCGTGATGACCAAACCTTAGCAACTATGGGGCGTTTGGCAAGTTATAAACCTGAGATGGCAAGTGCATTTGCTCATAGTGCGAGATTCGATAATGCTGAACTAAAAGATTCGGTCGTTAAGTTTTGGGATGAGACAATAAAGCCTGAAAGAATAACGAGTAAGATGGTTTTTTGTAGAGCTTTAAACCAGATTGAAAACGAAACTCAAAATATTAAGCCTTATGACAAATTAATTCTTCATTGGCTTGAGTCATTTAGTGACAAGTGCAACCACTCAGAGTGATTTATACTCTGAACACATATAAGCGTATTCGATAATTGACGCCGTAGTGCTGTTAACCACATTACAGGTTGACCAAGGTCACATTAATTTGTTTCGACGACTTCATTGTATATTTTTCAATTTGTGTAGCTTAGTTATGCTTCACCATTTTGTCTATTCACATTAATTCCAGTTGCAACGATAATCCAGATATTTAATGAAATTAGCAGAATTTCAGTTAGTTTAGATTCTTTTCAGTTTAAAACTGAGCTGCCACAAATCCCTTGTCATTTTGGCTACGCGCGTTATACTGCTAA
>JABXHN010000075.1 GCA_013373635.1 Flavobacteriaceae bacterium
AGGGCGCTTAGCTCAGTTGGTTCAGAGCACCTCGTTTACACCGAGGGGGTCGGGGGTTCGAATCCCTCAGCGCCCACAAAAAGAAGGCTACCGTATGGTGGCCTTCTTTTTTTATGCCTTACTGTGCATGTCAGTCCTGTTTGCCAATGGGTTGAGCTTATTTAAGTCTTAAGCCACTTCGCTAGGGTAAATTCTATTAAGGAACAACTCGGTAAATCCTCTCAAGGAATTCTACTATATTTCCCTTCATGATCAAGCGGCTTTCACTTCTGTTTATTCTCATTTCTCTTTTCGGTTGTTCTGAAGAAGCTTCCAAGAGCCCTAACATCATTCTCTTTTTTGTTGATGATATGGGTTGGCAAGACACGTCTGTGCCCTTTTGGTCGGAGCAGACCTATTTCAATAAGCGATATCATACGCCTAACATGGAAAGGTTAGCCACTGAGGGAATGAAGTTTACCCAGGCTTATGCAACATCTGTGTGTTCTCCAACCAGAGTGAGTCTAATTACGGGAATGAATGCGGCTAGACATCGAGTGACTAACTGGACACTTGAAAAGGATGTTCAGCCCGTGGCTGACGACCAGTTTCTTCAGCAGCCAGATTGGAATGTTAATGGGCTAAGTCCGGTTGCTGGTCTTCAAAACACTGTTGTTGCCACTCCATTTCCTCAATTATTGAAAGATGCAGGTTATCAAACCATTCATGTAGGAAAGGCTCACTTTGGTGCAATTGGTACACCAGGAGCTGATCCTTTAAACCTTGGGTTTAACGTTAATGTGGCTGGCCATGCGGCAGGAGCTCCGGGAAGCTATTATGGTTCTCAGAATTTTGGTAACGATGATAACAAATCAGTTTGGGCGGTGCCGGGCCTGGAGAAGTATCATGGTCAGGGTGTTTACCTTTCAGAGGCTTTAACACGAGAAGCAATTCATCACGTAGAAGAGTCTATCATTGCCGAAAGGCCATTTTTCCTGTACATGGCACATTATGCTGTCCATACACCCATACAGGGAGATAATAGGTTTCTTCAAAAATATTATGATTTGGGAATTGATTCTACCGAAGCCAAGTATGCTTCAATGGTGGAAGGAATGGATAAAAGCCTGGGTGATTTAATGGATTTACTTGAGAAAGAAGGTATTGAAGATAATACCATTATAATCTTCATGTCTGATAATGGGGGCTTAAGTGCGGTTGCCCGTGGAGGTGAAAAGCATACTCATAATTACCCCTTGAGTAGTGGAAAGGGGTCTGCTCGAGAAGGTGGTATTCGAGAGCCTATGATCGTCAAATGGCCTGAAAGAGTAAAAGCTGGAACGACCACCTCTAGCGCGGTAATTATCGAGGATTTTTTCCCAACCATTCTTGAGATGGCTGGTGTAGACGAATATAGAACTTCTCAGGTGGTCGATGGAAAGAGCTTTAGCAAGGTATTAGAAGGAGCTCAAGGCGATCATGAACGACCGCTGTTCTGGCATTATCCTAACCGCTGGGGGCCTACCGGGCCAGGAATTGGTTCAACAAGTACGGTTAGGTTAGGCGACTGGAAACTAATTTATTATCACAAAGACCGTTCTTTCGAACTCTTTAACCTCATTGATGACATTTCAGAATCGAATAATTTGGCATCTGCCAACCCGTCAAAGCTTCAAGAACTTGCCCAGGTTTTGACCGATTATCTCATCTCCGTAGATGCTCAAATGCCCATTGATAAATCAACAGGTAAGACGGTTGAGTGGCCGGTTGAGGCAATCGATAGATGAGCTCGAACATATAAATGGGACTCTACTGCTCAGCTACAGTCACTCCTACGAAAGAATCGGCCGTTCCGTAATACATAAACCACTTCCCTTTAAAAGGCACTAATGCTTCAAGAAAGGTAGTTCCTGCAGCATACTGCCCTGTGGTTTCATGTGGAAGTGTTGGGCAGATAAATGGTTCATCCATTCTGGTGATGAATTTGGAAGGGTCCTTCAGATCGAAAAGTGCCTGGCCGCCACAATAGGTGCCCTTGGCAATATCAGGGTCTGCAATATCTCCTTCGTCATTCTTGCCATTATAGATCAGTAGAATTCCTTGTTCTGTGAGTAAGGCAGGAGGCCCTGGTTCAGTAAGGAAGCTATCGAAATAGCCCGCTCGAGTTTGCATTACGATGGCTAGTTCATCACCATCCGTCATTGGAGTCCAGTTAATGAGGTCGTCAGAAGAGGCAAGGTTTACACCACGCTCACCGAAGTACATCCAGTATTTCCCGTTCACCTTGGCTGCAATGAGCTCATCTCCTTTTCTTTCAGTTACAATCGAACCAGACTTACTCCAGGTATTGACAAATTTTCCATCGAAAGCATTTAATAATGCAGGGCCATGTTTTGTCCAGTTTTTTAAGTCTTTGCTTGATGCAATGGACAATCTGGCCACATCCTGATTCCAGGAGGTATAGGTCATAATATAGGTGCCGTCTGCTCTTTTTACTACTCTTGGATCTTCACATCCACCAGGGTAGTCCCACTGAAGACTAGTCGAGTCTGGATACAAAACCGGCTGTTCAAACTTGTTAAAGTTCATACCATCGGTGCTCCAGGCTAATCCGATTCGAGAGGTTCTTCCACCTAAATATGCTTTTGGATTATCTTCGGCACGGAAGAACATGAATACCGTGTCGTTTCTAACTACGGCAGCCGGATTGAATACATCAGCTTTTTGCCAGGCTACCAGACTATCAGACAATGGGTCTTGGAATTGATATTGTCCATCGGCTTTCATGATGGGGTTGAACTCAGGTTTTTCGAAACCTGTCAACCAAGCCGATTCTTCTTTCTTCGAGCAACCGAGAAGAACCAGAAGGGATAGTAGTAAGTACTTTTTCACCCTAAAAGTTAGCTAAATTATATTTCTGAAGGTATATGATTTAGGATAGATTGGTTTTGTTCTGAGTGAATATCACCTGAAACTACTAAGGTGCCTTTTACTCCTTCTTTTGTTTCTAAAGCGAAAAGTATAGATTCATCATCAGGGTTGGTCATGCCGTCAAACCTGTATCTGTTTTTTATTGTCAACTCCGAAGGAGTTAATGTTTTGCCTGTAGAGGTCATGCTCAAGCCATTGTTTGTCAACCTAAATTGTTCCTTATATCCTTTATCGCTTAGGCGATTCATAACTACTGAAAGCGTATCTTCATTTGTTTTCATCATACTTATTCAACAAGTCAGACACTTCAATGTTTATTGTTGAAAGCATAAGTCGTTGTAATCCAACATTCGAGAAAGACCGTAAATTTCGATATGAATATCAGTGTAATCATTCCAACACTTAATGAAGCTCTTATCATTGGAGATCAGATTAGATCGATCCAATCGAAGGCTGGTGAGGCAGAATTGGAGATTATTGTAGCAGATGCTCATAGTGATGATGATACTGCTTTAATAGCCACCGATGCCGGTGCTAAAGTTGTTTTGGTAGAAAAATGCTGCCGAGCCAGGCAGATGAATGCCGGAGCCGAATTGGCTACTGGAGAAATTCTCTATTTCGTTCATGCCGACCTTACTATTCCGGATTCATTTGTTGATGACATTTTGAATGCAGTAAAAGAAGGTAAGCAATATGGCTGTTATCGTGTCACGTTCGATCGATTTAACAGAGGCCTAAATTTCAATAGTAGGCTTTCTGGCTTGCAAGGGATATTTTTTAGGGGAGGTGACCAGACTTTATATATGACCAAAAAGCTTTTCCTTAAAATTGGTGGTTTTGACGATAACACCGTCATTATGGAAGATTATGAGATACTGCTTAGAGCTCGTAGATATGAGAAAATCAATATTATGCCTGCCAAAGTGATTATTTCAGGCAGAAAGATGGAGCAAAATAATTACTTCAAAACCAACCTTATCAATGTGCTGGTGTTCTGTCTTTTCTTTCTGGGTGCTTCGCAGAAGACTCTGGTGAATATCTATAGACAACAGGTGAAGGGGTCTAAATACCGCCTGTAGATTTTGACTGATAAAAGTCTAAGTGTCTTTTCTTTCCTTGTAAACATTTGACATATTTAATGATCTGAGACAAAGAATTTTAGTTTGTCCAATCATCATTAAAATGAACGTACTACTTAGTTATCCTATATTTCCCACTAGTTTTTGGTCGTTTGAGAAAGCTGTTCAAGGCATTGGTAAGAAGGCATTTATGCCTCCTTTGAGTCTTGTAACTGTGGCTGCTTTGCTTCCTCAGGAGTGGAATTTCCGATTGAGAGATAGGAATATTGAAGAGGTAAGTGAAGAAGACTGGGAGTGGGCCGATATGGTAATGTTTTCTGGAATGATTGCTCAGAAAGAAGACTATTTAGGGCAAATTCGAGAGGCTAAGAGGAGGGGTAAGCCAGTGGTTGTAGGTGGTCCATATGCCACTTCCCTGCCAAACCATATGTTGCAGGCTGGTGCCGATTTTCTGGTACTCGATGAAGGTGAGTATACTGTTAACCTTTTTGTGGAGGCTATAAAAAGAGGTGAAACTTCCGGAATCTTTAGATCGAAGGATAAGCCCGATGTAACGCTGAGTCCGGTGCCTAGATATGATTTGTTGGATATGAGTGCCTATTTCCTGATGGCCATTCAATATTCAAGAGGCTGTCCTTTTCAGTGTGAGTTTTGTGATATCATTATTCTCTATGGTCGAAAGCCGAGAACGAAAACCTTTAGTCAGGTTGAAAAGGAATTGGATGTTCTTTTCGATTTAGGCTGGAGAGGCGGAATCTTCTTTGTCGATGATAACTTTATTGGGAACAAACGAACTGTTAAGCCCTTCCTCGAAAATCTCATTGAATGGCAAACCAATAAGGGCTATCCATTCAGCTTCACTACCGAGGCTTCTATAGATATGGCTCAGGACGATCGCCTGCTAGAGCTTATGGCTTTGAGTAAATTTTCTACCGTATTTATCGGTATAGAAACACCAGATACGGATAGTCTTGCGCTTACGCTGAAACATCAGAATAACAGGAAGCCAATGAATGAGTCGCTGGAGAAGATTGCTAAGTCGGGACTCAGAATTATGGCGGGCTTCATTATTGGCTTCGATGATGAGAAGAAGGGTGCAGGCGAACGTGTTTTCCAATTCGCCACGGAGAATGCCATTCCTGGAGTGACATTCAGTATGCTTCAGGCTTTGCCTGGAACTGCACTGTGGGATAGGTTGAAAGAGAGTGGAAGGCTTCTGGACGATGCTAATCTGAATCAGACCACTTTGCTGAATTTTGTTCCAACCCGCCCAATAGAAGAAATAGCAGAGGAATATGTTGAGGCCTTCTGGAAGCTTTATGAACCTAAGGTTTATCTGAAGCGGGTTTTCGATCATTTTATGATGGTGGGTCAGGCCGAAGTACACCGCAATCCTGAACTTAGAGCTAAGCTTAGAAACCAACATAAAACAGATGCTGGCTACAAGGGTATAATCTTTACCCTGAAGTTGATTTTTAAGCTTGGTGTTCTGAGAAGTACCCGCTTTGTGTTTTGGAAATACGCCTATCTTATGATGAGAAGAAATCCTGGGGGGATTGGGAACTATGCGACATTCGCTGTTTTTCTAGAGCATTTTATTCCTTATCGCAAAATGGTGAAGAAGGAAATTGAGGAGGCACTACAAGCTCGTATAGATGGCAGAGTTAAAGTACTGGAAACAGATATCGAGCTTTCCAAAGACTTAGCTGAAGAGGTGGAGTGGTATAAGGCGAGTTAGAAACCATTTGGAATAACTGGATTTGCAAATCTCCAAGGTAATTCTTCAGTCATTGAGTATTTCTTGATGTTTTTTTATTGTCAGGAGAACAAATCTTCAATCTCGCTATCAGTATTCCCAGAATTTGGTTTAGACCTGAATTCATAATCTTCATAATTATCCGATGCTGACTGTATATTATAGTCGATAATCTCGTAGGTATCTACTGACTCAACAAGGAAGGAGATTTCCTCCTCAGTAAACCCTAGCTTTTCAAATGGTATTAATTGGTCTTCAACGAATTCGTATATGGTATCTATTGAGATGTCTGATTCTTCGAATGCCTCCTCTAAAATCCCATTATCATTTATATCATTTGTCAATTCGGCCTCGAAATCAGCAAGAACAGCTTCTTTTAGTTTGGTAAGTAGTTTAGAGGGGAAATTAATTTCCTCAGAAAGAAGTACGACTTTCTTGAGAATTTGGTATCCTGGATTAATGTCTAGTAGCTCTTCAACTGTTCCCAGCAGGTTTCCTTTGTTGCCTATTAGTCCTTTCTTTATTGCCAAAATTAGCAAGTCAAAGGAATCCTCATTTCTCAATAATTCTACAGACAAAATTTCCTTCTCTATATTTTTCTCGAATGATTTAAAATATTGGCTATTTGTTAATTGAGCTCTTATGACCGCGGTAGTTAGAAAAATAAAAAAGTATGGATTGTTGCCTATCGAGTCAAAAACAAATTTTTCTGCAGTTTGGCGAATAGTCTCATTATAAAGTGTGTAGCTAATTTTTTTTGAGCCAAGCAGGTTATTTAAAGTTTTTATTGAATTGGAGGATTGAAGAGAGACGATGATAGAGGAAGTTATAGTGGCATTATTTAGGCAGTTGTCAATAACGTAGTCTCCTATGGAAGGATTAAATAGGTCGTAGTCAATAGAGCCGTTCCTAGAGTTTCGATTTATTAGGGATCCTGAAAGGAATTGTAATGTTTTAGTTCGATTGAAATCAGTTTTGTCAATTAAAGTGCCTTGGTTAATTAGGGCATCAATGACTTCATGCAATTGAGGTTCACTTATCGATTTTCCTTCGAGTACAAAGGCGATTAGAATCATCCGTGAATTATAATCTAATTGAACCTCAATTGTATTTTGCCAGATGTTTTTGGGTTCTTGAAGCGTTTCTTTAATGTATTGCCAATACTCATTCTTATCAATTTTTTCGAGACGGTAGGAGTCGGTAATGAATTCAATTAACCTTGGATTAAAGCTTCTATGCTTAATTATTGCCAAGTATCTCTTGTCTAGCAAAATCTCATCAAAGAATTCTGCTGACAAATTCCCAAACCAAATGTGGTTGTAAAGTATTTTGGCTTTATCCATATTAGTAAGAGATTGAATGTTCAGCTCATACTCATTTTTCTGGATATGGTGTATTTCAAACAGGTCGCTTAGCCATTTGCCTTGGTTTAGGATGTTAGTTCGTGAAGTTAGGATAAATCTTTTCTTAGTGTCCTGAGAGACCCTTCTAATAAAATTCAGAATTTGAGAGTCTTGATGGTGCTTTAGAGCTAACAGATAGTTTCTACCTAAAAAGTCATCATAGTAGAATACTTGTTTCGTTTCGGGATTGTAAAGATTCAGAGCCTCATTAAGGTCGTCTTCAATTTCAATAAATTCAAAACCTTGACCTACGTAGTCAATTACTAATTGTTGGGCAAGAGTTGTTTTTCCAATACCGGGGTTACCCGTTATTATCAAAGCATGATTTTTATTTAATTTTTTTTGTGCTCTTTGATGGTTTTCGGTCTGGACATATTTTGAGCTTTTACTTTTAATTTCTTCTAATGAAAAACCGCTTCTCCCAATGATGCCTGAACTCAAAATTGATTGAATCACATTTGTACTAGATATCCAAAGTTTGTAGTGTTTTCTTTCGATATTTTGATTTTGATTTAAAAGATCATTAAGATCTTCTTGGCCAAATATGTCTGCCTCTGACTTTATGAATGGATGAAAAATCTTCTTTATCTCAGTCTTGTTTTTTCTAGAAAGAGGTATTGAAGTGGCAAGTAGATATCTTGATGGATTTAGTTTCTGAACTTTTTGAAGTTCTTTTGTCCTACATTCCTTTAGTAATTTTTGAATCCCAGTATTTAGCCAATGTTTAGACTGAACAATGACTTCACCATCTGAAGTAAAGTATCTACCATCAACTCCCTCATCTTTACCTGGCTTAAATCTTTCAATTCTTTCTGATAGAAGCCTAGCAAGCAAATCATTGACGAGTATCTCGAACTCTTTGTCATTCAGACTTTCAAATGTGTAATTGGACATTAATTGGTTTATGGATTGAATATATATAAAAAAAGCAGCCTTCTCAGACTGCTTTCTCTTAATTCGTAATGGTTAATTCTTAATTCAACCTAGTGAAGCTAGCTTCTCTTCCAACACCTTAATCTTCGCTTCAGCATCCGCTTGCTTCTTTTTCTCGTTGGCAACAACCTGCTCAGGAGCTCCACTTACGAATTTTTCGTTGCTGAGCTTTTTCATTACGCTGTTGAGGAAGCCTTTGGTGTATTCCAGTTCTTTAGTGATTTCCTCTTTCTCAGCCACTACATCGATAGAGCCTTCTGGTAATGGTAGATAGAACTCATCAGACTTGATCACGAAGCTAAT
>JABXHN010000032.1 GCA_013373635.1 Flavobacteriaceae bacterium
GCATCGCCGTGGGCGCGCACATTTACCGCGTATCAAACCGCACAAAATTTGGCGCGGTTATCAGTTAGTTTTATTAATGCTACGCTCACTCCTGATGCCGCGGGTTATTTAAACCCTTTTGCAATGCTATTCAGGTCCTGCATAAATACCGCCCCTGATTCCTGACCCAGCGCATCATGATTGGGGGTGGCAACAACGGCAACGTCACCAGATAACCCGACGTTCCATCCAAACTTATCATCTGGCATACTGCTTTTGGCGACAAATTTGTCTGTATAAACCCAGCCTTCAGCGCCGTTTTTGTAGACATATATGGCGCCGGTATCTCTGCCGTTGGCATCATGATTCATTGCACTTATGATGGCGGTATCACCGCTTAACGCGACGCCACGGCCAAACCTATCGTCGGCCTGCCCATCAGGTGACGTCAATTTATGCTGTTGTGTCCAGGTAGTACCCTTGCGCATAAAAATATAGGCAGAGCCTGCATCAACTCCTAACCCGTCAATATCATCCCGCCTTGCAGAAATTAATGCCGTATTTTCTGACAATGCGACCCTAACGCCAAAAATATCTGAATTGTCACCATCAGACGCCATGAGTTTAGCTTCTTGTTTCCACTCATTTTCCTCTAAGACATAAACGTACACTGCACCGGCGTTTTCTGCTTTTTCATCATGTAAATCAGCGCCAACAAGAATGGTATTACCATCAATGGCAGTACTGATACCAAACAAATCTCCCGCTATGCCATCACTTGCTGTGAGTTTTGTCTGATACTGCCACGCCTCGTCTTCTCGTTTATAAATGTAAACGGCACCTGAGTCGATGCCAAGAGCGTCGTTACGAGGAGCGCCGATAACAAGAAACCGCTCGGTGAGCGCGAGACTCTGACCAAAAGCATCTCCTTTTTTTGCATCGGGAGCGGTGAAAATCCGATGTTGTTTCCAGCTATTCGCTTCTCGTTCAAACGAGACCACTGCACCTGAATCTTTCCCCTTATCATCTCGCAGCATGACACCTAACATGGCAATATCGTTGCGCAATGCTACTTTGCCGCCAAGTGTATCGTCGGCGAAGAAAGGCTCAGCAACGAGTTTTGCTTGTTGTTGCCAACCATTATCGCTTCTTACATAAACATAGGCTGCCCCGGCATCTTTTACGCCGTTGATATCCGCTTTGAATGCGCCGACGAGTACGGTGGTGCCATCTACAACAGCGCTGTAACCAAAAGAATCCCCTGCCTTGCCATCATTGGCTAAAACAATATCCTGCGCTGCAACGCTATTGGCGGAGAGTATGATCAGCGCTCCACTTACAAAGTGTTTGAACTTACTTATTAATATCATCAATTTCACCTATCGGCTGTAAAGGTGTAGTCGAAAAAAGGAAACGCAAACGAATTCGACTCAGTTTTCATTTGTGTATCACCACAAAAACACCGCCCTCACCAATGTGCATTGCAACATAGTCTGAGCGATCGGTCATTAGTGCTGAACTGCCATTCCCGAGCTTCGCAACCTGGTGATCAAAACCTTTATCGCTGCCATATTTGTTTGTATATACAACGCTACACCAACAAAAAATAGCGATAACCTGAATCATAATTTGAAGCACTGTTTTCAACTTTTTAATCCCTATCTGTGTTCGATTATTCAATTCATAATAAATGGGTACAGACATAAACAATAATTTTATAATGGCATCATATTCATTTCTAAAAGTGATGAATTTATTGATTTCAAAACTTACACATAAAAATATATGATGTATATTCAAACTCATTGCGATGGATAGTTATGCGGCCTCATGAATTAAAATTATTGGTTATTTTTGATGTAATAATGACCGAAAAATCAATAACACAGGCAGCTGAGCGATTGTCAATGACCCAACCCGCGGTTTCAAATGCGGTGGCCAAAATGCGAGTATTGTGGAAAGATAAATTGCTCGTTCCGGATGGCCGAAACATACAACCTACCATCTATGCAACAAACCTTTGGGAAAAAGTCCGGGATTCTCTGCACACCATAAATCAGGCTATAGAGCCTGAAGATTTTGACGCTAAAACTGCTAAACGAACATTCAGGGTGGCACTGCCTGATATTGCTCTCAATACAATTTGGCTGGATTTACGGAAATTATTCGAGAAAGAAGCCCCTGGGCTGAACTTACATGCAGTCCCTTATACCATAGCGTGCAGCAAACCCATGTTGGATGGCGCTGATGTTGACCTCGTTATAGGACAAAGCAACCGTTCATTGGACAATATCTGCTCAGATCATCTGTTTGATACCAGCTATGTCTGTGTCATGTGCAAAAATCACCCTTTAGCAAAAAGAAAACTGACAGTTAAGGAATTTGCCGCAGCAGAACATTTATTAGTGACATTATCTGGTGACATTACCAGTCCGACTGACCAGGCGCTGCAGCAATTAGGCTTTTCTCGACGAATAGCCCTTACAGTCAATACATTTTCTTCTGCGATCCCTATCATTAAAAAAACTGATCTTATTGCAATTTTACCGACAGATCTTATTCATGAGCATCTGGCTAGCGGTGAATTGGCCATTGCGCATCCGCCGGTAGACATTCCTCATACTTCCATTTCAATGTTATGGCATAAGCGACAAAGTGCAGATAAAGGATTAATTTGGTTGCGAAAGCATATAAAGCAAATATTCATCAAACGCAGAACACATCAGGTTGAGAAAGTACTGAGTTTTATTGATTCATAATTATGTATTGTTAAGGCCTAAAATTAGCAAACCTGGCTCGTAAATGACACTACTCAGAGCCTCATCTATTTTCCTTGTATCCAGGGGCACGGTCGCTGCACTGTTATTGCCTGCAGACCCGCTGCGGTTCCCGTATTATTGAAGACTTCTGTAAGTTTAAAGTAAAGACCGGGTAAGGTTGCGCATGAGCAAGTTAACGACACTCCCTCAAGCGCATTCAAGAGATAAACCATCTTTGCCTA
>JABXHN010000016.1 GCA_013373635.1 Flavobacteriaceae bacterium
CGAGTGGTCGAAGGCGCACGCCTGGAAAGTGTGTATACACCAAAAGTGTATCGAGGGTTCGAATCCCTTCCTCTCTGCAGTGAAGTTTTACTTAATTAATTGTAAAAATTTTATATCTTTAAAACCTATTAACTAAATTTAAGTTTCATCAAAATGAAAAGATTATTCTCTACCCTTACTGTATCAGGGTTATTTGTATTAAGTACAAATGTTGCAAACGCAGCTGTAATGTTGCAAGAAAACGGCGAACAAGCTAAAGGATTTACTCAAGTGTTGAAAGAGCAATTTATCCAAGGGGGTGCTGCCTTCATGGGAATTGTACTTTTATGTTTGATCTTAGGATTAGCAGTAGCTATTGAAAGAATTATTTTCTTAAATCTTTCTACTACGAACACTGCTAAATTAAGAGACGATGTAGAAGAAGCATTAAAATCTGGTGGTGTTGAAGCTGCTAAAGAGCTTTGTAGAAATACAAAAGGTCCTGTTGCTTCTATCTACTACCAAGGTTTAGACAGAGTAAACGAAGGAGTTGAGGCTGCTGAAAAAGCTGTTGTAGCTTATGGAGGTGTGCAAATGGGACAACTTGAGAAAAACGTTTCTTGGTTATCATTATTTATCGCGATCGCTCCGATGCTTGGGTTCATGGGAACTGTAATCGGTATGATTCAAGCATTCCAAAAGATTGCTGCGGTTGGTAACTTATCTGCTTCTCTAATTGCAGGTGATATCCAGGTAGCACTTTTAACAACAGTATTTGGACTTATTACAGCGATTATTCTTCAAATTTTCTACAACTACATTATCGCTAAAATCGATAGTATCATTAACGATATGGAGGATTCTTCAATCGCATTAATCGATTTACTTGTAGATACTAAAAAATAAGAGCTACTAACGTCCAAAAAAAACTGTTATGCATAAATATTTAAAAATAGCATTGATTGTAATCGGTCTATTGGGAGCCATATTGTGGACTCAGTTACCTGATTCAGATATGCCAGCTTCACAGGCTGTAAATAGTGGTGCACTCAACGCGATGTTAGTGATCACTTATATCTTAATTGCAATAGCAGCTGCTGTCAGCTTGTTATTCACATTAAAAAAAGTATTTTCAAAATCTTCTAATACAAAGAGAACTTTAATGTCTCTTGGAGCTATCTTATTAGTAGTAATCATTTCTTACGCTACAGCGTCTGATTCTGATGTTACTGTAGTTTCTGGAATTGAGGCAGATCCTTCTACTGTTAAAAACATAGGAATGGGTCTCAATGTATTTTACATTTTAACAACCATTGCGGTGGTGTTAATGGTAGTACCTAGTATTAAGAAACTCTTTAAAAAATAATTTACTATGGCTAGAAGAGGTGGAGCACCAGAAGTTAACGCCGGTTCTATGGCGGATATAGCATTCTTGCTCTTGATCTTTTTCTTGGTAACAACTACCATTGAAACAGATGCAGGACTCGATAGAATGTTACCTCCAATTGAACCGCCCGATAGCGACGTGGTGATTAAAGAGAAAAACATATTCATGGTTAACGTGAATAAAGAAGGTAAAATATTTGCCGACGATCAGATTGTTTCAATTGAGGATCTAAGAGAACGCGCAATAGCATTTTTGGATAATGGTGGAGATGGTACTTGTAACTACTGTAAAGGAGCTAAAAACACAGCATCTTCTGACAATCCAACTAAGGCGATTATTTCTCTAAAGAACGATAGAGAAACTAAATACGGTGTCTATATCACTGTTCAGAATGAAATTGTAGGAGCCTATAATGAACTTCGTAATAGAGAAGCTCAGCGCTTGTACAAACAAGACTTTACAGATTTAGAAGCCGCTTATTTAAATCCAGAAACGGATGAAAGTCTTAAAGATGAACTAAAGGAGAAAGTAAAGACTATTCAGGATTTATTCCCTCAAAAGTTCTCTGAAGCAGAAACATCTAAAAACTAAACAACGAACAATTATGTCTAAGTTTAATAAGAAAAAAAGTGGTGAGTTACCACCAGTATCTACAGCATCTTTGCCAGATATTGTATTCATGCTTTTGTTTTTCTTTATGACAGTTACTGTTATGAAAGATAGTACACTCAACGTAGAGAACAATCTTCCTAACGCTGATCAGATTAAAAAACTCGAGAAAAAAGACCGAGTTATTTATATCTATGCTGGGAAACCTACTCGAGAGTATCAAAAGCAATTTGGTACAGAAACCAAAATACAATTGAACGATAAATTTGCTAATGCTACTGATGTCGGTGATTACATTCTTGAAGAGCGTGGTAAAAAGGCTCAAGAGTTACAAAATGTGCTAACTACATCTCTAAAAATAGATAAAAACTCTAATATGGGTATTGTTCAAGATATCAAATTAGAGCTGAGAAAAGTGAATGCATTGAAAGTTAATTACACTACTTATGAGGGTAATGCTTTCTTGAATTTACAATAAATACAGCTTAAATTTATTAATAGGAAAGGGCTTCATATTGAAGCCCTTTTTTAGTTTTATATAGTTCCTAAGTAGTTTATATTTCTTTACGAAGTCTTGCCACCGGTATATTGAGTTGTTCTCTGTATTTGGCAACAGTTCTTCTTGCTACAGGGTACCCCTTTTGCTTAAGTGCGGCTGCAAGTTTTTCATCGGTAATTGGTTTTTTCTTGTCTTCTTTACCGATAATGGTTTCAAGGATTGTTTTGATTTCAGAGGTTGAGACCTCTTCACCTTTTTCATTGGTCATTCCTTCTGAAAAGTAGTTCTTGATGAGCTTTGTTCCATAAGGAGTGTCGATATATTTAGAATTAGCGACTCTTGATACAGTTGAGATATCCATTCCAATTAGATCAGCGATATCCTTTAAAATCATGGGCTTTAATTTTCGCTCACTACCCGTTAAAAAGTATTCTTTTTGGTAATCTACAATAGCGCTCATGGTGACAAACAAAGTCTCTTGACGCTGCTTTATAGCGTCGATAAACCATTTGGCTCCATCGAGTTTTTGTTTGATAAACTGTAGGGTTTTCTTTTGTTCTTGAGTCTTAATCTTAGCTTCCTTATAACCAGCGAGCATTTCCCCATATGATTTTGAAATATGAAGCTCTGGTGCATTTCTAGCATTGAGTTTTAAATCTAATTCACCGTCGATAACTCTGAGAATAAAATCAGGAACGATATTAGAAATAATCTTAGTACTATCTGCAAAGGAAGATCCTGGTTTAGGATTTAATCGCTCAATCTCACTAAGAGCGTCTTTGAGCTGTTCTTCTTCAATTGAGTATTTAGCGAGTAATTTCTTATAGTGTTTCTTGCTAAAGTGATCAAATGAATCAATAATGATCTTTTTGGCTAGAACAATTGCAGTGCTCTCTTCTTTTCGTTCGAGTTGTAAGATTAAGCACTCTTGAAGACTGGTAGCTCCAACTCCAGGAGGATCTAACTTGTGAATGTGTTTTTTTAAAATCTTTTTGAGTTCTTCCTCTGAGGTATAGATGTTTTCAGTGAAGGCTAAATCATCGACAATATCCAAAAGAGGTCTTCTGATATAACCACTTTCATCGATACATCCAACTAAAAATGAAGCGATGATATAGTTTTGGTCCTCTAAGAATTGATTTTGTAATTGGGCATGAAGATGTTCGTAAAAGGAAGTACCAGCAGCATAAGGTATATTGGTGTCCTCGTCGTCTGATGCATAATTGTTTGCCTGAAGTCGATAGTCTGGAATATCATCATCACTGAGATACTCATCGATATTAATATCTTCAGTATCGATATGTTCCGTTTCCTCTTCGTAGAGATCTTCATAAGGATCTTGAAATTCTTCAACTTCTTCCTTGCCACTTTCTAAAGCAGGATTTTCTTCAAGTTCTTCTTGTATGCGCTGTTCAAAACCTAAAGTAGATAACTGAATAAGTTTCATGAGCTGAATCTGTTGAGGAGACAGCTTTTGAGAAAGCTTATACTGAAGATACTGTTTTAACATAGGGTCAAGGATTCAATACCTTAAGTTACAAAATTTGCTTAAAATTCTGCGTTTTGTGGTGTTCTTGGAAAAGGAATTACATCTCTGATGTTCCCCATCCCTGTCGCAAATTGAACTAAACGCTCAAATCCAAGCCCAAATCCTGAGTGTACTGCAGATCCGTAACGTCTGAGGTCTATGTACCACCAAAGTTCTTTTTCGTCGATGTCAAGTGCCTTAATACGCTCTTGGAGCACCTCTAAGCGCTCTTCACGTTGAGAACCTCCAACGATTTCACCAATACCAGGGAAGAGGATGTCCATAGCTCTAACCGTCTTGCCGTCTTCGTTCATACGCATATAGAAGGCCTTGATGTTGGCAGGGTAATCATAAAGAATTACCGGACAATTAAAGTGCTTTTCAACTAAGTAGCGTTCGTGTTCACTTTGTAAATCTGCTCCCCACTCTTCAATGATATAATCGAATTTCTTCTTTTTGTTAGGTTTAGAATTTCTAAGGATATCAATAGCCTCTGTATAAGAAACACGCTTAAAGTTGTTTTCAGTAACAAATTTTAACTTCTCAAGCAGTGTCATTTCTGAACGCTGAGCTTGTGGTTTTTGTTTCTCTTCATCATTAAAACGCTGGTCTAAAAATGCGAGATCCTCTTTGCAGTTTTCTAAAACATAACTGATGACACTTTTAATAAAGTCTTCGGCGAGATCCATATTGTCATTGAGATCAAAGAATGCCATTTCAGGTTCAATCATCCAGAACTCAGCAAGGTGTCTTGATGTATTCGAGTTTTCAGCTCTAAAAGTAGGCCCAAAAGTATAAACCTTACCAAGAGCCATAGCAAAAGTTTCAGCTTCTAATTGCCCCGATACTGTAAGGTTCGTTTCTTTGCCAAAGAAATCTTCTTTGTAATTGATCGATCCATCTTCGTTCAAAGGAGGGTTTTTTCCGTCAAGAGTTGTTACTCTAAACATTTCTCCTGCGCCTTCTGCATCTGATCCTGTAATAATAGGCGTGTGCACGTTGACAAAGCCATTTTGAGTAAAGTATTGGTGTACTGCAAAAGACAACGCAGCACGCACTCTCATAATGGCACTAAAAGTATTGGTACGCACTCTAAGGTGAGCCTTTTCTCTCAAAAACTCTAGAGAGTGTTTTTTAGGTTGAATCGGGTAGGTTTCAGGATCTGATTCTCCTAAGATTTCAATTGATGAAACTTGAATTTCAATCGCCTGTCCTTTTCCTTGACTCTCTTCAAGAGTTCCTTCTACAGCGATGGCAGCTCCTACACTTATTTTTTTAATAAGGGCTTCATCAGTAGCTTCGAAGTCGATAACACATTGTAAATTTGAAAGGGTAGAACCGTCATTTAAAGCGATAAATCGATTGCTTCTAAATGATTTAACCCATCCTTTTAGGCTTACTTTTGAGTGTACTACTCCTTCTGATAAAATGTTTTTGATGTTCGCTGTTTTCATATCAAAGATATCGTTGTATTTAACGAGCACAAAGATACTATTTTTATCTACTTATTCCTCGCTTGAACTGTCTTCTTCTGAATCATCCGGAAGAATATCAATTTGAGGTTCTTTAAGAGTTACCGTATTGGCAATACTTCGCTCTAGAGAGAGTAGAAGTGAAGGTAAAAGAATCAAGTTTGAGAACATTGCTAAGAGTAGTGTAATAGAGACTAAAGAACCTAGAGCAATAGTTCCACCAAAACTTGAAATTGTAAATACTGAGAATCCAAAGAAGAGAACTATTGATGTATAAAACATACTGATTCCAGTTTCTCTTAGCGCTGCATAAACCGATGGTCTAATCACCCAATTGTTTTCAATGAGTTCTTGTCGGTATTTGGCCAAAAAGTGAATGGTGTCATCCACAGAGATCCCAAATGCAATACTGAACACTAAAATTGTTGAGGGCTTGATGGGAACTCCCACAAAACCCATGATACCAGCAGTAATAAGTAAGGGTAGTAAATTAGGAACCAATGATATGGCAATCATTCTAAAAGATCGAAACTGATAGGCCATAAATAGAGATATCAACAAGATAGCTAGAGAGAGTGAGATCACCAGATTGTTGACTAGGTATTTAGTTCCCTTTAAAAATAGCAATGCTTTTCCGGTGACATAGGTGGAATAACGTTCTTCTGGAAATAACTTTTCGATCCGTTTTAAAAGGTCCGATTCAATTTCTTCCATTCGATCCGTTTTGATATCTCTTATCGCTGTTGAAATTCTAAATTTTTGAGATAGACTATCCGTAAAACTACCCAATAAAGCTGCATCTCCTCCTGAATTATTGATGGTGCTCAGCAGGAAGTTGCGTTCCTGAGAAGTCGGTAATTGATAATATCTTCTAAGTCCTTTGTAATAGGCTTGTTTTGTGTATTTAATTAGATTGACAACAGATATTGGTTGTGCTAATTCAGGAGTTTCTTTAATAAAGTTCTGAAGCTCTTCTGCACGTTTGAGATTTCCAGCATTAAAGGCGCCATTTCTGCGCTTGGTATCAATGACGATTTCAATTGGCATAATGGCGTTGAATTCCTCTTCAAAGAATCGAATTTCATTTACAAAATCAGCATTCTTAGGCATATCTTCAATTGGAGAACCAGAGGTTTCAATATTGTAGATGCCAATAATACTCACCACCAAAGCGATGATTGCAGTAATATAAACTGCAATTCGTTTTTCTCTTACGATTTTTTCCATCCAAAGAACTAAGCTATCAATCCATTTGTTTTCCAAATGTTTGAGGTGCTTTTCCTTTGGTTTTCCCATAAAACTATAGATGATAGGAATCACCAACAAGGAAAGGATAAAGATTCCTATAATGTTGATGGATGCGACGATACCAAACTCTTTTAAAAGTTTTGAATTAGTAAAGATAAAGGTTGCAAAACCTGAAGCGGTTGTCAGGTTGGTCATAAGTGTTGCATTACCAATTTTGGTAATGACACGTTGAAGTGATTTTGCTTGATTACCGTGATTCCTCACCTCATTTTGATATTTGTTGATCAAAAAGATACAGTTCGGAATACCAATAACAATAATCAGAGGAGGAATCAAAGCAGTTAATACCGTAATTTCGTATTCTAGAAGTCCCAAAATACCAAAGGCCCACATTACTCCGACACCGACAATACTCATCGAAATGATCGTAGCTCTATAACTTCTAAAAAAGAGGAAAAAGATAAGAGAGGTTACTAATAGAGCAGCTCCGATAAAAAGACCGATCTCACTGATAATACTCTCTGCATTCATGGTTCTGATATAGGGCATACCAGAAATGTGTAAATCGATATTTGTGTCTTCTTCAAACTGAGTTGTGATTCGATTTAAATCTTCCAGAATAAAAGCCTTGCGAACGGATGTGTTTAAGATATCTTCGTCGATATAGATAAGCGATCGAACAGTTCTTGTTTCTCTGTTATAGAGCAGTTTTTCATAGAAAGGCTGATAGTCAATCAGCGTTCTTAAATCCCGATCTAATTGTTCTTGAGAGCTGTATTCATCTTTGAAAATGATTTCTAATTCAAAGCGATTTTCAGTTCTATTGCGAACAAGTTCTTCGACATTTTCAGTAGAAATGACATTTTTAACCTCAGGCATGGCTCTCAACTGTTTGCTGAGTCGTTGCCAACGATTAAACTTTTCGAGTTCAAATAAAGCAGAGTCCTTAACGGCAATAGCGATGATATTCTCTTGTCCTCCAAATTCCTCAACAAATTCATTGAAGATGATGTTCTCAATATGATCGTCAGGCAGAAGATTCGCTTCCGTATTAGAAAAGCGCATATACTTCCACTGAGTCGACAAAAACAATGTGAAACCGACAATTAGAATTAAAATTCCAATTCTATTTCTGAGAATGATACGGGCTAAATGATCCCAGAACCCCTTATAGCTTTTTGAGCTCATTAAACTTTCATTATCTCTGCTTCTTTGTGCTGATAGGTTTCATCAATTTTAGCGATGAATTTGTTTGTGAGTTCCTGTACGGAAGCCTCAGCATCTTTTAAGAAATCTTCGGTTAGGTCTAAAGCTTTGAGTTCTTTCATGGCATCGTGACGAACGGAACGAATTCCTACTTTAGCGTCTTCTGCTTCAGATTTAGCAAGTTTTGAAAGATCTCTTCTTCGTTCCTCTGTCAATGGAGGAACGTTTATGATAATAAGATCACCATTATTCATAGGATTAAAACCTAAGTTCGCTTGAAGAATTGCTTTTTCGATTTCACCTAATAATCCTTTTTCCCATGGTTGAACAGAGATGGTTCTGGCATCTGGAGTGTTGATATTAGATACCTGTGAAAGAGGAGTTTGAGAACCGTAGTAATCTACCATAACGCTAGATAACATTGATGGATTTGCTTTTCCGGCTCTAATTTTAATAAATGCTTTTTCTAGATGAGTGATGGCCTTATTCATGCTTTCTCTACTACTATCTAAAACAAATTGAATTTCTTCTTCCATGAGTTGATGTTTAGTTTATAAATTAACAACGGTTCCAATATTCTCTCCAGAGAGGAGTTTGATTAAATTTCCTTTGGTATTCATATCGAAAACGACAATTGGTAGTTCGTTTTCTTGACTGAGTGTAAATGCTGTAGTATCCATCACCTTAAGCCCTTTAGTTAAGACATCATTAAAACTGATGGTGTCAAATTTAGTGGCATTCTTATCTTTTTCTGGATCAGAAGTGTAAATACCATCCACGCGAGTTCCCTTGAGAATGACATCGGCCTCGATTTCAATAGCTCTAAGTACTGCTGCTGAGTCTGTTGTAAAGTAGGGATTACCAGTACCACCTCCAAAAATAACGACTCTACCTTTTTCTAAATGACGAATCGCTCTTCTTCGAATAAAAGGCTCCGCAACTTCATTGATTTTGATGGCTGTTTGTAATCTTGTTTGTACTTCAATATTCTCTAAGGCCGATTGTAATGCTAATCCATTGATGATGGTTGCGAGCATTCCCATATGATCTCCTTGAACGCGATCCATTCCATTATTTGCTCCAGTAAGTCCTCTAAAGATATTACCTCCTCCAATAACAATGGCAACTTCAACACCTTTTTCAACTACTTCCTTGATCTCCTGAGCATATTCTGCCAGTCGGTTTGCATCGATTCCGTATTGTTGTTCACCCATTAGGGCTTCTCCAGATAATTTGAGTAAGATTCTTTTGTAAGACATGCCTTGAGAATTGTTTTGACAAAATTAATTAAAAAAAGCCGTTTTTACGAAGAAAAACGGCTTTTAGATATGATTGTAATTTTAAGCTTAACCTAAAGCAATTCTTACAAAAGAAGTTACTTTTAAGTCTTTGTCAAATGATTGAACATATTGAGCTACGCTTAACTTGCTATCTTTGATGAAATCTTGGTTCACTAAAGTGTTGTCTTTGAAGAAACGACCTAATTTACCTTGAGCAATTTTATCTAACATTGCTTCTGGTTTTCCTTCTTGACGTAATTGATCTTTAGCGATTTCAATTTCTTTGTCGATTACTGATTGATCAACACCATCTTGATCAAGAGCAACTGGATTCATTGCAGCAGCTTGCATTGCAACATCTTTAGCAGCAACTTCAGCTCCTTCAACGCTAGCAGAAAGACCTACTAATGTAGCGATCTTGTTTCCTGCATGGATATATCCACCTACAAATGCAGCATCTAATCTATCAAATCCACCGATTTCGATTTTTTCACCGATAACACCAGTTTGTTCGATTAATTTTTCAGCTACAGTAATACCACCTAAGTCACTAGCTAATAATTCTTCTTTAGTAGCACATGAAAGTGCTAATTCAGCAATTGTATTAGCGAGTTGAACAAATGAATCGTTCTTTGCTACGAAATCTGTTTCACAGTTTAAAGAAATGATGACACCTGAGGTTTTGTCATTGTTGATTTTAGCAATAGCAGCACCTTCAGATGATTCTCTATCAGCTCTATTATCAGCAACTTTTTGTCCTTTTTTTCTTAGTGCTTCAATTGCTTTGTCAAAATCACCATCAGTTTCAACTAAGGCTTTTTTGCAATCCATCATACCAGCACCAGTGGCTTGTCTTAATTTATTTACTTCTGCAGCAGTTATTTTTCCCATTTTATGGAGTATTATAGGTTTATGATTAACTTAAGGCTTCGATTAAATCTGACTTCTTCATTGTAGAAATCCCACTAACTCCTTTTTCTTTAGCAAGCTCTTTTAATTCAGCAACAGTTTTGTCGTTTAAATCATCAGATGCTTCTTCTTTAGCAGGAGTAGCTTCTTTAACTGGAGCAACAGTTTCTTCTGCTACTGTAGTTTCTTCATCATCTTGAGCACCAGATTCTTTGTCAGCTTTTCTTTCACTTAATCCTTCTTGGATCGCTTCAGCAACAAATCCTAAGATAGAATTGATTGATTTAGAAGCATCGTCATTTGAAGGAATGATATAATCGATAGGTTTTGGATCAGAGTTGGTATCTACCATCGCAAAAATAGGGATGTTCAATTTTTGAGCCTCTTTTACAGCGATGTGTTCTCTCATGGTATCCACGATAAAGATCGCACCTGGAAGACGAGTCATATCAGAGATAGATCCTAAGTTCTTTTCTAATTTCGCTCTTAAACGATCTACTTGTAAACGCTCTTTCTTAGAAAGGGTGTTGAAAGTACCGTCTTTTTTCATACGATCGATAGCAGCCATTTTCTTAACAGCTTTACGAATCGTAACAAAGTTAGTCAACATACCACCTGGCCATCTTTCAGTGATGTAAGGCATGTTTACGGATCCTGCTTTTTCAGCAACGATATCCTTAGCTTGTTTTTTAGTTGCAACAAAAAGTACTTTTCTTCCAGAAGCAGCAATTTTCTTTAATGCTTCTTGAGCCTCTTCTAACTTTGCAGCAGTTTTGTAAAGGTTGATTACGTGAATCCCATTACGCTCCATGTAGATGTAAGGAGCCATGTTTGGATTCCATTTTCTGGTAAGGTGACCGAAGTGTACTCCAGCCTCTAATAAATCTTTTACTTCAATTTTCTTTGCCATTTTTTACTTAGTTTACGTTCTTTTTACATTTTTTAATTAGCAATACCTTTTTTGAGCGGCACTCGTATAAGGTATTTAGATGCTAAACTAGTTTCTGGAACTATTCCAGATAACAACTTATTCAGGTTGTCCTAATAGGACGTGTTAATGAACAACAAAGGGGGTAAAAACCCCCTACCAATCTTAAAACGATATTAACGTTTAGAGAACTGGAATTTCTTACGAGCTTTCTTCTGACCGAATTTCTTACGTTCCACCATTCTTGGGTCTCTTGTAAGTAATCCTTCAGGCTTTAAAGCAGCTCTATTTTCTTCGTTGATTTCACATAAAGCTCTAGAGATCGCTAAGCGAACTGCCTCAGCTTGTCCTGTGATACCACCACCAAATACATTTACTTTTACATCGTAAGACCCTTCAGTCTCAGTAAGTGCAAACGGTTGGTTAATTTTGTATTGTAAGGTTGCAGTAGTGAAGTAATCTGCTACGTCTTTTTTGTTGATAGTGATGTTTCCTTTTCCTTCTGAAAGGTATACACGAGCAACAGCTGTTTTTCTTCTACCGATTTTGTGAACTACTCCCATTACCTAAAATCTTTTAAATTAATTACTGTAGGTTTTTGTGCTTCTTGACCGTGCTCAGCTCCAGCGTAAACTTTTAAGTTTCTGTAAATAGCAGAACCTAATTTGTTTTTTGGTAACATTCCTTTTACCGCTTTTTCAACTAAACCAATTGGATTCTTCTCCATTAATTCAGTAGCAGTTAACGAACGTTGACCACCTGGATATCCAGTGTGACGGATATAGGTCTTATTTTGCATTTTGGTTCCTGTAAGTTGAACCTTCTCTGCATTTATAACAATAACGTTATCACCACAATCTACATGAGGTGTAAAGTTTGGCTTGTTTTTTCCTCTAAGGATGATTGCAACTTTAGATGCTAATCTTCCTAATGTTTCTCCTTCGGCATCAACTAACACCCACTGCTTTTCAACGGTGTTTTTATTGGCAGAAACTGTCTTGTAACTTAATGTGTCCACACTGATTAATTTATATATTAAACACGATTTCCCTATAAACGGGGTGCAAATGTAAGTATATTTGTTTGAATACCAAATGTGTTTTTAGGAAAAAATAAAAAAAATTGCTCAAAAAGTTTTCTCTTTAACTATTCCTCTTAGTGAGCTTGAAGCCAATTGTCTCCATAACCCATATCGACAATCAGTGGAACAGAAAGTTTAAAGGCATTTTCCATTTCCTTTTTAATCAGTGGAGCAAGGGTATCTCGCTCTTCTTTATGCATATCAAAAACCAATTCATCGTGAACTTGAAGAAGCATCTTCGTTTTGTAGTTTCCTTCCTCTAATAATTTGTGAATCTGAATCATTGCAATTTTAATAATATCAGCAGCTGAACCCTGGATAGGGGCATTGATAGCATTACGCTCTGCTGCACCTCTTACAATTGCATTGTTGTTATTGATGTCTTTTAAATAACGTCTTCTTCCTAGTACGGTACTAACATATCCGTGATCTCTTGCGAAATTGACCTGATTGTTCATATAGGCTCTGAGTTTTGGATAGGTCTGGTAATAAGTGTCGATCAGTTCTTTTGCTTCACTTCTGCTCAGCTCAGTTTGATTGGAGAGCCCAAATGCAGAAACTCCATAGATGATACCAAAATTAACCGTCTTAGCGTTGGAACGCTGCTCTCTGGTTACCTCCTCAATTGGAATCCCAAATACCTGTGCAGCAGTTGATGCGTGAATATCTTCTCCCCTTTGAAAGGATTCAATCATAGTCGTCTCTTCAGAAAGGGCAGCGATGATTCTAAGTTCTATTTGAGAGTAATCGGCAGCCATAAGGATGAAGTCCTCATTTCTAGGAATGAAGGCCTTGCGAATCTGTCTACCTCGTTCGGTTCGAATAGGAATATTTTGGAGGTTTGGATTAATAGAACTCAATCGACCAGTAGCTGCTACAGTTTGAGAGTACTCTGTGTGAACTCTATTGGTTTTAGGATTGATTTGCTCTGGCAGTGCATCTACATAGGTGCTCTTTAGTTTAGATAATCCTCTATATTCTATAACATTAGAGACGATCTCGTGATCTTTTGCGAGAAAGGAGAGGACATCTTCTGCGGTAGAATACTGACCCGTTTTGGTCTTTTTGGGTTTGTCGACTAAATTGAGTTTTTCGAATAGGATATCACCTAATTGTTTAGGAGAACTGATATTAAATTCTTCACCTGCTAACTCGTATATTTTTTTCTCTAGATTTAAAATATCTTGATTGAGGTCTTGCTTTAAGTTGTTTAAAAAGTCAACATCCAAATTGATGCCCTCAATTTCCATTGAAGACAACACCATAAGTAGTGGTAATTCAATATCATTGTAGAGCTTAAGAGTATCGGCTTCCTTTAATTCTGTTTGAAAATGTTCAGAAAGTTGTAAGCTTAAATCTGCCAATTCGCAACAATAGGTGGTCTGCTTTTCAATAGGAGATTCGCTTATAGTGATTTTCGAACGCCCCTTTCCTATAAGATCTTCTAAACTCATAGGGCTGTAATTTAAATAGGTTTCACTCAAGACTGTTAGGTCGTGTCTCATATCGGGGTTGACCAAATAATGAGCAAGTGAACTGTCGAATATCGGAGCAGCTAATTTGAGTTGATAATTGTGTAAATGTTTTGCATCCGCTTTGAGTTGGTGACCTAACTTTACTATGGAAGTATCTAAAAAGAAGTTCTTCAGATAACTGAGTTTTTTTTCAGCTTGAACTCGATCTTTATCAATAGGGATGTAGTAGCCTTTGTGAGCTTCCCAAGAAAAGGATATTCCGATGAGATTTGCTTGAAGGGGGTCAGGATGATCACTCAAACAAGCAAAAGCTACCTTTTGTTGTTTTGACAATTTATCTACGAATAATTCTAATGCAAACTCACTGTCGATCAATTGATATAGATGTGCGCTGTCAACTGCACTTTTGCGACTGCTGAATACTTCTGTTTCAGCAGTAGCATTTCCCGCAGAATCAAAAAGCGAAAATTGTCCGGCTCCAGCTGAAGTAGCTTTTGTTTCGATTGGCTTTGATTCAATTGACGATTCCGAGACAGAAGATTCTGATTCTGAAGATTTATAGAAGAGTTTTAAGAACTGTTCTGTGAGTCTTCTAAATTCTAACTCTTCAAAGATTTCTTGAACCTTTTGACTGTCAGGCTCTGATAGTTCGAATGATTTCTCATCAAAAGTCACATCGCAATTCAGATTGATGGTCGCCAATTCTTTAGAGAGGAGACCTAATTCTTTGTTTTCCTCAATGCGTTCTTTCATTTTTCCTTTGAGCTCATGAGTGTTAGCTAAAAGGCCTTCCATAGAACCGTAGGTTTCAATGAATTTCTTTGCGGTCTTATCTCCAACTCCAGGAAGTCCAGGGATGTTATCACTAGCATCTCCCATCATCCCTAAATAATCGATCACCTGCTCAGGTGTTTGAACCCCAAAACGGTTTTGTACCTCAGGGATTCCCCAAATTTCAATTCCATTTCCCATTCGAGCTGGGCGATACATAAATATGTTTTCAGAAACCAATTGACCAAAGTCTTTATCTGGTGTCACCATAAAGACTTCGTAGTTTTCTTTTTCAGCCTGTTTTGCTAATGTTCCTATAAGGTCATCAGCTTCCATCCCTTCTTGTTCAATAATTGGAATATTCATTCCCTCGAGTATTTGATGAATATAGGGAACGGCAATTTTTATTGCATCAGGAGTTGCAGCTCTATTAGCCTTGTATTCAGGAAAAATGGCAATACGTTCACTACTTCCTCCTTTGTCAAAACAAACTGCTAAATGATCAGGTTTTTCCCTTTTAATGACATCAAATAGCGAATTCATAAACCCCAATATAGCTGAGGTATCCATTCCTTTTGAATTGATTCTTGGGTTTTTTATAAGTGCGTAGTATCCTCTAAAAATAAGTGCGTAGGCATCTACGAGAAAAAGTCTTTTTTTGTCTGACATATCGATAAGCTATTGGGGTAAAACTACAAAGAATTGAGTTTTATACGAAAGATATGGAGACTTAAATTTAACTGTTTAAATAGGAATCTGATTTAATCTCTACTTGGCCTTCTTTGGTGTATTTACTATAACTAAATCCTTGATGGAGGCAGTAACAACCAACTTCACCTGCTTTGTTAATGGCTAAATAGCCAATTTGAAAGTCTTTGTAGTTGGTGTTTTTTGCAACAATTCTACGAATGGCTTCTTCACATGCTTCTTGTGGGCTATATCCTTGTCGCATCAATTCTACAATTAAAAAGCTTCCAACTGTTTTTAAAACGAGTTCGCCCATACCCGTAGCAGTGGCACCTCCGACTTCATCATCTATAAATAGACCTGATCCAATGATTGGAGAGTCTCCAACTCTACCAGCCATTTTGTAAGCCATACCAGAGGTGGTGCAAGCTCCTGAAATTCTACCTTGTTTGTCGATGGCGAGCATTCCAATGGTATCGTGATTTTCAATATTGATGATGGGTTTATATTTGGACTCTTTTTTCCATTCAATCCACTCGTTTTTTGACTTTTCAGTCAGTAAATCAACCTTTTTAAAACCCTTCTCATATGCAAATTGTTCAGCACCTTTACCAGCTAAAATAACATGTGGAGTGTCTTCCATTACCTTTCTAGCTACCGATACAGGGTGTTCAATGTTTTGAAGATAAACTACAGATCCAGCATTTCCTGTATGATCCATAATACAGGCATCTAAGGTGACATTCCCTTCTCGATCAGGACGACCACCCTTACCTACAGATTGGTTTTTAATATCAGATTCTTCCATCATGACACCTTGTTCAACGGCATCTAGAGCTAATCCATCTGCTTCTAAAACCTCCCATGCTTTAGCAGTTGCATTAGGACAATTCCAAGTACAAATAACAATAGGTATGTTTTTGGTAGAAAAAGTCTTTTGTGACTTTTTTTCAACGCGATCATTAGCTAAAAGGGGAGTGGCTGCTAAACTAGCAGCACTTAATCCCGCTTTTTGTATAAAATTTCTTCTTTTCATTTGAGGATTATTTAATTGCAAGATAGTGTTTCTGCATTAAAAATACTTAACCCTCTCGACAAAGAATAGATCCTATTTAGGTCCTTTGTTGGACAATGTGTTACTAATCAATTTAATTATTGCAATTAATTCAATTACAAGACCAAGCCATACTAAATAATCTGAGTTATCAATTTTCAGTATTTTTAATAAAGCCCCAATGGTAACGATGGCAAAACCTAAAATAAGTAAAGTAAATTTGTTTGTTTTCATATTATAAAAGTTAGGGGTTATTCGGTTATTTCACAACTACATAGAATGATTATAAGTACGTGTATGCTAGGATTAGTATAGTATGCTAAAGTTGAAACAAGATCGGAACAAAATTCATCGGTCTCTCGTTCTACACATTCTGAAATTGTCTCATTAGCGTTAGCTTGACAAATATTTAAACGATTACTCATTGAATATTTATCGGTTATAGGACGTCCATCCAAATAGTTTATCTCAATTTCTGTCATTGTTAAAAGGTTTTTTATTTGTAAACTTCCATTGAGATCTTTGTCCAGAATTGAGTTGATACGCAATAGTTTTTTTGTTTGATTATTAATCTCTTTTTTAACGATGTACTCATTTAAATTCAAATAGTTTCTGTAGATCGTATAAATTTCTTTTGAACCCCTATCAATGTATTTGTCAAATTCGATAAAATTCGAGTCAACATCAGATTTGTTATTATTTTGATTTATGGAGCTTAATCCAAGCTTGTTCTCAATTAATAATTGGTCATCTGATAGTGCAAATGAATTATTCGTGTCTGTTTTGTTACAAGATGTTAATAGGATAATATATACAAAGAGTACTGATTTAATTAGCGTTTTCATTTTATTGATATTAATTCACCATTACTTTGATCTCGAGAATGGTTTAGTCGAGTTCTCAAGATTTGGGGGTTAATGATCATTGAGGCAAAGCTTTGAAATAATGATGGAAGAATAAAATGAATTCGATGAACGACCTAATTTTATCTTTAAACTGCATTTCATTACATTTGAATTATGATAGTAGAAGTTTGTGCAAGTAGTTTAAAATCAGCTTTGATAGCTCAAAGTGCTGGTGTGGATCGTTTAGAATTGTGTACTGCCTTGGGAGTAGGTGGATTGACTCCTTCATATGGTTTGTTGAAAAGTGTAAAAGAGCAAATTCATATTCCAGTACATGTGTTGATTCGTCCAAGAATGGGTGATTTTACCTATAATGATCACGAGTTTCAAATGATGCTTGATGATATTGAGATAGTTAAATCAATGGGATTTGAAGGTGTGGTTTCAGGAGTCTTAAATCAAGATTTTACTATAGATATAAATCGAACAAAAGAGTTGATGAATGCTGCATCAGGAATGACTTTTACCTTTCACAGAGCATTTGATTGGGTTCCAAATCCAGAACAATCATTAAAAGAATTAGAAGTTTTAGGAGTAGATATTCTTTTAAGTTCAGGACAAAAGTCTAAGGCTATAGACGGAATATCATTATTAGAACGTTTGCAATTACAAACCAACTCAATAGTTATTATGCCTGGATCTGGTGTTAATGATTCTACAGTCACTCAATTTGAGCAAACAGGTTTTAAGGCTGTTCATCTTTCAGGAGTGGTGGCAGA
The DNA here is from genome assembly GCA_013373635.1 of Flavobacteriaceae bacterium. Classification (GTDB taxonomy): domain Bacteria; phylum Bacteroidota; class Bacteroidia; order Flavobacteriales; family Flavobacteriaceae; genus MAG-120531. The sequence continues at coordinate 17,738 of JABXHN010000016.1, forward strand.
ACACAAAATAGGTCTAACTGATAAAATTGCGATGAACTCTTCAAGTATGCTCTTGGAAGAGAATTCTTACGAGACTTCAGCAATTGTTTTAAAAAGACTTCAAAAAGCTTTAGGGAAATCTTAAGACTATAATTTTTTTAAAGCAATTACCTTTGCAAAAAAAATAATCAATGCGTTGGATTCTCTTTCTAGTCTTTTATCTTTTACTGGGTTGGTATGCCTTTCAGGCATTTAGGACAGTATATTCAAAATTACCATTACTAATTGGTATCGGAATTGTCTGGGGCTTAGTAATTTTAAATCTCTTTTATCAATTTGTTTGGAGAGCTGATCTAAACAATGTGCTTACACCTCCAAAGATGTACGCCATGGGCTTTGTTATGGCAATGATTGTTTTTAAACTTTTAGTTGTTGCATTTTTGTTTTCTGAAGATATTTACAGATCTATTCATTGGACAGTTGTAAAGCTGTTTTCATCTAATACAGCCTCGGTGCCTTCGAGAAGAAAGTTTATTTCACTTATTGCACTTGGTATTGCTTCGCTTCCATTTGGTGCATTGCTCTACGGTATGTACAAAGGAAAATATAACTATAAGGTATTGGAATACGAATTGGAGTTTGATGATCTTCCAGAAGCATTTGAAGGTTATCAGATCACTCATATTTCTGATGTTCATTCGGGTTCTTTTGACGATTACGATAAAGTAGCTTATGGAGTAGAATTGATTAACAAACAAAAATCTGATGTGATTTTCTTTACAGGTGACCTTGTAAATAACGAGGCTTCAGAGATGCATGACTGGAAAGAGTTGTTTTCAAAGTTAACTGCCAAAGATGGAGTGTATTCGATCTTAGGTAATCACGATTATGGAGATTATAAGCAGTGGGAATCTGAAGCTGAAAAACAACAGAACTTTAAGGATCTTATTGAATTGCAAAAATCCATGGGATTTGATTTACTTTTAAATGAAAACCGCTATATCCATAAAGGAGATCAAAAAATAGCGATTGTTGGAGTTGAGAATTGGGGACAGGGATTTAAGCAAAAAGGAGATTTGGAAAAAGCCTCTGTTGGAATCTCAAAAGAAGATTTTAAAATTCTGCTTTCACATGATCCCACCCATTGGGAATCACAGGTTATAAAACACGATGATCACTATCACTTAACATTAAGTGGTCATACCCATGGAATGCAATTTGGTATCGAAATACCAGGTTGGATTAAATGGAGTCCAGTGAAATGGCGTTATAAATACTGGGCTGGAATCTACAGTGAAATGGGTAGATTTATCAATGTTAATAGAGGATTTGGATTCTTAGCATATCCGGGAAGATTTGGAATTTATCCTGAAGTCACAGTCATCAGACTCAAGAAATCAACCCCAGCCTAAAATACCGTTTTTGAGGTAGTTGAGTTGTAAGTAATTCTTTTTTATTACATTTGATTGTAAATAAAGTCTATTGATATGTCAAAATTTGGAGAATTAATCGATTTAGATGTACCTGTTTTAATCGACTTCTACGCTGAGTGGAGTGAACCTTCTATCGCTATGCACCCTGTTCTTAAGGATGTGGCTGCAGCTCTAGGAGACAAAGGTAAAGTCATCAAAATAGACGCGGATAAAAACAAAGAATTATCGGAAGCACTTCGCGTTAAAGGATTGCCGACTCTTATGATTTATAAAAGAGGAGAAATGCTTTGGCGTCAATCAGGTGAACAAGATGCCAATACACTTATTGGAATCATTAACGAATACGTTTAATTACTAAGGTCCAAAGTGTCTGGAGCTCCTAATGGCACTTCCTCTTTTTCATCACTCATAAAATGACCAAATCTGTCAATATAACTATTGAACAGTTCTCTTTCTTTGGTGGTTTTTTCTTCATCTTCAAAAGAGATGAGATAAATATCTACAATTCTTCGATACCCTTCTAGATCGGAAACGATTTGATCGATATAAGCGTACTGAAAATCGTAATCAGTAAGAGCGTAATAATTTAATCGCTCTTGGTAAATCTTTTTGAGTTGATTGAATACGATTTCACCTTTCTGAGTTTCACCAATTTGAAAATATCCCGATAAGAATGGTTCCACAAAGGAGTAAAACCCAAATTTTTCAACAGGCATCTTTTCAATAGAAAGATCGATGATGTTTTTCGCCTTGTCGTATTTATTTTCTTGAATTAAAGTTTCTACGAGTCGAGCTAAGTTTCCTCTAAAGGTCAATCCTTGAATTCTAGTCTGTGTATCTAAATACACATCAGGATCTTCACTATTTCCCCATTCCCAATTCATAACGATGTCATACATAAGGTCAGAGTCAATACGACCTAGGTCATAAGCGTTTCTATTTTCGGTTTTAATTGGAATCAGTTTGAATGCCAAGCCATCGAGTTGTAAGTATTCTTTCATCCATAGATATTCACCCGGATCAAAACTTCCTCCTGAAAAATATATTGGACGTTCCCAATTGTTATTCGCAAGTATGTCTAACATTAATATTCTGTTCTTGCCAATAGCGCTTTTTGGAAGATCGATATCGATATAATCGAGAATGAGATCAGCATCTTCTGCTTTGACGATACCACTTTTTAAGACGTTCTCTTTATTGACAGGAACTCTAATTTTATTTGTAGGATAGTAAACAATATCGAGATTGTTCTCAGGATATTGAGATAAATCAGCGCCTTGTTGCTCTAATAGGTACTTGAGTTTGGTTCTAGGCTCACCAGAAGACACCCAGTTCATAAAATCTTTGATGTCCCAACGCTTGTCTGTTAGTTCTTGGAAATAGATAGCATCTAGAGAGCCATATCGGTAATCCTTATGAGTTAATTGACTCGGAACCGGTTTAGAAGAGTAGGCTTGACGCTTCATTTGATCGGCGTACCAATCGGTTGCAATCAAACTTGAATTGACAATACGAACATCGGTGCGATAGCCCTCAATTTCTTGAATATACCAAAGAGGGAAGGTGTCGTTATCACCAATGGTAAATAAGATAGCTCCATTGTCTTTTGAAGTAGACTCTAAATAGGCTTTAGCTGTCGATCGAGCTGTATATCGATTGGATCTATCGTGATCATCCCAGTTTTGAAAAGCCATTAAAAGAGGAACTGCTACAATACATAATCCGACAGTTACAGGTGCTAACCAATTGGCAATTATTTTAGATTTTAATTCATCGAATAAACCATAAACTCCTAATCCGATCCATATAGCAAACACATAGAAAGATCCTACAAGTGAGTAATCGCGCTCTCTTGGCTGAAAGATAGGAGGGTTGGTGTAAAATTGAATGGCGATTCCTGTAAATAGAAAGAATATTAATAGTGTCCAAAATTGTTTCTTATCTCTTTTGAATTGGAAAGCAATACCGAGGAGCCCAAGGATTAAAGGAAGGAAATAATACGTGTTTCTTCCTTTGTTTTCCAATACTTCTGACGGTAAATTATCTTGAGGCCCTAAGCGCATTTCATCGATAAAATTTATTCCTGACAACCAATTGCCGTGTTGATCGTATTTACCTTGTACATCATCTTGTTTGCCGACATAGTTCCACATCAGATACCTCCAATACATATAGCCAAACTGATAGCTGAACATATATTCTAGATTTTCCAATAAGGTAGGTGGAAGTACTGTGATATAATCGCTAAAATCTCTCAGAAATTGAACGTATTGTTCTTCTGTGATTTCACGGGTCATATAACCTCTTCTGAAATTTTCTACTGTTTCTTTGAGCTCTTTGCTGTAGGCGTATTCAGATTTGATTCTAAAATCCAAGGGAGCAAAGTACTTCATGTAATTTTCAGCGTTTTGCTCGCTCCACATACGCGGTAATAAACCTACGTGATCAGGGTCGGCACCCTGCATGGCTCCTTCGTAATTGTTGACAATCTCGTAAGTTCCTGTTTGTTCGTTCTTTTCATATTTTGGTTTGTCGTCTTTTGGAACACTGACCATTGAAAAAGCATTGGAATAATAAGCGCCGTAAACTGGACTATCGACACTTGGGTACTGCTCACGGTTGTAATATGCGAGTAAGGACCTAGCATCTGAAGGGTCATTTTCGTTAATGATGACACCTGAGTTAGCTCTTATTGGAAGCATCAGCCATGTTGAAAACCCTAACATCAAAAACAAGGCAGATAGTATAAAGGTATTGGCTCTGTAATTCTTTGAGGCTCTAGTTTTCTTTAAGGTGTAATAAAAAACGGCAATAAAGGCGATGACGGTGATAATGGTTCCTGAATTAAAAGGAAGACCTATTTCATTTACGAAGAATACTTCAGCCCAACCAAAGAGTTTGAGAACATAGGTGAGTGAAAACTTATAAACGAGCATCAGAACTGCAACTGAAACGATATTAGCTATCAGAAAATTCTTTACGGTTGTGGTCTTATAACGTTTAAAGAAATAGAGTAATCCGATTGAAGGAATCGCTAAAAAGCCCATAAATTGAACTCCAAAAGTGAGACCTATGATAAACCAAATAAGAATTAACCAACGATCTCCTCTAGGTTTGTCTAAATCATCTGTCCATTTGAGCCCTAACCAGAGTAGAAGTGCCATTACAAAACTAGCAGAAGCATAAACCTCTGTTTCAACAGCGTTAAACCAAAAACTATCAGAGAAGGTGAATGCTAGAGATCCCACAAGCGCTGAACCTAGTAGCGCAATTGCTTTTTGTTCGCTCAGTTCTTTGTGTTCTCCAATGAGTTTTCTACCTAAGTTGGTAATCGTCCAAAATAAAAATAGGATGGTAAAGGCTGAAGATACTCCAGATACATAATTGACCATTCGTGCAATTTCTGTAGCATCAAAAGCAAACATTGCAAAAAAAGCTCCTATCATTTGAAGAAGTGGTGCTCCAGGTGGGTGTCCTACTTGTAATCTAGCAGAAGTCGCTATATATTCACCTGCATCCCAATAACTTGCAGTGGGTTCAACAGTGATTCCATAAGTGATTAATGCTATTGCAAAGACGAACCATCCCAGTCGACGATTCCACAATTCAAATTGGCTTGAAAACATAGTATTGTATTGATAAGCAAAGGCGAAAATACGAAAATCGTTTTAGCAAAACATCAAAAGTTTGTTAAACTCATTGGAATCAAAATGCACCTTTTTAAGAATAGCTATAAAAAAAATTAAAATGAAGTCATTTTTATTTGTGCAAATAAAACTTTGTATTAAATTTGCAGCCGCAATGGCCTATGGTGTAATTGGCAACACAGCTGGTTTTGGTCCAGTCGTTCTAGGTTCGAGTCCTAGTAGGCCAACTGCTTAACCCTCAACTTTTAGTTGAGGGTTTTTTTTGCTTTCTCTGGTTCCTTCCCCAATTCTTTACAAGTCTCCAAATAATTTTCTAGTGACTCTATAAAACTAATTTTAAGCTCATCAACAGATTTTGCTTCGTAGCTCACTAAATCATTAATTCCGATTATTTTACCGTAAAGACAATTGTCTTTGGTGCTAATCTCAATTGAACCTATATATCTTCTGTGTTTTAGAAATCTTTTCACGGTTTTAGTTTTGATTACAACATAACCTTTAATCAATTTTTAAGTTAGAATATTCGATAAACGGCATTGTATTTTAACTAGTAAATTAATTTCTTAATCCTTTATTTTGAAAATCATATATATATAGGTATATTTGCATCGTTGTTTTTTAGAAGATCAAATGACGAGGGGACAGAAGTCCCCTCTTTTATTACCCATAGGTTATGAATTTTAACGAGACCGTTGAAAAATTATTGGAAGAAGGATTGTCATCTCGTGAGGATTTGTTTTTAATTGATTTAAAAATTACTCCTGACAAAAAGATAATGATAACTTTAGATGGTGATCGAGGAGTAACCTTGAAAGACTGTATGGATATCAGTAGAGCAGTGGAACACAATTTAGATCGTGAAGAAACTGATTTTGCATTGGAGGTGAGTTCTGTTGGAGCATCAGCTCCTCTTAAATTAGCTAGACAGTACAAAAAAAATGTAGGAAGAACGTTGTCGGTTAGAACAGCTCAGGGAACCGAGGAAGGAACCCTAACTGAATTAAACGATGACACATTTACCATAAAGTGGAAGGCTCGTGAGCCTAAACCAATAGGAAAAGGAAAACACACAGTTGAAAAGGAGCGTTCATACGCTTATTCAGAGGTGGAAGAAGCAAAAGTTATTTTAAAATTTTAATAGTAGAGCGAGATGGAAAATATTGCGCTAATTGAATCGTTTTCAGAATTTAAAGATGATAAATTCATCGACAGAGTTACCTTAATGGCAATTCTCGAGGAAGTTTTTAGAGCAGCTTTAAAGAAAAAGTACGGATCTGATGATAATTTCGATATCATTATTAACCCAGATAAGGGAGATTTAGAGATTTGGAGAAACAGAATCGTAGTTGAAGATGGAGAAGTTGAAGATCCAAATGAGGAGATTTCACTTACAGATGCACGTAAGATTGAGCCTGACTTTGAAGTAGGAGAAGACGTATCTGAGGAAGTAAAATTAATCGATCTTGGTAGACGTGCTATTTTAGCACTTCGTCAAAACTTAGTGGCTAAGATTCACGAGCACGACAACACAACCATTTACAAACAATTTAAAGATTTGGAAGGGGAGTTGTACACTGCTGAAGTGCACCATATCAGACATCAAGCAATTATTTTATTAGACGATGAAGGAAATGAAATTATCCTTCCAAAAGATCGTCAAATTCCTTCTGATTTCTTTAGAAAAGGTGATAATGTAAGAGGTATTATTGAAACAGTTGAATTGCGTGGAAATAAACCTGCAATTATCATGTCTAGAACTTCACCTAAGTTCTTAGAGCAATTATTCTTCCAAGAAATACCAGAAGTATTTGACGGATTAATCACTGTTAAAAAAGTAGTTCGTATCCCAGGAGAAAAAGCAAAAGTTGCTGTTGATTCTTACGATGATCGTATCGATCCAGTTGGAGCATGTGTGGGTATGAAAGGTTCTAGAATTCACGGAATCGTTCGTGAACTAGGAAATGAAAATATCGATGTTATCAATTTTACTAACAATACACAACTCTTAATCACAAGAGCTTTGAGTCCTGCAAGAGTTACTTCTGTTAAGATCGATGAAGAAGCAAAGACTGCAGAAGTTTACTTAAAACCAGAAGAGGTTTCTAAGGCGATTGGACGCGGAGGACACAATATTCGTTTAGCTGGTCAATTAACTGGTTATGAAATAGATGTGTATAGAGAAGGAGTAGAGGAAGATGTTGAACTTACAGAATTCTCTGATGAAATTGAAGGATGGATCATCGAAGCTTTTAAGGCTATTGGTCTCGATACAGCTAGATCTGTATTGGAGCAAGATGTTAAAGATTTAGAGAAACGAACCGATTTAGAAGAGGAGACAATTTTAGATGTTGTTCGTATCTTAAAAGAAGAATTAGAAGATTAAGCTATATATTAGCAAAAATAAAATTAGAAGCAAGAACGTTTTATGGCAGATAATGCGACAATAAGGCTCAATAAAGTTTTAAGAGAACTCAATATTTCACTCGATAGAGCAGTGGATTACCTCAAATCTAAAGATATAGATATTGAGGCTCGTCCTACTACTAAAATCTCAGAGGAGGTTCATCAAGTGTTATTGGATGAGTTTCAAACCGATATGACCAAAAAAGTTGCTTCTAAGGAAGTGAGTGAAGAGAAGCGCAAGGAAAAGGAAGCTTTATTAGCGAAGCTAGAGCAGGAGCAAGAAGAAAAGCGCGTAGCTCAAGAGAAAAAAGAAACTGAAGTTATCAAGGCTAAAAGTGGATTGCACAAACCAAAAATGGTTGGTAAAATCGATTTGGATGCTGATAAGAAAAAGGTAGAACCTGAGGTTGAAGCACCTAAAGAAGAACCAAAGGAAGTTGAAGCTGCTCCAGTAGTAGAAGAATCAACCCCTGAAGTTGTAGTAAAGGTTGAAGAGCCTGTGGTTGTTGAGAAGGTCAAAGAATCTGAACCTGAAGTCAAAAATGAAGAAGAGGTTGTCGAAGAGAAGAAAGACGACAATCATAAAACTCAGTACACAAAACTTTCAGGACCTAAGATTACAGGTGATAAGATTGATTTAAGTCAGTTTAATAAGCCTAAAAAGAAAAAGGTTGCTCCAGCTACTGATGATAGCAAGGATGATAAGAAACGCAAGCGTAAAAGAATTAGTTCTACGAATGCTTCAAGAGATAATACTAAAGCTAAAAGAGGAGCAGCTGGTAAGCGTCCAGCTATAATCAAGGAAGGTCCTTCTGACGAAGAAGTGCAAAGACAAGTACGTGAAACACTTGAAAAACTTCAAGGAAAGTCTAAAGGTAAAGGAGCTAAGTATCGTAGAGATAAGAGGGAGCAACACAAACAACAGTTTGAACAAGAAAAAGAGCAGCAAGAATTAGAAAGCAAAATCTTAAAAGTAACTGAATTTGTTACTGCTAATGAGATTGCAACTATGATGGATGTGTCTCCGACTCAAATTATTTCAGCTTGTATGTCATTGGGTATGATGGTGACTATGAATCAACGATTGGATGCTGAAACACTTACTATTGTTGCTGAAGAATTTGGATACAAAGTAGAATTTGTAACTGCTGATGTTGAGGAAGATACTGAAGTTGTAGTAGATGATCCAGAATCCTTAAAACCCAGAGCTCCAATTGTAACTGTAATGGGACATGTGGACCACGGTAAAACATCCCTTTTAGATTATATCCGTAAGGAAAATGTGATCGCAGGTGAAAGTGGAGGAATCACTCAGCACATCGGTGCTTATGGAGTGAAACTCGAAAGTGGAGAACGCATTACATTCTTAGATACTCCTGGTCACGAGGCCTTTACGGCAATGCGTGCACGTGGTGCTCAAATTACTGATATTGCAATTATTGTAATTGCAGCGGATGATGATATCATGCCTCAGACAAAAGAAGCGATTGCTCACGCACAAGCTGCAGGAGTTCCAATCGTTTTTGCAATCAACAAGGTTGACCGACCTACAGCAAATCCTGATAAAATTAAAGAAGGATTGGCAAATATGAATTTATTGGTAGAAGACTGGGGAGGAAAAGTTCAGTCTCACGATATTTCTGCAAAAACAGGTCAAGGAGTTAGTGAGCTATTAGAAAAAGTACTCTTAGAAGCTGAATTATTAGAGCTTAAAGCGAATCCAGATAAATTGGCAGTAGGATCTGTAGTGGAAGCTTTCTTAGATAAAGGTAGGGGTTATGTTTCTACTATCATCGTACAAGCAGGAACCTTAAAAATTGGGGATTATGTATTAGCTGGTACTTGTAGTGGTAAGGTGAAGGCCATGCACGATGAGAGAGGAAAATCAGTTAAAATTGCTGGTCCTTCAACTCCAATCTCAATCTTAGGATTGGATGGGGCACCTCAAGCAGGTGATAAGTTCTCCGTTCTTGAAGATGAACGTGAAGCAAAACAAATAGCCACGAAACGTTCTCAATTACTTAGAGAGCAATCAGTTAGAACACAACGTCACATCACACTTGATGAGATTGGAAGACGAATCGCTCTAGGTGACTTTAAAGAACTTAATGTGATCCTTAAGGGAGATGTTGATGGTTCAGTTGAAGCACTTACAGATTCATTCCAGAAATTATCTACTGATGAAATTCAAGTGAATATCATTCACAAAGGAGTTGGTCCTATTACGGAATCTGATGTCTTATTAGCTTCTGCATCTGATGCAGTTGTGATTGGATTTAACGTTAGGCCGATGGGTAATGCTCGCGATATAGCTGAAAAAGAAGAAATCGATATCAGAATGTATTCGATCATTTACGATGCGATTAACGATCTTAAAGATGCGATGGAGGGAATGTTGTCTCCAGAACTCAAAGAGGAAATTACTGGTACCGCTGAAATTAGAGAAACCTTTAAAATCTCTAAGATTGGTACTATTGCTGGATGTATGGTCTTGACTGGTAAGATTTTTAGAAACTCTCAAATTCGTCTCATTAGAGATGGTGTGGTGATCTTCACAGGTGAATTAGCTTCATTAAAACGTTTTAAAGACGATGTTAAAGAGGTTGCTAAAGGTTACGATTGTGGATTGCAAGTTAAAAACTACAATGATATTCGTGAATTAGATATCGTGGAGGCCTTCCAAGAAGTTGAGGTTAAGAAAAAGCTCAAGTAAAATAAACTTTATATCAAATAAAAAATCCAGTATGTCTACTGGATTTTTTTTGGTTTTAAAAGTACGGAAGCGGGATATTTCTTCCTCAGTGCAATGAGGTTTTTTTCAGCCTCTAAACGAGTTTTGAATGCTCCAACTCGAACTCTGTAACTAGGAGAAATAAAATCGAGACTTACAGGCCAATCTACAAAGGCTTCAATTGCTTCTTTTTCGATTTCTTGTGCCTGATTCAATCCTCCTGAGAATATTTGTATTCTATAGTCACTAACTTTGAACTGATAATCCTTATAAGCATCTAATAAAAGGCTAATTTTTTGCTTTTCATCCATTTCAGCCAAAGCCAAACTATCTATTTGGGAATAAGTAATGGAGCTGTAAAACCCTATTAAAATGAGTATTAATCCTTTCTTTTTCATTGTTTTAAATTCTTATTCAAAGATATTACAAAGCTTGTGCCAAATGGTAAAAACAACACTATTTAGACTGATTATAAATTAAAAATTTACAAACCCTTAACAATTCATAAATAAAGTTGTTTGTTTATTTTTGTTGCGGTGTTTTTTTAAAATATTTGAAAAAGAAAATCAATTAAATTATATACAGCAATAACTATATAATATGAAACAGGTACTCTACCGCAATCCAATTACTTTCTTCTTTGGAGCACTTATGGCTCTTTTAATGCTAGCTCCAGCATCTGTTCAAGCGCAAGAACTTGGTGATGCCGCTAAAGGGAAGCAATTATTTAATCAGAACTGTGCTGCTTGTCACGCTTTAAATAGAAAGATGACAGGACCTGCTCTAGCCGGAGTGTACGACAAGTACGAAGGTGATCTCGAGTGGCTAAGCAAATGGATCAGAAACAACCAATCGTTGATAAAAGCTGGTGATGATCGTGCATTAGCAATTTACAATGAGTACAATCAGGCTCAAATGAATGCGTTTCCAACATTGAGTGATCAAGATATCAAAGATATTCTTGCTTACACTCAAGCACCTCCTCCTGCGCCAGTTCAGGCAACTGCTGTTGCAACTTCAGGAGCTGTAGCTTCTTCAAATCAAACAGGAGTGAGCTCTGATGTGCTTTTGGGAGCTTTAGCGCTCGTGCTTGGTCTACTGTTGTTAATGTTGTACCTAGTTACCAAAACACTGAAGCGCTTTGCAAATGCGAATGGCATTGAAGTGGAAGTCACTAAGCGTAAACCACTTTGGAAGGCATATGCAGAAAATCAGTTCTTGATTTTGGTAACGGTTATTGTGTTGTTACTTGCATCAGCTTATCATATGTATGGTTATTTTATGCAAGTTGGTGTAGATCAAGGATATGCTCCAATTCAATCGATTCATTTTTCTCATAAAATTCACGCTGGAGATAACAAAATTGACTGTAAGTTTTGTCACTCATCAGCAAGATCATCGAAACACTCAGGAATTCCTTCATTGGAAAACTGTATGAATTGCCACAAGTCAATTTACGAGTACAAAGGAAATCCAGAGGGTCCTTCTGCTGAAGATTTAGCGAATGGCTATACCAACGAATTCTATACTGGTGAGATTAAAAAACTATACGCTGCTGTTGGGTGGGACGAAGAATCAATGCAATATACAGGAGAATCACAGCCAGTAGAATGGGTTCGTGTACACAAGCTTCCTGATTTAGCTTATTTCAATCACTCACAACACGTAACAGTTGCAGGTGTAGAATGTCAAACTTGTCACGGTCCTGTAGAGACGATGGAGATTTTGCAACAACACGCTCCGCTTACTATGGGATGGTGTATCAACTGTCACAGACAGACCAACGTCAATGTTAAAGATAATAAGTACTACGAGAGTATACACAAGGCTCTATCTGAGAAATATGGAGTTGAAGAGCTGACCGCAGCTCAAATGGGTGGACTCGAATGTGGTAAATGTCACTATTAATCAATTAGAAACAGAAGAACATTATATATATGGCATCAAACAAAGTATACTGGAAAAACGAAGCGGAATTAAATCCGAACGATTCCATTGTTGAGACGCTAAGGCACAATGAATTTGTTGAGAAGTTACCTGTAGATCGATTTATGGGTGATAAGGAAACACTTTCTGAAACATCAACCAATAGACGAGATTTCTTGAAATTTGTTGGCTTTAGTACGGCTGCAGCTTCCTTAGCTGCTTGTGAGGGACCTGTTGTTAAGTCCATTCCTTATGTAGTGCAGCCAGAAGAGATTATTCCAGGAATCGCAAATTATTACGCAACAACAATTGCTAATGGTTTTGATTTTGCTAGTATCTTAGTAAAAACTAGAGAAGGAAGACCCATCAAGGTTGAAAATAACAAAGAAGCTTCCGTAAAGGGGGTAGCGAATGCTCGTGTTCAAGCTTCTGTTTTATCACTTTATGATTCAACACGTCTTCAGGGACCACGTAAAGGTTCTGAATCCATTTCATGGGATGACTTAGACGTTGCAGTAATATCACATCTAGAAGCGACTAAGTCTGATTCTAAATCGGTTGTTTTATTGACACCGACCTATGCGAGTCCATCGACTGCAAAATTGATCGCTGAACTCCAAGATAAATATCCTCAAGTGAAACACATCGCTTATGATGCCGTTTCTTCTGATGCTGCTCTTAATGCTTATGAGGAAGTATATGGAGAACGCGCTTTAGCTGATTATAATTTTGCAAAAGCTGAAGTAATCGTTTCTATCGGTGCAGATTTCTTAGGAGATTGGCAAGGTGGAGGTTATGATTCTGGTTATGCGCAAGGTCGTGTGCCAAAGCATGGTAAAATGTCAAAACATTACCAAGTAGAAGCCAATATGACACTTTCTGGTGCCAATGCTGATAAACGTGTTATGGCATCTTCAGCTGCACAAAAACAAATGTTAGCTGCCTTGTATGCGAATTTAACAGATACTTCAGTTTCTGTAAGTTTATCTGATGCACAACAAGCTTCAGTGGAAGCGATGGCAAATGCCGTTAAAAAGGCAGGTTCTAAAGCAGTTGTAGTAACTGGTTTGGATTGTCAGCATTCTCAAAAAGTTGTTTTAGCTATTAATAATTTCATCAAGAGTGAAGCTTTTGATGCTTCGGCTCCTAGATACATTCGATCTTCATCAAATGCTGAACTTTCAGCCTTGGTTGCAGATATGAACGCTGGTAAGGTTAGTGCTTTGATCACTGATGGAGTGAATCCATCTTACAGTCTACCTAATGCTGCAGATTTCAACGCTGCTTTGTCCAATGTTTCGCTGACGGTTGCGTTTTCACAACTTGCAAATGAAACTGTAGAAGCGTTTCAATACGCTGCTGCAGCATCTCATTACTTAGAGTCATGGGGTGATGTGGAAATCAAGAAAGGACATTTTGCATTACAGCAACCTACGATTAAAGAATTATTTGATACAAGACAAATCCAGACTTCCATCCTAACATGGATAGGACAATCTGATGTTTCTTATTTTGATTACATCAAAACGAACTGGAGCAAGTCAATTTTATCAGGAGTGTCGTTTAATGAGGCGCTGCACGATGGTGTCTATTCAAAATCGACATCTGTTGCTAAATATAAATCAATAGATGCTTCCAATGCTGTAGCTCAAATTGCTTCAGCTACTGCTTCCGATTTTGAACTCCATCTATACACAAAAACAGCGATGGGAGATGGACAAGAGTTCAACAACCCATGGTTGCAAGAATTGCCAGATCCTATCACCCGTGTGAGTTGGGATAATTATGCTACGGTATCAAAAGTTGATGCATTAGACTTAGGTGTAGTAAATGAAAATGATGCTAATGGTGGGTTGGACGGATCTTATATCAATCTTACTGTTGGAGGGGTTTCACTTTCTGTTCCTGCGATCATTCAACCAGGTCAAGCACCTGGAACAATTGGATTAGCCTTAGGATACGGTAAAACGGCTGGATTAAAATCTGAAATGCAAGTTGGAGCAAATGCTTATCCATTGTACCAAAACTTTGCTTCTTCTCAAGAAGTGTCGGTTTCATTAGGGTCTGGGATGCATGAGTTTGCTTGTGTACAACTCCAAAACACCCTCATGGGTAGAGGAGATATCATTAAGGAAACTACCTTAGAAGTTTTTAATACCAAAGAAGCGGCACATTGGAACCAAGTTCCAATGGTCTCTCTAGATCATCAAGAGGTAGAAGCTACTTCTGTTAGTCTATGGGATGATTTTGATCGTTCGATTGGTCATCACTTCAATCTATCGATTGATTTAAATGCATGTACTGGATGTGGAGCTTGTGTTATCGCATGTCACGCTGAAAACAATGTACCGGTAGTTGGTAAATCTGAAATTAGAAAATCAAGAGATATGCACTGGTTGCGTATCGACCGTTACTATTCATCAGAAGAAAATTTTGAAGCGGATAACCAGAAGAAAGAAAACTTTAGTGGACTTTTTGGTGATGAAGGTTCCCTTGGAGGGTTCCGTTCGATGGAAGATCCAACTGAAAATCCACAAGTTGCTTTCCAACCAGTAATGTGTCAGCACTGTAATCACGCACCCTGTGAGACTGTTTGTCCAGTAGCTGCTACTTCGCATTCAAGACAAGGTCAAAATCACATGGCTTATAACCGTTGTGTTGGAACTCGATACTGCGCGAACAACTGTCCTTACAAGGTTAGACGTTTCAACTGGTTCTTGTATAACAATAATGACGAGTTTGACTTCCATATGAACAATGATCTCGGTAAAATGGTGATCAATCCTGACGTAACTGTACGTTCTCGTGGAGTTATGGAGAAGTGTTCGATGTGTATTCAAATGACACAGAAAACCATCCTCGATGCCAAACGAGAAGGAAGAGTGATCAAAGATGGAGAATTCCAAACAGCTTGTTCTTCTGCCTGCGGTAATGGAGCTATGGTATTTGGAGATATCAATGATGCTGAAAGTAAAATTACAGCACTTAAAGAAGATGATCGAATGTATCACTTATTAGAGCATGTTGGAACGAAACCAAATGTGATGTATCAAGTGAAAGTTAGAAATACATCAGAAGCATAATCATAAATAACGAACGTAACTAGAAATATATTATGGCGTCGCATTACGAAGCACCTATACGTAAACCACTTGTTTTAGGAGACAAAGGTTACCACGATGTAACTGAGGACATCGCTGCTCCTGTTGAAGGAAAGGCCAATAAACATTGGTGGATCGTTTTTTCAATTGCACTTACTGCCTTTCTTTGGGGATTGGGTAGTATTATTTACACTATCTCAACAGGTATTGGTACTTGGGGATTAAACAAGACCGTAGGATGGGCTTGGGATATTACCAACTTTGTTTGGTGGGTAGGAATTGGTCACGCAGGAACGTTAATTTCTGCAGTACTCTTACTTTTCAGACAAAAATGGAGAATGGCTGTCAACAGATCAGCAGAAGCAATGACAATTTTCTCAGTAGTTCAAGCGGGATTATTTCCAATCATTCACATGGGTCGTCCTTGGTTGGCATATTGGGTTGTTCCTATTCCTAACCAGTTTGGATCGTTGTGGGTTAACTTTAATTCACCACTTCTTTGGGATGTATTTGCGATTTCAACGTATTTATCGGTTTCATTAGTATTCTGGTGGACTGGTTTACTTCCTGATTTTGCGATGATTCGTGACCGAGCTGTCAAACCATTTCAAAAGAAGATTTATTCTTTAGTAAGTTTTGGTTGGACAGGACGTGCAAAAGATTGGCAACGTTTTGAAGAAGTTTCACTGGTTTTAGCTGGTTTAGCTACCCCATTAGTACTTTCAGTGCACACCATTGTATCATTTGACTTCGCAACATCTGTAATTCCTGGATGGCATACGACTATCTTTCCACCATACTTCGTAGCTGGTGCTATTTTCTCAGGATTTGCGATGGTAAATACACTTTTGATCATTATGAGAAAAGTGTCTAATCTGGAAGCTTATATCACAATTCAACACATTGAACTCATGAACATTGTCATCATGATTACTGGTTCTATTGTAGGTTGTGCTTATATTACTGAATTATTCGTTGCGTGGTATTCTGGAGTCGAGTACGAACAGTACGCTTTCTTGAACAGAGCAACTGGTCCTTACGCTTGGGCCTACTGGTCGATGATGACTTGTAACGTATTTTCTCCACAATTTATGTGGTTTAAAAAACTGAGAACTTCAATTATGTTCTCGTTCTTTATCTCTATTGTCGTAAACATCGGAATGTGGTTTGAGCGTTTCGTAATTATTGTGACTTCACTTCACAGAGATTACTTACCTTCTTCATGGACCATGTTCTCTCCAACTTTCGTCGACATTGGGATTTTTGTCGGAACCATAGGATTCTTCTTTGTGCTCTTCTTATTATATGCGCGTACGTTCCCTGTGATCGCTCAAGCTGAGGTAAAGACCATTTTAAAATCTTCTGGAGAGAAATACAAGAAATTAAGAGAAGCTGGAAAACCTTTGTATGAAATGCCAAAGGCGGCTGCTAAAATAGTTCAATCAACTAAAAAGGATCAATAGTTATGGCATCTAAAGTAGTTCAAGCATTTTATAACGACGACGATATCCTATTGTTAGCTGTTAAGAAAGTAAAAGAAGCTAAATATCACATAGAAGAGGTATACACTCCTTTTCCTGTTCATGGATTGGATAAGGCGATGGGTCTTGCTCCAACTAGAATTGCAATTGCAGCCTTCATCTATGGTCTGATTGGACTTAGTGTTGCGATTGTGATGATGAACTTTATCATGATTCAAGACTGGCCTCAAGATATTGGAGGAAAACCAAGTTTTTCTTATTTAGAAAATATGCCTGCATTCGTTCCAATTATGTTCGAGTTAACTGTATTTTTCGCAGCTCACTTAATGGTGATCACTTTTTATATGCGCTCTAAATTGTGGCCTTTCAAAAAGGCTGAAAATCCTGATGTTCGATCAACAGATGATCATTTTGTTATGGAAATTTTAGCAGGTGATCACGAGTCGGACATCATCGAGCTTTTATCTGAAACTGGAGCCGTAGAAATTAAATCTGAAGAAAAGTAGTAAGTAGATCATGAAATATAGTATAAAAACCATAGTATTCGTTGCATTGATAGCCCTTTTAGGTTCTTGCAATAATGATAAGAATAGTAGAAATTACGTTTTCTTTCCAAATATGTATGAGGATGTAGGTTACGATACCTACGCTCCTGTGGCATTTATGAATGCTTCTGCTGCTTTAACTCCTCCTGCGCACACGATTGCAAGAGGTCACCTGCCTTACGATTATGCAAACACTCCTAATGGGAAGGATGCAGCTCGTTTTCAACCAGTGCCATTTTCAGATTTAAATTCTGAAGCGAATCTGAAAGCTGGTAAGGAACTTTACAACATCTATTGTGCCGTATGTCATGGCACCAAAGGTAATGGTCAAGGGAATCTAGTAATGCGAGAAAAGATTTTAGGGGTTCCTTCTTATGCAGATGCAGCTAGAAATATTACCATAGGGACAGCTTACCATACAATCTTTTACGGATTAAATTCAATGGGTTCTTACAAGAATCAATTAAACTTTAAAGAGCGCTGGTTAGTTTCAAATTACGTGATGAAGCTAAAGAAAGACTTAACAAAATAATTACCGATAAGTAAAGTAATATGTATACATTTTCAAATAGACTTAGAATAGCATCCTTCATCCTTATGGCAGTAGGTGTTGTTGGTATTGCAATAGGATTTATGTCTGCTCCTTCAACTGTTGAAGAAGCTAAGGCAATCGTAGCGAAGCACGATGCAGGTCACGGTGAGGCTCATGCTGCACCAGCTTCTGAACACCACCAAGCTACTGACACTCATATGGAGTCTAATGAACATCAGGTTGCAGCAAATCACGAAGCAGGACACGAAGCAGGACACGATGCACATTTGTTACAACAACTTCAAAATAAACCATGGGCTGCAGTTTATGTGGCTGCTTTATTTTTCTTGTTCATTGCTCTTGGAGTATTAGCCTTTTACGGAATCAATCGCGCTGCTCAAGCAGGATGGTCACCATTGCTTTTTAGAGTGATGGAGGGGATCACCGCTTACCTCGTTCCAGGTGGAATAATTGTTTTCGTACTTTTAGCGATGTCAGTTGCTCATATGAATCACTTATTCGTTTGGTTAGATCCAGAAGTAGTTGCTCATGATAAATTAATTCAAGGTAAATCAGGATACCTCAACGGTGCTGGTTTATTAATTAGAGCAGCTATTTTTATAGGAGGATGGGTTGCTTACAGAACACTTTCTAGAAAGTGGTCACTCGCTCAAGATAAGGCTTCAGACAACGCTAACTTCGTAAAGAACTTTAGACTTTCTGCAGGATTCTTAGTATTCTTTTTAATTTCAGAATCGATGATGTCTTGGGATTGGGTAATGAGTGTTGATCCACACTGGTTCTCTACCTTATTTGGATGGTATGTATTTGCAACGATGTTTGTCTCTGCAGTTACTGTTCTAGCATTAATTACAATCTATTTAAAATCGAAAGGTTACCTACAACAGGTAAACAACAGTCATATTCACGATTTGGCTAAGTTTATGTTTGCGTTCTCTATTTTCTGGACGTATTTATGGTTCTCACAATTCATGTTGATCTGGTATTCTAACATTCCAGAAGAGGTGACTTATTTTGTGACAAGAATCCAAGATTTTAAACTTTCTTACTTTTTGATGATTGCCATCAATTTTGTACTTCCAGTTTTATTACTGATCAACTCTGATTTCAAACGTATCAATTGGCTAGTGATTATGACTGGTTTAATCATTTTATTTGGACATTACTTAGATGTGTACCACATGATCGTACCTGCTACAGTTGGAGATCAAGCATCGATTGGTCTAACTGAGATTAGTGCTTTATTGTTTTTTGCAGGACTATTTATTTTTGTAGTATTCACAGAATTGACAAAAGCACCTCTTACTCCAGAAAACAATCCATTAATTGAAGAGAGTAAACATTTTCATTATTAATAAACAACGTAAACAATTATATATACGATGACTGCATTTTTAACCATAGCTGTTTTAGTTTTTCTTGGAGCTGCAATTTACCAGATGACCAAGATCTTTGAATTGTCTCAAGCAGGCAAACAACAGGATCAAATTGCAAATGATAAGGACAACAGAGTCAATGGCTATTTGATGTTTGGATTTTTAATTTTCATCTATGGTCTTGCTATTTTTAGTTTTGTAAAATATTCTAAAGTTCTTTTACCGGTAGCAGCCTCTGAACACGGTAGTGAGTACGATCTTTTGATGCTTGTTTCTTTTGTCATTATTCTAATCGCAATGGTAGTGGTTCAAGCCTTGTTGCATTACTATGCTTTTAAATATCGCGGTCAGGCTGGTGTAAAAGCGCTTTACTATGCTGACAATAGTAAATTAGAGTTATTGTGGACTGGAATCCCAGTAATTGTATTAGCAGTTTTAATTCTTTGGGGTCTATATACTTGGTCTGAAATTATGGATGTTAATAACGATGATGATCCTATTGTTGTAGAGTTGTATGCACAACAGTTCAATTGGACGGCTCGTTATGCAGGAGAAGACAATGTTCTCGGAGATGCAAATGTTCGTTTAATTGATATTGACAGAGCGAACATTCTCGGAGTTGATGAATCCGATAGCTATGCAGCAGATGATATCGTAGTAAAAGAATTACACTTACCTGTAGGTAGAAAAGTTAATTTTAAAATGCGTTCTCAAGATGTATTGCACTCAGCATATATGCCTCACTTTAGAGCACAAATGAACTGTGTACCTGGAATGATTACAGAGTTTTCTTTTACACCTACTTTAACGACTGCTGAAATGCGTGCTCAGAAGGATGTTCAAGCTAAAGTTGCTCGAACAAATAAAATTAGAGGAGAGCGTGCTGCTCGTGGGGAAGAAAATTCAGATCCATGGGAGTTTGATTACATTTTGCTTTGTAACAAGATTTGTGGAAAATCTCACTACAATATGCAAATGAAAATTATTGTAGAGGATGAGGCTTCCTACAACAAGTGGCTAGCTTCGCAAAAAACTTTTGGTCAGCAAATGGCCGCCAACTAATTAATTCATTAACCACACAAATTAATATATTCTAAATATGTCTGCACACGCAAACGAACATTCAGAAGATCACGGGCATCACCACAAGGAGACCTTTGTAACAAAGTACATCTTTAGCCAAGATCACAAGATGATTGCTAAACAGTACTTAATTACTGGTTTAATCATGGGAGCTATTGGAATCGCTATGTCTATTCTTTTTAGAATGCAATTAGCATGGCCAGGTAAGTCCTTTCCAATTTTTGAGGCTCTTTTAGGTAAATGGGCACCAGGTGGTGTAATGGATGCAGAAATGTATCTTTCATTGGTAACCATTCACGGAACTATTATGGTATTCTTTGTACTAACAGCTGGTTTGAGTGGTACCTTCAGTAACTTATTAATACCCTTGCAGATTGGAGCAAGAGATATGGCATCTGGTTTTCTAAACATGTTGTCATATTGGTTGTTCTTTACCTCTGCGGCAATCATGTTACTTTCGCTATTTGTTGAAACAGGAGCTGCATCTGCTGGATGGACGATCTACCCACCACTATCTGCGCTTCCTATGGCACAGTCAGGTTCAGGTTTAGGAATGACTTTATGGTTGGTTTCTATGGCGATTTTTATCGCTTCTTCTCTATTAGGTTCCTTGAACTATATCGTGACGGTTTTAAACCTCAGAACAAAGGGAATGTCAATGACACGCTTGCCTTTGACTATTTGGGCCTTTTTTGTGACGGCTATCATTGGAGTGGTCTCTTTCCCTGTGTTATTATCTGCAGCATTATTGTTGATTATGGATCGTGGATTTGGAACATCGTTTTATCTTTCTGATATCTTTATCCAAGGAGAGGTGTTGCACTATCAAGGTGGTTCACCTGTATTATTTGAACATTTATTTTGGTTCTTAGGGCACCCTGAGGTATACATTGTATTACTTCCTGCTCTTGGAATTACTTCAGAAGTCATGTCAACCAATGCTCGTAAGCCTATTTTTGGATACAGAGCCATGGTTACTTCTATAATTGCAATTGCCTTTTTATCAACCATCGTTTGGGGGCACCATATGTTTGTTTCAGGTATGAATCCCTTCTTAGGTTCGGTCTTTACTTTTACAACGTTATTGATTGCTATCCCTTCTGCGGTAAAAGCCTTCAACTACATAACAACCTTGTGGAAAGGTAATTTACAGTTCAACCCTGGAATGTTATTTTCAATTGGATTGGTATCTACCTTCGTTACTGGAGGTTTAACAGGAATCATACTAGGAGATTCTACTTTGGACATCAACGTACATGACACTTATTTTGTGGTGGCTCACTTCCATTTAGTAATGGGAATTTCTGCACTTTACGGTTTATTTGCTGGGGTATACCATTGGTTCCCAAAAATGTTCGGTCGAATGATGAACAAAAACTTAGGGTATGCACACTTTTGGATTACAGCGGTTTGTGCCTATGGTGTATTCTTTCCAATGCACTTCGTAGGAATGGCTGGTGTTCCAAGACGTTATTACCAAAACACAGCGTTCCCTATGTTTGATGAATTGACGAATGTTCAAATTTTAATTACGGTATTCGCGATCATTGCAGCATTTGCACAATTGATCTTTGTTTACAATTTTGTCCATAGTATCTTCTACGGAAAGAAAGCAGAACAAAACCCATGGAAATCAAATACGTTAGAATGGACTACGCCAGTAGAACACATTCATGGAAACTGGCCTGGCGCAATACCAGAAGTACACCGTTGGGCATATGATTACTCAAAAACAGATAAATCAGGTGAATATATCATCCCTGGACAAGATTTCGTTCCTCAGAATGTTCCTATGGGAGATGATGAAGAAGAATTACATCACTAAGATGTTTATAACCTTTGAATAAAATAAGCCTTCTTGAACGGAAGGCTTTTTTATGCGTTTGTATTTTTTGTAATTTAATCAAAAATATACCCCTATGCTCATGACTCGCTATTATACATTAGTTGTTTGTGGAATTTTTTTTCTTAGTTGTAATTGGTCTTTTGCTCAAAAGAAACCCGATATCAGAGGAAATAGAACTGTAACAGTAGTTGATAAAGTTTTAGATGCTTTTAATTCAATTGTCGTAGAAGAAGACTTAGATATTAGTTTTAAAAAAGCAGTGACCCCTTCAGTTCATTTTGTAGCAGATGACAATCTTCCTCCTGTCTTTAATTTTAGTGTCAAAGATTCTGTTTTACACATCAGTTCTTATTATAGAATCAAATCTAAAAAAGAACTTCAGATTACAGTTTCCTATGTCAATCTAAAATCGATTCAATTAAAAGAGGGAAGGGTAAAACTCGATATTAATTCCAATACTATTCCTTTAGATATCAATGCTAAAGGTAGAGCGTCAATTGAAGTTCACGGAATTGCAGATCGTTTGTTTGTAAATCTTTCGGAAAATTCTAAAATGAAATTAACAGCAACGCTCAATCAATTAGAAATTGATACAAAGGACAAGTCCAGTATCGATTTTTCTGGAGTCATTACTAATTCTAAACTCAATTTAGAAGATCGATCAGTATTTAATGCTCTTGGAAGTTGTACGAATTTATTTTTAACGCAGACACAAGACAGTTATTTTAACGGAAAGGGTTTGAAAGTTGAAACGGCTGAGCTTCATTTGAATAATAATGCTACTTCTGATTTATACGCTATAAAAGAAGTAGATCTCTATTCAAATCATCAATCAATTCTTAACTTTTACGGGATAGCCTCATTAGAAGTAAAGGAGTTTTTAGGTAATGCACAAATTCTAAAGAAAGCTTTTAACACAACTCAAGAATAAGCATAAATGAATTACCTTTACTTACATGAATGAGCATTTAGATCCTACATCTGAAAACTTCTCAAAAGAAGAAGTCGATATCGAAAGAGCTTTAAGACCCCTCAGTTTTAATGATTTTGCAGGTCAGGAGAAGGTGCTTGAGAATTTATCGGTTTTTGTTCAGGCTGCAAATATGAGAAATGATGCCTTGGATCACACCCTTTTTCATGGGCCTCCAGGTCTGGGTAAAACCACCTTGGCTCACATTCTTGCAAATGAACTTGGAGTCGGTATTAAAGTCACTTCCGGTCCAGTACTTGATAAACCTGGTGATTTAGCTGGTTTATTGACAAATTTAGAGGAACGCGATGTGCTTTTTATCGATGAAATACACCGTTTAAGTCCTGTTATAGAGGAATATCTCTATGCAGCCATGGAAGATTATAAAATTGATATTATGATTGAAAGTGGACCTAATGCTCGTTCGGTTCAAATTAATCTCAATCCATTTACCCTTGTTGGTGCAACAACTCGATCTGGTCTCCTTACAGCTCCTATGAGAGCGCGTTTTGGAATTCAATCAAGATTAGAATACTACAATACAGAATTGCTCTCAAGTATAGTGATGCGTTCTGCAGCTATTCTAAAAACACCTATTGATGAAGAAGCTGCGATTGAAATTGCAGGAAGGAGTAGAGGAACACCAAGAATTTCGAATGCATTGCTTCGAAGAGTACGCGATTTTGCTCAGATCAAAGGTACAGGAGCAATCGACATGAAAATTGCTAAATACGGCTTAAAAGCGCTTAATGTCGATACTCATGGCTTAGATGAGATGGATAATAAAATCCTCTCAACATTGATTGATAAATTCAAAGGAGGTCCTGTAGGTATTACAACTTTGGCTACTGCTGTTTCTGAAAGCGCTGAAACCATCGAGGAAGTGTACGAGCCCTTTTTAATACAACAGGGTTTTATAGTTCGTACTCCAAGAGGTAGAGAGGCTACAGAGATGGCTTACAAACACTTAGGTAGAAATTTTTCTAAAGGACAACCAGGATTGTTTTAAAATGACTTCTAATAAAATGACCTACAGTGAAATGATTAAAGCTGAGGCTCAAAGGCTTGGTTTTACTTCCTGTGGAATCTCAAAAGCCGAGTTCTTAGAAGAGGAAGCGCCTCGATTAGAAAACTGGCTAAACGCCAATCATCAGGCGGGGATGTCTTATATGGAAAATCATTTTGACAAACGTCTAGACCCTCGTTTATTGGTAGACGGAGCTCAATCAGTCATTAGTCTTCTCTTTAATTATTATCCAGAACCTATTGTTGCTAAAGATTCCTACAAAGTATCTAAGTACGCCTATGGAGAAGATTATCACTTTGTAGTAAAAGATAAATTGACAGCTCTATTAGATTTTATTAATCAAGAAATAGGAGAGGTCAGTGGTAGAGCTTTTGTAGATTCTGCACCTGTTTTAGAGCGGGCTTGGGCCAAGCGTTCAGGATTAGGTTGGATTGGAAAAAACGCCAATTTAATAACAAAAAAACAAGGTTCTTTTTATTTTATATCAGAGTTAATCGTTGATCTGCCCTTGGAATACGATACAAGTATTGCTACAGATCATTGTGGTTCTTGTACAGCCTGTTTAGACGCCTGTCCCACGAATGCAATTAAGGCTCCGTATTTGATCGATTCCAATTCGTGTATTTCATATCTAACCATTGAATTAAAGGGAGAACTGCCTTCTGATTTAAATCAATCATTTGATGATTGGATCTTTGGCTGTGATATCTGTCAGGATGTGTGTCCTTGGAATCGCTTTTCGATCACTACAAAAGAAGAGCGATTTGCTCCCAATCCCTATGTCAATTATTCTAAGGCTCAATGGCAGGAGCTGACCGCTGAAGTTTTTTCTGAAATAGCACGTAAATCTCCATTAAAGCGAACTAAATTTTCAGGGATTACAAGAAATTTACAGTATGTGAATAAATAACTTCCTTCTTTGTGTACAAAGTATGGGTCGTTCAGTGAATTAAACTTAAATTTGAGGTATAATTTAACTATATGAGTAGTAAATCGAGATTAAGAGCAGAGGCTTTGATATATCACGCAAAGCCAACCCCTGGAAAAATAAAAATTGTCCCAACAAAACCCTATGCCACTCAAAGAGATTTAGCATTGGCTTATTCTCCAGGGGTAGCAGAACCTTGTTTGGAGATTGAAAAGGATGTAGATCAAGCTTATCGCTATACCAATAAGGGAAATTTAGTAGCTGTTATTACCAATGGTACGGCTGTTCTTGGTCTTGGTGATATTGGACCAGAGGCTTCTAAACCAGTAATGGAGGGGAAGAGTTTGCTTTTTAAAATATTTGCTGATTTAGACAGTATCGATATTGAATTAGATACCAAAGATGTCGATCAATTTGTTGAAACTGTTAAGACGATTGCTCCTAGTTTTGGAGGCATTAATTTAGAAGATATCAAAGCTCCTGAAGCATTTGAAATTGAACGTCGTTTAAAAGAGGAATTGGATATTCCAGTGATGCACGACGATCAACACGGGACTGCAATTATCTCTGCTGCTGCACTTTTAAATGCACTAGAGTTAGCTGAAAAGAAAATTGAAGACGTTCAGATTGTAATCAATGGAGCAGGAGCTGCAGCGGTTTCTTGTACAAAGTTATACAAAGCTTTTGGAGCCAAAGCTGAGAATATAGTAATGTGTGATTCCAAAGGAGTGATTCGCAAAGACAGAGAAAATTTAGCAGAATCTAAGGCTGAATTCGCAACGGCAAGAGATCTCAATACACTCGAAGATGCGATGGTAGGGGCAGATGTATTTGTAGGACTTTCGATAGCTGATGTAGTTGATAATCAGATGCTTTTGTCTATGGCTGATTCTCCAATTGTTTTTGCACTTGCAAATCCAACTCCTGAAATAGACTATAATTTAGCGATTGCGACTCGTAAAGACATCATTATGGCTACGGGACGATCAGATCACCCTAATCAGGTGAACAACGTACTGGGATTCCCTTATATATTTAGAGGTGCCCTAGATGTTCGTTCAACAAAGATCAATGAGGAAATGAAAATGGCTGCTGTAAAAGCCATAGCTGATTTAGCAAAAGAATCAGTTCCAGAGGAAGTTAATATTACGTATCAAGAAAAACGCTTGACCTTTGGTCGTGATTATATCATTCCTAAACCTTTTGATCCACGTCTTATTGAATGTATACCTCCTGCAGTTGCTAAGGCAGCTATTGATTCTGGTGTCGCAAAGACTACGATTGAGGACTGGGATAAGTATAAACAAGAACTCTTTGTAAGATCAGGATCTGAAAATAAATTAGTGCGTCAAATTCACAATAGAGCTAAGTCAGATCCAAAACGAATTGTTTTTGCAGAAGGTGAGCAACTCGACATCATCAAAGCAGCGCAAATTGTTTATGAAGAGGGAATAGCTATTCCAATTATACTCGGAAGAAAGCATATCATTAAAGAATTAATGAAGGAATTAGAATTTGAGGCAGATATTCAAATTATCGATCCAAAGGCTGATGATTCTGAAGAAAAGAGAACAGATTACGGTATGCGTTATTGGGAGGGGAGAAAACGTACAGGAATTACAAAATACTTGGCATTGAGCAGAATGCGCGAACGTACCTATTACGGTGCTATGATGGTTAAAACGGGTGATGCAGATGGAATGCTTTCTGGTTATTCAAGAGCTTTCGCATCTGTCGTAAAACCCTATTTAGAAATCATAGGTGTAAGTGAAGGCTACAATAGAGTGGCTTCAGCCAATATTATGATTACCGATCAAGGACCCATATTTTTAGCAGATACTACGATGAATATCGATCCAAGTACTGAGTGTTTGGCTGACATAGCACTGATGACAAAATCAATGGTTGAAGCATTTGGTTTTGAGCCGGTTATGGCGATGTTGTCCTATTCAAACTTTGGATCTTCATTGCATCCTAATGCAGATAAGGTTAAGAAGGCTGTTCGATATTTACACAATTACGATCCAAATATGGTAGTCGATGGAGAATTGCAATTGGATTTCGCTCTCAATAAAGAATTGCATCAGAAAATTTTTCCTTTTTCTAAATTATCTGGAAAACGCGTTAATACTTTAATATTTCCTAATTTGGAATCTGCGAACATTACCTATAAATTGCTGAAGGAAGTAAATAAGTCAGATTCTATTGGACCGTTTTTAATGGGAATAAACAATCCTGTTCACGTATTACAATTGGGATCAAGTGTATCTGAAATAGTCAATATGACTGCGATCACTGTCTTAGATGCACAAGAACGATTAAAAAAATAATCACCTATGATAACTCATATTCGCGGAAGATTAGTAGAGAAAAATCCAACTTCGGTTATCATCGATTGTTCTGGGGTAGGTTATGAGTTGCATATTTCACTGAATACCTATTCGTTGATTGGATCAGAAGAAACGATTGAACTCTATACCCATCTTCAGGTAAAAGAAGATTCACATACGCTTTACGGTTTTGTTCAAAAAATTGAACGAGAAGTTTTTAGACTATTGATTACTGTTTCAGGTATAGGAGCCAATACCGCAAGAACTATTTTGTCCTCTTTGACTTCTGAGGAATTAAGAGGAGCGATAGCTGCTGAAAATGTTTCTAAGATACAGTCTGTCAAAGGAATAGGAGCTAAAACAGCACAACGTCTTATCATTGAGCTCAAGGATAAAATTTTAAAAATTTACGAATTTGATGAAGTTTTTCCACAACAGGACAATACAGTTAAAGAAGAAGCGTTATCTGCATTAGAAGTATTGGGCTTTTCTAGAAAACAAGCTGAAAAGGTGGTCGATGCGATTCTTAGTGAAGAGCGAGAATTAGGTGTTGAATCTGTTATTAAAATAGCCCTAAAAAAACTTTAACAATAGAGTTTGAAACGAATTAATTTTAAATATATAAAACCCTTGTGTTTTATACTTGTCTTCTTTGCTGTAAAGAATAAGTTATCGGCTCAGGAGCAAGAAACTGTTCAAGATAGTACAGCAGCAGTTCTTCGTTCAATCAAGATGAAACTCCCCAGCGGGATTACTTCTAAATACGTCTATAATGCTGAGGAAAATTACTATGAGTTCACTCAACCTATAGCAGGTTATGAGTTGGGCTATCCTCTTATTTTAAGTCCAGAAGAGTATTGGGAACTGGTGAGAAAGGAATCGACTCAATCCTACTTTAGAGAAAAACAACAGCTCTATGAAAATCAATCGAATAAAAATCAATCTGCTCTAAAGAATATCCTCCCTAATTTTAGATTAAACAGCGATGTGTTGGAGACCATTTTCGGTGGAGATGAAATCAGCTTGATTCCTCAGGGATCTATTGCAGTGGATATGGGAGTGCTTTGGCAAAAGAATGACAATCCATCCCTATCTCCTAGAAACAGATCCAATCTTTCTTTTGATTTTGATCAGCAAATACGTTTGGGAATGGTCGGTAAAATTGGAGAACGGCTCTCTATTAACGCCAATTACGACACTCAGGCAACTTTTGATTTTCAGAATCTCATAAAAATCTCCTACAATCCACCAACGGTTCAAGATGTAACAGGTATTGATATGTCTGGAATCAATACCCAAGATCCACTTTCTAATGTGGGTAATATGTTTAAGTCAAACGAGGATAATATCTTACAGAACATCGAAGTGGGAAATATATCGATGCCACTGACGAGTTCACTAATTCAAGGAGCTCAAAGTCTTTTTGGTTTAAAGACGGAGATGAAATTTGGAAGAACTCGAGTGACAACGGTATTATCGGAGCAAAGATCTCAAAACAACTCAGTGGTTGCTCAAGGAGGTGGAACCATCAGTGATTTTAATTTAACTGCATTGGATTACGAGGAAGATCGACACTTTTTCTTATCTCACTTTTTTAGAGATCAATACGATGAGGCTTTAGAAAATTACCCTTATGTCAACTCACAGGTTCAGATTACACGTATTGAAGTTTGGATGACCAATCGAGTACAGAGAACTAACAATGTTAGAAACATAGTAGCCTTACAAGATTTAGGAGAATCCAATCCTAATAATAGTGTAATCGGAAGACATCCCAATACTCCTTCGGGATTCTTTAACACGCCTACGGCTCCTTATTTGCCATCAAACAATGCCAATGATTACGATCCGGAGCAAATTGGAATTGGTGGAGCGCTATTGGATCAAATTCGAGATATTGCAACTGCACCACAAGCGTTTAATACTCCTGGATATAAAATTAATCCTGGTTTTGATTATGCGGTTATTGAAAATGCTCATAAATTGGAAGAGGGAAGGGATTATTTTATCGATACACAATTGGGGTATATTTCTCTAACCCAACGATTGAGTGCTGACGAAATACTAGCCGTTGCCTTTCAGTATACCTATAATGGAAAGGTGTATCAAGTAGGTGAGTTTGCCAATGGAGGAGTAGAGTCAACCTCTGTAACCAATGCCAATGAGCAAACTGCATTGCAGAACAATGCACTTATATTAAAACTTTTAAAGAGTAATATCACCTCTGTTAAAGATCCTATTTGGGATTTGATGATGAAGAATATTTATCCAACTGGGGCTTATTCACTATCAGAAGAAGATTTTAAATTTAACATCATCTATGCGAATCCTAGTCCGAGAAACTATATCACTCCCATAGATTCTAGTTTTGGTCAGGGATGGCCAACTAGCCCAAAGCCATTAGAAGAAAGAACACTGCTGAACGTCTTTAATTTTGACCGTCTCAATGGTTACAACGATGTTCAAGAAGAAGGAGATGGATTCTTTGATTTTATCCCAAATAGAACTATCAACCTAAGAACAGGATCGATCATCTTTACCAAGGTTGAGCCTTTTGGAGAATACCTATTTGAGTTACTCGGAGGTGGAACTTATGATGTTGAGAACGATCAGGGTTATACAGCCAACCAAAAGCAATACGTTTATCGAGAACTCTATTCTCAAACCAAGGCCTCTGCTTTTGAAAAGGCAGAAAAGAATAAATTCTTACTAAAAGGACAGTATAAATCAGCGAGTTCCAATGGAATTCCAATAGGCGCTTTTAATGTACCAAGAGGTTCTGTTAGAGTGACAGTAGGTAGAAGAATATTAGTAGAAGGTGTTGACTATACCGTCAATTATCAATTGGGAACGGTTCAACTCTTAGACCCTTCGCTCGAGGCTTCTAATGCACCTATTAAAATATCAGTTGAGGACAATGCTGTTTTTGGACAACAGAACAAACGCTTTTCTGGAATTAATATCACCCATGAATTTAGTGATAAATTCATTATCGGAGGAACCTATCTGAACCTCAATGAGCGTCCTTTAACACAAAAGTCAAGTTATGGAATCGAACCTGTTAACAACTCTATTTACGGATTTAATCTGATTTATTCATCAGAGGTTCCATTTTTAACAAGATTAGCTAATAAGCTTCCCAATGTAGAAACTCAGGCCCCCTCTAATATTTCACTTAGAGCTGAGATGGCTACTTTAAAACCAGGAACACCGAAATTTGCAGATTTTGAAGGGGAGTCGACGACCTATATCGATGATTTTGAAGGAGCGCAAACACTGATTGATATCAGAGGTTCTTTAGGTTGGTCTTTAGCTAGTACTCCTTTGGAGTTTGGTGATGGTTCTGATACCCTCTTTGGAAATTCGCCAACAGATGAGGATAACCTTAAAAACGGCTATGGAAGAGCTAAAATGGCTTGGTATTCTATCGATCCAATTTTTTATTCTTTTCAAAGACCAGACGGTATTACGAATAACGATTTATCTACCAATCCAACCAGAAGAATTTATATTGATGAGGTCTTCCCTCAAGTCGATATCGCTCAAGGACAGACGACTGTTCAAACAACCCTTGATTTAAATTATTATCCACAGGAAAAAGGCCCTTATAACAACAATGGTTCTTTTAGCAGTTTAAATGAAGACGATCGTTGGGCTGGTATCATGAGACCGATGAGTACGACTAACTTTGAAAATGCTAATGTTGAATTTATTCAATTCTGGCTACTGGATCCATATGTAGATGGAATAGCTACCGATCCAGGAACGCTCGTTTTCAATTTAGGAAATATATCAGAGGACATTTTAAAAGACGGTAAAAAACAATATGAAAACGGATTGCCAGATACTTCTGGGACAGCGATTACTTCAAATACCTCCTGGGGTAAGGTTCCCGCAAGTCAATCACTGTTGTACGCCTTTGATGCAGATGAAGCTAATCGTGCCATTCAGGATGTAGGATTTGATGGTTTAAGCGATAGTGAAGAGGCCGCTATCTATACTAATAACCCTTCTTCTGATCCTGCATTGGATAATTACGACTATTACCTCAATAGGTCTGGTTCCATTCTAGAACGCTATAAAGACTTTAACAACCCTGATGGAAATGCTCCAGTTGCTGTTAGTAATTCCAATAGAGGATCGACAACGCTACCTGATGTTGAGGACATCGATAGAGATTTAACCATGAATACTGTCGATAGTTATTTTGAGTATAAGATTGATATCAAGCCCGGCACCAATATCAATGATCCATTTGTAACTGATATCAAAGAACAACTCAGCCCAAAACTACCAAATGGAAATCAAGTCAACACCAGATGGATTCAGTATAAAATTCCTCTTTCAGCTTTTACTGATGCTCTTGGGGGAATATCGGATTTTAGATCGATCAGTTTCTTGAGAATGTATCTTACAGGTTTTTCTAAGCCTGTAGTATTGCGTTTTGCGACTTTAGATTTAGTTAGAGGAGATTGGAGAAACTACACAAGATCCTTAACTCCAGATACAGATGCTGACCCATCCGATGACAATACTCAAATAGACGTCAGTACTGTCAATATTGAAGAAAACAACACTAGACAACCCATTCCTTATGTGTTGCCTCCTGGAGTAGTACGTGAACAACTCAATAATAACAATACCATCATACGTCAAAATGAGCAATCCTTGTCTTTGGTTGTTAAAAATTTAGAGCCAAAAGATTCTAGAGGTGTCTTTAAAAATACTCAGTACGATGTTCGTCAATACAAGCGAATTAAAATGTTTATACACGCTGAAAAGATCGCAAATTCTGATTATGCCTCAGCTGATAAACCTCTTGTTGGATTCATGAGAATAGGTACGGATTATTCTGAAAACTTCTATCAAGTAGAGGTTCCTTTGAAATTTACAGAGTTCGGCGCTTCAACTACTCAAGAAATTTGGCCAGCAGAAAATCAAATTGAAATTTCGACAGATATATTAGCAAAGCTCAAATCCAAAGGAATTCAAAATCAAAATTTAAGCGAGCTGACTTATTACGATCTCATCGGCGATGAGCTTGTAGAGGTTCAGGAGTTTGATCCAAGACCAGAAGGTTCTACCCGTGTTGGGATTCGTGGTAATCCTTCGCTTGCGAATATAAGAGGTATTATGGTTGGTGTTAAAAATACTTCCAATGAAATTGCGCGTGGTGAGTTATGGTTTAACGAACTCAGACTCTCTGGAATGAATAGAGAAGGAGGGTGGGCTGCAATAGCTTCTATGGATCTCAATATGGCCGATGTGATGTCAGTATCTGTTAACGGTTCTAAATCAACTGCTGGATTTGGTGGAATTGATCAAATGCCAAATGAGCGTTCAAGAGAAGATTTGCAATCGTATGACGTAGTAACTAATCTAAACTTAGGGACCATGCTCCCTTCCAAATGGGGATTAAAATTACCTATTAATTATTCGATCGCAGAAGAGATGGTAACTCCTAAGTATGATCCCTTGTATGAAGACTTAGAGTTAAGTGATCGAATTTCAGCAGCTAATAATCAATCAGAAGCTGATCAAATTCTAGAACAATCAGAATCTTATACGAAGAGAAATAGTATCAATTTAATAGGGATTAGAAAAGAGAAGAATCCTGAAAAAGAAGAGGTTAAAAACCACTTCTTTGATCCAGAAAACCTTACGCTTAATTATTCATACAATCAAACCCAACACAGAGATTTTGAGGTAGAACACCTCAACGATGAAAATATCAAGGCTGGAGTGATCTATGGATATCAATTTAAACCATTAGCTATAGAGCCTTTTGCTAAGAATGATTCTATTTTGAAAAGCGATTATTGGAAATGGTTAAAAGAAGTTAACTTTAACCTACTTCCTTCATCTGTAGCCTTTAACGCTACCTTTGATCGTTCTTTTAACGAGCAACAATTTAGAGATGTTCAAACCCCTGGAGTTGATGCCTTAGATATGCCGCTCTTGCAACAACGCAATTATTTGTTTAATTGGCAGTATGCAATTCAGCATGAGCTTACCAAGTCAATACGACTGAATTTAAACGCTAATTCTAAAAATGTCATTAGAAATTACTTCAATTTAGATGAGGATAAAGATTCAGGAATCAATCAAGATTTGACAATTTGGGATGACTTCTTTAACTACGGTAAAGCAGATCGTTTCAATCAACAATTTCAACTGAATTACAAATTGCCATTTGATAAATTCCCATTCTTGAACTTTATTGATGCTCAATACACCTATACCTCCAATTTTGAATGGAAGAGGGGAGATGAGTCAGTTCGTGAAGTGGCAGGAGGTGAACTCAACAATGTTCAAAATTCGAACACTCACAATTTAAATGCTTCGATGACATTTAATAAGTTCTATCGTTATTTAGGTTTAGAAAAGCAATCCAGCGCAGTTAATTTCTTGCCAGGTCGTTCAAATGCAAACGGTGGAGCTGGTCAAAATAAAACCCCACTTTGGAAATCCTTAATAACTTCCATTAAGAGAGTTAATGTGAGTTACAGTGAAAACAACGGTAAGTTTTTACCTGGATTTACTAGACAAATTGGTTCCTTTGGAACTCGTGAGCCCAGCCTTGGATTTGTTTTTGGGTCTCAATCCGACGTTCGTTTTCAGCTCGCTAAACAAGGGTATTTGACAACCTTTGAGAACTTTAATGAGGCTTATGTGTCGAATACCAACAAAAAATTTAAGATAGATGCCAATGCGCAACCTATTAAAGATCTGACTATAGATCTGAGTATGGATATGCAGCACTCTTCTAATTACAAGGAGAACTTTAGAGTTGAGGATTTAGGAAATGGAGATTATCAATATGTGAATATGTTGGGTAATGAGGTTGGAAATTACAATAGGTCTGTCATGATGATTTCAACCTTCTTTAATCAAAGTGATGAGCTGACTTCTGAATCTTTTGATCAATTTAAAAGCAATCGAATTACTGTTGCCAATCGTTTAGCATCAGGATTATCTCCTGAAGAAGCAGCGTTAATCGATCAGGATGGATTCCCAGAGCGATACGGTAAAACAGCTCAAGATGTGTTATTACCTGCTTTTATAGCTGCTTACACAGGAAAAGATGCAGCTGCTATTGAATTAGACCCCTTCAAGGGAATACCACTTCCGAATTGGAACATGAAATACACAGGATTTATGAACCTCAAATGGTTTGAGGATCGATTTAATCGCTTCTCCATTTCACATGGGTATAGAGCTGCGATGAGTATTAACTCCTATCGTACCAATTTAGAGAAAACCAATACATTGATTGATCCTCGTACAGGAGATTTTAGACCTGATAAACTCTATGGTAACTTAGTGTTAACGGATCAATTTAATCCATTGATTCGCGTTGATTTTGAAACCAAGAATGCAATGAGAGTCCTCTTGGAGGTAAAAATGGATCGTGCATTATCCATGAGTTTTGACAACAACTTACTCACTGAAATGAATGGAAAGGAAATTACAGCTGGAATAGGATATCGTATTAAAGATGTTCGATTTAATACCAATTTTGGAGGCTCTCGTACGCAACTAAAAGGTGATTTAAATATCAAAGCTGATTTTAGTCTGCGTGACAATTTAACAGTGATTCGAAATCTCGAATTAGACAATACTCAAATCAATGCGGGTCAATACCTGCTATCGACAAAATTATCGGCTGATTACGCTGTCAATAAGAACTTAAACGCGGTCTTCTTTTACGATTTCAATTCATCTCGTTATGCAGTTTCAACAGCATTTCCACAGCAGACTATTGATACAGGATTTAGACTTAAGTACAATTTTGGAAATTGATAGAATTTTTTTTGTGAAATCTCTTACGACTTGATTAATTCTATTAAATTTGTTTATTAAAACTATTTCAAACAACTATGAATATACCAAGCGAATTAAAGTACACAAAGGACCACGAGTGGGTTAAAATTGAAGGAGATACTGCGATTATCGGAATTACAGATTTTGCTCAAGGAGAATTAGGAGACATCGTTTATGTTGAAGTTGACAGCTTAGATGAATCTGTTGAAAAAGAAGAAGTATTTGGAACTGTCGAAGCTGTGAAAACTGTTTCTGATCTATTTTCTCCTCTTAGTGGAGAAGTTACTGAATTTAACGAAGCTTTAGAAGACACTCCTGAACTTGTCAATTCTGATCCTTATGGAGAAGGATGGATGATTAAAATGACAGTTGCTGATGCCGGTCAGATTGATGATCTTTTAAGTGCAGAAGAATACAAAGAGCTTATCGGTGCTTAAATCACTTTTATACAGCAGTAGTTACTTTCTGTGGCTCTTTCTGTTGATATACTTGAGTTTACTACCGGATTTAAACGGGCCCTCTATTGAAATCCCCTATTTTGATAAGATAGTTCATTTGGGATTTTATTTTGTGGCATCGTTTTTGTTTTTACTATTTATAGAAAAGACATCACTGAATAAGCAAACTAAAAACATTAAGATCTTTTCAGCAATTGTTATACACCTTACAATAGGTGTTTTGATAGAATACCTGCAAGAAAATTATGTGTCGGGTAGATCTGGAGAATTAGAAGATGTATTTGCCAATTTTTTAGGCATTCTTTTTGCAATAATTATCTACCACAGTAAGTGGAATTATTTTTCCATACCAAATTGAAGAAATTAATTGTTTTTTTTATAAATAATGTTTTAAATTAGCCAACACTAAACAAATATCTATGGAACTAAAGAAAAATCCTAAAGCTGACATTAGAAGAAACAGCAGTTTGTACTTTGCTATTGGACTAGCAATTGTAACACTTGTGTCTTGGAGAGCTTTAGAATGGAAAAAATACGACAAGACTGAAACATACGATTTCGAAATGAATGTTGATGACACTTTGGATGAAGAGGTGCCAATGACAGAACAAATCAAAACTCCACCACCACCACCACCGCCAGCTGCTCCTGAAGTGATCGAAGTCGTTGAAGATGAGGTGGAAGTTGAAGAAACTGTAATTGAATCTTCAGAGTCATCAGAGGAAGACATAGTCGAAATCGAAGATCTTGAAGTAGAAGATTTTGAAGAAGACGTAACCGTTCCTTTTGCAGTAATTGAAGATGTTCCAATTTTCCCAGGTTGTGAATCTGAAAAAGGAAATGGAGCTGCAGCTATTAGAGCTTGTTTTAACGAAATGATGCAAAAGCACATCCGTAAAAACTTCCGTTACCCAGAGATGGCTCAAGAAATGGGAATTCAAGGACGTGTATTTGTTCAGTTTACCATTATGAAAGATGGTAGTATCGGCAATATTAGATACCGTGGTCCAGACAAGAGTTTAGAGGCTGAAGCATTGAGAATTATTCAAAAGCTGCCAAATATGATTCCTGGAAAACAAAGAGGTCGTCCAGTAAAAGTACCTTTCAGTATTCCAATTACTTTTAAATTACAATAAATCAAAACACTTATATAAAGGCCCAGTCGAATGATTGGGCTTTTTTTATTGCACAGCGGTTGTTTGGGTAGTATATTTGCACAGTTTTAAAGACGTAGCATTGGGAAATCAATCCATATCATTTTTTGAAGAGTTTAAGGCAATCACGAAGTTTCGATTGGCTATAAGCGTTGTATTTTCATCTATTGCAGCATATTTTATTGCTGCGGCAACGATTGATATCATTGAACTGACCTTACTTATAACTGGGGGTTATGCTCTTGTTGGTGCCTCTAATGCTTTTAATCAAATTATTGAAAGGAACCTCGACGCAAAGATGCATCGTACCAAAAATAGACCGATTCCAAGTGGAAGGATGAGGGTTGAAATGGGGCTTTTAATTGCAGTCTCTTTAACTTTATCAGGGATTGTTCTCTTGTATTTCCTAAATCCCAAAACGGCTTTTTTTGGAAGTCTTTCAGTTCTTCTTTATACTCTAGCCTACACTCCTTTAAAAACCAAAACGCCTCTTTCGGTCTTTGTTGGAGCAATACCGGGAGCAATACCATTTATGTTAGGTTGGGTTGCTGCGACCAATGATTTTGGAATTGAACCGGGTACCTTATTTATGATTCAATTCTTTTGGCAATTTCCGCATTTTTGGGCTTTAGCTTGGATGCTTGATGAAGATTATAAAAGGGGAGGATTTAAGTTGTTACCAACTGGAAAAAAAGATCATTCGACGGCACTTCAAATCATTTTGTATACGCTGTGGATGATGATTGTTTCAATCGTTCCAGTTTTTGGAATTACAGGAGCATTGGTCTTGTCAATTCCTGCAGCAGTCATTTTGTTTAGTTGTGGATTGCTTATGTTGTTTTTTGCTTTGAAACTCTACATGGACAAAGAGACAAAAACAGCTAGAACATTGATGCTTATTAGTGTTAGTTATATAACTGCATTACAAATTATATACGTTGTCGATCACTTTATTAGAGTTGGAATTAATTTTTAATTATGGAAGAATTTACTGAAAGAGAAAAGATTGCCAGATCCAAAAAAATGATGCTTTGGTTCGGTATTGTGAGTTTAATAATGGGTTTTGCAGGGTGGACTTCAGCCTATATAGTGAGTTCCTCAAGAGAAGATTGGCTGAGTGATCTCTCATTGCCAAAAGAATTTTATTACAGTGCTCTTGTGCTCCTAATAAGTAGTTTGAGTTATATCATGGCTAAAAAGGCAGTAAAAGAAGATAGGCCTCAACAAGCTACTTTGTATTTAGTTGCTACATTTTTACTTGGAGTTTTGTTTGTAAGCCTTCAAATCAGTGGGTTTTACACTTTTATTGACATGGGATATTACTTCACAGGACCCACATCCAATGTTACGGTTTCCTTTATCTATATTATAGCAATAATGCATATTGTGCATTTAATTGCAGGTTTTATATCTTTAAGTGTTGTTATTTTCAATCAAATTAAAGGTAAATACGATTCTCAAAACCTTTTAGGTTTAGAATTAGGAGCTACATTTTGGCATTTTTTAGACCTACTTTGGATCTATTTGGTATTATTTTTTCATTTTTTTAATTAAAAAACGAGATTTTAACACTCAAATTATAGCTTTATTTAGAAACAAAAAAAAATCCTTTTTTTCGCTAGCATCGCACTAATCCTATCGAAAAAAATGTATTTTTGTGAAAATTTTAATGAAAATTTAACTCTACAATATGGACACTACAGTGACAAATGCAACTACTGGAAAAGTTTGGGGAGGTGGAAACCAACCTATGGGAGCTAGCTATGGAAAATTGATGATGTGGTTTTTCATCTTATCAGATGCATTGACCTTTTCTGGATTTCTAGTTTCTTACGGTTTTTCTAGATTCAAATTCTTAGACATATGGCCAATTGCCGACGAAGTATTTACTCACGTTCCTTTCTTCCACGGTAACTATCCAATGTACTATGTTGCTTTTATGACTTTTATACTGATTATGTCTTCAGTAACTATGGTATTAGCTGTGGATGCTGGTCATCATATGAAACAATCAAAAGTTGCGATCTATATGTTCCTTACCATTATTGGAGGTGGAATCTTTGTTGGATCACAAGCTTGGGAATGGGGAACCTTTATCAAAGGTTCGTATGGAGCTGTTGAAACTAGAGGAGGACGTATTTTGCAATTTGTAGATGCTGAGACTGGACATCAAGTAGCTTTAGCGGATTTTGCTACCACTATCGAAACCGATAGAGTACAGCATGAGGCTAAAAATGGAATTTGGTTTGAAAGTGAATCAGCAGGAACTACTTACAGATTAGAAGAGGTTGTAGCGGGTGTTCAATCACATGAAAATATTTTAGTAAGAACAGAAACGATCAATGCAGAAGGTAAAAAAACAGTTTTAGACCGATCGGAATCTCTTGAGATTCTAAATCAAGCTGTTGGAGTGGTAGAAGGAGCTAACCTAATTCACAATGAATACGGTCACCGTTTATTTGCAGATTTTTTCTTCTTCATAACAGGTTTTCACGGATTCCACGTATTTTCTGGTGTAATGATCAATTTAATTATCTTCTTCAACGTGCTTTTAGGTACTTACGAAAAGAGAGGTCATTATGAAATGGTTGAAAAAGTAGGACTGTACTGGCACTTTGTAGATTTAGTATGGGTATTTGTATTCACATTCTTCTACTTAGTTTAATTAAAAGATAAAGCGATTTAAGATGGCACAAGAACACAATTTAGCGATATTTAGAGGAACTGTTAAGTTCAAAAACAATGTTCAAAAGATATGGGGAGTTTTGATCTTCTTATCGATTGTTACAACTATAGAAGTAATCCTAGGGATTTTTAAACCTGACTTTTTAGTACATACCAACTTCTTGCACATGAAGTTGCTAAACTGGATCTTTATCATCCTTACTCTT
Source organism: Flavobacteriaceae bacterium (assembly GCA_013373635.1). GTDB lineage: Bacteria > Bacteroidota > Bacteroidia > Flavobacteriales > Flavobacteriaceae > MAG-120531. Next base: position 57,424 of record JABXHN010000016.1, read on the forward strand.
GTAAAGGCCTATTATATTACTTGGGACTTCATGCATATGAGAGATGAGAAGGGGAGTCTTAAGAAAGCTGTTGTTTGGACTTCTGTTTTCTTGATTCTATATTTAACAGCATTAATCCTTATCGAAGGTAATTACATCTATGATGTGTATCAAGATGGTTTTATCAAATGGGATTTTTAATAAAAAAAAGTTAATACTTATTGAAGGCGATTTTTTAATCGCCTTCTTTTTTATCTTTGCTTGATGAAAAAAACGAGCATCCTTATTATCCTCTTTGTATTTCCGCTAGTTGCTTATTTGTTTTTTGCTTCTGGAATCAACAATTTTGGGGTTCTGCCAACTCTCGATGATCATGTAAATGAGTTACCCTCAAATGATGAAGGGATTCAATTGAAAGACCACATTAGTGTTCTCGGCTTCTTAGGTTCTGATCTCCAATACAAAAAGGCTAATGCCTTTAATCTCAATCAAAAAATTTACAAACGATTTTACGAGTTTAAGGATTTTCAATTCGTAGTCTTAGTTACTGAATCGGCTCGTGAAGCAGTTGATCAAATCGTCTCAGAATTAGAAACTCTTGGAGATACTTCTAATTGGAAGTTTGTCTTTTTAGAAGCTTCTCAAATTGAAGCTATTTATAATTCTCTAGAAACCTATGAAACACTTGATTCGAACTCTGCTACAAATCACGTTTTTATCATCGATAAAGAGTTGAGACAACGAGGACGTCAAAAGGACGATGATAAGCATCCCTATCCTTCCTATGATGCTACTTCTGTAGCAACACTTACCAACATAATGATCGATGATGTTAAAATATTACTAGCAGAATATCGCTTAGCTTTAAAACGCAATAACGCAAATCGATAATGAAGAAAAACTTATTAAAATACTTAGGTCTCATTGCTGTTGTCGTTTTATTTGCAGTCATTTTTATTCCTGAAATTGTCAAGAGACTAAATTCTGGAACTCATATTCAGAAAGAAGATTTGCAAAAACGTGTTCCCTTAGCTTATATCCATATCAATGAGCAGAAGAAGCGTATTCCTGAATTTGCTTTTTACAATCAAGATTCGCTACTCATCAGTGAACAAGACTTTATAGGGAAAGTTTACGTAGTGGAGTTTTTCTTTGCTTCTTGTCCAACAATTTGTCCGATCATGAATAAAAACCTCGTTGAGGTTCAAAATGAATTTTTAGATGAAGACAATTTTGGAATCGCATCTTTTACCATCGACCCAGAGCATGATACTCCTGAGGTTCTCAGGGCTTATGCAGATCGCTACGGAATCGTGGATATGGATTGGCATCTTTTAAATGGTTCCGTTGATCAGGTATACGAATTAGCCAATGCTGGATTTAATATTTACGCGCAGCAGATGCAAAATGTTCCTGGTGGTTTTGAGCACTCTGGACTATTTGCACTAGTTGATAAAGAAGGTTATATCCGATCAAGAAGGGATCAGTTTGGGAATCCAATTGTATACTACAGGGGAGCAATTGATCTTACAGACGGAATTAATGATTTTGGAGAAACGGAACAGATTACAATTTTAATAGAAGACATCAAAAAATTATTAAATGAATAAATCGATCGATCAAAATAAGGCAAAACTTATCATAACAGTCACTTCAATTGTTATTCCACTTGTTGTAGCACTTTTATTTAGCGTTAAACTAGATGTGGAATTGCCAATCTTTTTACCTCCTATTTATGCGACAATCAATGCAGTGACAGCATTGGTGTTAATTCTTGCGGTGAGGTCTGTAATTAAAGGTAATCGTGATTTGCATCAAAAGCTCATGACTTTTGCGATGATATTGTCGTTGTTGTTTTTAGTGATGTATGTGTTGCATCATATGACCTCTGATTCTGTGAAATACGAAGGTGACTTTCGCATCCTTTACTTGTTTATTTTAGTTTCACACATCATACTTTCCGTAGCTGTAATTCCACTAGTGCTAACAACTTATCTCAGAGGTTATTTGGGAGAATTTGATCGCCATAGAAAAATTGCTAAAATTACTTTTCCAATTTGGTTATACGTTGCAATTACTGGAGTTGTCGTATATTTGATGATAGCACCCTACTATCCTGTATAATGAAAAAAGTTGTTCTCTTATTGGTCTTTCTATTAGTTGAATTCTCAGCTTCTGCACAATGTGCTATGTGTAGAGCTGTATTGCAATCTGGAGATGATCAAGGAATCGCTGAGGGAATTAACGATGGAATCGTTTATTTAATGGCTATTCCTTATATCTTGGTAGGTGGTGTGTTTTTCCTTGTCTATAAAAAGATGAAGGAGACCAGAATTTCAAAATAACCCTTTTTAACAAAGTTTTAAGAAAGATTGGTGTAACTTTATTAGATTACATTCGTCTATGTATTATAGACCGACTAATAATTGAATTATGATTCATATCAAAGACCTTCATAAGTCTTATAAAATGGGGAAAAACAGTCTCCATGTACTCAAGGGAATAAATTTTAATGTTGAAGCTGGAGAACTGGTTGCCATTATGGGATCTTCTGGTTCTGGAAAATCAACGCTATTAAATATTTTAGGGATGCTCGATGTTGCTGACGAAGGTTCTTACCAGCTTGATGGGGTTCCAATTGTCAACCTCAACGAAACTAAAGCTGCTCAATACCGCAATAAATTCTTAGGCTTCATTTTCCAATCCTTTAATTTAATCAATTACAAATCTGCTTTAGAGAACGTAGCATTACCCCTTTATTATCAAGGGGTCGGAAGAAAGGAACGAGCTGAAAAGGCTTTAATGTACTTAGAGCAGGTTGGTTTAAAAGAATGGGCAACGCACTTGCCTTCTGAGCTTTCAGGAGGGCAAAAGCAACGTGTTGCAATTGCTAGAGCCATGGCTGCAGAGCCTAAGGTGCTTTTGGCAGATGAACCAACTGGAGCATTAGATTCTAAAACTTCATATGAGGTTATGGATCTCATTCAAAAAATTAACGATCAGGGAAATACGATTCTAGTAGTTACTCACGAACCGGATATTGCTGAAATGTGCAAACGTGTCGTAGTGCTCAAAGACGGAATTATTCTAGAAGATAAAAAAGTAAATCAAGTAAGGGCAGAATCCTATGTTCAGTAGAGATACATGGAATGAAATATTTGAAACGATTCGCAAAAACAAGTTGCGAACCTTTCTCTCTGGATTTACGGTTGCCCTAGGGATACTCATTTTTATTATCCTTTTTGGTTTTGGAAATGGTCTTAAAAATCAATTTGACGAATTCTTTTCTGACGATTCAACCAATATTATATTTCTCTATCCAGGTAAAACTTCAAAACCATATAAGGGATATAAGTCAGACCGATTTATCGAGTTTAAAAATGACGATTTAGCTGATATTGAAGAAAACTTTTCAGAGTTCTTAGACTATGTAACTCCTCGAATCTCTAGAGGTGGGAATGTTAAGTATAAAAATGAATCCAATAATTACTCTACTAGAGGTGTAGCTCCCTCTCATATGTTTGCAGAGCGTACCATCATCATGAAGGGACGTTATATCAACGAATCTGACATCCAAGAGCGAGCAAAGGTAGTTGTTATTGGACGTCTTGTAGAAAAGGATTTGTTTAAAGGTGCGGATCCTCTTGGAGCTTATGTTGATATTGCTGGATCTGCTTTTAAAGTAGTAGGTGTTTTCCAAGATGAGGGCGGTGACAATGAAGAGCGTTCCATTTATATGCCCTATACGACAAGACAACTCATCGAACGCAATAACGATCGCGTCGATATGATGGTTGTAGCTTTTAAGCCTGAAATTGGATATGCTGGAGCAATGGCTTTTCAAAAGAGTTTAGTAGATTTTTTAAAGGATAAAAAGAACATTCACCCAAGGGATACCAATGGTATGTTTGTTCGAAATGTCGCTGATCAATACAAGCAAAACCAGCAGTTTGCAACCATGCTTCAAATCATTATTGCTTTTATCAGTATAGGAACGCTTATTGCAGGAATTATCGGTATTAGTAATATCATGGTTTTTGTAGTTAAAGAGCGAACCAAGGAATTGGGAATTCGAAAAGCACTTGGGGCTACTCCAAAACAAGTAATCAGTACCATCTTATTCGAATCGATTTTTATTACGACGATTTCTGGATTTGTGGGATTGATTTTAGGAATAGCGGTGCTTAATTTTACTGGAGAAGCACTTGAAGAATACTTCATTAAAAACCCCTATGTAGATTTAGGAGTGTCAATTTCAGCAACTATTGTGTTAATTATATTTGGTGGAATTGCCGGATATGTTCCAGCCAAAAGAGCTGCTAATATTAAACCTATCGTAGCCTTAAGAGATGAATAATTTAAAATTAATATTTGACAGTAATACTTGGCAGGAGATCTTTGGCTCTATTCAAAAAAATAGAACAAGGACCATCATCACCATTATTGGAGTCCTTTGGGGTATTTTTGTGTACATAGCGATGTCTGGAGCTGCTAAAGGTTTGGACAATGGTTTTAAAATTACCTTTCAATCACTATCGATCAACTCGATGATTGTTTGGGCTCAATCGACTTCTATTCCCTATGAAGGATATAAAACCGGTAGACGTCTTAGTTTAGATTTAGCAGATGTGGAAGCATTAAAAAAGGCTATTCCAGAAATTAAAGACATCGCTCCTAGAAATGCTCAAGGTAATTTTGGTACTTCTTCCTCAAGAGTTGTCCATGGTCCAAAGAACGGTCAGTATACCATTTATGCAGACTATCCTGATTTTGCTAATATTATGGCAATGGAAATCTATGATGGTGGTCGATTCATCAATCATGAGGATATTGAGCAAAGCAGAAAAGTATGTGTGCTTGGAGAGCGATCAAAAGCTGAATTATTTGATGAAGATGAAGATCCGATTGGAGCCTATGTTAAAATTGACGATGTGTATTTTCAGGTGATAGGTGTCAATAAATACAACAATTCAATAAACTTTAATAACGATAGTGATATCTATATTCCATTTAGCACCTTTAAAAAACTCTATAATACAGGTGAAAAAGTAGGGTATTTTATCGTAGCAGCTTATGATGATGCTGATGTAGTGCAAGTAGAAAAAGATGTTAAAGCTACGTTGAAACGAAGACACCGAGTGTCTCCTGATGATGAACGTGCTTTTGGAGGTTTTAATCTTGGAGAAATTTTTAATCGTTTTATGGGATTTGCAGAAGGGATGACCTTTTTGTCATTGATTGTTGGAATTGCAACTATTTTGGCGGGAGTGATCGGAATTGGAAATATCTTATTGATTTCAGTTAAAGAACGAACCAAGGAAATAGGTGTTCGCAGAGCCTTAGGAGCGACTCCAGGTGAGGTGAAGACCTTGATTATACTAGAATCAATATTTTTAACAGTTGTAGCTGGAATCTTTGGAATTGTACTTGGAGCAATGGTCCTCAATGCTGTAGGTGCCATGACTGAAGGTGGAGATTTCCCCTATGCCAACCCTACAGTCCCCATACCCTATGTATTAGGAGCTATGGCAATAATGATATTACTGGGAACTTTAATTGGAATGATACCCGCTCAAAGAGCAGTTAGTATCAAACCTATTGATGCCTTAAGAGAAGAATAAAAATAAACAAGAACAAAAGTACCTTTATAAATAATAAATAAAAATGAAAAAAGTTTTAAAATACGCAGGGATTACGATTGGATCAATTGCCATCTTATGGGCAGCTGCCTTTTTTATCAAATCCAATTCAAAATCAGCCATTGTTTATGAAACGACACAGGCTTTTATTTCTGATGTTGAAAGAAAAACAGTAGCTACTGGAAAAGTTATTCCTGAGGACGAAGTAGAAATCAAACCTCAAATCTCTGGAATTATCGATGAAATATTTCTTGATGAAGGGGTTCAAGTTAAAGCAGGAGATCTGATTGCTAGAGTTAAGGTTGTTCCAAATGAACAAACCTTAAACCAAGCATTGATGCGTGTAAAATCTAGTGAGGTTAACTTAGCTAATGCTGAAATCGAATTTGATCGCAACAAAAAACTATACGAAAAAAAGGTAATTTCTACTCAGGAATACCTTTCACAAAAGCTCAGCTATGATCAAGCAGTCTTAACCTTAGAGGATGCTAAATCAAATTATGAAATCATCAAATTAGGTTCTACTGGAGGTTCTTCAACAGCTAATACCAATATTAGAGCGACTATTGCAGGAACCATTCTTGAAATTCCAGTAAAAGAGGGAGATCAGGTAATTCTTTCCAATACTTTTAATGCAGGTACTACTATTGCAACAATTGCAGATATGAACCATATGATATTTGAAGGTAAAGTCGATGAAGGTGAAGTTGGTAAACTCAAAGAGGGAATGCCTCTTGATATCAGTCTAGGAGCCTTAGAAGATGTCAACTTAAAAGCAACATTGCGTTTTATTGCTCCAAAAGGAGTTGAAGAACAAGGTGCTGTAAAGTTTAAAATTGAAGGTGATGTAGAAATAGATGGCGATAATTTTATCAGAGCTGGTTATTCTGCTAACGCATCATTGGTTTTAGAACGTAAGGAAGGAATTTTAGTAATTCCAGAAGCGGTATTGCAATTTGATAAGAAAACAGACAAGCCATTTGTTGAGGTGGAGACAGAAGATCAGAAATTTGAACGCAGAGATGTAGAAATTGGAATTTCTGATGGTTTAAAAGTTGAAATCATTTCTGGAGTTACCGAGGATGATAAAATCAAAGTGTGGAATAAGACAGAGCCTTTAAAAATAGGTGATGAAGAAGAGGAAGAAGAAGATAAAGATAATTAATTGCATAAACTCAATAAAATGACAAATAGAGTTAAAATATTTAGCATCATCTGCTTATTAACTACTACTATTACATTCGCTCAAAAGAAATGGACTCTTGAAGAATGTATCGTGTACGCAGAGGAAAACAACTTGAGTTTAGCACAGTTTGAACTTGATTATGAAAATTCATCTTTAGAAAAATTAGATGCTATTGGTAATTTCTTGCCTAGCTTAAACGCATCGATGAGTACTTCGGGAAATACGGGTTTGGCATTAGATCCTACGACAAATACCCTTGTGAGTAAAACCATACTTTCAGCAGGTGGAGATCTATCAGCATCTATGACCATTTTCGATGGACTAAGGAATCAAAATAGACTCAGAAGAGCCCAGATGAGTCAATTAGCTTCTCAATACCGATTGGATAACCTTAAAGACGATATCAGATTAGCAGTTGCAAATGCTTATTTGCAAATTCTATCTTCAAAAGAAGCCTTTAATGTGGTTCAAGCTCAGTTAATGATCTCTATGCAGGATTTAGAGCGCTCTAAAGCGCTTAACACCTCAGGAGTCGTTCCATTGGGTGATGTGTTAGAGATCGAAGCTCAGGTAGCTTCTCAAGAGCAGCAATTGGTTAATGCAGCAAATAACGTATTGATTTCAAAAATAGGTTTAGCACAATTATTACAAATTACCGACTATGATAATTTTGATGTTGCTGATACGATTGTTGAGATCACTGAGAGTGATATTTTAAATCACAGTCCTAAAGAGATTTACAACAAAGCTCTGGCCTTTAGATCTGATATTAAATTAGCGGAAGTCAATGTCGATATCGCTAAAAAGGATTTAGATATTGCTAAGGGATCTCGTTCTCCTAGTATAGGAGCTTTTATCAATTACAACACTCGATACTCTGATCAGAATTTCGATCCATTAACTGGTGATTTAATTTCATTAAGAGAACAGCTATATTCCAATGATGGTATTTCGTATGGAGCTCGTATGAGTATTCCAATCTTTAACCGTTTTAGTGTTCAAAACTCTGTTAAAAGATCGGAAATCAATGTGCTAAAATCCAAATTACAACTCAATCAACAGAAGCTAGATTTAGAATCCAATGTCAATCAAGCCTATGCTGATGTTGAAGGGAATTACAAATCGTTTGTTGCTGCAGAAAAAGCACTTAAGGCTAGACAGACTGCTTTTATTTATTCAAAAGAGCGTTTTGATGTGGGTCTTATGAATGCTTTTGATTTTTCTCAGGCTCAATCTAGAGTCGATAATGCACAGGCAGAATACATTCGATCCAAGTACAATTATATCTTTAAATTAAAAGTCTTAGAGTACTATTATGGATTACCTTTGTCCATGGATTAATTATTAGATTTTAATGATTTTAAATATTGAAACTTCTACGACTAATTGCTCCGTATCTATTGCTGATAAGGGGCAATTAATCGTTTTAAAAGAGCTCAATTCAAAAGAATATTCTCATGCAGAACAGTTGCATCTCTTTATAGAAGAGGTGATTGAAGAGGCTGGAATTCACAAAGAGGATTTAAGTGCGATTGCTGTGAGTAAGGGGCCTGGATCTTATACAGGTCTTCGAATAGGTGTCTCTGCAGCTAAGGGACTTTGTTTTGCATTAGATCTACCGCTCATCAGTGTGTCTACACTTCAAGCGATGGCAAAACAAGTCAAAGCAGTTGATGATGAACTCATTGTATCCCTATTAGACGCTAGAAGAGATGAGGTGTATATGAGTGCTTACGACTCGGAATTCAATGTCAAAAGCCCAGTTGAAGCTAAAGTGATTGAAAGTGATAGCTTTGATCGATTTAAGGATGTTTCAAAGGTCTATTTTATAGGTCCAGGTGCTGAAAAATGTGAACGCATATCACAAATGCAAAATGCGATCTATCTCAAAGAGGCAGTTCCATCTGCAAGGGAAATGGTATTCCTTTCTTGGAATAAATTCCAAAAAGATGACTTTGAAGATGTCGCTTACTTTGAGCCTTTTTATCTCAAAGACTTTGTAGTGACTACCAAAAAGAAAAAAACAGCTTAATCGATAGCGTGAACCACTCGTTGTGGGAATGGAATCTCAATACCTTCCTCGTCAAATCTGCCTTTAAGATTTTCTAGCATATCGAAGTGAGCTGCCCAAAAGTCTTCGTTTTTAGCCCAAAAACGCAAGGATAGATCAACTGAACTATCACCTAAGTTTGCAACAAAAACAGCTGGTTCAGGATCGTTTAAGATACGCTCGTCTTTCTCGCAGAGTTCGAGTAGTATTTCCTTAGCTTTTTTAATATTGGAACTGTATCCAATCCCTACTTCAATTTTATCTCTTCGCAAGTCTTCAGCGTTGTAATTGACTATGGTGTGATTGGAAAGGTCACCGTTTGGAATGATTGCTGATTGATTACCGAAGGTGTTGATCTTGGTTGTAAAAATGGTAATTTCTTTTACAGTACCACTGACACCTTGTGCCTCTATATAATCACCAACTTTAAATGGTTTGAATACTAAGATAAGTACTCCACCTGCGAAATTTGAAAGAGATCCTTGTAGTGCTAATCCAACTGCTAAACCAGCGGCACCAACTACTGCAACTAGTGAAGATGATTGAACTCCAAGTTGTGTAATCACTAAAACAAAGAGTACTCCTTTGAGTGAAATATTAATAAAACTAGCTAAAAAAGTTTCAAGAGTTTCATCGTAATCTTTTCGATCGAAAAATCGCTTAACGATTCTATTGATAAAACGTACGACATACATTCCGACAAAAAATATCAGTGCAGCTTTAATAAGATTAGGACCTATTTCTAAAGCCAGTAAATAGGCTTGTTCTAAAAACTGTTTTAATTTGCTGGGTTCTAAATACGATTGAATCTGTTCCATAAAATACTTGTTTAGAGCTTAAAAATACTTAAAAATATGATATGAGTATTAAATGAAAATTATCCGTTAATGGCAACCACTTCAGAGATTTGATCACCGAGTATATTCTTTAACATTCCCTCAATTCCATTTTTGAGGGTTATAGTTGAAGAAGGACATCCACTACAAGCACCTTGAAGAATAACACTAACGACTTTAGTATCGGTATCGTAATTGCTAAAGACAATATTTCCCCCATCACTTGCTACTGCAGGTTTTACTTCTTTGTCGATAATGTCAAAGATTTGTCTGCTAATATCATCCATTTGATCAACTGCTCTTAGTTGTGCAGCTTCTTCAACAGCTTGTTTTCCACTAGCGATAAACGCTCTTATGAGTTCTCGAAGCTCCGTGGTAACATCTTCCCAATTAGCGATGTCGTATTTGGTGATGGAAACATAGTTGACATCCATGAAAATTTCTTTTACATAGGGAAGCATGAATAATTCTTTCGCTAGGGGAGCCTCTTTAGCTTCATCGATATTCTTGTATTCAAATACAGAAGGTACAATCGGTTTGTTAGCTACGAACTTCATCGTTGCTGGGTTAGGTGTATTTTCTATATAAACGGTTATGGCTTGTTTTGCAGCTGATTCTTCAACTACAACAATTTCACCAGAATTTAAATAATCTTCTAATTGTTCTTTAACTTCTTCTTGTACGTCTTCCCATTCAACCATGTCAAACTTTTGAATTCCAATAAAAGTCGAAGAGAGGTAAACTGCCTTTACGAATGGCAAAAAGAATAATTGTTTTGCCAAAGGAGAATTCACAGCTTCATCGATATTGTTGAATTCGTAATTCTTATTAGGAGATATAAACCCTGTAGACTCAAACTTTACAATGCTTGGGTGTTTGGTTGGAACGATAGTTATATTGTGTTTTTTCATGATCTAATTTTGTGCAAAATTACAAACAATTCACTGAATAGACTCTTAAAGAATCCCCAAAATCAAAGAATCGATTATCTTTGTATCAGAATAGAAGATTATGATTGTCAAATCACTTTTAGAAAAAACACCTCAGTGGGGAAGTGAATGTTTCTTTGCAGAAAACGCAGTCCTTATTGGAGATCTTGAAATGGGTGACCAATGCTCGGTATGGTACAATGCTGTCATAAGAGCTGATGTCAATTTCATACGTATGGGTAACAAGGTCAATGTGCAAGATGGAGCAGTGATTCACTGTACTTATCAAAAGTATCCTACCATCATCGGAAACAATGTATCGATTGGTCACAATGCTTTGGTGCACGGATGTACGATCAAAGACAATGTACTCATCGGAATGGGTAGTATCGTTATGGATGACTGTGTGGTAGAAGAAAATTCAATTATCGCTGCAGGAGCAGTTCTCACAAAAGGCACTCATGTTCCATCAGGTTCGGTCTTTGCTGGAGTTCCTGCAAAAAAAATAAAAGATATTGATGAGAATCTTTCCAAAGGAGAAATTCAGCGTATCGCAGACAATTATATCAAGTATTCAAGCTGGTATCAACAATAAATAAAACCAACATAACTACATGAAAGCATATGTATTTCCAGGTCAGGGAGCTCAATTTCCAGGAATGGCCAAAGATCTTTACGAAAACTACGATATCGCAAAGGCGATGTTTGAAAAAGCCAATGAAATTTTAGGATTTTCAATTACTGATGTGATGTTTGAAGGCAGTAAGGAAGATCTTCAACAAACCAAAGTAACGCAACCTGCTATTTTTCTTCACTCTGTAGTACTAAGTGCTATTTTAGGAGAACGTTTTAAGCCAGATATGGTTGCTGGACATTCATTGGGAGAGTTCTCAGCTTTAGTAGCTAACAAAACATTGGTTTTTGAAGATGCTCTTAAGCTCGTTTATCAAAGAGCCTTAGCAATGCAAGCTGCTTGTGAAGCAACTAAGGGAACCATGGCTGCGGTATTAGGACTAGAAGATAAAGTTGTTGAAGAGGTTTGTGAAGCGACTACTGGAGTGGTGGTTGCAGCAAATTATAACTGTCCAGGTCAATTAGTGATCTCTGGAGCCATCGATCCAGTTACTCAGGCCTGTGAATCTTTAAAAGAAGCTGGTGCTCGTAGAGCGCTCTTATTACCTGTAGGTGGAGCATTTCATTCACCACTTATGGAACCTGCAAGAGAAGATTTAGCAAAAGCCATAGCAGAGACAGAGTTTCATACGCCTATTTGTCCAGTATATCAAAACACAGTAGCAGCTGCAGTATCTGATCCAAATCAAATTAAAGAGAATTTAATTGCTCAGCTTACAGCTCCCGTAAAATGGACTCAGTCAGTTCGAGCGATGATTACTGATGGAGCTAGTGAATTTATCGAAGTAGGACCTGGTAAAGTACTTCAGGGATTGGTTAAAAAAATCAATTCTGAAGCTGAGGCTTCATCTGCTACTTTAGAATAGCAATACATAGAAATAATAGAGCGCAAAAAGCGACAAAAATACAATACCTGCATAACTCAATCGTTGCAATCCTTTGCTCGGTCTAAGTTCTGTGGGTATTTTTTTATCAATGACCAAAGAGTGATTTAGGAGACCTATACCAGGAGCCATCATAAAGGATACAAAAGTGGCCAATGCTACCAAGAACCCCATATTAGCACCAAAGAAATAGACTACTGAAAAACTTACGATCATATGTACCACAAAAAATACATTTAGTAAGGATTTTTTAGGTGTTTTGCGATTTAAAAATAAGAATTTGACTGTGTCTACACTAATTCTTGCTAGGGCATCATGCGCTGTCATACAGGAGCTAAACATGGTAGCAAAGGCAGCTAGTGCAATAAAGAAATAAGCCCAGTCTCCTATATGTTGAGTGAATAAAGTAATAAGTTGATCGGCAAAGACCACAGAGCTTCCACTCATTTCATTTCCGGTTCCAAAAAGGGTAAGCCATCCAATAACCAAAAAGAAAAGAGAAAGAACAGCTGTTAGAATATACCCAAATTTAAATTCTGATAGTGCCTCTTTAAGTGTTTCTTCTTTGTTGAGTTTTAGCTTTTCAATACTCCAAAGACTAACCCAGCTTGATGCTTCTACTGCTGTAGGCATCCAGCCCATCAGCGATATTAAAAACAAGATCCCCGCTTCATTTAAAAAGGAAGGAGCTTCAAAATTGGATACCATCGGAGCTGGCCCTTTGTAAATAACCATGATAGTGGTAACAAAGAGTGATATAAACAAGAGTAAAACTATAAGTTTTAAACTTTGTTCTAAAAAGTAATAACGACCTATAATAAGTGCCAAAGTCACAAAGGCAAATAATCCAAAGGTAACCTCTAACATATGATCTCCGAGTAAAGGGAAGAGTCGAATAAGAAGTCCTGCTGTCACCGTATAAAGTGCTGCTAAAATGGTAAGGGCACTCATTATCGTTGCTAGTGTATATACCCAGAGATATCCTTTTCCTTTATCTAAATATCCTTCTAAAAGTGACTTTTTAGTGATGTTGGTAAAGCGTATTCCAAATTCAAAGAAGGGGTATTTAAATAAATTAGCAAGTAAAATAGGAATGACCATGATCCAGCCATAAGCGGCACCTGCCTTAGTAGATAGTACTAAATGAGAGGTTCCTATTGCCATAGAGGCAAATAAAATACCAGGACCAAGTCGTTTAATAAAGGTTTGTAGACTTCCCATAAATCAGTTTGTTTGATATGGGACTCAATTTAAGGAAATTAACTTAAAATACGACTGACAATCTTTTGAGCGTGATCTCTTGAATTTTCGATAAACCACTTATGTGTCTCCATTCCACCACAGATCACTCCAGCTAAAAACAATCCAGGAATGTTTGTTTCCATTGTCGATGGATCGTATGAAGGTTTAAGGTTTGACCCTTCTAGGTTGATTTGGGCCATTTTTAAAAATTCAAAGTCTGGCAAATAACCAGTCATGGCAATTACAAAATCATTTTCGATTGTCTTAGGACTTCCATTTTCAAGGAAACTGATTTGATCAGGAGTAATCTCTGATACCTCAGCATTGTAATATGCCTTGATACTTCCTTCTTCAATTCTATTGAGAATATCGGGTCTTACCCAGTATTTAACTCTAGGTCCCACTTCAGGACCTCTGATGATAAGAGTAACTTCAGCTCCTTTGCGATAACAAGCAAGTGCAGCATCGATTGCAGAATTACTTGCACCGACAACCGCAACTTTTTGATTGGAGTAGAGGTGGGCTTCTTTAAAGTAATGAGTCACCTTATTGAGCTCTTCGCCAGGAACATTCATCAGATTTGGAATGTCAAAAAAACCTGTAGCAATCACTACATTTTTAGCTTTGTAAGATTCTTTAGTCGTTTGAATGATAAAATTGTCCTCTTGTTTTTCAAGATGTACTACCTTTTCAAAAAGCTGAGGGGTGATTCCTCTTGATTCAACGACTCTTCTGTAATATTCCAAAGCTTCGTTTCTCTTAGGTTTAGATTCGATACTACAAAAAGGTATTTGATCTAATTCTAATCGATCAGAGGAGGAAAAGAATTGCATCCCTAAGGGATAGTTGTATAGTGAATTCACTAAACACCCTTTATCGACCAAGATATAATCTAGGCCTTTGTGTTTAGCTTCTATGGCACAAGAAATTCCAATGGGTCCAGCTCCTATGATAAATAGATCAGTTGATCGCATTATCCCATGATGATTTTAAGTTCTGAAATGGTCTTTTTAGGATCTTCACTTTTAAATACAAAGCTTCCAGCAACTAGAGCATCAGCACCCGCTTCGATCAAATCAGCTGCATTGTTAGAATTCACTCCACCATCGATTTCAATTAGGGTATTTGCACCTTTTTTATCGATCAGTGCTTTTAGTGCTCTTACTTTATCGTAAGTGTTTTCAATGAATTTTTGACCTCCAAAACCAGGGTTAACACTCATGATTAAAACCAAGTCAATATCGCAAATCACATCCTCTAAAAGGTTGATATTCGTATGTGGATTCAGGGATACACCTGCTTTCATACCGGCATCTTTAATCCCTTGGATAGTTCTGTGTAAATGAGGGCAAGCTTCGTAGTGAACTGTAAGAATATCGGAACCAAGTTTAGCAAAGGTTTCGATATAACGATCAGGATCAACGATCATTAAATGAACGTCGAGTGTTTTTTTAGCATGCTTATTAATTGCAGCAAGAACAGGCATTCCAAAAGAAATATTTGGAACGAATACACCGTCCATGACATCGATATGAAACCAATCGGCATCACTTTCGTTAACCATTTTGATATCGCGTTCTAAATTTGCAAAATCTGCTGCTAATAAAGATGGGGCTAAAATTTTACTCATGAGTCTGAATTGTTTTGGCAAAGGTATGAAACTAATCTAGAAGTTCCTCAATTGTCGGTTGGCTTCGTATAAGGTGATGGCTACAGCATTCGCAAGATTTAAGGATCGAATACGATCACTTAATAAGGGAATGCCATAAGTGTGTTCTTTGTAAGATTCTAAAAGGTCCTTGTCAAGACCACTGGATTCTTTTCCAAAGATGAGGTAGGTATCCTCATTAAAAGGAATCTCAGTATAGGTTTTTGAACCGTGAGAAGACATAAGTGCCATTGATGTTGGTTGATTCACCTGCATAAAATCATCAAAGGATTCATAGATATGAAGATCAATGTGTGGCCAATAGTCTAAACCAGCTCGTTTTAATCGACTGTCATCGATTTCAAAACCAAAGGGTTTTACAAGGTGTAAACGCGCATTCCCTCCAAGACACAACCTGCCTATATTCCCAGTGTTATTGGGAATTTCAGGATGGACTAGAACAATGTTTAGCATTGATTAGATCGCTTATCCTAAGTAGGTCTTTAAGATTTTAGATCGAGACGTGTGCTTTAATCTACGGATTGCTTTTTCCTTGATTTGACGAACACGCTCACGAGTAAGGTCAAAAGTTTCTCCAATCTCTTCAAGAGTCATGGAGTGTTGACCTGCAAGACCAAAGTAAAGACGTATCACATCAGCTTCTCTAGGAGTCAATGTTTCTAATGATCGCTCAATCTCAGTTCTTAGCGAATCGTGTAAGAGTTCTTTATCAGGGTTTGGTGATTCACCAGAGCGCAATACATCGTATAGGTTGGAATCTTCACCGTCGATAAGAGGAGCATCCATAGAGACGTGACGACCTGAATTTTTCAAGGATTGTTTTACATCCTCAACGGTCATATCCAATTCCTTCGCAATTTCTTGAGCTGAAGGTGGTCTTTCATGAGCTTGCTCTAAGAAAGCATAAGCCTTATTAATCTTATTGATCGATCCAATTTTGTTAAGAGGTAAACGAACAATACGCGATTGTTCAGCCAATGCTTGTAAGATCGATTGGCGAATCCACCATACCGCATAAGAGATGAATTTAAATCCACGAGTCTCATCAAAACGCTGAGCTGCTTTAATGAGTCCAAGATTTCCTTCGTTGATCAAATCAGGAAGTGTTAATCCTTGATTTTGATATTGTTTAGCTACCGATACCACAAAACGAAGGTTCGCTTTGGTAAGCTTTTCTAGAGCGATTTGGTCTCCTGCTTTGATGCGTTGAGCCAATTCTACTTCTTCTTCTGCGGTGATTAAGTCCACCTTTCCAATTTCCTGTAAGTATTTGTCTAATGAAGCGGTTTCTCTATTAGTAACCTGTTTGGTAATCTTGAGTTGTCTCATAAATGGGGTTTAATTACAATGCCCTCTGTAAAGGCGTACATTATATTATACGTAAGAAAACTAAAAAGGTTACATTTTATTATTAAAAAAATATCAATTTATAAAAAAAGCCCAATCCTAAGATTGAGCTTTTTGTTTTCAGAGCAGTTGAGATTAGTTTTTATCTCTTCTGTTATCTCGTCTATTGTCTCTTTTATTATTGTCTCTTCTGTCGTTATCTCTCGGTTTAGGAGGTTGATAACCTTCAGGTTTTGGCAACAATGCTTTTCTAGAAACTTTGTCTTTTTTAGTTCTAGGATCAACTCCAAAGTATTTTACATCAAATACATCACCCATATTGACAACGTCCGTTACATTTTCTGTACGTTCCCAAGCGAGTTCAGATACGTGAAGTAATACTTCATTTCCTGGAGCCTCAAGATACTCAACAACAGCACCAAAATCTAAGATCTTGATTACTTTAACTTCGTATACCGATCCTACTTCTGGTTTAAAGCTAATCGAAGCGATTTTTGCAAGTACTGCATCAATTCCTTCTTGACTTGTTCCAAGGATTTCAACAATTCCTTCTTCAGTCACAGGATCTTCATTGATCACAATGGTACATCCAGTTTCCTTTTGAAGTTCTTGAATCACTTTTCCACCAGGTCCGATTAAAGCACCGATATATTCGTTCGCGATACGCTCAGTAACCATTTTAGGAGCGTGTCCTTTTACATCTGCATTTGGTGTGTCAATAGTTTCAGTGATTTTAGAGAGAATGTGTAATCGTCCTTCTCTTGCTTGTTTTAAAGCATTCACTAAGATTTCATATGAAAGACCTTTTACTTTGATATCCATTTGACATGCAGTAATACCATCAGCAGTACCCGTAACTTTAAAGTCCATATCACCTAAGTGATCTTCATCTCCTAAGATATCAGAAAGAACGGCATAAGCACCTGAATCAGCATCAGAAATCAATCCCATTGCAATACCAGATACTGGTTTTTTCATTTGAACCCCAGCATCCATAAGTGCCATAGTTCCAGCACAAACAGTAGCCATTGAAGAAGAACCATTTGATTCTAAGATTTCAGAAACCACACGAACAGTGTAAGGACAGTTGTCTGGAATCATACCTTTCAATGCTCTTTGAGCAAGGTTTCCATGTCCAACCTCTCTTCTTGAAGTACCTCTAATTGGTCTTGCTTCTCCAGTTGAGAAAGGAGGGAAGTTATAGTGTAGGTAGAATGTTTCTTCTCCTTCGAATGAAGGCATATCGATTTGGTTTGCTTCTCTAGAAGTACCAAGGGTTACAGTAGCTAATGCTTGAGTTTCCCCACGAGTAAAGATAGAAGAACCGTGAGTTGAAGGTAAGTAATCAACTTCACACCAGATTGGTCTGATTTCAGTAGTCTTACGACCATCTAAACGAAGACCTTCCTTAAGTGTTAAATCACGAATAGCATTCTTTTCAGCTTTGTGGTAGTACTTTGAAATTAAACCACCTTTTTCCTCTAATTCTTCTTCAGAGAACGAAGCTTTTACCTCGTCTTTGATAGCTGAAAAAGCAGCAGAACGTTCGTGTTTTGCAGAACCAGCTTTAGCAATTGCGTATACTTTGTCGTATGCAAGTTCTTTAACTCTAGCTTCTAAAGCTTCATCTTCTTCAGCTGGAGTGTATTCTCTGGTTTCTTTCTTTCCAAATGCCTCAGCTAATGCCACCTGTGCAGCACATTGAACTTTGATAGCTTCATGTGCAAATTGAATTGCCTCAGCCATTTCTTCCTCACTGATCTCTTTCATTTCACCTTCCACCATCATCACAGAATCAGCAGATGCTCCGATGACCATATCGATATCAGACTCTCCTAATTGAGCGAGGGTAGGGTTGATGATAAATTCACCATTGATACGACCAACTCTTACTTCAGAGATTGGAGTTTCAAAAGGAATGTCTGAAAGTTGAATAGCAGCAGAAGCAGCTAATCCAGCCATAGCATCAGGCATTACATTTTCGTCATGAGACATCAATTGAATCATCACCTGAGTTTCAGCGTGGTAGTCTTTTGGAAATAATGGACGTAATACACGATCCACTAAGCGCATGGTTAATACTTCTCCATCAGATGGACGCGCTTCTCTTTTGAAGAATCCTCCTGGATATCTTCCAGCAGCAGCAAATTTTTCTCTGTAGTCTACTGTAAGTGGTAAGAAATCCACATCAGCTTGATCGTAATTAGAAACTACAGTACAAAGTAGCATACAGTTACCAGAACGAACCACGACAGAACCGTGCGCTTGTTTGGCTAATTTTCCAGTTTCGATAGAAATCTCTCTACCGTCACCTAGGTCAATGACCTCTTTAAATACTTTTGGTATCATAAAATAGATTTAAGTCTTATAAGTAAGACTGTGTTAAACAATGGTCATCAGTAGGATTACTGATCTTGTTGTGTTGTGTGTGTTCGACCAATGAAAAACTAAAGTGTCAGCTTTAAAAAAAAAAGCAAAAAAAGGGAAGCATTGCTTCCCCTTTAACTTATTTACGAATATTCAATTCTTTAATTAACTCACGATATCTAACGATATCATTGTTTTTTAAGTAATCGAGTAAACTTCTACGTTTACCTACTAATTTTACTAATGAACGCTCTGTGTTAAAATCTTTACGATTGTTTTTTAAGTGCCCAGTTAAGTGGTTAATTCTGTAAGTAAAAAGAGCAATTTGCCCTTCAGTGTTACCTGTGTTTGATTCGCTTCCGCCGTATTGTTTAAAAATTTCGGCTTTCTTTTCTTTTGATAAATACATTCCAATATTATTTAAATGATTATTATGTATGTGATTGATTTTCAATCAGGCTGCAAATATAAAATAAAATTTTAGTTACGCAGCGGATTATTCTGAATTAAATCAATATAAAGGTTGATGTTCTTTTTAAGATTTGATCGATGTGATATAAAATCCAAGAAACCGTGTTCTAATAAGAACTCAGAAGTTTGAAATCCTTCTGGAAGATCTTGACCAGTAGCTTCTTTAACCACTCGAGGTCCAGCAAATCCTATTAAAGCACCAGGCTCAGAAATATTGATATCTCCGAGCATAGCGTAAGAGGCTGTTGTACCACCAGTTGTAGGATCGGTACACAAGGATATATAAGGGAGTTGAGCTTCCGCTAATTGAGCAAGTTTTGCAGAAGTTTTTGCAAGTTGCATTAACGAAATAGCCGCTTCCATCATACGAGCACCACCAGATTTTGATATCATTACAAATGGTAGTTTTTTCTTGATAGCGTAATCAATACCTCTTGCAATTTTTTCACCTACTACAGAACCCATAGATCCTCCAATAAAACCAAAATCCATACAACAAACTACTAGGTCTTTTCCTTGAGACTTTCCGACTGCAGTTCTAACAGCGTCTTTGAGACCTGTTTTTTTCTGGGCAGCTTTTAAACGTTCGTCGTATTTTTTGGTATCTACGAATTTTAATGGATCCTTAGATGTGATATTTTTATCTAATTCCTTGTATGTATTGTCATCGAAAAGAATTTCAAAATACTCTTTAGAGCCAATTCTAACGTGATAATCATCCTCTGGACTCACATAAAAGTTTTTTGCAAGTGCGTCAGATTCAACTATTTTGCCCGTTGGAGATCGGTACCATAAGCCTTTAGGAGTGTCCTTTTTTTGCTCGGTAGCCGTTTGAATTCCTTTTTCTGTTCTTTTAAACCATGCAGCCATATAACTATATCTTTTAAAAGATAAAGATAGTATTTATAATGTATTTACATTATTTAAATCTTCAAAAGCTTGCTTTAAACGAGCTACAAAAGTCTTTTCACCTTCTCTTAACCAAACTCTTGGATCGTAGTATTTTTTGTTTGGTTGATCTTCTCCTTCTGGATTTCCAATTTGAGATTGTAAGTAGTCTTTTTTGTCTTGGATAAAGTCTCTAACACCAGTTAAGAACCCGTATTGAAGATCAGTGTCGATGTTCATTTTGATTACTCCGTATCCAATAGACTCTCTTATTTCTTCTAAAGTAGATCCAGAACCACCGTGGAATACAAAATCGATATGATTTTCTTCAACACCGTATTTCTCAGTGATGTACTCTTGAGAGTTTTTTAAGATTTTTGGAGTTAGTTTAACGTTTCCAGGTTTGTAAACACCGTGAACATTACCAAATGCAGCAGCGATTGTAAAACGAGGGCTTACTTTTGAAAGCTCTTCATAGGCGTATGCTACCTCTTCTGGTTGTGTGTATAATTTTGAAGCATCAACATCAGAATTGTCAACTCCATCTTCTTCACCTCCAGTGATTCCGAGTTCAATTTCTAAAGTCATATCCATTTTACTCATTCTCGCTAAGTATTCTTTACAGATAGCGATATTTTCTTCTAATGGCTCTTCAGATAAGTCAATCATGTGTGAAGAGAACAATGGAGCTCCAGTAGCTTCGAAATGCTCTTCAGATGCTGTTAATAAACCATCGATCCATGGTAATAATTTTTTAGCACAGTGGTCTGTGTGTAAAATAACAGGTACTCCGTATGCTTTAGCTAATTGGTGTACGTGTTTTGCACCTGCTATTGCTCCTTGAATAGCAGCATTTTGGTTTTCATTTGAAAGCCCTTTTCCAGCGTTAAATTGAGCACCTCCATTTGAGAATTGAATAATAACTGGGGCGTTGAGTTCTGCAGCAGTTTCTAAAACACCGTTAATAGTGTTTGATCCTGTTACGTTGACTGCTGGTAAAGCAAATCCTTTTTCTTTAGCGTAATTAAAAATTTCTTGTACTTGATCACCGGTCGCAACACCAGGTTTAATATTATGCGCCATGATAATGGTTTTGGTTATTAATAGTGGCGCAAAAATACGAATAATTCTAGACTAAAAAGGATAATTTATCCCTATGTTTATTATGGAATTCGCAAAATTAAAGCTTCTAAACCAGCGATTTCCTAAAGATCTAGATGGATCGTAGGTTTTAAAACCTAAATCAACTCTAAACACGAAATAATCGAAATCGTATCGAATTCCAAAACCACTACCTAATGCGATGTCTTTAAGTGACTTAAATCCGTCAAAGGTACTCTGTGGGTCTTCGATTTGATCGTATACATTCCATATATTTCCAGCATCTGCGAAGAGCGCTGCTTTGATGTTTCCAGCCAGTGGGAATCGGTATTCTAAATTGAAAGCCAATTTGAAATTCGCTTCGTTAAAGTCATTTTGATTTTTGGATGATCCAGGTCCTAATTCATAGGCATTCCATGCTCTTATGTCGTTGGATCCACCTGCAAAATAGGATCGAGTAAAGGGTACAGAAGAAGAATTTCCATATGGAATAGCGATACCTGCAAAACTTCTAAAAGCAATCATACGATCCTCACCTGTTCTCCAGTGTTTTATAAAGTCAATTTCTGTTTTAAAATACTGTGAAAAAGGCACACCTGCTATAACATAAGTGCCTGATTCGTTTTGATTGACGTTTAAATTTCTAGAGAGTATAGCTAAGAGGTTCCCTGCAGACTCAAACTTGAGTCTCAATTGATAGAAATTAGGGTCGGTAATCCCTTTAGAATTGTTTTTTGTTAGGGTGTAATACGAGGATGCAATTAGGTTGTTTTCAGTCAATCTTTTTTGTCGTTCTGCAATAGAATTGATTTCTTTATAATCCTCAGATTGTGGATCTTCACTTCTTAAAAATTGATTGATAAAACCTTCTGTTCCCTCTGGATTACTGAGTTGAATTCCTTCAGTACCCGATTCAAAATAGGATTTGTATCGATCGTTAGTGCTGTAATTGACTGCGGTATTATTTAATCGCTCAAAAGTATTTTGGTACACCGCAAAGAAGCGACTGGGGTTGAGGTTTTGAATGTATTGAACATCGATTAGAGAAAGACTGTGTTTTACAGCTTCTTCTTTTGACCAATTGAATCCATAGGTAGCATTGAAAGTCTGTTTGTCTAAACCGATATTTGACTGAATACTCCTACCCAAACTCAATCGTGTTTTGGGAAGCATATAGGTTGGAATCCAGGACTTGATGTTGATGATTGGAAACCAAAGCGAGGGAATGTTTAAATTGAAATCCAACCCAAATTCAGAAACGTAATCCTTGGATGATACTGCAGCATCACCTAAAAGCCCTATCGATCCTCTAGCAGATACGCTGAGTAGTTCAGCTCCTTTAAAGACGTTTCTAGCGATGAGTGAACTGCTGAATGCTAGGCCTAATTTTTGAATGTTCGAATGAGTGACGTCTAAACTTGATTCTGAGGTGTATTTGTCTTTTGAATTTAAAAAGATAGAGGTTTCAAGATCTCTAGTATCCACCTGTTCCTTAAAACTGATACTTGGATATTTAAAGGTACTTAAATTGGATATTTGACGATAGGTTCTCTGGCGATCGAGTTCTCTATACAGGCTGTCTTTTTTGAAATAGATAGCATCAGTAATGACTTTTGGCTTGTATTTTAAAGGAGCTGAATAGAAAATTTTATAGTTTAAATAATTTAATGAATCCATCTTTTGATCGATTTCAGGAAGGACATCCACGTATACTTTAACCTGATCAATACGGTGTTTTTGAAAAGCCTTGATAGGAGTTCCATCAACCCCAATTCCCTTTGGATTTTCTATTTTCATCAAAACCTCTAATGAGGGATCGAATTCTGCTAAGGTGTCTCTTGTTATCGAATAACGAATAGCAGTTGGTTGAAAATTGTAAACCCCATTGTTTTTAAACCACTGAGTGATTCTATTTTGTTCTTCTTTAAAATTATTGAGTTTAAAAGTTTCTCCCTTTTGAATATAGCTCTTTGAAGGATCATTGTTGTAAATCGAGTCGATGAGTTTAGAAGCAAAATCAGTAGCCGTGCTGTCTATTTTAAAGGAGTGTCCTAAGCTGACTATATAGCGAACTTTCGCCTTTTTCTTTTTTTTGTGTTTTAGGATACTGTCTTTTATTTTGGCTTTGAAATACCCCTGAGCTTCAAAGAAAGATTTGAGCTTTATTTTCGATTGTTCTATATCTTTTGGGTTAACGACAACAACAGGTTCTCCAACCTTAGCCAACCAAGATTTTTTAACTCCTTTAGAGTCACTAGGAGCAATTTGATATAGAAATAATTTTAATGGATAGGTAAAAATTCGTGTATTTGGCTTTGGACTTACCAGAGATTGGATGCTATCGGTCTTACTTCTTTTACCATTGAGATATATTTGGTTTTCGAGTAGTAAATACTCGTCATCAGCTAGAGTTTTGAGTGGATTACATGAGAAAAAGCTCAAAACTAGCAAGATAAAGCTTAGTTTTGTAAGAAAGAATGATGTCGTAGTCGTCCTATTCATGAATTCAAAATTACACTATTTGGATGGTTGTAAAAAGTAATATAAAACTTATAAAGAGTCTTCAGCAAAAAAAATATAGATACGAGCATCAATTGTTTGTAGTTGAAGGCAAAAAATCTGTTGAGGAACTCTTAGAATCCGACCTTGAATGCTACGGTGTATTTCATACTGCAGATAATAATCTCATTGATTCACATCCAAAAGCAGAAGTTGTCAGTACAAAAGAACTTGCTCAAATGAGTAGTTTGAAAACACCTCCTGGAATTTTAGGTGTTTTTCATTTTCCAAAGCCTTCAACTCCTGTTTTTGAAGATTGGTCCCTTGTATTAGACGATATTAGAGATCCTGGAAACCTAGGAACTATTATTCGATTGTGTGATTGGTTTGGAATTCGACAACTCATTTGTTCAAAGCAGACGGTTGATTGTTACAATCCAAAAACACTTCAGGCTACGATGGGTTCCATCTCAAGAGTTCAGATACATTATCAAGATATCAAAGAATTTCTAGCTCAATCGGATCTTCCAATTTATGGAGCATTTATGGATGGCAATTCTATCTACAAAGTAAAATTGCCTCAAAAAGGAATTCTTATCATGGGAAATGAGGCTAATGGAATTAGTGAAGATATCGAAAACTTAATGAGCCACCGCATCAGTATTCCTTCGTATGGAGATTCTTCTACAGAAAGTCTTAATGTCGCTATGGCGACAGGAATCTTACTCAATGAGATCAGAAGATCATAGTTGATTTGAAATTTTATGTTTTGAAATCTATTTTATTGTGTATATATTACTCAATAATTTTAGAACAAAGTATTACCATACAACTGACTAATCAATGATTGAACTTATTGAACGCGCTAAAGATTTTTTAGACCGCAGAGCATTAGTAGACCCAAATGGAGAACTATCTTACAGAGAATTGCTTGAAAAATCTGCACAAATTGCTACACATTTACTAGATGGTAAGAAGGACTTAAATGAAGCCCGAATAGGTTTTATTGTTGATCCATCATTGGATTATACAATTCTTCAATGGGGTATATGGAGAGCTGGAGGAATTGCTGTTCCACTATGTGTTAAACATCCTTATGATTCAATTTTGTACACGGTAGAAGATGCTGAAATTTCTAAAGTAGTTTATCACAATGATTTTTATAAATTGATCAAACCTTTAGAAGATGGTACTTCTGTTGAATTAATTTCGATCGATTCAATAGAATCCAAGACGGTTCCACTTCCAGATGTTGAAATGAATCGCAAAGCGATGATTCTATATACCAGTGGGACTACTGGTAAACCAAAAGGAGTGGTGACCTCTCATCTCAATATCAATTGTCAAATTAAAAGCTTGGTCACTTCATGGGAGTGGTCACAGGAAGATTATATAATAAATGTATTACCACTTCATCATGTTCACGGAATCATCAATGTAATGAGTTGTGCTCTCTACAGTGGTGCTTGTAATGAATTTTTACCCAAGTTTAGTGAAGAGGCTATCTTTGATCGCTTTAAAAGAGGAAGTTGTAATCTCTTTATGGCAGTACCCACCATCTATTACAAATTGATTCATTACTATCAATCATTGAGTAGTGAGGAGCAATCTGAAATTTCTGCAGCATTAAAAGAGTTTCGATTGATGGTGTCTGGTTCAGCTGCATTACCTGTTAAAACATTGGAAGAGTGGAGAACAATCAGCGGCCATACGCTTTTGGAGCGCTATGGAATGACAGAAATGGGAATGGCGATTTCAAATCCCTATAAAGGAAAACGTAAGCCAGGTTATATTGGACAAGCATTGAGCGGAGTGACCGTTCGTTTAGCTGATGAAAACGATCAGGAAATTACTGATGGAGGTCAGGGAGAAATACAGATTAAAGGAGCAAATGTGTTTGTTGAATACTATAATAGGCCTGAAGCAACTGCTGAAACTTTTGTAGATGGTTGGTTTAAAACTGGTGACATCGCTGTTTTTGAAGATGGAGCCTATCGAATCTTAGGACGAAATTCGGTAGATATCATTAAATCTGGAGGATATAAAATATCAGCTCTTGAAATAGAGGAGGTTCTCAGAAAACACCCTGCTGTAAAAGATTGCGGAGTGGTTGGGATTCCTGATGAAGAATGGGGTGAACTTATTGGTGCCAGTTTGATCTTAGCAGATCAATCAGTTTCAATCGATTCAGTAAAAAAATGGATGAAAGACAAAATAGCCGCTTATAAATTGCCTAGAAAATACATTGTTCAGGAGGATTTACCTAGAAACGTTATGGGTAAGGTGACTAAAAAAGAACTTCAAAAAATATTAGCTGAGTCATGAAAATATACGGAGTAGCCTTATTGGTTTTTTGTTTTTTAATCGGTAAGTATTTGGGAGGATTACTCGCTGAATTAATCGGTATATCTGGAGATGTTGGAGGGGTTGGATTTGCGATGTTACTTCTGATGTTTGCCAATGGATTTTTAAAACGTTTTAGTTGGTACGAAGTTCAAACTAAAGCAGGAGTTTTGTTTTGGAGTAGTATGTATATTCCTGTAATTGTCGCTATGGCAGCTACCAGAAATGTACACGCTGCTATCTCTGGAGGCTGGACTGCTTTAATAGCTGGAGTAGCAGTAACTCTTGTAGGTTTT
The DNA here is from genome assembly GCA_013373635.1 of Flavobacteriaceae bacterium. Classification (GTDB taxonomy): domain Bacteria; phylum Bacteroidota; class Bacteroidia; order Flavobacteriales; family Flavobacteriaceae; genus MAG-120531. The sequence continues at coordinate 83,783 of JABXHN010000016.1, forward strand.
ATGCTCGTACCGCTGCTTTCAAAAATAAGAACTACTAAACAAGAATCAGATGGAACTATTTAAAGAATTAATATCCAAGAATGGGCTCTTGTTTGCTTTTCTGTTAGTAGGGCTTATTCTAGGCGCTTCACAACTGCTTTCTAAACATTTGTTTAAAGGCAGAATACCCGCTGCAGCAATTGCGATCATTGGAGCCTTGATTTTAGCTTTTTTTGGTGCTGATAAAGGCTTAGCGAATATTGAAATATTTGCAGGATTAGCAGTTTTAGGTGGATCAATGTTTCGAGACTTCACCGTTGTCGCTACAGCTATGGGGGCTGAAATCGAAAAAATTAAACAAGCAGGATTGGCAGGTATACTTTCATTGTTTATTGGAGTCTCCTTTTCATTTGTAATTGGAGTCATCATTGCTTACGCTATGGGATATACTGATGTAAAAGACCTAACTGCTATTGGAGCAGGGGCTTGTACTTATATTGTTGGACCGATAACCGGAACTGCAATTGGAGCGAGTTCGGATGTGATTGCACTGGGAATTACTGCTGGGGTAGTTAAGACCATTGTCACAACTTTATTAACTCCACTGGTTGCGAAACAAATCAAATTGACGACTCCACATGCTGCAATGGTGTTCGGAGGTCTTATAGGAACAACAAGTGGTGTTACTGCTGGATTGGCGGCTACAGATAAGGAATTGGTTCCCTATGGTGCTTTTACTGCGACCTTCTATACGGGTTTAGGATGTCTGCTTTGCCCATCAATTTTTTACTATCTATTGATGCAGCTATTGGGCTAATTATTCAAAAGTCAATACGATGAATAAACCTCTAGTATGAGCAGAACTAATCTGATCTGAGTAATTTCTGATTTCTTTAGTCTTTGGTATTGATAAGTCATCGTGTACCATTTCATCGACAAGTCCAAATATTCCTCTAATAGAGGGGGTGAATTTAAAATAGGGAAGGTAGAATTCAACTCCCACACCAATTTCGTAATTATAAGTAAGGCTTTTTAATCTGAATACACCACTTTCGATAGAATCAGGAGAATTCTGATTACTACTCATATTGTAAGAAAGAGAAGGTCCGCCAATTACAAAGGGTCTCCAGTTTCCGATACGTTTTGCTCCGTATTTGATTAAAAATGGGAAGTTTAAGAAGGTCGATTTTACCGATCGAAGTGGATCTCCAGCTGATAGGTCAATCGGAAAATACAAATCTCTTTTGGTACTGTATAGTCCTGGTTCAAATCGAAGATCAAAATTATCGTTTAGTCTGAGTTCTCCCACTAATCCAACCAAAAAACCGTTGCTGGTTTCTACTTGAACACTTTCAAATCCTCCATTAGCAGTTGTTGGATAGGTGTCGCTGTAGTTAAATTTGAAATTGTAGGCATTTCCTCCTAAATAATAACCCCAGTTGAATTTTTTATAATCATCAGTTGGGATATTTTCAACCGGGTTGACATTGAATTGTCCATAAACACTAGTGCTTAAAAACAGTAAAAGGAGATATGTTAGGTTGCGATTTCTCATTAATTTTTAGATGCGATATAAATACTTGCTACTCCAAATGTTTGAGGTTTATTCTCTACAGCTATAAACCCTATTTTTTCTAAAATATTGTTGAATGCCTTTCCGTGTGGAAATTTTGCAGCAGAATCAGACAGATATTTATAGGCTACTTTGTCCTTTGAAAATAATTTTCCAATAAGAGGAAGAATCATTTTAGTGTAGAAGTAATAACCTTGTTTAAATGGAAATTTTTCAGGCACCGATGTTTCCAATACCACAAACTGTCCTCCTGGTTTTAAAACTCTGAGGATTTCACTAAGACCTAATTCAAGGTTTTCAAAATTACGAACTCCAAATGCAACTGTAATCGCATCAAATGTGTCATTTTCAAAGGGAAGATTTTCGCTATCCCCAACTACCATTTCTATGGTCTGATCCAATCCTAAATCAGCTACTTTGTTTCGACCGATTTCGAGCATTCCTTTTGAAATATCGAGTCCTGTTATTTTTGTGGCACCCGTTTTAACTAATGAGATTGCTAAATCACCAGTACCTGTAGCAATATCTAATGCGTTTTTAGGTGATGATTTTGAGATGATTTTCACAACCTTCTTTCTCCAAGAAACATCAATACCAAAAGAAATAACACGATTTAAGTGATCGTAATTTCCAGCGATCGTATCAAACATGCTTGTAACTTGTTGTTTTTTACTCTCCTTGGAGTCTTTGTAAGGGGTAACAGGATTACTCATCTAAAAAATTTTTGACAAAGATAGGTGATGTACTTTGAATCTTAAGTATCGTACTCAAAATGTTTAATACAATAGGTTGCTTTAAATACTGTCAAAATTATGTAAATTTGTAGTTGAATTCTTTCATCAAAGGTTATATTTATGATGTGAAAATGAATTCATTAGAAGTGTTCTTATGAAAATATTAATAGCTGGAGCCGGGGAAGTAGGTTATCATTTAGCAAAATTTCTCTCAGTTGAATCTCAAAATATCACGCTGATCGATGTCGATGAAGATCGCTTGCATTACGCTGATAAACATTTGGATATCAAAACAATGAAGGGAGATTCTACTTCGATAAGTCTTCTCAAAGATGCTCAAGTAGATCAAACGGATCTGACTATTGCAGTTACTGCATCTGAAACCACCAATTTGACCACCTGTTTCATCGCTAAACAATTAGGATGCGAAAAGACTATTGCTCGAATTTCCAATCCGGAATTTATTGATTCTGATGCAGAAATAGATTTCAAGAAGATGGGTGTAGATGAATTAATCTCTCCTGAAAAGCTTGCAGCAAATGAAATCAAATTACTTCTTGCTCAGTCTGCTTTTAACGACACTTTTGAATTTGAAGATGGAAAGTTGAATCTGGTAGGATTGTGTTTAAATGAAGACGCTCCATTTATTGGAAAGACGGTAGAAGAAGCAGCTTCTATCTTTCCTGAAGTACATTACAACCCTGTAGCAATTAAACGAAAAGGGACTCAATATTCGATTATCCCCAAGAGCGAAACTCAATATAAAATAGAAGACCAAGTATATTTTATAACCTCTAAAGAAGGGGTTGAAGAACTCTATAAAATGACTGGTACAGTTGCAGAAGAGATTAAAAATGTAATGATCTTAGGGGGGTCTAAAGTAGGACAAAAGACGGCAACTGATCTTTGTTCCATGAAATTCAATGTAAAAATCATTGAGAAAAATGAAAAGAAGGCTGATGATTTAGCAGATCGATTCCCGAATGCGCTTTTAGTGAAGGGAGATGGTTCCAATGTAGAGCTTTTAAAAGAAGAAAGCCTTGAGGCTATGGATGCCTTTATTGCGGTGACTGGTAACTCTGAAACCAATATCATGTCTTGCTTGGTTGCTAAGAGTAAAAATGTAAAGAAAACTATCGCTCTTGTTGAGAATATGGATTATTTTCATTTATCTCAGTCCATCGGTATCGATACGCTGATCAATAAGAAGTTGATTGCGGCTAATGAAATATTTAGATATGTTCGTAAGGGTGAGGTTGTGGCACTTACTAGACTGAATAACCTCGATGCTGAAATTTTAGAATTTGCAGTGACTTCAAATTCTGCTGTTTCTAATGAATACCTAAGAGATATCAACCTTCCTAAATTTTCAATAATAGGTGGAGTCATTCGTGCTGAGGAAGGGATTATTCCAGGATCTGATTTTAAAATACTCGCTGGTGATAAAGTAATTGTATGTTGTTTACCTTCTGCAATTAGAAAGACAGAAAAACTCTTTTTATAATGCGATTTAATCGTAAAATAGTAATCCATCTCTTAGGCGTTTTAATGCTTTTTAATGGATTTTTTATGCTCATTGCGGCACTAGCTTCTGCCTATTACAAAGATGGGGTCACCCTTGAGATTTCTTTTTCGGCTATTGTAACCATGTTAATTGGTTTGGTAGCGATGTTCTTTACGAGGAATTATTCCAATAATCTTAAAGCTAAGGAAGGTTATATGGTAGTAACTATGGGGTGGATTGTGATGACCTTCTCAGGAATGCTTCCTTACTTAACTTCAGGAGCCATTCCATCGGTTACAAATGCTTTTTTTGAAACGATGTCTGGTTATACTACTACTGGTGCTTCTATTATGAATGATATTGAAATCATGCCAAAAGGAATCTTATTGTGGAGGTCACTAACGCACTGGATAGGAGGTATGGGGATTATCGTTTTAGCGATTGCAATTCTTCCGCTGTTGGGAATAGGGGGAATGCAGCTTTTTTCAGCAGAATCTCCAGGTCCATCGGCAGATAAATTACACCCGAGAATTACCGATACGGCGAAGCGACTTTGGTTGATTTACGTCGGATATACCGTAGCCGAAACCATACTTTTGAATTTATCAGGTATGTCCTTATTCGATGCGATTAACCATTCGATGTCTACTCTATCAACAGGTGGGTTTTCAACTAAAAATGCATCCTTAGCCTATTGGAACTCGAATCCACTAATTGAATACATTGTGATTCTTTTTATGTTTTTAGCGGGATCTAACTTTGTGCTCAGTTATTTTGCATTCAAAGGTAAAGTGGCTAAGGTTCTCAGAGATGAGGAGTTTAGATGGTATGGTATGTTTATTCTTGGATTTACATTACTGGCTTTCCTTATTATTATTTTTCAGACCAATCAAGATGTAAGCGACTATTTCCCAATGGTTCTTGGCTTTGAAGAACACGCTTTTAGACACAGTTTGTTTCAAGTTTTAGCAGTAGTGACTACCACTGGATTTGTAACCGCAGATTTTACAGCTTGGACTCCTTTTATAACGATTATGTTCTTTGCTCTGATGTTCTTAGGAGGATCTGCAGGGTCAACCGCCGGAGGAATTAAAGTAGTACGCCATTTACTCATTATTAAAAACGGTCTATTGGAATTCAAAAGAACTCTTCATCCAAACGCCGTAATCCCGGTTCGTTATAATAACAAATCAGTAAAGGAGCATATCGTTTACAATATCATCGCATTCTTTGTCCTGTATATGTTGCTCTTTATTGTTGGTGCAGGAGTATTGGGAGCATTGGGATTGGATTTTGTTTCAGCACTTGGGGCTTCTGCTACATCTTTGGGAAATGTCGGTCCAGGTTTTGGAATTGTCAATCCGCTCTCTAATTTTGAATCGCTACCGATGTTAGCTAAATGGTGGTGTTCGTTTTTGATGTTGTTGGGAAGACTTGAGCTCTTTACAGTGATGATTATCTTTACACCTTATTTCTGGAAGAAAATATAAATCTATTTAGTTTGTAGATGAATAAAAAAAGGCAGCTATTAGCTGCCTTTTATAATTTATTCAAAATTGAGTTTTAACTCAATGCTTTTTTGATTCTTGCAATCGCTTCTTTTAATTCTGCTTCAGAGGCAGCATAAGAGATACGAATACAGTTTGGATTTCCAAATGCTTCACCAGTAACTGTAGCAACATTCGCTTTTTCTAATAAGAATAAGGAGAAATCTGATGCATTGTTAATTTGCATACCGTCGATAGTTTTACCAAAGAATGATGAAATATCAGGGAATACATAAAAAGCACCTTCTGGTATATTGAGGTTAAATCCTTCGATTTCACCAAGTAATCCCAATACAAGATCTCTTCTTTTGTGGAATTCATCAATCATGTATTGAATTTTCTCTTTTGGAGCTTCTAGAGCAGCAATTGTAGCTCTTTGAGCAATTGAGTTTGCTCCTGAAGTAACTTGACCTTGAAATTTATTAGTAGCTTTAGCAATCCATGCTGGAGCACCGATAAATCCGATACGCCATCCTGTCATTGCAAATGCTTTCGATACACCGTTTACGGTGATCGTTCTGTCGTACATGCCTTCTATTGCAGCGATACTTACATGACCTCCTGTAAAGTTGATGTGTTCGTAGATCTCATCAGATACCACAAAAATCCCTGGGTGGTTTCTTAAAACTGCGGCTAGGGATTCTAACTCCTCTTTTGAATAAACAGATCCAGAAGGATTACATGGAGATGAGAACCAAAGCATTTTAGTCTTAGGTGTGATTGCATCCTCTAACTGTTGAGCTGTCATTTTAAAGTCTGTGTCAATAGAAGTTGGAACTTCGACAGGAACTCCACCAGCCAATTTTACAATATCGCTATATGATACCCAATAAGGTGCAGGAAGTACTACTTCGTCACCCTCGTTAATCATCGCCATTGCTACGTTTGCAAGTGATTGTTTTGCTCCAGTTGAAACTACAATTTGATCTAATCCGTAGTCTAAGTTGTTGTCTCTCTTAAATTTGTTAGCAATTGCTTGTTTAAGATCAGCATACCCATCTACAGGAGAATAAGAACTGTAGTTCTGATCGATTGCTTCTTTAGCAGCTTCCTTTATAAAATCAGGAATGTTGAAGTCTGGTTCGCCGAGACTGAGTCCTATAATGTCTCTTCCCTCTGCTTTTAATTCTCTAGCTTTTGCTGCCATCGCCAAGGTAGCAGAAGTAGCCATGTTGTTGATTCTTTCCGATAAAAAATCTGTACTCATAAGATTGGTTCTAAAATTGTAATTCTGGTTTTTTCCCTAAAGACTTTAAGTGTCTAAAGTGCGAAATTATAGCTTTTCTTGTAGTTTTATACTCATTGTATGGCAAATTGAACTCTTTTGCTGTTTCTTTAACAATTTTTGAAATTTTTGTGTAATGTATGTGACTGATATTCGGAAAGATGTGGTGTTCAACTTGGTGATTTAAACCTCCAGTATACCAATTCATCAAACGATTTTTTCTCGCAAAATTTACAGTAGTATGTAATTGATGAATGGCCCAAGTGTTCTCCATTTTTCCTTCTTCATTCGGAAGAGGGGTTTCTGCTTGATCAACTACGTGAGCTAATTGAAACACTACTGATAAAATGAGTCCTGCAACATAATGCATGGTGAAGAAACCAATAAGAACTTTGTACCATGCAATATCTAAAACAAGCATCGGTATCACAATCCAAATTCCAAAATAGATCAGTTTTGTAATTAAAAGTACCGACCAATTAATAGCAGGTTTTGGAAATGAACCATAGGCTAATTTTTTCTTGGTATAACGATACATCTGCATAAAGTCTGTAGAGATAGCCCAGTTGAATGTAAGTAATCCGTAAAGGAATATAGAGTAGAGGTGTTGAAATTTGTGATGTTTTCTCCACTGATCGTGCTCAGTAAATCTCAGTATTCGACCAGCTTCTAAATCCTCATCATGATTGTGAATGTTCGTATAGGTATGGTGAAGTACATTGTGTTGTACTTGCCAATTGTATACATTTCCAGCTAAGATGTAGATACTCCCTCCCATAAGGTTATTGACCCATTTCTTAGAAGAATAAGCTCCGTGATTTCCATCGTGCATCACATTCATACCAACACCAGCCATTCCAATTCCGATTACTACCGTGAGAAGTAAATTTAACCAGTTAGGAAGATCCATGCTGAGTATTACAAAATAGGGAGCTAAGAAAATCCCAAACATAATCACTGTTTTAAAGTGAAGTGCTAAAGTTCCTGTTTTTTTTAAATTGTTGGATTGAAAGTATTCGTTGACCCTTTTGTTAAGCGTTCTAAAGAACTGTTGAGGATCTTTTCTGGAAAATCGTACGGATTGTTGTGACATATGTAGAGTAGAAATTTCTTGCAAAGATAAGGGAAGCGTAAGACTTCGATAGTTAAAATTTTAAAAAAAATGGAAAATACAACTACTTTAGATACTTTTGTACAAAGTTTAAACTATGGATGTCCATCTTATTACCAACTATTTTCCAGATCTAAGTCCAGCTCAGATTGAACAGTTTTCTAAACTCGAGGAACTTTATAAAGATTGGAATCTCAAAATTAATGTAGTGTCCAGAAAGGATATTGATGAATTGTATTTAAGACATGTATTGCACTCTTTGGCAATTGCAAAATTTATCCAATTTAAACCGGGTTCAAAAATATTGGATGTAGGTACAGGTGGAGGTTTTCCTGGGATACCCTTGGCGATAATGTTTCCACAGGTACAGTTTACTTTAGTGGATTCCATCGGTAAAAAAATCAAGGTGGTTGAGGAAGTTGTTGAAGGTTTAGGACTGACCAATGTGGTATCCAAACACCAACGAGTTGAAGAAGAAAAAGAGCAGTTTGATTTTGTGGTTTCCAGAGCGGTGGCTGCAATGCCAACCTTTATGCGTTGGATTAAGGGGAGGATATCAAAAAAATCCAATCACGATATCAGAAACGGAGTACTCTATCTAAAAGGAGGAGATCTAGAAGAAGAGCTCAAGGATTATACAACTATTGAGATTTATGACTTAAAAGATTTTTATACAGAAGAATTTTTTGACACTAAGAAGTTGGTTTACCTGCCTAAAAAGCAATAATTCTATTTTGTAATGTGAAAAGATAAGGGGGAGTCATTGACTCCCCCTTTTTAATGTGTAGAATCGTTCCAATTAGTTTCCTAAAAATGGATATCTGTAATCAGAAGGAGTGTCAAAAGTCTCCTTAATTAATCGAGGTGATACCCAACGGAGTAGGTTTTGAGCAGAACCAGCTTTGTCGTTCGTTCCTGAAGCTCTTGCACCTCCAAATGGTTGTTGTCCTACAACGGCTCCAGTTGGTTTGTCATTGATGTAGAAGTTACCTGCTGAATTTTGTAATGCAACTGTTGCCTCAGTAATCGCATAGCGGTCTTTCGCTAGAACAGCTCCTGTCAGTGCGTAAATAGAGGTGTTGTCAACGAGTTTTAAGGTATCTGACCAATCTTCATCCTTATAGACATAAATTGTTACTACAGGTCCAAAAAGTTCTGTTTCCATAGTGGTGTACTTTGGATCCTTTGTAAGGATGGCAGTTGGTTCGATAAAGTATCCTTTTGATTTGTCGTAACCGCCGCCGGCGATGATTTCAACATCCTTATCATTTTTTGCTGCCTCTATATAAGAAGCTAATTTGTCAAATGCACCTTCGTGAATGACAGCAGTGACAAAGTTACTCATGTCTTCTGGTGATCCAGGTTTGTTGATCGAAGCCATGTCATTTTTTAAATACTCGAGTATTTCATCCGCTTTAGAAGATGGTATGTATACTCTAGAAGCAGCACTACATTTTTGACCTTGAAGTTCGAACGCTCCTCTGACAATTGCAGTTGCTACTTGTTTAGAATCAGCAGATGGATGAGAAATAATAAAATCTTTACCACCGGTTTCCCCTACAATTCGAGGATAGGTTTTATATGTCTGAATATTGTTCCCAATCTGTGTCCACAGTGATTTGAAGACCTGAGTAGAGCCAGTAAAGTGAATACCTGCAAAATCTGGATGAGACAATATTGTTTCTGTAACCATAACAGGATCTCCATAAATCACATTGATCACTCCATCTGGAAGTCCAGCTTCCTTGAAAATATCAACAATTACTTTAGCAGAATAAATTTGAGAATCTGAAGGTTTCCAAACCACAACATTTCCCATCATGGCTGCAGAAGCAGGAAGATTTCCGGCGATTGCAGTAAAGTTGAATGGAGTGATGGCGTATACAAATCCTTCCAATGGTCTGTATTCTACACGATTCCAAATACCGTCAGATGAAATTGGCTGATCGCTGTATATTTGTTGCATAAAGCTAACATTGAATCTCAAGAAATCGATAAACTCACAAGCTGCGTCAATTTCTGCTTGATGAATTGTTTTTGATTGAGCAATCATCGTTGCCGCATTGATTTTATAGCGATACTTTTTAGAAATTAAATCAGCAGCTTTTAAAAATACGGCTGCTCTTTGTTCCCATGGAGTATTAGCCCATTTGCTTCTGTTTTCAAGTGCGTTTTCGATCGCATCTTGAACGTGCTTTTTCTCAGCTAAATGATAAGTTCCTACTTGGTGCTTGTGATCGTGAGGAGGTGATAGGGGTTTGGTATTCCCGGTTCGAACTTCCTCAGATCCTATATACATTGGAATATCAACAGTACTGTTAAACATACTTGTGTATTCACGGAGGACTTCTTCACGCTCCAAACTTCCAGGTGCATATGATTTTACAGCCTCATTTACTGGAGTTGGTACATTGAAAAATGCATTCATAGTTTAGTGTATTTAAGAGGATTATTGTTGGTCAAAGATACAAAAGTGAAATAGAAAAACATGGCGATTCACTAGTTTTCTATTTGCTGGGAATTTGCGATTCCAATACCTACTAATCGGTCGTAAATTGATCCGAATCTACGGTAGTAAACTAATATGTGATATTGGTTTTCAGTTACGTGAAAATTTCCGCTGATCAGATTGTCTATTCTTTGATTTTTTTTGTCAACTGCTATGTATTTGTAATTGTAGAACCCTTGTTTGAGTAAGAGACTCGCCTGATAGCGATTGATGTCTTTGTTAAAATTCATTTTGGTTTCATCACTCCAATTGTAATTGTTGAATTTTCCGCTGAGATAAATTTGTTTTATCTCATTGTTGATTGGAGGTTCTAGACTAAAGTGAACCCAAGTGTAATCGGCTTCGATACTTGGATTTGTTCCTTGTGTGGTGTTAATTCTAAAATCTCCATTGATATCTGGAAAATAGGTGTAGGGCAATTGCGCTCTTGATCTATTGCCATATAGCCAGTGCTCGTATATGTCAGCAAGTTCAATTTTAGCGATAGTACCTTGAGCTGCTCTAATGTCTTTGGTGTCAAAATTGAGGTATTCATTACCAGCGTTAAAACTAGCTTCATTTGAATATCTAAAAACCAATTCATTCCCTTTGTTGTATTGAGGGTATAGATATCTAATGGTGCTATTCCAATCGTAATTCTGCATCAACGCAATCTGGATCTCTTTCTTGGGATTAGCCGTGTTTAAATTCTCTGTAAAAATTGAAAACTCTATATTTTGTTTAGTGTTCATGCTTTCAAAATCTCTATTTCGCTTTACTTGAGCCGAAACTTTAGAAAGATTCTCAAACACTATAAACCTTCTTGAAAACATTAAGTCATCATAAGAGTCGTAAATTTCAATCATGTAATTTCCACTTACTTTTAAGCTTAAATCAGCATTGGGAATTGTCAATTGATAATTGGAATATTGAACTAAAGTATTATAGGAATTGTTGTAATTTCTAATACGTTGATTGTCATTTCCATTTAGGTATTCGCTCTTTAAAAGTTTTGAAGGAGACCAATCGTAATTACAGTGAATAATTCTGTAGTAGTAATCACTTTCATCAGCTTTTAGATCATCGAAACTCAAAAAAAAAGGTTCGCCTAATCGAACAATTGGAAATTGATCGTCTGAGGCTCCTTTAAAAATAATGGTACGCAGGTATTGAGGAGGTTCCTTTTCAATTAGTTCTTGAGCATTAACTATCTGAAATACAGATAATAACAAGATAAAATTGATTAAAACATACTTTTTTATCATGAGTTAAAGATAGTATTTTTGTTAGATTTTATAAATGAAAATATTGCGAAAAATTTAATTGTTAATTATTATGAATACTCTCAATTTAGTCATAAATTTGCATCAATTTTTTAAAGAAATTAACTAAAGGTCTACATAATATGTCTACAGACATTCGAATCAAAAAAGGATTAGACATTAATCTTGTAGGAGCCGCTCAAAAAGAGACTAGTATTCTCAAAGACAGTGACTCGTATCAGATTAATCTAGATGACTTCCACGGAATTGTTCCAAAATTACTTCTCAAACAATGTGAAAAAGTTAAAGCAGGTCAAGGGTTGTTTTTTAACAAAGACAATGAAGAGATGCTATTTGTTTCTCCTGTAAGTGGAGTGATTGACGAAATTAAAAGAGGGGCAAGAAGAAGAGTATTAACTATCACCATCAAAGCTGATGGAACTGATTCTACTGAAAAACTTCAAACGGTAAATCTTGAAAATGACAGTGCTGATCAAATTAAGAAAGCATTGTTAGCTGGTGGTTGTTGGCCGTTTATCAAACAACGTCCTTACGATATAATCGCAAATCCAGCTGATACTCCTAAGGGTATATTTATTTCTGGATTGGATACAGCTCCATTGGCTGCTGATTTAGATTATACACTCGCAGGAAGTGAAAAATACTTGCAAGCTGCAGTTACCGCACTTGGTAAATTAACTTCTGGTTCAGTTCACATTTCTGTTAAAGGAAGTTCCTCAGTTCTTGCAGGTTTAGAAGGTGTTCAATTACATACTGTTTCTGGACCACATCCTGCTGGACTCGTTGGAACGCTTATCAATAAAGTAGATCCTATTAATAAAGGAGAACGCGTTTGGACTGTGAATGCTGCTGATTTAGAAATTATCGGTAAGCTTTTATTAGAAGGTGAGTTTGACGGTTCAAGAACTATAGCAGTTGCTGGATCTGGAGTTTCAAAACCATCATATGTTCGCGTTAAATTAGGAGCAGAAATCAAAACTGTTTTAGATGCAGCTGGTGGATTGACTGATGAAAATGTCAGAGTAATCAATGGAAATGTTCTTACAGGAACAGGTGTTGCTTCATTCAGATACCTTAGATTTTACAACAATTCTGTCACGGTAATTCCAGAAGGGAATGATTACGAACTTTTTGGATGGGCGAAACCAGTTTCAAATAAAGTATCTATTACAAGAGCCCTAACCTTATCGTGGTTAAACAAGCGCAAAAAATACAATCTCAATACCAATACAAACGGGGAGCACAGGGCATTTGTGCTCACAGGTCAGTACGAGCAAGTATTTCCATTGGATATTTATCCAATGCAACTGCTGAAGTCTTGTATGATTAAAGATCTCGATGAGATGGAGCAGTTAGGATTATACGAAGTAGCTCCTGAGGATTTTGCGCTTACAGAATTTGTGTGTGTTTCAAAGCAACCACACCAAAAAATTATTAGAGAAGCATTGGATTTATTACATAAAGAAATCGGATAAAATGAGTTTAAAAAACAAGTTACACCTATTAAAGGAAAAGTACAGCGATAAAAAGTATGCTCCAGCATTTAATGCACTTCATACCTTTTTATATACTCCAAATGAAACAACGCATTCAGGAGCCCATGTTCGTGCTGTAGACGATCTAAAAAGAACGATGAATACCGTAATCACAGCTTTGATTCCGATATTGATTTTTAGTTTCTTTAATGCTGGTTACCAACACTATTCAGCAATTAATGGATTTCCATCAGACTTTAGTGTTCTTGAACACTTTTTGACCTTAGACAACTTCTTAGTTGGACTTGTTACCATCCTTCCACTCGTTGTAATTTCTTACGGAGTAGGATTGGGTGTTGAGTTTTTGTTTGCAGTCATCAAAGGTCACGAGGTAGAAGAGGGTTATTTGGTTACAGGAATGTTAGTTCCTTTGATTATTCCTGTCGACACACCATTATGGATGTTAGCGATTGCGGTAATTTTTGGAGTTGTGATAGGTAAAGAGGTTTTTGGTGGTACAGGGATGAATATCCTAAACCCAGCACTTACCATTAGAGCATTTTTATTCTTCTCATATCCAACATGGATGAGTGGGGATAAGGTTTGGGTTCACCAGGCGGTTGAACGCGCTGGGACTGCAGATGCTATTTCTGGAGAAACTATATTAGGTTCTCTTGCACAGGGAGCTGATTATTCTTATTCAGTATCAGATATGTTCTTTGGATTTATTCCAGGATCAGTTGGAGAGACTTCAACCTTCTTAATTTTATTAGGAGGTTTGTTCTTAATCTTTACTAAGATTGGATCTTGGAGAATTATGCTAAGTGCTGTAATCGGAGCACTTGTAATGGGATTGATCTTTAACGGCGTTGTTGATGCTGGTTGGATACACTCCAGTTCTAAATTTTATCATTTAATGAGCCTACCTTACTGGCAACATTTAATAGTTGGAGGATTGGCATTCGGTATCGTTTATATGGCAACTGATCCAGTTACTGCTGCTCAAACTGAAAAAGGTAAGTGGTACTACGGATTTTTGATCGGATTTATTTCTGTGATGATTCGTGTATTCAACCCAGCTTATCCAGAAGGAGTATTCTTGGCGATTCTTCTTATGAACGTCTTTGCTCCAACTATTGATCACTATGTGGTTAGAGGAAATGTGAAAAGACGTTTAAAACGTACTAAAAAATCAATTGCTAACCTTGAAACTGTTTAACAATGGCAATTAATACAGATAAAAATTCATATACTTTTATTTTCGCAATCATCATGGTTGTGGTTGTAGGAGCCTTATTAGCTTTTGTTTCTTCTTCTTTAAGCGGAACCATAAGTGAAAACATTCGATTAGAAAAACAACAAAACATCCTCTATGCGATGGGTGTTAATAATAACGACGAGGGAAGCGTTGAGTTTATTTCAACCTCTGAGGTGGCTCAAGTTTTTAATCAGTACATCAAAAAGCAATTAGTAATCGAAGGTGATCAAATCACTGAAGACAAGGAAGCTTTTTTGATCGATTTAAAGAAAGAAGCAGAGCGAGCTAAAAATGGTGAAGCGCGTCGTTTACCTGTTTTTATTGGAGAAAAAGAGGGTAAGACCTTCTACGTTCTTCCAATGTTAGGTAAAGGACTTTGGGACGCTATTTGGGGTTATGTTGCCTTAGATGACAAATTGGTGATTCAAGGAGTCTTCTTTGATCACAAGGGAGAAACTCCTGGTCTTGGAGCTAACATCAAGCAGCGTTTCTTTATGGATGACTTTACAGGAGAATCTATTTTGAAAAACAATGACATTGTTGGGGTTAAAGTTATCAAAGGAAATAACGACCCACTAAACAATGATAAATTAGACAATGAAGTTGATGCGCTTGCAGGAGCGACTATTACTGGTAATGGTCTTTCAGCGATGCTTTCAGACAGCTTTAAGTTATACGAGAATTATTTAAACAGCATTTTAGTACAATAAGATTATGGGATTACTATCTAAAAAAGATGCAGCCTTAATTAAAGATCCATTATTTGACAATAACCCGATTACAATTCAGGTATTGGGGATCTGTTCAGCGCTTGCCATCACAGCAGAATTAAAGGCGTCTATCGTAATGGGGTTGTCAGTACTTTTCGTTTTAGGAATGGGTAATGTGGTGATCTCACTGATGAGAAACATCATACCATCTAAAATTAGAATTATTGTTCAATTGGTTGTTGTAGCGGCGCTTGTAATTATTGTGGACCAAGTTTTAAAAGCATTCGCTTATGAGCTTAGTAAAACCCTTTCAGTCTTTGTTGGTCTGATTATAACCAACTGTATTATCATGGGGCGTTTTGAGGCATTTGCTCTTGGTAATGGACCTTGGAAAGCTTTCTTAGACGGAATTGGAAATGCTGGAGGATATGCTATTATATTAGTGATTATTGGATTCTTTAGAGAACTCTTAGGGTCTGGAACACTTTTAGGATTTCAAGTTTTAGGAGATCCAATCGCTAAAACAGGAGTATACGCTCTAGGATACGAGAACAACGGATTTATGTTGTTGTCTCCTATGGCTCTTATTGTAGTTGGACTTATTATTTGGGTACAACGTGCTAGAAATCCAAAACTTCAAGAATCTCACTAAGAAATAAATTATGGAACATTTAGAATTATTTTTCAAGTCTATTTTTATCGATAATATGGTATTTGCCACATTCTTAGGAATGTGTTCTTACTTAGCTGTATCTAAAAAAGTGTCAACTGCAGTGGGATTAGGTGCTGCTGTAATCTTTGTAATGGCTGTTACAGTTCCTATGAACTGGCTTTTAGATCAATACTTATTAAGAGATGGTGCGCTTGCGTGGTTAGGACCTGAGTATGCAGATTACAACTTAGGATTTTTATCATTCATTCTCTTTATCGCGACTATTGCTACCATGGTACAATTAGTTGAAATTATTGTTGAGAAGTTTGCACCAGCATTATACAATTCATTGGGTATTTTCTTACCACTAATCGCTGTAAACTGTGCTATATTGGGAGGATCTCTCTTTATGCAATCAAGAGAAATTCCTTCTTTAGCTTTAGCATTTAATTACGGAATTAGTTCAGGTATTGGATGGTTCTTGGCAATTTTAGCAATAGCTGCGATTCGTGAAAAGATCCGATATTCAAATGTACCACCAGCACTTAGAGGGTTGGGAATTACTTTCATCCTTACAGGTCTTATGGCAATTGGATTCATGAGCTTTGGAGGAATGTTAACTGGTGATAACCCAGTACCTGAAGCTCCAGTAGAAGAGACTGCTACTGTAGTAGAAGATAAAAAAGAAGAATTAAAAGAAGAGAAAAGAGCAGATGTTATCTCTTATAATGATTTAAATAAATAAGAATGATTTTAGCGATAAGTACACTTACTACCATTGTTATTACTGTAGTTGCCTTTATGGTGTTGCTACTAGTATTGGTTTCTTTATTGTTGTTTACTAAAGAAAAATTATCTCCTTCAGGACCTGTAACCATTACCATCAACGGTGAGAAAAAGGTTGAGGTTGCTTCAGGAGGATCTCTTTTATCGACTCTTGGTGGTCAAAAGATTTTCTTGCCTTCAGCTTGTGGTGGAGGTGGTACCTGTATTCAGTGTGAGTGTCACGTTCACTCTGGTGGGGGAGAAGCACTTCCTACTGAAACACCTCACTTTTCTAAAAGAGAACTCGTTGAGGGAGCTCGTTTAGCATGTCAGGTAAAGGTGAAGCAGGATATGGATATCTCTATTCCAGAAGAAGTTTTTGGGATTAAGAAGTGGCAAGGTAAAGTAGTTCGTAACTATAATGTAGCATCTTTTATCAAGGAATTCGTAGTAGAAATTCCAGAAGATATGAACTACAAGGCTGGTGGATATATTCAAATTGAGATCCCTCAGTGTGAAATCAAATACTCGGATATTGATATTACAGCACATCCAGAAGAGCACGATACTCCAGATAAATTCAAAGCGGAGTGGGACAAATTTAACTTATGGCCTCTAGTGATGAAAAATCCTGAAACTGTAGAACGAGCTTATTCAATGGCTTCTTACCCTGCAGAGGGAAGAGAAATCATGCTTAACGTTCGTATTGCTACTCCACCGTGGGATCGCAATAAAAATGGATGGATGGATGTGAATCCTGGAGTTGCATCATCCTATATCTTCTCTCGTAAAGCTGGAGATCCTGTAACGATTTCAGGACCTTACGGTGAATTCTTTATCAATGAATCAGAAGCAGAAATGCTTTATGTTGGTGGAGGAGCTGGTATGGCACCGATGCGTTCGCATTTATACCACCTATTCAAAACCTTAAAAACGAATAGAAAAGTGACTTATTGGTATGGAGGACGTTCTAAGAGAGAATTATTCTACATCGATCACTTTAGACAATTGGAAAATGAGTTCCCTAACTTTAAATTCTACTTAGCGCTTTCAGAGCCAATGGAAGAAGACAACTGGAAAGTTAAGGAAGATCTCGACAGCCCAGGTGACGGATTCGTTGGATTCATTCACAATGTGGTTATCGATCAATACTTGTCAAAACACGAGACACCTGAAGATATTGAATTATACTTCTGTGGACCACCACTGATGAACAAAGCTGTTCAAAAAATGGGTGAAGACTTTGGTCTAGCTGATGAGAATATTCGCTTCGACGATTTCGGAGGATAAAACAAGAGCCAGTAGTTTTCTACTGGCTTTTTTTTAGCTTTGCTTTATGAAGATATTGACAGAACAGGAATTGCACAACTTAGCGATGAATTATGTGGGCAAAGAGTTAGAAGCTCAGGGCTATGAGTTTATGGCCGTGAATTCTAAACTCAAGAAACACCCTCAATTTGTCTGTTTAAAGGATAAACAATTGCACTTTATTCTTGTGGAAGCCATCTGTTATCCTAGAAATCCTCATATAATCAATAATGATCGAGCTGAGAAAATGAGAGATCACGCTCAAAAGTTTGAAGGACTTACTTATTATGCAGCAGTAGGACTTCACAATACTGAAGATCCGAGTTTGCCGATTTATCTCAACCAGCCCTATACGATTACCTATCCCGGTTTAAAAGAAATTAAATGATAAGAATTCTTTACATACTTGTATTAAGTTTTTTAGTTGTTTCATGTGGTTCAGATGTTCACATCAATAAATCTCAATTTAGAGGAGAGGCTTTTGGAACGACCTATTCGATTATCGTTACGGATAACAAATCAGTTGATTTACATTTTGAAATTGATTCGGTAATTAAAGTCGTCAATCAATCGATGTCGACCTATATTCCAAGTTCTGATATCTCAAGAATTAATCGTGGAGATACTAGAGTGCTAGTTGATCATATGTTTAGAGATGTGTTTGAATTGTCAGATCAAATTTACCAGAAGACAGGAGGTTATTTTGACCCTACTGTTGGTGTCTTAGTCAATGCATGGGGATTTGGACCTGGAGAAAAAATGGATTTGACCGATATGAAAGTTGACAGTCTTATGCAGTATGTAGGATACTCTAAAGTTAAATTAACCGAAGATCATCACATTGTAAAAGAACACCCTTCCATCTATTTTGACTTTAATGCTATTGCAAAGGGATATGCCATCGATCGATTAGGGGTTGCCCTCGATCAACGTGGTCTTAAAAATTATCTAATTGAAGTTGGAGGTGAAATTGTAACAAAAGGCATTAATACTGCTTCAAATAAAGAATGGGTGGTTGGAATTGACGATCCTTTAGCTGAAGATCGTTCGAATCCGATTCGACTCATTCAACTTAAAGATCGAGCTTTAGCTTCTTCAGGTAATTATCGCAAATTTAGAGTGGATCCTGAAACAGGAGTAAAGTATGTTCACACGATCAATGCACTAACCGGTTATACCCAAAACTCAAATGTTCTGGCTGTTAGTGTCCTTGCTGATAATTGTGCTACGGCAGATGGTTATGCTACTGCTTTTATGGCAATGGGATTAGAAAAAACCATGAACTTAGTTCAGGGAGATTCTAAATTAGAAGCTTTTGTAGTTTATCTCGATGAGGATAATCAAACTGCTACATGGGCTTCAGAAGGCTTTAAATCGGCTTTCTTATCAAAGGAATAAGTTCACTCTTAGCTAATCGATAGCGATCGATTGCTTCCTTTGAGAATTGATTGGTGTAGTCGATCATCTCCACTTCAAATCCAGCTCTTTTGAGGTATTCTGGATAGTCCAAACCATAAACTCTTAGGTGGTCATATTGACCAAATACTTTGGTGCGTTCTTTTGGATCAGTGATGGAATCATCTTCAAATGTGTGTTCTCTGTTGAGGTCTTGAGGAATTTGAACAATCCCCCATCCACCGGGTTTAAGAACCCGAAAGAGTTCTTTCATGGCTTTCTGGTGATCAGGGATGTGCTCTAATACGTGATTGCATAGGATCACATCATAGGTATTCTCTTCAAAAGGAAGATTGCAGATATCCGCCTTGATATCAGCCAGTGGAGAATTTAAATCTGTAGTCGTATAATCGATATTTTTCAGCTTTTTAAATCGCTTAAAAAATGCTTGTTCAGGAGCAAAGTGAAGAAGCTTTAATTCTTTTGTAAAAAAGTCTGTTTCATTTTGGAGATAGAGCCACAGTAATCGATGGCGCTCCAATGAGAGCGTTGAAGGAGCTAGTACATTTTCTCGTTGTGTTTGATACCCATAAGGGAGAAAACTCCTAAAGCTCTTTCCGTCAATAGGATCTGTATAGCGACTCCCTTTGTAGTAGAATGCCAATAAGGGTCTTATTCCATAACTTAACTTAATAAGTAATGGTCTTGGAATACTGTTTAAAAGAAGTTTAAATACTGATTTAATCAATCTATTTACTTTTTTCTAAAGGGGTCTTCTTCATCTGAAGTAATCCCTAAAGCTTCGTAAATATAATCGAAAGTCGATAATAATTGAGGTTTTCCATTGACGATTGCCACATCGTGTTCAAAGTGTGCCGATGGTTTTTTATCTGCCGTTAGAATAGACCAACCATCGTTAAGTTGAATGATACGATGGGTTCCCATATTGATCATTGGTTCTATAGCAACCACTTGACCTTCCATAAACTTTTTACCTCTCCCGCGTTTACCGTAGTTTGGCATTTCTGGATCTTCGTGCATGGTTCTTCCAAGACCGTGTCCAACGAGTTCACGCACTACACCATAACCAAATGATTCTGTGTATTCTTGGATGGCATAACCAACATCACCAACGCGATTACCGAGTTTGAACTGTTCGATTCCTATATAGAGTGATTTTTTTGTGACTTCGAGAAGTTGTTTGACTTCTGGACTCACTTCTCCTACTTCAAAAGTATAGGCATGATCCCCGTAAAAACCATTTTTAAGCGCCCCACAATCGATAGAGATGATATCACCTTCTGCTAGTGGGGTGTTGTTTGGAATCCCATGTACGACTTGTTCATTAGGGCTCATACACAAGGTGTTTGGAAAGTCGTATAGGCCTAAGAATCCAGGCTCTGCACCATGATCTCTTATAAAGCTTTCCGCCAGTGCATCGAGTTGTAAAGTGGTCACTCCTGGTTTTACTTCAGAAGCCAACATTCCTAAGGTTTTAGAAACAATTAATGCGCTTTCACGCATTAATTCTATTTCTTCTGGAGTTTTTAAGTGAATCATTAGTTGCCGATTAGTGATTTTTGAGTCATCTCTGCAGGTTGATCAACTCCTAAGATTTCAAGAATTGTAGGGGCTATATCACCTAAAACACCATCTTTAACTGGTTTTCTATCTGGATCAACTAAGATAAAAGGAACAGGATTCGTCGTATGTGCTGTGTTTGGCGATCCATCAGGATTCACCATAGTGTCACAGTTTCCGTGATCAGCAATAACAAGAGTACTATATCCATGAGCTGAAGCAGTTTCAATTACTGCTTGAGCACATTGATCAACAGTCTCACATGCTTTGATAGCTGCAGACATGATTCCAGTATGGCCAACCATATCAGGATTAGCAAAGTTTAAACACACAAAATCCGCCTCTTCTTTTTCTAATTCAGGAATAATCGCATCTCTGATGTCAAAGGCACTCATCTCTGGTTGAAGGTCATAGGTGGCTACCTTTGGAGAAGGGCATAGGATACGTTGTTCACCCTGGTATGGCTCTTCTCTTCCTCCGTTAAAGAAAAAGGTTACGTGTGGGTACTTTTCTGTTTCAGCAATTCTTATTTGCTTTTTACCAGCATCAGCAATCACTTCTCCTAAAGTTCTTTTGATATTTTCTTTGTTGTAAACAACTTCGATTCCTTTAAAAGACTCATCATACATGGTCATCGTCACATAATACAAGTCAAGCTTATGCATATTTTGTTCGTGAAAATCTTCCTGAGAAAGTACTTGAGTCAATTCTCGACCACGATCTGTTCTAAAGTTGAAGAAGACAACGACATCACCATCTTTGATTTTTGCGTTTTCTGAATCAATTCCATTGGTATTGATGATTGGTTTTAAGAACTCATCAGTAACCTCTTCAGTATAGCTTTGTTTGATCGCTCCAATAACATCTTCGGTCTCTGTTCCAATAGCATTGACTACAGTGTCATATGCGATTTTAACACGTTCCCAACGCTTATCTCTATCCATCGCGTAATAACGACCAACAAGACTAGCTAGAGCAGCATTTTTACCTTGACAGTGTTCGATAATTTCTTCTGTGAATCCAAGTCCAGATTTAGGATCGACATCACGACCATCGGTAAATGCGTGAATATACGATTGACCAACGCCACTCTCATAAGCAGCATCGATTAATCCTTTTAAGTGTTTGATATGAGAGTGAACTCCACCATCAGATAGGAGTCCTAAAAAATGAACGGGTTTATTATTTTCTTTAGCGTAAGTAAACGCTTTTTGTAAAACAGCTTCATCCTTTAAGGTTTTGTTTTCTACAGCGAGATTAATCTTAACAAGATCTTGATAAACAATTCTACCAGCACCTAGATTCATATGTCCCACTTCAGAGTTCCCCATTTGACCTTCAGGTAAACCTACGTGCATCCCATCTGTTCGAAGATTGGCATTGGCATATTTAGAGTAAAGCCCATCGACAAATGGTGTGTTGGCTTGTGCTATTGCAGAAATTTTTGGATCAGGAGACTTCCCCCATCCATCTAATATCATTAAGATTGCTTTATTATTCATAATGGTGAATTGTTTATGCTGCAAAAATACCACCAATTCATTAGAAACCCATAGGTTGTGATGTTTTTTAACAAATTAATAAACAAAGGGGATTTTGATTCTTAAATGAGAATTTTACATCAGAATTTTATGCATTATATAGTGTGGTCCATGAGGTGTGATTTCAAAGGCTGAACCCTGTTTTTCATATCCTAATTTTTCATAGAATGGTACTGCTGTTGTTCTGGCGTTCATCCATATAAGACGAACCCCTCTTTGCATGAGCCACTGCTCTGCAAAGGAAAGCAGTAGCGCTCCATAGCCCTTTTTTTGATAGTCACTTAGTACGGCCATTCCTCTTAGTTGTAGGGATTTGTGTCCTGGGTAGGGTACATAGGGAGCAAAGAAATAACTAGAAACTGCTACGAGCTTGTCATCGACAAAGCCACCTAAATGAATGCTTCCAACTCTAGAATCGCCATCCATCTTACAGGATTCAATTGGCATGCCACGTCTGAGTTCGGCATGGCGAACGGGATAGGTTTCTTCGGCAGTGATTTGTCTAATTTTCATATTAAAAAGGAAGTTTGTCAGTGTCAATGGGTTTTTGATCAGGCATAAATAGTTTTGCTTTATGAGGCCCTACTAAACTAATTCTATCGCCAATCACTCTAATATAATCACCTTCGGGAATACCTAATACAGGAATTTTGTGAAAGTGTTGAAATTCAGCTATGCGATCAATTCTGCTCTCTCCATTGTGCTTTAATCCTTCGATGGGATCCATATAATGAGCATTGATATTAAAAGGAACTGCAGCAGTCGTTTCAAATGATTTGGGCATCACAATAGGCATATCATTAGTGGTGTGCATGGTCATTCCAGCGATATTACTACCAGCACTACATCCTAGATATGGTACTCCATTTTCCATGGCTAGTCTAAGTGTATCCATCAACTGTTGATCGTATAGTTCTTTAACTAGCACAAAAGTATTTCCGCCTCCAGTAAAGATTCCTTGAGCAGTTAACAGGGCCTTCTTTGGGTCTTGATACTCGTGTATACCCTTTACTGTAATTCCAATTTTAGCAAAAGACTGAGCAACATGTCTTGTGTAATGATCCCAACTAATTGCTCCAGGTCTAGCAAAAGGTATAAAACACAATTCATTGACTTCTTTGAAAAAGATTTTTAAATCATCGAGAAGGTATTCCAAGTGTTTTTCACCGTATAAGGTACTTGTGGAAGCTAAAAGGAGATTTTTCATAGAGACAAATTAACAAAAGTTTAGTGTTTTATTGCTAGCGATTTCTACTGTTTTGAATTTATTTTACCAATTGGAATTCGTAAATTTAAAGAACAAATCAAGATCCCATGAAATTTAAATCACTCTTTTTAAGTCTTTTCTTGTTTTCAACGGTTCTTTTTGCTCAAGAAGTGGATCGTAAACCCATTATGGGACAGGTACTGTATCGATCCAGTAATGTAGTGGATGAACAGGTCATTAATACCACTTCAGAAGAATTTACCATTACTGATCAAAATGGTCGATTTAGAATTGATGTAGCATTAGGAGACGAATTGGTGTTCATGGCTTTAAATTACGAACTAAAACACCTTATCATTACAAAAGAAATCATTGATAACAATCGTATTGTTGTCGAAGTTAATGAAAAGGTAAACGTTCTCGATGAAGTGGTTATTTCTCCTGAAAACAGAGCGAAGTTCTTGGAACTTAAAAACGAAGAATTTAAACAATATGTCTATGAAATTGATCGTGGAACGGAGGTAGAAAACATCGCTCAACCCATGTATTTAAGGGGGATGAAAAACGGAATAAATTTTGTAAATATTTTTAAGGCAATCTTTAAGGAAAATGCTGACGAGAATCGTCCGAACTTCAAGCTTTCTGAAGTTTTAAGAGCGGTTTACGACGATCAGTTTTTTGTAGATAATTTGTATTTATCAGTAGATATGATTGATGATTTCTTAGGATTTTGTGATGCTCAATCTCCAGAAAAATCACTGATGTTGAAGAAAAATGAATTTGAACTGCTTCAGTTTTTAGTAGAGCAATCTCAGGCCTACTTAAGTCAAAACAATGAATAGTAATTTTTGGACTCTTATTTTATTAGTGCTCAGTATTCAACTCAGTGCTCAAGAATCAGGCTTTAAGAAAATTAACGGAGTTTTGAATTCTTTATCGGGTGAAGTAAGTGGAATACACATTATTAATAAAACTAGCCAATTAGCAACCATCAGTAATTCAAATGGATATTTTAGTATTAGTTCAAAACTCAATGATACTTTGATTATAAGAGGAGTTGGTTATCTAACAAAGCAATTAATTATCGACTCTGAGACTTACAATAAATTTTCGATTGCAGTAGAATTGGAAGCTGAAGTTGTGCCTTTAAATGAGGTGGTTGTAATGCCTTATAATTTATCAGGTGATTTATTTGTGGATATGGAAGCAATCAGAGCAGAAGACCAAGTCAGTGAGTTTTCTCTCGGATTGCCCAACGCCAATGCGATTCCTATGAGAAAATCACAGCGTATTTTACACGAGGCTACCACCGGTGGCGGTATTTTACCTGTAAATCCTATTCTCAATGCGATAACTGGAAGAACTAAAAAGCTTAAAAAAATTGTAGCTGTTGATTTAAAGAATCAGCGTACCTTGCAGGTACGGTATTATTATCCGGATTCTTTGTTTGTAAACCATTTAAAGATCGACCAAGAGAAGATTCTCGATTTTATGTTTTATTGTGAAACTGATCCAGAGTTTAACTATTACGCACAAATCAAGGACAAATTTAGAATTTGGGAAATTCTTAGAGAAAAGAGCGAGCAGTACAGAGATCTAAATAATTTAAATTGAGTATGAAGTACAATAGATTTTATAAATGGGTACTTGTGACATTAACCCTAGTGTTAATGTCATTTAGTACTTTACATAAGTTTTATCTTAGTGTTTCTGAGATTACCTACTCAGAATCCGATCAAAAACTGCGTGTTGTCAGCAGAATTTTTATCGATGATTTAGATGCGGTGCTCTTGTCTCGATATGAAATCGATTCCAAGCTTACCACAGAGTTTGAGGATCAAATGGCACAATACTATATTGAAAAATACCTCAAGACAAAATTACTTTTAAAAATAAATGGAGCTGTATTGGAATACAATATTTTAGGACACAAGGTCGATAACGATCAATTGGTATTCTTTATGGAGGCTGATTTTAAAGAGCTAGAGAGTTTAAAATCAATTGAAGTACAGAATGAAGTCTTGATGGATTTATTTGAAGAGCAGCAAAACATTGTACACCTTCAACTCAAAGGCAAAAAAAAGAGTTTGATGCTTATTCGTGAACGACCTTCAGGTCAGTTAAATTTTTAACAAAACCTTCTTTTAAACGAATTAATTAACTATTTTCAACAAAAATTATAAACCCGTACTAATGAAACGACTTAACAAACTATTTTCACTTCTTTTTATCAGTGTTTCTATGGTAGTTTCTGCCCAAGAAGAAACTCCACAAAGAGAAGGAGGACATGAGAATCAAAGTAAATTCAGACAGTTGTATCAAGAGTTTGCTTCGCCAAACACATATAGATCTGCTTCTGGTGCTCCAGGTCCTGATTATTACCAACAACAGGCTAATTACAAAATGAATATTGTTCTCGATGACAAGAATGCGAGAATCGATGGAGAAGAAACGATAACCTATATCAATAATTCTCCGGATGCATTAGAGTTTTTATGGCTTCAACTCGATCAAAACGTTAGAGCTAAGGATTCTAAGGCACCTCTTAGAAATGGTAGTGGTGTTCCTTTAGCACAACAAGCTTCAGCTTTTGCATCATCTTATATGACCGAACCATTTGATGGTGGATTTAATATTTTGTCAGTAACAGATGAGCGTGGAGCTCCTATGAGGCACACTATCAATCAAACGATGATGCGTATTGATCTCTACAGACCATTGGCTTCTGGGGAATCAGTAAGTTTTAATATTAAGTGGTGGTACAATATTCCAGATCACACTGTTAACAGAGCGCGTTCTGGTTATGAGTACTTCGCTAAAGATGGTAACAGAGCTTATGTGATTGCTCAATTCTTTCCAAGAATGGCTGTTTACAGCGATGTGGAAGGATGGCAAAACCATCAATTTTGGGGATCAGGTGAGTTTGCTTTGACCTTTGGAGACTACGAAGTAAGTATTACTGTTCCTGAAGATCACATTGTTGATGGAACTGGTGAACTTCAAAATAGAAAGCAAGTCTTTTCAAGAGAAATGATGAGTCGTTACGAACAGGCTAGCAAGTCTTATTCTGAACCTGTGATGATCGTCACTCAAGCCGAAGTTGAGGCAAAAGAGGCGGCTCACACTTCAGACAATCCGCCTTCAAAAACAAAGACTTGGGAATTCAAGGCTCAAAATGTAAGAGATTTTGCGTTTGCATCTTCTCGAAAATTCATCTGGGATATGATGGCTGTAAAAATTGGAAATAGAGATGTGATGGCTGTTTCCATGTACCCAAAAGAAGGAAATCCACTTTGGGAAGATTGGTCTACAAAGGTTGTAGCCTCTACTTTAAAATCGTATTCTAAATACACTTTTGACTATCCGTATCCTAAGGCGATTTCAGTTCACGCGAAGAACCAAGGAATGGAATATCCAATGATATGCTGGAACTACGGACGTCCTAATGAAGATGGTACCTATTCGGATCGTACCAAGTACGGTATGATGAGTGTTATTATTCACGAGGTAGGACACAACTTTTTCCCGATGATTGTCAACTCAGACGAGCGTCAGTGGGGATGGATGGATGAAGGATTGGATACCTTTATGCAGTATTTAGCAGAGCAAGATTTTGGTGAAACTTATCCAGAGATCATCGCTCCAAATGAAAAGTATCCATCGCGAAGAGGAGACCCTTCAAAAATTGTACCTTATATGAAAGGAGATCAAAGTTTTATCGCTCCTATTATGTCGAATCCAGAGAACGTATATCAATTAGGACCAAATGCCTATGCAAAACCAGCTACTGCATTAAACATCCTAAGAGAAACAGTAATGGGCAGAGAACTATTTGACAAGGCGTTTAAAACTTATGCGCAGCGTTGGAAGTTTAAACACCCAACCCCTGAAGACTTTTTCAGGACGATGGAAGATGCTTCTGCAGTGGATTTAGATTATTTCTGGAGAGGATGGTTCTATACAACTGACTATGTTGATATAGGAGTGAAAGGTGTTAAAAAATACTATGTAAGTAACGAGCCAACAAAGGCTATGAAAGAATACATGGCAGAGCGCAATCTTACAGAGGCTGATTTACCTCCTTTAGTGTATTTAGCTGAAGAAGGTTCAGAAGACTACAATGAAGATCTCAAAGGAAAGGCTCCATCTGAAACTTCTCAAACACTTAAGGAGTATATGATGGATAATATGACTGCTGAGGAAAGAGCTGCTGTAAAAGAACCTAAGTTCTTCTATGAGATTACTTTTGAAAAACCAGGTGGAATACCAATGCCACTAATCGTTTCTTATACCTACGCAGATGGTACTACAGAAGATGTGACCTATCCTGCTGAAATTTGGAGAAAAAACGACCAAGAAGTAAAACGAGTGGTATCTTCTGACAAAGAAATCGTAAGTATTGTAGTAGATCCAAAAGCAGAAACTGCTGATATTGATACTACCAACAACAGTTGGCCAAAAGAAGAAATCAAATCTGAATTTGATGAATTCAAAGAAAATATGAAAGGATAATTCTAGATTATATTTTTTAATGAAAGCGGTGCAAATGCATCGCTTTCTTTTTATCTTTGCCCTATGATGTTAAACAGTATTCTATTTATTTCTGGTGCAGAAATCTTCTTTATCATGTTCATTGTGGTCATGGTATTTGGTGCTGATAAGATTCCTGATATTGCAAGAGGTCTTGGAAAGGGTATGAGACAACTTAAAGATGCCTCTGAGGATATCAAAAGAGAAATTTACAAAAGTGCCGATAAGCACGGAGTAGATACCTCTGTAACCAAAGACATCAAAAAGGAAATAGACGAGGTTAAAGATGGTTTAGACGATTTAACGGGATCTATTAGAAGAAAATTCTAGATCACTCTACTCATGGTTAACCCATCTCTAATGGGTAATAAAACTGTTTCAACTCGAGGATCTGTCGCTAATTTCTTATTAAAATCCAACAAAGCTTTTGTTGTTTTATCTTTGGGACTTAAAGGCTCTACTACTTTGCCAGTCCAAAGCACATTGTCTGAAAGTATCACTGTTCCTGATTTTGACTTCTTTAATACTGCTTCAAAATAGGCGTCGTATTGCTTTTTTTCAGCATCGATAAACACCAAATCAAACTCCATATTAAATCCTGGAATCAGATCGACTGCATCTCCAATATGCTGATGAATTTGATTTCGAAAAGAACTTTTATTAAAGTATTTATTTTGAATAGACTCCAGTTCTGGATTGACATCGATCGTGTGTAATTCACCCTCTTTTTGAAGACCTTCTGCTAAACAAAGCGCAGAATACCCTGTGTAGGTCCCAATTTCTAGAATATACTTCGGATTGATGAGTTTTGAAAACAAACTGAGAACCCTTCCTTGAAAATGACCGGTGATCATTCTGGGTTGAATCACTTTGAGATGTGTTTCTCGACTGAGTTCACTCAAGAGTTCTGGTTCCTTTTGGGAGTGCTCTACGATATAGGATTCAATGAGTTCAGGTAAAAAATGCATCTAGACAGTTTTAGGGGTTTTAATCAGCAAATAACTACTTAGAATAACTACAAAGATACAAGAGCTCAGTAAACCGTAAAAGCTGTATTCTAATCCAAATTGTTCAGCGGTAAGACCGAGAATGACAGGGCCTATTAAAAATCCGCTATATCCAAAGCCTGCTACAATAGTCAGTGCTTTTGCTGCATCTATTTTTGAAGTTCTACCAGTGATTCTAAAGAGTTCAGGAACCATTACGGAGAATCCAAGTCCTATGAGTCCAAAGCCACTGATACTTATGTATAGATCGTTTACAAGTACCAGTGTATAACCTATACAGGCAACTAGTGCGCCGAGAACTAATACGCGTACCGATCCTATTTTTTGACTGATTCCATCACCAAAAAATCGACCAATGGTCATCGCTATTGAAAATCCTAGAAATCCTGCTCCAAATAGCACTGTTGGAGCAAGGGTAATATCTTTGAGGTAGAGTCCACTCCAATCAGCTATCGCTCCTTCTGAACCCATAATTACAAAAGAGATCAATCCTAATAATAGTATGGTTTTAATGTAGGACCAATCAATTTTTTCTTTTGATTCGGCCTCTCCACTAAGACTGCTGTACTGCTTTGAAAGCCAGAAGTTGATTCCTATTGACAATAATGTGGCTATAGAAATATGTAGAACAGGATTGTTTAAGCTAGTAATTGCAAAAGTTCCTAAACCCGAGAGTGCCCCTCCCAGACTAAAAAATCCATGCATGGCTGACATAAGGTTGATTTGATCTTTTTTTTCGATGATGGTCACTAAATTATTCATCGAAATATCGAGTATCCCTTGAACAACTCCCATAGCAAAAAGCGCAATGAAAAGAGTTGTTAGAGAACCTACTACAAAGGGAAGCATATAGAGCAGAGGAAGTATTAAAACGCTTATTTTGGTTGCTTTACCGCTTCCAAATAGAGATATGATTTTAGGTACAAACCCCATAATGCTAAAAATCCCCAATGCAAAGGCAAAAAGGGCTATTCCTAGCTCAGCCTTATTTAAATCGAGTTGTTCCTTGATATAGGGAATGTAAATAGCCCAAGTTCCGTAGAGAATGTTCAGTGTGGTAAATACGTATGCTACTGAAAAATAGGTTCTGTTCTTGAGAATAGCTACAAGTGAATTCATAGTCGATTTTAACAAATACAAATATAGACTTTAAGGATTAATTAGTGATTTTTATTCTTAGCTAAAAGATTTTATAGAAAACTATATAGTAGTATATTTGAAATAGATAAAATAAGTACCAATGAGTAAAGCAAAAGGAAAAATTCAAGAAAAAATAGATGAGAAATTACTCGAAGAGCGCAAAGTATTTCTCTGGGGACAGGTAGATGACCATTCGGCAAAACACGTAATTGATCGTCTTTTGTATTTGGATTTGATTTCTAATGATGAAATACAATTGATCATTAATTCTCCAGGAGGTTATGTGACCTCAGGTTTTGCGATTTACGATACCCTAAAGTCTCTTAAGAGTCCTGTTTCAACGGTGTGTTCTGGTTTAGCAGCTTCCATGGCTTCTATCTTGTTATCAGCAGGTGAGAAGGGAAGAAGATTTATAGAGCCTCATGCACAGGTAATGATCCATCAGCCAAGTGGAGGAGCTAGAGGTCAGGCATCGAATATTGAAATCCAAGCTAGAGAGATTATCAAAACAAGAACACTTAGTGCAGAAATACTAGCGACTAACTGTAGTCAAACAGTGGACAAAGTTCTCAAAGATTTTGATAGAGACTATTGGATGAATGCTCAGGAATCAATTGAATACGGAATTGTAGATGGTGTAAAGGAATAATATTCAGTTTTATTGAACATAAAAAAAGCCTCTTAAAAATTATTAAGAGGCTTTTTTTTATTCTAAATCTTCGATTAAATCTTATCGAATAATTTGTGCATTTTTTCTTGCTCTTCTTCAGCTAATAGTGGATCAACAAGAATTCTTCCTGAATGCTCATCAGTGATGATTTTCTTTCTAGAAGCGATTTCTACTTGAACCTGTGGCGGAATGGTGAAGAATGAACCTCCAGAAGCACCTCTTTCGATTGCTACTACTGCTAAACCATTTCTGGTTTTGGTTCTAATTCTTTGGTAAGCATTGATTAAACGATCTTCGATTTTAGCTTGAAATTCTTCAGATTTCTTAAGAAGTTCAGCTTCTTCTTTTTCAGTTTCAGCTAAAATACTATTAAGTTCACTTTTTTTGTGACCTAAGTGCTCCTCTCTGTTAGAAAGACGCTCCTTAGCTTGTTCAATAGCTTCTTTTTTGTGTTCGATTTGAGCCTTGAACTCTTTGATGTTCTTTTCAGCTAATTCGATTTCTAATTCTTGGAATTCAATCTCTTTAGACAGAGAATTGTACTCTCTGTTGTTTCTTACGTTCTTTTGCTGCTCAGCATATTTCTTGATAGCAGCTTTTGAATCATCAATTAAATTCTTCTTATTAGAAATCTCAACTTTTAAAGTTTCTAAATCAGAATTTAATTTATCCAATCTAGTTTTTAATCCTGCTACTTCGTCTTCAAGATCTTCAACTTCTAAAGGAAGTTCTCCACGAACATTTCTGATTTCGTCTATTCTCGAATCGATAAGTTGCAAATCGTACAGTGATCTTAACTTTTCTTCAACTGTAACATCTTTATTTTTTGCCATATTTAGTAATACTTAACTGGATTAGTTAGGGTCTCTGATAGAGAGGGTGCAAAATTAGGAATTTTTTTTGTAAGATACTCAACTAAAAGGTTTTTTGTAAACTGTTCACTCTCAAAATGTCCAATATCTGCTAAAAGAATGCTTCCTTCAGCTTTAAAATAATCGTGATATTTAAGATCTGCAGTCACAAAGGCATCTGCTCCCGCTCTTTTGGCAGCCTCTATTGCAAAGGCTCCTGAACCTCCTAATACTGCTACTTTAGAGATCATTTTATCGGTATAGGCAGAGTGTTTGATGACTTCAATTCCGAATTTTCCTTTGAGCTTCGACAAGAATTGATGTTCATTAACCGGTTTTTCTAAGATTCCGATGCGACCCATTCCCACTTCCCCGTGTGAATTGTCAAGAGTGACAATATCGTATGCAACAGTTTCATAGGGGTGAGATTCGTTTAATGCGTGGATCACAGAGGCTTCTTTATCAGCAGTATATACTAATTGAAGTTGGACTTCATCGACTTTTTCAGATTGATTGTGATTGCCAAAAGTAGGATTAGAACCTTCAAGAGGAGTAAATTCTCCTTGACCCTCAGAGCTAAAGCTGCAGTTTTGATAATTTCCGATAGTCCCTGCACCGGCTTCGTATAGTGATGACTTTACAGTTTCAACACTTTCTTTTGGAATATAAGTGCTCAATTTTTTGATCAGCCCCGTTTTTGGGATCAACACCTTTACGTCTTTGAGTTTGAGTTTTTGAGCAATAGCAGCATTCACTCCGTCATTTACATTGTCTAAAGCTGTGTGCATGCTGTAGATAGCTATATTGTTCTTGATTGCTTTAATGACAGTTTTAGAGACGTAATCAGAGGGGGTAAGTTGTTTTAAACCTCCAAAAATAATGGGGTGAAAGCTGACGATGAGGTTGCAATTTTTTTCAATAGCTTCATCTACAACCGCCTCTAAGGTGTCTAAAGTAACTAGAATCCCACTGACCTCTTCTTGGTAATCTCCAACTAAAAGCCCAACATTGTCAAAATCCTCTGCATAAGCTAAGGGAGCTAACTCTTCTAAGACCTGACATACTTCTTTTACAATCATGCTTACTTTTTTAGGTATAACAAATATAATTATTATAATTTCGTCATATGAATCTAAGAACTGTATTATTATTTCCTCTGTCTTTAAAATACGCTTTTGTGGTGTTTTTTCGCAATAAGTTTTATGATTGGGGATTGTATAAAAGTCACAGTTTTATAATCCCTACAATTTGTGTGGGTAATATCTCGCTAGGAGGAACCGGAAAAACCCCTATGATTGATTTGTTGATCAATCATTTTCAGAATAAGAAGGTTGTTGTCCTCTCTAGAGGCTATGGAAGAAAATCAAAGGGGCTGATTCACGCCAATAGCAATTCTACAGCTCTACAAATAGGAGATGAGCCCAAGCAACTTCTCGATATGCATCCTGAAATCGAACTGGTGGTTTCAGAATCTAGAGTAAAGGGGATGCGGTATATTGAATCTCAAATAAAGCCTGACTTAGTACTCTTAGATGATGCCTTTCAACATCGAAGTCTTAAAGCAAAGGTCAATATTCTCTTAACAACTTATTCAAAGCCTTATTTTAAGGATTATTATTTGCCTTTAGGTACACTAAGAGATCATAGAATCAGTGTCAAAAGAGCAGATATGCTTGTGGTTACAAAGGCTCCCAAGCAGGTGTGTTTAACGGATAAAAGTGAGTTTAAATCGCGTTTTTCAGCTGTTAAACCTGTTTATTTTGCACATATAGAATACGCTGATCATTGTATTGGAGAAGCAAGCACACTTTCTATAGAGGAATTGAAAGATTTAAAGGTGAATTTGGTTACGGGGATTGCGAATCCAAGACCACTTCTTGATTATTTAGTTCAAAAAGGAATTGAGGTGACTCATTTTGACTTTAAGGATCATCACCAATACACTGAAAATGATGTTGAACAGATTTGTCATAATGCAGATGTTATTTTGACTACTCAAAAAGATTTTGTCAAACTAAAAGGTAGGTGTGACTACTTGTATTATTTAGGAATTCAACATCAGATAGAACAAGAAGATTCGTTTTTTAATTCCCTTGATCAACTATTGAATTCCTAGGTCATATGCTTTTGAGCCTTGTAGGAAGATCGAACTAAGGCAGAACTCTCTACATGTCTAAAGCCCATTTCTAATCCTATTTCCTCGTATTTCTTAAACTGTTCTGGAGTAATGAATTCCAATACAGGTAAGTGTTTCTTTGAAGGTTGAAGATACTGACCGATGGTTACGATATCTACTTTGGCATCCCTAAGATCTTTCATAGTTTCAATAACTTCCTGCTCTGTTTCACCAAGACCTAGCATGATTCCAGATTTAGTTCGATTAATTCCTTGATCTTTTAAGTAACGGAGAACTTCAAGAGAACGATCATACTGTGCCTGAATACGAACGGAGCGTGTCAATCTTCGAACGGTTTCCATATTGTGAGAAACAACCTCAGGAGCAACTTTTACTATGCGATCAATTTGCTTGTGGTTGCCTTGAAAATCTGGAATAAGAGTCTCAAGTGTAGTATTGGGGTTTAGTCTTCGAATCGCTTGAACGGTTTCAGCCCATATAATTGAACCTCCATCTTTTAAATCATCGCGATCTACAGAGGTAATCACCGCATGCTTGATGTTCATGATCTTAATCGACTGAGCAACCTTTTCAGGCTCTTCCCAATCAACTTGATCAGGTCTTCCAGTCTTTACGCCACAAAAACCACAGGAACGCGTACAGATATTTCCAAGAATCATAAAGGTGGCGGTCCCTTCACCCCAGCATTCTCCCATATTCGGGCAAGAACCGGAGGTACATATGGTATGCAAATCGTATTTATCGACTAGTCCTCTTAGTTGAGTGTATTTCTTTCCAGTTGGAAGCTTAACTCTTAACCATTTTGGTTTACCAACTTTTTTAGGCTCTTCTTTTAGTGTAATCGTATCAGACATAATTGCTTTTTAATCGGTATCGGTTTCAGATTGAATACTTTGAGCAAGTAATTTCTTTGCTCTTAAGAGTTTTACCTTTATAGAATTTAAAGGTTGATTGAGTTGATCAGCAATAGCAGCATATCTCATTTGTTGAAAATATCTCAAATTGATAATTTCTCTGTAATGAGGTTTTAAGTGATTGATGTGTCTAAGCAGTGTATCTAGTTGCTGCTCTTTGATCAAATCATCTTCTGCACTTGGAGCTTCATCGACTACATTTTGTGCGACAAAGTCCTCTTCAATAGAGTTATTTGTCGGTGTATTTTTGTGTTTTCTAAGAAGATCGATTCGAATATTCTTAGAAATGGTGATGAGCCAGGTCTTAAAATTGTAGTTAGAATCAAATTTCACAATATTATCGAAGGCTTTAGAAAAGGTTTCAATGCAAATATCTTCAGCGTCATTTTCATTTTGAAACTGATTCTGAAAATTAAATACGTCCTTCCAATAGATATCTAAAAGGGTACTAAAGGCGAGTTGATCACCTTTTTTTGCAGCCTCGATGGTATGTAGAAGTTGATCCTCGCTCACTTAAGCCTCAGCCTTTCGTTCACATTGATGATCAGGAATCTTACCACAGTAACCACAGGTAGCTCCTTCTTTGTTCAAGAAAGGGGATTGACTCGCACAGGTTCCTGCGAATTTACCGTCTTTCTTACCCCATATTTTGATTGCTATTCCGGCAAAAGCCAGTGCTAAAATGCCAATTGTCAATAAGGCTAATTTCATAGTTGAAAAATTTGTACAAAATTACAAAAAAAGATTGGAATGAGTGTAGTGAAAAGGAGCGGTAAAATGAAAGGGCTATTTGATAATTCTAACCTCAGGTTCAAGAGTAATTGCAAATTGTTCTTGGACCTTTTTGATGATCTCCATCGCAAATTCATAGACTTCTTTTCCAGTAGCATTTCCATGATTTACTAGTACAAGTGCTTGCTTGTGATGGGAACCAACATTGCCTTTTCTTTGACCTTTAAAACCCGCCTTTTCAATAAGCCATCCAGCTGCTAGTTTAACCTGATTGTTTTCTTGAGTGTAATGAGGAATTTCTGGATAGGTCTTTTGAAGTGTATCTAATAAGTCTTTGTCAATAATCGGATTCTTAAAAAAGCTTCCTGAATTTCCTAACTCTTTTGGATTGGGAAGTTTTTCCGATCTGATTTGAATAACAGCTTCGGACACATCTTTAATATTTGGGTTTTTAATGCCCTTTACTTTTAGAACTGTTTGAATAGCTCCGTAATCAATATGGAGTTTGTGATTGTTTTTTTGAAGCTTATAAATCACCGAAGTGATAATGTAACGATTCTTGTGTTTTGATTTAAAGATGGAATCTCTATATCCAAATTCACAATCTTTTTTGGATAGTGTTACTAGCTCATTGGTTTCTCTGTCGAGTACTTCACAAGAGTTAAAACAAGCTCCTTGTTCTACTCCATAGGCACCAATGTTTTGAATAGGGGCAGATCCTACATAGCCAGGAATGAGTGAAAGATTTTCAAGGCCACCATAGTGGTGTTCTATACACCAAAGAACAAACTCATGCCATACTTCACCAGCCATTGCTTTGACGAAGACTTCATCATTGGTTTCATCTAAAACTTCAATTCCTTTGAGTCCCATATGAATCACCAATCGATCCAAATCATTCATCAAGAGGAGATTGGATCCTCCACTTAATATAAAGGGGTCTTTAAATCGATCTTGATCGAGTACTTCTTTTAGAGTATCTATCGTTTGTACATAAAGGTAATTGGAAGCCTTTACATCGATTCCAAAGCTATTGAGTTCTTTTAACGATATGTTCTCTTTTAGGTTCACAAGGTTCTGTAGGTTTCTAATCCTTTAGCTAAGATACGCATTGCTTCTCTAAGTTTGTTTTCTTCGAGAACATAGGCGATGCGAATTTGATTTCGACCCAGTCCATGGGTAGAATAGAAACCAGCAGCAGGGGCAACCATTACCGTTTTATTGTTGAGGTTGAAATGTTCTAACATCCACTGTGCAAAATGATCAGCGTCATAGATTGGAAGTTCCACTACACAGTAAAAAGCTCCGTTAGGAATACCCACCTTAATATCGGGTATCCTTTCCAATTCCTCTATGAGAATATTTCTTCTTTTTTCGTATTCCTGTTGAATTTCTTCGTAGTAAGAATCTTCAATATCTAAAACAGATTCTGTAGCAAGTTGCGCATAAGAAGGAGGGGAGAGTCTGCATTGAGCAAATTTCATCGCTGTGTGAATCACCTCTTTATTTTTTGAGACAATACATCCTACACGAGCTCCACACATACTGTATCGTTTGGAAACAGAATCGATTAGAATCGCACATTTTTCACTTCCTTTAATACTGAGAATTGAGTGATGTTTGTGACCGTTGTAAACAAATTCACGATACACCTCATCGACTACTAAAAAGAGATCGTGCTCGTTTGCAAATGCTACGAGTTCTTCTAGTTCCTCTCTTGTATAGAGATAGCCTGTTGGATTGCCAGGGTTGCAAATTAAAATCGCCTTAGTTTTGGGTCGTAAAAAACGCTCCAAATACTTAATACTCGGCATTTTAAAATTGTCGTCGATTGAGGTAGTGATTGGAACTAAATTCACCAAGTTCAAGGTTGTATAACCGTAGTAATTGGCGTAAAATGGCTCAGGAACTAAAAGTTCGTCACCTGGATCAGCTATAGACCCAATAGTAAAAGTCAGTGCTTCAGATCCTCCTGTAGTGATAATGATATCACTTGGATCCAAGTCAACTTGGTGTTTTTTGTAATAATCAGCAAATTTTTGACGAAGACTTACAGAGCCTTCAGTTTTACTGTAGGATAACACATCTATGGTGTTATTTTTTACAGCATCTAGTGCTACTTTAGGTGTTGGAATATCAGGTTGACCAATATTGAGGTGAATCACTTCGATTCCATTCTCTTTAGCACGATCAGCATAGGGTACTAATTTTCGAATCGGAGATTCGGGCATATGTGACCCTTTAGTAGATATTTTAGGCATAAATATTTTAATGGTTGAACTTACTCAACCCTTCCTTTGATAATTATTTTTTTAGTTTCTCCCGCATTTGAACTCACCCATGTAGTCTTAAAAAACGGTCCTACTCTGTTGGTGTCATACTTTACTTTGATCACTCCTTCTTTTCCAGGTAGAATAGGGTCTTTTGGCTTTTCAGGTACAGTGCATCCACAACTCGATCTTACTCCAGTAATCACTAATGGGGCATCACCAGTATTGGTAAAGGTGAATGCACGTGCACCGTCAGCGCCTTTTTTGATAATTCCATAGTCAATAGTATCCTTTTGAAATTCAATTTTGGCTTGTTGGGCATTAGCAGTAAAAGCCACAAGGGCAAATCCTATAAGTAAAATGAGTTTTTTCATAACTAAACCTATTAATAATCAAGCGCAAAGTTAACAAATTCAACAAGCTAAGCGATTTTTATAATTAGAAAATCACGTTAAAAATCTTTAAGATTTAAAAAAAATGTGATGAATTTAAATAAATATTGCACAGATCTTATTGTTAAGCATCATTTTGGAGGGAAATTGTAGTTCATTTTTCTATTTTTGCAGCTATATAAATTACCTATGAATATTCCATCGAAATACAACCCTCAAGAATCAGAGCAGAAGTGGTACGATTACTGGATGAAAAACAATTATTTTCACTCCACACCAGATGAACGAACTCCCTATACAATTGTAATTCCACCACCAAATGTTACCGGAGTCCTCCATATGGGACATATGCTTAATAATACGATTCAAGATGTATTGATTCGACGTGCGCGTTTAAAAGGACTCAATGCTTGTTGGGTTCCTGGTACGGATCACGCATCTATTGCTACAGAAGCAAAGGTTGTAGCTCGATTAAAAGAACAAGGAGTTGAAAAGTCTGATCTTACTAGAGAAGAATTTTTAAAACACGCATGGCAGTGGAAAGAAGAATACGGAGGCGTAATTCTTGAACAACTCAAAAAGTTGGGATGTTCTTGTGATTGGGATCGCACCGCTTTTACCATGGATCAACATATGTCTGATTCGGTAATTGAAGTGTTTGTTGACTTGTTTAACAAGGGACAAATATACAGAGGATATCGAATGGTTAACTGGGATCCCCAGGCCTTGACAACGCTTTCTGACGAAGAGGTAATTTATGAAGAAAAGCAAGGTAATTTGTACTATGTTGCTTATCAAATAGTAGATTCTAATGAGACGATCACCATTGCAACGACTCGTCCAGAGACAATTCTTGGTGATACTGCTATATGTATTCACCCACAAGATGAGCGTTATTCAAAACTAAAAGGAAAGAAGGTAATCGTTCCAATTGCAAATCGAGAAATTCCAATCATTGAGGATGAGTATGTAGATATGGAATTTGGAACAGGATGTTTAAAAATTACTCCTGCTCATGATATTAACGATTACGGTATTGGACAAAAACATCAATTAGAAACCATAGATATCTTTAATGCAGATGCTACTTTAAATAGCTTTGGATTAGAATTTGAGGGGATGGATCGTTTTGAAGCTCGAAAGGCAGTTGCTCAAAGGCTCGAAGAATTGGGAGTTTTAATCAAGAAAGAGTCTCACATACACAAGGTAGGAACCTCTGAACGCACCAAGGCAGTTATTGAGCCTAGGCTTTCTGATCAGTGGTTCTTAAGAATGGAAGATCTGGTAAAACCAGCTATAGATGCTGTATTGAAAGACGAGGAAGTAAAACTCTTCCCTTCCAAATTTAACAACACCTATCGCAACTGGGTAGAGAATATTCGCGATTGGAATATCTCTAGGCAACTCTGGTGGGGCCAACAGATTCCGGCATACTATTACGGAGATGGACAGGATGATTTTGTGGTTGCTCAAACTGCTGAAAAGGCCTTAGAGCTCGCTAGAGCAAAATCATCGAACAATGACTTAAAGGCTTCGGACCTCAGACAAGATGCAGATGTTCTCGACACTTGGTTTTCTTCATGGTTATGGCCTATGAGTGTATTCAATGGAATACTCGAACCTGACAATAAAGAATTTAACTATTACTATCCTACTAATGATTTGGTAACAGGACCAGATATTTTATTCTTTTGGGTGATTCGAATGATTATCGCTGGATATGAGTTTAAAGGTGAAAAACCATTCTCTAATGTGTATTTGACAGGACTTGTTCGTGATTCGCAGCGAAGAAAAATGTCGAAGTCTCTCGGAAATTCACCAGATGCTTTAAAACTCATCGAGGATTACGGAGCAGATGGAGT
The DNA here is from genome assembly GCA_013373635.1 of Flavobacteriaceae bacterium. Lineage (GTDB taxonomy): Bacteria > Bacteroidota > Bacteroidia > Flavobacteriales > Flavobacteriaceae > MAG-120531. The sequence continues at coordinate 123,624 of JABXHN010000016.1, forward strand.
TAGAGTTGGATTACTCCTCAGTTCTGCAGCGGGTAATGATTTGATGTTCGATGAGAGTCTTTGTAATCAAGGAAAGAATTTTGCAAATAAAATTTGGAATGGATTTAGATTGGTTCAATCTTGGGAGGTAGATGACCAAATTCCTCAACCTGAGGCCGCAGCCTTAGCGATTGAATGGTACAAGGCCAAGTTTAATCAAACCTTGGAACAGATCGAAGATCACTATTCTAAATACAGAATATCAGATGCACTGATGGCTACTTACAAGCTCATCTGGGATGATTATTCATCTTGGTTATTGGAACTTGTGAAACCTGCATATCAGCAGCCAATCGATAAAAAGACCTATGATGCTATAGTTGAGCTACTCGAAGGAAATTTAAAGCTGTTACATCCATTTATGCCATTTTTAACTGAAGAGGTTTGGCAATACATCAAAGAACGTCAAGAAGATGGAGCGCTGATTGTAGCACAATGGCCAGAAGGAGGAGACTATGATCAAGACTTGATAGCCTCTTTTGAAATTGCAACTGAGATTATCTCTGGAATTCGTACGATTCGCAAAGAAAAGAATATTCCAAACAAGGATACATTAGAACTATTTGTTATGGAGGCAGATGCTGGGTATGATGCTAGATGGGATTCAGTTCTTGAAAAAATGGGAAATTTGAGTTCACTTCAAAAAACAGTAGCTCCAATTGACGCAGCCTTAAGTTTTAGAGTGAAGTCAACTGAATTCTTTATTCCTATTGGTGATGCTATCGATGTTGAGGCTGAATTAGAAAAAATTGAAAAGGAACTATCGTATACAGAAGGATTTTTAAATTCTGTACGTAAGAAACTTTCTAATGAACGCTTTGTGTCTAATGCACCAGAGCAGGTTATAGCTATAGAACGCCAAAAAGAAGCTGATGCACTTGCAAAGATTGAAACCTTAAAGCTAAGTAGGTCTAATTTGAAAAAATAAGAAACTAAATCACAGAATTTCATATATTTAAGCAAATGAAATTCTTATGGCTTCTTATGCTCAGGCACTTTTTATCGCCATTCCATTTTTTATCCTTCTCATGTTTGTTGAGATTGGATATGGAATTCTAAAGAAACGTCAAACCTATAGTGTAGTTGATACTATTTCCTCCTTGAGTTCAGGGATCACTAATTCTATTAAGAACCTACTAGGTCTAGGTTTAATTATTCTCTCGTATCCCTATTTATTTGAAAAATTAGCACTTTTTCAACTTGAAGATCAGTGGTGGGTATGGGCATTAGCATTTGTGTTTATTGATTTTGCAGGATATTGGAGTCATCGTATTAGTCACAGTATTAATCTATTTTGGAATGATCATATTATTCACCACTCGAGTGAAAACTACAATTTAGCCTGTGCACTTAGACAGCCTATATCAGATTTACTGCGTTATTACCCCTTATTATTACTTCCAGCTGCGATTGTAGGGGTTCCACACCATATTATAGCCTTTATCGCACCCATACATCTCTTTTTGCAGTTTTGGTATCACACAGTTCATATAGGGAAATTGGGTTTTTTAGAATACATCATCATTACCCCCTCACAGCACCGAGTACACCATGCGATCAACGCTCCATATATCGATAAGAATTTAGGACAAATTTTCTCTGTATGGGACCGCATCTTTGGAACTTTTCAGGAAGAACTAGAAGATGAAGTTCCTCAGTATGGCGTATTAAAACCCGTTAGAACCTGGAATCCTATTCGAATTAATTTCTTGCACTTATGGCAGCTAGCTAAGGATGCATACAGAGCACAATCGTTTTGGGACAAGCTTCGAATTTGGTTGATGCCCACAGGGTGGAGACCTTCTGATGTAGCTAAAAAGTATCCATTAAGCCTTATTGAAGATGTATATGGATTTGAGCGATACGATACCCGCACCTCTGTTAATTTTCAAATCTATGCAGTTTTTCAGATGGTATCAGTTTTGGGACTTTTTCTAATGATGATTTATGGTTTTGAAAACTTGAGTTCTTCTGAGATACTGCTTTTTAGTTTGTATTTGGGGGTTAGTATCTACGGATACAGTGATTTATTAGACCTCAGATTCAGTGGATTTGTGATCGAATTAATTCGAACTGGGTTTGGTCTTTGGCTCTTGGGAAATTTAGAGCATTGGGAAGGACTCTACAATCTATTTGTTCCCTTTCATACTGTATTAGTGGGATATCTAATTGTGACACTAGTAGGAACGATCTACGTGACTTCCGTTGAATTTCCAAAGTCTAAGAGTGTTTTAGTCTAAACCTTCTTCTTTGTCGTTCGTTGTAGCGATAATCGATTTAGCACCTACTACCTTTTGACCTAATTGAACGGCTACTAGTGCATCTAGAGGTAAAAAGATGTCTATTCTAGATCCAAACTTAATAAAGCCAGCATCAGCTCCCTGAATTGCTTTATCACCAACCTTAGCATAGTTAACAATGCGTCTTGCTACAGCACCTGCTATTTGTCTGTAAAGTACATCTCCGAATTTAGGAGTTTTAACCACTATAGTAGTACGTTCATTCTCTGTACTTGATTTAGGATGCCAAGCAACTAGGTATTTACCTGGGTGGTATTTAGAGTATTCCACAACTCCACTACAAGCATAACGAGTAACGTGAACATTTAATGGAGACATAAAGATGGAGATCTGTTTTCTCTTTCCTTGAAAGTACTCTGGTTCTTCTACTTCTTCAATAACCACAACTTTTCCGTCTACAGGAGCTAGAATGTGATTTAAGTTAAATTGAACCTCTCTCTTAGGATTTCTAAAAAAGTAGAGGATAAGAGAAAATAATACGAGTACAACAAGTTGTAAAAACTTTGCTATATAAAAATAATCAGCTAAAAAATAATCAGCAGCTACAGCAATTGCAGCACAAATTAAAAAACTGACAATAATAATCTTAAACCCCTCTTTATGAAACATAATTACAAAGACTAATAAATAAATATACGAATGGCGCTGCAAAAATAAGCGAATCTAATCGATCTAGCATCCCTCCGTGACCAGGAAGTATCGCTCCGCTGTCTTTAACGTGAGCTGTTCTTTTAAATTTACTCTCGATCAGATCTCCTAGGTTACCAAAAACGACTACAATAATTCCAACTCCAAACCATTGTTCTAAACTTAGGTAAGAGTCAAAATTTGAATAGTTAGAAACCTGAGATACACCATAAGCAGCTAATAAGGCGAACAATCCGCCTCCAATTGCTCCTTCAATAGTTTTTTTAGGAGAAACTGATTTGAATAGTGGCCTTTTTCCAAAGTATTTTCCCACCAAGAATGCAAATGAATCATTGACCCATACAATGATGAAAAATCCAGCAATGATAAATTCTACAAAACCTTCACCTTGGTAGGGTGCTTTTCTAAGGAAGATAAAACCACCTCCTATATAAAAGAGCGATATGATAAATCGCAGCGTTTTATCGAACACAAAACTCTCTTTTACTAATAAACGATACAGTAAAAACAAATTGACGGCTAAAGTGATTGCGAGTAAAATGTTGACTGCAATAGAACTGTTTAAAAAATACACATAGAGCCACCAGAGTAAAAGATAAGCCAAGTAGATTGGGTAATCCTTAATCTTATTCATGCGATTGAGCTCGTACAAACAAGCAAATCCAAATCCCATAAATAGAAAGTCAAAAGCATCGGTGTTTAAAAACACTACCGCAAGTAAGAGGCCTACATACACAACCCCCGTAATGGCTCTTCTAAGTAAAACTCTCATTTTACAAATCTTCTAATAAAATTAGATAGAGGTTTTTAACACTACTACCATAGGAGAGAAAATCTTCTTTAGTTTCCTCTTCTGTTTTAAAGTTTTTTAGAGTCGTAATATTACCAGGAATACGCTCCTTGTAGATTCTTTTAATTTGTTTTAATCCATCGGTAATGGAGTCTAACAATTGACTCGTAGTAGCGTAAACGATGATGTTATTTGGTAATTGGTCTAATTTCATTTCTCCAATCTGATTTTCAGAAATGAGAATTGATCCGTTTTGTGCAATGAGGTATTCACAAGAAGTAAAGAGTACATTAGACTCTTTGCAATTATGGGTATAGTTGATGTTTTGAGCCTTACAAAAAGGACTTAAAGTCTTTGAAAATAAATAGAAAGGAGTTTCTTGCCAATTATTTTCATCTACGATATCCATAAGCGATTGACTCACTTCTTCATGAGAGACACAGTATAGAAATTTCCCTCCATTTTTTGTAAAATTAATGGTGAATTTCTCATCAACTGGGACTTTGATTTCAGGCATAAAAGCACCGCGTTGTTCCTGATCATCATCAGATCCATCGTTGCTTTTTTTGCCAAATATTTTTTTAAATATACTCAAAGTCTATGCTTCAGTTTGAGGACTGTTCTCTTGATCTACATCCTCACTATTCGTTTCTGTATTTTCAATTACGGATTTTTCAACAGTGTTTTCAGCTTTTAACTCTTCAACAGTCTTAGCTGTTTCATAGGGTCTTTTGCCAAAAATTTCTTCTAAATCGTCCTTAAATATAACTTCTTTTTCCAATAATCGTTTAGCGAGAAGGGTTAATTTATCCTTTTTCTCTTCGATAAGCTCTATTGCTCTTTGATATTGAGATTCAATCAATTTTGAAATTTCTTGATCGATTAATTGAGCCGTTTCTTCACTATAGGGTTTGGTAAAGCCATAAGCGTCTTGACCTGATGAATCGTAATAAGTGATGTTTCCAAGCTTGTCGTTTAATCCGTAAACAGAGACCATTGCCCTAGCTTGTTTGGTAACTTTTTCTAGGTCGCTCAGTGCACCAGTTGATATTTTATCAAAAATGACCTTTTCAGCTGCACGTCCACCTAGAGTAGCACACATTTCATCGAGCATTTGTTCAGTTCTAACAATTTGACGTTCTTCTGGAAGGTACCATGCAGCTCCGAGAGATCGACCTCTAGGTACAATAGTAACTTTTACAAGTGGAGCAGCGTGTTCTAAGAACCAACTTACCATAGCGTGTCCAGCCTCGTGAAAAGCGATCGCTTCTTTTTCTGCAGGAGTGATGATTTTATTTTTCTTTTCCAATCCACCGATGATACGATCCACGGCGTCTAAGAAATCTTGTCTTCCAACTTTCTTTTTGTTTTTTCTAGCAGCAATCAAGGCTGCTTCATTACAGATGTTAGCGATATCAGCACCAGAGAATCCTGGAGTTTGTCTTGCTAAAAAGTCTGTTTCGATAGTTTCGTCAATCTTAATAGGTTTTAAGTGGACCTCAAAGATTTCTTTGCGTTCGTTTAAATCTGGAAGATCAACATAGATTTGACGGTCAAAACGACCTGCTCTCATAAGGGCAGTATCCAATACATCTGCACGGTTGGTTGCAGCCAATACAATCACATTGGTGTTGGTTCCAAAACCATCCATCTCTGTCAGTAATTGGTTGAGCGTGTTTTCACGCTCATCGTTCGAACCTGTGATATTGTTTTTTCCTCTAGCTCTACCGATAGCATCAATTTCATCGATAAAGATGATGGCTGGAGATTTGTCCTTGGCTTGTTTGAACAAATCACGTACTCTAGAAGCACCAACTCCGACAAACATTTCAACAAAATCAGATCCAGATAAAGAAAAGAAAGGAACCTTTGCTTCACCAGCAACAGCCTTAGCTAAAAGCGTTTTACCAGTTCCTGGAGGGCCTACAAGTAAAGCTCCTTTTGGTATTTTACCACCAAGAGAAGTGTATTTCTTAGGATTTTTGAGGAACTCAACGATTTCTTCTACTTCTTCTTTTGCACCTTCTAAACCTGCAACATCTTTAAACGATGTTCTAGTGTCGGTCTTTTCGTCGAAGAGCTTCGCTTTTGATTTTCCGATATTGAAGATTTGACCTCCGCCACCGCCACCGCCACCGGCCATACGTCTCATGATAAAGATCCATACGACAATCAGTAGGGCAAAGGGTAGAATGGTTAGAATAAGATCTCCAAATAAATTGGATTCCACCTCAAAGGTCACTTCAGTTTCTAAATTGTTCTCTTGAATGACTACATTGATAGCGTTTTCAAAGTTTTGTAAGTCTCCAAAATTCAATTCATAAGCAGGAGTGAGGTTCGATGGTACAAATACTGAACTATCTCTTCCTTTAGAGTGAATTTCTTTTTCAAAAGCCTCTTCATTTAGGTAAACTTTTGCCTGTTTGATATTGCTGACAATAACAATCTTAGAAACATCTCCATCTTTCAAAAAGCGCTGTAACTCGTATGTTGAGGTCTTTTGAACGTTAGAAAATGCATCGTTACCAAAAATTTGCAATCCCAGTAGACCAACTACGACAATTGTGTAGATCCACCAGATATTGAATTTAGGTTTTTTATTAGTAGGTTTTTTATTAGTGCTCATAGATGTTTTTTAAAGATTAAGCCTGACTGATGTGCGTGACTTTTGCGTCCCCCCATAGGCTTTCGATATCGTAGTACTCTCTGGTTGCTTTTTGAAATACGTGTACGACTACATTTACGTAATCTAAGAGAACCCATTCTCCGTTTTCTGAACCTTCAACGTGCCAGGGCTTATCTTTAAGGGTTTTGCTTACGATTTTTTGTATTGAGTTAACAATGGCATTTACATGAGTATTTGAGGTACCATTGCAGATTATAAAATAGTCACAAACAGTGTTTTCAATCCCTCTTAAATCTAGGAGATTAATCTCCAATCCTTTAACTTCTTCAATACCTGAGATGATTGTTGTTATTAAATCATCAATCTTGATTTTTCCTTTTTGCATTAAAAAATTTTAATTTTTACAAAGTTATTATTTTTTCACGTACTTAGCTACCCAATTTAACATAAGATTAAAGCTATTTGAGTATTGAAAGCTACAGAAATATATATCGATCAAACCCCATCGACCAATACGCTTGTAAAATCGTATCAACAAGAGGGAAATTTAATCGACTTTACTTTAGTTTATACCGATCATCAAACTCAGGGTAGGGGGCAAATGGGCTCTAATTGGACCTCTGAAAAGGCTAAAAACATCGCCTGTAGTCTTTACAAAGAGTTTGAGGGAGTGTCAATCGATCAGCAGTTTATCATCAGCATGATTGTTTCACTTTCAATTACGGAAGCCCTAGAAGAATTAAAAGTTCCCAATATTGCTATTAAATGGCCAAATGACATTTACTCTGGATCTAAGAAAATAGCAGGGGTACTCATAGAAACTACGATGAGTGGAAAGGAGATATCATCTGCAATTATTGGCATTGGCATCAATGTCAATCAAACAAATTTTGATGAATTGCCTCAGGCCAATTCCCTTATCAATATACTCGGAAAACCTACGGATCGATCCTTTCTATTGCATTTAATACTCGAAAAATTTAGCAAGTGGTACCATCAATTGGATAGGGGCTATGATTTTGTAAAAATAGCATACGAATCTAAACTGTACCGCAAAGACAAAGTGTCTCTTTTTAAAGGAGAATCCATTGGGATAGCCAATGGAATTATTAAGGGAATCAATCAAAAAGGGCAACTCTTGATTGATGTTGACGATAAAGGACTCTTGAATTTTAATCTAAAAGAAGTTCAACTTCTCAGCTCAAATTAGACTGTAATTGCTCGATTAAGCTGTTTAAGAATTTGGTCAAAGGAGCTTTTACCATCATGGCCATCATCGCGTTAAACTCACCCTCAAAATACAATTGAACCTCTGTAGAAGAATCAGAAACAGCATTGATTACCGCTTTTAGTTTAAAAGGCAGTTTATCTGAAGCTGCACCCAATACAAGTTCTGTATAGGGAGTTTGATCTTTTTTTTCTAGCACAATTTCAGGCATTCCTTTGAGAGCAAACAGAAATCGATTTTCATTGATTAGTTCGAATTTGTCGGTATTCTCAGGCATAAGTTTTTCAAAGTTCTCTAGATTAGAGATAAACTCAAAAACTTCTTGTGCTGATTTATTTAGTGATACTCTAGGGCTTTCTAAATTCATTTATTGATTCCAAGTACTAGGACTTAGCCTCCATTGTTTAAGGGTTTGTAAATGATCGGAATCGATGTATTTTGATGCGATTGCTTGCTCGATAAGATGATCGTAATCACTCAGGGTGTGAAGCGTCAGAGCTTCTGCTTTAAAATTATCGTCTGCAGCACTAAATCCATAGGTGAAAATGGCGATCATTCCCAACAGCTGCGCATTAGAATCTCTGAGAGCTTCAGCTGCTTTGAGTGAACTTTTTCCTGTAGAGATCAAATCTTCAACAATAACTACTTTTTTGTTTTCATCTAATTGACCTTCAATTTGATTTTTTCTGCCGTGTGATTTAGCTTCAGGTCGAACGTATACAAAAGGCAAGTCCAGTTGTTGAGCGACGAGCATTCCAATACCGATGGCTCCTGTAGCTACACCGGCGATTACTTCAACTTCTGGATAGAGTTCCTTGATTTGCTGAGCCATCGATTTAGAGAGTTCATTTCTGACAGATGGATGTGAAAGTACTATTCTATTGTCGCAATAGATAGGAGATTTCCAGCCAGAAGCCCAAGTAAATGGATTTTCAGGTTTCAATTTAATTGCATTAATTTGCACTAAGAGCTCGGCTGTTTTTGCTGCGGTTTCTTTACTTAAAATCATAGTGCAAATGTATAAAGTTTTTGTCAATGAATCTCCATTGATTCTTACAAATAAACTATCTGAAATAGGATCGAACTCTTATTTTCCTTTAAATAAGGAATCGATATTAGAGGCTGTTAAAAAACTTCGTAAAAACAAGTTGGATAAAGCGTTTATATATCACCCAAATCACGAAGAATTGCTCAACAAATTTTCTAAGATTATCAAAAAGGAAATGGCTGCAGGGGGCGTGGTTACTAATAAAAAGGGAAAAGTTCTATTCATTTTTAGAAATGAAAAATGGGATTTGCCCAAGGGCAAGTTAGATCCAGGTGAATCTATTGAAAGCTGTGCTTTAAGAGAGGTTGAAGAGGAGACAGGGGTTCAAGATTTAATTTTAGAAAACTCATTACAAACGACCTATCATATTTTTAAACGCAATGATAAATACCGACTCAAAGAAGTTCATTGGTTTGCTATGACCACTGACTACGAGGGTCCACTAGTAGGACAGGTTGAGGAAGGTATTGAAAAGGTGAAGTGGAAGGGTCCTAATAAGATAAAAAAAGCACTAGAGAATTCCTACACCAACATCAGAATGCTCTTTGAGGAATAATTTATAAGTTTTTTTATTGTGCTTTTAAATTCAAGACTGCTTCTGGTACCAGTTTAGAGATATCACCATTGTATTTAACAATTTCTCTGACGATAGAAGAGCTGATAAATGATTTTCCTGAAGTGGTCAATAAAAAAACAGTGTCGATATCGCTAAGCGCTCTATTCGTATTGGCAATCGCTTTTTCAAATTCAAAGTCAGCAGGATTCCTAAGTCCTCTTACCAGATAATTAGCATTGACAGATTTGCAAAAATCAATCGTTAATCCGCTGTATGAAGTTACTTCAATCTTAGTTTCACCCTCAAAAGTTGATTTGATGGCAGCGATTCGATCCTCTAAAGAGAACATCGATTTTTTTTCTGAGTTGACACCAATGGCAATAATTAGTTTTTCAAATAGAGGAAGTGCTCTCTGTATAATGTCTACATGACCGAGGGTAAGTGGATCAAATGATCCTGGAAAGACTGCAGTATTGGAACTCATAGTGTAAATATACGATTAGTGTAGTGCATTTTCAATTGCTGAACTAAAAAGTTGATTTAGAGAAATACCTTCCTCTCTTGCTTGCATAGGTAATAAACTCTCTGAAGTCATACCTGGAGTGGTATTGACCTCTAACAAATAAGGTTCATCCCCCTGAAATATAAACTCAGACCTACTAAAACCTTTAAGTTTTAATACTTCGTAAATTTTCTTTGCAGTTGCTCTTAGATTTTTTAGTTGTGTGTCACTGATGCGAGCAGGAGTGATTTCGTGTGATTTTCCTTCGTATTTAGCTGCATAATCAAAAAAATCATTTTCAGTAGTTATTTCAGTTGCAGGCAATACTTTGGTTTCACCATTGTATGTGATCACTCCGATCGATACTTCAATTCCATCCAAATGGGATTCAATGATAATTTCATCGTCCTCTTTAAAGGAAGATTCAATAGCTCTTGGAAGCTCTTCTTCTTTATGAACCTTTGAAATTCCAAAACTAGAACCAGATTTGTTAGCCTTTACAAAACAAGGGAGACCTACCTTTTTTACTATCGCTTTAGTGTTGATTTGATCCCCTTTATTAAGGTAATAGGAAGCCGCTGATAGAATACCATATGGCTTTAAGACACTCAGTAAATCTCTTTTGTTATAAGTGAGTGCTGATTGGTAAAAATCACAGGCTGTTTGAGGTAAACCGATCAGTTTAAAATAGGCTTGCATCAATCCGTCTTCTCCAGGAGATCCGTGAATCGCATTGAAGACACAATCAAATGTAATTTTTGTGTTGTTGATTTCGATTGAGAAATCAGATTTATTCACCTCGTATTTTTCCATGTTCTCATCTTCGTGATACCAAGAGTCCTGGGTGATAATAATTTTGTAGGGATGGTATTTTTTAGGGTCTAAATGTTTCATGACTACTGAACCACTAATCATTGAAATACCATACTCGGAGGTAAATCCTCCCATAATAACAGCGATATTTTTCATAAGCCTGTTTAAACTAGTATATCAAAGATAAGCAAGCTTTTGTAATTCTACTAGTTCTCGATGATTTGAGTTCATTACTTTGAACTTATTGTTATATTTGCCCTATGGGAACATTTAAAGATTTTCTAAAGAGCAAAACCTTTTTCAAGCAGCTGCTCAGAGCGTTTGTAATCAGTGTGGTAGCAGTACTGCTTTTGATGCAGCTCCTGCGATTGATCACCAGACATGGTAAGAGTATTTCAGTTCCAAATTTAGTTGGAATGGAACTCAGTGAAGCTACCGACTTAATGATTGAGCAACAGCTGAGCATTAAAGTGATTGATTCCTCAAAATACGATCCCAGCTATCCCAAATTCGCCATCTTAGATCAGTCTCCGAAGGCATTTAAAGCAGTTAAAGCCAAAAGAAAAATATATGTAAGCATCAATCCATCTGGGTATTCATCTGTTTCCATACCAGATATTATTCAAATTACCAAGCGTAATGCCATTTCAAAACTCAATGCAGTTGGATTACAAATCGATACGATTACGTACATACCTGCTCTAGGAAAAGACATGGTTTACGCCATTAAATTTGAGGGAGATTCGATTGCAATTGGAGCTCAGTTACCTAGAATGTCAAAAATAGAATTGGTTTGCGGTGATGGAAGTCGAACCAAGGTCGAAGATTTAGAAGAATTAGAAGAGAATATGTAATGGAGGAATTAGGACCAGACATCGACGATTTACACGAACATTATAATTTTACAGCATCGAAGGGGCAGGAGCCACTTAGAGTTGATAAATTTTTGATGAATTTTATTGAACACGCTACTCGTAATAAAATTCAACAAGCAGCAAAGGATGGATGTATCTGGGTGAATGATCAACCAGTAAAGTCTAACTACAAAGTCAAAGCGAACGATCAGGTACGTGTGATGCTATCACATCCACCACATGAATCCCTTTTAGTAGCAGAAGCTATTCCTCTTGAAATCGTCTATGAAGACCAGGAGCTTATGGTCGTTAATAAACCAGCTGGAATGGTAGTGCATCCAGGTCACGGAAATTACTCAGGCACCTTGATTAATGGTTTATTGCACCATATCGAAGGTTTACCACTGAATTCAGATGAACGACCTGGTTTGGTTCATCGAATTGACAAAGACACCTCAGGCTTGTTAGTAGTGGCCAAGACAGAACATGCCATGACTCATCTTTCGAAGCAATTTGCTGATAAAACTTCAAAGAGAGAATATATCGCCTTGGTATGGGGATTGGTGGAGGAAGACAGTGGTACTATAGAAGGGCATATAGGTAGGCATTTAAAAAACCGATTGTTAATGGATGTTTTTGTAGACGGTGCCTATGGAAAAGAAGCCATCACTCATTATAAAGTCTTAGAGCGTTTGAGTTATGTGACCCTAGTATCATGTGAATTGGAAACAGGAAGAACACATCAGATTAGAGCCCATTTTAAACATATTGGACATCCGTTGTTTAACGATGAGCGCTATGGTGGTGATCAAATTTTAAAGGGGACTACCTTTACTAAATACAAGCAGTTTGTAGACAATGCCTTTAAAATATTACCGAGACAGGCCTTACACGCCAAAACACTTGGTTTTGTTCATCCAAAAACAGGCGAGTTTATGAGTTTTGATTCTGAAATTCCAGATGATATGAAGGCTTGTATCGATAAGTGGAGATCGTATGCTGCCAATTCAAGTACTGTATAGAACGATTCTATGGCACTATAGAAAGATTCAGTTATTTTTGATTTGAAAGACTTTCTTTAGTTCCTATTTTTGAATTAAATTATTGTTATGAAAGTCATTATTTCTCCAGCTAAGTCACTCGATTTTGATACCAGTCTTCCAACAGAAGATTATTCGATGCCTTTGTTTCTAGACAAGGCTAGTAACATAAACGAAGTATTGAGAAAGAAAACTCCAAATCAATTATCAAAGCTCATGGGGATTTCAAATAATCTTGCCGAGCTTAACTGGGAGCGAAATCAAGCTTTTGAAAAGCAGTTTACACCCCAGAATGCTAGACCAGCGATTTTCACTTTTAGCGGAGAAGTATATCAGGGTCTCGATGCCTTTCATCTGAATAAAAATGAATTGGATTACCTTCAAAAGAATACCTATATCCTTTCAGGTCAATACGGAATATTAAGACCACTTGATTTAATGCAAGCCTATCGATTAGAAATGGGTACGACTCTTAGAATAGGAAGTTCTAAAAATTTATACGACTATTGGAAAAAGAACCTAACAGCTTTTTTAGAAACTCAATTTTCAAATGAAGATATACTTGTAAATCTAGCTTCTAACGAGTATTCTAAAGCAATAGATCTAAAAAAAGTATCAGCGACAGTTTACAGTCCAATATTTAAGGATTGGAAAAATGATCAGTTAAAAGTTATTAGCTTCTTTGCTAAGAAAGCAAGAGGCATGATGCTGCGCTATATGGCTCAAAACAGTATAAGCACAGCATCTGATTTGTTAGGGTTTAATGCAGAAGGATATCACTACAGTGCAGAACACACCAAAAATGAATTTGAACCTGTCTTTGTTCGATAGACAGTTGTTTTAAAATTTGTCTTTAGATCAATATTGTTATAAAAAAATACATATTGTTATTAATATAACAATATGTTATTTAAACAAATAATTTTAATATCCATCCCTCTAGTTAGTTCTCTTGTTATGCATTAAATTTGCAAATGAGAGATAATGCGTTTGTTCGTTAATTTAAAATCTATATAGAAGGTGAAGATTAAAAAAGTATTAGTTGCCAACAGAGGTGAAATAGCCATCAGAATTTTTAGAGCATGTGTTGAAATTGGAGTAAAGACGGTAGGGGTTTTTACTTATGAAGATCGTTATTCACTACACAGATATAAAGCAGACGAAGCCTATCAAATTGGATCAGATACTGAGCCTTTAAAGCCTTATTTGGACATTGATGAAATTATTAGAGTTGCTTTAAAATCTGGTGTTCAGGCAATTCATCCTGGATATGGATTTTTATCTGAAAATGCCACATTTGCTCAAAAATGTGCTGACAATGGAATCATTTTTATCGGACCAAAGGTTACTGTTCTTAAAGCCCTTGGCGATAAAATTATGGCAAAGGAAGTTGCGCAAAAGCACAATATTCCAATTATAAGATCTTCAGAAAAGGATTTAGATACTCTTGAAATTGCTTTAGAAGAGGCACAAATTATAGGTTATCCATTAATGCTAAAAGCAGCTTCTGGAGGTGGAGGTCGAGGAATGCGTGTGATTCGCACAGAAGAGGAACTCATAAAAGCTTATCCTGAATCCAGAAGAGAGTCACTCAATGCTTTTGGTGATGATACAGTCTTCTTGGAAAAGTTTGTTGAAAATCCAAAACATATTGAAATTCAAATCGTAGCCGATACCCATGGTAATATGGTTCACCTCTTTGAACGTGATTGTTCAGTACAAAGAAGATACCAGAAGGTGATCGAATACGCTCCATCATTGGGGCTACCTCAAGAAACTAAAGACAGTCTCTATCAATATGCTATTGATATTTGTAAGGCGGTAGATTACAACAATATCGGTACTGTCGAATTCTTAGTGGATGAGGATGGATCGATTTACTTTATAGAGGTAAACCCTAGGATTCAGGTAGAACATACCGTGACAGAAATGATTACCAATATCGATTTGGTAAAGACACAATTATTTATAGCTGGTGGCTATAAATTGTCTGATGAGCAAATTAAAATACCATCTCAAGAATCGGTAACCGTAACAGGTTATGCACTTCAGTGTAGAATTACCACTGAAAACCCAGCTAATGACTTTAAACCAGATTACGGAGTAGTAACAACATATCGTTCTGCTTCGGGTCTTGGAATTCGCTTAGATGCAGGTAGTATCTATCAAGGAGTATCCATATCTCCTTTCTTTGACTCCATGCTTGTAAAGGTTTCTGCAATCAGTAGAACCTTAGACGGATCTTGTCGTAAGATGCGTAGAGCGCTTTCTGAATTTAGAATTCGTGGAGTTGAAACCAATATGGCATTTTTGGACAATATTCTCGCTCATGATACTTTTGTTTCTGGAAAGACCACGGTAAACTTTATTAAAGACACTCCTGAGCTCTTTAATATTAAAGAGACTAAGAATAGGGCGAATAAATTATTGAACTATTTAGGAGAAACCATTGTCAATGGAAATCCTGATGTAAAGAAAATTGAACCAAATAAGGTTTTTTCGAAGCCTGTAATTCCTTCTATACCTAAGGGAGATTTTCCAAAGGGAACAAAAGATTTGTTGACTGAACTCGGTCCTGAAAAATTTGCCCAATGGTTGAAAAATGAAAAGAAAATTCATTTTACAGATACCACCATGCGAGATGCACATCAATCACTATTAGCAACTCGAATGAGAACGATCGATATGTTGGCTGTTGCTGAAAGTTATGCAAAGACCCACCCTGAGATATTTTCAATGGAAGTATGGGGAGGAGCAACCTTTGATGTATGTCTTCGATTCTTACAAGAGAATCCATGGGAACGATTGGCCTTACTTAGAAAAGCGATGCCAAATGTTCTACTTCAAATGTTGCTAAGAGGTTCGAATGGAGTAGGGTATAAGGCCTATCCAGATAACCTTATTGAAAAATTTGTAGAGCAGTCATGGGAAACAGGTATCGATGTGTTTAGAATTTTTGATTCATTGAACTGGATGGAGTCGATCGCACCAGCGATTGAACACGTTCGTAATAGAACACAGGGGATTGCTGAAGGGACCATCTGTTATACAGGGGATATCTTAGATCCAAATAAAACCAAATACTCACTTGATTACTATGTACAACTCGCAAAAGATGTCGAAAATGCAGGAGCACATATTTTAGGAGTAAAAGATATGGCGGGATTATTAAAGCCATATGCCGCTTATGAATTGATCTCGGCTTTAAAATCTGAAGTTTCTATTCCAATTCACTTACACACTCATGATACTTCATCGACTCAAGCTGCAATGTATATTAAAGCAATTGAAGCGGGAGTAGATGTGATTGATGTGGCTCAGGGTGGATTGTCAGGATTGACTTCACAACCCAACTTTAACTCAATGGTTGAGCTCTTGAAATTCAATGAGAGAGAAAACCCAATAGATTCAGATTCTCTAGCTCGTTATTCCGATTACTGGGAGACTGTTCGTCAGTACTATTACGGATTTGAATCAGGTTTAAAGGCTGGAACTGGAGAGGTGTACAAACACGAAATTCCAGGTGGACAGTATTCCAACCTCAAAGGACAAGCGATTGCTCTTGGATTGGAAGATAAGTTCCCAGAAGTAACTAAAATGTACGGAGAAGTCAATCAACTCTTTGGAGATATTGTAAAAGTAACTCCAAGTTCAAAAGTGGTTGGTGATATGGCGCAGTTCTTGATCTCAAACAACTACACTCCAGCGGATGTATTAGAACGCGGTGAAACAATGGACTTCCCTGATTCGGTAATCAGCTTCTTTAAGGGAGATTTAGGTCAACCTGTTGGCGGATTCCCAAAAGAGGTACAGGCTAAAGTATTAAAAGACATCAAGCCTTATACAGAACGTCCAAATGCTCATTTGGAACCAATAGATTTTGAATCTGAATTTAAGAAGTTTAAACGCAAATTCTCTAAGGGGATGGGTAGAAAACTAGAAATCACAGATTTCTTGTCTTATAAACTCTATCCTAAAGTTTTTGAAGACGCCTATCAATTACACCTCAAGTACGGAAATGTACTCAATTTACCTACGAAAAACTTTTTCTATGGAATGGATATAGGAGAAGAAATCATGGTAAAATTAGAAGAAGGAGTATATATATTGATCAAACTGATGTTGAAGTCAGAACCTGATGCTCAAGGAAATGTGACGATTTACTTTAAACTTAACGGACAGTTGAGAACTATTCAGGTGAAAGATAAATCTGTAAAAGTTGATAAGAGTGAAAACATCAAAGCAGATGCACTTGATGAAAAACAGATTGGAGCTCCATTACAAGGATTGTTGTCTTCAGTGCTTGTAAAAAGAGGAGAAGCGGTTAAGAAAAATCAACCCTTGTTTATCATAGAAGCGATGAAGATGGAGACCACTGTTACTTCAAATGCTGAAGGGGTTGTAAAATCGATTCAACTTAAAGGTGGCGATTTAGTAAATCCTGATGATTTAGTTCTGACCCTAGAATAGGTTTTTTATCACATTAAAAATTTGTACTTTCATCTTTTAAATACACAAAGATGAAAGTACTTTTTTCGTTTATAGCCCTGTTATTTGTTACCAGTGGTATAGCTCAATCGAAGCGACCAGTTGACAGAGATATTTTTAAAAAACAAATTAGAGAATCTATAGCGGAGCTAGCTGATTTTGTGGCGATCCCCAACGATGCCAACAATCATGCGGATATCAATCTCAACATTTATTGGCTTACTGAGAAATTCATCAAAAGAGGATTCAATACTTCGGTACTTCCAACATCAGGAGAGAATTTATTTTTTGCTGCACTTCCCATGAAGGAAGATAAAGAGACATTGCTCATCTATATGCATTTTGATGGACAGGCTGTTGATAAAAGTAAATGGGATCAAGAAGATCCATACAAAATGGTATTAAAAGTACCAAAAGATGGGGGATGGAAAGAAAGAGATTTAGAAGCTTTAAATGAAAATTTAAATTACGATTGGAGGCTGTATGGTAGATCCACTTCAGACGATAAAGGACCTATTGTGATGTTATTAAATGCCATTGATCTACTTCAAGAACAAAAAATAGATCTCGCTTATAATATCAAGGTGCTACTAGACAGTGAAGAAGAGAAATCCTCGGCTCCACTTACAGCAGCTCTTAGTACTTATGGTGAACTCTTTGAAGCTGATTACCTCATCATAGGGGATGGTCCAATGCACGCCTCATTAAACCCAACTGTTGTGTATGGATGTAGAGGGATTACCACGATGACTTTGACTACTTATGGTCCAAAATTAGCACAGCATTCTGGACATTTTGGGAATTACGCTCCCAACCCTTCGTATGCATTAGCACATTTATTAGCATCTTTTAAGGATACTTCTGGTAAAGTTCTTGTTGACGGTTATTACGATGGTATTAAAATTGATGCGAGTACTTCCTCTATTTTAAAGGCAGTGCCCGATAAAGAAGCAGATTTTTTAGATCGATTGGTGGTTCAAAATTCTGAGAAAGTGGGATCTTATTATCAAGAGTCCCTTCAATATCCATCGTTAAATATCAGAGGAATGGCATCAGCTTGGGTGGGTGATAATGCTCGTACCATTGTTCCTGCAACTGCAACAGCAGAATTAGATTTGAGATTGGTAGTCGAGAGCGATGGAACTCGATTAAAAAAGCTTGTTAGACAACACATAGAAAAACAAGGGTATCATATTGTAAATCAAGATCCTACCGATGAAGAGCGCAAATCCTATTCCAATATTGTAAAAGTAGAAGAGGGGGGTGTTATGGATGCTTTTCGCACCGATATCAACCATCCTTTTGGGAATCATTTGGTGAATTTGATGAAGCAAACTTTTGAAAAAGAAGTTGTTCAAATCAGAACCATGGGAGGTACTGTTCCTATTGCTCCCTTTGTAAATCAAATGAAATTGCCAGCATTTATTCTACCAACCGTCAACGCAGATAACAATCAACACGCTCCCAACGAGAACTTGAGAATCGGTCAAATCGATTACGGAATTCGATTGTTTTACGCTCTTTTTAGTCAGAATTAAGAACGGATTCCTTTGATGAAATTAGGAATCCCATCAATTCCATTTTCAGTGATGGAATTGATAAAGGCAGTTCCGATAATAGCACCAGAAGTGTATTTGGTAGCTTGATCAAAGGTCTGTTTGTCTTTTATTCCAAAACCAACAATTAGTGGATTCTCTAGATTCATATCGGAAATTCTCTTAAAATAAGCTTCTTGATCAGACCCAAAACCCGATTGACTACCCGTTACAGAGGCTGTACTTACTAAATAGATAAAAGCATTGGAAGCCTTGTCGATCGCTTTGATTCGCTCGTCAGATGTTTGTGGAGTAATCAGGAAAATATTTGCGAGATTGTACTTCTCAAATACAGATGCGTAATGCTCTTGGTATTCTTCGAGTGGAAGATCTGGTAGGATTAATCCATCAATTCCAACTTCATTACATTTTTTACAGAATGCTTCCACACCGTATTGCATTACGGGATTAAAATACCCCATAATAATTAGAGGAACGGATACCTCATTTCTGATGTCTTTTAGTTGTTCAAAAAGCACTTCCGAGCTCATACCGTTTCTTAGAGCCTCGGTCGAACTCTCCTGAATAACAGGTCCATCAGCTAGAGGATCTGAAAATGGGAGACCAATTTCTAAAAGATCAACTCCTTGTGAAGCAAGGCTTTTAATAACCTTAGTCGTATCTTCCTTTTTTGGGTAACCCGCAGTAAAATAGATGGATAATATATTCTTTTTAGAATCAAATAATTGTTTTATTCGGTTCATTGGTTTGATTTTTAAAAGTTAAAATATTCGATATAGTTTCCTAAATCTTTATCACCTCTTCCAGATAAATTAATAACGACGACATCATCTTTGGAGAATGCTCGATGATCTAAAGCCGCTAAAGCATGAGAAGTTTCAATAGCTGGAATGATTCCCTCGAGTTTACAAAGTTCTAATCCAGCGCTCATCGCCTCATCATCTGTAGCTGATATAAATTCAGCTCTTTTAGATCGGTATAAATTGGCGTGCATCGGACCAACACCAGGATAATCCAGTCCTGCAGAAATGGAGTATGGCTCTGTAATCTGACCGTCCTTAGATTGCATGAGCAGCGTTTTAGAACCGTGAATAATTCCCTCTTTACCAAGCACTGAAGTAGCTGCACTTTCTCCAGAGTGAATACCCTTGCCTGCCGCTTCTACTGCGATGATATTGACCTCTGGTCGATCTAAATAATGATAATAGGCTCCAGCTGCATTGGATCCACCACCAACACAAGCAATCATGTGATCTGGATAATCTCTACCTTCTTTTTCTAAGAGTTGCGTCTTAATTTCAGCAGAGATCACCGATTGAAAACGAGCCACCATATCGGGATAGGGATGAGGCCCTACCACTGATCCAATGATATAATGAGTGTCAACAGGATTGTTAATCCAGTCTCTAATGGCTTCATTTGTGGCGTCTTTTAGTGTTTTAGAGCCTGATTTTGCCGCCCTAACTTCAGCTCCTAACATTTTCATACGAGCTACGTTGGGTGCCTGTCTTTTGATATCGATTTCACCCATATAGACGATACATTGCATTCCCATTAGTGCGCATACAGTTGCGGTAGCCACTCCGTGTTGTCCAGCACCTGTCTCAGCGATGATTCTATTTTTGCCCAATCTTTTAGCCAAAAGAATTTGACCGATCGTGTTGTTGACCTTATGGGCACCAGTATGGCAGAGATCTTCTCTTTTGAGATAAATCTTGGTGTTGTATTTTTCAGAGAGACGTTTAGCGAAGTATAAAGGAGTAGGTCTTCCTACATATTCCTTAAGCAACTGATCGAATTCTTTTTTAAAAGAATCTTCACTGGTAATTTCCACATAAACTTTTCTCAATTCCTCAACATTGGGATAGAGCATTTCAGGGATGTATGCACCTCCAAAATCTCCGTAATATCCTTTTTCGTTTACTTGATAACTCATTCTTATATAGTTTTGACTATGATTGATATAATCTAGTTTTAAATCGTTTTAATAGTTCAATATCTTTTAAAGCGGGGCTGATTTCAAATTTTGAGTTGATATCAATCGCCACGCACTTTTCTGAGGCCTTATTTTTAAAAAAGCGTTCCAAATCCAGCAAATGTGACTCACTAATTCCTCCACTTAAGAAATAAGGGGTATCTAAATTATAGTTTTTAAGAAGTTCCCATGAGAAGCTTTTTCCAGTTCCTCCTGGCAGTTCCCCTTTGGTGTCGAATAAGAAATAATCACAATAACGCTCGTATGCATGGAGTGGGTTAAAATCAAAGGAATCTCCAATAGAAAATGCCTTGATGATGTTAATGTCTAAATTCTTGTCTAAAAACAACTCCTTGAGTTTTGAGCAAAATTCAACTGATTCACTGCCGTGAAGTTGTACTCCTCTGAGATGGTAATTGATGACTTTTTCTAAAATAAGTTCAATCGTTTCATTTACAAACACTCCAATAAGTTGAATGCTTGGATCTACTGCTACGAATGTATTTGGATCCACATAACGCTTAGAAGGTTCCCAAAAGATGAGCCCCATATAATTGGGTCTCAGCTCATAGAGTTCTTTAATGTTCTGAGGATCTCTCATTCCACAAACCTTAAGCTTTATGTCTTTTAGTCGCTTCATTTTATAACTGGTTTACAAATTCAGAGGCAGCCTTAGCGGGCTGATCTGTCTTCATAAAGTTTTCTCCTATTAAAAACCCTTGATATCCGTAAGTTTTCAGCTCTTTAATTGTCGCTACATCACTGATTCCACTTTCTGATACTTTGATAAAATCATCCGGTATATGAGTTGAAAGATCTTTGGAAATCTGAGTAGAAACTTCAAAAGTTTTGAGGTTTCTGTTATTGACTCCTATGAGATTTAGCGTAGGCATAATCGATTTTTGAAGTTCTTCTATATTGTGGACCTCAAGGAGCACTTCGAGTCCTAAGGTATGAGCTAACTTTGAAAAAGCAGCTATTTCTTCTCTAGTAAGAATTGCTGCTATCAGCAATATAAAGTCTGCTCCATAAGCTTTGGCTTCGATAATTTGATAGGGATCAATGGTAAAGTCTTTGCGAAGCAAAGGGAGATCAACAGTTGCTCTAGCCATTTGTAGGTCTTCTAAACCCCCTCCAAAATAATGGAGATCTGTAAGAACAGACATGGCACTGGCTCCTGCCTCTTCGTATCCTTTAGCAACTTCCCAAACCTTATGGTTGTTGTTGATTACTGATTTTGAAGGAGATCGTCTTTTGTGTTCTGCAATGATTCCTGAACCAACATTTTTAATTCGATTACTTACTGAAATGCAATCGCGTTCAAAAAGAGCCATCGCCTCTAAATGATGCTGAGGAACCAGTTGCTTTTTTAAAGCTACTTCCTTGCGTTTATCGATGACTATTCGTTCTAAAATATCCATTAGTTTAACTCTTGTAATTTGTTAAATACAGCCAGTGCGTTACCGCTTTCAATACTTTCTATCGCCTGTTGATAAGCTTCTTTTAAGTCGATGTTTTTAACGGTTTTAATCGCCAGTGCAGCGTTGGCACATACCACTTGTTTTTGAGCATCAGTGGATTGATTCTCAAGCACGCTTAAAAATATCTTAGCGGCATTTTCAATAGTATTTCCTCCGGCGATTTGACTCATTTGCAAGGGATTTAAATCAAAATTAGTGGCATTGATTATTTTTTCATCTCCTCTACTGATCACTTTTGCATTTCCAGTTAGTGAGATTTCATCGTAACCATCGAGTGCGTGAACAATACTAAAATTTTTATCAGTTTTTTGGTAGAGGTAACTGTACAGTCGCGCTAATTCTAAGTTGAATACACCCACCATTTGATTAGGAGGAAAGGCAGGGTTTACCATAGGACCTAACATATTAAAGAAAGTTTTCACACCTAAATCTCTTCGAATTGGTGCCACATTTTTCATGGCAGGATGAAATAGTGGAGCGTGTAAAATACAAATACCAACCTTGTCGATTGCTCTTTCCAAATAGTCCTTATCATTGCTGAATTTTATTCCTAAATACTCTAAAACATTGGAAGATCCACAGCTGGAGGATACACCGTAATTTCCGTGTTTAGCAACTTTTACTCCAGCACCAGCTGTAACAAAAGAGGCGAGCGTTGAAATATTAAAGGTGTCTTTTCCGTCCCCACCAGTTCCACATAAATCAATAGGGTTATACATAGATAAATCCACATTTAGACAAAGCTCGAGTAATGCGTCTCTAAATCCTTCTAGTTCTTCAACTGCAACAGAACGCATCATATAAACAGTCAAAAAAGATGCAATTTGGCTCGTGTTATAAGAGCCATTAGCGATATTAATCAGAATTTCTTTCGCTTCTGATTTGGAGAGTGTTTGATGTTGAATCAATCTATTTAATACCTCTTTCATTTTAATTCTTTAACCAATTATCTAAAAGTTTTTTGCCCTGAGGAGTAAGTACTGATTCCGGATGAAACTGAACAGAGCAAATATCGTACTCTTTGTGTCTGATGGCCATTATTTGACCATTTTCATCTGTTGATATAATATCAAATGCAGTCGTGTCTGAATTGGCATCGATCACCCATGAGTGATATCTCCCCACTTGAATGTGATCTCCAAGACCTGCAAATAGGGGGTCGTTTTCATCAATAGAGACCTCTGTTGCAACTCCGTGATAGACCTGATCTAAATTCTTTAGTGCTGCACCGTAAACTTCTCCTATGGCCTGTTGTCCAAGGCAGACTCCAAAAATTTTTTTGGTTGGACCAAAACGATTGATGATTTCTTTAAGCAATCCGGCTTCATCTGGAATTCCAGGACCTGGAGATAGTACGATCATTTTGTACGCCTCAATATCCTCAAGTTTGACTTTGTCGTTTCTGACCACATCGACTTCAACGCCTAATTCCTCGAAATAGTGAACGAGGTTGTAGGTGAAGCTGTCGTAATTATCTATGAGTAATAACTCTTTCATTATATCGTTGATGCTAATTCTAAGGCCTTGTTTAAGGCTCCTAATTTGTTGTATGTTTCTTGGTTTTCACTTTCTGCAGAAGAAGCAGCTACTATTCCTGCTCCAGCTTGGAAATACAATCGATGATTTTTACTGAGAAAGGTTCGGATCATGATGGCGTGGTTGAAATTTCCACTAAAATCCATGAATCCGATAGCACCTCCGTAATACCCTCTTGGGGTAGGTTCGTATTTTTCGATAAGTTCCATCGCCATGTGCTTGGGCGCCCCACTTAGGGTCCCCGCAGGAAAAGTGTCGGCTACCACTTCCATAGTGGATACCGATTCTTTAATTTGAGCTGTAACCTTTGATACCAAGTGGATCACGTGAGAGAAGTATTGTACTTCTCTGTAAGTTTCTACTTCGACTGATTTACCATGTCTGCTTAAATCATTTCTAGCTAAATCAACAAGCATCACATGTTCTGCATTTTCTTTCTTATCAGCTGCCAATTTTTTAGCTAATTCAGCGTCTTGTTCGTCGTTTCCTGTACGTTTAAAAGTCCCCGCTATTGGATGAATTTCAGCCTTTTTATCTTTTACGACCAATTGAGCCTCAGGTGAGGAGCCAAATAGTTTAAAGTTTCCGTAATCAAAATAAAACAGGTACGGAGATGGATTTACCGTTCTAAGAGCTCTGTATACATTGAACTCATCTCCGCTAAAGCTTTGTTCAAATCTTCTAGATAGTACTAATTGGAATACATCTCCACGCTGACAGTGCTTCTTAGCAGTTTCTACAAGGCTTTTAAAATCCTCATCTGACACATTGGTTATGGCTTCCCCTTCTTTTGAAAAATTATAGGTAGGATAGTTTTTTGACTTGAGGAGCAATTCTATATCGGCAATATTGTTTTCTGATTCATAACAATGCGCAAACAAATAAGCTTCATTGTTAAAATGGTTAATAGCAATAATGTTTTGGTAAACGGCATAGTGGAGATCTGGAATTTCAGTTGCCTCTTCTTTTTTAGATACTACTACGTCTTCAAAATAACGAACTGCGTCGTAATTCATATATCCAAAAAGTCCCTGATTGATGAATTTAAATTCTTCGTTAGTCGTAGAAAACTGTTTAGAGAATTCTGATATCAAACTAGGAACATCACTTGATTCATCGAGTTCGATTCGCTTTTCAGTGCCATCTGGATGGTTTTCAATATATAAGTTGTTTTTAACCGAAACCGATGCAATAGGATTAAAACACACGTAGGAGAAACTGTTGTCATTAGCGTGATAATCACTACTCTCCAATAATATGCTATTGGGGTAATGGTCTCTAACCTTCAAATATACGCTCACAGGTGTAATCGTATCAGCGATTATTTTTTTGTGATGTGACTGTAAATGATAAGTCATAAGTGATAGTTATTTTAATTAAGAAAGGCCTGTCGTGATGACAAGCCTTTACAGTATTTTGATACTCAATAGGGACTAGCTCACAACCTTAAGATTGAGAGTTCCACCACCATTTTGTATTTGTATAATTTTTATTCACGTCCCAAAGATAATAATCCTTTATTAAAACACCAATAAAAATTAGAATTCTAAGTCAACAACTAAATCGAATTCATCGTAAATCGCTTTATCTCCTAAATTGTCAAAGAAACTTCCAGATCCATATTTAATATCGTACTGTGCTCTGTCAATTTTTAAAGTAGCATTAGCCTTGTTTCCATAAACTCCTAAGGTAAAGTTAATAGGATTGGTGATTCCTTTAATTGTTAAATCAGCAGTTACATCATAAGAGTTTTTGCTGCTTGCAGTTACGCTTGTAAAAACCAATGATGCAGAAGGGTGTGATTCAACACCAAAAAAGTCATCTGACTTTAGGTGTCCGTCTAATTTTTCTTTCCACTCTCCTTCGAGATCAGTTGAAGTTAAACTTGTCATGTCAACTGTAAAGGATCCACCTGATAGAGTGTCACCATTAAAAATCAAATTCCCTTCTGAAAGATTAACGGTTCCGTAGTGAGAACCAGTTACTTTGTATCCTTTCCACTCAACGGTAGAAGTTTTTACTGATTTTGATTCTTGGGCCAATGCTCCGAAAGTAAATAATGCAGTTAAAGCAATAGATAAAATTGTTTTTTTCATGTCTAATTAAATTTATTTAAAAGTGTATTAAGTGTTTGGATGTCAACATCCGATAGTTCTTCGAGTATTTTAGAATGTGTTTGTTCGATTACCATATCCATTTGTTGAAGCTGAGATGCTCCAAGGTCTGTGATGAGTATTTCCATCTTTCTTCGATTTTCTGGACAGATATTTCTGGTCACAAAACGCTTGTTGACCAATTTATCGACAAGGCGAGTGGTATTACTCATTTTACTTACCATTCGTTCGTTGATGTCTTTCATGGCGATTGCAACTCCTTTTTGACCTCTTAAAATACGGAGTACATTAAATTGCTCGATAGAGACATCGAAAGCTTTTAATGCTTTGTTGAGTTGATCGTTAATTGAATTACAGATCAAAGACAGGTGGATGATCGTCCTTTGTTTAGGAGCTAGATCTACAGTCGATTTAATTTTCTCTTCAACATTCATGTATATAAAACATTTGTACATACAAATATATAAATAATATTTTATATAGCAACTACTTTTCACTTAATTAAAAAGAGTGTAATTTTGAGATTTTAGAACTATTATTATGTCAAATTTAACTCAAGAGGCTTGGGCTTCACAATTGGCTCAAGACAAAAATGCCATTGTAATTGATGTCAGGACCGCATCAGAACTTGAAGAAACAGGATATATTCCTGGTATGATTCATATGGATATTTACGAAGGTCAAGAATTCATTAATAAACTAGATCAATTAGATAAGTCAAAAAATTACTACGTCTATTGCAGATCGGGTCAGCGTTCTGGACAAGCCTGTGCTATCATGAATTCAAAAGGGATTGAAAATGTGTTCAATCTCATTGGAGGAATGCTAGAATGGGAAGGAGATCGAGAAGAATTAAAATAATTCAATTACAATGAGATCTTATTTTTACGAATTCATATACTTTCTCCAAAAACACGGTTTTCACGTGTGTAGGAGAATTGCTGATCGTTTGGGAATAAGAGCTCGATCTGTAAGATTGTCATTTGTGTACCTGTCTTTCGCTACGCTTGGATTTGGTTTTGCTTTTTACCTTTTTATAGGTTTTGTATTAAAAATTAAAGACTTGCTATACACCAAACGAACTTCCGTTTTTGATCTCTAAAAATGAATTTTTTTAAATCTAGATTTAATATTTCAATAGTATTACTCCTTTTTATCTTATTGGTAGGAGTGATAGGATATCGATTGATCGCAGATTTTAGTTGGGTGGATTCTCTCTATATGACTGTGATTACGATATCTACTGTTGGATTTAGAGAAGTTAATCCACTTGATGATCAAACCAAAATATTTACAATCTTTTTAATTATTACTAGTATTGTAATTATTGCATTTTTCGCTAGAACTGTAGTAGAGTATTTATTGAGTAGAAATTCAATTGAAGCATTAAAATTAAGAGCCATGAAAAAAAAGATTGAAAAGATGAATGGACATGTAATTGTTTGTGGATTGGGAAGAAATGGATCGCAAGCAGCAGAGCGTCTTATTACTTATAAAAGAGAATTTGTGGTCATCGAAAACAATCAAGAAAAGATTGATAAGTACAGTTCATTAGATGTTCACGATGTGAATGTGATTAAAGGGGATGCAGGTGATGATAAAACATTGATGGAAGCAGGAATTAAAAAGGCTAAATACTTAATAGCTGCATTACCTGATGATGCCTCCAATTTATTTTTAGTACTCAGTGCTCGTCAATTGAATCCAGATCTATTTATCATCGCTAGAGCCGAACAATATGCAACATGTTCAAAATTGGAGTTGGCTGGAGCTTCAAAAGTAATCATGCCAAGTCGTATCGGTGGAGATCAGATGGCTTCTTTAGTAGTGACTCCTGATTTGATCACTTTTATGGATAAATTAGCAACTCAAGGAGAGCATATGAACTTGGAGGAATTGGATTTGTCTTATATCGAATCAATAGACGATTTAAAAACCTTGAGAGAATTAGATTTAAGAAGAAAGTTCGGCTGTTCTGTAATTGGTTATGTAACCCCAAACGGAGAGTATATGATCAATCCAGATGCAGATCTTAAATTAGAATACAAAGGGAAAATTATTGTTCTTGGACGAGCTGAGCAAATCGAAAGCCTCAATAAGAAGTTTAATATTAAGCCAAAAGTGTAGAGTTGATACCGATTGATAACTTCACAGACTGATCGCTTACGAATCAGTCTTTTTTTTATATATTGGCCTTTATTAATTATACTGACTTAAAACAAACAAAAATTTAATTATGAAAAGTAAAATCCTCTTTTTAATTAGTTTAATAGCTCCCTTAGCAATTTTTGCTCAAGAAAAAGGCTTAGACGAACGTGTAAACGATGCCTTCATGCCTTTTGCTGAATGGTGGGAAGGTTTGGTTTTAACCAAAGTCAATCTTGGATTTGTTGAAATACCATTAGTATTAATTCTTTTAATTGGAGGAGCGACATTTTTTACAATTTATTTTAAGTTTCCATCGATAACTAAAATGGGATTGGCCATACAAACAGTTCGTGGTAAGTACGATGAAGTAGATCATCACGAGGCTGAAAATGCAGCAGTAAATATTGTTGATGGAGATGTTAAAGGAACCATAGAAGATGAAGGTAAAGAAGGAGAGGTATCTCACTTTCAGGCCCTGGCTACTGCGGTATCAGGAACGGTTGGATTAGGTAATATTGCAGGTGTAGCTGTTGCTATTGCTATGGGAGGTCCTGGAGCAACCTTTTGGATGATTGTTGTAGGGATTTTGGGAATGTCTTCAAAATTTGTCGAGTGTACTTTAGGGGTTAAATACAGAGATGTTGATGAAAATGGGGTCGTTTACGGAGGACCTATGTACTATTTGTCTAGAGGACTAAAAGAAAAGGGATTTACGGGTATTGGAAAGGTTTTGTCAATTGTTTTTGCAATCCTGGTTGTCGGAGCTTCATTTGGAGGAGGAAATGCTTTTCAGTCGAATCAAGCAGCTGTTCAAATATCAACGATGCTCAATCTAACAGGTGGATCAACGGGAGTTTTGATTGGAATTGTTTTAGCAGTATTAGTTGGAATTGTTATTATTGGAGGAATTAAGAAAATTGCAAGTGTTACCGAAAAGATTGTTCCATTTATGGCAGGAATCTATGTATTGGCATCTCTTGTGATTATTTTTGCAAATATTGAATATATCGGTACAGCTGTTTCATTGATTATCGAAGGAGCATTTACACCAATGGCTGGTCTAGGTGGACTAGTTGGAGTAATTATTGTAGGTTTCCAAAGAGCTGCCTTCTCTAACGAAGCAGGTGCAGGTTCTGCGGCAATCGCTCACTCTGCGGTAAAGACGAAATATCCTGCCAGTGAAGGGGTGGTAGCATTACTAGAGCCATTTATTGATACCGTTGTAATTTGTACGATGACAGCACTCGTGATTATTTTCTTCAATATTGATGCCGGTGCTTTTGATTACGGAAATGCTGTAGGTTCAACAGTCCAGCTCAACGCATCTGGAGAATATATAGGGGGAGTTGATTTAACTTCAATGGCTTATGATTCTGTAATTCCTGGTTTTAGATATGTTCTAACAATAGCGATTGTGCTTTTTGCTTTTTCAACAATGATCTCTTGGTCTTATTACGGTCTTCAAGGTTGGAAATTCCTTTTTGGAAGAGGTAAAGCAGCTGATACTGCTTATAAAGTATTGTTCTTGCTTTTTGTGGTAATTGGAGCTGCAGCGACTCTAGATGCAGTTATCAAATTCTCTGATGCAATGATTTTAGCATTGGTATTTCCAAATATGATAGGACTTCTCTTCTTATTCCCAAGAGTTAGAGAAGAGTTATCCAACTATACAAATGCTATTAAAGCAGTTGTGAAAAAATAAGCTGTTTTGAACTCATTGAAACCCCTTTCCGCTTCTGAGAAGAAACACAGGAAAGGGGTTTTTTTATTGTTGGTGTTAATCATAATTATTCAATCGATTTATTGGAAGGCGACAACTTCAAAACAGCGAGAAATAGCTTCCATTGTCGATTTAAATATGGATAGTATCATTCGTGCTAAAATCGATCAAAAACACAACACACTGTTGATTCAGCCATTTAATGCTAATTACTTCAATGATTACAGAGCCTATGTGTTGGGAATTAGTTCCGATCAGCTTCAACGTTTAGAAATCTTTAGAGCTGCAGATCAGTATTTGTACAGTTTAGAGGATTTTCAATCTGTTAGTGGAGTGGATGATTCTCTTTTGTTATTGGTAAAACACTATCTTAAGTTTCCTCAAGAGAAAAATTATTTTGAAAGTGAAACTGAGAATCTAGAGTTTAAGAACATCAATAGAGCAACTGCAGAAGACCTAAAAAAAATTCACGGAATTGGAGCGGTGTATTCCAAAAGAATCATCGCTTATAGAAATTCATTAAATGGCTTTAAATCGATGGATCAGCTCTATAAGGTTTACGGTCTTGATAGTCTGTTAGTAAAAAAAATTATGTTGCGCTTTAATTTAGAGTAAATGCAATATTGTTTAATAAAATCATTAAAAAGTTAAACAAAATACTAATATTTATACTATATTTGCTTTGTGTTGAATTGAAATATCAATCCAATACTGAGTTGATTTAATTATATTTGTACGAAACTAAAGATGAATACTACGCAGATGATTCAAACCGGATACGACTATAGTGAGACTCAGCAGTTAATTGCTGATTCTGCTAAAAGCTTCGCAAAACAATACATAGAACCTTTTGTTAAGGAGTGGGACGAAACTCAAGAGTTTCCAGTTGAACTTATGAAATTAGCCGGGGAGCATGGTTTTCTAGGAATTTTAGTTCCACATGAATTTGGTGGATCTGAGATGGGATACCACGAGTATATTGCAATTGTTGAAGAAATATCAAAAATTGATCCTTCAATCGGTTTATCGATCGCGGCTCATAATTCACTATGTACCAATCACATCTTAACTTTTGGAAGTGAATCTCAAAAGCGTAGATGGATTCCAAAATTAGCTTCAGGTGAATTTATTGGAGCATGGGGTTTAACAGAGCATAATACCGGATCGGACGCAGGAGCTATGAGTACCACTGCTGTAAAAGATGGAGATCATTGGATTTTGAACGGCACTAAAAACTTTATCACTCATGGAAAGAGTGGTGATGTAGCAGTCGTTATTGCAAGAACAGGAGAAAAGGGAGTCTCATCCAACGCAACGGCCTTTGTTGTTGAACGTGGTACACCAGGTTTTTCTGCAGGTAAAAAAGAAAATAAATTGGGAATGCGCGCTTCTGAAACAGCTGAGATGGTTTTTGATCAATGTGTTGTTTCAGATGAAAATAGATTAGGTGAAGTAGGGGATGGATTCAAACAATCTCTTGCTATATTAGACGGAGGTAGAATATCGATAGCAGCCCTTTCGTTGGGAATTGCTAAAGGTGCTTTTGAAGCTGCTTTAAAATATTCAAAAGAGCGTGAACAATTTGGAAAACCAATCAGTTCTTTTCAGGGGATCTCATTTAAATTAGCTGAAATGGCTACTGAAATAGAAGCGGCTACTTTATTGACCCATCACGCAGCAGAAAAGAAAAACAGAGGAGAGCGTATTACTTTAGAAGGTGCTATGTGTAAGCTTTACGCTTCTGAAGCGGCTGTTAAGACTGCTAATGAAGCAATTCAAATATTTGGAGGATACGGTTATATCAAGGATTTTCCTGTGGAGAAATTTTACAGAGATTCAAAACTGTGTACTATAGGTGAAGGAACCTCTGAAATACAAAAATTAGTCATCGCAAGAAATATTTTAAAATAAGTTTGTTGGATACTTATTTTTAGCTGTATATTTGCAATCCAAAAATCTAACAGAGAGGAGGTTAAAGCTTAT
Source organism: Flavobacteriaceae bacterium (assembly GCA_013373635.1). Taxonomy (GTDB): domain Bacteria; phylum Bacteroidota; class Bacteroidia; order Flavobacteriales; family Flavobacteriaceae; genus MAG-120531. The sequence continues at coordinate 155,069 of JABXHN010000016.1, forward strand.
GTTAATTATACCGATTAAAGAAGGAGAAAATATAGATAGAGCGCTAAAGCGTTTTAAGCGAAAGTTCGATAGAACTGGAACTATGCGTCAATTGAGAAGCCGTCAGCAGTTCAACAAGCCATCAGTGGTTAAAAGAGCGCAGCTTCAAAAAGCAGCTTATATTCAAAATTTAAGAGACCAAGAAGAGCTATAAACTTCGAAAGTCTATCATATGAAAGTCCCGTTTTTTTAGCGGGACTTTTTTTGTTTTAAACCTAGGAGTTCTATCTTTAAATAATGAATCAATCCAAGTTTATAGAGTATCTTACAACTGAGAAGAATTATTCTAAGCATACAGTGACTGCTTATAAGAAGGATTTGGAAGATTTCAGACTCTTTTGTGATTTAGAATACGACCTAAAGAGCATTGATTCTGTTTCTTATTCTATTATAAGATCTTGGATTGTGCTATTGGTTGACTCTGGTATGAACAACCGAAGTATCAACCGAAAGATGTCTTCATTAAAAGCTTATTTCAAGTTTCTGATGCTTATAGGATCTCAGCAAAGTACACCATTTGCTAAACACAAAGCTTTAAAAATAACTCAAAAGATAGCAATGCCTTTTTCAGCTGATGAGATGCATCGACTATTGAGCGAAATTCCATTTGAGGATGACTATGAAGGAATTAGGGATAAACTAATCATAGAACTCCTCTACGCAACTGGAATTAGGAGGGATGAACTGATCAACCTTAAAATTAAAAATGTCCAATTTTCTCCTGATACTATAAAAGTGCTAGGCAAGCGCAACAAGGAACGAATAATTCCATTGATTCCAAAGGTGAGTATGCTTGTGAAAGAGTATTTAACAGAGCGAGATCAACTTGAGACGATTCGCGATGGTTCGTATTTATTTCTGTTAAAATCAGGTTATAAAATATATGATTCACTTGTTTATCGCGTCATAAATCATTATTTTAGTATAGTCACGAGTAAGGAAAAAAAATCACCTCATATTCTCAGACATACGTTCGCAACTCATTTGTTAAATCAGGGGGCAGATTTAAATGCCGTCAAAGAGCTTTTAGGTCATGCGAGTTTATCTTCAACTCAAGTATATACGCATAATTCTATTACGGCTCTAAAGAAAGTACATTCAGCTGCTCATCCCCGTTCTAAGAAATAGAGTTTATATTATAAATCTTAAATCCTAATTACTATGAAAATTAACATTCAAGATGTCAATTTTAATGCAGAGCAATCATTAATCGAATTCACAAAAGAACGATTAAGTAAAGTAGAACACTTTTTTGACCGAGTTATTGATGTAGATGTATTTTTAAAATTGGAGAATACTTCTTCAAAAGAAAATAAAATTGCTGAGATCAAAGTGCATGTTCCCAAAGAAAGTATAGTAGTGAGTAAACAATGTAAGAGTTTTGAAGAAGCCATCGATACTGGCTGTAAAGCAGTGGAACGCAGTCTGTTAAAATTAAAGGAGAAGCGATCGCGAAATCACGTCTAAAATTTCTTTGAAAAAAAGCGTAAAATTTTTTCAAAAATATTTTGATTAAATAAATAAATATATACATTTGCAGTCCGTTTGAAAAAGCGGACTTTTTCTTTCAAGAGAAAGTGGTAAAAGCCGATGTAGCTCAGCTGGCTAGAGCAGCTGATTTGTAATCAGCAGGTCGTGGGTTCGAGTCCCTCTATCGGCTCAAAAAAGAGAAGTTCTTTTAAATTATTATTACCAATGGGGAGATACTCAAGCGGCCAACGAGGGCAGACTGTAAATCTGCTGTTTTTAACTTCGCAGGTTCGAATCCTGCTCTCCCCACAAACTAATGTCGCGACTTTTTTTGGGAAGTTTAAATTCCTAGAAATTTATATTTGATTATTAAAAATTAAATCGTAATTTTGTCGCCCATTTAACCAATCCCTTGGGATTGAAAATAATATAAGCGGGAGTAGCTCAGTTGGTAGAGCGTCAGCCTTCCAAGCTGAATGTCGCGAGTTCGAACCTCGTCTCCCGCTCTTTAAAACAACTTTCGAAAGATTGTTGTTTTTGATGATTTGAGTAACAGTGAAGCGATTTGCTGTAAGGTGTTAGCATGTGCTATACACCTTTTAGGCTTTACACAAAACGGTTGCAAATCAAGCCGGTGTAGCTCAGGGGTAGAGCGTTTCCTTGGTAAGGAAGAGGTCACGAGTTCAAATCTCGTCATTGGCTCAAGTAAATATAAATTGTACACTAATATAAACTAAGATTAAAATTAATTAAAATGGCAAAGGAAACTTTTGATCGCTCCAAACCACACTTAAACATTGGTACTATTGGGCACGTTGATCACGGTAAAACTACATTGACAGCTGCTATTACTACAGTATTAGCTAACGCTGGTCTATCTGAGCTTAGATCATTCGATTCTATTGATAACGCTCCAGAAGAAAAAGAAAGAGGTATTACTATTAATACTTCACACGTTGAATATCAAACTGCTAGCCGTCACTACGCTCACGTTGACTGTCCAGGTCACGCGGATTACG
>JABXHN010000051.1 GCA_013373635.1 Flavobacteriaceae bacterium
GCCATCGACTCCGCCAACACCAACAGTTACTAATAACTGTGGGAATACGGTGTTGACCAGGGCTAATCCTGCATCTGGTTATACTTACTACTGGCAAAATTCGGACTCAGGCACCAGCACAGCGAACTCGAGTTCTACTGTGAGTTTCACTGGTGCTGGCACTTACTATTTAAGAGCACAAAACAACACCACAGGTTGTTGGAGCATCAGCTCAGCCAGTGTGAGCTATACGGTAAATACTTTGCCAAGCGCACCGGCAACACCGACAGTTACGAACAACTGCGGAAATACGGTATTAACCAGGGCTACACCACCTTCTGGGATTACATTTTATTGGCAGAGTGGTTCGGGAGGAACAAGTACGAGTAACTCGTCTTCAACAATAACCCTGAGTAGTGGATCTTCTTATTACCTAAGAGCGCGGAATAATACTACCGGTTGCTGGGGTGGAGAGGCTAGTGTTAGCTATTCAGTAAATGCTTTGCCATCGACTCCGCCAACACCAACTGTTACGAATAACTGCGGTAACACAGTATTGACTAGAGCTAACCCATCCTCAGGTTTTACTTATTACTGGCAGAACAGCAATACAGGTACTAGTATATCAAATTCAAGTTCCTCGGTTAGTTTTACAAGTAGTGGCACATATTATTTGAGAGCTAGGAATAATACAACGGGATGTTGGAGCGATAATTCGGCCAGTGTAAGCTACACAGTAAATCAGCCGCCATCTACTCCGCCAACACCAACAGTTACTAATAACTGTGGGAATACGGTATTGACTAGGGCTAACCCGTCCTCAGGTTATACCTACTACTGGCAGAGTAGTGAAACAGGTACTAGTATATCAAACTCAAGTGCTACTGTAAGTTTCACTAGTAGCGGTACATATTATTTGAGAGCCAGGAATAACACAACGGGTTGTTGGAGTAATAGCGCTTCCAGTGTGAGCTATACTGTGAATGCAATTCCTTCAACACCACCAACACCAACTGTTACAAATAATTTTGGAAGTACCGTGTTGCATTCTTCTGCTGCAGGAGCAGGTATAAATTACTATTGGCAAGGCACCAACTCAAATGGTACTAGCACAAGTTTACCTGCAACTTCAGACTATACAACCACCTCAGGAGGAACTTTCTATTTAAGAGCTCGCAGCAATGAAGGCTGTTGGAGCGCCTCTAGTTCGTCCGTGGTGGTAAGTGTTGAGGCAGTTCCATCAATTTCCATTATGGGTAGCACAAACCTGGGCAACCTTGGCGATAAGGTTACATTAGTGGCTGGTGGTAGTTATGCCAGCTATAATTGGAAGAGAGATGGCAATACTATAAGTAACTCTTCGAGCTATGTAGCTTATGATGCTGGAGAATATACGCTTACTGTAACTAAAAGTGGAATTAGTGGTAGTGGAATCAGTTCAGTTGTAGAAGTGACGGGATGCTCGGATGTTGACCCGGGAAATGAGAACTATGTTATGTCTACAACCATACTTACTGAAGGCATAACTTCTGTAAGTCAGATATCTCAACTAACCTCTGAAGATCGTTCAGTTAGTATTCAGTTTGCAGACGGTTTGGGAAGACCTATTCAGACTATAGGCATTGAAGCGTCTCCTGATAAGTATCACATTGTGCAGCCGATTGTTTATGATGAGTTTGGTCGTCAAACTACTCAGTATTTGCCTTATGTGGTTACTGATAATTGTGGTGTGTTTCAACATAACCCGGTAGGAACAAGCGCTGCCAATTACACGAGTAGCCCACAATATCAATTCTACCAGTCTGCGAGCAACGTGTCTCATGATACTGCGCCATATTCTGTTACAGAGTTGGAAGATTCACCTTTAAGCAGAATGCTTAAGCAAGGTGCTCCGGGAGCAGCATGGCAACCTGTAAATGGTTCTTCAACGGATAAGGTGGTTAGGGCAGATTATCTATCTAATGTGGCTAATGAAGTTAAGCTTTATGTTTATGCAGCAGGATTCCCTGTTCCACTGAACTCCAATGGATACTATGCTGCTAATACTTTAATGAAATCGGTGGTTACCGATGAAGAAGGCAACTCAGTAATAGAGTTTAAAGACAAGCAGGGAATGGTAGTGCTGAAAAGGGTAGAGACTGGTAATGTCAATAATCCATGGGCAGACACCTATTACGTTTATGACGACTTTGGAAACTTGAGTATAGTGTTGCCTCCTGAGGCGAACAGACTGATTGAGGTAGGAGACTTGTCTGATCTTCCTTCGGGCTATACTCTGATAACTGAAGATTATACTGTTACCAGTGCAAACTATACAGGAGGGTCTTATATGTATGTAGAGACGGCTACAGTAACTGTAGACACTGGGGTAACTCTTGATCCTGGAGCTGAAATTGTGCCTTATGAGGTTACAACCGATTTCCTTGACCTTTGGGCATTTCAGTACAGGTATGACGAACGAAACCGAATGGTTGAGAAGAAAGTACCTGGCTCTGGTTGGGTGTATATGGTTTATGATAAACTGGATAGACTGGTGCTTACTCAAGATGCCAATCAGCGCGATATAGATCAGTGGACTTTTTCTAAGTATGATGAACTAAGTAGACCAGTGCTTACAGGTTTCTACACCAGTAGTTCAAGCCGTTCTGCTTTGCAAACTACTGTTAATAGCCAAACCTATTTGTATGAAGAATTTGGAAGCGGTTCCATACAAGGCTATACCAACCAAGCCTTCCCTAACGTATCGAGCTTGAATGATTATTTGAGTATATCTTTCTACGATGCCTATACATCAGCAGTACTGAGTCTATTCCCGTATGTTCAGGAAATAGGGCTTCCTTCAACCTATTCTTCGAATACTAAGGGAAGAGCAGTGGCCAGCATGACCAAAGTTTTGGGTAGTACTACATGGATTAAGAGCCTAATGTATTATGATGACAAAGGACGTGTGATACAAACTCATTCTGATAACCACATAGGTGGAGAAGACAGAACTAGTAGTCTATATGACTTTGCTGGAAGAGTGCTTGAGACCAAAACCAGTCATAATGATGGAACTACTACCACTACAGTAGCAGAAGAATATACTTATGACCATGCCAGTAGGCTTTTACAGGTCGATCATCAGGTAAATACTGATGATGCTGTGATACTAATTAAAAACGAATACAATGCTATTGGAGAACTAATAGACAAAAAGCTACACTCTACCAATAGCGGAAGCACCTTTGAACAATCAGTAGACTACAGCTACAACATCAGAGGCTGGTTGCAAAGCATAAATGATGCTGCACTTTCCGATAGTGAAGGAGATTACTTTGGAATGCAGTTGGCCTATAATGACAATACTGGTGGAGTTACGAATCCGATGTATAACGGGAATATTAGTGGGACAATATGGAGCCAGTATAGTCATGGCGATGGAGTTCAAGCGGCTTATGCCTATGAATACGATGCCATGAATCGCCTGATCGAAGCTGACTATGTTTCCTTTGATGGAGGATTCTCCAATCCGGTGACTTTCGATGTGAATGGTATTGACTACGATCTCAACGGAAATATTAGAGATCTCATTCGCTATGGTACCAGCACAACACTCGCCATGGATTTAATGGAATACCTGTATGATGGTAACCAGTTGAGGGGAGTAAATGACTATGGTAACCAGTCACAAGGTTTTGTAGATGGTTATACCGGTAGCATAGACTATACCTACGATGATAACGGCAATATGATTAGTGATGCCAATAAAGACATTACTGCCATAAGCTATAATCATCTCAATTTGCCACAGACGGTTACGTTTACCGGTAGCCGCAGTATTACCTATACTTACGATGCTGCCGGAATAAAGCTGGCTAAAAGCGTAAATAACAATGGTAGTACAACCGTTACAGATTATGTTGGAGGCTTTATTTATGAAGACGGTGACTTACAGCAATTGGCTCATGCAGAAGGTAGGGTAAGAAAGAAAGACAACAACGACTTTGTTTATGATTATTACCTCAAAGACCATTTGGGCAATACCCGGGTAACTTTTACTACAGAGAATGAAGAGGTAGTTTATCTGGCTACTATGGAAACTGCCCACAGCACCTTTGAGGAGGCTGTATTCCTGAATGTAGATATGCGCGAAACCAACTCTACAGCTAATAAAACCGTTGATGTTACTACCAATGAAGACCAGGTAATAAGGCTCAGAGGTAATGATACCAACAGGCAACTGGGGGTTAGTAAATTATTGCAAGTAATGCGTGGTGACGAAGTAGACATGGAAGTATATGCTTATCATTTTGGTGGATACTCAGATAATGGCTCTGTAAGCAATACAGCTATTCTCTCCGCCTTGGTGGCCGGTGTTACGGGCTCTGCTCCAAATGGTTTGGAAACAGCAGGGGTTTCACCTGCTGTAAATGGTAATGCCTCTGCCATATTTGTGGGAAGTAATGGAAGTAGCACTTCTCCAAGGGCCTATCTCAACTACATTTTGTTTGATAGTGACTTTAATTACTTGGATGCCGGTTTTGCCCAAGCAACTAACACGGCTAATAGCCATTTGCAGCTTACCTTAAGTAAAACCATTGAGGAATCTGGCTTTATTTACGTGTACACCTCTAATGAAAGCAATACCGGCCACGATGTATATTTCGATGATTTCCGTATAACCCACACCAAAGGAAGGGTAATGCAAGAAGATCATTACTATCCCTTCGGTTTGTCGATCGGAACACTCTCTTCTACCGCTCCACTGAGCAAACCGAACCAGTTTAAGTATAATGGAAAAGAGCTTGATGGAGAGTTTGATATTGACTGGTACAGCTATGGAGCGAGAAATTATGACCCACAAATAGCTAGATGGTTTAATGTCGATCCTTTGGCAGAAAAGTACCTAGAGTACAGCACTTATGGCTATGTTGTAAACAATCCTATAATATTTATAGACCCCGATGGACGTGAGATTATTGTTGGGAATAGTAGAAGTAAAACTATATCAAACTTAGCTCAGATAGTAGCTACTTCAGAGGGAAGAAGAAGGGTTGATAGGCTAATCAGGTCTAGCAACACATATCATACTCGATCGGTTTACTGGACTCGTAATTCAGCTTATGATGGACGTGGAACAAACGGAGACCCTAGGACAATATACTTTGTAAGGAGCTCCCTTTATCCGACACTTAATGGGGGTGCTAATTCTAGTGCTTATATAATGGGACATGAGATTGATCATGCTTATAATCATGAAGTTACTGGGCGTTCGGGAGAAGGAGAGAGAGAATCGAGAGAGTATTCCGCTGTAATGGTTGGAAATAATATGAGGTCTGTTTACGGGGAGGAGAAGATGAGAACTAGGTATAGTGGCACTAGACTTACTTTCTCAGATAACCCAGACCATTACAACAGAAAAAATGAAAGTGTTACAGGGTTTACTACGGAATTTGAGAGTAACGTTGGTGGAGTAGCAGCCTCAGGATTCAGTTACATGAAAAGCGAGAATGGTGAGGAAGCTAAGAAAATGTATCAAATTGGTCTCGTAAATGAGGATGGAAAATACATTTATCGAATTTTTGACAATAAGGATGATTATGACGCAGCAGTAAAACGAGTTCAAGAGTATCAAAATAATCGGGAAAAAGATGAAAATAATTGAGAATAAAAGAGGATGGATTTTATGGATAATCGCGGTGATATTTCTGATTTATCTAGCCATAGATATCATTCATTTTTTCGATGTTCGATTTAAGGCAGAGTATGAGGAAGTATATATTGAAGCTGTATTTGAGAGTTACATAATTAGTTTTATGAAGTGGGGCTTGTGTGTCTTATGTATCTTGGCCATTCTCTGTTTTCCAAGAATTAAAGGTTATACCATATATTTACTGTTGTTTTCTTCAATTTTGATACTTTGTACTTTCCTACTCAAGGGGCAGTTTTCAACCCCAATGATTGGTAGCTTAGCTTTCAATTTTGGACTATTGGAACTGAATTCTCTAGTGGCCTTAATTTACTCTTTAGCATATATTATTAAATACTTAGGGCTGATGTCAATTAAGACTATTGTTACAGTGGGGGTATCTTTAGCTGTCTATTTATTCATAATTAACCCAATGCCTAATTTTATAATGATTTAAGAGGGTTTGAGATTAGTTGATGGCTGATTTTTTATTGTTTCAGAGAAGGTTACCCCACTGGTGCTCACTTGTCTGCTGCCGTAACTGGTGCTTGCCTTTGGCGAGTACCTATTTTACCGAGTAGTTGTACTGCGGTAAAGAGAAATAATAGAAAGAACCAGCTTCAGCAATGGAGGTAGTGCTATCAATTATCACACACATTAATTGTCAGTATTGTTCCATAGCCTGCGTAAAGGCAGGCAACCCACTAGCGCTCACTTGCCTGCTACTGTAACTGGTGCTTGCCTTTGGCGAGTACCTATCTTTCATAGCACATGTTGTCTTATAATTAGCTAATAAGATCAGTCCGCACTGCAAGTGCGAACTAGAGCGTAGGTATTAGAAAGTTTGCTCTACCTGAAGAAATGGCCTAACTTCTAAAGAAAACACACCATGTCAGAGAAATATAAGGTTCATAACCCCAATGGAGTATACTTTATCACCTGTACTGTGGTCGGTTGGGTAGATTTATTCCCACTAGCGCTCACTTGTCTGCCGAAGTAACTGGTGCCCCACTAGTGCTCACTTGTCCGCTACCGCAACTGGTGCTTCCCTCTAGTGCTCATTTGTCTGCTGCCGTAACTGGTGCTTGCCTTTGGCGAGTACCTATCTTTCATAGCACATGTTGTCTTATAATTAGCTAGTAAGATGAGTCTGCACTGCAAGTGCGAACTAGTATTCTTGATGTAGTTTGTGCTTGCCTTTGGCGAGTACCTATCTTCTTTTGTACATGTTGTATATTATAATTAGCTAATA
>JABXHN010000077.1 GCA_013373635.1 Flavobacteriaceae bacterium
GAGTAATAAGCGAGCACCATATGCGCCTGATTGTAGTCCAGAGCCTTTACATACATCATCCGCATATTCTCTTCCGGCACACCTAAGGCACGTAAACTAAAATATTTGGCAATGGTGTAATCTTCACAATCCCCGCCGTATGTTCCTAGCATTTCCACGGGGGTAGCCCAGTAATCATCCTGTTTCCAATGCACTGAATCTTCGTAATAAGGAATGGCATTAAAGAATCGATTTATTTCGTAGAGTTGCTCATCAATATCTTCAGATTGAAGTTCCAGCAACTCCTGTTGCCAATCGGCAACACGTTCGCGGGCAGAGCTACCGTATTCTTGTTCGATGCGATTGAACAATTCTGGAGTGAAACGGAGAGGGCCGATGGCTATAGTTGAAAGCGACAAGCTCAATAAAAGCCAAATAGCTAGAGCATACCTTAACTTATCAATGTAATTTCTAATCACATCAGTATGCCCCGTCATTGTTTGATAAATTACCAAAATTTTATAAAAGCGCTTTACAGTAGGTTATGTATCCTCAATCAAACTATATATTGCTTCTACTAATATCGCTAATGAAGTTGTTTATAGTCATGGATTTACTAAGGTATTTTTCTGCATAATCCCTGGCTACTTTATTGTGCGAGTCGATATTTGTATTTTCTAATGCAAAGCGAATAGCTTTTTCTAAAGCGGCTGTATCTTCTGGTGGAATAAGTGTATAGATTCCAGGGAATTTATTTTCAATTCTTCCAAGCTCTGTATTTGGCTCTGCTGTAACTATTGAGTGACCGCCGACAGCTAAGATATTTGTCAACTTTGAAGGTAGAACTGCATCAGCTACACCTTTCTTCTGTATAACTAAATGCAAATCAGCCATTGCCAAAAGGTATGGAACATCTTGCCAAGCTTGCAAAGGGAGAAAAGTAATGTTGTTTAAATTCAAATCCCTTGAATATTTTTTCAATGTATCAATATGTGCACCAGTGCCAACTAATAGAAACTTTAAGCTTTTATCGTGTTCCAGCCTTTTGGCGACATCTAAAACAATCTCTAAACCTTGTTTTTTACCAATATTACCTGAATACAAAACTATCTTGTCAGAAGTGTCAAAGTTCAGTTTATCTCTAAAAACATCAGAAGAAGTTTCTGGTGTTACAAAATTGATATCCGCCCAGTTTGGGAAAAGGACTAATTTATCTTTTTTAACACCCAAATTTCTAGCTCTATCCAACATACTCAGTGATATTGAACTTACCTGATCGAATCTATTAGTTATAAAAGACTCGATTCTTTTTAGGGTTCGGCTAAACATTGAGTTTTTACTTGCCATACCAAGACCCAACATTGCATCTAGCTCATAGTCCTGAATATGCATAATCGTTCTGACTTTAAATAACTTACTAAAAAGAATTACCGACGGTGCACAAAAAAAAGTGGGTTGAACTAAAAGAATAATATCTTTTCTTTTAAACGCAGTTGATACTAATCTTATAGTCGATGTTATAGCGAAAGACGCCAAATGAAATAATCTTGAAACTGTAGTTACTTTCTTCGGTACATATATAGGACACCTCATTACTTTAACGTTATTAATATTTTCAGTTTCGAACCAAAACTTATTGTACTTAGAGGAGAGCTCCCAGTCAGGATAATAAGGTGGCGCAGTAATTATTTCAATATCATGTCCTGCATCAGTCAAATATTCAGCCAGTTCCGTATTATATTTCCCGATGCCAATGTTCTCGGGAGAATAATTCAGGGAGATAATTGTTATTTTCATAGTTATCCTTTACTAAATTCTTCAAAATAATTCCGCATTGTAAATTAATACGCACTTTTACGTTACATAATCTGGTAAGGTGTTCAGTTTTAATTCCAATAGTTTATCAAGTTAAACTATTACTATTAAAATTTAATTTGATAATTTTAAAAAAGGTAGTTTTAAGCAAGCTTCGGCATGCTGCCATAATACATAAATATAGTTTATTACTCTAAATAACAGATTTGGTTGAGCTTCATTTCTACAGTGTGTAAAGAAAATACAGCTGTTAATGAAAAAACTCTACCATATCTTCCGCATAAATTGGATCTAAAAAATTTACTTAGGCACTTTTGTGAGCATCTTGATTGTAAAATATTTGTTTATTAGTGCGGGATCTTACTTTAGTCATTCTTTGAACTAAAAGTAGCTTTATTTTTGAGGTCCGGTTCTACACTACACCTCTGCGTTTAGCAGACATACAGTCTATATAACTTATATTCTGGTTAACGATATAGAGGCAAAGACAACAGCAAAACGCTATGTGAGTCGTTCCTTTCGATTCGGTTATGGTAAATCTGGCCACTTCCCTTATAATGGGATAGCTCGAAACTAAATGTTTGAGTGGCCAATCTGAGCGACTAGTGGCAAATATTTCTGACCCGAATTAGATTGCAATTCACTTCTCAGCTAATATCTCTATGACGCATCATCAGACGTTTTCGCATCTCTAACTAGTTGAGGACCTTGTGTAATACGCGCTTTGACTATTTACGCTGAACCAAGGCTTGTACACTTATTCAACCTGTTTCTTGAGTGCCAAGGGACAACTTCCATATAAATTTGAAGATCACGGTCTTTACAAATCTCACTGCAGTCTCTACCCAAGAATACTGCGATAACAAGAGATAGCATATAACGCCAATTAACCCTATACTCCTATCGACATGTTTAAGATTCTCTATCATTTAAGATCTTGCAGGTATACCTGATGTTGCTGAAACTAGTGTTTAAAGAGACTTTTATTCACATCTAGTATGAGAGCGGTTCAAGAAAATTTTTACATGATTTACTAAAAAAAATAAATGAGTGAAAGATGGAAAGGTTAATAAAGTTGAGTTTTCCACAAACTTATTATCTGAATAATATTGTAAAAAACTCTTCACATATTTTTAAAATAATTTTAAAAGAGCTAAAGAGTTGTTAGCACCAATCACGTTTAAACATAGAGCAAGAAACCTCAAATTACCGGGTTGAATTATAAGTTTTATAAAAGTTATGAAAAATAAAATTGATATTATTTTTAAAATATGTCTTCAAGGGGGGGGGGCAGCCCTTGGTTTTTTGTCGATTCTGTTGCTTGCTAAAAGCATTGATGCTGCGGAATTTGCACAATACAATTTAATATTAACAGGTGCCATGTTAATAAATACTAGCAGTTCTTTGGGCTTGTCTCAATATGCAAATATATATGTTCCAGGCAAAAATGAAATTGAAAAAAACAAATTCTACACAGTAAGTTTTTATACCGTATTGATGGTATCTGGCTTACTATCTTTTGTCTATTTACTCACCTATGAGATCCCAAATACTTCCTTAGCATTTCTTCTTCTAATTACTTTGTCGATAAATTTCTTTAGTAAAAGCAAAATGACTACTGAAGGACATGTAAATAAAGCTATTATACATCAGAATTTGATCGTGCCAATATCATTGATTTTTTCGATATTGTGGTGTGAGCTAATCTGGGAAGTCAAATTAAGTAATATAATAACTATTGTTATGTTGGAAGTTTTTATACTCAACATGATAGTGGCTAAAGAAATTGAAAAGGTAAATTTAAAAGAAATAAAAGATATATATTCAAATATAAAGATTTCTTTCACAATGATGTGTACGTCCGTCATGCAATTATCTTTTAGATTCATTGATATATTGATGTTGCCGCTACTCGGATTCACACTCGAGCAAATAGCTTTATATATCGTAGCAACCAAGTTGAATATTTTATTCGTGTTTGCACAAAATTTTATAATTACTAAATACACCTCAGTGTTTTCAAAATTAGCCAAAGAAGAAAAATATTGCAATTTGAAAGCCATATTTAAAAAGGTTAGGTTGTATTTAATCGCATATTCATTACTTTTGTTAGTTCCCTCATTTATATTTTCGGAAATGTTAGTCACTGTGTTTGGCGAGGAGTACAAAGAAGCGTCAACCATCTTAAGAGTGTTAATTGTAGGAGCTTTATTTAATAATTTCGCAGGTCCTGCTGGCCTGCTCTTAAATATAAATGGGATGCATAAATTTAATTATTATAATACACTTTTTTGTTGTGTATTGTTCGTGTTATTGACTATTTTTTTGGGAGAAATTTTTGGTTTAATTGGAGTTGCGATGGCAAATACAACAGCTGTAGCACTCAGAAATTGTGTTGCATACTGGAAGATAAAAGGATTTCTTCGCAATACCAAAAGCTAGCGTATACCCGGGACAAACTCGAGCACATTACTTAACCAGTTGAATTAGCTGAATACATTATAACTCGACGAAAAGAATTGATTGAGATCTTATACTATCTTTTTCATATAGAGTCATGCATACCAATACATTTGATTTTTTAATAGTTTATAAGATTCTACACAGTCAGCTAAAGCTAAGAGAGACTTTAACACGCAGCTTTAAAGTTATTTAATAGAGTATAAGTATTTTTACACAGAGTGGCGGCGAGCATTGCACTAATCCATTTCCGCTGATTCTGCTTTTTTCTCCTGCGTTAATCATTGCAGAAAACTCTAATTATGTCTATCTCAGTTTAGGGGAAGTGGACAGTAGCCCTTAGCTTCGGTAGAGCTTTAAATACCGTTCAACAGTACGTCTGGATTTGTTAAGGAGCTTAGCAGCATTGGCTATCGTAATGTTACGCTCAGCCACGTTCGCAATGACATCAACTGTCAATTGAGCTTTGGAATTCAACACAATCATCCTTAGCGTTCCTAAAATGCACAAAAAACATTCAAAGAGCACGGTCAAAGTTAACCGTCAATTACCCTTGGTAATCAGCGACTACGACAGAATCGCGTGGTAATTAAAGTACGACAAAATCGCTTGGTGTTCACAGCTGAAAAGAATTTAGCTCAATTCTAATCTGACGCCTGCACCAGAAAAACTGGGTAAAAGTCAGATCAGGTCTGAGCTAGTAAATCTTAGAAAATGCACCATAACAACATTTTCGCCTCTTCACTTAGTTGCGAAACGAACTATACTTTTATCTATGGCTCAATAGTTTTATGTTGATACGAACTTTATGGTTAGCTGCACATTCTGACTACCGTACACATACCTTGTTTTTCGCAATTACCAAGTAACAGCAATAGGCAGTTAAACTCTGCTCACCGATTAAATGTGAATCGTGAACTTACTATCGAAATTCTGGCGTTACGCAGAATACTAGCTATCATCGTGGATTTATAGCTTAGTTTGCCTATCAACTTAATATTAAGAATTTCCATTAATGATATTTTTATATGATGGTTAATATTATAATAGAATAGTTTAGTTCAAAATAAAAACTCTCTAATTGAAATAAGTGTGTCATCAGGACAGCGCTCTAACTCGTTAAAAGTGATGTTATAAATGTTCGAACTTGGCAAAGTTAGAAGATCTGATTCTACTTTTTCAATACAATAATTAACCTGTTTTTCAATTATCTCTTCTACAGAGTATTTTGATATCAACTGGTGATAACCAGGAATTCTAGGCCCCCAATAACTTCTGCTTCTACCGGCTAAAAATAATAATTCTTGTTTTATCTTTGGGAGATAATAAGGCAAATCGACAAGTGGAGTACTTATTAATTTATTAACTTGTATTTTAAACTGGCGTAATCGTTGAGAAGAGTTACCTTTGTATATAATATGATTATTATTATCTTCCTCCTTCGTCCACTTCCTGAATATAGAGTTTTTGATATCTTCAGGAGACCGAGTAATATAAATATACTTCGAATTCGGAAAGGCAGCGTTTATGTAACGAAGTCTTAAACAGTTAGAAGGTGTTTTTTCTATAATAGTTTGCGCAGGTCTATCCAAAAAAAACTTATGTAAAAAAGCTCTTTTTCGTTCGGTTAGATCAGTGTCATCCAAACAGTCGTGACCCTTATGCATATTGCGGTACATCCATGCATGATTAGGTTCTTCTAGATACACCGAATCTTCAATGCACTTTAATTTGTTACCCAAAAAACTTGTACCGGATCTTGGTAATCCAATAATAAAAACTGTATTTTTCATCGAAATAATCTTAGAAGTTTGTTGTTCAACACTTGATCAGAAAAATGTTCAATGTAGTACTCTCGAGCCACAATAAACTGATCTTCGATATTACTTTTATCTTTTATTATTGCCGATACAGCCTTAGCAATTGACTCGGGATTTTTTTTATCAACATAATGAATGAAAGAAGCATCAGCGAATGTACCATAAATTGAAGCATGCTTAGTTGCTACTATTATACAAGCTGAAGACAGAGCCTCAATCAAACACCGTGGTTGCGCCTCATTTGGGTAATAGGTTGGCAAAACAATAACATCAGAACTTAAATAAACTTCTTTTAATTTAAGCCGATCGTATACTACGCCACGATAATACGCTACATCATCTAGATTATTTGATTTAATAAATTTTTCAAAATATAACTTTTTAGATTGAGACTCAAACTTACCGAAAAACTCAACTGAAATACTACCTCTTTCTTCATCAGTTAAATGTAACAAAGAAGACAAAAGATCAAAATAACCCTTAGATTCTATCAGATTACTCACATATATGAACTTTAAAATCCTACCAGTTTTTTTTGCTTGAACTTCAATTGGAGTAGCTACAATTTCTTTATCTATAGGATTTGCTATGACGTGTATATTCTTAAAACTTTCTTTCTTAATATTGACAAGAAGAGTCTCATCCAGAAATATAATATCGTCTATTAATTTGCAGTATATTTTAACGAGAAATCCGCTATTATCAAAAATCTCCGAGAAATTACCATTGCGGACATGAACTATTGTTTTAACCTTAAAAAATTTAACCAAAGATAGAACAATAAGGTCTCTCAAAAATCCGATTTTTGAAGATGCGCCAACAGTATAAAATGAGTGAGGTTTAAAAAATATAAAATGAATAATTAGCTTAGTTAATATTATAAAGTAGTTAAAAAAATTAGCTAACCTATATAAATACTTGTAAAACATATTGTCTATAGGTGAGTTAAGAAACAGTGAACGATCTACAATCCTTACACAGTAACCTTTACTAGTAAGCATATCATACACATATTTGCTACCGATCTTCGCGCCTGTAATTCCAGTCTTTACAGACGGAAATGCTGCTAGCATTAATACCTTATTCATTAAATTCCTTAGCAAGCTCTGAATATCTAAAATCCCATTGGTTTACCATATAATCTATACTGTGTAATTTTGCATTTGACAACAACCTATCATAGATGATTTCTTTATCACTTATCAATTTCGTAAGATGTTCACAAAAGCTAAAAGTTTCGTTATCGTTAATTTCAACAAACACCTCGGGAACTCCCATGAAATGTTCTTCTATTTCCGGTATTCGAGAAGCAATAAATACATTTCCATTCAATACTGTTTCGAATATGATATTAGGCATTCCTTCTTTTAAAGATGGGTAGATGAGAATCGCATCCTGCGTAATAACCTCTATCCAATTGGATGTATAACCTAAGAATTCTATCCTTGAACTAAATCTCGATGAATCAATTTTCTGGAGTAAAACATCTTTGAGGACACCGTCACCAAATATCTTTAGTTCAAAATTGATATTTGGAAATCTATCACAGATAGCATCAAATATGTCTATTACTAGTAACGGCCTTTTCTGGCTTACCAACCTACCAACGAAAAAAAGCTTAAGATCTTTAAATTTCGACTTAGCAATGCCTTCCCGCTTAAAATCTTTTTTCAGTTCATAGCCATTATAAATTGTCACGAACTTTTTTTTATTTATTAATTTTCTACTCATAAGCCCGTAGCTATGTAAAGAGAAATTAGCTACAACTAAATCTGAAAATATATGAGATATCAATTTCAATCTATCTCTAAAATACATTTTTGATATTTTATTGACAGGAGCTCTTCTATCGCAAGAAATGTATTTTTTTTTGTTGAAAAAACAAGAAAATGCTGCAATAACAGAATAATATTCTGGTAGCCATCCTTGTACTATTTCGCCATCAAAATTTCTCACAATGTTAAATAATTTTACGATAAATTCTAGCTTATTTACGTTTGGAATATGAATTAAAACACAATCATTTGAAAATAATTCCTCACCTCCAAGCTTGCTATATACAATGGTATGTGCAGAATTTGAATTATTTACTAAATATGATAATTGAACCTCAGCTCCGCCACCTGTTAGTTTGTCGATTACATGTAAAACTCTAGGTCTTTTCATTACATTATCTTTTATATACTAGAAGTGAAAAAATGAATAGAATGGGATATTTTTATAAAAACTGTCAGAAAGCAATCCATATATTAAACTAACTCCATTTATATTTAATCATAACATCATTGTTATTAGGCCTAAAAAGTATACATTAATCCAAAAGGATTAAAATTAAAAGTAATTGCTTTATAAACCTAAGTAGGGCTATGCTAACTTTCTTATCACTAGATATCTGTTTTTGATAATGAGTACACACCCTCATATCTAATACAAAAATAGTACTATCGAAGCCAATATAAAAAATATCAAAGTTAATGACAAGTTAGTAAGTGTGAATATTAAACTTATAATCACCTTTTAAGTTTCATCACTATATAATTTTTTCAATGACAGTACGAATAACTCCTTGTTCTAAGCTCATAGTGCCACAATCATTCATATAGTCCAACACTCATGGTATACGGATTATCTTTGCCTATAGTGAGTTTCCCAACAAGCTCCGAAAGAGTCTCTATTCCAACTTATTTAAACGGAAATTCTGGCTTTATTTGAACACCTCTGATCAACTTAACATTAACTAGTGGATTTTTACCGTAAGTTTTCACTATGTTAAACGCGTCCTCTTGCGCTTGATCGCACAGTTGTACATTAGAGTTTTCCATGTTGTCCGGTAAGCTCCTGGAGACAGATTCCCCAGACTTTCATAGGTTCTCTCTTCTTTATAATCCAATCGTCAGAAGTTGGCCATTTTTATTCAATGACTAACGCTCAAAAACAAATCCACATCGGGAACCTCTCTGAAGAACGAACCGTTGAAGCGTTCGCCAAAGCCTTTTTCTTGTGGCTTGCCAGGCTGGATATGTCATCTTAATAGGATTAGTACCGCACCATTTAGTCTACAAGGCCGATATTAAATCAGAGCCATGGTCTTCTCGAAACTTAATCGGTAATCCGCGTTCAGCTTCAAGCTGTTCAAGCGTGGAATAGGCTGCAGTAGGTAATGAGATCTCATCTTCAATAGCTAAGCCCTTCAGCCAACATGCTCAATGTTTTGGACCGTTTACCGCAGTACAAGGTGTTGTCATGCCTAAATACTTGTGCCAACTGATGGTTAGCTTGCACCAGCACCTCTAAGCATTTAACAACTCAATGGTGGTTAACAAAGGCCTTTAAAACGCATTCGGCCACTTACAAAAGTCTGTTCGAAGCGTCATCTTGAATGAAACTATAACAACTGCTTTTGCTTACCTCCGGTATGTGACTATAAAATCTACTGGGTAAGTGGCTGTTAATCATAGTGATACA
>JABXHN010000050.1 GCA_013373635.1 Flavobacteriaceae bacterium
GCTGTATAACAGATTGACCCTAAGTCGGTGTGGTTCGTTGACGAATTTTCCACTTTTCAATTGTTCCTCAGGAGTCATAGTCAGGTATTTACAATGTTATAACATTAAAGATACGGCTTAGTTGGGTTTTTAAAAAAAAGAGCCACCCCAAAATGAAGTAGTCCTGTTCCCGCTAAAGAGTAAAAGCCGGTCAATTTGATCGGCTTTTTTATTTTATGACATACACAGTTTACGCACTATATTCTCCAAAATTCGATAAGATATATAGAGGCTACTCCAGCAAATCAGAGCAACAAGTTCTTTCTCATAATCAATTGGCAACAAAAGGCTAGGATTTACAGGGATGATATCTAACCATATTTCATCTCATGAAAAAATCATTTAGTATCGTTGATAGGTGTCAACACGAATTCAAATTCCTAATCTTCAATTTTTTAGGAATAATATTTTATTGATGTCAATTACCGATTTAGTCATGGATTGTGAATTGATTAAATAAGCTTGATGTGGTTTATCGATTCGGAGGTGGTCAATAAGAAGAATCTAAGTGAAATTTGGACTCTTTTATATCTTAATAGTTGCTTAAGTGATTGAGTGTGAAGGATTTTCTTTTTTATAAGGTCATAAAATAATATGATTATACAAAGAAAACTATTTTTTGTTTGTAGTAATGTTATTCTTTTTTCTAAATTATGATACTATTTTTTACTTAAACACATTCGAAATATGACTGCATTGAGGTTCCTAGATAAACGTATTCTCAATATTTTTTTATCAATGTTTTGCTTAATGCTTCTAAAACAGCTTTCTAGTTAGACAGTACTTTGAAGTCCAAAATATTAGAAGTCAAATCTATTTTGTCTTGTGGTAGAACATTGCTCTCAGTTAATGTCTTTAAGGCTTTGAATATTGAATGAACCTATCCGTTCACTAAAGAATAAAACTGATGAGTACTATCAGCAAAAGATTACAATTGAAAAAAAACATACAATGACCAGAAAATTATTACAGCACATTTCCGAGAGGGGGATATTGTATAGCCTGCTTTTATTTTTTTCCATAGTTCATCTTATGGGGCAAGAAATCCCTAATCTGATTCCCCCTTCTCCAGAGGCGGCAGCCATAACTTCTTATGCCAATAATAATGTGAGTTACTATACCGGTAGTGCTCAAATTGGAGTACCGATTTTTGAAGTTCAGGGCAATGGACTTTCTGTGCCGATAAGTCTTAATTATACCGGTTCTGGTGGGATTCGTGTAGAACAGGTTGCCTCATGGGTTGGTTTGGGTTGGACATTGAATGCAGGTGGTGTTATATCAAGAACTATTAGGGGGAGAAAAGATGACGACAATAGCAATGGCTATCGTTTTCTTTCAGCTATACCGGAAGCCAATTCTACTGCAAACTACGACTTATACGAGGATTTTGCTTTGGGAGAGAAAGATTCAGAGCCAGACGAATTTCAATATTCATTTGGTGGTTATTCAGGGTCATTCTATTTGCAAAAGGATGGTGGTATTTTCTTTAAGCCTATTTCTGAAATAAAGGTGGTTCCGACTTATTTGTCATCAGGTGAGATAGATAAGTTTGATGTTATCGTCCCAAGTGGAGAAACCTATACCTTTTCTGTTAAGGAATCGAACAGAAGCAAGACAATTGGAAGTACTTACACAGATAATACATATAAGACTAATGCATGGTATTTGAGTCGTATAACAAATAATAAAGGAACAGACTTTATTGACTTCGTCTATAGCGAACATTACACACAAAATGTTACTCTTTCTCCTTTGAGTGCCAAGCCTGGAAGTGCTAGTTTTGATGGGAGTGATATTCTGAATGTACAAGTCGAGCAATATGTTCAACTACTCGACTCTATTAAAAGCAAACAACATCTAGTAGTTTTTGAAAAATCTACCAGTAACAGGCTGGATCTTAGCGGTGCTAAATATTTAAAGAAGATAAAGGTTTTTGACGCGAATGGTAATGCAATAAAAAACTTTCGTCTTGATCATAGTTATTTTGGCCCTTCTGGAACTGTTGCAGAAAATGCCACTCCATCCAATAGTGCCTATGCAGGATCCGCTACGGGTGATTTTGAATTGAGGCTAAAGCTCAACAGTGTTACAGAGTGTAACGCCTCTGATAATGACTGTCTTCCTCCTTTTGAATTCCAGTATTATTCCAGTCAATATCTTCCTTCTCGATATTCTTATGCACAAGATCATTGGGGGTATTACAATGGTCAGTCCGGGAATACTACTTTAGAGCCTGAATATAGGATGAAATGGAATGTAACTGGTAATCCTACAGTTCAACACCAAGAGTTTGGTAGTGCTAACAGAGAGCCTAGTGGTGCTTATGCTAAGGCTGGCATGCTAACTAAGGTAATATACCCAACTGGAGGATCCACTTTATATAACTACGAATTGCATGATGTTGAAAACTCTAAATTACCGAATGAAACAACCTCTAAGTCTTATTCGCTTTCAACATCAAATAGCTCAAGTTTATACGATACAACAATAACTGTTAATGTAAGTGCAAATCCTTATGAGATTATCGCGGTTAATGGCACGGCTTTTCCAGTTGAGACTGCTACAGTTGGTAGCAATTGTGATATGGCCATTAATTTTTACGACAACAGCGACCAATTAATTACGGGTGTGTCATTCGATATTTCTGATACACAACCGAACTATTCAGATGAAGCTTACTTGGATGCTGGAACATATAAAGTGAAAGCATGGCTATCTGGTTGTAATACCACCAATGTTACATATGGAGCTGCTATCGGTTATGAAGATGAAGTAGCTACTTATAAAAAGAAGGTGGGTGGAGTAAGAATTAAAAGCATTGTTAATGATGATGGAGAGGGTGAAGGAACCACTGATGAATATTTTTATGATGAGTCAGGAGATGGAACAGGACAGGCATCAACAGGCCGTATATCCTCAGTTCCAAAATATGGATTGCTAAACACCTTTGTTGATGGTGTGTATCAGAATCCCCCAGTTCTTATTTCTGCTGGAGTATTCAGAACCGTAGGTACATCACAGCCATTGACTTATACCAATGGAAGTGCAGTAGGGTATGGCAAGGTGACGGTGAGAAGAACAGGTAGTAAGAATATTGGCAAGAGTGAATATTATTATTCAACCCCTGCGCATTTCCCAGATTACCAATTTGGCTCCTTTAGTGTCCTGAACATAGTCAGGTACCCGGGTACGGAGGAGAGTGAGACATACCCTATTGCTCATTATGATGATAGAGATTATTTAAGAGGGAGATTGGTGAAAAAAATGGATTATGAATATTCATCAAGCCTTTCTAACTATAGGTTAATCCAGGAGACTGTCTATGATTATACGGTATTGCACTCATTTCCCAGAGCCGATGAAAATGGACCTGGTCAGTTGATTGATCCTTACGATGATCATTCAGTTAATCAGAATGAAGCGGTAATTCAGGGAGTTCGCTTTCATCAGGATATATCGGCAGGTGTAAAATGGAAGATATATAACATTTACACTTCTCGGGTTGAACTCTCTAAAACTATTACGAAAATATATGACAAGGGTAGTAGTACAGTTTACTTAGAGACTGTTAATGAAAATATCTATAGGTCATCTGACTTAGCAAATGGTAACTATATACCTAGAATATCCAAAGGTTACGGAAGTGATGGAAGAATTATTGAAACCTTCAATTACTTCCCATTCGATAATGACAGTCTTCCGGTTTCAACAGCGCAAGAGACGGTTTTGGAAGGCATGGTATCTGCCAATCAGATTGCTACACCTGTTTTAACTAAGCAGTATAAGTCGGGCAACTTATTGGGTACAAGTCAGACTCTTATTACAAACCCCTATACGGGTCAGTATTTTCCTAGCGAAGTTCTGACTTCTAAAGGAAGTAATTCACTTGAGTCCAGACTAGAGTATAGTCGTTATCAGTCTGGAAATCTGGTAGAGGTAAAGCAAACATCAGGTCAGCCAATAACTTATATCTGGGGTTATAATGGCCAATATCCTGTTGCCAAAATTCAAAATGCAACATACGCAGAGGTTGAAGCTTTATCCGCCTTCGGTACCAATTTTAACCTAGGTAATGGTGGTCTAACGGCTGCTCAAGATACTGCGCTGAGAGGTCTTTCTAATGCCTTGGTTACTTCAATGACTTATAAGTTAGGTGTGGGGGTCGAAATTCAAACAGATCCTAATGGCAGGAAAACGACATATATATATGATGATTTCGGAAGGCTAAGTCAAGTCAAAGATCATGATGGAAACATCATTCAATCCTATAGCTATAATCTAAAAGGGAGTACTACATCAAACTAAAACGCACGATCAATGAAAACCTTAATATTAAAAACAAACCATAAGGGCCTTATTTTTTTACATGTCTTATTTCTTTTTTTCAACTCTATGCAGGTGAATGCTCAAAATAGACTTGATAGAGACTTGACCGAGAAGGATTTGATTGGCGCTTGGGAAATTGATTTCAATAAGACTGTGGCTGCCATTGAGAGTGGTAAAAAGAGAATTTACAATGAACTTGATGGAGAGATGAAAGAAGCCTTTGACAAGGCTTACGAAGGCAGAGTGCTAACCTTCCATGAATCCGGACTTTTTAAGCAGACCTCTAAAAATGGTCATTCCATAGATGGTAGCTGGATACTTAATAAAAAGGGAAGAGTGTTGACATTGAAGATTAGAGGAGCTGGTACCAAATCGTTCGATATTGATCATTTTGAAAACAATGAGTTGATTTTGATAATTCAGGGCAAGAAATCTGACTCATCACTTTTAGTCTCCAAGTGGATTGTTGTAAAAAAATAGAACGCACACACGTATGAAAAAAATGAATCAAAGAAGAAGCAGCCTGTCAACCATCATAATTCTTTTTTTAGGGTTATTCCTCAGTGCTAACAAAGGCTATTCTCAGTTTTCCATCACCGGAAATACACCTGTTAATAAGGGTACCTCGCACACTTACACACTCAGTGGACCAACGGGAACTCTTGTGTCAGCCAATTGGAGTTCTAGTAAAGGAACAGTAACCAGCTCTAGTCTTACGCAAGCCACTGTAAACTGGACAACTGCAGGCACTGGTAATGTGAGTGTTATGGGGTTTGATAGCTCAGGGGATCCTCACATGGCCTTTAAGTCGGTGACAATAAATAATGTTGCTCCATCAACACCAAGTACACCTGTGGCCAATAATTATATATGCGGGAGTGTCACCTTAAATCAAGTGGGTACTCCTCCTTCTGGAGTTACTTGGTATTGGCAGTCCTCTTCAACCGGTACCAGTACTTCCAATTCTGCAACAAGTTATAATGTAAGTAGTTCAGGTACTTATTATTTAAGAGCATATGATTCTGGTGCTGCTCTATGGAGCACAGGTTCATCTAGTGTTACAGTTTCTGTTTATGTGATTCCTGCAACACCTCCAACACCCACGGTGACCAATAATTGTGGGAATACTGTGTTGACCAGAGCTACACCCCCATCTGGAATAGCCTATTATTGGCAAACCAGTGCAACAGGTACAAGCACTTCCAATTATAATAATACTGTAACATTAACTTCTGGAACAACTTATTACCTAAGGGCTAGGAATACTTCAACTAATTGTTGGAGTACAAGTTCCGCAAGTGTTAGCTATACCGTAAATGCGGTACCTGCAACACCTCCTACACCAACAGTTTCAAATAATTGTGGGAATACTGTATTGACCAGAGCCACACCTCCCTCAGGTATCACCTATTATTGGCAGAGTAGTTCGGGAGGAACCAGCACATCTAACTCAAGTTCTACAGTAACCCGTACAAGCGGTACATCCTATTACCTACGAGCCAGGAACA
>JABXHN010000012.1 GCA_013373635.1 Flavobacteriaceae bacterium
AACTCGTAACGACCTCGGGAACCATTCCAGAGGGGATTAAAAATGCCTTTTACTCACAACAAGACCAGGAACTCTGGGTTTATCACGCTCATAAAATTGACAATGATTTCAACGAGAGCGTCCTAAAAAACGCCTACTCCTTGGATTTAAAAACACTTCAATGGCGCAAACACGGCATCATTAATCCGCTATTTATGAGTCAAACTCAAAATATTCCGCTTCAATTTGTGAGTACAGAGCAAAGCGTTGAGCTCTTTGATGGTGCTTCTGCAACCTCCTACTCCATTGATTTGAATCAAAACACACTCACCACCACTCCTATAAAACAACTCGTTCCAATTGCGGCCAATTCGATCTCCGTGGGGCCCAATCAGTGGCTGTATACGTCCATGGATACTCAAGGAGCGATTACAATGGGGCGCATCGATTTTCAAACCAGTGATCAAATCGATTACTTCATCAGAGATGAGCGCTTGTTTAAAGGAGGTGTCATGGGAGTTGGGATCTCGAGCATCCTTATGCTGTTTGTTTTATTGATTTACATTCTTGCCAATCGAAGAAACTTTAAACTAACGCAGGAAACACTATCCAATGGACTGAAAAAAATTCCATTGTCAGACGAAGAAGTGAAGTTTTTAAAAATACTCGCTCAGAAAAAAATTGTACTCAATAATGAGGCTATGGACATTATTCATGATCCGAGTACGACCTATGATGCGAATATCAAGAGAAAAAACAATTTGGTTTCTAAAATAGAGCGCAAACTCAAAAAGACCTTTCACGAGGTGCTTTTCACCAGAGAGCGTTATAAAGACGACATGAGACACACTGCTTTTTATTTAAAAAATGGGTATTCGATTAAATGTTTGAATCTAGAGGATGAGTAAAAAAAGAGCTATTATTGTATCAGGGTATTTCAATCCCATTCACAAGGGACATTTGGAGTACATCAATAATGCCAAAGCGATTGCAGATGAATTGTTTGTGATTGTAAATTCTGATTATCAGAGAGAACTCAAAGGAAGTAAGGAATTTCAAAAGGAAGAGGAACGACTCATCATCATTGAGAATATAAAAGCAGTGGATAAAGCATTCATTTCAGTTGACAACGATCGAACAGTTATTAAAACAATTGAAATGATTTTCAATAAATTCCATCAAGATTACGATCTTGGATTTGCCAATGGTGGTGATCAGAACAATGACACCATTCCAGAGCGTCCAATTTGTGAAAAATTAGGCATATCTTTGATTGATGGATTGGGAGATAAGATTCAGTCTAGTAGTTGGCTTTTGAAAAATAACTAAATCACTGAATCAGAATAAATTAACAAAAAAACTACCGCCAGTAGTCATTAAATTAACGAATTAAAACTAGCATTGTTTCAAGTTAACTTTGACTTTTGTACTTGAGATAAAAATGAAAATATTTTTTAAAATAATAATTTTTGGGTTGTTACTTTCTTTTGGAAGTATCAATGCGCAATCGCTAACTGGAACTAGGGGTCTCATAAAAGCTCCAACAGCCAGGATGTATGAAAGTGGTACACTTGCAATTGG
Source organism: Flavobacteriaceae bacterium (assembly GCA_013373635.1). Lineage (GTDB taxonomy): Bacteria > Bacteroidota > Bacteroidia > Flavobacteriales > Flavobacteriaceae > MAG-120531. The sequence goes on from JABXHN010000012.1 coordinate 1,561, forward strand.
GATGGGGTATGTTCCGTCTAAATTTTTCAAAAGAACTTATGGAGAATTTAAAGGAACTAGAACTGGGAATGCAGGGCTCAATACTTTTGTAACAGTTACACCACTCCCGTTTATGGAGATTATGTTTCGTTATTCACATGAATTAAATATGGAAGTCACTCCACAAACAAAATATTTCCCGGATCGAATGTTTACTGCAAGATTTAAACTTTTAGAAGAGAAAAAAAATAGACCTGCTGTAATATTAGGGCTTCAAGATATATCAGCACTTGCTGATGTTACGTGTGAATCATGTTCAAACTTTACAACTACATATCTAGTTGGAAGTAAATTATTGAATTATAAAAAATTTAGTATTGATGTAAGTCTTGGTTATGCCGCCGATTTAATTGACCTTCCAGCTAAAGACATGAAAGGTTTTTTTGGTGGAGTTGAAATCAAATACAATGAATTTGAAAAAGTTCAGCTACTTTTAGATTATGACACTCAAAGCTTGAACATTGGAATTCAAGGATATTTATTCAATAAACTTCATACAGTTTTAGGAGTTATGGATTTTGAACCTATGTTCATTTTAGCATATAGATATAAAATTTAATTATGTTTTTTAAAAAGAAGCCTAAGAAAGTAGGTATTACTTTTTCAACTTTTGATTTATTTCATGCAGGACATGTTAAAATGTTAGAAGAAGCTAAAACGGTGTGTGAATATTTAATAGTAGGTCTACAGTTAGACCCTTCAATTGATCGACCTGAAAAAAATGCTCCTTCTCAATCTGTGATTGAAAGATACATTCAATTAAAAGGAAGTAAGCATATTGATGAAATTGTTCCCTATGTCAGAGAACAAGATCTTGAAGATATCTTAAAATCATTTAAAATTGATGTTAGAATTATTGGTGAAGAATATAGAGAAAAAGAATTTACTGGAAGGGAATATTGTGAAGAAAAAGGGATAGAAATTTACTATAATTCTAGAGATCATCGATTTTCATCTAGTGGGCTGAGATCACAAGTAAAAGAATCAGAATTAAAGACGAATAAACATCAATAAACCTTGGTGTTTAATGGATTTATTGATATATTTGTAGGGTAAAAAATTACAGCTCAAGAAGCGAAGCTGTGTAAAAATTACAGCTCAAGAAGCGAAGCTGTGTAAAAATTACAGCTCAAGAAGCGAAGCTGT
>JABXHN010000062.1 GCA_013373635.1 Flavobacteriaceae bacterium
CTCCGCCCACCAAGGAACCAGCGTTTTTTCGTTTGCAGATCGCCCCTTACGAGAAATCCCCGCGATCGGCGCGCTCGCCCATTGAAATAATTTTCTTGACCGAACTCGCCCCCCTTCGGACGCTGAACCTGTTTCAGGTCCGATTTTTACGAGTTTGTTATGGTGAACCCTGCTGGCAAATTGATGCCCTGGCTCGCGCCGCTTTATGATTTCTTGAGCGAAGTCGACCGCGTTGTGGAAAAGCGGTCCAATGCGGCCTATGACGCGAAACTCAAAAATTTCCTGAAGGCCAAAGGCGTGAAAGTCGACAGCGGCAAGTCCGCTCTCGATCTGTGGCTCGTCATGAACAACGCCCTGATCGGCCTGCGCGAAAGCGCGAACAGCGATCTGCGTGATATCGCGGGTGAAATCTCGGGAAAGCTGGACAAGCAGAAATTCGATGCGTTCGGCAGGGAATTCATGCGCGATACGCGTCGCCTTCAAGTGATGAGCGGTGTCCTGACCCAGACCTATCGCGGCAATGGTCCTGTGACCAAAGAAGCCGCGACTGCCACAAAGGCAACGCTGACACCGAATTTCGATACCTGCTTTGACAGCACCAATAACTTCATGTCGGATTTCGATGGCGCCCCTGCGACCGAGCGTTTGTTTTTTATCGAACGGGTCGCCATGGCGTCCTCGGTCCTTCAAACCCATTCACCGGAATTCAGCGCCGAAAAGAAAGTGCGCGCCGTCTCTTCGGGCTCACTTCTGCAAGATGCGCTGACGGTCGCTCATCCCGGCAGCATCTTCGGGAAAACCAAGCTCGCCCTGCTTGCCGACGAACTGCCTGTCACCATCACTAATGGAGAATACGCCGCGACGACCTCCGCACATCGGGCCGATATCCTGATGCCATCGCTCAGCTCTGTTCCGCTCACAAACAAGCAAATCGGCGACCTCACGATCAAGGTGCTGACAAGCCTCATCGCCATGACGACCGCGCTTGTTGAATCGCAAGACGATCCCGCGACGGCGGCCTGCACACGGGCGCTCTTCAATCGTTTGAGCGGCGGCACGGGGTTCACCACTCCAACAACTGTAGAAGCGGCCAAGCAAACGTTCAGGGCGCGCGTGGTCGACCCCAATGACGACATGTCCAAAGCGTTGAAATCCGCGTTCGGCGCCACGCTGGACAAAATGCAGAAGCTCGCAAAGGTCCTCGGCTTCTTTGGCAACATTTCGAGCCTATCGGACTCTTCGACGCGAAACTGGGCCGACTTGACCAAGAACATCATGGCACTGTCCAAAGACATTATTGAGGTGGTGGATTCTGCTGCGGTCGCACGGCACGGGGCCCTAAAAGAGGCAGGTTTCGAGTTTGCGGAAACCGCTGGCGTGAAGCTAGCTAAAACGAGTGCATTTGCCCTCGGCACGGTCATCTGCGTGATCGAAGTCATCGCAGCGATCAAAGGATACAGGGCCGCAAGCCTCTCTGGCGATTGGTCCGTAGCGGTCGGTCAGGTGCTCGTTGGCGCAGGCGCTCTTGGAGCAGCAGGCGTCACAGCGTGGTTGTACTTTGCTGGCGCATCTGCGGCGGCGGGGCCTGCGGGCATTGCATTGGCCATCTTTATCGGCATCGGCCTCATCGGCTCGCTGTTGGTATCGCTGACGACCGACAGTGCGATTAGCAACCTTGCCCACAAGACCATCTTTGGTAACGCACCGAGTTCATCAGACGTGCAGACCGACGACAGTTACAAATTCGGCCCGTCCGGTCTCGGGAATGTCTATGCGAACGCGGACCTCGAACAGCAACTGCTGGCTTTCAGGTCCATGACATCCCCGATCCAGTTCAGCGTGACCTCCAGCAGTCACATCGCAACCCAAATCGCCCATACGCTCAAGGACGCAGACGACAATCCTGCAGCCGGTGTACCCGTGATCCAGAATTATCCAGACTGGAAGATCGACATCAATGTCTGGAAGTCCGGCACCGATGAGGTCGCGCCCTTGCCGAAATACGCGGGCACCAATCAGCAGACAACGTTCTGGAACACTGGCGCGCTCAGCATGAGCGGCAAGAACAAAACGCTCGCACAGCTGCTCGCAGATTCAAATCTGATGATCACATCGCCAATCGACTACGGAATTTTTGAATTTATCTTCCGCTCTCCCGCCGACGCCACCGGCAAAAGTCACGTGTTTCTCCGCAAGTTCGAGGCTTACTGATGCCCAACGACGTCATGATTGCCAGCGTTCTGATGGCCGAGTTGAGAAAGTTTCTTGAGCCCATCTCCTTCCTCGCGGTGACGGGGCGGATTGAGGTCACCTACAACTACGAAACCGAAAGCACTGAAGAGTTCCCACTCAACGAAGTGGCCGAAGACATTTGGTCGTTCTTGGCTGACGGCGGCATCGAGCTGCCTGAATTGCCCACCGAGCAAGCCGCAGCCGATCTGGTAACGGCGATTAGCGCCGCAGAGACCGCGATCAGCGGAGCCGTGGAAGCCATCGAGACTCAATCGGCTGGCATCGACGACATCGAGGCTTTGATCGCGGCGGTGGAGGCGATCAGGGGATTCATTGTTGGCCTCGACGCACTCAGGGTTCAACTCGCGAATACGGTCAGCAGCATTCCCCCCGCTGACGATGTCGCGAAACTGGTCACGGAGCACCTCATCGCGGTTTATCTGTCGCGCTATTATCCTGCCGTTTGGCAGGTGCTGTGCTTCCTTGGTGTCGGAAATGACGCGGCGCTGAATGCCGGAACCGATGGCCAGTTCGATTTTGCGCGGATTGCAGA
>JABXHN010000073.1 GCA_013373635.1 Flavobacteriaceae bacterium
CCAATACCATCTGAATCTGTATCTAACCACTCTGAAGCGTCTAATGGGAACGCATCATTGGTGTCTAAATACGTATCACCATCATCATCCGTGTCAAAATCATTATTTATTCCATCGCCATCAGTGTCAATTCCGTTATCATTAACTCCGTCTCCATCAATATCCACATCAGCTTCGTTTAAGATTCCATCTCCATCAATATCATCATCCTCACTATCAAAAAATCCATCCCCATCAATGTCAGTATCTAATATTGTCACATACCCTTTCTCATAGATGATCTCATAATTAGTTGACTCAAGTCCTGATGCATACACTTCATAAATCCCTTTGTTTATTGCATCTACTGCTGAACCACTAAAAGTGATTGATCCAGTTAAATCATCTTTTGTTTCATCACCAACAAATCCATCATAGCTTACAGTAAAGTTATTGTATGGAACCCCTGTATATGTGAACTCTATAGAATTCACAGTAATAGTTAATGGTGCTTTATTAATTGTGCTTGTCAATTTCGTTGGGCTAACTATAGAGTAATTAGAAGCTTCATCTCCCTTGTAGGTTAAAGCAGTTATCTCAACCTCTTGCACTCCTGCATCTGATGATGTGAAAACGCCTTCTAATTGATCTACTTCTATTGAATCTCCATCAATAAGTCCTTTATATTTTATAAAGTCTGAAGAAAGAACTGCATTTGTTGTACCGTCATAGGTTTTTGAACGTGCTGTTAATCCACTAACATTGATAGTAGCTTTAGATATCTGAGCTTGTCCTTGATTATAACCAATATCGTAGTTGCTGGATGATAATCCTGACATGGTATAAGAATAACTTCCTACATCACTCCCTGTAGTGGCTTCTCCCTCATAGATTAGAGTTCCCCCTAAAAGCGACTCATCTTCGCCTGATATAAATCCAGAGTAAGAAACTTCAAAGTTAGTTATAGGATTTCCATCGTAAACTTTAGATATGTTTATTCCTGATACTTCTAATGGTTTTTTAGTAATCGAAGCATTTTCACTAGTCACTTGTCTTGACTCAAGTATGTAGTTTTGTGCGTCTTGACCAACAATCTCAATTCCCTCAACAACCACTGTTTTATTTTCTCCAGCAATTTCGTTGTTGTAATAACTTACATAACTCAAGCTTACATCATCACCCTCATTTAGCCCGTTTGTGATAATAGCCTCTATTGGAACTCTAGTGTTTCCATCGTATTGCTTGGTAATTGCATTAACACTTACACTTACCTCTTTTGGTTTAATTTCCACTTCTCCTTTGTAAGAAACTTCATCATTTAAGAAATCCGATTCAATAGTAAAACTTGAAGGTTGAAGTGAATAAACACCTGTCTCTAAATCTCCTGATTTTGAGAAATAATCTCTATAACTATATCCTTTATTATAGATAATGTTTTTAGAAACTACATTCGTATCAAAAGTAAAAGATACGTTGATGGTACCAAAACTCGTTTGTTCATTGATGCTATATATTCCTGTTGCTGGATCATAGCTAACTGGAAGTTCATATAAAACTCCATCTGAGGCATAACTTGCAGCAACCTGATAAGTGGCGTTGTTATCACCAAAAACAACTTCTCCAACTGGGATAATTTGTAATAAAAGTTGATTCTGTGGAATGATTTCGTAATCACCATTGATATAGGTTACATCATAATTATTAGATTCTAAACCTGATGCTTTTAAATCTTTTGTATATAACCCTACTTCATTTGAACTTGACAATCTTTCGATTGTTAGTCCATTTAAGAAGTCTGCCTGAGTGTCAACATCAAGCAATCCACTGAATATGACATCTTTAAGTTCAGGATCTTCACCACCTTCAAATTTGGTGTGTTTTTGAACTACAACATTGAGCGGCCTTTTACCTATAATTGCTCGACCATCACTCCAATTTAAGATATAGTTTAGCGCATCTGTCCCAGATAAATTTATACTTCCTTGTTTGATGATTCGCTCCCCGGCATTGGCATTGTCAAAAACAGGAACCCCTTTAATCTCAACAATATCATTCACTATAAATTCATCTGAAACTGTGTAGGTGGGATTCGTATCGCTTACAAGTAATAATGATGAACCGTCGTAAATCTTATATGCTGTATCTAAATTATTGTATCCTGTTACATTAATTTCTTTCCTGCTGATCGTTGCAGTTGTTGTTTCTTGACTTACAATTTGATAATTAGAAAGGTTATCTCCAGTATAAGTTGAACTAAGAACCACAACCGCGTTATCATTAGCATTTTTGTATTTAAATACCCCTGTTGTTGCAATACTAATTTGATCGTTATTCAATAGTCCATCATAGACCACATTGTCTGTTATGATGTCAACATCTTTAGTTCCATCATACACTCTGTCTTCAGCTTCGATTCCACTAACTACAACTTGTTTTGGTGTGATCGATGCAAGTGGAGTTATTGCATTTGAAACAACATACTTGTCCTTATCACTTCCAATTAAAGAAATGTCTACAATTACTGGAATATCCTCATTAGAATTCGCATTACTATAAGAAGCTTGTATATCAAATGAAACACTATCTGAACTAATTAAACCTGTATAGCTAAATAAACTCATGTTTGCTGTAGCAGCTGTAGTACCATCATAAACCTTATCATTTATAGTTATGTTATCTACAGTTATTGTTCGTTTGTCTACTTTAACTACAATTGAATCCAAAGCACTACTATAGCCTTCTAGCTTATTTACTGCTGCATAAACAGTTGTTTCTCCAATATTCTGAGCTGTAATTACTCCCGTTGAAGAATCAACGCTAACAATAGAAGGGTCTTTTGAAGTGTAGACTATTGGAGCAATACTGTTGGTAGTTGCTCCTAATGGTTTATTATTACCATAAATGATAGCTAGATCATCAAAATTTAATATCTGAGACTTTGTAGTTATGTCTATTGTGATCTCTACAATGTTGGAATCTAATTCACCATCATTTGCTTTAACTAAAACAATATCAGTCCCTGAATAATTGTAATTTGGAGTATATGTTAATTGGTTACCCTCTATTGTAGCTAAGCCATTTAAAGGCTCGGTTGAAACAATATATGTTAAATTATCTCCCTCAACATCACTTGCAAATAATTCTACTTCAACGCTGGTGTCTTCAAGGGTGTCTAATTCTCTTACTGATGACATTACAGGAGCATCATTAACAGGAGTTATGCTAATTGAAATCGTTGAAATATTTGATTCGACTCCATTTGTATCAACTACTTTATATTTTAAACTATCTAATGTAGCAGTATCTGAGGCACTAGTATAGATTATATTTTCATTATTGATTGATACATTTCCAAAAACTGGGGATTCTGTTATAATAACTTCTAAATCGTCATTATCAACATCAAATACATTGAGATTAATAATTGAGTCAACTTGCTCAATTACAGTTAAACTCATATCATTTGAAACTGGTGCTGAATTAAGTACTGATAAAATAAAAGTAGTACTAGCTGAATTGTAGTTATCATCACTTACCTGAGTTGCTGTAATTATAGCTTCACCTTTACCCTCAATAACTATAGTTGATCCATCAACACTC
>JABXHN010000068.1 GCA_013373635.1 Flavobacteriaceae bacterium
AACCAGGTGTCGGGAGTTCGAGTCTCTCCTCCCGTGCGTTAATAGAGTTTAACTCTCAAGAATAAAATAAAGATATCGATATGTTGACATATATTAAAGAATCCATAGAGGAATTAAAGAATGTAGCGCTTCCTTCTAAGTCTGAAGCTTCAAACTTAATGGTAATTGTTGCTGTTTTTTCAGTATTGTTTGCTTTAGCTATTTGGGGTGTAGATTCTGCCTTCTCATCTGTGATTCGTCTTTATTTCAACAACATTCTTAACTAAGAATATCATGGCTGAAGGTTTAGAAAAGAAATGGTATGTAGTTAGGGCTGTCAGCGGTCAAGAACAAAAAATCAAGGGATATATCGAAACCGAGATCAATCGTCTTGGTTATGGTGATCACCTCGAAGAGGTTCTTGTTCCAATGGAAAAAGTGGTACAAATCAGAAATGGTAAGAAACTATCAAAAGAGAAAGTTTATTTTCCTGGTTATATCATGATCAAAGCGAATTTAGGTGGAGAAATGGTTCACATTATTCGTTCGATTACCAATGTGATTGGTTTTTTAGGTGAAGTTAAAGGAGGTGATCCAATTCCACTTAGAAAAAGTGAAGTGAATAGAATGTTAGGAAAAGTCGATGAGCTTTCAGAAACTGAAGAGCAAGTGGCTATTCCATATGTAGTAGGAGAAACAGTTAAGGTTATTGACGGACCTTTCAACGGATTTAACGGCTCGGTTGAAAAAGTCAATGAAGAAAAGCGTAAGCTTGAAGTAATGGTGAAGATTTTCGGAAGAAAAACTCCATTAGAACTCAGCTATATGCAAGTAGAGAAAGTATAATATGTTACAACTATAAACAAAAGGTGTCAGCTTCCAATGTCGCCTTTAAACATTAATTAAGAACAATGGCAAAAGAATTAAGTAAAGTAGTTAAACTACAAGTTAGGGGAGGTGCAGCGAACCCATCGCCACCGGTTGGACCCGCTTTAGGTGCTGCCGGAGTTAACATTATGGAGTTCTGTAAGCAGTTTAATGCTAGAACACAGGACAAAGCGGGTAAAGTATTACCTGTTGTTATCTCGGTATACAAGGACAAGTCGTTCGACTTTGTTGTTAAAACACCTCCTGCGGCAGTTCAATTGATGGAAGCGGCAAAAGTTAAAAAAGGTTCTGGTGAACCAAACAGAGTTAAAGTTGCTTCAGTTAGTTGGGATCAAATCAAAACGATTGCGGAAGACAAAATGGTAGACTTAAATGCGTTTACTGTTGAATCTGCAATGATGATGATGGCAGGTACAGCGAGATCTATGGGTCTTAAAGTAACTGGAAAAAAACCTTTTTAATCTTAATAGCATTTTATTATGGCAAAATTGACAAAAAACCAAAAAGAAGCGCTTTCTAAGATTGATAGAAACAAATTGTATTCACTTCAAGAAGCATCTGCATTAGTTAAAGATATTACTAAGGCTAAGTTTGATGCATCAGTTGATATCGCAGTTCGTTTAGGGGTTGATCCAAGAAAAGCTAACCAAATGGTACGTGGAGTTGTAACACTTCCACACGGAACAGGTAAAGACGTTAAAGTATTAGCATTAGTAACTCCAGATAAAGAAGCAGAAGCTAAAGAAGCAGGAGCTGATTATGTTGGATTAGACGAATACTTAGAAAAAATCAAAGGAGGTTGGACCGACGTTGATGTAATTGTAACAATGCCAAGCGTTATGGGTAAATTAGGTCCTTTAGGACGTGTATTAGGACCAAGAGGTCTTATGCCAAACCCAAAGACTGGTACTGTAACTATGGACATCGCAAAAGCGGTTTCTGATGTAAAAGCTGGTAAAATTGACTTTAAAGTTGATAAGACTGGTATCGTTCACGCTGCAATTGGGAAAGTTTCTTTCTCTGCAGACAAGATTTCTGACAATGCATTGGAGCTTTTAGAAACACTTAAGAAGATGAAACCAACAGCTGCTAAAGGTGTTTATATGAAGAGTATCTATATGTCTTCAACCATGAGTCCAAGTATTCAATTAGATACAAAAGTAGTTTAACTAGTAGTTAATATTTAAGAGATGACAAGAGAAGAAAAAGCACAAGTTATACAAGAATTAACTACTCAGTTAGCAGAAAATGCTACTATTTATTTAGCTGATATTTCTGGTTTAAATGCACAAACTACTTCTGATTTAAGAAGAGCTGCATTTAAAGCAAATGTAAAGTTAAACGTAGTTAAGAACACTTTGCTTGCAAAAGCAATGGAAGCTTCTGATAAAGATTTTGGAGATCTTTCTACTGTATTGAAGGGTAACACTTCAATTATGATCGCTGAAGAGAGCAGTGCTCCTGCAAAGTTGATCAAGAACTTTAGAAAAAAATCTGACAAGCCTTTATTAAAAGGAGCTTATATAGAAGAGGAAGTTTATATCGGAGACGAACAATTAGATGCACTTGTTGCAATTAAGTCTAAAGAAGAGCTTATCGGAGATGTTATTGCATTATTGCAATCTCCTGCTAAGAACGTTATTTCTGGACTTAAATCAGGTGGTGGAAAATTGGCAGGTATCTTACAAACTTTATCTGAAAGAGAATAAGTACGCACTTAAAACAATTATATTTTAAAAATTTTATTAAACGATAGAAAAATGGCAGAATTAAAAGATTTCGCAGAACAACTAGTTAACCTTTCAGTGAAAGAAGTTAACGAATTAGCTAACATTTTAAAAGAAGAGTACGGTATTGAGCCTGCTGCTGCAGCTGTTGCTGTTGCTGCTGGACCAGGTGCTGGTGGAGACGCTGGTGCTGCTGAGGAAAAATCAGAATTTGATGTAATCCTTAAAGCTGCTGGAGCTTCTAAATTAGCTGTAGTTAAATTAGTTAAAGAATTAACTGGTTTAGGACTTAAAGAAGCAAAAGACATCGTAGATAGCGCACCTAAAGCTGTTAAAGAAGGTATATCTAAAGATGAAGCTGAAGGAATTAAAAATTCTTTAGAAGAAGCTGGAGCTGAAGTTGAGCTTAAGTAAGCTAACACATACTTCATAATTGGTTTAGGTCTTTCCGTGTTTTACGGCTAGACCTAAGCCTTTTTATAATGGTATATGAAGATGTATACCGCCTTTGCATAGTATTTTTAATCTAAAAATTGTCCATTGATGTTCACAAATCAGACTGAAAGAATCAATTTTGCATCCGCTAAGAACATACCGAACTACCCGGATTTCTTGGACATTCAGATAAAATCGTTTCAGGATTTTTTCCAATTAGAAACCAAATCTGACGAGAGAGGCAATGAAGGTTTATACAACACCTTCATGGAAAACTTTCCAATCACAGATACACGAAATCAATTCGTATTAGAATTTCTTGATTATTTTGTTGACCCACCTAGATACTCTATACAAGAGTGCATCGAAAGAGGTCTTACTTATAGCGTTCCTTTAAAGGCACGTTTAAAACTTTACTGTACCGATCCAGAGCACGAAGACTTTGAAACAATCGTTCAGGATGTTTATTTAGGAACTATTCCTTATATGACACCTTCAGGAACTTTTGTTATCAACGGAGCTGAGCGTGTTGTAGTTTCTCAATTACACCGTTCACCTGGGGTTTTCTTCGGACAGTCCTTCCACGCAAATGGAACTAAATTATATTCAGCTCGTGTGATTCCTTTTAAAGGATCATGGATAGAATTTGCTACCGATATCAACGGCGTTATGTACGCTTATATCGATCGTAAGAAAAAATTACCTGTTACTACACTTTTTAGAGCAATTGGTTTTGAAAGAGATAAGGATATCCTTGAAATCTTCGACCTTTCTGAAGAAGTTAAAGTATCTAAAACAGGACTTAAAAAATACTTAGGTAGAAAATTAGCTGCTCGTGTTCTCAATACTTGGCACGAGGATTTCGTTGATGAAGATACTGGTGAAGTAGTATCGATAGAACGTAATGAGATCGTTTTAGATCGTGATACGATTCTTGAAAAAGATCATATCGAAGAAATACTTGAGACTGATGTGAAAACGATTCTTTTACACAAAGAGAATCAAGCACAGTCTGACTATGCAATTATTCACAATACCCTACAAAAGGATCCAACAAATTCTGAAAAAGAGGCTGTGGAGCACATCTATAGACAACTTAGAAATGCTGAACCACCCGATGAGGAGACTGCAAGAGGGATTATTGATAAATTATTCTTCTCTGATCAACGTTACAACTTAGGTGAAGTTGGTCGTTATAGAATGAACAAAAAATTAGGTCTTGATATCGCTATGGATGAGCAAGTGCTTACCAAAGAAGATATCATTACTATTATCAAGTTCTTAATCAACTTGATTAACTCTAAGGCTGAGATCGATGATATCGATCACTTGTCTAACCGTCGTGTTAGAACTGTTGGTGAACAATTATCTCAACAGTTTGGAGTTGGTCTAGCTCGTATGGCTCGTACCATTAGAGAGCGTATGAACGTTCGTGATAACGAGGTGTTTACTCCAATTGATTTGATTAATGCAAAGACCTTGTCTTCTGTTATTAACTCATTCTTTGGAACGAACCAGTTATCTCAGTTCATGGATCAAACCAATCCACTTGCTGAGATTACTCACAAGCGTCGTTTATCTGCACTTGGACCTGGAGGTTTATCTAGAGAAAGAGCAGGATTCGAGGTTCGTGACGTTCACTATACACACTACGGAAGACTTTGTCCTATTGAAACACCTGAAGGACCGAACATCGGTCTTATTTCATCACTTTCTGTGTTTGCTAAGGTGAACCCAATGGGATTCTTAGAAACTCCATATAGAAAAGTAGAAAACGGTAAGGTTGACTTAGGTGATTTCCAATACTTAAGTGCTGAAGAAGAAGAAGGAAAGAAAATCGCTCAGGCGAACATTCCTCTTTTAGAAGACGGTACGATTGATCGTGAAAAAGTTATTGCAAGAGAGGAAGGAGATTTCCCAGTTGTTGATCCATCAGAGGTTCACTATACGGATGTTTCTCCAAACCAGATTGCATCTATTTCTGCATCGTTGATTCCATTCTTAGAACACGATGATGCGAACCGTGCACTGATGGGATCAAACATGATGCGTCAGGCAGTTCCATTGTTGCGTCCAGAATCTCCTATCGTAGGTACTGGATTGGAAAAACAAGTTGCTGCTGACTCAAGAGTATTGATCAATGCTGAAGGAAATGGAGTTGTTGAATACGTTGATGCTGAAAAAGTAACCGTTAAATATGACAGATCTGAAACAGAACAATTAGTTTCTTTTGATTCTGATTCAAAAACTTACAATCTTATAAAATTTAGAAAGACGAACCAAGGGACTTCGATCAACTTGAAACCGATTGTTAGAAAAGGTGATAAAGTTCAAAAAGGTCAAGTTTTATGTGAAGGATACGCTACACAACAAGGGGAACTAGCTCTTGGTAGAAACTTAAAAGTTGCCTTCATGCCTTGGAAAGGATACAACTTCGAGGATGCGATTGTAATTTCTGAAAAAGTTGTTCGTGAAGATATCTTTACATCAATTCACGTTGATGAATACTCACTAGAGGTTAGAGATACGAAATTAGGTGCTGAAGAATTGACTAATGATATTCCAAACGTTTCTGAAGAGGCTACTAAAGACTTGGATGAAAACGGAATGATCAGAGTTGGTGCTGAAGTTAAACCTGGTGATATCTTAATAGGTAAGATTACTCCAAAAGGAGAATCAGATCCTACACCTGAAGAAAAGCTTCTTAGAGCGATCTTTGGAGATAAAGCTGGTGATGTTAAAGACGCTTCGTTAAAAGCTTCTCCTTCACTTAGAGGAGTTGTGATTGACAAGAAGTTATTCTCTAGATCTATAAAAGATAAGCGCAAGCGTTCTGAAGATAAAGATGCGATTAACAAGCTTGAATTAGAATACGAAGTAAAATTCCAAGAACTAAAAGACGTATTAGTTGAAAAGCTATTCTCTTTGGTTACTGGAAAAACTTCTCAAGGAGTATTAAATGACTTAGGAGAAGAAATCTTACCAAAAGGTAAGAAGTACACCATGAAAATGCTTAATGCAGTGGATGACTTCGCTCACCTTGTTGGAGGATCTTGGACTACGGATGCTGATTTAAACAATGTAATCACTGATTTACTTCACAATTACAAGATTAAATTAAACGACCTACAAGGAAATCTTAGAAGAGATAAGTTTACAATCTCTGTCGGAGATGAACTTCCTGCAGGTATTATGAAACTCGCTAAGGTTTACATCGCTAAGAAACGTAAACTTAAAGTGGGTGATAAAATGGCTGGACGTCACGGAAACAAGGGTATTGTTGCTCGTATTGTTAGACACGAGGACATGCCTTTCTTAGAGGACGGAACGCCAGTAGATATTGTACTGAACCCATTAGGGGTACCATCGCGTATGAACATCGGTCAGATTTATGAGACCGTTCTTGGATGGGCTGGACAAAATCTAGGTAAGAAGTTTGCTACACCAATTTTTGATGGAGCTACTTTAGATCAAATTAACAGTTACACTGATGAGGCTAATGTTCCAAGATTTGGACACACTTACCTATACGATGGTGGAACTGGAGAGCGATTCGATCAAGCTGCAACTGTTGGAGTTATCTATATGTTGAAATTAGGACATATGGTTGACGACAAAATGCACGCTCGTTCTATTGGACCTTACTCACTTATTACGCAACAACCACTTGGAGGTAAAGCTCAATTTGGAGGTCAACGTTTTGGAGAGATGGAGGTTTGGGCACTTGAAGCATACGGTGCTTCTGCAACCCTAAGAGAAATCTTAACGGTTAAATCTGATGATGTGATTGGTAGAGCTAAAACTTACGAATCAATTGTCAAAGGAGAGACCATGCCTGAACCAGGATTACCTGAATCATTTAACGTGTTAATGCACGAATTAAAAGGTTTAGGATTAGATATCCGTTTAGAAGAGTAACAAGCAGTAGCTTGAAGTATTGTATTAATTAAGAATTAACTTAGATCACCATAGTGTTATGGCAAGACAAAAAGATAATAACGCAGTAAAAAAGTTCGATAAAATCTCAATAGGATTAGCATCGCCAGAATCTATTTTAGCTGCATCTAAAGGAGAGGTTTTAAAACCTGAAACCATCAATTATAGAACGCACAAGCCTGAGCGTGATGGATTGTTCTGTGAGCGTATTTTCGGTCCCGTAAAGGATTACGAATGTGCTTGTGGAAAATACAAGAGAATCCGTTACCGTGGAATCGTTTGTGATCGTTGTGGGGTAGAAGTTACTGAGAAGAAAGTACGTAGAGATCGCGTAGGTCATATCAACCTTGTGGTTCCTGTTGCTCACATCTGGTACTTCCGTTCACTTCCTAACAAAATTGGTTACTTACTCGGTTTACCATCTAAGAAATTAGATATGATTATTTACTACGAACGTTATGTAGTAATTCAACCAGGTATCGCTAAGAATGTTGATGGGGAAGAACTCCAAAAAATGGATTTCTTAACTGAGGAAGAGTATTTGAATATCATGGAATCAATTCCAGTTGAAAATCAATACTTAGAGGATACAGATCCAAATAAATTCATCGCTAAGATGGGTGCTGAGTGCTTGATTGACATCTTAAAGAGATTGGATCTCGATGAGTTGTCTTACGAGCTCAGACACAAAGCAAATACAGAGACCTCGAAACAACGTAAAACGGAAGCTTTAAAGAGACTTCAAGTTGTTGAGTCATTTAGAGAGTCTCAAGAAAATAGAGAGAATAATCCAGAGTGGATGATTCTTAAGGTAATCCCTGTGATTCCACCGGAATTAAGACCTCTTGTTCCTCTAGATGGAGGTCGTTTTGCGACTTCTGACTTAAACGATTTATACCGTAGAGTCATTATCAGAAACAACCGTTTAAAGCGATTGGTTGAAATCAAAGCTCCAGAAGTAATCTTACGTAACGAAAAGCGTATGTTACAAGAGGCTGTTGATTCACTTTTTGACAATACTCGTAAATCATCAGCGGTTAAGACTGAATCAAACCGTCCATTAAAATCACTTTCTGATTCTTTAAAAGGTAAACAAGGTCGTTTCCGTCAAAACTTATTAGGTAAACGTGTGGATTATTCAGCTCGTTCTGTAATTGTTGTAGGACCTGAATTAAAACTCTACGAATGTGGTTTACCAAAAGATATGGCTGCTGAGCTTTACAAACCTTTTGTGATTCGTAAATTAATCGAAAGAGGTATTGTAAAAACAGTTAAGTCAGCTAAGAAAATTATCGATAAAAAAGAGCCAGTAGTTTGGGATATCTTAGAAAATGTCATCAAAGGACACCCAGTACTGCTCAACCGTGCTCCAACGCTTCACCGTTTAGGAATTCAAGCGTTCCAGCCAAAATTGATCGAAGGTAAAGCGATTCGTCTTCACCCATTAGCATGTACCGCATTTAACGCGGATTTCGATGGGGATCAGATGGCGGTTCACTTACCATTAGGACCAGAAGCTATTTTAGAGACACAACTTTTAATGTTGGCTTCTCACAATATCTTAAACCCTGCAAATGGTTCTCCGATTACGGTACCATCTCAGGATATGGTATTGGGTCTTTATTATATGACTAAAGAACGAAAGTCAACTCCAGAACTTCCTGTTAAAGGGGAGGGAATGACGTTCTATTCTTCTGAAGAAGTTACGATTGCTTTAAACGAGAAACGCGTTGATTTGAACGCTGGTATCAAAGTTAGAGCGAAAGACTTCAATGAAAATGGAGAACTTACTTATCAAATCATTGAAACTACTGTAGGTAGAGTTTTGTTTAATACTGTTGTTCCAGAACAAGCGGGTTATATCAACCAAGTATTGAACAAGAAAGCCCTTAGAGATATCATTGGAAACATCTTATCAGTTACTTCTGTTCCTGAAACTGCAGAATTCTTAGACCGTATCAAAGCGATGGGTTACGATTTTGCATTTAGAGGTGGATTGTCATTCTCATTAGGAGATATTATTATTCCTGCTGAGAAAGTTAAAATGATCGAAGAAGCAAACTTACAAGTTGAAGGTATTATCGGAAACTACAACATGGGTCTGATCACTAACAACGAACGTTACAACCAGGTAATTGATGTTTGGACATCTACCAACGCAATGCTTACTGAACTTGCGATGAAGCGTATCCGTGAGGACCAACAAGGATTTAACTCTGTATTTATGATGTTAGATTCTGGTGCGAGGGGGTCTAAAGAGCAGATTCGTCAGTTAACTGGTATGCGTGGTCTGATGGCGAAACCTAAAAAATCTAACGCAGGTGGTGGAGAGATTATTGAAAACCCTATTCTTTCTAACTTTAAGGAAGGTCTTTCAATTTTGGAATACTTTATCTCTACTCACGGTGCTCGTAAAGGTCTTGCCGATACGGCTCTTAAAACAGCGGATGCTGGATACTTAACAAGACGTCTTGTAGACGTTTCTCAAGATGTGATCATCAATTCTGTGGATTGTGGTACACTTAGAGGAGTAGAAGTAGAAGCGCTTAAGAAAAACGAAGAAATCGTTGAATCTTTAGGAGAGCGTATCTTAGGACGTGTTTCTCTTAACGATGTATACGACCCGATTTCTGAAGAAGTCATCTTACAAGCAGGTCAAGAAATCAATGAAGCTGATGTAAAACGTGTTGAAGCTTCTGCAGTTGAAAAAGTAGAAGTGCGTTCACCACTTACTTGTGAGGCTGAAAAAGGAATCTGTGCTAAGTGTTACGGACGTAACCTTTCTACTAATAAAATGGTTCAAAAAGGAGAAGCTGTTGGAGTTGTTGCTGCACAGTCAATTGGAGAGCCAGGTACTCAGTTAACATTGAGAACCTTCCACGTAGGGGGTATTGCAGGTAACATTTCAGAAGAAAACAAACTTCACGCTAAATTTGATGGAGTTGCTGAAATCGAAGACCTTAGAACTGTTAAAGGCGAAAACAATGATGGTGAAGCTGTAGATATTGTAATCTCTAGATCATCAGAAATTAAATTAGTAGATGCTAAAACAGGTCTTACATTAAGTACTAATAACATTCCTTATGGATCTCAAATCTTCGTTAAGAACGGTTCTAAGATTAAGAAGGATGATGTGATCTGTCAATGGGATCCATATAACGGTGTAATCGTATCTGAATTTACAGGTAAAATCTCGTTTGAAAATATCGAACAAGGAGTTACTTATCAAGTTGAGATCGATGAGCAAACAGGATTCCAAGAAAAGGTAATGATCGAATCTAGAAATAAAAAGTTAATCCCAACCTTACATATTGTAAATACTAAGGGAGAAACACTTCGTTCATACAACTTACCAGTTGGTGCACACCTTATGGTAGAAGAAGGAGAGAAGATTTCTGAAGGTAAGATCCTTGTTAAGATTCCTCGTAAATCTGCTAAGGCAGGGGATATTACTGGAGGTCTTCCAAGAGTTACCGAGTTATTTGAAGCTCGTAACCCTTCGAACCCAGCAGTGGTATCTGAGATTGATGGAGTTATTTCTTTCGGTAAAATCAAGAGAGGTAACCGTGAAATCATCGTTGAGTCTAAGACTGGTGATGTTAAAAAATACTTAGTTAAATTATCGAATCAGATCCTTGTTCAAGAAAATGATTATATCCGTGCGGGTATGCCACTTTCTGATGGTTCTATTACTCCAGAAGATATCTTAGCAATTAAAGGACCTTCTGCTGTACAACAGTACTTAGTTAACGAAGTACAAGAAGTTTACCGTTTACAAGGGGTGAAAATTAACGATAAGCACTTTGAAGTTGTCGTAAGACAAATGATGCGTAAGGTGAGAATTCAAGATCCAGGAGACACAATTTTCTTAGAAGGACAATTAGCTCATAAGAGTGATTTCATCAAAGAAAACGATGAGATCTATGGAAAGAAAGTTGTAGAAGATGCTGGTGACTCAGAACACATCAAAGCTGGTCAGATCGTAACTGCTAGAGAACTCAGAGATGAGAATTCACTCTTAAAGCGTGAAGACAAAGCACTAGTAGTTGCTAGAGACGCAGTAGCTGCAACAGCAACTCCAGTACTTCAAGGTATTACAAGAGCTTCATTACAGACCAAATCGTTTATCTCTGCAGCTTCCTTCCAGGAAACTACTAAAGTATTAAACGAAGCAGCTGTAAGTGGTAAAGTTGACGAACTCGAAGGATTGAAAGAAAATGTAATTGTAGGTCATAAGATACCAGCTGGTACTGGTCTTAGAGAATACGATAACATTATCGTTGGTTCTAAAGATGAATACGAACAACTTCTAGCTCGTAAGGAAGAACTTAAATTTTCATAAGTAATGAGCGATTCAAAGAAACAACAACAGATCAATATAGAGATCGATGAGAAAACAGCTGAGGGAATTTATTCCAATCTCGCTGTGATCAATCACTCCGTATCAGAATTTGTAGTTGACTTTATATCGCTGATGCCTGGAGCTCCTAAAGCGAAGGTGAAGAGTAGAGTTATTCTTACTCCTCAACACGCCAAAAAGCTTCTTAAGGCTCTTCATGAAAATGTAAAGAAGTTTGAAGAGGTTCACGGACCGATTCAAGAATATGATCAACCTCCAATTCCACTTAATTTTGGTGGACCTACCGGAGAAGCATAAATAAGAAAGCCAGCAATTAGCTGGCTTTTTTGTTTTTATAGATTAGTAAATTGTTATTCCTTCTCTGAAGTGAATCGAAGTTTTACTGATTTGTATTTGTCTTGTGTCATTTGAAGCGAGAATGATGAATCTGCAAGGAATACCAATTGACCTTTTTTGTCTTTTGCTAAGAACTTAGCCTTAACTCTTTTGAATTCTTTAAACTCTTCACTTTTTTCGTTTTCTGGATCCACCCAACACGCTTTGTGAATAGGGAAGTTCTCATAGGAACACTTGGCTCCGTATTCGTGCTCTAAGCGGTACTGGATTACTTCGTATTGAAGTGCACCTACTGTACCAATGACTTTTCTGCCGTTGAGTTCTAAGGTGAATAATTGAGCAACCCCTTCATCCATCAATTGATCAATACCCTTTTCCAATTGTTTGGATTTCATTGGATCGGCATTGTTGATGTATCTAAAGTGTTCAGGAGAGAAACTCGGAATCCCTTTGTAGTGTAAATCCTCACCTTCGGTAAGGGTATCTCCAATTTTAAAGTTACCCGTATCGTGAAGTCCTACAATATCACCAGGGTAGGAAATGTCGATAATCTCTTTCTTTTCAGCGAAGAAGGCATTGGGAGATGAGAATTTCAAATTCTTTTTAATTCTAGTGTGAAAGTAGGGTTTGTTACGCTCAAAGGTTCCCGAAACAATTTTGACAAACGCCAAACGATCACGGTGTTTAGGATCCATATTGGCGTGAATCTTAAAGACAAATCCCGATAATTTTTCTTCTTGTGGGTTGACGAGTCGCTCTTCAGCCTTTTTTGGTCTTGGAGTCGGAGCTATGTCGATAAAACAATCCAAGAGCTCACGAACACCAAAGTTATTTAACGCAGATCCGAAGAATACTGGTTGAAGTTCTCCTGATAAATAGGCTTCTTTGTCGAAACTTGGATAAACCCCATCGACTAGTTCTAGATTCTCTCTTAAATCATTTGCAGATTTTTCTCCAACGGATTGATCTAAGATGCTGTCGTTGAGATCAGTAATCGATATGGTATCCTCAATATTAGTTTTTGAATTACCGCTAAAGAGATTGATATTTTGCTCGTATAGATTGTAAATCCCTTTGAACTCATACCCCATGCCAATTGGAAAACTCATTGGTGTAACTGTCAATCCTAATTTTTGTTCTACTTCATCTAAAAGATCAAAAGCGTCTTTTCCCTCTCGGTCTAATTTGTTGATAAAGACAATCATCGGAATGTTTCTCATTCGACAAACAGAAACGAGTTTTTCAGTTTGTTCCTCAACTCCTTTTGCAACGTCAATTACTACTATAACTGAATCTACGGCTGTTAGCGTTCTAAAGGTGTCTTCAGCAAAATCCTTGTGTCCTGGTGTATCTAAAATATTAATTTTCTTGTCTCTATAATAAAAAGCAAGTACAGAAGTGGCCACAGAAATCCCTCTCTGGCGTTCGATCTCCATGAAGTCGGAAGTAGCTCCTTTCTTGATCTTGTTATTTTTTACGGCACCAGCTTCTTGAATCGCCCCTCCGAAAAGCAATAATTTTTCAGTAAGGGTGGTTTTACCAGCATCTGGGTGGGATATAATACCGAAGGTTCTTCTCTTTTGTAGCTCTTTAGATAGACTCATGAAAAAAAAATTTTTACAAAAGTACATTAAATTCAAGGTTTTTTAGGCTTGTTTCTTCGGAAACCTTTAATTTTATAATCTATGGAAGAACAGGTTATTTTAGTAGATGAAAACGACAATCAAATTGGGCTAATGCCTAAGATGGAGGCCCATGAAAAGGCATTGCTTCACAGAGCATTTTCTGTGTTTGTACTCAATGAGAAGGGAGAAATGATGCTGCAACAACGCGCTCATTCAAAATACCATTCTCCTGGATTGTGGACCAATACCTGTTGTAGTCATCAACGCGATGGTGAAGATAATATCACTGCAGGAAAGAGACGACTCATGGAAGAGATGGGTTTTGTAACAGAGCTAGAAGAACTCTTTAGTTTTACCTATAAAGCAGCTTTTGATAATGGCTTAACTGAACACGAGTTCGACCATGTGATGCAGGGCCATTACCAAGGGAAGCCAAATATCAATCCTGAAGAGGTGGCTTCATGGAAGTGGATGAGTCCCAAAGACGTTAAAGAGGATATCAAAAATAATCCAGATCAATATACGGCTTGGTTTAAGATCATATTCGATAAATACGATCACTTTACAAACGAATAAGATGGGAGTTACCATACATAGAGAAGCACATTTTAACGCTGCACATCGACTTTTCAGAGCGGAATGGTCAGATGAGAAGAATGCTGCTGTATTTGGTAAGTGTAGTAATCCTAACTATCACGGACACAATTATCGACTTCTAGTGAGTATTAGTGGTGAGATCGATCCGGAAACTGGTTTTGTGATGGATATGAAACAGTTAAAGGAATTGATTGTTAAATATGTTGAGGATTATTTGGATCACAAGAACCTCAATCTTGATGTTTGTGAGTTTAAAGAGCTCAATCCAACACTTGAAAATATTATTGTGGTTATCTACAACAGACTTCGACCACATATTGCTGTAGACAAAAAATTAAGTATAAAACTCTGGGAAACTAGACATAATTCTGCAACCTATAGCGAATGAAACCCTTAGAGCTATTAAAATTTAATCCGATTTTTAAGTATCGTATTTGGGGAGGAGAGCAATTAAAAAATAAACTTCACAAATCTTTCAAAGAAAATCAAATAGGTGAGTCCTGGGAACTCTCTGGTGTTAGTGGAGATGTATCAGTTGTTAGTGAAGGTAACTTCAAAGGACAATCCTTGAATCAACTGATCGATGAATTTGGTGAAGAATTATTAGGGCAATCAGTTATTGATCGTTTTGGAAAAGAGTTTCCGATTCTAATCAAATTTATAGATGCAGCTCAGGATTTATCGATTCAAGTGCATCCCAATGATGATTTGGCTTTAAATAGACATCAATCTCTTGGGAAAACTGAGATGTGGTATGTTCTACATGCTGAAGAAAAGGCTAATTTAATAGTTGGATTTAAAGAGGAAGTAACGAAAGCGCAGTACCAGAAAGCCCTTGAAAAGCAAGAGTTAGAATCAATACTAAACTATCATCAAGTCCAAGAAGGAGATACTTTTTTTATCCCTACAGGGACCATTCACGCCATTGGTGCAGGAGTAATGATCGCAGAGATTCAGCAAACCTCAGATATCACCTACAGAGTCTATGATTTTAACCGTAAAGACAGGGATGGTAATACGAGAGAATTACACACAGAGTTAGCTATTGATGCCTTAAATTTTAAAGGAGTCGATGGTTTTAAACAAGAGTATACTAAGAGTGAAAATAAGTCCAATACCCTAGTAGATTGCTCTTATTTTAAGACGGATTATATTCAAGTCAATGGCGTGTATTCCATTGATTTAAGTACTAGAGATTCATTTACAATTTTAATGGGAGTCAAAGGAGATTCTACAATTAAAGTTGAAGATCAATCCTATAAGCTTAACTATGGAGAAACCCTATTAGTTCCAGCTTCTATAGATCATTTGACACTTGAGGGAAATGCCTCTCTTTTAGAAGTGTATTTGTAGGTAAGTCAAAAAAAACCAGCATCAGCTGGTTTTAATCTTTTACTTTAAAGCGTTGATCTTATCGATCAGCCCTTTAGCTTTATTTTCTAAGTCTGTCTTGACTGATTTGAGGTGCTTTGCACGATCTTCAACTGATTTGTTGTTGATGCTTTCAGTAAGCTCATCGAAAACAGCAATAGCTTCATCGATAATTGCTTCAGCCTCCTTAGAATCGTACTTTTGATTGACAGCTTCCCAAATATAAACCGCTTCGATGATATCACCGATTACGTAATTTAAGTCTTTCTTTAAGTTTTTAATACTTGCCATAACGCATTTTTTAATTTCGCTGCTAAATTACAATTTATTCTTGAGTCAATAAGCTTTTTAATTGTTTTCCGTACTTTGAATTTGCAATATTATCAGGGAGTACACTATAGATGGAATCTAAGAATTTTGGATTGGCTTCAGGGATTTCAACTACAGCGATATAGGGAGCAACTACAGATTCTTTATTGTTTAAGGCATAGTTAATCGCAAACAAATATCTTCTGAGTTCATTTTTGTTGTTTGCTTCTAAAATAGAATCCATGCCAGCTTGATCACCTTCTTGATTAAACGCGATAGCCTGTTGCATCAACTCTAAATTTTTATTGTTAAAACGACTCATCATTTTTTGAAATCCTTCGAATACTTCATGTGATTTAGATCCTGTAACATCAGGATTGATATCGAAAGTGTTCCATGAGGTGTTTACAGTGATCTGACCAGGTTCGGCAAAAAGGCGAATACGGTCATTAAATTCATTGTCATCCTTGCGCTCAAGATTTAAATAGAGTAGTTGTGCTTCATCGATGTTTGTGTCAAATATGAAGTTTCCATCGCCATTGATTTCAATGGAGTCTAGAGCGACCATAGTCGAATCTTGCAATTGTTGAAGGTATAAAGTCCCCTTTTTTAGACCTTTGATATTTCCTTGAATTTGTAGGTTACCAGTTGAATTGTTTGAGCATGAAGCAACTATTAGTACTAATCCAAATAAGGCTATAATCTTTTTCATCAGTTGATTTTTTAAGCTGCACAAATATGCGGAATCTCTGTTAATTATTTAAATTTTAGAAGCAATTTCCATCAAATAAGCACAAAATAAAGCACCAGTTGTTCCTACCACATAACCCATCACTGCTAAAAGAACTCCAACCGAGGATAGGGAAGGATGAAATTCTGCTGCAATAACAGGAGCAGAAGCGGCACCTCCTACATTAGCTTGTGAACCTACCGATAAGAAGAAATAAGGAGCTTTGATGAGTTTGGCGACTACTATTAACAAAAGAGCGTGTATTGTCATCCAGACTACCCCTATGAGGATGAGACCTGGGTTTTCAAAGATTTTGGTAAGGTCCATTTTCATTCCGATGGTAGCTACAAGAATATAGATGAATACGGAACCGAATTTAGAGGCACCAGCTCCTTCATAGTTCTTTGCCTTGGTAAATGAAAGCAAAATTCCAATAAGGGTAGCAATGACAATCATCCAAAAGAAAGAAGATCCTAAAAAGGAAAAGAAACTCTTTTTATCAGATACCCATTCGTAAGAACTAGTTAAAATATCGCTTAGATAGTTTCCAATAAGATGAGAAATTCCAACTGAAGTAAAGGCCAAAAACAAGAGTGCCATATAATCGTTTAAAGTAGGGACTCTAGTGATAGAAGCTGTAAACTTTGAAACTTTTTCTTTGAGTGCTTCGATGGATGAGGTGTCGGCTTTGAGCCATTTGTCAATTCTTTTAGTTTTTCCAACTCCTAAGAGTAGAAGCGCTAACCAAATATTACCGATGACAATATCAATAAGGACCATCCCGCCGTATTTTTCTGGATTGTATTGAAAGATTTCAAGCATGGCAGCTTGATTAGCGCCTCCACCAATCCAAGAACCAGCAATGGTGGCTAGTCCTCTCCAAATCGCATCAAAATCATTTCCGCCTACAGATTCTGGAGATATTAAGGAAACAATTAGAATTGCGACAGGTCCTCCTATAATAATTCCTAGGGATCCAGTAAAGAACATGATCAGTGCTTTGGAGCCCAAATTTGCAATGGCTTTTAGATCAATGCTCAAGGTCATTAATACAAGTGAAGCAGGAAGTAAATAACGGCTCGCTACAAAGTAGAGGTTGGAATGCGCATCAGAGATGATTCCCATACTACTGAGTATGGATGGGAGTAAATAGCACATCAGTACAGCTGGCATATAGCTGTAGAATTTTTTCCAAATAGTATTCTTTGAAGAGGAAGTGATAAATACAAATCCAATACAAAGAGCTAGTATTCCAAATACAATGGTATCGTCAGTAAAAAGCGGTTGATTCATGAACTAAAAGTAGGAAAATTAACCTAAGGGCTAAAATCCTAACTTAAAATAGTCGTTTAAATAGTGAGCGACTCCATCTTCTTGGCATGATAGCGTCAATGCATCAGCAACTTCTTTTAGGGATTCTCTGGCATTGGCAACGGCAATCCCCAATCCTGCATTTTGAACCATTTCGATATCGTTGAAATTGTCTCCAAAGGCCATAACTTGACTGAGATCATTTCCAACAACCATTTCAATTGCTCGGTGTTTATCAATTCCAGAAGGAGCAATTTCAATTAGAGTGTCGTTTGATCTGTAAATGGTGAGTTCCTTGGATAACAACTCGAGTTCTTTTTGAGCTTTGTCGGCTGTTTCTTTGGTGCCCATGAGCATCAGTTTGTGAACTCCTTTGCCATTAGATTCTAAACGTTGAAGGGATACATCTGTAGGTTCAATAGCTGGATGCGTTTTAGTGTTGTGAATTTCTTTTTGAACGCGCTCGGAATCCCCAGGAACCCACCAATCGTTGTATGAGTAAATTCCAATAGCAATTGAATTAGAGTTGCAGATCTCATATACTTTTAAGACAGAATCTAATGCGATGGTTTGATCGTTGATGATTCGTTCCCCATCGAGTATGTAGGCGCCGTTATAACAGATCATTGGCTGTCCCTCTGCCTTGATTTTTTCTTGAATATAGATCATTCCAGAAGGGATACGAGCTGAAACCAATATGACCTTAGTCGATTCATTAACCTTACTAAGTACCATAGAACAAAAATCAGTTATATCACTTTTTAAAGCTAATGTTGTTCCGTCTAAATCTAAGCAAAGGTGTTTAAAAGTCATCTTGTGGTTTTTCTGTTTGCAAATTTAAGTCTTTTTTAGAGCCTGAATATAAATGGGTAATAAAATATGTTTTTAATAATTTCACATTATAATAACACTGCTTTTAAGAGTATTATTGCTACATTTATTCTTTAAAATTAAGTTATGAAAACCAAATTCATTGTACTCCTTTTATTATCATTTAACTTCACATTTGCATATAACCCTATCGAAGATTGGGGTCAAACAGGACATCGTGTTGTCGGTGAAGTAGCGAGTCAATACCTCAATAAAAAAGCAAAAAGAGCAATTACTAATTTGCTCAACGGATCATCCCTAGCTTATGTTTCAACTTATCCAGATGAAATAAAATCTGATAAACACTTTGATTCCTACAGCCCCTATCACTATATCAATATGCCTTTGGGAGATCAGTACAATCAAGCGAAGTCAAATGCTGAGGGTGATTTATATAAGGGAATTCAATACGCAATTGAGGTATTAAGTGATGATTCTTCATCAACTGCAGATAAAGAGTTTCAACTTAAACTTCTAGTTCATTTTATTGGTGATTTACACCAACCTATGCATATTGGTAGAGCGGAAGATCGCGGTGGAAATGGAATTCGTTTAAAATGGTTTGGCAAAAACACCAACCTTCACAGAGTTTGGGATACAGATTTAATAGAATACTATAATATGAGTTATACCGAATGGGCAATTAACTTCCCAAAACAGGACTGGAAAACTCAAA
The DNA here is from genome assembly GCA_013373635.1 of Flavobacteriaceae bacterium. GTDB lineage: Bacteria > Bacteroidota > Bacteroidia > Flavobacteriales > Flavobacteriaceae > MAG-120531. The sequence goes on from JABXHN010000068.1 coordinate 19,151, forward strand.
AGGAATTACAAGCTACTTCCGTTTTGGATTGGATTGAGGAATCTCACGAACTTGTAGAAACAATTTACAGAGCTACTCCTGAAAATTCTTCACTAGGATACAATTATACCTATGATTACAAAGAGATTTTGAGAACTCAACTACTCAAGGGTGGAATACGATTGGCTGGTATTTTAAATGATATTTTTGGATAAGTTAGTGTAATTAATTGTCTGTTAGGTTATTATGTGAATAAGTACTATATTTATTCAAACCAAACTCAACCAATTAATGCAGACTTATACGATTGAACTTCTTTCAAGTGAATGGAATCGGAATTCATTTATCTCCTTAATTGTGATCCTTGTGTTTTTGTGGATTGGCAAACGTAACACTCAAGATTTTAATTTGAGATTAGCAAAGGTAGTCACTCTATTATTAGCTCTTATTTACCTAGTTGAAAATTCTAAATACCTTATTAACGGCACCTGGAATCTAGCTGATAACTTGCCTTTGCAGTTGTGTTCCATAAGTAGACTACTCTGTTGTTTTGTGCTTTTTGTTCCCAGAAAACAATTTATTTTTGAACTGCTTTTCTTCTTTGGAATAGTGGGTGGGCTACAGTCTATTTTTACACCTCAAATCAACCATTACGACGGAGGCTTATTTCATTATTTCGAGTATTATTTTAGCCATTTGGTGATTATTGGCATGCCAATTTTTATGTATTTGTATTTGGGATTTGAATTAAAAAAGAATTCGTGGTTGAAGAGCTTTCTAGTTATTAATTTACTGCTCGTTATCATCATGCCTCTGAACTTTTATTTAGATGCCAATTATATGTATCTCAATGCACCTCCTAAAATTAATAATCCTTTTATTGTTGGGGATTGGCCATTTTATTTAATTGTTTTAGAGTTTGTTGCTGCAGGCTTATTTTATTTAACCTATCGCTTGTTTTTGCTTTCAAAAACAAAGCGATTTGATTTTAATAAGACTATTTGATTAAAAAAGGCAGCTAATTTAGCTGCCTTTTAACTTTTTATTTTTTATTTAATCGTTTAAAACTGATAAGAAAAATTCCTTCATACGCTGAGCGTAATACACTCCGTATTTTTCAAAGGTATCTTTTGTTCGTTGATCAGGTTTCCAATCGAAGAAAGCGTGATAAGCACCTCCAACTTGGATGTATTCAACTCGCTGTCCTGCATCGACGAGTGCTTTAGTGTAAGCTGCAACCTCTTCATCTTTAATGAGGTTATCTTGAGTTCCTCTCACTAAAAACTGAGGAATAGATCTGTCATCTGCATTTGGGATATTATTGATAGGCGCAACAGCATTGAGGTATTCTTCTCCTTGTTGTACAAAACCAGACATGGTTTGTCCTCTAAAGACTCCATAAGAAGGAGCAGCAGCTTTCATAGACGCTAAGAGCTCTTCTCTAACTTGATCGATAGTCTTGTCTTCAGGCATATAAGTAGGTGATAATTTAAATACTCCTTCTTGAGTTCCAAAACCACCATTTCCGATGGATTCAATCATTAGTGAAGCAGAAGCAGAAAGGTGACCTCCAGCACTATCACCAGTTACAAATAATTTACTGCCATCTCCTCCATACTTAGATGCGTTTTCTTTGATGTGAATAATTCCACCATAGACATCTTCGATAAGTTCATGCATTTGATTGGCAGTTTCATCTCCATCGAGATTACCTATCCAACGGTAATCTATACTAAAGACTACGAATTTCTTGTCTTTGGTTAGTTCTCTAGCCAAACCTCTCATGATATCTTCGGTATTTGAAGACCATCCGCCACCGTGAATTATAATAATTACAGGAAGGTTCTCAGCTCCTTTAGGAGAAAACACATCGTATTTGAGTTCTTTCACTCCAGGCTTCGCATAAACGATATTTTGAGTTACATTGAGATGTTCAATTTCCTTGTTTTCAATAAAAGAGGCACCAACTTGAATGTCTTGATCAGCTGTAAACGTAAAGGTGTTATCCATGTGTTCACTGTACATTGTTCCCCATCTTCCCGGATAAGAAAAATAGGTTGCATCGACGCTTTTCCCATCTTGTGGAATTGCAGTTACAGTTACTTGAGTTCCTTTTTTTAGCGTCCCATCTTTCTTTGCTTTTGGAGAGAAGGTAACTTTTCCCACAGAAGCATCATCAATGGAGACTTTTACTCTCTTTGAATCTTGTGCATAGGTGAATACTGTTGAAAGCATCAATGCAACTAGTAAGTTTTTTGATTTCATTTGTTTGCGTATCTGTTTAAGTTTTTTAGTAACTCAAAGAATAATTTGAATCGAGAATTATTCTTTGAGAAACTAAATATAGCTAAAAAAATTAAATGCGTATTATTTACACAAACAAAAAACCCAGTGTAGTGCTGGGTTGATTATTTTTTTTGGAGCATAGGAAAATGAATTTGAACTATTTTTTGGAGGATTTTTCGCTTTTGATAAATCGTTATTAAAATTAATAGTTATACGTTTATTCTTGTAAACATCTTCTATTAGAGAGTATATTAAATTTATTTCTAATTAATTAACTATAAATTATAACATTATACTTGTAAGAATATTAAACATCTACTAGATTTGTTCTCTGAATGAGAAAAAATAAATTCACATATATTTTTCGTCTAGTATTTGTTTTTGTTGGATTGTTTTATGCTCAATCATTACATTCCAATATAATATCTAAGCTTTCTTCTACCCAAGAATTTCAAAAGCAAACAATAGCTTCTGTTCATGCGTTAAATTGCGATCAGCAAAATTCAACCTACATTGAGGTAGAAACTAGTAGTGAAAATGAAGAATTTGAGAGTTCATCAAATCAAGTAAAATCAAATTATTTCATTCGATCAAAATCAAAATTTAATTTTGATTTAATCTCCAATCAGCATCAACTATTCAATTCTAATAGAATTACAACACCTATACTGAACAGGAATGTTGTGTTTCAGGTGTTTAGAATTTAATCTTTCCCTTATTATCTAATTTGTGTAGAATACTTCTGCACATCTACCTTTTGAGGATCTATTTATTAGATCGATCAATCATTTTCATTTATTAATTACAAAACTACTTTTATTATGAGGAGATTAACCTTGTATTTAGGTATGTGTGTGTTGTTACTATCTAGCAGTTGTACACACAAAGCACATCACAGTGCGGAACCTATGGAATTTTTAACAACGAATCCTATTCAAAAGGATACATCATTAACCAAAGATTATGTATGTCAAATTCATTCGATTAAACATATTGAAATACGTGCTCTAGAAAAGGGATACCTACAAGAGCTTTTTGTAGATGAAGGACAACATATTACTAAAGGTCAAAAAATGTTTAAAATAATGCCTAATATCTATCAGGCAGAATTACAAAAGGCTCAAGCTGAGGCAAGGATTGCAGAAATTGAATATGCCAATACTAAATTATTAGCAGATAACAATGTAGTATCACTCAATGAATTAGCCTTGGCAAAGGCAGAACTAGAAAAGAAAAATGCAGAGGTTTTATTAGCTCAAACCCATTTGAATTTTACTGATATCAATGCCCCATTCGATGGAATCATGGATCATTTACACCTAAGAGAAGGAAGTTTAGTAGATGAAGGGGAACTTCTAACAACACTTTCAGATAATTCTACGATGTGGGTGTATTTTAATGTTCCTGAGTCTGAGTACTTGGATTACATTACTAATTCTGATGGTAATCACAAGAAGTCCGTCAATTTGCTCATGGCAAATCAACGTCTTTTCAACGAACCAGGCGTTGTTGAAACTATAGAAGGTGAATTTGACAATAAAACCGGTAATATTGCTTTTAGAGCATCTTTTTCAAATCCAAAAGGGATACTTCGACATGGTGAAACAGGAAGTATTTTGATGAAAATACCTTTGACAAATGCTATTCTAATCCCTCAAAAAGCAACTTTTGAAATTTTAGATAAACGTTATGTTTTTGTAGTAGACAAGAACAATGAAGTTCATCAAAGAGAAATTGAGGTCAGTACAGAATTACCTCACCTTTTTGTTGTTTCAAAAGGATTATCTACTGAAGATCAAATCATTTATGATGGAATTCGAAAAGTAAAGGATGGTGATCAGATACATTCTAAGTTTAATAAACCAGCTGAAGTATATTCTCATTTAGAGATGTATTCTGAATAATAGCTTAAATAGTAAATTATATGTTTAAAAAATTTATACATAGACCTGTTTTAGCTATTGTAATCTCTGTAATTATTGTTTTTACAGGAATGTTAGCTATTAAACAGCTACCTATATCACAGTTTCCGCAAATTGCACCGACAACGGTCAATATTTTTATAGCGTATCCAGGATCGAGTTCAGATGTATTAGTGAAATCGACATTAATTCCACTTGAGACTGCAATTAACGGTGTTCAGGGTATGCGTTATATTGCTTCTGATGCTACAAGTGCTGGAGAAGGGACTGTAAGGGTTATTTTTGAACCAGGAACAGATCCTAACCTAGCAGTAATAAGGGTCAAGACAAGGGTTGATCAAGTGATGCCATTACTCCCTGAACTGGTACAACGTGAAGGAGTGATTATTAATCCTGTTCAACCTAGTATGTTGATGTACATCAACCTGTTTAGCGATAAGAACAACAATGATGAGAAGTTTCTCTACAATTACGCATACACTAAAATTATTCCCGAACTACAACGTATTAATGGAATTGCAAGTGCACAGATTTTAGGAAGTAGAAAGTACGCAATGAGAGTTTGGTTAAAACCAGATCGTATGCGTGCCTACAATGTGTCTGCTGAAGAAGTACTCGAAGCAATGGAAGATCAGAGTATACTCGCTCGTCCAGGGAGAATGGGAAGAAGTTCAGGAAAAACAGCACAATCCTTAGAATACGTATTACTTTATCAGAGCAGATATGATACTCCAGAGCAATACGAAGACATTATTGTCCGAGCTGATGAAGATGGGAAAATTTTAAGACTAGGAGAGCTTGCAAAAGTTGAACTTGGTAGTGAATTCTTTGATATCTATTCTAATTTGGATGGGGATCCTTCAGCTTCTATAGTTTTAAAGCAAACCTTTGGTAGTAATGGTAGTGATGTCATTGAATCCGTTAAAGAAAAATTAAAAGAGATCGAAGCGGAATTACCTCCAGGTATTGATTATAAAATCAGTTATGATGTATCTAATTTCTTAGATGCTTCAATTGAACAAGTATTACATACCCTTAGAGATGCCTTTATCTTAGTGGCAATTGTAGTATTCTTATTCTTAGGTGATTGGAGGTCTACATTAATTCCTATTATTGCGGTTCCGGTTTCCTTGATTGGTGCATTTTTTGTGATGCAGCTTTTTGGTTTATCCATAAACCTGATTACTTTATTTGCTTTAGTGCTCGCTATTGGTATTGTGGTTGATAATGCTATTGTAGTTGTTGAAGCAGTCCATGTAAAGATGGAAGAAAAAAATCTTAATGCTTATAAAGCTTCAGTCGAAGTTCTTGGAGAAATTGGTGGAGCAATTATCGCTATTACATTGGTGATGACTTCTGTTTTTATTCCAATATCATTTATGACTGGACCAGTGGGGGTCTTTTACAGACAATTCTCCATTACAATGGCAGGATCTATTGTGATTTCTGCGGTAGTTGCACTAACTCTAACTCCAGTGCTTTGTGCAATAATGCTCAAAAACAATCACGGTTCTAAACGCAAAAAATCTCCAATTGATCGATTTATCGATTGGTTTAATGCTCGTTTTGAACGATTGACAGGTCGTTATGTTTCTGTATTGAACAAAATTGTCAATCGTAGAGCTATCACTTTTGGAATACTTTTATTATTTGGATTAGGAATTTTTGCGACCAGTAAAGTAGTACCTGCAGGATTTATCCCAAATGAGGATCAAGGAATGTTATATGCAATTATTCAAACTCCTCCAGGATCTACTCTTGAACGCACCAATGAAGTTGCAAGAGAACTTCAACTAATTTGTGAGGAAATTGAAGGAGTTGATTCTGTATCATCACTTGCTGGATATGAAATTATGACTGAAGGTCGAGGTTCAAACTCAGGTACCTGTTTGATTAACTTAAAACCTTGGTCAGAACGAGAGCACAGTGTCATTGAAATCATGGAAGAACTCGAAGAAGAAACTAAAGATTTAGGAGCAATCATCGAGTATTTTGAACCCCCTGCAGTGCCAGGGTTTGGTTCTTCTGGAGGGTTTTCTCTTCGTTTATTGGATAAGACAAACTCTACGGATTATCAACAGTTTGAGAAAATCAATAATGATTTCATGGATAAATTAAGAGAACGCAAGGAACTCAGAGGATTATTTACATTCTTTGCCGCTAATTATCCACAATATGAATTGAAGATCAACAATCAAGCAGCAATGCAAAAAGGAGTTTCTATAGGAAAAGCAATGGAGAATTTAAACATTCTAATTGGTAGTACCTATGAACAAG